>NZ_NPKJ01000002.1 GCF_002284575.1 Mesorhizobium temperatum
ATTACGGAGCCCTCCCAAGAATCCACAACCCGGCAATTGGCAAGCCATTTTCCAACTACTCAAATGCGATTCCCCTGCCCTCGAGGGGGGAGATCGGCAGTTTCAACTACGGCTCGGCGTCGAACACCGGCGTGAAC
Source organism: Mesorhizobium temperatum (assembly GCF_002284575.1). GTDB lineage: Bacteria > Pseudomonadota > Alphaproteobacteria > Rhizobiales > Rhizobiaceae > Mesorhizobium > Mesorhizobium temperatum. The sequence continues at coordinate 138 of NZ_NPKJ01000002.1, forward strand.
GCCCGGATGGTGCACGGCGTCGGGTTGGTGTGGCGGATCTTCACTCTGCCCTGCCCGTCCCAGCTGTCGTCGATCGGCACCTCGACATTGCCGGTGAACAGATTGGCCATGCCGTCGGGCGAGACGATCGAGGGGATACGAACCGGCTCCCACCGACCGCGCATCAACGACGTGATTTCCAGCCCGGTCGTATCGGTTTCCAACAGGGAAAGAATGACCGCCGCCACCTTCTTTCGACGTCCGACGATCGACCCGTCCTTGCCGCCGACGTCGAGCTCCAGCGTGTCGGCGCCGGCCTCATAGGGTAGCCCGACCTGCCATTTGGCCGCCGTTGCCCCGCCGGGCAAGGAAACCGCTCCGGCAGCCACGACAAGGCCCTTGTAGACCTTGCCATCCGCCAGAGCGTCGACGGTTTCGCCTTCGAGGTGACCCAGGCCTGTGACCACCCCCACGGCCGCGCCGGTGTAGGTCAGGCCGCAATCGACTTCGAACGCGTCGGCGATCTCGCCATATTCGAACGGAACGGTCTTGACTTCGATGGTGCGCCTGGTGGCGCCACCGATGGTGCGCTTTACGATCAGCCACAGATCATCGTTGCCGCCCTGCCCCGGCGTCACCACGGCGCTCTCAACGATGCCCCATGCCGAACCGGAGAACGAACCGGCGATGCGATGCCGGTGCATGCCACGGACCTCCTGGGAAGGCTGGTGCGTGTAGCCGCCAAGTTCCCCATTATCCAGCGGGAACCACAGTAGCGGATCGGGATCGGTCTGGAATGCCAGTTCGACGACACCCTTCTTCGGAATATGCTCGGAAATCTGTCCGACATCATCCGACGTGAAGCGGCCGGCGGCGCTCTGGGTCAGTTCGGCGATCGATTTGCGGGAGCGCGTCACGTAAAGGAACGACTGCCCGGCATCCACCGGACGGACCTTTGCGCAGCCGAACGTGCGGGACCGACGGTTTTTGAAGGACGACGGCGTCAACGCCTCGTCGATGCCCGAACCCGACAGCGCGCGCACCCCGCCAAGCGTTCCGATCAGCAGAGCCCCATCGGATTCCGCAATCCATGTGATATCGTTGGCTTGGCCGCCGCCGGCCTGGACGAACTCCAGCGCGTCGTCATCTTCCTCGCCGAGCGCGAAATTGTCGAAGTCGCCGGTTGCGGATGCGTAGACGGAGAATTTCCGGCTGAAGGCCAGCCGCTCCTCGTACAGCGAACCGCTTTCGACGTATTTGCCGGGAACGAAAGTGCCGAGACGCCAGCGCGCGATCGGGCTGAGATTGGGAAGCGCATGCCCATACAGCCTGATTTTGACCACAGTCGCGCTGGTGCGGCTCGTTATGCGCGCCCAGCGCCAGATGGCATCCGAGCCGAGCAGCCGAATGGCGCGGCCGACATCTGATGCCTGGAAACCGGTGCCGTCATTGATGCCGACGATCGAGGACACCGTGAGATCGAATGGCGTCTGTGTATCGCCATCCTCATGCCATCCCATTTCCGCGATCGTAACATTGGTGTCGTCCTCCGAGCCGGTGATGTTCAGCCGATAGGACTGGTAGGCCGTCTCATTCTGAAATTCGTAGAAGCGCACCTCGCCGCGCGACCAGACGGTTTCCGCTGTCCGGCTGTCAAGCGAGATCCAGTTCGTGCCGTCGAAGCCCTGGAAATCCCAGGCGACCGGTGCCCTTGTGCCGCCGATGGACTGCGCGCGAAGCCAGTAGCCGTCACAAACCTTGGTCACTGTACCGGCGAAATCATAGGACACGAAGCCGGTGGTCGTGCCGAGCGAAAGGTTTGACCCATTGTTCCGGTCGAATACCTTGTAGGCGTCGGCGGAGCCGCTGCTGTCCGCGGCAGCGCCGCTTGGAGCGGTATTGTTGGTCATAAGAGGATGGACGGCGCCGGTTTCGGCAGGCGCCATGGTGGTCGCGCTTGTGTTGATGTCGTCATAGGGGCCGTCGAGAAAGACGAACTCGGCCAGCGTCCATGTGGTGTGCGCCGCGCGGGTGAGAACCTGCGGCGGGTAGTCCTCGTGGGTGATCCACATCTGGTCGGCGGACTGGACGAATTGCAGGTCGAACAGATCGGCTTCGAGATAGGGTGTCGCCACTTCCACCGTGCCGACGCGGGCTCCATAGGCGTAGACGCGGATGTAGAGGTCGCCGAACTCAAGCATGTAGGCCTGGTCTGCCGAGAAGATGAACGGTATGCCGCGCGTCTTCTTCGACGAATCCTTGGCCTCGCCGACGAAATACGACCCGCCGCGCTTGCGGATGCCGCCATGCGGCAAGGTGACGAAGTTCTCGCATTTGGAAAGCGCTGCCCGATAGAGATCGAGCGACGCGCGGGCGTGTAGCCGCGGCGAGATCTCGCCACGAACGAATGTGTCCTGGACCGGATAGAGCGTCGTCATCAGCGCACAAATCCGCCGCGCTGGATCGCCCAGGACGTCGTTGAAAACCTGCCGCCACGCTGGATGGCGTTGGACTGGAACGCCGCGTCGAGCGCCCGGTCATAGGCACCGCGGGCAATGTCGATCATGCCGGCCTTGTGGGTCAGCGGATGCGCGATCTTGATGGCAAGGGCCGCGACCAGCACTTCCGTGAACAGCGCGTCCCAGTCGTTCGGATCGGTGAGGTTGGCGATGTAGCGGATGAGGCATGGGCTGGACTGGTCCGAGTAGATCAATCCGGCCTCCTGGCGCCACGAGATCGGCACGCCATCCGGCTCGCCATTATGGGTCAGCGGCAAAGGCCGCAGGCAGTCCACGGGCAATTCATAGGCAAAGTTCAGCGTGCCCGCGCCACTGCCGGTATCGGACCCGGCAACGGCGGCCGCCAGAATCGCGAACACCCAGGCGTGTTTCGTCAGCTCCGCCTCGCGGGTCAGATCGAAATGCAGATTGAGCAGGCGGGCTGCTTTGACGTCCTGGTCGAGGCTGTCGATCGGCGCCTCGTCGAGAACGCCAAGCGCCATGTTGGCGATGTCGAGCGGGGTGATGGCCATGGTTTTAGGCCTCCGTCAGCAAGAGTGGTGGAACGAAACGCATGGTGCCCCCACGGCAAAAGCGCTCTGGGTGGGGTGGGATTGTGGGGAGGGGAAAGGTCGCATTCCGTCGCGCCCCCTCTGTCCTGCCCTCTTTGCCAAAAAATGGCATCTCCCCCACTTGGGGGGAGATTGGATGTCGCGTTGGCTTTCGCCAATCGCCAACGTTGAAGAAAGGGCGTTGTCGGTGAAGCTGCCGATCTCCCCCCAAGTGGGGGAGATGTCCGGCAGGACAGAGGGGGGCGCGACGGAACGCAACCGCTGGAAAACTGGTGACGGGCGCCACCCGATAATACTGTGGCTATCGCAGTTTCACGATATCGCCGCGCAACGCGGCGATGAATTCCTGCGGCATCAGCCCAAGTGTGTCGAGACCCGCCGTCCTGTTCCGGCCGACTTGGCGAAGGCGCTTGCTCGCAACCTTCCGGCGCCTTTCGCCATCGCCAAACCCCTATCCCGGGCTTCCTGAAGACTTGTCGTGTAGTAGGCGGTGTTTTCCAGACCGCTGAAGAAGTTTATGCGGTGAAGTTCGCCCTTTTTGCTTATGACAACGCCCGCTTTTCGAAGCACGTCCTGAACTGCCTTGTATGTCATATCCATGGTTACCTCCCGTGCCAAGACAAGGCAGCATCGTCCTCTTGTGTAACCGTTTGGTGACGGCGATTCATCAACGTGCAACAACAACAATGCGGCCAGACGCAAATCTCGTATCAGTTTAATGCAGCACAGCACGTGAATTTGGGATTCGCCACATTGGCCGACCGAGCGTCCAAAAAAGGCGGGAGTCTGACGCCCCCGCCCTCGCCTTGGCCTTATCAGGCTTCGGTCGTCTTCAGCGCAATGAACGTCATGTTCTTGACGCTCGACGCCGTGCGGTCCCAGTTCGCCGCCAGCGCCAGCTCGGCATCGGTGGCGAATTCGCCGGCCGAGGAGGCGTCGAGGAAGCGGGTGCCGGGCACATGCGGGACGAAGTGCCGGCGGGCGACCATTTCGGTGACGCCGCCGCCATGGCCCTGGCGCGGCTTGCGGTCGAACTCCAGCGGCCCGCCTTCGGTATTGACCGGCAGCTCGTTCCACAGGATCGCCTTGTCCTTGAACATGAACGCCGTGTAGACGCCAGCGGCGACCGGGATGTCGTCGTCGACGACGGCCCGCAGCCCCATGTAATAGGGGATCAGCGGCCCGCCCTGCTCGGACGGCGGCACATAGTCGATGAGGTCGGCGAGCTTCAGCGCCTTCATCTGCTTGGAGTGCATCCAGATCGTCTTGAACTTGTCGGCGCGGTCGCCCATCAGATAGGCAGCCTCGATGATGTCGGTGTCGACGATGGAGGCGCCGGTGATGCGGACGAGGTCGCCGGCATCATTGGCGATGTTGTCGGCCACCACGCCCTTCAGGATGCCGAGCAGCGTCAGCTTGTTGGCGCGCTGCCAGTAGTCGGTCTGGCGGCGGACAATGAGTTTCTGCGGGTCGTCGCCGGCCAGGATCGAGGTCAGGTCCGGAATACCCCACGCCTGGGCGCGGACATTGCGGGCGGCAACCTCGCGGCGCGCGCCGATCTTCTTCATCTCGATCGAATCGGTCGGATCGTCATTGACCGGCTCGGACGGATCATTGCCGAGATCCGTCCAGCCGGGCATGTCGACGGAACGCCCGCCCATGGAGAGCTTCGAGGCGATGGCCGGGTCGGAAAACAGGATCCCTGCCTGGTAGATCTCGAGCGACTGGACGTGCTCCTCGAACGAGTATTGTGCATAGACGGACGGAACGATCGCGTCCGCGATACGGGTATAGGCATCTGCCATTTTTGTCTTCCTTCAGGTTTGGGGCGGCGGCAGACCATGGTCCCGAAAAGTGGAAACCGGTTTCGCCGGAGATCATGGTCCAATTTCAAAGGGGGTTGTTGGGCATCCACAGGTCGGGGTTTTCGCCGGCCTCACGTGCCAGCCGCCGGGCACGGGCGGGATCGCTTTTGACGAGGGCTGAGATATCGGTCAGGTTGCGTTCGCCGGCGGCGTTGCGCTTGAAGGGATTGCCTCCGCTCAAAGCCGCACCACCGTCGATCGTGTCTTCCCTGAACATCGCCTCGCCGACGGCGTGGAACGCCTTGGCGATCTGCGGATCGGTCAAGGCGCCGTCAGGCAGGAGGATGCCTTTCGCCTTGTAGGCATCGACCAGGCCGAGCTTCTTCATCGCCCGGTTGGCGACCTCCAGTCTCTGGCGAAAGCCGTCGCTGTCGGTCGGTCCCCACTCCCTGACCAGGTCGTCGTGAGTAGCCTCGACCGAACGGGCAAGGGCAATCTGCTGCACCTTGGCCTGCTCGGCCATGTAACCGACGAAGCGGTCGTGATAGGCCTGCGCCACCTTCGGCGTGGCGCCGGCCTCGACCGCCCAGGCCTTGGACGCATTGGCGAGCTCGTCCGAATAGGCGAAGTCTTCGGGAAGCCCATCGGGGCGCCTGTACTCGACCTTGTCGGGCGATGTCAGCGGGCGCATCGCCTCAGGCAACCGGGCATGGAACCTGTCCCAGTCTTCCCCAGGCGCGTCCGCCGCGGGAACACGCAGGCTTTCGCCCTGCTGCCGTTCCAGCTCCGCATAGGATGTGAAAACCCGATCGAGGCTTTCAGGCTTGGTCCAGCCCTTGGTTTCAGCGAGCTTGCGGTTGCCTTCGGAAAGACCGTCAAACCAACTTTCTGCAGCCGGCGGGGAGGACCCGTTGTCCCCGGCGGCCGGTGGCCGTGCAAGGTTGCCCGCCGGTGGCGAAGCCACCACGGACCCGGCGTCTGCCAGATCTGTCATGTGAAATATTCCTTTTGTTGTTTGGAAATGGAAAGACACACCGGTTCAGCCCGGCTTTTTTGCTTTTGGATTTGAGGGATCGGCTGGGCCGGTCGAATCGTTACGGCCGGAGCCTGATTCATTTCGACAGAGCCTGACTCTATGGTCTTGTTTGACTATGATCTTTCCGAGTCGGAGGCACTCGCCGTCAAGACGAAAGAAACCATGTCTCATTTCGTGACAAGTGGTTGCCGCTGTTCCGCCGCAATGCGACCGCACTTGGCAAACACTTGGCAAAACCAGCCAGTGTATTAGTTCATAGGCTTCAACGGAGTATCAGACGATGACCATGTACAAAGCCATTGCCGCCCTGCTTGTGACTGCCGCGCTGGCAGGATGTGCCCAGACCGAAGGCCAGCAGAGAGCCACCACGGGGGCCCTGGTCGGCGGCGCTGGCGGCGCTCTCGTCGGTCAGGCCCTGGGCCGCGACACCAAGAGCACGGTTATCGGTGCAGCCAGCGGCGCCCTGCTGGGGGCGGTCGTCGGCAGCGCGACGACGCCGCAGCGGCGCGGCGAACAGCTTTGCCGCTATCAGGATCGCTACGGCCGCATCTACACCGCACCTTGCGACGACCGCTACTACCGCGGCGATTATTGAGCGATAGCGCCGGCGCTGGTCTTCCCTTCTCCCCCTGTGGGAGAAGGTGGCCGCGAAGCGGCCGGATGAGGGGTGTTCCAGGGAACACCAGCGCCTCATTTCTTCCAGCACCCCTCATCCGTCTCGACGCTTCGCGCCGATCCACCTTCTCCCACAAGGGGAGAAGGGCGCGCCGAAGCTTCCGCCCTTTACCCTGATCCGAGTTCAGCGCTATCGTGTACTCCAGATGGGGCGACGATGCGGGCTGTTATAACTTTGCTACTGGTCATGTGCGCCTTCTCGGCGCGTGCCAATGAAGCAGAAAGCCTAACCGAACAGATTCAAGGGTGCATGATCCTTCCGGTCGCGTGGGTGGACAGCAAGCTGAAGGCTACGTTCGAATTGACGCTCGATGACGCCGGCAACATCAAGAATGTCGCGGTCATTTCCTACAGCCCGCACTCGTTGAACTCCGAAGAAGTGCACGCCATCGCGCAGCGGATTCTCTATCGCTGCGCTCCCTTGGATACGAAGAAAAGTCCCGTGCGGATCAATTTGGATCTCCGCGACTGGCAATGACCCGTCGCCTCACCTCCAACATTGCCGCCTTCGCCAGCACCGCTCCTTCCTATGAGCGTCGTGATTTGGCGAAATCAGCCAGTGTGTTAGTTCATAGGCTTCAAAGGAGTAGCAGACGATGACCATGTACAAAGCCATTGCCGCCATGCTCGTGACTACCGCGCTGGCGGGATGTGCAAAGACCGAAGGCCAACAGAGACTTTGCCGCTATCAGGATCGCTCCGGCCATTTCTACACCGCACCTTGCGACGGTTACTACCGCGGCGGTTCTTGAGCGATAGCGGGGCGCTGGTCTTCCCTTCTCCCCTTGTGGGAGAAGGTGGCCGCGAAGCGGCCGGATGAGGGGTGTTCCAGGGAACACCGACGCCTCATTTCCTCCAGCACCCCTCATCCGTCTCGGCGCTGACGCGCCGATCCACCTTCTCCCACAAGGGGAGAAGGCGTCACCAATGGCGGTGCCTCACCCCTCACCTCCCTTCCAGCCGCGCCGCCTTCTCCAGCGCCGCCAGCTCCGCCTCGTCCAGCGTCAGGAACCCCATGATGTGCTGCACCACTTCGGCGCGCGCATTGCTCAGCGCGCTGTGCAGTTCGAAGCCGTTCGGCGTCTTGGTCTTGGCCAGCCACTCGCCATAGGACGGGCGGCGGTAATAGCCGGTCGCCGCCGTCAGGTCGGCCAGCACCATCTCGCCGTCCTGGCCTGAGAACACCCTGAGATAGGCCTTGGTCAGCGCGTCCTGCGCCTTGGCCGGGCCGCCGGCCTGGCTCGAATGGGCGAAGCGTTTGCCGCTCATGCGCCGCCATCCTCGCCGTCCTGCGGCATCAGCCCGCTGAGACTGTCGAGCAGGCCGCTGTCACGCGCCTGCACGGCGGCGGGCACGGCATCCCTGGCCACCTTGCCGGCGGTGGCGATCGCCGCCATGCCGGCCTGCGCAGCTTGAGCTTTGGCTCTCGCATCGCGAATATCAGCCACCTCGTTCTGGCGGCGAAAAATGCGTTGCGGGCTGCGGCCGGCGCTCTGCACGATCTTGAGCGCCTCGTCGCCGTCGATATTGTCCATGACGCCGGGGTCGAACTGCGCCATCTGCATGGCCGTGGTGACGACCTGGATGGTGTCGCGCGCCTCGGCCGAGCGGCGCAGCACGTCGAGCGGCCCGGTGAAGGTCGGCCGCACCGCCTTGCCGGCAAGGCTCGCCGGCGGCAGGAAGCGGCTGTCTTCCTCATACAATCCTTTGTCCTCGAGGATACCGAGTTCGCGGTCGAGATTCGCGGCAAAGCCGGCCTGGATGATCGAGCCGGAGGGACCGAGCAACGCGCCCTTCTCCTCCTGCCGGATCAGCGCTTCCGTGGCCGTCATCTGCGGGTTCTGCACCAGCGTCTGGAACAGGTTGACGAACATCATGTCGCGGATCTCCTCGGCCCGGCTTTCCGCGTAGTTGAATGCATAGGTCGGGTTCTGCCCGGTGACGATCGGCGCAATCAGCGGCCGGCCATTGTCGTCGATCAGGCCGGGATAGTTCTCGCCTGGATTGAGCACCGGCACATAGTCGAGCCTGGCCTTCGACGCAGTCGCCGGATCGGTGATCTGCTGCAGCGCCCTGAGGCCGGAGCGGCGCACGGCGTTTTCCTCGCGCACGGTCGTCAGCGCCTCGATGGTCGGCGAGATGCCATAGGGGTCGCCCTCATAGCGGCGCCAGTTGAAGCACGACACCGGGAAGGAGCGGAAACCGCTCTCCCTGACGATGACCTCCTCGTCCTCGATGACATGATAGGAAGCGAAGGCCGTGTCGAGATACTGGTAGGATCCGCCCAACCGGTACATCTTGCGCTCGTCGCGCGGCTGGATGCACTGGATCAGCGAAATTTTGGTCTCGCATTTGGTCGGGTCGTCGACCAGCATCTTGATCCGCGCCGGCAGCTTCTCATAGCCGAGCAGTTGCGCCGCCTGCCGCGCCGTCCGTTCGTAGCGGCGGTGGAAAATGTCGACCTGACCCCAGCGGTTGCGGCAGAGATAGCCCTCGACCACCGGGATCGAGGCATAGCGGATCAGCGTGCCGCCAAAGCCCTCCTCGGCGTAGAGATAGGCCGGGCCGTAGCGCACGACGTTGCGCAGGCAGGCCTGCGTCGCCGGCACGAAATTCGAATTGGCGGAATAGCGCAGCGCAAACAGGAAATCGCGAAGCGCCTCCGCCCATTCCTTCTCCTCGTCGGTCTCCTCGTCATTCATGGCGGCGGTCGACAGCCCGTGCCATTTTTCCGACTGCGGGATGATCAGGCTTTCCAGCCCGGCGGCCAGCCGGTTGGCGGCCGAGTTGATGGTGTTGGCGTAGACGCGTGCGCCGCGCCGCTCCTGCCGCTCGGCCTGCGTCGCCGCGCCGGATTGCCGGCGGCCGCTCCAGACGTCGGGCGCGTCGGGGTCGCAGAATTCCGACACCGCCTCCCAGACAGCCTCATACTGGCTGCGCTCGCTCTCGAGTTCCGCCTGTCGCGACAGGATATCGTGGGCGCGGGAATCGCTCGTCATGGCATTCTTTCTTCGGTGGTATCAGCTTGTTCGAAGCCCAGATATTGCCAAGGCCAGGTCGAATTTTGTTCGCTTTTGCGATGTTCAACGGGGCGCGGCGGGGATTTAAGGAGATCGATTTGACAATGACGGAAAGCCTACCCGGCGCCCTGAAGAGGCGAGGCAAGCAGGTTGCAAAGCGGCTGCTCGGCTACGATTCCCGCAATTGGCTGCGCATCAGGCAGATCGAGGCGTTCACCGCGTTTCTTGAGGCGCACGGCCGCAAATCCTCTGACGTGATCGAGATCTCGCCCGGCTGGAACCGCCACTGGAAGACGATGTGCTCCAACTATACGTCGGTCGATTTCCCCGACTTCGACATCTGCAAGGACCGCACCGACCGGCAGTATTCCGTCGTCATCGCCGACCAGGTGCTGGAGCATGTGCAGCGCCCGCTCGCCGCGGTACAGAATATCCATGCCATGACCCGGCCGGGCGGCTGGGCTATGGTGGCGACGCCGTTCCTATTCAGGGTGCATGCGCGGCCGCACGACTACAACCGCTGGACCGCCGCCGGCCTGAAGCAGGTGCTGGTCGAAGGCGGCTTCCCCCAGGCGGAAATCCAGGTGTTCAGCTGGGGCAACAAAGCCTGCGCAAAAGCCCATATCGGCGGTCCGGTGCGCCCCTACGGCCTATGGCGTGACCTCAGCAACGACGAGGAATACCCGCTGATGGTCTGGGCGTTTGCGCGCAAGCCGGGGTGACAGCGATCTCCCCCCTTGAGGGGGGTCGTCTCGCGCAAAGCGCCAACCTTGATCTGCCACAGGAGGCCGCGTCCGGTCGCGCCGACCCCCTCTTGCCTGCCGGTAATCTCCCCCTCAAGGGGGAGATTACCCCCTTCATCGCACCCACATCACACCCCCAGCAGCACGCGGCGCTGGCCGGTGAGGTCACTCGGCGACAGGTCGGTCTTGACTGTGCCGGCGGTGCCCTGGCGCTGCTCGAGTTCAGCCCGAAGCGCTGCTTCGCGCGCCTGCACGTCCTTGTCGGCAATGGTCGGTGTGGGTGGCAGCGGCTTCAGCGCCGGCGGCTTTTGAAAAAGGCACATGGTTCCAGCTTTCTCTTGTCCAGTCGTAGAGCAAAAAATCTTCGCCGTTGCGGCCGTAACCCGGCAGGCGGCAGCGTTGCGTGGCGCCAAGCCGGGCGAGCCAGCGCAGCGCCAATTCATTGGCGGCCACCGCCCGCGCCTCGACGCGGAAAGCACCGCGCGCGGCCACCTCCGGACCGAGCACGGCGTGAAAGAACGCCGTGATCCCAGGCACGCAGCGCCTCATGCGGTGCGTGCCCCAGCTCCAGGCGATCCATAAGCCGCCGCGCTGCTCGGCGGCGCCAAAGCCGGCTTCCGGATTGCCGTCGAGCTCGGCGACATAGGCAAACCCCTGCAGCGCCGTCAGCGCCAGCAGCGCCGGCGACCAGTCGTCGAACTGGCAGTCGATCTCGGCCCGGTCCTCGGGGCGAAGGTTGGCGGCGATGTAGGAGAGGTCGCGCAGGGTTGCGGGGATGATACGGACGGTCATGAAGAGGCCGGAGGCATTGAAGAGCGCTCCCTTGCAAAGCAGGCGCGATCAAAGAACGACGAAACGCCTGCCGGCAAGAAAGACGAAAGGTTTTTTTAAAAAGAGCAAATCCGAGCGGTCTAAGAAAACCGCTCGGCAGCTTTGAGAAAGATGAGCCGAAGCGAGGCTTTCAGGTAGCAACGCGGCGAACCATGCCTCGCAAGTCCTAGTGATGAATAGCGTAGTTCTCGCGTATGTCCTTCACCAGGGGTTCGATATGGTCGATGGTGTAAAATCTCACATGATGACGCTCCATCTGCGCCGAAACCATGTCTAAAAATGCCGAATCTTGGCTATCACCTTCATCACCAATCACTACCAGCTGCTTGCGATTGGCAAGAGCTGTTTCTTGATAGAGTAGTTCTCCTTCAATCATATGCGGACTTGCCCGATTGAGAGCTTTGTCGGGATCACCAGCTAGGGAAACCGCATCAATCAGATTGAACGAACCATTCTGATAGGCGAACGGTGCCTCAATCTTGACGCCTCCCGACAAGAGAACCGGCTCCGGTTTCAAAAGGAGTTTGTCGACGCCGCTTAGTCTAAAAGCGTGCGCAAGTTTGGTGGATGGCCGCTGCCCTCGTCTTACATTGGGCACATCGCCGACCAATCGCTGGAAGAGATCATCGATCAACTCCACTGGGCTTCTGACCAGGACCGAGCGGACTGGCGAGAGGCGAACCTTACCGGACCTGAGCGCGACAAATTGCTCAATCCGTTCCTTATTCCAACCAGAACCAAATTCGAGCTTAATCCGGTTCTCCATTGACTCTTGCAAGAACTTGAAATGATTGCCTAAATGCACGTTGAACGCCTTTTCGGCGCGCCGCGGCCGCTGGCTAAATTTTGCGAACACGTACGGCTCCGCACTGGCGAAAAGGATAACGCCAATGTTCACGAACTCCGCGCGCTCGGGAAACTCCGAGTATTGCACGAGCGAGTAATATCCTTGCGATTCACGCATCACTGGACCAATCCTGGGATTTCTGGTGCATCCACCAATCTCGCAGATATGGTGTTCATCACAAAATCGGCACGGTCACAAATCAAATCGACAAGTGACTTTGCGGCATTGAGACCCAAGCCCCATTCTGCAGGTACGGAGTTAACAACTTCGACCACGAAATTGCGTTGTAATTGCGCCAGCCTATGAACGGCTTGGGTGACAGATCGGGCATCTATGTAAGGATCGAACTCAGGAAATTTTCCATAGATATTGGGGTCAGTGACCCAATCCTCTGGTGCCGGACCAGTAGGGAAATCAACATCATCGCCGATGAAGCAATTCGAATGATCTATCGGTACAAGGTCGTATTTTCGACCGCCAGCGGCCCTCACGTAGAGGAGGTTTTCGGAGTTCGCGTCCCCATTCAGGAAACGATCCCAATTTCGAATCCACGTATCGAATACGACTAGCCGCGCTACGTCGTCCGGGTCACGGAGACGGGAGAGGAATGTGTCTTGGCCATCGCGCGGAGTTCCGTCCACCGCGTAAGAGAAGAACAAGGGAGGCAACATGACGACCCCGTTCTTGGACATAGTTATGTCGATCGAAATTTGTCGGATTATGGCAAATGGAGGGACTTTCAATCCGAACCATGTCGCCAGTTCCCCTGCTGCCAATTCCGAGATGAGCGCAGCAGAGCCCATTGGGTTTCCGAGCGACTTTAGGAAACCCTCTCCCTTGTCCGTTGCTACCCGCACCGGACTTGTGCTTGACTGAAATGCCTCTATTTCCCGCTGAATCTCGGTCGGCTGGCAAGCAATCCCGCACGCAAGCATACCCACCCCACAAATAGACCGCTTCGTAATCCCATAAAGAGCCGACTGTCAAAAAGCGAGTCGTGGGTACACGAAGCATGGTGAGCTGTATTTACTGCTGGATCGTCATTTACAACGCTCAAGAGATACATCCGACGCCCTCTTCGATCTCCAAGGGCCTGCTGTCCCCACCCAATCTCATCGATCAACCGCCTTGACCTTTACCGCCTCACCGAAACGCCCCCAGCGGATCGCTCTGCCCCGCCTTCCGCCGTGCCGTCTTGAACTCCGCCGGATCGACCACCGCTTCCCTCAGCATCATCACGCCATAGCGTGTCGCCGCCATCAGATCGTCGCGCAGCTTCACCACCTGGCCGTCCTTGCGGTGATAGAGCCGGAATTCCTCGAACCAGGGCAAAAGCGTCGAGAACACCTTGAAGCGGCCGCTCTGCATGCGGTCGAGCATCTCCATCAGCCCGGCCTCGACCGACACCGAGCCGTCGGCGAACTGCGCATGGCCGGCGAGCATGTTCAGGCCATGCGCCGCATATTGCCGGGCCAGTGCTACGCCCGCACCTTCCAGCGTCTCGCGGCGGCCGTCGCGCGGCCACGCCCAGGGCAGCCATTCGCCCCACGGTTTTAGGGTCAGCGCCTGCATGGCGGGAGTCTGCTGCGAAGCGCGGCAGGCTTTGGCGACGTAGACGACATCGGTCTCGGTATCCCAGGCGAGCTCGACCGCTGCAGACGGATGGTCCCAGCCGAAATCCAGCGCGCCGAGCCGCGGCCAGTAGCGCGGCAGCCGGAACGGCTCGCAGGCGATCAGCTCTTCCGGCACCGGAAAGATGCGGCCGGAGCCAAGCACCGGAATGCCCTTGGCTCGCGCCTCGCGCTCATGCGCGGGATAGGCTGATATGATCGCGGCGCGCTGCTGCGGCGTATAGTGCTCGGCATCGTCGATGGTCATGAAGGTGACGTGGCGGGTCATTGGAGCGCGCTCACAGTGTTGAATCATTTTGGCAGACGCGCTGCGTAGAGTGTTGTTTGGCGAGAGCTTTTGAAAGCTTGGGTTCCTCGCCCCCGCGAAGCGGGGGAGAGGTGGCTCGGCGAAGCCGAGACGGAGAGGGGGACGCCCGCTCGTGCAAGCGGAGAGCCCCTCTCCGGCCGCTTCGCGGCCACCTCTCCCCCCGCTTCGCGCGGGGCGAGGAACTCCTGCGATGTCACCCTCTCCCCATTCCCTCCACCTCCTCCGCCGACAAAAACAACAGCACCACCTCCGACATGCCGAGCAGCGGCGTGAAGGTGACGATGGTGATGCCGCCGGTCGCATTGGTGCGGGTCAGGCCCTCGGAATAGATGTCGAGCGGCGGCTCCTCGTCGAACCAGACGCCGTGCAGCGTCTCGCCCTGCCATTTCTCGCGACCCTTCTCATAGCTCTTGAACGACAGCACCGATTCATCGGCCTGCACATCGCCACCGCCGCCATGGCGCACCACCACGCTGTCCAGCCCGTGCGGCGCGCCGCGCCCCATGATGGTGCTGAGAATAGCGTCGGCCGGGATCATGCCGGTGCCCCACGCCGCCGGCTGCTGCGGCGGGCCGATCAGGATGCGCTGCGGGTTGTCGCGCGTGCCCTCGGCGGTGACGCCGGCCGCCCATAGCCGCACGGACGTGTCGAAAACCTTGCCTTGCCACCACTCGGGATAGCGGCCGGTGAGATGCATCGCCCATTCCGCGCCGCCGGCCCTTGTCTTGCCGAGCTGGTTGCCGGCCATGAACAGCCGCTCGCGGTTGGTCGCGCCCGCCGCATGGAACTCGGCCTGCCTGAGATAGGGCCGATAGGCGGCAAGCTGGTTAGTGCGCCGCCTCCGGTCCAATTCCCTGAGCAGGTTCAGATACTCGGTCTTCGCCGTCGAGGCCCGGCTTGGTGAGACCCGGTTTCCCGAGGCCGTGTTTCCCGAGGCCCGGTTTCCCGAGGAATGGCCGCAGGACGGCTTCGAGGCCGCGGATGCGCTGCCTGATTTCGTCATCGCTCAATACATCCAGACTGTTGATATCGACGTGCAAATCCTTGGGCAGCACCGACAGCACGATCTTCAGATACTGGTCGGGCTTTTCGGTACGGACCTCGGCGATGACGCCGGCGCCATGCGCCCGGAAATCGGCGCGGATGGCTTCCAGAAAACCATCGGCCAGCGTTTTCTTCGCCCGCCTCGGCCGGCCGGAGGGCCGTTCCGTCACATCAGGCGGTTCGTCGCAGAAAGAATCCTCGGCCATGCCCTACCCCATCATCCCGGCGGACATCGCCGGCTTCGCTGTTTTCTTGGCCGGGCGCGTGGGTTTCTTGCGCGCCCGCTTGCCGGGCTTTGCACGCGTTGGCTTCCGCGGCCGGTTTGCCGCATCGCCCTTTGCCCCAGCCGCGCTGCCGGACTTGCCGGCGCCTGACGCGGCTTTGAGCGCCGCCCTGGCGATGCTCACCGCACCGGCGCTGACGCCCGCTTGCGGAAACCCAAAGCCGCCGGCCGCGTCGACGCCCCGGACCATGCCGATCCGCACACCGGCGGCGACCGGCTCGACCCGGCCGTGGCGCGCATCGGGCGCGCCTTCGAATTCGCCGATGGCGCTGACGACCTCGCGGCCGTCATCGTCGCTGATGATGGTGGCGTAACGCTTGGACATGGGGGTCTCTGGTGAGCAGTGCGCGCTATGGCACGCGTGAAGAAATGTGTTGGCGAAAGTGACGACCACACGCGTCGCGATCCTTCGCGCCCCCCTCTGTCCCGCCGGACAGGACTTGGGTTCCTCGCCCCGTGCGAAGCGGGGGGAGAGGTGGCCGCCCACGGGTCTTGCCTTTGGCAAGCCCGAGAACAGGCTCCGCGGCCGGAGAGGGGTCTTTCTTTGCAGGCGCAGTCCCCCTCTCCGTCGCGGCTTTGCCGCGACACCTCTCCCACTTTCGTGGGGCGAGGAACCCAAGTCCTGTCCGGCAGGACAGAGGGGGGTGCTGTCCCGCCGACATTTGATATCGACAACACAGGCACAAACGTTCTCGAAGGCTAAAAACAAAAAACCCGCCTCGGCGGGCGGGTCGTTGGCGCAAATCAGCACCATGATTATATTCCTAGCATAGCTGCCGTCACAAAGCAAGCGAAATCTCGTGGGCCGGCCTAAAATTCGGCCGCCCGCCGCGATTATGCTGNGGGTCGTTGGCGCAAATCAGCACCATGATTATATTCCTAGCATAGCTGCCGTCACAAAGCAAGCGAAATCTCGTGGGCCGGCCTAAAATTCGGCCGCCCGCCGCGATTATGCTGCAGCTGTCCGGATCGGAACCGGCGTTCGCGCGTTTGCAATTTTGTCAATGGGAGCAAAGCCATGAATGTCGCCAATCTGCAACTCGAGGGCCTGCTGATGGCCGTCGCATCGATCAATCAGGTCCTTGTCCGCAAGGGCGTGCTGACGGTCGAGGAGATAGACATCGCCTTGCGCAAGGCCGAAGCCAGCGAGACCAGCGAGGAGCGGTCCGAAGGCATGTCGGCGTCGAGCCGCGATGCCGTCAACTTCCCGATCCGGCTGCTGGAACTGGCCAATCAGTGCCAGCCGGAGGCGGACATGCCGTCGTTCTCGAAACTGGCGCGCATGGTCGGCCAGATGAAGGAACCCTACAACGACCAGATGTGACGTTGCGATCGCCTCCCCGTCCCGTATCGGAACGCCGCTTGCCAGCCGAGGTGCGATCAGCTGGCCGATACAGGCTTCCAGGTCAGCACGCGGCCCGGCCCATGCACTGCGGCAAACAGCAGCCCGGCCAGGAAAGTAAAATGATCGACGAAGAAGCCGAACTCGGCCTGATTGCCGGCCCAGTGCGACGGGCCGTGGAAGGCAAAGGCGAGGAACAGCACATAGGCGGCGGCGACAAGGGCGGCCTGCGAGAAGAAGGCGCCGGTCAGGAAGCACAGCACGAGGACGACCTCGAGCAGGGCCGCGCACCAGGCCAGAAACAGCGGGAACGGAAATCCGGCGGCGGCGATGTAGCCCGCGGTGGCGCCCATGTCGATGAACTTGAAGGTCACCGCCATCACGAAGACGGCCGCGAAGATCAGACGGCCAATGAGGATTGCCACGGTCTGCCACGGTGATTGAACGATTTCTGACGGCATGATCTCTCTCCCAAATGTTGCGAAGGGTTCGACCCAAGGACGGTCGACCCGCCACGGGTCCGACACCGGCCGCTTTTTTCCTCGTTTCCCCGCATGGACCTACCGTCCGGCCCCGTAGGTGGCCATCTTCCCGCTGCCGCCGATCCTTTTCAAGAACCAATCAAGAACCAAATCCGAACCGCATATTGACGGATGGCAGGCCGCCGTCTAGGAAAGAGACAGACCTGTCTCATCACCACACGTGACAAACCATGACCTCGTCATCCCCGATCGGCTCAGACAAACGCCGGCACGTCGTCGAAACCGCCTACGCTCTGTTCAAGCGCGGCGGCTTTCATGCCACCGGCATCGACCGGATCATCGCCGAGGCGGAGGTCGCCAAGATGACGATGTATCGTCACTTCCCCAGCAAGGACGACCTGATCGTCGAGGTGCTTGACTATCGCGCCCGGCGTTTCGACCGCCAGCTTGACCGCCTCGCCGATGCGGCCGCCACGCCCAAGCAGAAGATCGCGACCATCTTCGACTGGTACGGGCGCTGGTTTCACAGCACCGACTTTCACGGCTGCCTGTTTGCGCATGCTTTGGCCGAGTTCGGCAATCCCGAACACCCGGTGTTCAAGGCCGTTGCCGCGCAGAAGAACGGCCTCAGGCGCAGGATGCAGTCCATCCTCGAGGATATGATGCCGCCGGACCGGGCGACAGGCGCTGCGGCGGCATTGCTGATGCTGATCGAGGGGGCAACCCTGATGGCTGAGATGGGACAGGGTGACACCGCCATTCGCGACGCCCGCAAGGCGGCGTCCAGCATCATCGCGGCGTCGACCCCATGACCGCAACGGTCATCGGGCTGGCACTGTTTGCGGCCATCCTGCATGCAAGCTGGAACGCTTTTCTGCGCACCGGAGCCGACAGGCTGTGGACCGTCACCGTGATGAGCTTTTCGAGCACGCTGGTCGCCATTCCCCTGGCGATCTTCCATGCGCTTCCGGCACCCCAGGCCTGGCCCTACGTCGTGCTCTCGGCCTGCCTGCAGATCGGCTACAGCATGTTTCTTGTCGCCGCCTACAGAAACGGCGAATTGGGACAGGTCTATCCCATCGTTCGCGGCAGCGTGCCGCTCCTGGTCACGCTCGGCGGATTGCTGCTGGCTGGCCAGCACCTCACCATGCCGCAAACCCTCGGCGTCGCCCTCGTCGCCGGCGGCATCATGAGTCTCGCCTCGGGCAAGGGACGGGCCGCGACCACATCGATCCTCCATGCGCTGGCGGCGGGCGCGATCATCGCCGCCTATGCGACGGTCGATGCGATCGGCGTTCGCCAGGCGGGAAGCGCCACTGCCTACACCGCGTGGGTTCTGCTGATCTACGGCGCCCTGCTGCCGGCAGCCTTCATTGCATTCCGTGGCCGGCTCGTCGTCAATGTTCGCTCGGCCGAAACGCTGAAGGCGCTCGGCGGAGGCGTGTTCGCGCTGCTGGCCTACGGCCTCGTAGTCGCGGCCTTTGCGCTCGGGCCAGCTGGCCCGATCGCGGCGATCCGGGAAACCAGCGTCGTCTTCGCGGCCTTGATCGGTTGGCTGTTTCTCGGCGAGGTGTTGACGCCCCGGCGCATCGCCGCCTGCGCCATCGTCGCACTCGGCGCCATCTGCCTCGGCTACCAGCCGTGAGCCAGCGGAGCGCGAAGCGGCCTACTCGGCCGCGTGGTGGCTGATCGAATCCCGCACAGTTCCATACTGGCTGCCCCAGCGGTCGGTCATGTCGCAGCGTATGTCCCACAGCTCCGGAAAGAAGCGATGGCCGGCGCCTGCCTGCAGCAGTTCGACCGGCCGGCCCTTCAGCGATTTCGAGCCCAGCCCGATCGAACGGTGGATGAGATAGAGATGATTGGCGCGGAATTTCTGGAACAG
The DNA here is from genome assembly GCF_002284575.1 of Mesorhizobium temperatum. GTDB lineage: Bacteria > Pseudomonadota > Alphaproteobacteria > Rhizobiales > Rhizobiaceae > Mesorhizobium > Mesorhizobium temperatum. Next base: position 19,118 of record NZ_NPKJ01000002.1, read on the forward strand.
CTCGTCGAATTCGATCAGCGCCTCGGCGACGACATAGCTGTCGCCGTGATCATAGCTGAGATCGTAGACATCCTCGACCGCGAGCCCGCGACCATCGAGATAGGACGCCTTGAAGGCCCGCCACAGGTCCGGCGGCATGCGCAGCAAGAGCTTGAAGCCCGGCGATTCCTGGCCGCTGCCATTGCCGAGCTGCAGCCGAATCTCCTGGTATTCCTTGGGCGACATGGTTTCGAGCAGGTCGAGCTGCACCGTCATCATGCGCATCAGCCGATGCACGCGCCCCATCAGCGTGACGACGCGATGCGTGTTCTGCTGCTCGAGAAAGTCGACGACGTCGACCAGCGTGTAGGTGATGAGCTTCATCCACAGCTCCTCGACCTGATGCACGATCTGGAACTGCAGTTCGTCGGCATTCACCATCTCGGCCAGCGGCTTCTGACAGGCGAGAAGCTTGTCGCATTGGAGGTAGACGCCGTAGTCGCGCATCTCGGGCGCTTCGATGCGGGCATAATAATCCGGCTTGTGCATGGCAGCTGCTCCTTTGCCCGGCCCGTCGGTTCAGGGCATCTGTTCGGTCCGAGCCTGGAGAATAAGCGCTTTTGGCTTGAATATTGTTCCCTTCTGTTATTCAAATAACGAGAATTGAAGGACGAAATTCCATTCATGGCGCCATCCTGGAGAACGTTTGATGCTGGATGCTCTCGACCGGAAGATCGTCGCAGCGCTGGAACGCGACGCGCGTACCTCCTTCGCGGTGCTCGCCGACGAGGTCGGCTTAAGCAAGACGCCGTGCTGGAAGCGGGTCAAGGCGCTGGAGGACGCCGGCATCATCCGCGGCTACTCGACACGGATCGACCCGGCAAAACTCGGCTTCGGCATCGAAGCCTTCATCCAGGTGTCGATCGATTTCGAGCTTTCCGAAGCCTTCGAGGCCGCAGTCCAGGCGCACCCGCTGATCCGGCGCTGCCACGCCACGACAGGCGAGGCCGACTATCTCCTGCAGATCGTGACGGTCGACATGATGGCGCTGGACAGGATGCTGCGCGTCGAGCTCAGCCGCCTGCCCGGCGTGCGCCGGACGATCACGTCGATGGCCATGCGCGAGATCAAGGGTGACATTTCTTTCGCCAATGCCGTTGGGCATACGCAGAAGCGGTAGCGGGTCGGCAGCGGCTGGTGTTTGTTGGAGCCGATCAGCGGGATGGTTCAGGCTGCGGTTTTGTCGGGCTTGTCGATCCGCCATGCCGGGCTTGGGCCTGGATCGACGCGCTGGTCCTTCTGCTGTTCGGCTTCAGCTTTCCACTTCGGGCAGTTCTCGTAGTCATGGTCGCGCCCGCCGCAATAAGCGCAGCATTTTGCAGGGATATCGGGGCGAAACATCGTCATGCATTGAAATGCACGTGGCGCCGGTCTGGTTGCGTGGCACCGTTACTTTTCGCTTACATTAGGATTTGGGTGCTAAATCGGCGGCTTAAGGCGTGTAGCCCAGCGCGGCCAGGGCCGACAGCCCTGCAACCAGGCCAATTGCAATAACAATACCGAAATGCCGTTCCAGGAATTTGCGCCCCGGCCAGTCGTATCGCATGTCTGAAACTCCGCCGCGTAATCTGGGGCAGCGTGTTCAGGCGTCAAGGCCGGGGTCCTGGACAGGCGGTAGACAGGCAGCTGCCATTGTTCATATCGTGGTTCATATCGGAACGTGGAACGACACCTCATGGCCGAGCATTCTTCATCGGTGGGAGAAAACCAGCCCGCCGCGGCATCCGACCCCCGTCTGGCCTTTGTTTATGCCGAGGCAGTGCGAGGTCTTCTGCATCAGCAGAACGTGGTGGAGAGCCTCAATACGCGAGCGGGCAATCTGATCTTTGCAACCGCGTTCGTAAGTTCTCTCCTCGGCGGCAGAGCCCTCCTGGATGGGCTGGGGCTGTGGGACTGGCTGGCGCTGGCGCTGCTTTTCCTGATCGGGCTGCTGGTCGTGATCATGTTGTGGCCCTACTACGCCTATACGTTCCGCTTCGATCCAGAGCAACTGCTCCAGGACTTTGTCGATAAAAACCCTTCCGGAACCATGGATGTGATGCACCGCGCGCTTGCGCTCCGCATCAAAACCGACATGGCCAGCAACTGGCGGATCATTCAGCGCCTGCGCATGTCGCTACAGCTTGCCCTGTTTCTATTGTTGCTGGAACTTCTGGCGTGGCTGTTGGCGATAACACGAGTCTAGGCTCAGGGACTATTAAGCCAGCAGGGTGAAGACTGCTTCGAGACAAGTTACGCGAAAATCCATCGTGCTAAAGCTGAGCTTCGATAGCCGCCTTGTCTATAACAGACCATACTTGTACAATCCGTTTGTCCCGAAATTCATAGATAGCATTCTCGGCAAAGGAAACTCTCCTCCCGCTTACAGGGAGGCCGAGGAATGTTCCTTTCGGGGTACAATCGAAGTCAAGCCGGCTCGCTATATAAGGCGGATCGGAAATCAGCATCCAGACGTTAAAATAAAGGTCCGGGATTTCAGAAAAGTCTGTCTCCAGCATTTCGCGATAACCTGATAAGCCGAGCCGCCGGCCGTTGTGGATCACCTCATCATCGACGAACTGTCCCAGCTTCTCCCAGTCCTGCTTATTCAGGCAGGCAATATAGTCTCGGTAGACGTCGGAGAGGTCGGTTTTAATCACGGCGATTGCTCCTAACTCTACAAGGCCCTGCTGAAAAGGCAGTGTCTCACATGCTCAACCAGATGACGGCATGAAGCGGCTTCATGCGCGGATGAGAAAGTGTTAGACAGCGTCCACTTCCTCTATTCCCGCTTCGTCTAATGGTAGGACAGCGCCCTTTGAAGGCGTGAATCGTGGTTCGAGCCCATGAGCGGGAACCAGCAGCTCCCCAGCCGGGCAACCGATCAGACCGGCGTGCCATCCTTTTCCGACTGCCAAGGATGGTCGGCCGGACTAAGGAACCCTATAACCACCGGATGTGACGGAGGACGACATGGCCGACGACAAATCCAAGACCAAGCAGGACCGCAAACCGGCCTCCGGCGAGGAGCCTTACGACGTTGCGGCGTTTGCGAAAAAATACGGCCTACCGCCGAGCGAGGCCGCGACCATCATCAAGCGGTACGGGCCTTCGAGAAAGAAGCTCGATGCACATATGGCGAGCCGCAACGCCTGATCCGCATCCGGCGGCGTCGACCCGGACCGCGGCTTGACCATGCCGCGTGTTTCCGGCCTGCCAGTCCTGAAGATCATGCGCGAGGCCGAAGGCTGGGTGAGCACGACAATGCCTCGCGCTCGGCTGCCGGCAAACCGGCATCGGCGAGGCGGCCGCCGCGACCGCAAGCGGCGCCACGGCGAACACGTGCAGCATTGAAGTGCCTGGAAAAATCATGCCTTCAAGGTCGGCCTGATCGACCTCGGAGCGCCGATTCATGGATGTTGCTCTTGCATTAGCTTGAGCGCATATTTCGTCAGCCGGTGAACTACCCAAGCCGGTTAGGCTCGGCGCCATTCCCCTCGATCCCTTGACGCCGAGCCGCGGGGATCGGCAGCGCTGGAGGCGAACCATGCCCATGTATCTCTCACGATTCAGCTATACGCCCGAGACCTGGGCGCGCCTGATCGAAAACCCCGAGGATAGACGCGAGGCAGCCCGCACCTACATCGAGTCGGTGGGCGGAAAGCTGCACGGGTTCTGGTACGCCTTCGGAGAGCACGATGGCTGGAACCTGTGGGAGGCGCCAGACAACGTTTCGATGGCATCTGTCATGCTTGCCATTGGTGCGGGAGGAGCGCTCAGCTCGTACGAGACCACCGTTCTCCTAAGCGTCGAAGAAACGATGCAAGCCCTCGGTAAGGCGAAGTCGGTCCGGTATCGCCCGCCGGGAAAGCCCTGACCAACTCGCGCGGTGTGGGCGCCGGAACTGTTTCCAGACTTTCTCGCGGCCGTTAATGCATGTCGCCCAAAAGCATGCCCTCAGGCTTGAACCGAGGGTCCTGCAGCCTCGCATCCGGCCAGCGAATGCTACGCTCGCCGTCCAGCTGGCAAAGCCGCTCGCGCGCTCGCCCGCGTAACGATCGCTTGCAGCGGCTCCGGCTGGTGCAGCAGAAATCCCTGGCCGAAGGCAACGCCCATATCCCTGAGGATGTCGAGCGCATCCTGCTCTTCGATCTTCTCCGCCACCACGGAGCAGCCGAGACTTCTGGCGATGCCCGATATGGCTGAGACGATTTCGCGGTCGAAACGGCTCTCCGCAATATGCTCGATGAAGGAACCGTCGATCTTGATCGTATCGACGGGAAAGCGCCGGAGATATTCGAACGAGCTCATGCCCGCCCCGAAATCATCGAGGCTGACGCGGCAGCGCCGCTCGCGCGCCTTGCGGACGAACTCTTCGGCAGCAGTGAAATTGGTGACCGCGGCGGTTTCCGTGATCTCGAAGCCGATGCCGGAATGCGGCGCCCCCGTCTCATCGATGACGGCGTCGACGAAATCCCAAAGGTGCGGATCGCTCAGCGTCTGTGCCGACAGGTTGAAGCCGAGCGTGAGCGCCCCTGACTTCAGCGCCGGACCATGAAGCGAGAGCGCCGTCCTGATGATCCAGCGATCGAGCCGCGAGGCAATGCCGAACCGCTCCGCCGCCGGGATGAACTCGCCCGGCGGGATCAGCCGCCCGTTGCGCCCGGCGAGCCGCGCCAGGACCTCGACATGGCGGTTCTCTTGCCAGGGTTGTCCGAGGCGATGGATTTCCTGGCCGAACAGTTTCAGCCTTCCGTCTTCCATGGCATCGACGGTGTCGGCCGCCAGCCGCGCCGCATTGAGTCCCCCGGATGTTGTCTCAGGGGAGAACACCGCGAAGCGATTGCGCCCGGCGGCCTTGGCCGCATAGCAGGCGTCGTCGGCGCAGGCGAGCGCGTCGGCCACCGCGGTATTCTCGTCGGCGACAAAGGCGATGCCGATGCTGGCCGAGAGCTTGCGCGACGCCGCCGTCGAGCCGAGGTCGGCATCGCGAACCGCCGCCAGAACGGCGCCGGCGAGACCCTCGGCTTGCGCTGCGTCGCAGTCAGGCACCAGCAGCGCAAACTCGTCGCCGCCGAGGCGCGCGGCATGCGCCGGCGGCGGCAGACAGCCCAGAATGCCCTCGGCAACGCTCTTCAGCGCGAGGTCGCCGGTGGCATGGCCAGCGAAGTCGTTCAAGGCCTTGAAGTAGTCGAGATCGACATAGAAGACCGCGAGCGGGCGCGCCGTTGCGATATGCTTGGCCAGCAGCCGGTCGAATGCGGCGCGGTTCAAAAGGCCGGTCAGGCCGTCATGGCGGGCCGCATGGGCAAGTTCCTGCTCGCGTTGCTTCGCCTCGGTGATGTCGCGCACCGTGCCCAGGATCTGGCCCGACGACTGGGTGTCGGCGATGAACCGTATCAGCGATTCGACATGTCTGATTTCGCCGTCCCGCTTGATGATGCGGTATTGCACGGCGACGACCTTTTGGGTTTGCAGCGGCGCCAGGTGGGCCCGCTCGGCGTCGGCCTTGTCGTCCGGATGCAGATAGCTGTGCCAGAGGTCTTGCGACACCTCGTCGGTTTCGGCGACAAGCCCGAAGATTTCCCGCGTGCGCTCGTCCCAGTAGCTTTTGCGTGCAGCAAGATCGTGATGCCAGATGCCGGTGCCGCTGGCCGCCAATGCCAGGCGAAAGCGGACGTTCACCTGCGCAAGCTCTGCTTCCGCTTGCTTCTGCTTGGTGATGTCGGTCTGGACGCCCATCAGCCGGACCGGCCGGCCTTCCGCGTCGCGCTCGACCACCCCGCCGCGATCGAGAACCCATACCCAGTGACCGGATTTGTGCTTCAGCCTGAGCTCGGTCTCGATCGAATCGGTCAGCCCGGCAATGTGGCGTTCGCCGCTGGCCACCGCCCGCTCGCGATCGTCGGGATGCGTCAGTTGCAGCCAGAGATCGCTCGCCTCGACAAGCTCACCCTCGCCGTAGCCGAGCATTTGCGACCACATCGCCGAGTAGAAACAGTCGCCGGTCCTGAGATCCCAATCCCAGACGCCAAGATGCGCGCGTTCGAGCGCCAGCGCCCAGAACTCTCCGTTGCGATTCTTCTTGTCGGCCATGCCCTGGACTTCGCTCGCCTCGTCGCGCGGCCATTATGCGGCAAAAGCAAAGAAGAAACCGTTACTGCGCAAGGAGCGGGCGAAGGGGTCCATAGGAGGCATCACGGCGGGCGGTTCCTGCTACGACGACAGGCACCGAACCCCCGGGGGGTCGCTGCAACGGGGATGCGGAGGCCATCGCCTATAGCCCCCGCGAACTCCCCCTTTCGACCTGCGGCAGACCTGATCCCGCCTGGCTCAGGCCTTGTTGGATCACGCCTTGGCCTTGAAGCGCGCCGCCTCTTCCGAACCGCTTGTGGCGTCGCCCGCGCTATAGGAATGCGCGCCGGCGCCGGCCAGCTTGCCGCCGTCGACGATCAGGTATTCCTCACGGATCGGCCGGCCTTCGAACCAGCACTCCAGGATTTCGCGCGTGCCGGCGGCATAGCGCGCCTGGGCGGAGAGCGACGATCCCGAAATATGCGGCGTCATGCCGTGATGCGGCATCGATCGCCACGGATGGTCCTTGGGGGCCGGCTGCGGGAACCAGACATCGCCGGCATAGCCGGCGAGCTGGCCGCTCTCCAGCGCACGGGCGACGGCGTCGCGATTGCAGATCTTGCCGCGCGCCGTGTTCACCAGATAGGCGCCGCGTTTCATCCTGGCGATCATCGCCTCGTCGAACAGGTTCTCCGTCTCCGGATGCAGCGGGGCATTGATCGTCACCACGTCGCAGATGCCGACCATGGACGCGGCGTCTGGGTGGAAGGTGACGCCGAGGTCCTTCTCGACCGCCTCGGGCAGGCGGTGGCGGTCGGTGTAGTGCAGGGTGACGTCGAACGGCCGCAGCCGGCGCAGCACCGCGCTGCCGATCCGGCCGGCGCCGACGGTTCCGATCTGCATGCCCTCGACATCATAGGAGCGCGCGACACAGTCGGCGATATTCCAGCCGCCGTTGATGACCCACTGGTAGGAGGGGATGTAGTTTCGCACCAGCGCGAGGATCATCATCACCACATGCTCGGACACGCTGATCGAGTTGCAGTAGGTCACCTCGGCGACGGTGATGCCGCGGTCCATCGCGGCCTGCAGATCGACGTGGTCGGACCCGATGCCGGCGGTGATCGCAAGCTTCAGTTGATTTGCCTTGGCGATCCTTTCCTTGGTCAGATAGGCCGGCCAGAACGGCTGCGAGATGACGATTTCGGCGTCACCGAGCTCGCGTTCGAAAACGCTGTCGGGACCGTCCTTGTCCGAGGTCACGACCAGGCTGTGCCCGGCGCTTTCCAGATATGGCCGCAGGCCGAGCTCGCCCGACACGCTGCCGAGCAGAACGCCCGGTTCGAAGTCGATGGCCTTCGGCGTGGGAAGCGTCTGGCCGCCGGGATAGCTGTCGAGCTTCGGCAGCCCGTCCCGGGCATAATCTGACGGGTAACCGTCGACCGGATCGTCATAGAGGACGCAAACGACCTTTGCCATTTTGATCTCCCTTCGTCTGACAACGAGGAAGACGCTCGATTGTTAAGACTGCCCGCCAAACGGGCGGCCACTCTGGTTTGTCAGAGGCCAGCAACTCCTGGCGCTTCCTCGGAAAGTTGCGCGCTATTGCGAATTAAATGGGGGAGCCGGACGCGGCTTCAAGGCCAGTGGCAGGCAACGGTGCCGCGTTCCTCTTCGAACCTTGGGTGCAACCAACGACGACGGTCCGCCATTGCAGCCGCTGCCGCGACGGCGTCACCCGCAAAGCCTCACTTCTTGCCTTGCGGGTAGATCGTCTCGCCGCGCTTCAGCATCTCGACAAACGCCGCGATCTTCTTCTTGCGCCCAGCCTCGGTCTTCATGTTGTGGATGCGGAAGGCGAGCGCGAAACGGTTCTGCGCGCCGAGCGTTGCCAGCATCGCCTTGGCCTGGGGCTCGGCGTCTATCGCCGCCTGCAAATCCCCGGGGATTTTCATGTCCTTGCCGCTTCCATAGGCGCGCGCCCAGCGGCCGTCGGCCTTCGCCGCCTCGACCTGTTTCAGCCCATGCTCGGTCATCCGGCCCTCGTCGATCAGCCGGGCGACGTTGTCGACGTTGATCTGGCTCCAGGTGCTCTTCCTGCCGCGCGGCGTGTAGCGCTGCAGGTAGCTCTTGTCGTCGAGCCCCTTGCGCACGGCGTCGATCCAGCCCCAGCACAGCACGACGTCGATGGCCTCCTTGGGCGTGATCGAAGGCAGCCCCGAGCCGACCTTGTGGATCTTGATCCAGACTTCTGTCTCGGTGTCGTGATGCTGGCCGAGCCAGGCGTAGAAGCTTTCGGCATCGCTGAATTCGCGCACCTTGGCGGGATCGACGTTGACCGGCGCCATCAGAAGGCCGGCCTTTTTGCTCGGACAACGCCGAGCGCTCGCCGATCGGATCTCTTAGCCATCGTTCCCTGCCTCTGCCGCCGCCGTCTGGTCTGGATGAAGCAACAGCGGCAAACCGTCAACAGACGGCTGGCGAGACGGCGAAGCTGCCGATCTCCCCCCTCGTGCCCCTCGTGGGGGAGATGCCATGTTTTGGCAAAGAGGGCAGGACAGAGGGAAGGATCGCCAGCCTTCGCTTAACCTATGACCAGCCGAGCATTCAGCGTAGGGAGGAATCTGGGCGGCCGGTGGGCAGCGAAGCACGTCTGGACCGGATTGCCGAGCAAACCGGAAAGCCGTAAAACGGGAAAACGTGGCAGGTGGGGAAAGAAAAAGGTGCACTGTCACCGTAATTCCGTAATTCCCAAATTCAAGGAACGAGTTATTGACAAAGGCGTGCTCTGTATACACCATCGCTACCGGCGACACCAACAACACAAGTTAACTCTCTCTGAGATCTATGCGATACGGCTTCTCTATCTTCTCTGATATACGACCGTATCTGCTTTAGGCAATCAATTTTGTTGGCGCCGCTATCGCATATATTTGCTTTTCGATTCCAATATTCTTTTTCAAAATTAAAGCTAAACGCACCAACATTATTCAATATAGAAATATACAGTTCCATCAGACGATTCGATATCTGCGCTGCGTAGCGCAATTTCTCGATATACTCTGCTCTTTCAGGAAAATTACTCTCATCATAGCGCAAGAGCCTTACATCGACGGAGTTCAAAAGCGGATCTTCTTGATCAATTATACAATTAAAAAGTCCATTACTACGATGAGCTATGTAAACATCAATGTAATCTGCGTTGTTTTCAGAAGATTCAAACAATGCCATATTTAATACAAGACGAAGATGCGCATAAACTTCCGGCCATCCGTCCTTTTCCAAGGACTTTTCATCGATTCCATTCTTGTCACTTTTCTCTGAAAACATGACCAGGTATAAGATAATAGAATAATACACATTATTATCAATATACTTATTGTATATTTGATTAGGTGTCTCCTTCCCAGAAAAATACATGTCGACATCATGCACAAGTTTACTGATATCCATCGGAGAGATATCAATACACACCGCGCTATCTGGAGAAATTTCCTCAGCTGCCACAGTGGAGAGCGGCCCAAAGATGGAAATGGCACAGACGACGATGAATACAATAGCCGCAACTCGCTGCTGAACGATGCGGCTGCATATGCACTTCGTGGATTTGGCTAACGTTTCCGCCGGCAGATTCTGGATATACACTGAGTATTCCTCAAACATACTGGAAACACCAACTTCCTCTCTCTGTCAACCGCTAGAAACGGAGCCGTACCGGCGGCGTCAGTAAAGATTGAACAATTGCTACGACACGGTTTATTCACCGTCAAGAATTTGAAAGTTAGAGATTCAAACTTTTTTTCGGTGCACGGAATTACGGTGACAGTGCACTTTTGCCATGTTTGCTCGGCTGTCGCTGTGTAGATTGACCGCATGACTCGACTTGCATTGACGCGCCGCCGATGTCGGAATCTGGGCGACCGGTGGGCAGCGAAGCGCTTCTGGACCGGACTGCCGAGCAAATCGGAAAAGCCGTGAAATCGGGAAATCGTGGCAGGTGGGAAAAGAAAAGGTGCACTGTCACCGCAATTTTTGCGCAAGGCCGCGTTCCTTCGCGCCCCCCTCTGTCCTGCCGGACATCTCCCCCACTTGGGGGGAGATTGGCAGCTTCGCCGTCCCGCCTGCCTTCCAGCGCTGGTGATTGGCGAAAGCCGAAGTGATAGCCAATCTCCCTCCTTGTGGGGGAAGATGCCAAGTTTTGGCAAAGAGGGCAGGACAGAGGGGGTGCTGTCCCGCGGCGCCCATGGCGGTCCTTCCCATCGTGATGTAACAACGTCCTGGCAGAACCGACCATGGCGGACACGGCGGGCTTCAACTTGGGGGATGTTGCCATGCGAGCGATGCTGTTCGGTCTTGCCATGCTGGCGCCGACCATTGCCCTGGCGGAACCGATCGAAACCCAGAAGATCATCACCGCGCTGACCGGCGACTGGAATGGCGACGGCGCCGTCGATCTGGTGATGATCGTCGAGACCGCGCCCAGCGACCCGATGGACATGCATTTCTTTCTCAGGGATCGCGAGCACAACTTTTTGCGTCCTGCCGGCATCGTGCGTGATCAGATCACCGGCGAGTGGAACGGTTACGACCGGCCAGGCTACGAGGCCTCCGACACCGAGCCGGAGCTGACCGCGCTGCCCAACGGCACGATCAAACTGTATCTGCCGGCAATGCCGGTCGGCAGCAAGCGGACCAACCAGACGCTGACGCTCGCTTACCGCGACGGCGTCTTCATCGTCGCCGGCTTTGCCTATGACTACCACGACTACCTTGAGGACAATGTCGCAAGCGACTGCGACTACAATGTTTTGACCGGCAAGGGCAAAAGCAGCAGGATGAGGGAGGACGGCACTACCGCGCACGCGACCGTCTCTGTCGAGGGCAAGATCATCCGCTTCGCGGAATGGAACACCAGCACCGGCTTCAGCGCCTGCGGCGAGTGAGGCACCTTTCCTTCTCCCCTTGTGAGACCTTTGCACAGAAGCCGAACGGTGATTCTGTGGTGATGGTCGCAGCAGGGAGATTCGGGATGG
>NZ_NPKJ01000051.1 GCF_002284575.1 Mesorhizobium temperatum
CTCATCATTCTGCAGCTAGCTCGGCCATCATCTTCACCAGGGGATCACTGAAGGCGCGGTCGAAGGCACTCTTGTTTTCGAGCACGCCGAAGTAGACGACGACGGTGCCGGTGTCAGGGTTCGCGAGCATAAACTGGCCGCCGTAGCCGCCGTGGCCAAGGAAGGTGCCGTCGGTGTTCACCTGGCGGCTATAGTACGTCCAGTCACGCGTCTTCGAATAGACAGGGCCCGGATTGCGGCGTGTCTCTTCGATGAAGGCGGCATCGCCAACGCGGCGGCCCTCGACACCCTCACCCTTGCGCGCGAAGAGCAGGCCGTGGCGCGCGAGATCGCGGGCGGTGAGGCAGGCGGCGCCGCCCATCCACGGCACACCATCGCGGTCGCAGTTGATATGGAAGCATCCCTCGAGGCCCGCCGCCTCGACGATCTCGATCAGCCAGTCGCGCAGGGCTCATTTTGAAGCTGGACGATGACGGCTTTACCTTAGCGGAGATCTGCCGCAAAGCGGGGATCAGCCAGGCGACGTATTTCGCCCGCGCTCAACAGAGGGGCCAAACCGGTGGCATNCCGGCCGCTGACGCGCTCGATGATCCAGCCGAGCACATCGGTGTTGGCTGACTTATACAGCATCTCTCCGGTGCGATTCGCCAGGTCACCGCCGGTGATGCCGCAGATGAAGGAGCGGGTCGTCCCTTCCCTCTGACCATCCAAAGGCAGGCGCCAGCCGGTTGCGGCCTCCATGTCGTAGGCCGAAGTGTAAGGGTCGCTCATGTCCTCGCTGAAGTCGTTGGCGACGTTCATATCGGCGACCGCCTTGACGGTCGCCTCGGCGTAGCCCGAACCGATCTCCGGCAGATAGGTGCCTACTCGCGCGTCGAGATTGACGAGGCCGTCAGCCACCGCGCGACCGAGCATCAGGTTAAGCGTCGTCTTGGTGATAGACATGATGGGATGCGGCTTCTCGCGTCCGAAGTCAGGCGCGTAGGCCTCGTAGAGGATGCGCTCGCCGCGTACCACGATGAAGGCCGAGAAATGTGGCATGGCGAGGAAGCGGGCGACCTCAGGCCGCTCGCCGATGGTCCAGTCGACCTCCTTCCTGAGTGGCAAGACGCGGGGGGCGCGTATCGAAAAGGCATAGCGCATCGTAGTGTGGAGGTTGTGGAAGCCACTGCGGCGGTGGTCGGGCAGGTTCCAGCGCGGCTTGTTCTCGAACAGGACGGCGAGGTCGGGATTGGCGATCGAGGAGAGCGTCATGCGGCGGGCCTTTCCAAGTAGGGGTTGTTCATGGGATTCATGAAGAGTGCACGGGGGGTATCTTTCAGCGACCTGGTGGCCGATCCAGCGCTAACGCCGGAATCTTGCTGGCTTCGGTTCCGAAAGATGCGGCCGGGTGAGGGGTTCAAGCCGACGGGGCTGCCGTACCGCGGAGTAGCAGCCGGGCGGCACGGCGATCGGGATGGCCCTTTGCCTTCTGCGGCCCATATGGTCTGCGAGAGCGGCATGCCGGCAGCGACCACACCCCCGCCGAGCGCGGCACCGGTCTTGAGAAAGGTGGAGCGGCTCACAGGTCCCACCTTAGTTTTTAGCTTCATGACTCATTCGCCTTTTAGTTGAACGATTTTTCCGGAATGCCTGAGCGTTACCGGAGCGCTTGCTCCGTCGGCGCCCGGTCTCCCTCGCGATGAGCATTTCTTGACGCGGTATCGACTAGGCTCCCTAGATTGCAGAGTTCTCGCGGTGAGAAAGTTCAATCCGAGACTGGACCTGCAATAGGCGCTTCAAAACAAAGCCCGGGCTGATGGCTTCAGCGCAATCGGCCGAGAACTATCCCGTGATCCGCGGCTCGAACTTAACGCGATCAAGCGCGATCATATTCCGGAATTTTGGGACATCGGGATTGTGATAGAGCTTTGTCTCTACGAAGGTGCTCCCACCGTCGATAATTCGATCGTTTTTGGTTGGAGTTTTTGGCTTGTTTTCCCGGCGGAGGGAAGGAGCGGAACGATGAAGGGATCAAAGTTTTCGGACGCGCAGAAGGCGTTCATTTTGAAGCTGGACGATGACGGCTTTACCTTAGCGGAGATCTGCCGCAAAGCGGGGATCAGCCAGGCGACGTATTTCGCCCGCGCTCAACAGAGGGGCCAAACCGGTGGCATCATATTCCACAATCACTCACCGTCACTTCGTGCTATCCTCTCTTTCTCTATTTTTTGCGAGAGAGCATGGCAGGGCAGACAGGAGCGATCATGACTGGCCATCGTCAGACTTGGGTCCAGCCGAAGACAGGGTCGTCTCCAACGGTCGATCGGATCCTCGCCCAAGCGGAAAATGGCATCTGAAGCTGTGCTCCGCGTCCTCGCTTGCCGAAGGTTCAGGGAAGACGCGGCTACAGATGTCCTGCGCATAACGGCAGCGTGTGTGGAACTCGCAGCCGGATGGCCGCCTCATCAGGCTTGGCACCTCACCCTTGAGCTCTATCCGGTTCAGCACCGCATCCGGGTCGGGCTCCGGATTGGCCGCAAGCAGCGCTTCCGTGTAGGGGTGCCGCGGTTGATCGAATATACGCTCGGTCGAGCCGACCTCAATAAAGCGGCCGAGATACATGATCGCCATGCGATCGGTCATGTGACGCACAACGTTAAGATTGTGCGTGATAATCAGGATCGCCATGCCGAGTTCGTCCTGAAGCCGCGCGAGAAGATTGAGCACCTCGCCCTGCACGGACACGTCGAGGCCTGCGGTCGGCTCATCGGCAATAATCAAGTCCGGATTCAGCGCAAGAGCACGCGCGATACCAACGCGCCTGGCCTGACCTCCGGAAAGCTGATGGGGATAGCGGCGAGCAAAATCCGCCGGCAAGCCGACCATCCGAAGCAGGCGCTCGGCTTCGCCTCCGAGGTCGGGATGCTTTAATCCATGGATGCGAAAAGGCTCGGTCAGGAGCGATCGAACAGTCAGCCTCGGCGAGAGTGAGCCGATCGGGTCCTGGAACATCATCGCCATGCGCCGCAAGTAGGGCTTCCGTTCAGCCCCGCTGAGCTCCTCAATTTCCTGTCCGTCGATGCGGATGCTACCGCTCACAGCCCGCTGCAAGCCGATGATCGTGCGCGCGATGGTCGATTTGCCTGAGCCGCTTTCACCGACGAGGGCGAGTGTCTCGCCCTTGTGGATTTCAAAGGACACACCGCATACGGCGTCGATGAAAGGGGCTTTCGTCCCGGTTACAAGCGCCTTCAGCGGACCCATGGTGCGGAAGCAAACCCGCAGGTCCTCAACCCGAAGCAGCGCGCTCATGCCGAAACCAACCGCTCTTCGTCGAGGAGATGGCATCGGGCGACTTGGTCCACGCCGATGCGGTACTCGATCGGGTTGTCGTGCGTACAGCGGCTAAACGCCTGGGGGCACCGAGCGCGGAAGATACATCCCTTCTTGCTGCCCAGAAGACTGGGCACCTCGCCGGGTATGGTCGGCAAAGTGCGTGTGCTTTTTTTGATACGCCCGGGATCGCACTCAAGCAGTGCGCGCGTGTAGGGGTGAGCAGGATTGTGGAAGATGTCCCGGACCGCCCCCTCCTCCACCACTTCACCCGCATACATGACGGCGACCCGGTCACACAACTCAGCCACCGCTCCGAGGTGGTGGGAGACGAACAAGACTGAGCAGCCGATCTCCTTTTGCAGTTCTTTGAGAAGATGGATGATCTGCACTTCCAGCGTTGCATCGAGCGCAGTGGTCGGCTCGTCGGCGACGAGTAACGTTGGTTTCACAAGCAGTGCCATGGCAATGCAAACGCGCTGACGCATGCCGCCGGAGAAGTGATGCGGATAGGCGCCAATACGGCTTTGGGGATCGGGAATTCCGACCCGGTGAAGCATCTCGAGAGCACGAGTGCGCTTTTCGCTCCGGCTTCTTTGTTCGTGGTGCTGGATATCGATCATCTGGCTCTCGATGGTCCGCACCGGATTGAGTGCGGTCATCGGATCCTGAAAGATCATGGATAGACGATCGCCGAGCAGGTTCCGACGCGCCTGAGCGGGCATTTTTAGCAGGTCTTTACCTTCGAACAGGATGCTGCCGGCTGTCACATCTGCATTTTCTGGAAGCAGGCCCATCAATGTATATGCGAGCGTCGATTTTCCAGATCCGCTTTCCCCGACGATGCCAACCACCTGTCCGGCTGGCACATCGAGCGACACATTGCGCAGGGCGTGGACACGGCCGCGTGGCGTACCGAAATCAAGATTTAGGTCACGGATCTCAAGAAGCGGCCGGGCGATATGCTGTGTGAGATCGTCGTGTCTCATAGGTCTTTCCGCAATTTGGGATCGAATATGTCGCGCAACGCCTCACCCAGGAACGTGAAGCCGAGCGTTGCGAAGACGATCGGAATGCCGCCGGCGATGACCAGCCAAGGGGTCTGGTTGATGTAGCTGTAGCCATCATTGAGGATAGCTCCCCAATCAGGGGTCGGTGGTCGCACTCCCATGCCTAGGAAGCTGAGGCCTGCCTCAACCGCAATCACAGCCGGCACGTCCATGCTCACGAGAATGAGAAGCGGACCGATGACATTGGGCAGGACGTGAACGGCGAGGATACGTGTTGTTCCGGCCCCCATGCTGCGCTCCGCGGCGACGTACTCGCTGCTGCGCAGCGCCTCTGTCTGGGTGCGCATGACACGCGCGTAAATGGGCATGGACGTTATTGCGATGACTAGAATGACGGTCGCCAGACTTGGGCCCAGAAGCGCGATGATGGCCAGCGCAAAGATGATACCAGGAAAGGAGCGGATGGTATCGAAGATGAGCAGGAGCAAATTGTCCAGCCAACGACGACCGAATCCAGCAATCAAACCACGCACGACGCCGACCACCAGCGCACTGCCGAGTGAGGCGAAAGCGACAAGCAGCGGGATTGGTTCCCTGTTGCGGCCGGAAGCTTCGGCTGGTCTGGTCGACTAGCTGGCCAAAAACCAAGTGGGGCGACGTCGCATGCCAGGTATCTTAGCGAGAAAGTTGAAGTGGTCGCGGCGGCCCGGAAAGCGAAGCCCTATTGCCGTCCGTCACCGCCTTCAGCGGGCTGAGCCTGACGTGTTGACTATCATCTGCGCCCGCTGGAAATCGTGTCAGGCATAATGCATCGCCATGACCGTNGGACCGAATCCAGCAATCAAACCAAGCACGACGCCGACCACCAGCGCACTGCCGAGTGAGGCGAAAGCGACAACGAGCGGAATGCGGCCGCCCATGATGACGCGCGAGAACGTGTCGCGGCCCAGTTGGTCGGTGCCCAGCAGAAAATCCAGTGAAGGTGCGGCCAGACGCGGCCCGACCATAATCTGGATCGGATCATGCGTGATGATGAAGGGAGCAAAGATCGCGGTTGATGCTATGAGTATGACAAGCACTGCTCCGAGCATGCCCAGGCGGTTTTTGCGAAATTGCCGCAGGAACGTGCGAAAGGCGCCAGTATCGATAGCATCGTTGGCTTCTGAAGGGATGGCTTCAACGCTTACCATGTCAGAGCTTTTCGCGGGTTCGCGGATCGAGGAATGCATTTATCAAATCGGAGAGCGTCGTGGCGGTAACAATAAGTAACGTGGTGACGAGCACGACGCCCATCACAATCGGATAGTTGCGGGTATTGACCGCGTTCACAATCAATGCGCCGATGCCAGGTCTCGCGAAGACCACTTCGATAAAGACCGCGGACGAAAGAAGCCATGCGATGCCTACCCCGAGTATGGTCACGGTCGGCAGGATCGCGAGCGGCAGCGCGTATCGCGCGACGATGCGCCATTCCGAGATCCCGAAAGAGCGGGCCATGCGGATGTGGTTTTCCCCCAGGATCTCAAGCATGGATGCCCGTACCAGTCGGGAAATGTAGCCGACCCACCCTACCCCTATGGCGAAACCTGGGAGAATTAGATGGATAAGTCCATCCCAGAAGCCATTACCGGCTCCGATCGCCGGCAACCAGCGCAGCGTCACGGCAAAAATCAGCAGCGCGTAGACCGCCATGACAAAGGAAGGAATTGCGATTGTGGCGACCGCCAGGACCCCCGCCACCTGGTCGACGAAGGAGTTTCGCCGCACCGCGGAGTAGCAGCCGAGCGGCACGGCTACTACGACCGCCCATAAGATCGAGACCAAAATCAGTTCGATCGTAAAAGGCAATTGCTCCAAAACAATGTCGGCAACAGGTCGTTGGCTGAATACGTCAAAACCCAGGTTGCCATGAAGCAATCCGCCGAAGAACGTGATGATCTGCACAACAAGCGGCTTGTCGAGGCCCATCTGCTCATGCAGCAACGCTCTCATTTCAGGCGTCGAGCGCGGGCCGAGCAAAATCGCGGCCGGGTCGCCAGGGACGGCGCGGATCATCAGGAACATAAGCGCCACCGCGATCGCAATGATTGCGATCGCGAGGGCCATCCGTTTGAGGAAATAGAGCCACATCTTCTTGAGTCAGACTACGCCACTCTAAACCGGCTTGAACTCGAGGTACAGTGGGACTCCGTCCGGGCGGGTTGCGGCCTGTATTTGCGTAGTGCGATACATGACCGGTGTGCCTCCATGGGTCAAGAACCGGTAGGCGCCGGACTCCTCCATGAGATCCTGCATCTCACGGTAGAGCTTCGCCCGCTCACTCGGGTCATCGAGCGCGAGAGCCTTTTCATTGAGCTCGTCGAAATGCTTGCTACTGAAGCGCTGCCAGTTCCACACGCCGACCTGTTCGCTCACGAAAGAGGAGGTGGCGTAGTACGGGTCCGGCAGCATGGTGTACTCAATGATGATGAGCTGCATATCCTTCCAGCGGTCGCCATCCGCTTCCGAGCCAATAGTCCAAAACGAGCCGGAATCCTGGACCTTGACGTCAACCGTAATGCCAATCTGAGACAATTGCGCCTGTATCACTTGGGCGATTGTTGATTTAGTGCTGTCGTTCAGGCAATCGAGGGTCAAGGTGAGATCGCTCACACCAGCCTTTTCCAGGAACTCCTTGGCCTTTGCGAGATCACCTTCCGGGGGAACAAGCGCCTTGTCGCGATGCCCGACAAGACCGGGAGCAATCAATCCCGTTGCGACGGTCGCCTGACCCGCATAGGCGGCATCGAGGATCTGAGGTACATTGATCGCCCATTGGACCGCCTTGCGGACATTGATGTCCTTCAGCTTCGGGTGATCCAGGTTCATGCCGAGCCAGGTATAAGAGAGCGAGGCATGTTCCTCGACCGTGGTGTCCGCGGGTGGGTTGGTCTTTAAGCTCGCAAGTGAATCCAAGCTGATCCTAGTGAAATCGATGTCGCCCGCTTGATACGCACGCTCCGCAGCCTTTTCGTCCCCGATCGGCAGGATGCGAATTTCGTCAAAACCGGGCTTCGGCCCCGACCAGTCGGGATTGCGGGTAAGAAGGAGATGCTCATTCGCCTTCCACTCGGCGATCACATAGGGGCCGGAGAAAGCGGGCGGCTTCACGCCGAAACTACTGCCATCACCGGTTGCCTTCATCACCGCATCTTCGGAAACGATATGGCCAACGCCATAGGGGAGGCTGATTAGCCAAGCTGGCGCGAACGGCGTCTTGAATACGATGACGCCAGTATAGTCGTCCTCCAACTCGACATGATCGAGCGGACCCCATTCGGTGGCAACCGGCGATTTGTGCTTGATAATGCGCTCGAACGAGAATTTCACGTCCTTCGCGGTCAACTCGCCATAACCGCCAGTGAACTTGATCCCCTTCTTCAGGCGGAAGCGGATATGCGTCGGGTCGACCGGCTCGATCTTTTCTGCCGCCTCCAGGTCCCATCCCCACTCTGTGCCCGGCTTGAAATGCGTGAGCTTCGAATAGATGCAGTTCATCACGTCGACATCGGCTACCCCTCCGTAGAAGCCCGGATCGAGCGTGAGGAGCTCACGGAAGGCGCGCGCCTTGAGTACCTTGCCTTCTGCGGCCCAGATGGTCTGCGAGAGCGGCATGCCGGCAGCTATGATTCCTCCTCCGAGCGCCGCGCCGGTCTTGAGAAGGGTCCGGCGGCTCACACTGCCTACGATATTATTCATGATCAGTTCCCCTTTTTAGTTGAGCGATTCCGTTCGGAGCGGGTCCGGCCATTAGGATGAGGTCGCAACGGCGTTGTTGTGCGTCAATGTTAAGGTTTTTTGAAACAGAGCTGTCATAATTCGTTCGGGGTTGCTCCAAATGCGTCGGTGGCTACGGCGGCGATGTGTCTACCCCCGCATGCTACTATCCGCTTTGAATGCCCGGAGTAACCCTGGCGATTGCCTCCCAAGCCGCTTCAACCAGCATGCCCTCTCGCCCGGCCTCGGCCCTGCTTCGTGATACGCCTGATCCGCGCGGCTGCAATGCCGCGCGGCCTGCGTAAGCAGATCGGCCTGAGCTGTACCGGGGTGCGGATCTCGACCCCAGGCCGGGCTACCGCAATCAAGCCTCGGATCAACCGATATCGCATCCAAATCGTGCGATGGCGTGGGAGGTAAACGACCAGACGCGGTAGGGCGCGCCTATCTCCACGGGGTTAACGCGTTCGAGACCGGGGGCTCTCATATGGCCCCCTCTCTAGCATCGCCTACGTAAAGCTCACCGCCTGCGGACATCAAGGCCGGAAATCGGAACACGGGAACTCGGATCGTCAGCCCGGCGCGGACCTGGGCTCGCTGCGATGGCCGGAGATTGTGGATTCCGACGAAGTCGGCCATGCATTCCGATTTGAAGCCGGCCGCGTATTCCAATCTGAAGCTGGCCACCCTTGGCGTCATTTCGCATGGGTCTGGAGGATGATGTTTCGGGATGAGGCGCAGGTCAAGTGGCGGGCTGATCGAGATCAGCGCGCTTAGCTTTTCGCAGTCTCTCACCGGTAAGCTCGATGCGGTAGACGTTCTCGCACCCCAACGTCAGAAAATTCCGGAGCATGATCGCGCCTGATCGCGTCAAGTTCGAGCCGCGGATTAAGGTGTAGATTTTCGGCGGATTGCACTGAAGCAATCAATCCGCGCAGCTTTTTGAAGCGCCCATTGCAGGCCTAGCATCGGATTGAGATTTGTTCGACCGGAGAGCTGTGCAATCTAGAGGCGGGTGCTGCGTCAGGCTGGTGATCTGAAAGACCGGATCCCCGACGCCGGCGAAGCAAGGAACGGAGAATGGCTGAGCTCTCCACTCCCCCGGGGGCATCATGCTGATCGTTCTCAGCCTCAATCAGCTCGGCGATGGGCTACGTGATGCCCTCGATTCGAGACTGATAAATCTCAGCCGAACTTGACTTCTACAACTTCACAAGGAGCGCAACGCGAATGTCCATTATTATCAAGGACGGCAAGATCATCGACGGAACGGGCAAGGAGGCTTTTTTAGGCGATGTCCTGATCGATGATGGCCGGATTGTCGCGGCAGATCTGGATATCGCAGGCTGTAGCGACGCCACGGTAATCGATGCGGCCGGTCACACGATCATTCCGGGGCTGGTCGACCCACATGTCCACATCTGCTGGGGCGAGACTGTTGACGAGCCCCGTTCCTGGACGGCATTCTCGCAACTCACCGAGAAGGAAGCTGGTTTCTTCGACCTTACCGCCAAGGTGGGTCGCGACGTCGCCATGGGCGCCTATGCTTGTCGCAAGACCCTTCTTGCCGGCTTCACCACCATCCGCGACGTCGGGTGCTCAGGTTACAGCGACATCGTGCTACGCGAGGCAGTAAAGAACGGCTTCCTGGTCGGTCCACGCATCCTTGCCTGCGGTGGCGGCGTCGCGATGACCGGCGGGCATGGCTGGAATGGCGGCGTCGTCGAGGCTGACGGGGTCGACGCGCTTCGGGTCGAGACGCGGCGACAGCTAAAAGCCGGCGCCGACCTCATCAAGATATTCGCAACCCGCGCGGGCGGCGGGGAGTGGTCCGGCGGGCCGGAATACACCGTCGAGGAGATGCGCGTCATATGCGACGAGGCGCGGCAGCGCGGCAAGCACACTGCAGCCCACGCCGTAGGTGCGGAAGGCATCAAACGCGCTGTCCTTGCCGGCGTCGACACGATCGAGCATGGCTGTCTCATCGACGAAGAGGGTGCCGAGCTCATGGCCGAACGCGGGACTTGGCTGATCTCGACGCTTTATCCTTTCGAGCGTCAGGCAACGCGGGCGAAACAGTTCGGCTACCCGGATCACCTTGTGATTTCGTCCTCGGAGATTATGAAGGTCTATCCGGACAATCTCCGCATGGCCGCACACAAGGGCGTTAAGATCGCGCTCGGTTCCGACTGCGGGATCCCCGACCTCACCCTTCATGGTGAAAACGCGATCGAGATCGTTCTTTACTCTAAACTGGTCGGCGTATCACCCGTGGAGGCGATCCACCGCGCAACCGGTGCGGCGGCCGAGGCAATCAAGCTCGGCCAGGAGATCGGTACGCTGACACCCGGAAAACTGGCCGATGTGGTGGTCGTGGAGGGAGACCTGGAGGCAGACCTTTCGATCCTACTGCAGCGAGAGAAGATCAAGCAGGTCTTCCAAAGTGGCGTCCAATCTGTGAAGGACGGCCGCCTTATCGTTTGACTGGTAGATCGGCTATTACCCAAAGTAGCGAGTGACCGGATAATGGGTCGAACTCTTTATCGTCGGGATCGCGATGAGAGACTTTAACTGCCTTATGTTCGTGTTGTCGTGGAAGAGATCGGTGATGATCGCGTCACCCTCCTCCATGTCGGCGATTTGCAGGAGCAATACGAAATCGGCATCGAAGGTTACATATAGCAGTGGAGGATCCGCTCGTTCTTAGCACGGATTTCTTGAAGAGATCGATCAGATCCGGCCGCTCACATGCGATCGGAATGACTTCTGAGATCGGCCGTTCTCGGCCAAGACGAACATCGGCAATTGTCGATGAACCCACGAGCATGCGTCCTCGCTTCATCGGGTCGCATTCCCATTCGAGCCGCCTGGGAGGAACTGCTGAGCGATGCCACCGTGCCGACGATGGAACCGCCTTTCGCGCGGAACTAGTCAACGACGGGCTCGCGACCAACATTTGGGGTCAGGACAGAAGCTCGTCCTGCACCAGCCACGCCAACATGTGGGGCATGAGTTGGCTCAAGTTGTGGCCGAAGTGGGGAACAAGCTCCAAACTCGAATTCGGGATCTGTCTTTGCATCCGCTCAGAATCTCGCCGAGCCGCCCAAAGATCCTCAAGGCCATAAACAAACCGTGTAGGGACCGTTATGGAGTCGACTTCGAAACCCCACGGCGCCACCCATGATTGCATATCATCAACGTAAGCATCTTCCTCGGAATAAACCGATTCAGGCAACGCGAGTTGTTGAGCGATCTTGTCCCTCAACGGGGCTCGCAAGCGCGCAATGCGACGGTCATTGGTCGCGTCCCTACAGGTGGTGTAGCTCGGCGGTAGCGAAGCCGCTCGCGAGCGCGCCCTCGATAGCGCTGTAGCGAGC
>NZ_NPKJ01000013.1 GCF_002284575.1 Mesorhizobium temperatum
GCGATGAGGCGCTCGGCATCGGCCAGAAGCAGCCCCTGATTGCCCTTCAAGGCCAGCACATAGTCGCCGCCGCGCCGCGTGCGCCACAATGGCGAGATCAGGTGGAACGGTGGCTTCGTCTACGTTTCCAAGACGCTGGCCGGCGAAGCGGTCGCCGCCACCGAAACCGAGGATGGTCAATGGGCGCTCAGCTTCCATGCCCATCCGCTCGGCATCCTCGACACCAGGCGCATGAAGCTTGTCCGCCGCAGCGCCACGCCAACCAAACCGCTTGGCGCTGCGGCGGACAGCACAGGGGGAAAACTGTAACCCATGTATCCGGTTCAAAGTGTTACCCATCTATCAACTGGACACCCCGCGCCGCCGGCAGCGCTCGCGACATGGCGCATGAAGCCGGCGAAGGCCTCGGCGAACGCCGTAGGGACAAGCTTGCGAAACAGTGTCGAGAAGGTGTCGTGCGAGGGAATGCCATGCGCCAGAGTGAGCACATTTCGCAGCATCGCTTCCTTTTCCTGCCCAAAGCGCCAGATGTCGGAGCAATTCTTGGCGCCGCACAGCATCGCAGCGAAGGCAATGAACAGTATCTCGCAAAAATCGTGTCGAGCGTTCTGGTCGCGCGGATCGAGATGACCGAACACAGCCTGGATCGTTTCCATCGAGAGCTCCCCAATTACGGANCGAGCCCTCCCAAGAATCCACAACCCGGCAATTGGCAAGCCATTTCCCAACTACTCAAATGCGATTCCCCTGCCTCAAGGGGGGAGAAAGCGCGACGATGGACCGTCGCTTAATCCAGACCCGAAAAACTCTCTTCGTCGAGCACTTCGGTTCCGCCAAGCCGGAACGGTGCGAAGGACGCGCGGTGCAGCCGCGCCACCGGTCCATGCATCTCGATCGCGGTGCGGTGGCGGACCGTGGCGTAGCCCATATGGAGTTCGAAACCGTAATGCGCGTGATGGCTGCCGCAGCCGCACATCATGCGGTCGCGCATCACCTTGGCGACGATCGAGGCGGCGGCGATCGACTGCGAGCGCTGGTCGCCCTTGATCAGCGCTCTGCCTTCGCATGGCAGTCCGGGCGGCACGTCGCGCCCGTCGGCCAAGGCTAATTTCGGCTGCACTGACAAGCCGACCAATGCGCGGCGCATCGCCTCGAGGCTGGCCTTGAGAATATTGCTGCCATCGATGCCTTCCGCGCTGACCGAAGCCATCGACACGCCAAGAGCGGAGCCGAGGATTTTCAGGAACAGCGCCTCGCGCTGCAGATGGCTGAGGCGCTTGGAATCGTCGAGGCCGTCGGGAATGTTGGCGGGATCGAGCACCACCGCTGCCGCCACGACCGGCCCGGCGAGCGGGCCACGGCCTGCCTCGTCCATTCCCGCCACCGGCCATAGGCCTTCGGCCATCGCCTTCGTCTCGAAGGAGAAATCGGGTCTCTCAACGATTTCGAAGAGAAGCGGAGAATCAGAGCGCGCGCGAGCCATGTTGCGGCGAGGTTCGCATCGGCTCCGATTCTCCGCAAGCCCCTCCGGGTCGGGTGAGGCACCGGACCCGGAGGGCACCGTCTGCAAGCCCGGGGACAAGGACAGGCCGGACGGGATTTTTCATGTGCCGCCGGCAGCGGCGGCACACGATGTCTTCACAGCAGCATCAGTTGCTCGGTTGCCTTGGCCGCGACGACGAACTGATCGGTCCTGAGCGACCGCCGTTCGGCGTTGAGGCCAAGCCGTTTGGCGGCGATCTCGAAGCGCCGGCCGATCTGCCAGGCATAGGGGCCGGAGCCTTTCATGCGCTTGCCCCAATCCGAATCGTAATCCTTGCCGTCGCGCATCGAGCGGATCAGCGACATGACGTGACGGTAGCGGTCCGGATAATGGCGCAGCAGCCAATCCTTGAAGATCGGCGCGACCTCCAGCGGCAGGCGCAGCACGACATAACCGGCCTCGCGCGCTCCTGCCGCACGTGCCGAATCGAGGATGCGTTCCATCTCCTGATCGGTCAGACCGGGGATGATCGGAGCGACCATGACCGAGGCCGGAATGCCGGCGTCCGAAAGCTGCCTGATCGCCTCCAGCCGCTTGGTCGGCGTCGACGCGCGTGGCTCCATCGTTCTGGCCAGCATCCGGTCGAGCGTCGTCACCGACAGCGCCACCTTGGCCAGACCGCGTTCGGCCATGCGCGACAGAATGTCGATGTCGCGCGTCACCAGCGCGGATTTGGTGACGATGCCGACCGGATGGCCGCGCGCTTCCAGCACTTCGAGGATCTCGCGCATGATCCGGTACTGCTTCTCGATCGGCTGATAGGGATCGGTGTTGGTGCCGATGGCGATGGTGCGCGGCTGGTAGCCGTCCTTCGACAGTTCCTTGTCGAGTAGCCGCGCCGCATCCGGCTTGGCGAACAGCCTCGTTTCGAAATCCAGCCCCGGCGACAGGCCCATGAAGCTGTGCGTCGGCCGCGCGAAGCAATAGACGCAGCCATGCTCGCAGCCGCGATAGGGGT
Organism: Mesorhizobium temperatum; assembly: GCF_002284575.1. Classification (GTDB taxonomy): domain Bacteria; phylum Pseudomonadota; class Alphaproteobacteria; order Rhizobiales; family Rhizobiaceae; genus Mesorhizobium; species Mesorhizobium temperatum. The sequence continues at coordinate 2,502 of NZ_NPKJ01000013.1, forward strand.
TGATCGAACGGTCGAACGAAATGTCGGGCGATTCGTTACGGGTGATGATGGTGCGCGGCTTTTCGACCTGCACCTCGGTCTTGAAGGGCGGCAGCTCCTCCAGCGAGTTCCAGCCATCATCGAACACATGCCGGCTGACCGGTTCGAACCGACCGGAGGGGTTGATGCCGGCGGACCGGCCGCGATTGCGGTCTGGACGGATTCGGACGCCGCTCTGCTCGATCATTGCATTGGCCATCTCGGCCCTTCCAGCCCCGAAGGCGGCAATGTCGGCACGTACGATCTGTTCCATTTTTGCCCTCTCCCAGGGACTGTCGGCTGGCTGTCGAATCGCTCTGTTCATGAAAATAATCCTATTTTATCTATCAGAACAAAGCAAGAACATTTTTGCGATGCGACGCAAAAACTGGCACTGCGCCCCGCTTTCGGCTATTCGGCTAACGATGCTTAGCGTTCTCATCCAGACCCTGAATGACGAAGAGAGACTTGCCCGCACGCTTGCCTCGCTGATCGGCGGCGCGGTCGAGGGCGTGGTGCGCGATGTCATCGTCTGCGACACCGGCTCGACCGACCAGACGCACCGCGTTGCCGAACATGCCGGCTGCCTTTATGTGGCGAGCGGCGGTATTGCTGCCGGCATCAGGCAGGCCAAGGGCGACTGGCTGCTGCTGCTGGAGCCGGGGGCGCGGTTGGCGGAAGGCTGGATCGACGAGGTCGTCGCCCACACGGCCCGGCAAACCATGCCGGCGCGGTTTTCGCGGGCGCGCGGCAGTCGCGTGCCGTTCCTGTCGCGGGTGTTTTCGGGAAACCGGGCACTGGCCGAAGGGCTGGTGATCAGCAAGCGTCAGGCCGCGGCCTTATCGAAAAACGCCCGCAGCGCCGAAGCCATCGCCCGCGGCCTTGCGACCAAGAGGCTCGACGCCGAGATCTGGGTGGCGCCGGCGAAGTGACGGTCGTCTCTCTCCCCATAGCGGGCGAGGGAACGTCGCGTCCTTCGCCAGCCCGAGAGGAAGGCGATATGGGGCCGGGGATTCAGCCATTGCCGAGGAGCCCACCCATCTCGACGCCCTCGGCTAGTGCTGCTGCGACCAGCTTGCGTTCCAACGTGGCGAGCGGAAGCGTACGCTCGAGAGCCAGTGACAGGTACGCGGCATCGTAGGCGCTCAGCCCGTGGCTTGTAGCCAGCGCCAAAACAGATCCGTCACCGCCCGTTCCTGCATCCTCGAGCGGCAGGCGCCGCAACCGGCCCATTGCCGCGATCGCCTCGCCCGGAGCAATGCGGTTGCGGCGTTCGGCCATCAGAACGATGCTGCGGGCCTCGTGCCAGAACAGGGACAGCACCGGGCATTGTGCTGTCAATGCGCCAATCAGTGCTTCGGCTGCCTCACTGTGCTCCTCCGGAAGGAGCCATGCGGCCGCAACGGACGCATCAAGGTCGAAGGCCATCAGTGGCGATGGCCTTCATGTTTCCAAGCCAGAATCTCCTCGGTCGTGACGGGCTTGGCCCTGGCCCGCGAGCGCGGACCTCTTCGATCAGGGCGCCCAGGTCGTTGTTCTTGGGGATTCGGCTCAGTTTCGCGATCGGATGGTTGCCGCGCAAAATGATGACCTCCTCGCCGGCTTCGACCTTGGCCAGCAGATTGGAGAGGTGTGTCTTGGCCTTTCCGACCTTGACGATGATGGTCATGGTTCTCTCCTGAGGTCGCGCATGGACGCTGTCGTCGAGCGGCGTGTGGACAGCACGGCAATTGGGAATTTAGACGACCGTAGTGCGATTTTTCCGTGTTGATCAAGGCTTGGTCTTATCTCTATCGATAAGAGGATAATTGTCACCAGCGACATTGGTGCTGTGCCTTTATCCGGAGTGACTGAAGCAGGCGGCTGCATGCGATCGCTGTAATAGCCGAGCCTGATGGAATGCGCATTGGCGCGACACTCCTGGAAGGAATGCAGATGGAGGAATGCATATGCTTGTCGTCCTGCGGGAAACTCGCGATACTCGGCGACATTTCGGGGAGATCGCAGATGAATGTATCCAAATTCGTTCGTATCGCCTTGCTCGGAGCCGCTTGGTCAGTGCCGGCGATCGCTTTGGCGCAGGAATCGTCCCTTTGGTCGGTTTATGAGAACACGCTCAAATCGGCCAAGTACATCGATCTGACCCACGCCTTCGAGCCGGTGCAGCCTGTATGGCCAGGCTTCGCCAATGCCAAGTTCAAACCGACTGTCGCCGGTCGGGATATCGAGGGCTACGTCAAGGCCGGCGAAGAGTTCACCTACGACAAGCATGGGTTCGTTGCGACCGCCTACGAGTTGACGACGGACCAATATGGCACGCAGCTCGACCCACCCTCCCATTGGAATCCACTTGGTGCAACGATCAGCGACCTGCCGGCCACTTATGCCGTGCGGCCGCTCGTCGTGATCGACATCAGCGGCAAGGTGCAGACCGACGAAGGCTATCACCTCCAGGTCGCCGACATCGAAGAATGGGAAAAGGAGCACGGCCGCATACCGGAGGGTTCGGTCGTCTTCGTGCGTTCGGATTGGTACAAGAAATGGTCCGATGCCGCCCGCTTTAACCAGAAGCCGTTTCCAGGCGTCAGTTTGGACGCGCTGAAGTTCCTGCATCTGGAGCGGAAGATTCTGTTTCATGGTCATGAGCCGCTCGACACCGACACCACGCCCAATCTCGAGGGCGAACATTGGCTACTTCACAACGACTTCACGCAGGCAGAAGGCGTTGCAAACCTCGACAAGGTGCCTGAGGCTGGGGCGTTGGTTACAATCGGCTTTGCCAAGCCGCTTGGCGGGTCAGGCGGATATGCGCGTTACATCGCTATTGCACCCGCCGATTGGACGGAGGGCGTTTCGGTCACCGAAGCGCCTGGTGCGCCGCTTTCCCGGCAAAAGGCGCCGCTCAAGCGCGACGAGAACGGCGTCTTCCGTCCGACGCCCTGATCTCTGACGATATCATCGGGGGCTGCAGGGCCGTGGCGCGTCCCATTCCACGCGATTTGTCGCGTAAGTCGGGACAAAACGTTCAGACGACCAGCCCCTCCGGCGCTCGCGAAAACGTGACTGTCCCGACGATAGCCATCACAATTGCTGGCGCTATCGTGGCATGAGCGCCGATCCTGCCACGGGAGGCAGTCATGCTCCGCCTATCTGCCGCCGTCCTGCTGACCCTGGCTTTCTGGCCGTTCGCCGCGTCGGCCCAGGAAGAGTCGCCGCCGTCGAGATGCGTTGCGATCGCCGAAGCGCTGCCGTCGGCCACCTATGCCAGCTTCACAGCGCCAAAGGCGCAGACGCCTCCGCTGGCCGAGGCTTTCGTCGACGGCGACGTTACGATCACCTATGCCGGCCATTCGACCTACATCATCGAGACGCCTGCCGGCGTCAGGATCGCCACCGACTTTTCCGGCGTCTACGGCGCTGACCCGCTGCCGCGCGTGGTGACTATGAACAAGGCCCACCGCACCCATTATTCGGACCATCCGGATCCCGCCATCGAACATGTTCTGCGCGGCTGGAATCCCGAAGGCGGTCCGGCGCGGCACGCCCTTGTAGTGGACGATGTCTACATCCGCAACGTGCCGACGGATATCCGCAATGGCGGCGATCTCGGCAAGGACGGCAATTCCATCTTCATCTTCGAAGTGGCGGGGCTCTGCATCGGCCATCTCGGCCATCTGCACCACCGGCTGGAGGACGCACATTACGGCGCCATCGGCCGGCTCGACATCCTTATGGTGCCTATCGACGGCGGCATGACGCTGTCGCTCGACCGGATGACCGAAATCACCGCGCGGCTCTATTCCTCGATGATCCTGCCGATGCATCGCCATGCGACTCCGATCAGCGAATTCACAGGTAGGATGGGCGACGATTTCGCAGTGGAATTCCTTTCCGGCCGGTCGCTGACGGTTTCGCTGAAGACCCTGCCCGACCGGCCGACGATCGTCATTCTCGACGGGGTTTGATCGCTTCGTCGCGATGTTCTCCACCGTGCGCAACCTCTTCGTTCCACCTCGCTCGAAACACTCGCTGTCGCGAAATCAACGAGCCTTAATGCTCCGTCAAGCTTGCCGGAAAGTTTGCGACAACTCCTTCCATTGTGCATTGCACAAAATCTAGCCGGGGGTTACCATTCCTTTGTGCGGGCGGATGGGTTTGGGTAACGCCTGAGCGGTGAGCGGCCGACGCTTCGTCGACGCGCCCCTTATAGCTGAGGACCATGATGACCCTTTCAAGTCCTGACCAATCCGGTGCTGCAAGCCTCGAGTCGATTGCCCGAAACGGCAGCCTGCTGCGCCGCATTGCGGTGCGGATTCCGACCTATCTGTCGGACCTTCGCGAGAATCCGGCATGGCTGCCGATGTTCATGCTGGCGCGCACCATGCCGGCACGGCGGTTGCATTGGCGTGGCGCAAAACCGGTTCGATCCGCACAAAGGGCCGAGGAGACGATGTTCGCCGGCGTCGATCGTGACGCGGTGGTCGGCGCGCTCCGCTCGGACGGCCTCTTTTCCGGGCTTGCCCTGCCGCAGTCGATCCACGAGGAGATCGCCAGCTTTGCGCAGCGCACGCCTTGCTTCGGCAATTTCGACCGTCGCCTGGAGTTCCTGCCGGCCGAGCATGCCGAGGCCGAGAAGCACTTCGGCCGTCCCTTGCTCAGCGGCCATTTTTTCGAGCGGGTTCTCGACTGCAACGCTGCGCTTACCGTACAGCGCGACCCGCTGCTTCTCAACATCGCAGCCCATTATCTCGGCAGCCAGGCGAAGCTGATCACCACGCGCGTCTGGTGGAGCTTTCCGACGAGCTCCGTCTCCGACGCCGAGAAGAACCTGGCGTCGCTTGGCAAATACCACTTCGATCTCGACGATTGGCGGATGCTGAAATTCTTCTTCTATCTCAATCCGGTCGATGCCGAGACCGGTCCGCATGTCTATGTTCGCGGCAGCCATAATCGCCGCATCCTCAAGCATCAGATGACGCTTCTTGTCGGCCATCCCGCGGAAGAGGTTCTGAAGGTCTACGGCGCACAGAGCCCGATTACGCTGACCGGCGAGGCAGGTTTGGGCTTTGTCGAGGATCCGTTCGGCTTCCACATGGGCACCGTGCCGACGCGCAACCCGCGGCTGATGATGGAAGTCGGCTTCGGCGTTTCGCCGCCCTCGCGCCGGCGGTTCCACGGCGAGCCGGTTATTCGCTGATTTTTGGCGCTGATTTTTTGGCCCGAAACAGCCTTTTGGGAACCTGGCCTAACTTGTCTTGTCGCCGCCGCGCCGAAGATGTTCGTCCAGGCGCGGCATGATCTCGACGAAGTTGCAGGGCATGTGCCGGTAGTCGAGCTGCGGCTTTAAAATGCCGTCCCAGGCGTCCTTGCAGGCGCCGGGCGAACCCGGTAGCACGAAGACGAAGGTCGCGTTGACGACGCCGCCGGTCGCCCGGCTCTGGATCGTCGAAGTGCCGATCTTGTCGTAGGAAATGCGGTGGAACACTTCGGAAAAGCCGTCCATGCGCTTTTCGAAGATCGGCTCCAGCGCCTCCGGCGTCACATCGCGGCCGGTAAAGCCGGTGCCGCCGGTGGTGATGACGACATCGATCGCGTCGTCCCTCGACCAGCCCAGAACCTTGTCGCGGATTTTTTCGCGGTCGTCGGTGACGATGTCGCGGGCGGCCAGGATATGGCCGGCCTCCACGATGCGGTTGGCCAGCGTCTTGCCGGATTTGTCGTCGGCGAGGCCGCGCGTATCGGAAACGGTCAGCACCGCGATGCGCACGGGAATGAAGGAGCGGCTCTCGTCAATCCTGGCCATGCGTGTCAGCCTCCGATGTCATGCTTCGCGTCGCGGCGACGAACCAGTCGGGATGGCGGCTGCGGATATCGACGGCCGCGCGCTTGGCGACATTGCCGGTCTCGAACAGCCCGAAGCAGGTTGCGCCGGAACCGGACATCCGGGCGAACCCCGCTCCGGCCTTGTTGAGCACCGACAGCGCCTTGCCGACGGCGGGTTGGATCGCCCGCGCCGCGGGCTCGAGATCGTTGCGGGTGCTCTCCAGCCAGTTGCGTATACTGTGGAAGTCGAGGCTGCGCGGCAGCGGCGGCAGTCCCTCGTTGTTGCGATCGGAAAGCGCATTGAACACGTCGGCCGTAGAGATGGCAGTGCCGGGATTGACGAGAACCAGCCCGAGTGCGGGAAAGCCCGGCACGGCCGACAGTTCGTCGCCAACGCCGCGCGCGATCAATGGCTTTGCCATAAGGCACATGGGAACGTCGGCGCCCAGCGAGAGGCCGATCCGCGCCAGGTCGGCGTCGTCGAGGTCCAGTCTCCATGTCTCAGCCAGCCCGCGCAGCACCGTTGCGGCGTCGCTCGACCCGCCGCCGACGCCCGACGCGACCGGCAGGTTCTTTTCGAGCCTGATGGCGACCGGCGGCATATGCCGCTGACCGGCCTGCTCTCGCAACGCGTTGCGCGCTTTCACGACCAGATTGCTGGCGTCGAGCGGGACCGCGGAGGCGTATCGGCCCGACACGGAAAACCCGTCGCTGTCGGCAATCTCGATCTCGACCCTGTCGCCGAAGCGCGTGAACACCGCCAGGCTCTCGATCATGTGATAGCCATCGGCGCGCCTGCCGGTGACGTGAAGCGCGAGATTTATCTTGGCATGCGCATGCAATGCCCGAACGGTGATGCCGGAATCCGCTGTGTCAGTTGCGAGAGAGATGATGTCAGTCCTTGGCCAGACGGTATTCGCCGGTTTTCGGGTCCTTGACCAGCGTGCCCATTGTGCCGTTGGTAGCCTGTTTTTCGGTGCGCCGTATCTTGGCCGTCACGCGCTCGGCTTCCCTGATGAAGGAGCGATAGCCGAAATAGGCGAGCAGGCCGACTGCGATGAAGAAAATGATCTGCGGCATGTCAATCTCCTTCCTCGCAAGGCCGGCTGCGGTGGCCGGTCGGGTCGGTCAAGCTCTTAAGTTAGACGCTTTTGCCGGTTTTTCAAAGCCCGAAGCGCGCCCACAGCGCGCGCTCTTCCGCCGCATCGATCACGCCGCTTGCGGCAGCAGCGGCGATATCGGGCGCCGAAAAACCCCCTCTGCTCGAGCCGAACCAGCCGAAGCGGCCGAACAGGCCGCGCGGCGCCGTGATCAGTTTGAGCTGGGTTTTGGGCCCGAAACGGGTCTTCAGCACGCTGCGCATATCGCCGAGCGCATCGACAAGGCCGAGTTCCAGCCCCTTCTTGCCGGTCCAGAACAAGCCGGTGAACAGGTCCGGGTCGTCCTTGAGCTTGGGACCGCGCCGGTCCTTGACGAGGTCGATGAAGGTCTCGTGGACATCGAGCTGCAGCGCCTTCAACCGCTCGATATCTTCCTTTTTCTCGGGCTTGAACGGATCGAGCACCGCCTTGTTCTGGCCGGCAGTATGGACGCGGCGCTCGACGCCGATCTTCTTCAACAGTTCGGGAAAGCCGAACGAGGCCGACACCACGCCGATCGAACCGACGATGGACGACGGATCGGCAAAGATCTCGTCGCCGGCGATCGCGATCATGTAGCCGCCCGAAGCCGCCACGTCCTCGACGAAGACCAGAACCTTTTTGTTCTTCTCGGTCGCCAGGTCGCGAATGCGTCTGAAGATCAGCCGCGACTGCACCGGCGAGCCGCCCGGCGAATTGATCGAAATGGCGACCACGGGCGCATCGAAGGAAAACGCCTTCTCGATAGGGCCGGCAGTGGACGCGAGCGACAGGCTCGGACGGAACTGGCCGCCGCCGGGCATGATGGTGCCGTGCAGCCGGATGACGGGAATAACGACGATGTCGGAACGCCAGGATTTCGGCAACAGGCGATTCAGGAAGCGTTTCACGGGGTCTCCGCTCGATTGGCTTGAAGGCATGTAGGGATTCGCCGGCCAACGGCAATGCCGCGCCGCCGGCCGGTAGAAAAAGGCTCAGTCGCCGAACAGCGAAGCCAGCCCGTTGTTGATCATCTCGGTCCGCTCGGTTGGGCCGTCGCCCGATTGTGCATGCAGCATCAGCGGCGGGCGGATCGACAGTTTTCCGCGTGCGCCGAGTATTGCCCTGACGACAATGCGGATCGCCACTGCCTCGGGGCGAGGGTGGACGGCCAGCATCTCGGCGTCGCCGAAGCGGCCTAATATCGCATCGAGGATGGCGCCGAGCTGATCTGGCCGAGCAATCACGGCAAGACCACCGCGCGGCCTGACCACAGCAGCTGCACTTCGGATCCAGCTGTCGAACAGCCCATCTTCCATAACATGCGCCGCCTTCCTGAGCGGGTCGGGCGTGGCGCGATCCTCGGCGGCATTGAAGGGCGGGTTCATGATGACGAAATCGAAGGAATTGTCGGCAAGCCCGGCGGCTGTTCGCGCTTGGCCCGACAGCGCGACGTCGGCGGCGAGCACCGAGGCGCGGTCGTTGAGATGCGCATTGCCGGGGTGGGCAAGCGTCGTTGCGGCGAAGGCAGCCATCTCCGGAGACCGTTCGATGAGCACGGCCTCGGCATCAGGACAGCGCGACAGCACGGCTAGGCCTGCGGCACCGGCACCCGCGCCGAAATCGGCAAGGCGCCCGGCGAAGGCGGACGGCACGGAGGCCGCCAGCATCATGGCGTCCATACCGGCGCGATGGCCGGCCTGTTTCGGCTGCACAAGCCAGAACCGCCCGCGATGGAAGGCATCGACCGTATGGGCCGGCGTGTCCTGGACAAGGGTGGCGCGCGCCGCGGACATTATGTCTGGCGCATCTCGTTGGCGATGCCGGCATCCGTCAGGATGCGCCGCGCCGCATCGGCCTGGTCGGCATCGACCATGATGCGCCGGGGCAGGATGCCGATCGAACCGTCGAGCACGCTCATATTCTGGTCGGCGACGAAACAGCCGATGCCGGCATCGCGCATCAGCGATTCGACAAAGGAGATGATCACGGCATCGTTGGTGCGGATAAGCTCTATCATCGGACGAAACTCGCAGGTTGCAGCGTCTATGTAAATGTGGGTGGCTCCCGTCGCCACCTCGACCGCGCCAAATCGCCTCTTGCCGTGCCTGTGGATAGCGCCCTAGAGTCTGTGGCGGGATCAGGGTGCCGTCCGTGCGCATGACTTATAGACGGGAGTGTTTGTGGTGGGTGTCGTTCTCAACATCGAAAACGGGAAGCGGGAAGCCGCCTCCATAAAGGATCTCATCGACCTGACGGCGGCCGATATGGGGCGCGTCAACAAATTGATCCTGTCGAAGGCCGGTTCCGACGTCGAGATGATCCCGGAGATTGCCAACCACCTGATCTCGTCGGGCGGCAAGCGGCTGAGGCCGATGCTGACGCTCGCTTCAGCCCAGATGTTCGGCTATTCCGGCGAGGGCCATGTCAAGCTCGCCACATCAGTCGAGTTCATGCACACCGCCACGCTCCTCCACGACGATGTCGTTGACGAGAGCGGCATGCGGCGCGGCAATAAGACCGCCCGGATGATCTGGGGCAACCAGGCGAGCGTGCTGGTCGGCGATTTCCTGCTTGGCCAGGCTTTCCGCATGATGGTCGATGTCGGTTCGCTGGAAGCGCTCGACATCCTGTCCAGCGCCGCCTCGATCATTGCCGAGGGCGAGGTAATGCAGCTCGCCGCTGCCAAGAACCTCGAAACCACGGAGGATGAGCATTTCGCGGTGATCAAGGCCAAGACCGCGGCCCTGTTCTCGGCCGCCGCCGAGGTCGGTCCAGTTATCGCCCAGGCGACGCGAAACGATCGCGCGGCGCTGCGCTCCTATGGCATGAATCTCGGCCTTGCCTTCCAGCTGATCGACGATGCGCTGGATTATGGCGGCACCAGCAAGGATCTGGGCAAGAATGTCGGCGACGACTTCCGCGAAGGCAAAGTTACGCTGCCGGTGATTCTCGCCTACCGGCGCGGGACCAAGGCCGAGCGCACCTTCTGGAAGCGCGCCATCGAGGACAATTTCACCGACGACGCCGGGCTGGAAAAGGCGATCGGATTGATGACTCGCCACGGCGCGATCGCTGACACTATCGGGCGCGCCGGCCATTTCGGCGAGATCGCCCGCGACGCGCTGGCGCCGCTTGAAGCGACGCCGCAGAAATCGGCGCTGATCGACGTCATCGATTTCTGCATCAGCCGGGTGAACTGAAAGGCATCGCCGACATTTGGCCGGCACGGCGCCCTGCCCCCTCATCTTGGTTTCCCCGGAAGAACCATTGCGGCGAGCAGGCTGAAAACGATGCCTGCCGCAGCGAGCCAGAAGGCGACCTGAATGCCGTCGGCGACGGCGATCTTCAAGGCACCGCCCGTCAATCCGCCGACATGGCGGTTGGCAATCGCGATCAACACCGCCATGCCGATCGCATTGCCGACATTGAGCATGGTGGAAGCCATCCCCGATGCGACACCTTGCTCGTCATGGGAAACACCCGAGGCGGCGGCGATCCACATGGCAGTCCAGACGATGCCTTGTCCAACGCCGGAGATGATCAAGCCGGGTACGAGGGACAGATAGAAGCTGTCGGCGTCTGCACCGGATACCATCAGGGCCGTCCCGATCGCGCCGACGACCATGCCGCCGACCAGCGTCGCGCGTGTCGAAAAACGCGTTGCCAGACGTTCGCCGACCTGGGTGCCGGCCGCGATGGCGATGGATGGCACCAGGAACGCCAAGCCGGTCTGCAAGGCGGTGAAACCATGCACGTTCTGCAGCAGCACGGTGAGGAAGTAAGGCAGCGCCCCGAAAGTCCCCATGTAGAGGAAGGTGATCGTCATGCCGGCGACGAGGCTGCGGGTGTGGAACAGGCGCAGCGGCATCAGCGGATCGGCGCTCCTGGCCTCTATCACCGCGAAGGTGGTCAGGAAAATTACCGCCAGCAAGGTGCTGGCGATGATCGCAGTCGACCACCAGCCATATTCGGGCCCTTGAACCAGCGTGAAGACGAGCAAGGTCGCGCCGGTGGTGACGGCCAGCGCGCCCGGCAGATCGAAGCTGCGGTGTTCGTGCCGCTTGCCGTCACGCGGAATGATGGCGAAAGCCGCGACGATGGCGACCCCGGCCAAAAGCACGTTGACATAGAAGACGGAGGGCCAGCCGAAGGCGCTGGTGAGAAGCCCTCCCGCCAGCGAGCCGAGCGTCAGGCCGCTCGCTCCGGCGCCGCCCCAGACCGCAAGCGCCCGGTTGCGCTCCGGCCCCTCGGCAAACAGGCGGTTGATCAGCGACAGCGTGGCCGGGAACAGGAACGCGGCGCCGATGCCTTGCACCGCACGTGCCGCGATGATGACTTGCGGCGACCAGGCGAGGCCGCCGACCAGGGACGAAATCGCATAGAGCCAAAGCGCGAAGATGAAAACGCGGCGCTGGCCGATCAGGTCGGCGGCCCGACCGCCGAACAGCAGGAAGCCACCGGTGAACACGGTGTAGGCGCTGACCACCCATTGCAGGGTCTGGCCCGAAAAGCCCAGCCCGTCACCGATTTCCGGCAACGCCACGAAGACGATGTTGAGGTCGAGTGCGATGATGAGCTGCGCGAAAGCGAGCAATGCCAGCGTGGCGCCGCGCTTCGCGCCGACCCCTGTTGCCCCGGCGAACGGCGCGCCCTGATCGAGTGAACTCATGTCAATCTCCATGTCGACGATTCTTTATCGATCGACAAAGAATTGGGTTTGCAATCCGAAGTCAAGCGGATTATTTGTTGATCGATAAAAAATGGAGATCGCAATGGCGGGAAGGCCAAGGGAGTTCGATCGGGACCAGGCGCTGGAGAAGGCCCGCGACGCCTTCTGGACGCGCGGCTATGAGGGCACCTCGATGGCCGATCTCGTGTCGGCGCTCGGTCTGGCTTCGCCGCGCATCTATGCCGCTTTCGGCTCGAAGGAGGACCTGTTTCGCGAGGCGGTGGCGCTTTACGAGGCCAATGAAGGCGGCTTCGCCACCCGCGCGCTGGCCGAGGAACCGACGGCCCGGCGGGTCATCGAGCGGATGTTGCGAGAAGCCGTCGAGACCTACACCAGGCCGGGGTGGCCGCAGGGCTGCATGGTGGTGTCGGCCGCGACCAACTGCGCCGTTGAAAACGACAGTGTGCTCCACTGGCTGGCGGAGCATCGCCTGGCCCGCACCGCATCGATCGTCGAGCGACTGAAGCAGGGCGTTCGAGACGGAGAGCTGAAGCCGGATACGGATGCCGAAACGTTGGGCGATTACTACGCGACGCTCATGCACGGTCTCTCGGTGCAGGCGCGCGACGGCGTGCCGAAAGAGCGGCTGCACGCTCTGATCACCGTGGCAATGCAGTCGCTGGACGCAAGACTCATCCAGGGGGCCTGAGCTTCATCGACCGGCGCCGGAAATCTGCACGGAATTCCCGGGCAGATCAGCAGATACTCATGGGCATGTCGAGATCACGAAAACGACCACGTGCTCTTCAGCAGCGCCACGAGCTGGCTCTGACGGCTAGTTTCGGTCTTCCGGAAGACTCGCTCGAGATAGGTGCGGGCCGATTTGACGGCGATGCCGATTTCCATGGCCGCCTCCTGCAACGAAAGGCCCGAGGCAAGCTCGACGGCGAGCCGGGCTTCTGCCGGCGTCAGGTCGAACAGGCCTGAAAGGATATTGGGCGATGGAACAGTCGCGCCGATGCCGACTGCGGTTGCCGCAACGAGAATGTCCGCGCCCGAAAAAATATCATGCGCGGCGCGGCGCAGCGGCAACAGGTGAACGACCAGCGCGGACCGCCCCTTGATGGCAGCGACGGGGATGGACCGCACGACGCGGTTATCCCGGTTCTGCGCGATGGCCTGCTGGAAAAGCGCGTTTGCCGGTTCATCGGCAATCGCCATGCCGGCATGGGCCGTGGGAAGGAAGACGTCGGCCATGTCTTCGAAAAGCGGATTGGCCGTCAGCACGCGGCCCGATCCACTCATGATTGCAGCCGGCAGCCCGATTTCCCTCAGAATGGATACGGCGGTCCTGGCCCGTTCCAGACTCAGGCGCCCGGCGACAAGGCCGGCCCGTGCGAGATGCGGACGCAGTCCGTTCAACAGATCGATTGCGGCCTGATCGTAACTCCCGTCCTTCAGCCAGCGCTGGAAGACAAAAAGGACACGCTCGCCGCCAGGCATGGCGATGGATGTGCATACATGCGACCCGATGCCAAATGCCGTTGCACCTTTGCGGGCGGGATCGCGCTCGATCTCCTCGCCGGTCATGAAATCGTCGACCCGTACAAAACTTGCCAGGTGCGCGCTGCACATCCGCTGCACGCTCTTGGAAAACTTCCAGGTATCCCCCTCCATGAACTCATCGAGCAAGGTCTGGACATGCGCTTCGGTGATGGCGCGTACCGGCGAGTGATCGCTGACTACAAAGATCGCGCCGTTTGCCGAGCGGGAGATCGCGCTTGCCGCTGCCAATACCTCCGGCCACAGCTCGGCCGCGAACGCCGCTTCGTAGATTCGATCGACAATGGCGAAGGTCTGCTCGTCCTGCGGCATTTCCAGCATCGGCATCTTCCTGGGCGAAGCAACAGCATCCATCTGCACGGTTCCACGCATCATTCCGCTGCGGAAATTTTCGACGCCCGCCGCTTACGGATCGCTTACGGCATCGGGGTGCCGTTCCTGCAGCAGGACAGGCCGGCGGCCCGCCAGGCCGGCAAAGCGCGGTCGACGGTCGCAGTTGGGCGCTCCTAGCGTGGTTTTTAATCGCATGACCCGATTGTGAATTCGGGCGGGTTGAAGCATGACCCCAAAAAGGCCATCCTTTGCCTGGAAAAGATCGAGTCTACGGCGATCCCGCTGACGCGGCTTTGACTGAAAGGGATACGATGCGGCAAGGATGTGCGCGCTGGCTGACAGGGCTGGCAGTTTTGACGGGCATGGCGATCTCCGGTCTGCCTGCCTATGCCAAAGAGACCACCGAGCCAGTCAATATCACGTCGTTCTCGGGGGCCTATCTTGCCGCGCGGGTCGCCGAAGGCGACAATGATCTCGACAGCGCCATCGCCTACTACAAGCAGGCGCTCGCCTTCGCTCCCGGTGATACGTCGTTGCAGCAAAGCCTGATGCTGTCGCTGATCGCGCAAGGGCGCTTCGAAGAATCCCTGGTCTATGCCGACAAGCTCAAGACGGTTCCCGACGTCGAGCGGTTCTCGCGCCTGGCGCTGGCTGTCGGCTCCTTTCACAAAAAGGATTTCACCAAGGCCGAATACTGGCTCAAGCTTTCGCTCGAATCCGATCTCGACCGGCTGATCTCCGGCGTCATGACCGGCTGGGCCAAACAGGGCGGCGGCGACGCCAGCGAGGCGATGGCCTCCATCGACAGGCTGCAGGGTCCGGACTGGTTCGGCCTCTTCAAATCCTTCCATCGCGCGCTGATCGCCGACGCTTCGGGCCTGCCAGAAAAGGCGGATGCCATCTATGCCGCGACGCTGCAGGACACCGCGACCGGTAGTGCGGCGCCCGAAACCTGGATGCGCAATGCGCAGGCCTATGCTTCCTTCCTTGCCCGCAAGGGCGACGAAGACAAGGCGCTGTCCGTGCTCGATCAGGCCGAGGCATTTGCCCCCGGCAAGGTCGAGATATCAGCGCTTCGCGACAAGATCACCAAGGGCGAGAAGGTCGAACCCTTCGTTGTAGGCGCGTCCGACGGCGCCTCGGAAATTCTGCTCGATCTCGCCACCGCGCTCAATCGCGGTGGCGGCGAGCCGTTCGTTCGCCTCTATCTGCAATATGCCCTGGCACTGCGGCCCGACAGCGACGCGGCCCTTGTCCAACTCGCCGCCGTTTCCGAGCAGTTGAAGGACGGCGAGGGCGCCATCGCCTTCTATCGCCGCATCCCGGCCAGTTCGCCACTGAAGGCGCTTTCGGAACTGCAGCTCGGCCTCAACCTTGCCGATCTCGACCGCTATGACGAGGCCATCGCCCATCTGAAGGCCCTCGTCCAAGCGCATCCCGACGACATGCGTGCCTATCAGGCGCTCGGTGGCGTCTATGCCTCAAAGGAGGATTTCCGCTCCGCGGCCGGTCTCTATGACAAGGCGGCAGCGATGCTGAAGACCCCGACCCGCGCTGACTGGAATATTTTCTACCAGCGCGGCATCGCCTATGAGCGGCTGAAGGAGTGGCCCAAGGCCGAGCCGAATTTTCGCAAGGCGCTGGAATTGTTCCCCGACCAGCCGCAGGTTCTGAACTATCTCGGCTATTCCTGGGTGGACATGAACATCAACCTCGAGGAAGGCCTTCAGATGATCCAGAAGGCCGTCGACCTCAGGCCGAGCGACGGCTACATCGTCGATTCGCTGGGCTGGGCCTATTTCCGCATGGGCAGGTTTGAAGACGCTGTGCGCGAAATGGAACGCGCCGTGTCGCTGAAGCCGGAAGATCCGGTGCTGAACGATCACCTCGGCGATGCCTATTGGCGCGTCGGCCGCAGGCTGGAAGCCACCTTCCAGTGGAACCAGGCCCGCGACCTGAAGCCGGATCCCGACGTGCTCGCCGCCTTGCAGCAGAAACTGCTGAAGGGCCTGCCGCCGATCGAATCCAACACTGCGCAGGAAACCCCGAAGGTCAAGCCGGAACCGGCGCCCGCGCCGAAGGGCTGACCCTTCGCCTTGACGCTTGGCGGGCGGCGCTCTAGAGCCTGATCCCGAAAAGTTGCAGACTTTTCGGACAAGATCATGCGGCCTCATCCAACCGGTGCCGCATCCCGCCGCTCCGTCGAGGCCGCCGTGACCGTTGATATCCCAGCCCATATGCATCCCAGCCGCTCGTTCCAGGGGCTGATCCTGACCTTGCATAACTACTGGGCGGACTATGGCTGCGTCGTTCTCCAGCCCTATGACATGGAAGTCGGCGCCGGCACGTTCCATCCGGCGACGACACTGCGCGCGCTCGGGCCAAAGCGCTGGAACGCGGCCTACGTGCAGCCTTCGCGCCGGCCCAAGGACGGGCGCTACGGCGAGAACCCGAACCGGCTGCAGCACTATTACCAATACCAGGTGATCCTTAAGCCGAACCCGCCCAATCTGCAGGAGCTTTATCTCGGCTCGCTGGCGGCCATCGGCGTCGATCCGCTTCTGCATGACATCCGCTTCGTCGAGGACGACTGGGAAAGCCCGACGCTCGGCGCCTGGGGGCTGGGCTGGGAGTGCTGGTGCGACGGCATGGAAGTGTCGCAGTTCACTTATTTCCAGCAGGTCTGCGGCATCGAATGCGCGCCGGTGGCGGGCGAACTCACCTACGGGCTGGAGCGGCTGGCCATGTATGTGCAGGGCGTCGACAATGTCTACGACCTCAACTTCAACGGCCGCGACGGCGCCGACAAGGTGACATATGGCGACGTTTTCCTGCAGGCCGAGCAGGAATATTCCCGGCACAATTTCGAATTCGCCAATACGGCGATGCTGCTCCGGCATTTCGAGGACGCCGAAGCTGAGTGCAAGGCGCTGCTCGACGCCGGCGCGCCTTTCTCCCCCCTCGAGGGGGAGATGCCCGCGAAGCGGGCAGAAGGGGTTGCCTCAGAAGGCACTGCAGGTAGGACGTCGAGCACTGCTCGAGCGACCTCTCCCGGCCAGGCTTCGTCTGGCCACCCTCCCCCCAAGGGGGAGGGGAACCACCGCCTGGTATTCCCCGCCTACGACCAGTGCATCAAGGCCAGCCACGTCTTCAACCTGCTCGACGCGCGCGGCGTGATTTCCGTCACCGAGCGGCAGAGCTACATCTTGCGGGTACGCAATCTGGCGAAAGCCTGCGGCGAGGCGTTTTTGCTGACGCAGGCTGGCGGGCTGGCGGCTTAGCTCCAGAGGCTATTTGCGATTTCGACTGAAGCGCTGATTGGCAATACGCCTTGGCCGCTGGAGCCAGCCATAGTCCGCAGCGCTTGTCTAACGCCAGGCATCGCGAACGTCCCATGAGCCTGGGCTGCGAAACAGGCGCTGAGCGCGAGGATCTGTAGGAATGTCGATGCCGTCTTCATGGTCGTTCAGCCAATAGTTCTCTGCCTGAGCGTTGGTCGCTTCAGCGCTGCGTTCGGTTCATGGAAATCTTTGACCCAAGGACGGATAGCCCCGCTTCGGCCCGACAGGCAGCGGAATTTTTTGGAAATCGTCGGTAGATGCGCCGATCGCATGGGGAAGGGTGACAGCGGCCAGCCGAGTTGCTATGCCCGCCCGGACCATTTTGCCGCGTGAGCACAATCAATGCCCGACCTGCTTTTAGAACTCCGTTCGGAAGAGATTCCCGCGCGCATGCAGCGCAAGGCGGCGGGCGACCTGAAGAAGGTGATGACGGACGGTTTGGTCGAGGCCGGGCTGACCTATGAGGCGGCGCGCGAATATTGGACACCGCGCCGGTTGGCGCTCGACATTCGCGGCGTGACGGCGCGCTCGAAGGACATAAGCGAGGAGATCAAGGGACCCTCGACCAAGGCGCCCGAACAGGCGGTGCAAGGTTTTCTGCACAAGGCCGGCCTTTCCTCGGTCGCCGAGGCGCATGTCCATGCCGATCCGAAGAAGGGCGACTTCTATGTCGCCCATATCTCCAAGCCGGGCCGGGCGGCGGAAGAAATCATCGCCGAACTGGTGCCGGGCATCATCCGCGGCTTTCCATGGCCGAAATCGATGCGCTGGGGGCCGGCCTCGGCGAAACCCGGATCCTTGCGCTGGGTGCGGCCGCTGCAATCCGTCCTCTGCACCTTCGGCCCGGAGACCGAGGAGCCGGTGGTGGTCGATTTCGAGATCGACGGCATCCGCTCGGGCAACGTCACCTTCGGCCACCGTTTTCACGCGCCGGGCGCGATCACCGTGCGCCGCTTCGACGACTATGCCGCCAAGCTGGAGGCGGCGAAGGTCGTGCTCGATGCCGACCGGCGCAAGGAGATCATCCTTTCCGACGCCAGGAATCTCGCTTTCGCCAACGGGCTCGATCTGGTCGAGGACGAGGGGCTGCTCGAGGAAGTGTCAGGCTTGGTCGAATGGCCTGTCGTGCTGATGGGCGAATTCGAGCAGGACTTTCTCGCCATTCCGGCCGAGGTGATCCGGCTGACCATCCGCGCCAACCAGAAGTGCTTCGTGACGCGGCCGCATGGCGCCGGTGAAGAGCTTTCCAACCGCTTCATCCTGACCGCCAACATCGAAGCAAGCGACGGTGGCAAGGAGATCGCTTACGGTAACGGCAAGGTGGTGCGCGCCCGTCTCTCCGACGCGCTCTATTTCTGGAAGACCGACCAGGGCGACCTGCCTGACCTCGACCAGTTGCAGGCATCGGCGGAAAAGTTCGGGCTCGATCTCAAAAAGCCGCTCGACCAGCGCATGGCCCGCCTCGACCATCTCGGCGTCACCTTCCACGCCAAGCTCGGCACGCAGGGTGAGCGGGTTGAGCGGATTGCGCGGCTTGCTGAGGAGTTGGCGCCGATCGTAGCGAGTTGCATCTCCCCCCTTGAGGGGGAGATGGCCGGCAGGCCAGAGGGGGTAGCTGCGCGTGAAACGCCGGCATCCTCTGTCCGCGATAGGGCGTCGCGTCAGGACGTGCCGACCCCCTCTGTCGCCTTCGGCGACATCTCCCCCTCAAGGGGGGAGATTACCGCGCTGGCTCGCCGTGCCGCCGTTCTGGCCAAGGCCGATCTCACCACCGAGGTGGTCGGCGAGTTCCCGGAATTGCAGGGCGCCATGGGCCGCAAATATGCGCTGCTGCAAGGTGAGCATCCATCCGCCGCCGCAGCGATAGAAGAACACTACAAGCCGCAGGGCCCGTCCGACCGCGTGCCCACCGATCAGGTATCCGTGGCCGTGGCGCTCGCCGACAAGCTTGACACGCTGGTCAGCTTCTGGGCGATCGACGAAAAGCCGACGGGGTCAAAAGATCCCTATGCGCTGAGGAGGGCGGCGCTGGGGGTGGTGAGGATTCTGGTCGAGAACGGTATCCGATTGGCGCTCACACCCATCTTCGGAAGCGCCTATGAGTGGGCGAACTATCTTGATAAGAATGCCGTTACAACGCTGGAAGGGAAGGCGGAACAAATCTACCGCTCCGATCTCCTCGCCTTCTTCCACGACCGCCTGAAGGTCTATCTCCGCGACCAGGGTGCGCGGCACGACCTGATTGACGCGGTGTTGTCAGCTGGCTCGCGCCTGATCTCCCCCCTTGAGGGGGAGATGTCGCCGAAGGCGGCAGAGGGGGTCGCCGACCCACGCGAGACGACCCCCTCTGCGCTGCCGGGCATCTTCCCCTCAAGGGGGGAATTTGGCCAATCGTCCAACGACGATCTCCTTCAAATCGTCCGCCGCGTCCAAGCACTTGGCACGTTCCTCGACACCGAGGACGGCAAGAACCTGCTTGCCGGCACCAAGCGTGCGGCCAATATCCTGGCTGCCGAGGAGAAGAAGAAAACGACGATCGCCGAACGTGTTGAGCCGGCTCTATTCCGGGAAGAGGCCGAGAAAGCGCTGTTTGCAGCGGTGAATCAGGCCGAGAGAGAAGCCGGCCAAGCGATTCAAAACGAAGACTTTTCCGCCGCCATGCTGGCGCTTAGCGCGCTGCGTGAACCGGTTGATTCATTCTTTGAACGCGTTCTCGTGAATGATGAGGACCTGGCTGTGCGCGCCAATCGTCTGGCACTGCTGGCACGCATCCGGGCAGCCACCGACCAGGTTGCGGATTTCTCGAAAATCGCCGGCTGAGGCTTGGGAAAATATTTCTTTCCCAATAGCCGATTCGTGCCGGCTTACAGTCATATGACGATGATCTCTGCGTGGCATAGGGAACATGTTCCCCAACACCACGGAGGCTTCCATGAATTCCGCTCGCGACATCGAAGTGACAGAAGAAACTCCTGCCGAGACTGTTGCGTCCGCTTCCGAAACGACCCTCGACGAGGTCGCCGCTGCCGACGCGGACGAAGAAGTCGCGGCCTGAGGTTTTTCAGGCGACGGAATTTTACTCAATGAACCGGGCGGCGCGCGAGCGTCGTCCTGGCCTCGAACGGCTATCTGGCCTGGTCAATCTCGGGAATGGGCGTCGGTTGCGGCGTTGCGGGCTCAGGCGGGCTGTTCGTTGCACTTATCTTTTTGTCGGATCTGGTGGCCGCCCCAGGTGCTGCGGCAGCGGTTGTCGCGGCAGGTGCGACGCTGGGGGCCGGCTTTGCGAAGGCGTCGCCGACGATGCCGCCGCGAATGATCATCGGGCTTTGCATGAAATCATGCTCGGGCTTGGGCTGGCTCGGGATCGCAGCAACTTTTTCATAGGTGACGTCGGGCACTGGTTCGCCGAGCGCCACGATCGATGGCGTCGAGGAGCTCCCAGCCATCTTCACCGCTTCAGGCGCGCCAAGCCTGACGACGGATGGCGTCGAGGATGGTGCACCGAGAACAACGAATGACGAAGCCTGTGCTCCGCCCGCCGCCAGAGTGAGACCAAGCGGTGCCAGGATACGCACCCAGACCATGATAGTTCCCCTTGCCCAACAAGTCGGCACCATATCGTCCGGGAATTGATGCGGGATTGCGAGGAAAGCTACCATTTTAGCGATTTGATAATTCGCTACACCCGGACTTGCCCCGTAAACGTCACCGTATTACGCACCCACATCTGTGAGGTCCCGCATCTGTAAGGTGATGAGAGTGGCTGAGATACTTGCCGCCGGCGAGGCGATGGAGCGGGCGCTGGCGCTGCTCGAAGGCGGCGATGTCGTCGCCATTCCGACGGAAACCGTCTACGGGCTGGCCGCCGACGCCACCAATGGCGTGGGCGTGGCGCGCATCTTCGAGGTCAAAGGGCGGCCGCGCTTCAACCCGCTGATCGCCCATGTCGCCGATCTGGCGATGGCCGCGCGCCTCGCGCTGTTCGATCCGCTGTCGAAAAGACTGGCGCAGACATTCTGGCCGGGACCGCTGACGCTGGTGCTGCCGCAGCGGCCTGGCAACGGCATTCATCCGCTGGTCACCGCTGGGCTCGATACGATCGCGCTGCGCATGCCGAAAGGCTTTGGCGGCGAGCTGATCGCCAGGCTCGGACGCCCGCTTGCGGCGCCCAGCGCCAATTCATCAGGAAGGATCAGCGCCACGACGGCCGAGGCCGTGGCGGCCGATCTCGGTTCCAGAATCAGGCTGGTGGTCGATGGCGGCGCGACGTCGGTCGGGCTCGAATCGACGATCGTGAAGATCGAGGGTGGAAAGCTGCGGCTGCTGCGACCGGGAGGCATTGCCGCCGAGGAGATCGAAGCGGCCGCCGGCGTGAAGCTGTCGCGCGGTGCGGCGGGCATCGAGGCGCCGGGCATGCTCGCCTCGCATTACGCGCCTGGTGCTGCGGTGCGGGTCAACGCCGCAAAAGTCGCAAAGGGCGAAGCCTTGCTGGCGTTCGGCCCCCGCCGTGCCGAAGGCTGGCAGGGCGCTGCCGCCTTGCGCAACCTGTCCGAGACCGGCGACCTGCGCGAGGCCGCAGCCAACCTCTTTGCCCACATGCAGGATCTCGATCGCAGCGGCGCCAAGACAATCGCGGTCGAGCCGATCCCCTTCGACGGGCTGGGCGAGGCGATCAACGACCGGCTTTCGCGCGCCGCCGCCCCTCGTGACAAGATCGACGCAGGGCCATAGTTTCCAGCTATGAACGACATATCCCGGGATATCGACCCCGCCCTCATCGACCGCTTTGCGGTCATCGTCGGCGACAAATATGCGCTTCGCGACCAGCAGGACATCGCGCCCTACCTCACCGAAAGGCGCGGCCTGTGGCATGGCCGAACGGCGCTGGTGCTGAGGCCCGGCAGCGTCGACGAGGTCAGCCGCATCATGCGGCTGGCGACCGAGACGGGAACGCCGGTCGTGCCGCAAAGCGGCAACACCGGGCTGGTCGGCGCGCAGGTGCCGGATATGTCCGGCCGCGAGATCGTGCTGTCGCTGTCGCGGCTGAACCGCATCCGCGAGATCGACATCCTGTCCAACACGGTCACCGTCGAGGCCGGCGTCATCCTGCAGACGCTGCAGGAAGCGGCCGACGCCGCCGACCGGCTGTTTCCGCTGTCGCTTGCTGCGCAAGGCTCCTGCCAGATCGGCGGCAATCTCTCTTCCAACGCCGGCGGTACCGGTGTGCTTGCCTATGGCAATGCGCGCGAGCTCTGTCTCGGCGTCGAAGTGGTGCTGCCGACTGGCGAGGTCTTCGATGATCTGCGCAAGCTGAAGAAGGACAACACCGGCTACGATCTGAAGAACCTGTTTGTCGGCGCGGAGGGCACGCTCGGCATCATCACCGCCGCCGTGCTCAAGCTTTTCCCTAAGCCCAAGGGGCGCGAGGTGGCCTTTGCCGGCCTGTCGTCACCTGAGGCGGCACTGTCCCTGTTCAGCCTGGCGATGGATCGCGCCGGTGCCGCGCTCACCGCGTTCGAACTGATCGGCCAGAGGCCCTACGACTTTACGCTTCTGCACGCGCCAGGCGTCGTGCGGCCGCTGTCCGGGGATTGGCCGTGGTATGTGCTGATGCAGCTTTCTTCGGGCCGCTCGGCGGAGGATGCGAGGGCCCTGATCGAAGAGGTGCTCTCAGCCGGCCTCGAACAGGAGATCGTCGGCGATGCGGTGATTGCGGCGAGCATCACGCAGGGCGATGCCTTCTGGAATTTCCGCGAGGTGCTGCCCGAGGCGCAGAAGCCCGAAGGCGCCTCGATCAAGCACGACATCTCGGTGCCGGTGGCGGCCATCCCGCAATTCATCGAAAAAGCGGCCGGCGCCGTGCAATCGGTCAGCCCGGGCGCGCGCGAGGTCTGTTTCGGCCACATGGGCGACGGCAATCTCCACTACAATATCTCCCGGCCGCTCGGCGGCGATGACGAAGCGTTTCTCGGGCTCTACCACGCCATGAACAAGGCCGTGCATGATGTCGTGCGCAGCTTCCACGGCTCGATTTCGGCCGAGCACGGCATTGGCCAGCTGAAGCGCGATGAATTGATCGCGACGGCGCCGCCGATGGCGATCGAATTGATGCGCAGGGTGAAGACGGCCTTCGACCCGGCCGGTATTATGAATCCCGGTAAGGTTATCTGATCCTTTCGATGTCTTGTGAATGGTCGCATTCCGATAACCATCCCTTTGAGATCAGCAAAATTTAACCGACTTTCTTAAGCGCTGCGATAAGAAGCCCGCGCTAACGTTTCCCCACAACGAGGCTGGAAAAACCGGCCCGGAGAACCGGAAGACCGGCTCTCAGGAGAGACAGGAAAGGCACAATATGAACACTGGACTGAAGCCAGTCTGGGCCGGGCGCAACATGCGCCTCGACCCATTCCGCCTGCCGCAGGTGGTGAGCTACGCCACGCGCGACGATTATGGCGACGTTACCTTCACCATCGACCACCGTGGCGCCGTCATTCGCCGCATGCTGGAGATGAGCGGCGTGCCGGCGTTCATCGCTCTGCCTGCCAACGCGTTTCGTGGCGTGGCCGCCCGCGCGATGGAGGATCCGGATGGCAATGTCACGGTGACGCTGGAGCTTCTGCACAATGATCCGATGCTGTCGGTGCCGCTGCTGGTGGCCGACGATCTCGAGGATGTCGCCGCCGACTGGCGCGCCTGGGCCGCTGCCTACCGCCTGCCGATGCTTCTGATCGAATCGGACGGCATCGCCCGCACGCTGGAGGAATCGCTTGGCGCCGCCATCAAGACATTGCCGGCGCAGAACCGCCGCAAGGGTCGGGTTTCGACCACGCGTCGTCCCCGCTTCCTCGCCCGTCGCAGGGCCGGCGATCTCGGCCTCAGGCTGGTGATTGGCGGCCAGGAAATTATTTCGCGGGAATAGTCCACATGCGCCTCTTCCTTCTCCCCTTGTGGGAGAAGGTGGCCTCGCGAAGCGAGGTCGGATGAGGGGTGTTCCAGGAAACGCCAACGCCTCATTTCTTCCAACACCCCTCAACCGTCTTGGCGCTACGCGCCAATCCACCTTCTCCCATAAGTGGCCCACAAGGGAGAAGGGAACAAGCCCCTACACCAGCGGCTTCAGCGCCACCCACAACGCGCCACCGATCAGGCCGAGGAATACCAGCCAGCCGACCTGGTTGTTCGACCTGAACAGAAGCATGCACTGGTCCGGATCGTCTATGTCGAGCACCGTGATCTGCCGCGCCATATGGGCGCCGGCGGCGACCAGCCCGGCCAGCGCCGGCACCGGCGCCTGCGCCGAGGCGAAGGCGATGGCGAAGCAGACCAGCGCCCCGCCATAAAGCCCGACGAGCCAGGTCTTGGTGTTGTCGCCGAACAGGCGTGCGGTCGAGCGCACGCCGACGATGGCGTCGTCCTCCTTATCCTGATGCGCATAGATCGTGTCGTAGCCGATCACCCACAGGATCGAGCCGATATAGAGCATGACGGGCGGGCCATCGAGATCGCCGAATTCGACCGCCCATCCCATCAGCGCACCCCAGGAAAACGCAAGGCCGAGAACCAGTTGCGGCCAGTTGGTGAATCGCTTCATGAATGGGTAGATGGCGACGACAGCGAGCGAGCAGATGCCGAGCAGGATGGCAAAGCTGTTGAACTGCAGAAGCACAGCGAGTCCAATCAATGCCTGGATAACGAGAAACGCCCAGGCCTGCCGGCGCGTGACCTTTCCCGCCGGCAGCGGCCGCGAGCGCGTGCGTTCCACCTGGTTGTCGATGTCCTGGTCGACCAGATCGTTATAGGTGCAGCCGGCGCCGCGCATCGCGATGGCGCCGATCAGGAACAGCACGAGATACCATGGCGCCGGCAGCAGCGAGAGCAGTGGATCAGTAGGGCGTGGATAGGCACTTGCGGCGAGGGCTGCCGACCACCAGCACGGCCACAGCAGCAACTGCCAACCGATCGGCCGATCCCACCGGGCAAGCTGCGCATAGGACCACAGCCAGCGCGGCAGAATGCGGTAGACCCAGTGGCCGCTCGGCGCATCGGCGACGCGGCCCTGGGCAGCTTTCGATTGGATGGGTTCCATCGTGCTGAAGTGGCAGCAGAGGCGAACGCCGTCAAGCATCAAGCCAAATGGTCATGCCGTAAAATATCGTAGACGGCGAACCAGCCTTCCCCGTTGATGCCCGACGTTCCCATGCGCAATTTGTCCCAAACCATCCAAATGTCTTGACCCATCGTCCGGGGCGCAATAGCGCAGTCCTCACCGTGGAATGGCAAGGGATCTGGGCATGCGTGTTTTGTTGATCGGCTCCGGCGGCCGCGAACATGCGCTGGCCTGGAAGATCGCGGCCTCGCCGCTGCTGACGAAGCTTTACGCGGCGCCGGGCAACCCAGGCATCGGCCAAGAAGCCGAGCTGGTGACGTTGGACATTGCCGATCATGCGGCGGTGGCCCGGTTCTGCGCGGAGAAAAAGATCGACCTCGTCGTGGTCGGCCCGGAAGGGCCGCTGGTCGCCGGCATTGCAGACGACCTCCGCGCTGCAGGCATCCGCGTCTTCGGCCCATCCAAGGCGGCGGCGCGGCTGGAAGGCTCGAAGGGTTTCACCAAGGATCTTTGCGCGAAATACGACATCCCGACCGCCGCCTATGGCCGTTTCGGCGACCTTGCGTCGGCCAGGGCCTATGTCGAAAAGAGGGGCGCGCCAATCGTCATCAAGGCCGACGGCCTCGCCGCCGGCAAGGGCGTCACCGTCGCCATGACGTTGGCCGAGGCGCTGGCAGCACTCGATGCCTGTTTCGATGGATCCTTCGGACAGGCCGGCGCGGAGGTCGTGGTCGAGGAGTTTCTCACCGGCGAGGAGGCGAGTTTCTTTTGCCTGTGCGACGGCGCCACTGCGCTGCCGTTCGGCACTGCGCAGGACCACAAGCGCGTCGGCGACGGCGACATCGGCCCGAACACCGGCGGCATGGGTGCCTATTCGCCGGCTCCGGTGATGACGCCGGAGATGATCGACCGCACCATGCGCGAGATCGTCGAGCCGACCATGCGCGGCATGGCCGAACGGGGCGCGCCGTTTTCGGGCGTGCTGTTTGCCGGGCTGATGATATCAGGCGAGGGGCCGAAGCTAATCGAATACAACACCCGTTTCGGCGACCCGGAATGCCAGGTGCTGATGATGCGGCTGAAGGACGACCTCCTGGTCCTGCTCAACGCTTCTGCCGACGGCCAGCTCGCGCATACCTCCGCGCGCTGGCGCGACGAGGCGGCGCTCACCGTGGTGATGGCGGCAAGGGGTTACCCCGGCACGCCGGAAAAGGGCTCGGTCATCCGCGGCTTGGAAGAGGCCGCGGGCGATGGCGTCGAGATCTTTCATGCCGGCACCGCCATCAACAGCGGCGCGCTGGTCGCCAATGGCGGCCGTGTGCTCGACGTCACGGCTGTCGGCGGCACGGTCGGCGAGGCGCAGAGGCGAGCCTATGCCGCACTCGACCGGATCGATTGGCCGCAAGGCTTTTGCCGCCACGACATCGGCTGGCAGGCCGTCGCGCGCGAGCAGGCGCGCTGACGCCGAACGGCTTTCAGCTTTCAGCGCAGGCCACGGTCGAACTCGGTTGATGCGGTGCTGACCGGATCGCTGGCGGCGGGCGCGGCTTCAACGGCTGATGCGGAGGGCTTTTCTTTCAGCGTCCAGGCCACATATTCCGCAATCCCGCGCGGAAGGCGCAGCAACGTCTTCACAGCAGGCATTTGAAAGCTGCTGCGGAACTCGGCCCAGCGGGCGCTGAACATCGCGATCATTTCGGTGAAGCTCGGTGATGCCACCACGGTGGCGTAGGTAATGGCATTGCCCGCAAGGCCGGCCTCGCGCGAGAGAGGCACCGGTATCGAGGCGAGGTAATCCGGCTGTGCATCGATCAGTCCGCCGAAGGGCCATTGCGCGCGCAAGGTGGCGGCATCCATCGGTGCGACATTGACGTCGATATCGTTGGGCGTGCCGGCCACCCGGTAAGGACAGCGGAACCGTCCGCAATTGGCTTTTGCCGAAAACTGCCAGAGTACGTAGCCTTGCCAGTTGCCCATCGGAAAATGCACGCCGATGTCCGGCTTGTAGCGCGCATACCAGAGCGGCAGCCGCGACAGGAGCCGGTACTTGTACGTGTTGTCAGCGATGTGCCTGGCGGTCTTGCCGTTGGTGTAGAGCACCGGAAAGCGGCCCAGCCGCCGATGCACATGGCGCACGAACTCCTCTGCATCCTCGAGCGACATCCATTTCGTGGGGTCGTCATCCTCGATGTCGAGGGCAAGCAGGTCATCCGGACCAGGTTTCGCGAAATTGATGAAATTGTTGGCCTGTCCCACCGGGTTGCCGGGGCGGGCGAGATGATAGGCGCCCCATTTCAGGCCGAGCGCCTTGGCCACCACCTTGCGCGTCT
Organism: Mesorhizobium temperatum; assembly: GCF_002284575.1. Taxonomy (GTDB): domain Bacteria; phylum Pseudomonadota; class Alphaproteobacteria; order Rhizobiales; family Rhizobiaceae; genus Mesorhizobium; species Mesorhizobium temperatum. The sequence goes on from NZ_NPKJ01000013.1 coordinate 29,810, forward strand.
GAAACAGTTCCTGTGCCACCGCATGGCGCTTCCATAGCGCCTTGCAGAGCCGCGTCTCGGTCTCGTCGCCGAAACAGAAATAGGCTGGCGGCATTCCGTCGGACGCCTTGTTGATGAAGCCGACGATCCGCTTGTCGGTCGCAAGTTCAGCCCAATCGATGGGATTGTATTCGTAGGCGTCGATCACCAGCGCCCGGTCGGCATCCTTCCAAGGCGCGGAGAAATCCGAGGCTTGTGCCGGCCCCAACGCCATCGTCATCGCAGTCGCGACGACGAGGAGTCCTAGGCGGCGGAGAGGGTGCGCCGGCGGCTTCAAACAGCAGATCCTTGCTGGCCAAAACCTGATCCTGAACCGCCATGGTTAAGGAAATGCTTTCGGCGGCCCGCGGCGAATGCGGCAATTCTGCCGGTGGTGGCTTCGCTGGCCATCAACGGAGGGAGAGCGGCTGGAACGGGTCGGCCGCCGGCGCTTGCGGCAGCGTTCCCTCAGCCTCGCGCTTGCGGTGATGGGCCAGCGAGCATTGCGGCGAACACAGAATGCCGCGATCCGACCAATAGGCGGCGCCGTCCTCGATCTTGCCCCGATGGTGCCAAAAACCTGCCGCTCGATAGGGCAGGCCGCATTCGATGCAGCGATAGGCGTCAGGTCTGGCGAGCACGGGCGGTCCGATCCGGTATTCCTGATCTGTCGCCGGTCGACTTGTCCGGCTTTTTGCCGATTTTAGCGTGAACAGCTCCAATTGCAAAATCCGCGTGACAAAATTTGACGTTTACGTAAAAAGAAGGTGGGGAGAGGCGACCCAAAAGCGAATGGTTTTGTGTCGGCACGGATATTAAGTTGCCCTGCCGGAAAAAGGAGGAGCGAGCGGCATGTATCGGGCACCGGTCGAGGAAATCGCTTTCACGCTGAAGCATGTGGCCGGCCTGAAGCCGGCGCTTGGCGCCGGCACCTTTGGCGACCTTGGCGAAGATCTCGTCGACGCCATTCTGGCGGAAGCCGGCCGCTTCGCCACAGAGGAGGTCGCGCCGCTCTACAAGATCGGCGATGAACAAGGCGCGGTGCTGAGCGGCGCTGCCGTCACCATGCCGCCCGGCTGGAAGGAACTTTATCGCCGCTGGATCGACGGCGGCTGGAACGCGCTGTCCGCACCGGAGGAATTCGGCGGCCAGGCACTGCCGACCATGCTGGGGGTGGCGGCGCTCGAAATGTGGAACTCCGCCGCCATGGCCTTCGGCATCGGCCCGACGCTGACCATGGGCGCGGTCGAAGCACTCGACAAGCACGCCTCACAGGCGCTGAAGGGCAAATACTTGGAAAAGCTCGTCTCCGGCGAATGGATGGGCACGATGAACCTGACCGAGCCGCAGGCGGGCTCGGATCTGAGCGCCTTGCGCGCCCGCGCCGAGCCGGCCGGCGACGGCACCTACCGCATCTTCGGCCAGAAGATTTTCATCACCTATGGCGAGCACGATTTCACCGACAACATCATCCATCTGGTGCTGGCGCGGCTGCCGGACGCGCCGGCCGGCACGCGTGGCCTTTCGCTGTTCCTGGTGCCGAAATTCCTTGTCGGCGACGACGGCGCGCTGGGCGCACGCAACGACGTCTTCTGCTCCGGGCTGGAGCACAAATTGGGCATACACGCCTCGCCGACCTGCACCATGATCTATGGCGACGGTTTCGAAGGGACCACCCCCGGCGCGATCGGCTGGCTGATCGGCAAGGAAAACAAGGGGCTCGCCGGCATGTTCACCATGATGAACAATGCGCGGCTCGCCGTCGGCATGCAGGGCGTGGCGGTTGCCGAAACGGCCACGCAGAAGGCGCTCGCCTACGCCAATGACCGCCGGCAAGGCAAGGCTGCAAGCTATGACGGCAACGGCATGGCGCCGATCGTCCATCACCCGGACGTGCAGCGCAACCTCCTGACCATGAATGCGCTGACCCAGATTGCGCGCGCCATCAGCTATTCCTGTGCGCATGCCATTGACCACGCGCGCGTATCCGTCGGCGATGAAGCCACCCATTGGCAGGAACGTGCCAATCTGTTGACACCGCTGGCCAAGGCCTTTTCCACCGATGTCGGCGTCGAGGTCGCCTCGCTTGGGCTGCAGGTTCATGGTGGCATGGGTTTCATCGAGGAGACCGGTGCGGCAGCACTTTATCGTGACGCGCGCATCGCGCCGATCTACGAAGGCACCAACGGTATCCAGGCGATCGACCTGGTGGCGCGCAAGCTGCCGTCTGGCGGTGGCGAGCATGTGCATGGTTACATCGCCGAACTGAAAGCGGTCGCCAATCAAGTGCGGACCTCAAATCTTCAGGGTTTTGGCCGCACCGCCGACGGTCTCGGCCAGGCGCTCGACGACCTCGGCCAGGCGACGCGTTTCCTGCAAGGGCTGCTTGCCGACGGGCGCTCGGACGAGGCGTTGGCCGGTGCGACGCCGTATCTGCGGCTGATCTCGCTCGCGGCGGGCGGCGCCTATCTGGCACGCGGCGCGCTTGCCGACCAAAGCCGCACCGCCCTTTGCCGTTTCTTTGCCGAAAACCTGCTTGGCGAGGCGGGTGCGCTGAAGGAGCGCGTCATTGGCGGCGCCGAAAGCCTTGCCGCTGCCGGCAAGACACTGATTTCTGCCTGACATCCACAAGGTCGACGTTTCACAAAAGCCCGGCGTTTCACAAAGGACCACCCGTGACAGACCATATCCTCGTCGAGCGCCAGGGCGCCATCCAGATCATCCGCATGAACCGTCCGGACAAGAAGAACGCCTTGACGCGCGCCATGTATGCGAAAATGTCCAAAACCCTTGCCGAGGGCGAGGCGGATCCGGCGATCCGTGTTCACGTCTTCCTCGGTGTTTCCGGCGCTTTCTCGTCCGGCAACGACCTTGCCGATTTCATGGTCGTCGCCACCGGCGGCGAGGGCGGCACCGAGGTCTGGGATTTCCTGATGGCGCTGGCCAGGACGGAAAAGCCCATGGTTTCCGGCGTCGACGGCATTGCGGTCGGCATCGGCACCACGCTCAACCTGCATTGCGACCTGACCTTCGCCACGCCGCGCACAATGTTCCGCACGCCCTTCGTCGATCTCGGCCTGGTCCCCGAGGCGGGATCGAGCCTGCTTGCGCCGCAGATTCTCGGCCGGCAAGGCGCCTTCGCGCTGCTTGGCCTCGGCGAAGGCTTTTCGGCCGAGCGGGCGAAGGCCGCCGGACTGATCTACGCGGTGGTCGAGGAAAACGAACTCGAAGCATCCGTGCTTGCAGCGGCCGGCCAGATTGCGGCCAAGCCGCCGCAAGCGCTGAAGATCGCGCGCGACCTGATGCGCGGCTCGCGTGAAGAGCTCGTTGCCCGCATCGGCCAGGAAAGCGAGTATTTCCGAGAGCGGCTCAAATCCGACGAGGCCCGCGCGGCCTTGATGGCCTTCATGACCAGGAAGAAGACAGGCTGAAGGCGGTGTGGCCCGATGACGCGGCCATGGTGTTGGCGATTTACAGGCCTGCGGCCAGCGTTGGGCGGCGTGCATGACGGTGAGGATTTCGACAGTCTCGCCGTTGACCCGATAGGGGACGATATACGGAATATCGACCAAAACGAGCTCTTGCGTCGCCTTGATGCGCCCGACGCGTCCCATGGCCGGTTGCTCGACGAGATGTTCCGCCGCCGTCACGATTTGCGGCTCATCCTTGGCGGGCGGACTTGACGTATTTCCCGACAACAGCGGCAACATCACGGTCACTGGCAAAATCGCCGCGCTCGGCGTCGGCCAACCCGGTCTCTATCTCGGCGAGTTGCCATTCCTCACGGGCAACAAAGTCCTCAATGGCCTGCGCCGCCGCATAGGAGCGCGAGCGGTCGAGCTTTTCGGCAAGCTGGTCAAGCCTGTTTGCGGTTTCGTCCGGGACACGCACGGTAAAAGCCGTCATGCTCATTACCTTCATTTGGTTCCCTATGATTGTTGGTGAACCAAGGTCGTTTCATCAAGGATTACCCAGAGGGGCCTCCCCTGACGCCAGTTGCTTAAACGTCCGCCGGCGCCGTGTAGCGCGCCATCGTATATTAGCGATGCCATATTGCCGCGCGTCCAGCTCTCCCTTACCCCTCGGTGAAACTGCTTAATGGACCACCTTCTCAGGGGTAAAGCCTTGTCTTGTCCCAACCGCCCCCCGCGTTGCGAGAAAAGACGACGCGGTCGTGCAGCCGGAAAGGCCGGTCGTGCCAGAACTCGATCGTCTGCGGCACGATACGGAAGCCCGACCAGTGTTTCGGTCGTGGGATCTCGCCGATCGCATAGCGGGCCGTGTATTCGGCAACCGCTTTTTCCAGTGCGAAGCGGCTTTCCAGCGGCCGCGATTGCTTCGACGCCCAGGCGCCGATGCGGCTGCCGCGCGGGCGCGTCGCATAATAGGCGTCCGCTTCCGCCTCGGTGACGATCTCCACCGGCCCGCGCACGCGCACCTGCCGGCGCAGCGATTTCCAGTGAAAGCACATCGCCGCCTTCATGCTGCCAAGAATCTCGCGGCTCTTGGCGCTCTCAAAATTCGTGTAGAAGACAAATCCGCTTTCATCGAACCCCTTGAGCAGCACCATCCGCACATTCGGCATGCCCTCGGCATCGACGGTCGCCAGAGCCACGCTGTTGGGATCGTTGATCTCACTCTTCGTCGCGTCGTCGAGCCATGCGGCAAACAGGCGGAATGGCTCGGCAGCCTCGGTAAAGTCACCGCTTGTTAACTCAGTTTCGCTCATAGTTTTTCCAAATTCTATTGCCGGCCGGGGAGATTGCCGATTGTCGCGCATCGCGCAACCTTTTGACAGCAGGCAATGGAGCCTTATTGCTTCGGCCAGCGCCCAGGCTACGGTCAAGGCCGCCGCGATCGTGCTGGTCGCCTTGCCGCTTGCCGCCTGCGGTGCCGGCGGCTTCAGCTTGGAGCAGGCGGAGGTCGACCGTACGATCCTGACCAGCAGCACGCCTGCTGCTGCCTCGCCGATCGACCAGGATCGCGCCTCGGACCAGGCGACGATCCGCAACGCTGTGTCTTCCGCCGATATCCAGGAACTTGGCGGGCAGGCCGTTCCCTGGGCGAATTCCGATACCGGTTCGCGCGGCTCGATCATCGAACTGGCGGAGTCTAGGGACAACGGTCAGCTTTGCCGCCGCTTCACCGCGTCGCGCGAAAGCTTCGACGGCGTCGCCCTGTTCAAGGGCGAGGTGTGCCTGGCCGGCGCCGGCGCCTGGCGGATGCAGGACTTCAAAGCGCTCTGATTTTCCGCCATCATATGACCGCGCGCCACTGGAATTTCTTCCTATGCGAGCGCATATAGGTGGCAATCGTGGACTCACTCCTTCTCCAGGGCAGGAAGCATGCGCGACCCCTATGAGGTGCTGGGCGTTGCCAAGAACGCATCGGCCAAGGACATAAAATCGGCGTACCGCAAACTCGCCAAGGAGTATCATCCGGACCAGAATCCGGATCCCAAGGCGAAGGAGCGGTTTGCCGCAGCCAACCAGGCTTACGAGATCGTCGGCGACGAGAAGAACCGTGGGGCTTTCGATCGCGGCGAGATTGACGCCGAGGGCAAGCCGCGCTTTCAAGGCTTCGAGGGTGCCGCCGGCGGCGCCGATCCGTTCGCCGGTTTTCGCCGGCAGCAAGGGCCGGGCGGCTCACGTTTCGAGTTTCGCTCAAGCCGTCCGAGCGGCGATCCGTTCGACGGCAGCAGCGACATCTTCAGCCAGATTTTCGGCGAGACCTTCTCTCGCGGCGCCGGCATGGGCGCCGGCCGGCAGGCGCCGTCCGGCGCCGACGTGAACGTGACGCTCGACATCACCATCGAGGAAGCTGCGACTGCGGAGAAGGTGACGGCGATGTTCCCCGACGGGCGCAAGGTCGCCGTCAAGCTGCCAGCTTATGTCGAGGACGGCCAGACCATCCGGCTGAAAGGCCAGGGCGAGCAAGGGCCGGGGCAGCCGGGCGATGCGCTGGTCAAGATTCGCTTCCGGCGGCATCCGCGCTATCGTGTAGAAGGCCGCGACCTCCATGCCGACTTGCCGGTTGCGCTGGCGGATGCCGTGCTGGGTGCCAAGGTGGCGGTCGAAACGCCGACCGGCAAGCTTGCGGTCAATGTTCCCGCCTGGTCGAGCTCGGACAAGGTCCTGCGGCTGAAGGGCAGGGGCCTGCCGGAAAAAGTTGGCGGTCACGGTGATCTCTACGCGCATGTGCGGCTGATGCTTCCCGAGGGCGGCGACAGCGATCTCGAAGCGCTGATGCGCAACCGAAAACGCTAGCGCATGACCCCTAATCGAAGTCCGCGCAGCAAAAATCGGAATCGATTTTCGCTGGGGATCATGCGCAAGATTAGGTGTTACAGTGCCGTTTGCGCGTCCAAAAGGACGCGCGGCGCTGTGGAGCGATGCTTTTGTCCCCTGAACTGTCCGTGTTGAGCGCTTGAAGGGGCTCTGTGCCTGTGCGATAGCCACTCCACAAAGCAGAAGATCTTGCGGAGAGCGCTCACATGGCGGGTGGACAAGGCATTATGGCCGGCAAGCGCGGGCTTGTCCTTGGCGTCGCGAACAATCGGTCGATCGCCTATGGTATTGCCAAGGCCTGCGTCGACCACGGCGCCGAGATTGCGCTGACCTACCAGGGCGAGGCGTTCAAGAAACGCGTCGAGCCGCTGGCGGCTGAACTCAACGCCCATGTCGCCGGCCATTGCGATGTGACCGATCCGGCCACGCTCGATGCGGTTTTCGACGACATCGCCAAGCATTGGGGTAAGCTCGATTTCCTCGTCCACGCCATCGCCTTTTCCGACAAGGACGAACTGACAGGCCGCTATGTCGAGACGACGCGCGACAATTTCCTCCGCACCATGGACATCTCGGTGTTTTCCTTCACCACCATCGCCAAGCGCGCCGAGGCGCTGATGACCGATGGCGGTTCGCTGCTGACGCTGACCTATTACGGCGCGGAAAAAGTGATGCCGCATTACAACGTAATGGGTGTCGCCAAGGCGGCGCTCGAAGCCAGCGTACGCTATCTGGCCGTCGACCTCGGCGCCAAGAAAATTCGTGTCAACGCCATCTCCGCCGGCCCGATCAAGACGCTGGCCGCCTCCGGCATCGGCGATTTTCGCTACATCTTGAAGTGGAACGAATACAATTCACCGCTGAAGCAGACGGTCACGCAAGAGGAAGTCGGCGATTCAGCCGTCTATTTCCTGTCCAGCCTTTCACGTGGCGTCACCGGCGAGATCCACCATGTCGATTCCGGTTACCATGTCGTCGGCATGAAGGCGGTCGACGCGCCTGATATTTCGACCGTCAAGGAATAACGCCTCGAACTCTCCCGCCTCCAGCCTGCTCTCGACCGCTCTCCGGATGACCTGATGTATCCGCTCGTCTACATCGCGCGCCATGGCCAGACGGTGTGGAACGCCGAGTCCCGGCTGCAAGGACAGGCCGACACCGATCTCAACCCGCTTGGCTGCGAGCAGGCGACCCGCAACGGCCATCGGCTTGCCGAATTCGTTCATAACCCCGAGGATTTCGACTTTGTCGCCAGTCCGATGCGGCGGACGCGCCAGACCATGGAGCGCATTCGCGCTGCAATGAGGCTCGATCCGCGGGCCTATCGCACCGATCCCCGCCTTGTCGAAATGAGTTTCGGCGATTGGCAGGGTTTCACCTTTCCCGAACTCGAGGCCCGGCATCTGGGCTCGGGCAGGGAGAGGCGCCTCGACAAATGGAATTTCCTGCCGCCCGGCGAGGGCGCTGAAAGCTATCAAATGCTGCTCGAGCGGGTAAAGCCGTGGTTCGACGCGCTGGACCGCCCGACGGTCTGCGTGACCCATGGCGGCGTCGTGCGCGCCCTGTTTCGCATGGTGCTGGGAATGCCCGAGACAGAAGCCGCAAACCTGGATGTGCCGCAGGATCGCTTGCTCAGGCTGGAAGGACGAACCCTGGAGTGGCTCTGAAGGACGCGAGTTCAGCCCTTCTCAGACATTGATTCAGAAATTGATGCCAAGTCGGGACGACGTAGAGAAGCGGGCGGCGGTTGGCGACAGTCCCCGTACGGCCTCTCCCAGGCGGATGCGGTCCTGCTCTGCTATCTTTTCAAATCAAGGCCGCCAGGCAAGCTCCACTTCCTGCACATGCTCAAGCGGATTGTCGGACAAGCCGGCAATCTCCGTGACGATTTTGCGGCGGAGGACAGGAAAATAGTCGTCTAATGTGCGAACTGTAGTCGCGAAGCTGTTGGGACCGCCGGTAACGTGGCTGTAGAGATAATCGGTTGGGTGCTGCCACGCTCCTTCGTTTGGGTCGAGGCTGAGGGGTAAGTCCTTAGGTGGTAGCACCGGCGCGGGGATGGCAAGCGCATTGATGATGTGGCCCATGGCCAATGCGTGGTCCCGCGCGGCCTCTGGGGCAGGACCATCATTGTTGGGTCCATTCGCTGAGATGTCGATAACCGCGCGGTCGGGTGTGGCGGGGCACTGGGCCAGGCTCTGGGAGGCGTAGGAAATGGCCCAGCTGAGGCTGGTTAGGCCGAGGCGGTCTTGACCGGGACGGTGGCCCATACCTCGAATAACGTCAGCTGCCTCTCGCGCGCCGCGCGCATTCTCTATGACGCGCCAAGGCAATATGGTGTGGGCCGTACGGTGGCTAGACCATTCGACATAGGTAACGGCGATCCGCCCAGTGCGGGTCAGGGCTATGGCGGACACGATGTCAGGATGGCTCAACGCCTGGGCGTGACCCTCACGCTGCATATGGGCTGTGTCATTGGCGATGCTGGCCGATATATCAGCGGCCAGGACGAGGCACACGTCAACCGCAGTGTCGGCCTTCTGCGCGCGGACGGATGCAGCCGGAATAAAGAAGCTTGTGCAGACGACGAGGGCGGGCATGAAGGCGCCCCAGTGTTTCGGTACGACTGCGGGGGTCGCCGCAGGAGCGTGGAGAGTTCCGTTGGTAGGGGCGATGTCGCCATTGATGTGGACGGTGCGTGCGCCGTACGTTGCAATTTTAGCCACCGATCCCCCGTTCACAAAAGACGCTGACGGCCCGCTTTACGCTCGCGCCGAGACAACTGAACGCGCAAGCATGCGTCGTTCGTCTTTTTACCCCTGACCTCGCCGGTTCCCGACGGCTGTTTTATAGAAATTCAAATCTTGCGCATGCCCCAACTGGGTCAGACCAGGTGTACTAGCCCTACGGGGCCAGCTCCCTCGGCCGCGGACGGCTAGAAGTTTCGAGTTCGCTAATGTAAGGTCGGATTGCTTCTCGGTTGCGGGACGGAGATGGGCGCAGCTTTCGATTTTAATGCAGTGGGCAATGCCATAGCCGAAGCGGCGGCCGACCCGGCGCTTTGGGATGCTGCAATGGATGTGGCTGCGGACGCCACTGGAAGCTTTGGCGCAATGCTGTTCGACGCGAAAGGGCATCTCCCCGGCATACCGAAAAGTCGCCGAATGGGTCCGTCGCTCGAGACATACGTCAAGGATGGTTGGATCGACCGGGACGACCGGTACAACCTGTTGCCTCTGTTGGTTCGGAGAGGGGCGGTCAGCGAGCTTGACGTCCTGACGCCCGAGGAAATCGCCAGGCATCCCTACTATCAGGAATTTCTCGCGCCGTTCGGTCTGCGGTGGTTGCGGGTGTGAAGGTTGCTGCAGGCGACGACCTCTGGTGCCTGTCGATCCAGAGGTCGATCCAGCAAGGACCTTTTTCGCCATCCGAGATTCAAAGCCTTGCCGACTTCTCAAGACAGTTGGGTTCCGCGGTCGCGCTCGCGAGAATGCTGAGCTTCGCGCGTGCCGAAGGCGCGATGGGTGCATTCAGCGCAAGCGGCACGCCTGCAGTGATGCTTGACCGGAACGCCGCCGTGATCCTGGTGAACGAACCTGCAGAGAGACTGTTCGGTCGAGACCTTTGGGTGACCGGACGCCATCTGGCTTGTGCCGACAAGAACGCCACTGATGCCCTTAGGCGCGCATTTCACGTGCTGCTGCGAAATCCGACCCCGCCAGCAATGGTGAACCCCGTCCCGCTTCCCCGCCTCGGAGGCAGACCTCTGTTAGCTTATCCAACGCGCCTGCCGAGAATTGCCACGAACGTCTTTGCGTCCTGTCAGATAGTTGTCTGCTTTGTCGATCCGGACATTTATCCTCAACCCTCGGAGGTTGCCTTGCGGACTTGCTTCGGGCTGACCCCTGCCGAGGCGAGACTGGCTCGCCGGGTTTCATCGGGCGCAGAGTTGAAGGCCGTCGCGGATAAGTTGGGTGTCACTTACGAAACCGCCAGGAATCAACTGAAAGCCGTCTTCGCCAAAACCGAGACCCATCGCCAGCCGGAGCTGGTCGCGTTGCTCGCGAGAATAGCCAGCACCGCCCAAACTGAATGACCGCAAGTCGCACTGCTAAAGCTTTAGCGTGGTGGGCACACGGGCCTGTGCAAGGCCAGGGTCATGTTGAACGCTGCGATTCCGGCGTCAAACCACTTGCCGGGCAGTGCGAAAATTCAACGGCGCTCGGTTGCGCCGTCGCTTCAAGCTTGGCGCGCCCGCGGGGTCTGTTGCTCGTCCTTCTGGCTGGCCGCCATTTCGCTAAACAGCCAATCGCGGAATGCCTTGACCTTCCTCTGCCGCAGCGCCCCATCTGGATAGACGACGTAGTATTTCCACCTCGACTCCAGCGCCAGATCAAAGGGGCGCACCAGTCGCCCGGCTGCCAGATCGGCTGAGACGAGCGCGCTCCTGCCCAGCAGCACACCTTCGCCCTGCACAGCCGCCTCGACAGCATAGCCGGCGGAGTCGAACCTCACGCCACTATTGGGATCGATATCGCCCAGGCCGGCGCGCTGCAGCCACATAGCCCAGTCGATGCGGAAGTCATGGTGGATAAGCCTGTGGTGTCTAAGGTCGCTGGGCTGCCGCAGCGGATGTTCTCCGTGCAGCAACTCCGGACTGCAGACAGGAGAGACGTCCTCCTCGGCCAGGAACTCCGACACCGCCCCTTCATAACCGCCCGCGCCGTAGCGTATCGCGACGTCGACTCCATCCCTGATGAAATCCGCGTGCACGCCCGACGTGGAGAGACGCACATCGATGTCGCGGTTCTCGCGGTGGAAACGATGGAGCCGCGGCACAAGCCACCGGCCGGCAAAGCCGTCCGACGTGCTGACGTTGAGGACACCTGCCGATCTTGACGCCGTGGCGACGATCGTCGCGGCCCCGATCCGGTCCAGGGCTGCGCCGACTTCCGCTGCATAGGCGGCGCCTGCGGGTGTGAGGCGCACGAAGCGCGTTCCTCGTTCGAAGAGCCGAATGCCGAGTCTTTCCTCCAGGTTGCGGACGGCGCGACTGATCGCCCCATGCGTCAGGTTCAACTCGGCCGCCGCTTTCGTGAAGCTCAGGTGACGAGCCGCCGCGTCGAAGGCCGGGAGAGCGGTCAAAGGAGGAAGTCTGCGCGGCATCGCATACCTGTGAGTGATAGTCACATATTCTGCACAAATATTCGGTTGTCGTCCAGCGAGGAGCGGCGCAACCTTGCAGCAACAAAAGCGCCTCTTTCCAACCCTTCGTCGATGACGACGCAAAACCTGAACGGGAGGTAACTGTGAGCAACATTCACGCTTATCCGGATGCCTTCGATCGACTGGAACCGGCATCTGCACGCCTGCCCATAGCGGCAATCGAATCCCTGCGCATCGCGGTCACCGGACGAGCCGCCCGCCTGTTCGCCGGGTTGCAGCACCGCCGGACGATGCAGCGCATTACAAGCTTCTCGGATCATCGCCTCCAGGACATGGGGTTCGAGCGCGACTGGGACGGGTCAATCATCAGCAGGCAGCGACAGTCGGGGCGGCGCCGATAATTCCGAGTACTGAAGGAGAATGACATGAAGATCTATCCACATCTCTGGTTCCAATCCCAGGCCGAAGAGGCCATGGAATTCTACATGTCCGTGTTCAAGGACTCGAGGGTCCTGGGAAGCACCGACCTTCCCGATCCCGAGCTGTCGGTTGTCCGCTTCGAACTGGCGGGCCTGCCGGTAGCCGCTCTCAATGCCCACTCCCATGCGCCGTATAACGAGGCTTTCTCCTTCCTTGTCGAGACCGAGGACCAGGCGGAGACCGACTACTACTGGGATGCGCTGACGGCCGGGGGCGGTGAGGAGAAGCCCTGCGGATGGCTGACGGACAAGTTCGGGGTCTATTGGCAGGTCACGCCCAAGGCATTGCTGCAAATGCTGGGGAATCCCGACAGGGACAAAGCCGGGCGGGTTCTTCAGGCGATGTATCTTCAGGCGATGTACAAGATGAAGAAGATCATCATCGCGGACCTCGAGCGCGCTTACCGGGGCTAACGACCTCGCGCCAGACGATCGTTCTCTTCTTGAAACTCTCGCCTCCACGGTTGGCACCTCCCCAATGCAACCCGCAACACATTTCCGAGAGAGTAATGCGATCCGTACGCTGATTATCGGCGCGACAGGATTGCTCAGCAGCGAGATGACCCAATTCACCCGGATACCGTCCGCCTATTTATCGGCTGGCGCTTGAAGGCCATGGCACGTCCGGCCAGGATCGGCGTCAAGACGATCGTCAGCCATTTGAACCGCAACCGCACCTTCACGCACGACGGTGCCTTGGCCGCAACCAAATCTGCGCGGCCATGGCACTACTCCGGTTTCCAGCTGCTACCGCGAACACCAGGCAGGCGAGACCGCGTTGGCAGCATGCCCTACGGCGTTGGCTGAGAACTCGCGAAGCATAGGCAGGATGGCGCTTGGCGTGTCGGCCACCAGGCATTTGCTCATGAGATCGTCGGATATGAAACCGGAACGCTCCAGATGCGAGAACAGTTGCAAGAGTGGTTGCCAGAAACCTTTCACGTTGGCGAAGACAAGCGGTTTCCGCTGCTGCTCCAGTTTGTGCAGTGTCACGACTTCCGTCAATTCCTCGATCGTTCCGATGCCGCCGGGAAGCGCGACAAAGGCATCGGCACGTTCGAACATGATCCGCTTTCGGGTATGCATATCCGGAACGATTACGATTTCGTGCGGAGCCGCAAGCATCGGGATTCGGTCGGCAAGAAACCGTGGCATGACCGCGGTCACGAGGCTGCCGTGCTCGGCGGCTGCCCGCGCAACCGCGCCCATCAGCCCCTCCGCGCCACCCCCGTAGAGGAGGGCCATGCCCTCCAGGCCTATTGCATCGCCTAGCTCAGTCGCGGCATCAATGAAGCTCTCGTCATTTCCCGATTTTGCGCCGCAGAAGACACATATGGTTTTGGGGCGCGCCAATGGCAGTCGGCTTGTATCTTGAAGTATATTGCTTCCATTCAAAAGAATTTTCACGGTCATGTTCCCTTTTGAAATTTACTTGCGGACGTTTGGGATGCATTTCCTGCGGCTGACACATTGAGTTTTGGGTCCAGGAGTAGAATGTCGGCCCAAGCCCAGAGCAAGCAGCAGACAAGCAGCGTTGCTGGCATTGCCATCGAATGAAGTACATCGGCAGCCGGGCTGCCGAGTGCCTTCGCAATCTCAATGAGGGCGACGAGAGCCGCCGGAAAGCGGCTGAGCAGAACAGCCTTGCGGAATAGGTGCGCAATCTTGATCTTAGTAAGCTCTGTTCCGCGGGGATCCGTCTTCAACGCACTTCCGAATTTTCCCGCCGCATGGAGAAAGCCGGAAGTAATAGCAAGGAGCGGATCGCCAATGAGAAGCAGGCTCATGCCCAACGCGACGGCGCCGATACCCGACAGGAAGTCTCCGCGCCGTATCCCCGCCGCATCCGGCGGCCGCTTCGCTAGGCCGCGATGATATTCCTCCCCACTCCAGAAGAATATGGCCGTGGCCACCGTCAGTGCGACGGCGCTCCAACTTCCGGCGAAGTAGGAATGGGCAGCCTGCAACGAGGCAGAGAGGCCTCCATCCGCCCCGAGGACGACCTGCCTGACTTGCAAAGCCAACCCCACGCAGAGACCGATCGCGTTGCCGATATTGTAGTACCCGCCCGGTCCAGCCAGACGCGCTGCCAAAGCGCGGCCGCCTATCCTGTTTGCCGATGGCCCCATTTCTCCGTGCAATGACATTAAGTCCTCCTCCCGTAGGCGATCGCTATTCGATTTCAAGGCATGTGAGGCGCGCGTGAAACGGTCAGTTCTCTGGGTGAAATTCGCCGCCCCGGGGCCCAATAGGCGCAGGTGTTCACGAGTTCATCCACGGCATCGCTCCTCACCAAGGCATCGGGAGAACATCGGGTTCGCCTCCAGATCGGGATCTGCACCGATTGAACCGGGTCGTCGTCAGCGGCTCGTGAACAGCACGTGATTGGCAGTCGACGAGCGGCAGACGGCTCCGAGGCTTGCAGGCGGGAGGAATCACGCTGCCTTCACGCAAGGCGCAGACAAAGGTGGTCTCGACCCTTGGGGCAACGGACGATGAACGAGCCGAGTTTCTTTTCTTTGATCAACCAAGGTCAGGTCGAGCTGCACCATTCAGAATTCCGGAGCATTCCGGCTCAAGGAGGAAATGATGATGACCAGACTTTTTGCAACATGCGCATTCGCTGGCCTCGCCTGGACCGGGATTTCGGCTGCGGCCGAACTGGCGCCAGGCAACGGGCACAACATTCATCTCGCTGACTTTGACGGTGTCGTCTACTTTACGGTCGAGCAGGACGGCTACCGAGTTGTGGCGACTCTGGCATCTGGAGCCGACGGGCTGCCGCTGCGGATGATTTCCACGCTCGCGCCCGGGCAGCGCATGACTGTCTCCGTGCCGCAGGCGATCGGCCAGCCGTCGATCGATTTCGAGATTCTCCGGGATGGTGACGCGCTCGTTGTCAGCGACGCCATTCCCGCTGCGATGGTCGATCTCGTTGACGTGGAACCGATCCCGGCAGCGTCGGAAAGGTGACAGTCGACCGGAAGCGGACCTACAGCGTTAGACAGGCCGGACTATGCTCAGTTGTACAGCAGCGCGAGGGAAGCCAAGCGCTTTGGGCGAAGAATCCGCCAGCAGCCAGTTCACCGTTCCAGGGAGGCGGCCCTGTAAGTTGATTGCCAGCCGATCGATAAGCAGGTGGGAGGAATCACGTTGCCTTCACGTACGGCGCAGGAAAAGCTCGTCCCGACCCTGGGGCAACGGACGATGAACGATCCGAAATTTTTTCTCTTTGATTTACCAAGGTCAGGACGACCTGCACCATTCAGAATTCCGGAGGAATGGTATCCCGGCGTACGGGATCACTGGCATCATGCGACGTCCCGTCGAGCGGTCGATCCGATCGGAGGAATCAGGGCGCTGGTCATCCACGCGGCGGTAGGATTAAGTTCGGCGGGCGCCATGTCGGTCATGAAGGCGCACAGGGCCAGTTGGCATTGGCTGATTCCGGGTACGGACGAAGAGCCGCATGGCAAGGTCGCATGGGCCTGTGTGCCGGAGGCAAGCGCCGCCCTCCACGTGCGGGACCTTCGATCTTATCCTGCGGTGAACGGTGGCCAGGCCAAAGTCAATGACTGGAGCCTCGCAATCCAGATCGTTAATTCGCGGAGCCGCGATGTCGTGGAGCCATTCTCGGACTGGCAGGTGGAGATTGCCGCCGAAATCGTGCGTTACAGTTGGGCGAAGTACCCGAATTTGAAACATGTCGTATCGCACGCCTTGCTGGACCCCGAACGGTGCAGCGATCCAGGTGCCCACTTTCCTTGGAAACGGTTCCGCGATCTCGTGCTGAACGGTGCCGGCGACATGTACTGAACCGGGCGCACCCCCGCTGCGGTGCCGATGGAATCGCTGCCCGCCCTGCGGAATGGTTGCCACCTGCTGCGCAGGCTGGGATTTGCTGCCTGTGGACGACTAATCGGGCCGCGACGCCCACTGATCACCCGTGTTGCGCGTTGGACCTGCACGCGCGAAGATGCCTCATCGTCTATCAAGGAAGGCAACCGTTTATCCGGTGCCCAGTTGGCCGATGTGGTTTCGCAATCGAACCTGCAGGGGCGCGTTCTGCGGGAGCGCTCAGCGGTGGAGGGCACGTGGCCACAGTTGCTTTGGGTTCGCATGAAACATCACACGCGCTCGATCCGATGTCACGAGATAATCGGATAGCGATCGCGCGGCTGGCGCCAAAGCTTCGTCTTCTCACTCGACTGCCTCATCCGGACGCACCTGGCGCCGCGATATATGTGGCGCAAGCGCATCCCCATGATCACGGCGAGGAGTTCCGCGACTTTCAGCCTGTCGGAGTCGCAGGCTGCGATTGGCGTCCCGAGCGGGCATTCGAAGCCTGCATCGCCGAAGCTGCCGAATATCTTTCCCAGCTCGAGTACCCGGAGGACCGAAGGTCTGGGGCCGAAACGGCCGGTCGGCGCATTGACGCCTTCGATCACTATCTTGCCGGCGCCACCGAAACTGGAGGCGAGCGCCTGTGGCTGGCCGGGCATCAGTTCGGTTCATCGGAACCGGTGGCATTGCCGGGCGAACTTTGTGTCCGCCGCGCGAGCGCCCGTGGTGTTCTACCGTACAGGCTCGGTAGCGGCGTCGCAGCGGGGAGAACCCTCATCGAGGCGGCAAACCGTGCAATATGGGAACTAATCGAGCGCGATGCCGTCGCAAGATGGTGGCACGGCGACTTGGTGGCCCAGGCGATTGGCGAAGATGCGTTGCGGGATAGCGGACTCCCAGACCTGCTCTCCCGATACCGGTCGGGAAAGACGACCCGAGCATGCGGCTTGGTCGATATTCGGGCAGCTGTTGACATTCCCGTCATCGCCGCCTTTTCGTTTTCTCGTGACGGGAGAGATTTCGCTTGCGGTTTCGCAGCACGGCCGAACATGGCCGATGCCGTTCACGCCGCGACTAAAGAGATGGTGCAGATGGAGATCGGACATCATCTCGTGCGCGCCAAGCAACAGGTGCACGGGTTCGAGAAACTCAATCAGGATGACCTCGCCTATATTGCGCGAAGCCAGAGGATCCACCCCGATCATCCAAAGCTTATGGCCGCTCCCGCGGGCTCGGAGAAATCGTCCGTAGAAGGCAACGACGAATTACTCCTCGACTATACGCGCGAGGCACTCCTTCGTGCCGACTGTACGGCCTTTATCGTGAACCTGACGCGCCATCCCATTGGCATTCCGGTCGCCCGCGCTCTTGTGACAGGCCTGCGGTCTGTTCCCCCAAGCGACGTATTGCAATTCGACTCCATGGGCAGGTGCATCAATTTCAACATTCCGATACTGTAAGGCGTTCGCTGTAATCAGAGTCCCATGGACCAATATAGCCAGGCAGCATCGCGGAGCCGCGAAACACCAAGTTTCCATATTGAGACGCTTGGCATCTTCCGCATGTCTCATGGCGCCGTGAATTGCACTTTCAAGAGCCGCAAGGCACAGGCGCTCTTTGCCTATCTCGCATTTTGCAAGAACATGATCGAAAGCCGGGAGCGCCTCGCCGGCCTTTTGTGGGGCGAAAACAGTGAGGAAGCCGCGCGCACCTCCCTGCGCCAGCTAATCAGTGGGATAAAGAAGGAAACGAAGCAGTTTCCATTGCAGATCTTCGACTGCGATCGGAACAATGTCTGGTTGCAGCCGATTCATGTCTCAAGCGACGCGGCGACCCACATCGCCGATCTCGAACAGAATATCGTGCCCGAAGTGATGATCACGCAGCAGCGGCTGTTCGGGGGCTTTCTCGTCAATTTGAGGGACATTGATCCCAGCTTCGACATGTGGCTCTCGGTCCAGCGCGAATATCTCCACGACAGGGCGGTTAAGCTCCTCCAGGACCAAGCCCGGCGCGAGCAGAACGATGCCAAGCGGGAGAGGTTCGCCACCGCCATCCACAAGCTGGACCCGACGCATGAGGAAGCCTGCCGTATCCTTATGCAGTGCCGTGCCTCACGTGGCGACACGGCGGGAGCGCTTCGCATCTACAACGACCTGTGGGAGTTGCTCGGCACCGACTATGATATGGAGCCGTCACCGCAGACCCAGGCGCTGGTCGCGGAGATAAAGACGGCGAAACCTCTTCCCGCTCCTCCCAGCCACGTCCCGCAACTCGCCTCCGCTGTTCCGGCCGCAGCGCATCTGTTGGGCGACGGAGGAATCGCCGCTCAGGCGCGCGCTGAACCCCCGCTGATCCTGGTTCATCCATTCTTGTACGAGGCGGTCCATGCCATCCGTATCAACGGCTTCCGCCACGAATTGATCGCAGCCATGACACGGTTCCGGGACTGGTCGGTGAGGGAGCATTCGGCGTCCGACGATGCCCTCCCGCCAAGCGGCCGGAAGGTCTATGACTTGCTTGCCACGGCGACGGGCGAGGACAGTGAATTGCACATCGCTGTGCTGCTCCGTCGCAGGTCTGACGGCCACTACATGTGGAGCGAGAATTCGGAGATCGAGATCGGCAACTGGCATCGCGCCAGACTGCAGATCGTCCGGCACCTGGCCGCAGCGCTCGATGTTCAGATCTCGGCAGAGCGTTTGAGCACGACGGCGGGCCTTCCCGATATGGATCTCGACATCTACGACCGCTGGCTGCGTGGTAATGAGCTTCTTTCGCGGTGGCGTCCGGCCGACGAGAGCCGGTCCGAGGGGATATTCCGGTCGATCATACGGGATGCTCCCGATTTCGCGCCCGCTCATGCCAGTCTGGCGCAGATCCTCAACAGCAGACATCTCATCTTCCCCGGCCTCATGCGGGATAGAAAGCGGGAACAGGAAGCCCTCAAACTTGCAAACATGGCTTCCAAGCTCGCGCCGATGGATAGCCGGACCAAGCTCACTCTGGCCTGGTCCTATCTTATGAACGAAAAGTACGAGCAAGCGATCTATTGCTACGGGCTGGCGCTCAAAATGAACGACAACGATCCCTGGACGCTGATCTCATGTGCGCAGGGCCTCGCCTATTGTGGCGAGAAGGCGCTCGCAGACGAGATCGCACAAAGGGCGCTGCGGGTGGGATATGGCGCCGAACCCGTTCATTGGGCTTATCACGCCTGTATCCGCTTTCTCTTCGGCAACAGCGAGGGCGCGGTGGAAGCAGCCGATCTTGCCGAGGATGCGACCTTCTTTGTCGGCGGCTTGAAAGCGGCGGCGCAGGCCGAGCTTGGCTTGAAAGAAGCGGCTCTTGAAGAGGCGGCAGCGTTCTTCCGCCGTGCCTCGGACAGCTGGCATGGCGAGGCCCCCGCTTCGCCGAAAGCCACGCTCGAATGGTTCTGCCAATGCCTCCCGATCCGCCTGATGGCGGACCGGGAGAGGCTGCATTCAGGAATTCTGGCGACCGGGTTGCTCGACCTGGCTGGCTAGCGTTCCACCCGCCGGTTTTCGCTCTTTCACCGGCAGCTACGCATCGTGTAGTCGCCAACCCGGGCATAGAAAAAGCGCAACTGAGTGATCACGCGCTTGTCCTCGTCGCGTCCGCCCGGCTCGAAATCCTTGTAGAGCGGCGGAAGCGGGTAGACGTCGTCATCAACGCTGGCTTTAACGATCTGCTCCGACTCCGTTACCTGGCCCTTCGGCGGCAACCGCAGGACAAGCTCGTAGTCGCCCTCGGTAGCATCGTCGCCCTGTTCCACCCTGAGCCTCTTGAAGACGTCCGGTATCGTCAGGAGGTCCTTAAATGCCACCCGCAACTCGTCGATGGTTTTGGGCCAAGATTCCCTGCCTTGCTGCGCCCATTCAACTAACTTCTTCCCGACCGCCTCGTAATCCTTGAAGATAGCACCTGTCTCGTCGCCATCGATACCGAACTGAACCGGCGGGTATTTTCGATCTGGTGAACCGATATCTGGTCCCGGCATGCTTCCCTCCTTTGGTAGTGTCTTCACGCACGGGCAGTAGACCGCTAACGCCAAATACCCGCAAGGGCGATTAACTCACATCGTCAGCGTGAAAGCTTCGTGAAAATTTCAGGCGACACTGCCAGAAGACAAAATCGGCTTCTTGTTTTAACTTATCTCCTTTCCGCTAATCGGGCTCAAGACGGTATTGCGCTTTTTGAGGGGATGGTCGGCATGAAGGATATTGGTTGTCTCGGTTTTGCTTGGAAACGACTTTCTCGCCAACTGTGGTCAGTCCGGCTCGCGCTGGTGCGAGGAGTGCTGGTCGGGCTTGCGGTGTTGTTGTTTTCCGCAGGTGCGCCCGATGCCGGCGAAGGTAAGGCGCCGCTTCAAGACCATCCGGAGCGGCGTGGCTTGGGTGTCAAGTTGGCGGGAAAAAGCTCGACGAATCCCGCAGCGACACCTGGGCGCGACGTTAGCGCCGCTCCCACCATCGTCTGGGGACGGTCACTTTTCGTGCGAAAGCCGGCCCTTCTGGAGGGAATTTCCTTCACCGGCGTGATGGACCAACTCGTGGCGTCGAGCAACGGCAAGATCGCCGACCGCAACGAGCTGTTCCGGAACTGGTGGAGCACGGCGGCTGGCGACGAGTGCGAAGACCTACGGCCGAAGCAGCCGAATGGTGGCCCGCCGTTTTCCTACGACTGTTCGCGAGCCGAAGGGATGCTCAAGGACAAGGATCCCTATAAGGTGTTCGGCGACGGCAAAACCCCATTCATCATCGTTGCCGCCGTGAATCGGGTCGATCTGCTGCTTGGCGACGATTGCGGCGAGTTTCGCGTCATAGCGGGAAAGCATCCGGATTGGAAAAATCCGGTTCCCAACGAGGCCGAAGCTCCCGATGGAATCACCGGCGAGATGCTGATCGCTTTCGAGGCAGTCATGCCCAATGAAGGTGACCCGAAGCGCTGCCGTTGCGATCCAGAAGTTCTGGCTATCCCTTTCGGAAGAGCTGACCCAAGGCCAGCCACGGTTCGCGGACCGGGAAGTCGCGATTTTGCTGCGCAGGTTTTTCCTGGAGGGAATAACGCTCGCGGAGGACGGCAGCGTTGTTGACGGCGATCTGGGCGGCCGGACCACGTTTCGGCTGCGTCCGGCCATGCATGTCGACCATCTCGGCGCGTCGGAATCAAGCACCGGTCAAATCCGGACGAACTCGAAGCTGCATCGGGGACAATGGGGGCTCCGTGAGTACCGCTTCGACAAGGAGTCGATGCGCCTGCTTCCCACGCGTACAACAGGTTCCCCTGAGCCCACTCTCTTTTCCCAAAATTCACCGGACTCCGAGGCAACGAACGACCTCGTTGAATTGGTAGCAGAGTCTATTCGCACCGAAGGTTCTGCGCATGGTCCTCTGCTTGATCCCAACATTAACAGCTTCCACTTGCCAGGCCTGCCCGAGCACCTGCTCGCGGCGGAAATGAACGCGGAAAATCGTTCGCTCGGCGACTACGCTGCAGTACTCCACACCGAAGGAAATCCCGACCTCATTGGCACGATCAAAGATGCTGCGGAAGCTCTGGCAGCGGAAATGAACGGGCAAAATGATCGGCTCGGCGCCGACGCTGAAATACTCCACGCTGAAGGAAATCCCGACCTCAGTGGCAACACCGACAGTCCTGCGGAAGCTCTGGAACTGCAAATCCGAAAGCGGATTCAGTCCCTCTCCTGCGCAGGTTGCCATCAGTTTTCTGACAGGGGCCGCGGCGGCTTCAAGGACGATTTCAGGCGCCCGGTCTGTTGGCAAGGCACCAACAACACACACGTCACCACTACTTTAAGGGATGGCGAGTACCAAATATCGCGGGCCCTGAAGTTCGTCTTTCTACCGCACCGGGAATATGTAATGCGGCGGTACTTGGCGGGGAACGCTCCGGCGAAGGAAGACATGAGCAACGATGCGCAAGCAGCCTGGGTCGGTCTGCCCCACTGCTAGAGAGCATCTGATATCAGGTAGTCCGTCTGTAATGCCCGCGTGCGGTACCTAGGCGGAACAAAAGGCGGCGTCTCGGGCGCGGTTCGCCGCTAGAGCATTTGGCAGCCAAAACGTCTTCGTTTGGCGTCCGACAAAATGCGTTAAAACGAAAAGTTAGAGCGCGGTTTGGTTTCACCAAAATGCAAAGCGCTTTTAGTGATCGCGGCGCCTGCTGCCTAGTCCCTCGGGACATCTCATCCTTTCACGTCCTGCTCACGCGCAGATCACGTCACCCGTTGCTTGGTAGGGCGTCGGCCGACCGGTCGCTCGACGTCTGCAGCGCGGACAGTACCATGTTCGAACATATCCTGGCCGGCATGCCTCAGTTCCTGGCTGCTTATGCCGTTGTTCTGGTGACGCCCGGCCCGATCACGTTCGCGACGGGAAGCCTCGCAACCCTCAGCGGCCTTCCGAGGGCGATGCCATTCGTCATCGGCATCGGCACGGGCGCGGCTTCGCTAACCGCATTCCTCGGCCTGATGGCCGACAACGTTTCCACGACAGTTCCGCTCCCGATCCTTCACCTGGCCGGTACCGCATTGCTGATCTGGATCGCGGTCAGGATCATCCGCATACCGCTGCCGGCCGGCGAGCCTGTAAAAAAACTCGAAAGGCTCGCTTGGTGGCCTCGTCTTAACTGGATTTCTGACTCCGTTGTCCTCCCCGCTAGGCGGCCTTTTTCTGATGGCAATGTTCACCGGCCCGGTGCTGTCGCAACGCGAATTCGGGACGGTCGTCTCGATCGCGGTGGCAGTCGGCGTGGTCAATCTCGCCTGGTACATGCTAGTGGCCACCGTCTTCGCCCGCCTGTCGGCCTGGCACCGTCCGATCCGCACCGTCGGAGCGGCCCTCCTTACGTCCCTGGCAATGTGGTCAGCGTGGTCTGCCCTAGGTTCTGGGTGATGCGGAATGGATCCCGTTTGGAGATCTGTGCGGCCCCATGCGCTGCGAAAGAAGCTTCGCTTCTCTCCGCCGGCCAGCTCAAACGACAAGGTCCACCCATCTCGGCCATTGGCGGCAGCCAGCTGAATGAGTTTGCCAAGGCCATGATCTCGAACCGGAGGTTCGGACAGGATCATGGTCAAGCAAGAATGTGGAATTTTATCCCGTTCTTTTGGAATAAGTCAGCCGGAAAGACTCTATTCGGTTGAATCGCTGTCCGGCAATTGCATGTCGGTGATGACGTTCTCGCCGTTTGTCTCGTCGTAGGCGATCACGATATCCATGCCGGGCTTCAGCGCATCGAGATCGGTTTCGGCATTCAGCTTGTAGGATTTGCCGTCGTCTAGTGTCAGCGTCAACGTGTCCTTGTCGACCTCTTTGATCAGGCCTTCGGTTTGGCCGGCGAAGGCGGCAGTGGAAAACAGCAACATGGCGGCAACGGCGCCGATCAGGATACGCATCATCGTCCTCTTATCATTGCGCCGGCACGGTGGCGGCGGGTGTTCAACAGACGGATCGAGGGAAGCAGAAACCAACCGAATGTGTCAAAACTAAATCCGCCAGATCACAGTTTGACCACTGCGGAAAACGCCAATAGAACGCAGACTGCAGCGCCGCGCGTCCCTGTTGGACGGGCGCAGGACGCTGTAGCACTTTGATTTTGCGCATGACCCCAAAAATCGCTCCGATTTTCGGGTCATGTGCTAAGCCGGCTCCGATGCCGGCAGGGCTGGTTTCATGTCTCACAATACGTTTGGCCACCTTTTCCGCGTCACCACCTGGGGCGAAAGCCATGGCCCAGCGCTCGGCTGCGTGGTCGACGGCTGTCCGCCCGGCATCCGCTTCACGCGCGCTGAGATCCAGGCCGACCTCGACAAGCGCCGCCCGGGTCAATCGCGTTTTGTGACGCAGCGTCGCGAACCCGACGAGGTCAAGATCCTGTCCGGCTTCATCCTGGATGAGGACGGCGAGACCATGATCACCACCGGCACGCCGGTGTCGATGCTGATCGAGAATGTCGACCAGCGCTCCAAGGACTATGGCGAGATCGCCCGCCAGTACCGGCCTGGTCATGCCGATTACACCTACGATGCCAAATACGGCCTGCGCGATTATCGCGGTGGCGGCCGGTCTTCGGCCCGCGAGACAGCGGCGCGGGTGGCGGCCGGAGCCCTGGCCCGCAAGGTCGTGCCCGGCATGATCGTGCGCGGTGCGCTGGTATCGATGGGGGAGAAATCGATCGACCGCGCCAACTGGAACTGGAATTTCGTTGGCGACGCCGAAAATCCGTTCTTCACGCCCGACCCGGCATCGGTCGCCGTCTTTACCGCGTATCTTGACGGCATCCGCAAGGCTGGTTCCTCGGTCGGCGCGGTGATCGAGATCGTCGCCGACGGCGTTCCGGCAGGCCTCGGCGCGCCGATCTATGCCAAGCTCGACCAGGACATTGCCTCGGGCCTGATGTCGATCAATGCCGTAAAGGGTGTCGAGATCGGTAACGGTTTCGAGGCCGCCCGCATCACCGGCGAAGAGAATGCC
This sequence comes from Mesorhizobium temperatum, assembly GCF_002284575.1. Classification (GTDB taxonomy): domain Bacteria; phylum Pseudomonadota; class Alphaproteobacteria; order Rhizobiales; family Rhizobiaceae; genus Mesorhizobium; species Mesorhizobium temperatum. The sequence goes on from NZ_NPKJ01000013.1 coordinate 54,119, forward strand.
GACGAGATGCGGATGGGCAATGACGGCAAGCCGGTCTTCCTCTCCAATAATGCGGGCGGCATCCTCGGCGGCATCTCGACCGGCCAGGCGATCGTCGCGCGCTTCGCTGTCAAGCCGACCTCGTCGATCCTGACCCCGCGAAAGTCGATCGACAAGGACGGCAACGACGTCGAGATCATGACCAAGGGCCGGCACGACCCGTGCGTTGGCATCCGCGCCGTGCCGATCGGCGAGGCGATGGTTGCCTGCGCGATCGCCGATCACTATCTCCGTCATCGGGGACAGACAGGGAGGGGAGTAGGGGAGTAGGGGAGTAAGGCAGTATGTTACACAGCTCCCGCGACCGCATTTTCCTTTTTCCTACTCCCTTACTGCCCTACTCCCCTACTCCCGCGAGCAAAGCGAGCACTTATGCCTTACGACCAGAAGAAAATCGTCGAAGCCCTGCGCGCCTTCGAACGCGGTGAGATCGTCGTCGTCATGGACGATGACGGGCGCGAGAACGAGGGCGACCTGATCGTCGCCGCCGTCCATTGCACGCCGGAAAAGATGGCGTTCATCGTCCGCAACACCTCCGGCATCGTCTGCACGCCGATGCCGCGTGAGGAAGCCAAGCGCCTGAACCTTTCGCCGATGGTCGCCGACAATGACTCGGCCCACACCACCGCCTTCACCGTCAGCGTCGATTTCAAGCACGGCACGACGACGGGCATTTCGGCTGACGACCGCACATTGACCGTGCGCAATCTTGCCAACGGCAATGTCGGCGCGTCTGATTTCGTCCGCCCCGGCCACATCTTTCCGCTGATTGCGCGCGAAGGCGGCGTGCTGATGCGTTCGGGCCATACCGAAGCCGCGGTCGATTTGTGCAAGCTTGCCGGCCTGCCGCCGGTCGGCGTGATTTCCGAGCTGGTCAATGATGACGGCACCGTGATGCGCGGCCCGCAGGTGCAGGCCTTCGCCGAAAAGAACGGTTTGAAGCAAATTTCGGTCGCCGACCTCATTGCCTACCGCCAGCGCAAGGAAACGTTGGTCGAGCGTGTTGCCTGTTCCAACATCGACACGCCTGGCGGCAAGGCGCAGGTCTTCACCTACACGCTGCCCTGGGATTCTATGCACCATGTGGCGATCGTCTTCGGCGACATCCGCGACGGCGAGGAGGTGCCGGTGCGGCTGCATTCCGAGGACGTTGTGACCGACGTCTTCGGTACCAGCCACAGGCTGGACGCCATCATGAAATCGATGGGCGAGCGCCGGCGCGGCGTCATCGTCTATCTGCGCGAAGGCTCCGTCGGCGTCGCCCATCAGGAGCGCAACCGGCCGGCTGCCGGCGACCGCGAGGACCATGAAGAGGCGCGCCGCCGCGAAAGCGAATGGCGCGAGATCGGCCTTGGCGCGCAAATCTTGAAGGATCTGGGCATTTCCTCGATCAACCTGATCGCCTCGCGCGAACGCCACTATGTCGGCCTCGAAGGTTTCGGCATCCACATCGCCAACACCGAAATTCTCTAAAGGCGGCGCGTCGCAGTCCCCCTGTGGCCGGAGAAACTGCTTGCCGGCCTCAGCGCCGATATCGCGGTGCCTGCAGGCTACAGTCGGAGGGCGGCTGGGTAGTAGAGGTGATAGTGTAGTCCGAGACGCGCATCGAGCCGCGCTCCTCGGCAACTGCCGGACTCAGTTCGGCAAGCTCCTCAATTCATGAAGTTCCGATTTGCGTAATTGGCTGGATGCAGCGAGCGGCGCAGTCGATTTCGGCAGGCCCGCGGATACGCCGCATCTTTCTGATGGTCACGTCTGCCTGACTGCACGTTCGCCTATCAATGATGGACTGGCGCGCCAGCATTCATGACGCTCATGCATAAGAGCATGCGGAATTAAGCCCCTAATCGCGAGCACTGCTCAAACTATCTTTCCCCTTGGGACACCTCTGTCCCGATCGCGACGACCAACAGGACGTTGCCGAAAATCTGCACGCCTTCAGCAGCCATTGATGTGCTCGCTCTGACAGAGAAGAGGACCAAAAGCGACATGACGACCTCCGCAGACTTTAGTATCACCAGACGGGATCTGTTGATGGCAGGAGCCGCTTCCGCGGCAATGACCGCGGCGCCATCCGTGGCGAACGCTCAAGCTCGCGATGTGCGTTCCGCCGTCGGCGAGCCTGCCATGTCCAAAGTGGCCATCACCGTGAACGGCCAGGCCCGCGAACTGGACCTCGATACGCGCACCACGCTGCTCGATGCGTTGCGCGAGCACCTGCATCTCACCGGCACCAAGAAGGGCTGCGATCATGGCCAGTGCGGCGCTTGCACGGTGATGGTCGACGGCCAACGGATCAATTCATGCCTGACGCTCGCGGTGATGCACGAAGGCGACACCATCACCACCATCGAAGGGCTCGGCACGCCGGAGAACCTGCACGCACTGCAGGCCGCCTTCGTCAAGCATGACGGTTATCAGTGCGGCTATTGCACACCCGGGCAGATCTGCTCCGCCGTGGCGGTGCTCGCCGAGATAGAGGCCGGCATCCCGAGCCATGTCAGCGAAGATCTGACCGCGGCACCGCAGGCAACTGCCGGCGAGCTGCGCGAGCGGATGAGCGGCAATATCTGCCGTTGCGGTGCGTATTCCAACATCGTCGATGCGATCGCCGAGGTCGCCGGGAGGCCGGCATGAGATCCTTCACCTATGAGCGTGCGAGTTCTCCTGCGGAAGCAGCTGCCGCGGCGCGTGCCGAAGGCGCCAAGTTCATCGCCGGCGGCACCAACCTGCTCGATTTGATGAAGCTCGAAATCGAAACGCCGACGCACCTGATCGATGTGAACGGCCTGGCGCTCGACAAGATCGAAACGACGACCGAGGGCGGGCTGCGCATCGGCGCCCTGGTGCGCAACACCGATCTCGCCGCGGACGAGCGCGTGCGACGCGACTACGGCCTGCTCTCTCGTGCGCTGCTCGCCGGCGCCTCGGGCCAGCTGCGCAATAAGGCGACCACCGCGGGCAACCTGCTGCAGCGCACGCGCTGCCCCTATTTCTACGACACCAACCAGCCATGCAACAAACGCCAGCCCGGCAGCGGATGCGCGGCGATTGGCGGATTCAGCCGTCAGCATGCCGTGATCGGCGCAAGCGAGGGGTGCATCGCAACCCATCCGAGCGATATGGCCGTGGCGATGCGGGCGCTCGACGCAACAGTGGAGACGGTGCGCCCCGACGGCACGGCGCGGAGCATCCCCATCGCCGAGTTCCACCGGCTGCCCGGCGACACGCCGCATGTCGAGAACGTACTCGTGCCCGGCGAACTGATCACCGCAGTCACGCTGCCCAGACCGGTGGGCGGAACGCACATCTATCACAAGGTGCGCGACCGGGCTTCCTATGCCTTCGCACTGGTCTCGGTCGGCGCAATCGTACAGCGCGACGGCACCGGGCACATCGCTCTCGGCGGCGTGGCGCACAAGCCATGGCGTGTCGAGGCAGCTGAGATCGAGATGCCGCGCGGCGCCAGGGCCGTGACGGTGCACCTGCTCGCCGATGCCAGGCCCACGAATGAGAATGCATTCAAGCTGCCGCTGGTCGAGCGCACGCTCGCCGCGGTTCTGGCGGAAGCAAGGAGCTGATTCATGAGATTCGATACCCCGGCTACGACCAACCCGATCGACCAGCTCAAGGTCGTCGGCAAGCCTACCGACCGGATCGACGGTCCGCTCAAGACCACAGGCACTGCGCCCTATGCCTATGAATGGCACGATGTCGTACCCAACCAGGCCTATGGCTATGTGGTCGGCTCGGCCATCGCTAAGGGCCGGATCGCCTCGATCGATCTGACCGATGCCAAGGCCGTGCCAGGCGTGCTGGCCATCGTCACGGCTGAAAACGCCGGCAAACTCGGCAAGGGTGACTGGAACACAGCCAAGCTGCTCGGCGGTCCCGACATCCAGCATTATCATCAGGCGGTCGCGCTTGTCGTCGCCGAGACGTTCGAACAGGCGCGCGCCGCGGCGCAGTCGCTCCGCGTCGACTATATCCGGGCCCACGGCGCGTTCGACCTCGCGAGCGCCAAGGATTCCGCGGTCGTGCCGGAGGCCACTCCTGCTACCGCGGTCGGCGACTTCGCTGGCGCCTTTGCCAGTGCGCCGGTCCAGCTTGATGCGACCTACACCACACCCGATCAAGGGCACGCGATGATGGAGCCGCATGCATCGATCGCCGCCTGGGACGGGGACAAGCTCACGCTTTGGACCTCGAACCAGATGATCGCCTGGAGTACGGGGGACATGGCCAAGACGCTGGGCATCCCCAAGGAGAATATCCGGCTTATCTCGCCGTTCATCGGCGGCGGCTTTGGCGGCAAGCTGTTCGTGCGATCCGATGCGGTGCTTGCAGCCCTTGGCGCACGCGCCGCCCGGCGGCCAGTGAAGGTGGCGCTTGCGCGACCTTTCATGTTCAACAACACCACGCATCGGCCGGCAACGATCCAGCGTATCCGCATTGGCGCGACCCCGGACGGCAAGATCACCGCGATCGGTCATGAAAGCTGGTCTGGCGACCTGCCCGGCGGCGGGCCAGAAAATGCGGTTCAGCAGACCAGCTTGCTCTATGCCGGCGCCAACCGCATGACCGCTACGCGGCTCGCCGTGCTCGATCTGCCTGAAGGCAATGCGATGCGTGCGCCGGGCGAAGCGCCGGGCTTGATGGCGCTCGAGATCGCGATGGACGAGATGGCGGAAAAGCTCGACATCGATCCGATAGAATTCCGCATTCTCAACGACACCCAGGTCGATCCTTCGAACCCGGGTCGCCGGTTCTCGCAGCGCCAGCTGGTCGAGTGCCTGCGCATCGGCGCCGAACGCTTCGGCTGGAAGACGCGCGACGTCCAGACCGGCGGCACCAAGACCGGCCGGATCCGCGAGGGGCGCTGGCTGATTGGTGTGGGTGTTGCCGCGGGTTTTCGCAACAACCTTCTTACGAGGTCTGCCGCGCGCGTTCGTCTCGATCGTCCTGGCATCGTCACGGTCGAGACCGACATGACCGATATCGGCACCGGCAGCTACACGATAATCGCCCAGACGGCGGCGGAGATGATGGGCGTGCCGCTCGACAAGGTGGTGGTGCGGCTTGGCGATTCGAGCTTCCCGGTCTCGGCCGGCTCAGGTGGCCAATGGGGCGCCAACAACTCGACATCAGGCGTTTACGCCGCGTGCGTCAAGCTACGCGAGGCGGTGACGCAAAAGCTTGGATTCAACACTGCCGAGGCCGTCTTTGAGGATGGCAATGTCCGCCTGGGCAATCGCAGCATTTCACTCGCCGAGGCTGCAGGCGAAGCAGGCCTCGTCGCCGAGGACGCGATCGAATATGGCGACCTCGCCAAACAGTACCAGCAATCGACCTTTGCTGCTCACTTCGTTGAAGTCAGTGTCGACGCTGCAACCGGGGAGATCCGCGTGAGGCGGATACTCGCGGTTTGCGCGGCCGGTCGTATCCTCAATCCCAAATCGGCGCGCAGCCAAGTCATCGGCGCCATGACCATGGGCGTCGGCGCGGCGCTGATGGAGGAGCTTGCGGTCGACAAGCGTCGCGGCTTCTTCGTCAATCATGATCTCGCCGGCTATGAGGTGCCGGTTCATGCCGACATCCCGCACCAGGAGGTGATCTTTCTCGACGAGACCGATCCGATTTCGTCGCCAATGAAGGCCAAGGGCGTCGGCGAGCTCGGCCTCTGCGGGGTCGGCGCGGCCATCGCCAACGCGATCTACAACGCCACCGGCGTGCGCGTGCGCGATTATCCGATCACACTCGACAAGCTGCTTCCGGGTTTGCCCGAGATATGAGCGTGGCTGTCGTTTCTCGGGGAGCAATCGTCTTCCCGCTGCCGCGCCTCGCGAGCATTCAAGTCTTCGAATGCAAATCTGGATCAGGAATGGAGAATCTCCTCATGAAGAAACTCGCGGCTTCGCTCATGATCTCGTCGCTCGCCGCCTCTGTCGGCGAGGCGCAGGAGAGGCCCGCAGGCCGGATCGCACCGCCGGACGTCTATATCGTGGCGCCTGGACTCGGAGATTATACGGACGACCTGCCGTTCGGCGACGTCTGGCTGTGCGACGAGCTCAAGCCTCGTGATCGCAGCATCGTCACCGTCTCGGCCCTGATTGCGTCGGGTCGGATTGCGCAGGTGGGCGGGCATGTCGGCCGGGCGCTCGAAAACGGCGTCACCCCAAGCGAGATCGGCGAGATCATCACCCATCTCGCCTTCTACTCCGGTTGGCCGAACGCCATTTCCGCCGTTAACGCGACAAAGGAGGTCTTCGATAAGCGCGGCATCGAGCCGGTTGCGGCCGAGGCGGGGCAGCCACTGGAACTCGATCCGGCTTCCGAGGCGGCAAGGGCGGCGAGCGTCGATACGTCGGCCGGTCCGGTCGTTCCGGCGCTCGCGGAATATACAAACCGGGTGCTCTTCGGCGATCTCTGGCGGCGGCCGCAACTCTCGGCACGCGACCGCAGCCTTGTCACCATCGCCGGGCTCATCGCAACGGGAAAAGCCGAGCAACTGCCTTTCCATCTAAGTCGCGGGATGGACCATGGCCTGACACGAACCGAGGTTGCCGAGGTTCCGACGCATCTGGCCTATTATGCCGGCTGGCCCAATGCAATGTCAGCGGTACCGGTCCTGCGCGCTGCCTTCGAGGCTCGCGAAGTCGCTGCGCCAGGGGAAGCGGAAACCCGCGCCGGCGCGCTTACTGTGCAGAGATACGACCCGGAAGCTGCCGCCATTGGATCACCTGAGAACTTCACGGGCTCCGTGCGGGTCGAGTCGCGGTTTCAAGCCGAGGAACCGGCGCGGGTCGGCGGGGCGACGGTGAGCTTCGAGCCGGGTGCGCGCACAGCCTGGCATACGCATCCGCTTGGCCAGACGCTGATCGTCACCGCGGGTTGTGGCTGGGCACAAAGCGAAGGCGGGCCGATCGAGGAGGCGAGGCCTGGGGATGTGGTGAATATCCCCCCAAATGTCCGCCACTGGCATGGCGCCTCGAAGGGGGCCTCCATGACCCACGTGGCCGTGGCGGAGTCCCTCAATGGTAGTGCCGTCACCTGGATGGAGCAGGTGACGGAAGACCAGTATGCCCGCGGCCCCGAAGCCGCCGATCAGTGCCGCGGCTGATTTGCTGGGCCGTGTCGGCCTTCAGGGCGTCGCGTCAGAGGCGGGCAGCCGTATACGCCTTCGAAAGAAGGACGTCCGGCCCTGCTCAGGACCGGACGCATAGGAGCCTATTCGGCAGGAACCGCGGCTGCGTCGCATGCGGAGGTGTCGCAATCCGCCGTGGCAAGGCTGCGCATGCCGAGCAGCACGATGACCAGCGCGATTACGCCCGCCGCCACTGACACCAGGAACCCGCTCTGTGCGCCGAAGGCGTCCACCACCCATCCGGCGGCGAAGGAGCCGAGCGCCATGCCGATGCCAATGCCGGTCATGACCCAGGTGACGCCCTCGGTCAGCATCGCCTCCGGCACGCGACGCTCGATCAGGCCGAATGCCGTGATGAAGGTCGGCGAGATCGCCACGCCGCTAACGAAGACGGCCAGTGCCAGAAGAGGCACCGTGTCGGCGACGAGCAGCGGCAGCGTGGTGAGCGCGATGATGGCGATCGCGATGGCAAGCTGAATTTGCAGCGGTGTTTTCAGGGTCAGGGCGCCGATGATGATGCCGACGACGAACGATCCGAGGGCGTAGACGCCGATGACGAGGCTGGCGGCGCCCGGCTGGCCGAGCTCTTTGGTGATCGCCACGGTGCTCACCTCCGTGGTTGCGAAGGTCGCGCCAATGAAGATCAGGGCCAAGGTGATGATTTGGACCGGCCGCAGGCGGATTGCCGAGCCGTGCGAGCCCTGGTCGACCGGTCGCACTCGCGGCTCGGTCGAGCGCTGCAGGATGAAGGCTGTCGAGCCGAAGGCGAGGAACAATGTGCTCGCCAACATTCCCGCTTCCGGGAAAAGGGCGACGCTCAGGCCCACCGATAGCGAAGCCCCGGAGATGTAGACCAGCTCGTCCGCCGCCGACTCGAAGGCGAACGCGGTGTTCATCTCGGGGCGGTCCCGGAAGAGCTCTGTCCAGCGCGCGCGCACCATTGCGGGGATGCTGGGCATTGCGGCGGCCAGCAGCGCTGACACGAACAGTGTCCATATCGGCCAGTCCTGATTGGCCGCCGCAACCAGCACCACGAAAGCGAGCACGGAAATGACAGTGGTGGGCACCACAATCCGCGTCTGGCCGAGGCGGTCCACCAGCCGCGATATCTGCGGCGCGACAAAAGCATTGGCCAGAGCATATGTCGCGGAGACGGCGCCGGCCAGCCAGTACTCGCCGTGCGTCTGCGACAGCATCGCGACGATCCCGATCGGAGCCATGGCCATCGGCATCCGGGCAACGAAGCCGGCTGCGGCGAAGCCCTTGGCTCCCTTTGCCTTGAATATTTCGCGATAGGGATTGGGCATGAGAACACTCCTAGATTTTTGAGGCCGAGCCACTTATATACGTGGCGTATGCAAAACAGATAATGACATACGATGCGTATGTCAATTAATATACGAGATGTATGTGAAGGAATGAGCGAATGGGGCACAAACCACGCAAGGAGATGATCGCGGAGACCCGCGCCAAACTAGTCGCTGCGGCGCGCCATGCTTTTGGCACTGTTGGCTATGCCGAGGCGTCGATGGACGACTTCACCGCATCGGCCGGGCTGACGCGCGGCGCGCTCTATCATCACTTCGGCGACAAGAAGGGCCTTCTACAGGCGGTCATCGCCGAGATCGACGCGGAAATGTTGGCCCGGCTGAAGATCGTTTCGGCCAGGGCGGACAATCTCTGGCAGGGCTTTGTCGACGAATGCACCGCCTATATCGAGATGGCGCTGGAGCCGGAAATCCAGCGTATTGTCCTGCGCGATGGACCGGCGGTGCTCGGCGATCCTTCGCAATGGCCGAGCCAGAACGAATGCATCCGCTCGATGAGCGAGAACCTTCAAAAGCTGGGGGACGAGGGAACCATCGTTGCCGTTGATCCCGAAGCCGCAGCAAGGTTGGTCAGCGGCGCCTCGCTACATGCCGCGCAGTGGATCGCAAATTCGGAGGATCCCGAAGCGACGTCGAAAAAGGCGGTGAAGGCCTTCAACGTGCTTCTCGAGGGATTGCTCAAGCAAGGCAGTAGGATTGGCCGTCCGCAAGCACCGGCTGAGATTGACAAATCGCTGGCCTGAGTCTGTTTCAAGATCATTGCAGGCGCGCGGCCCGAATGGGACCGGCCCGAGGGTTCTCGAAACACACGCAACTCAAGGAGAGGGCGCTGGCCTCGCTCGGCAATTCGCGCCCCCCAACAGCACCCAAACATCTAGACCCTGTTGAACGCCTGCCTTTGGCCGTGCCAAAAACATGGTCAAAGCCGCCGGGCACGCCTATATCGGGGGCATGGTCACAAGGCTTTATACCCATCCGATCTTTCTCGAGCACATAACGCCGCCCGGTCATCCGGAGCGGCCGGACCGCCTGCGCGCCATCGAACGGGTGCTCGACGACGAAGTCTTTGCGGCGCTTGATCGTGCCGAGGCGCCGGAAGGCGACGAGGCCACCATCCTCTACGCACATCCGCAGGAATTCGTCGAACGGGTCCGCGCTACGATACCGGACACCGGTATCGCTCGCGTCGACGCCGACACCACCGCCAGCCCGAAAAGCTGGCAGGCGGCCGTGACGGCGATCGGCGCTGCCAACGCCGCCGTCGACGATGTCTTTCGGGGCAACGCCGCCAATGTCTTTGTCGCCGCCCGGCCGCCCGGCCACCACGCCGAAAAGACAACGTCCATGGGCTTCTGCCTGTTCAACACCGCGGCGATCGCGGCGCGCTACGCGCAAAGGCAGCACCAGGCCGAGCGCGTTGCCATCGTCGACTGGGACGTGCATCACGGCAATGGCACGCAGGATATTTTCTGGGACGATCCGTCGGTGCTCTATTGCTCGACGCATCAGATGCCGCTTTATCCCGGAACCGGGGCCGTGAGCGAAACCGGCGCCGGCAACATCGTCAACGCGCCGCTGGCGCCGCAGACCGGCAGCGAGGTTTTCCGCGACGCTTTCCTGTCGCGCATCTTGCCGGCGCTCGACAATTTCGCGCCCGACCTCATCATAATTTCCGCCGGCTTCGACGCGCACCACCGCGATCCGCTGGCCGAGATCAACTTGACTGAGGACGATTTCGACTGGGCAACCGGCCAGTTGATGCAGCGCGCCGGTCGCCACAGCGACAACCGGCTCGTCAGCCTGCTCGAGGGCGGCTACGATCTGCAGGGATTGGCATTTTCGGTCGCCGCCCATGTCGGGCGACTGATGAAAGGATAGAGAATGGCTGGTGAGACCAACGAAGACGTCAAGGCAATGAGCTTCGAGCAGGCGCTCGACGCGCTGGAGAAAATCGTCGATGATCTGGAGCGCGGCGACGTGCCGCTCGACCAGTCGATCCGCATCTATGAGCGCGGTGAGGCGCTGAAGGTACATTGCGATCGGCTGCTCAAGGCGGCCGAGGACAAGGTCGAGAAGATCAGGCTTTCGCGCGACGGCAAGCCTGTGGGGACAGAGCCGCTGGACGCGGAGTAATGCATGTTCCCGAACCGAAGGTCCGCGTTAGCGAAAAGTGGGAACCGGTTTTCGGACAAGATCATGCTCAAACAAGCATAAAAGCGAGACACGGAGGTCCAGAAAAGCGATGTGCAGAAACATCAAGACCCTTTTCAATTTTGATCCACCGGCGACGAATGAGGAAATCCGCGACGCGGCTCTTCAGTTCGTCCGCAAGCTGAGCGGATCGACACGGCCCTCGAAGCGAAATCAGGACGCCTTCGACCATGCCGTCGATGCTATCGCTGCGTCGGCTCGCGAGCTTCTCGATTCTCTCGAAACCACGCACCATCCGCGCAGTCGCGAGGAAGTCGCGGCCAAGTCGCGCGCAAAAGCGGCGATCCGCTTCGCCTGATTTGATGGCAACCGTGCATTGCCGCTGACAAGGAGGTTTCGTGAGCTTCTTCCCCGGAAACGACCCTCTGCCCGGTGACGCCTTCGCCAGCGACCAGATCGAACTGATGGTCATTCCGAACGCCAAGGACATTGGCGGTTTTCAGGTTCGCCGTGCCTTGCCGACCGCCAGGCGCCGGCTGGTCGGTCCCTTCATCTTCTTCGATCGCATGGGCCCGGCGATTTTGCGGGCCGGCCAGGCGCTCGACGTCCGTCCGCATCCGCATATCGGTCTGTCGACGGTCACTTACCTGTTCGACGGCAAGATCAGGCATCGCGATTCGCTCGGCACCGAAATGGTAATCCAGCCCGGCGACGTGAATTTGATGACCGCCGGCCGCGGTATCGTCCATTCCGAGCGTACGCCACAGGAACTGCGCGGCGCGCCGATGTCGGTTTCCGGCCTGCAGACATGGCTGGCGCTGCCTGACGATAAGGAAGAGGTCGACCCGATCTTCGAGAATACGGCGGCCATGCGTCTGCCCGAGATCGACGCCGAAGGCGTCAGCGGGCGCGTCGTCATCGGTGCCTTTTCCGGGCTGCGGTCTCCCGTCATGACCGCTTCGGACACGCTCTATGCAGACCTCAGCCTGGCGCCCGGCGCTAGCGTGAAAATCCCTGCCGATGCCGAGGAGCGCGCCATCTATACGTTGGAGGGAGAGGTTTGGATCTCCGGCGACCGCTTTCCGGCAGAGCGGCTGCTGGTGTTCCGGCCCGGCGACGAGATCGTCGTGTCGTCGGAGGGAGGCGCCCATTTCATGCTGTTCGGCGGTGCCTCGCTCGGATCGAAGCGCTACATCTGGTGGAATTTCGTGTCATCGTCGAAGGAACGCATCGAACAGGCCAAAGAAGAGTGGAAGACAGGCCGCTTCGATATCGTTCCTGGGGATGAAGAAGAGTTCATTCCTCTGCCGGACAATTAGAGCGCCGCGCGCGGTTTTGGACACGCAAAGGAAACCTTAACACTTTGAATCTGAGCCGCGTCACTCACACGCATTTACATTCGCCGGCCAGCGGCCTATTTCGCACGTGAATAAAAAGCAGGCCCTACCACCAGTGAACGCAAAGCTCCATACGCCCCTTCTCGACAAGGTCCGCATACCGGCCGACCTCAGGACGCTTGACGAACGTGATCTGCCGCAGTTGGCATTGGAGCTTCGCACCGAGTTGATCGACGCCGTGTCCCACACCGGCGGACATCTCGGTGCTGGCCTTGGCGTGGTCGAACTGACGGTCGCATTGCACTATGTCTTCAACACGCCAGACGACCGGCTGATCTGGGATGTCGGTCACCAGGCCTATCCGCACAAGATCCTGACCGGCCGCCGCGACCGTATCCGCACGCTGCGGCAAGAGGGCGGCCTGTCCGGCTTCACCCAGCGCGCCGAGAGCGAATACGATCCGTTCGGCGCCGCCCACTCCTCGACCTCCATTTCTGCCGGCCTCGGCATGGCAATGGCACGCGATCTCTCCGGGGGCCGCAACAACGTCATTGCCGTTATCGGCGACGGCGCCATGTCGGCCGGCATGGCCTATGAGGCGATGAACAATGCCGGCGCGCTCGATGCCCGTCTGATCGTCATCCTCAACGACAACGACATGTCGATCGCTCCGCCGACCGGCGCTATGAGCGCCTATCTGGCCCGCCTTGCCTCGGGCAAGGCCTATCTGGGCTTGCGCGATTTCGGCAAGAAGCTGACCTCCTATCTCGGCGAACGCGCCGATCGCGCCATCAAGCGGGCGGTCGAGCATGCGCGCGGCTACGTCACCGGCGGCACGCTGTTCGAGGAAATGGGTTTCTATCACATCGGCCCGATCGACGGTCACAATCTCGAGCACCTGATCCCGGTGCTGAAGAACGTCCGCGACAATGCCGACGGTCCGGTGCTGATCCACGTCGTGACCCAGAAGGGCAAGGGCTATGGACCGGCCGAGGCGGCCGCCGACAAATATCACGGCGTCAACAAATTCGACGTCATCACCGGCGCACAGGCCAAGGCGCCGGCCAACGCGCCGAGCTACACGAAAGTCTTTGCCGAAAGCCTGATCCAGGAAGGCCGGGAAGATGATCGCATCGTCGCCATCACCGCCGCCATGCCGAACGGCACCGGCCTCGACCTCTTCGGCGAGGTGTTCCCGTCGAGGACCTTCGACGTCGGTATCGCCGAGCAACATGCGGTGACCTTTGCCGCCGGCCTTGCCACGGAAGGCTTCAAACCTTTCGCTGCGATCTATTCGACCTTCCTGCAGCGCGCCTACGACCAGGTCGTCCATGACGTCGCCATCCAAAAACTGCCGGTGCGCTTTCCGATCGATCGCGCCGGCTTCGTCGGTGCCGACGGGGCGACCCATTGCGGCGCCTTCGATACGACTTTTTTGGCGACGCTGCCCGGTTTCGTCGTCATGGCCGCGGCGGATGAGGCGGAACTGCGACACATGGTGCGCACGGCGGCAAGCTATGATGAAGGCCCCATCGCCTTCCGCTACCCGCGCGGCAACGGCGTCGGCGTCGACCTGCCGGAGCGTGGCTCGGTTCTCGAAATCGGCAGGGGCCGTATCGTCAGGGAGGGCACCAAGGTTGCGCTGCTTTCCTTCGGCACGCGGCTGCAGGACTGCCTGGCTGCGGCCGAGGAGCTCGGCGCGGCAGGGCTTTCCACCACGGTCGCCGATGCTCGTTTCGCCAAGCCGCTCGACGAGGACCTGATCCGGCGGCTGGCGCGCTCGCATGAGGTGCTGGTAACAGTGGAAGAGGGCGCGGTCGGTGGCTTCGCCAGCCATGTGCTGCAATTCCTGGCCCATGAAGGGCTGCTGGAAAACGGCCTGAAGGTACGCCCGCTTGTGTTGCCCGACACTTTTGTCGATCACGCCAAGCCCGAAAAGATGTATGCCGACGCCGGGCTGGATGCCGCCGGCATCGTGCGCACCGTCTTCGTGGCGCTGGGACACACCGCCAGCGCGCAAAGCGCCTGAATCAAAGTCTCAACGGCTTGAATAAACTTCCCGACGCGCGGTCGTAATTGACTGTTTGTGTTGTCATTTGGCATTCGCCTACGGTGTCTCTGGTCTCGCGGCCAATCTTCTCAGAAGCAGAGTGAAATCCTGATGCTTTCTACCGTGTGTGAAGGGCAGAAATGGTGTTTCGTGCCGTTCGATTGTCGACTGGAAATGAGCAACCAGCGCCATAAGCCGACCCTCCAGTGGGCGCGTGCAATGGCCGGGTAACAGAAATAGCGGTCATTGCAGAGTCGCTCTCGTGTCATGTTGCAATGCGGGATGATCTCGCTCTATAGAGGGTCATTCGATCGGACCCGGTGAAAATCCGGGTGGCTCTTCCGGCCGCCGATCCGCCGGACAACGCAACCGCCATTCATGAGCCTTTGAACGGATCGTCCGATCTGAGCGGTTTTGTGTTTCAATGGGCTTTTCATGCATTCGCTTACGGCTTACCGCGACCAGTGGTTCGGCAACATTCGCGGCGACGTCCTTGCAGGTCTGGTGGTCGCCTTGGCGCTCATCCCTGAAGCCATCGCCTTTTCCATCATCGCCGGCGTCGATCCGAAGATCGGCCTCTACGCCTCCTTCTCGATCGCGGTAATCGTCGCTATCACCGGCGGCCGTCCCAGGATGATTTCGGCGGCCACCGCGGCGACCGCGGTGCTGATGGTGACCCTGGTCAAGGAGCGTGGCTTCAGTATCTCCTGGCCGCCACGGTCCTTGCCGGTCTCATCCAGATCGCCGCTGGGCTGCTCCGCCTCGGCTACGTGATGCGTTTCGTGTCGCGCTCGGTGATGACAGGCTTCGTAAACGCGCTCGCGATCCTCATCTTCATGGCGCAACTGCCGGAACTCATCGGCGTGCCGTGGCTGACCTATGTGATGGTCGCGGCCGGGCTCGGCATCATCTACCTGTTTCCGCCGCGCGCGTCTGCTCCGTGATCTCGAACTGCACTGGCCGTCCTGTTTTCTTCTGTACGATCACCGCCCGATCACGAACGGTACCGGAAAGGGCAACGTCTCCGACGGTGAATGGTGACAAGGTCGCAACCCCGCAGCTTGCTGTCGATGGCGAGATTGAACAGCGCAAGATCGCGTTCCGCATGTGCCACCTGCAGTCGCGCCCGGATGCTCCAGACCTCTCGTGGCTTAAGCGGAGGCTTCTGGCCAACGATGTGACCTCGGTTCCAACTAGGCATGGTCTAGCCGCAGCGCCCGATGCGAGCTCACGCGTTGTAGCGCCTCTGGAGCCGACTATAGTGGTACGTTCAACAGGTTCCTGATTTCGGCTCGCGTGATGAGCACGGTAATAGGCGCAGTCGCGCCATTTCTGGACATTCGGAACTAGCCATAAAGCAGACGTTGGTGCGAGTTCAGGATCACTCCTCGCCAGCGTGTCTTCGAGGAACGGCGTTCATGATGGCCTCCGCCAGTTCTTCGAGGACGGAGGTATCGCCGTTCGATGCGGCAAATAGCCTGAACTCCGCTTCTGGTAACTCTGGCAGACCGTAGCTTTTGGGTATCATGACCAGGCCGCTTCTCAGCTGACTGGCGATCATCGGCGCTACGGCAAAGCCTGAGATGGCAGCCGCCCTCAGGCTGGCGTTGCTGGTGCAGATCATCACCGTGCGCTGGCTGATCCCGGCCTTGGCAAGCCGTTCAAGAGCAACTTCCCTGTAGGGGCAAGGTTCCGGCAACACGGCCAATGGCAGCGGGTCCGGAAGATCCACGCCGGTATGATCCGCCCATGCCCAGACAAGGGGCTCGCGCCACAGGAGGCGCCCCATCTCCTCACCCTCACACTGTGATCCGAGCACCAGTTCGATGTTGCCCTCCTTCATCTTCGAGAGGAGCGCACCCGGAATCCCGACTTGCACCTCGACCTGCAATCCGGGGCGATCAGCTCCGAATGCCTGCAAGGCGCGAAGGATGGAGACCTGTGCGAAGTCTTCCGAGAGGCCGACGCGAACTCTGCCGTGAAAGGGTGCCTGCGCCAGATCGGCCAAAGCATCCCGGTTAAGGGCGAGCATCGCCCGGGCATAGGCGAGCAGGCGCTCGCCATCGGGTGTCATCTCCAGCGAGCGCGTCGTCCTGTTGAGTAACGGCTTTCTGACCTGCTCTTCGAGACGGCGCAGGTGCCCACTGACGGCCGACTGCGTAAGGTTCAGTCGCGCTGCTGCCCGACTGAAACCGCCTTCGTCGAACACGGCGACGAACGTCCTGAGCAGGACCAATTCCAACATATATTCTGATCCATGATGAATATTGTCGATAATCTCAATTATTATATCGAATTAAAATATGACGCAATACGGTTTGTCACAATGAGCAAGGATGATCCATGACCAAGCTACTGCATATCGTTTCTTCGCCCCGCAAAGAGCGTTCCGCCTCGCGTGAGGTCGCCGAGGCCTTTGTTCAAAGCTATCGTGCTCGGCGACCCGACTTGGAGATTTCAACGCTCGACCTATGGGATGTCGACCTCCCGGAATTCGGTGAGGACGCGATGTTGGCCAAGTATGCGGGGCTCAGCGGCACGCCGCTTACCCCTTCTCAACAGCAGGCATGGGCCACATTGCAAGAATTGGCGCAACAACTGCACTGGGCGGATATTGTCCTGCTGTCGACGCCCCTGTGGAATTTCAGCATTCCCTACAAGCTCAAGCACTTCATCGACTTGGTATCGCAGAAGGACATCCTTTTCTCGTTCGACCCTGAACACGGGTTCGGAGGACTGCTCCGGGATAAGATCGCGGTGGTCGTCCATGCGCGAGGTCTCGACTATGCGGCGCAATCCATCACTCCGGCGCAGCGCTTCGACTTTCAAAAACCCTTTATAGAAGCGTGGTTGCGCTTCATCGGTATCGAAGATGTCCGCAGTCTAATCATCCAGAAGACCCTCTTTGGACCCGATATTGACCATGCGGCTCGCCAGGATGCACGGGAGGCCGCGTTACGGCTGGCGGAAGACCTGCTGTCGCGGACAACAGAGGCGATTGCATGATTATGAAGCGCTTGCTGCGGACATGTGCGTTGATAACCCGCTCAGACCCTAACTTGCACGAACCTCCCCGTTCAGCCGGCGTAACAACTTTGGAGAACGGTCAGAAATGGTCCGCAAGGGCTCGCTTGAAGCCGTAACGCGAAGGGCGGGATCGTGTCCCAGGGAGTGGTGTAGCTGACGGCTTGGTCGCCGCGCTCTCCGGCATGGGGGCCGGGCTGATCAGCGTGC
>NZ_NPKJ01000046.1 GCF_002284575.1 Mesorhizobium temperatum
GATCGAGAACACGTCCTCGATCGGCATCAGGAACGGCTTGTCCAGCGGACGAACCGGCGTCGGGATGTAGTCGTCGACCGCAGCCATCAATTCGCGGATCGAATCCTCGCCGATCTTCTTGTCGGAATCTTCCAAAGCGGCAAGTGCGGAACCCTTGACGATCGGAATGTCGTCGCCGGGGAACTCGTTCTTGGTCAAGAGCTCACGCACCTCGAGCTCAACCAGTTCGAGCAGCTCGGCGTCATCGACCTGGTCGACCTTGTTCAAAAACACCACGATCGACGGCACACCGACCTGACGGGCCAGCAGGATGTGCTCGCGGGTCTGCGGCATCGGGCCGTCGGCGGCCGACACAACCAGGATCGCGCCGTCCATCTGCGCGGCACCGGTGATCATGTTCTTCACATAGTCGGCGTGGCCGGGGCAGTCGACATGGGCGTAGTGGCGGGCGGCCGTCTCGTATTCGACATGCGCCGTCGAGATGGTGATGCCGCGCGCCTTCTCTTCGGGCGCCGCATCGATCTGGTCGTAGCGCTTGTATTCGCCAAAATACTTGGTGATCGCCGCCGTCAGCGACGTCTTGCCATGATCGACGTGGCCAATCGTGCCAATGTTCACATGAGGCTTTGTACGCTCGAATTTACCTTTTGCCATAGTCTCTTTCCTTGGACGGCCTGGACCTTCAGTTCAGTCGAATGCGGGGCGATTAGCGACTGCGGCCGAAAAACACAAGTGCCTTGTGGCCGGGGCTTTCTCACCCGGTCTGAACCCATGATCCGGTTTTCGGGGATGTGGCGCGGATATAGGAACGAACAAGAAGGAATGGAATGGCCGAAGATAGGTTCCGCGGGTACCGGCATTCAGCGGGTGGACATCGCCGCTTCCGCCTGTCCGCTTGCCGGATTTACAGCCGGATCTGGCCCATTGCCGGTGTGACGCCGGTCTGATTTCCTGATCCGATGCATTTCATTCCGATCGCCATCCGCGGCCCGCTGTTCATGATCCTCTCGACCGGGTCCTATGTCGCCAACGACACGATGTTGAAGCTGGCGACGGTGGGGCTGCCGCCCTATGAAGTGCTGTTTTTGCGCGGGACGGCGGCAACGCTTTGGGGCATCCCGTTGCTGTTTGCGCTGGGCTACGCCAAGCAGATCCCGCTGATCCTCGACAGGAGAGTGTTGCAAAGAAACCTGCTCGAGCTGGCGGCAATCCTTTGCTACGTGGTGGCGCTCGCCAACATGCAGATCGCCGATTCGACCGCCCTGGGGCAGATCACTCCCCTGCTCATGTTGATTGGCTCCTCTATCCTGTTTCGCGAACGGATCGGGGGCCTGCGCATGGCGCTGATCGGGCTCGGCTTCATCGGAGCGGTGATGGTGGCGCAGCCGACCATGCAGGGAATCTCGGTCTACGCCTTGCTGGCGCTCGGCAATGCGGCATTCGCCGCCGCGCGCGATCTCGCCGGGCGCCGGGTCGCCGCCGATGTGCCTGGCATGATCGTCGCAATTTCCGCGGTGGTGGTGGTGCTGGTCGGCTCAGGCGTCGCGCATCTGCTGTCGGAGCGTTGGGTGACGCCGGAGGCACATCATTTGCTGCTTATGGCCGGGGCCGGATTGTTCCTGATCTTCGGCCACTTCTTCATCTTCATGGCCTATCGCGCCGGGCCGACCGGGGTGGTGGCGCCATTCTATTACTGCTTCACCGTCTGGGCGGTCATTTCGGGGCTGGTGGTGTTCCGGCAATTGCCGAACGCGCTGGCGATCAGCGGCATCCTGCTGGTGGTGGCCAGCGGGCTGACCATCGTGTCGCTCGACGAGCGTAGGCGCCGACTGACCGTCGTCGCATAATTTGGGCAGTGGTGACCAAACCAACGGTTACACCACAATTTCAACTTGGCCGCTGTCCGCAAAAAATGGAGAAACCTGTGACAAGCAAGGAGAATGCCGGCAACCGCATGCTTGCCGGAAAATGCCTGTGCGGCGCCGTACAATACGCGGTGGCCGACGAGTTCATCTACGCCGCCAACTGCCACTGCTCGAACTGCCGGCGCACCACCGGTTCGGCCTTCAAGCCGTTTGCCGGCATCGAGCGTGAGAGACTGAGCCTGACCAAGGGCGAGGACAACCTCCTGATCTTTGGCGAGGAGACCGGCCATGACACGCGCTGCAAGACCTGCGGCTCATTGCTCTATTCGGTCGTCCGCGACGGTGCTTTCGTGCACGTCGCCATGGGAACCCTTGTCGACGAGCCGACCATCCGTGCGACGCAGCACATCTTTGTCGGCTCCAAGGCGAAGTGGTTCACGATCGCCGACGACCTGCCTCAATATGAAGAGCATGTCGCCGGAGGCGCCGACTGAAGACCTGGCGATGTGGATGACGGATTTGCCGCTCAGGCACTACAGAACCGCCACAGACAGTGACACGCAGTGACACGGCGCATTTTCAAGGAAGTTATTTTCGATAATGACTTCAACAGCATGCTTGGAGCGGGTAGCGGGAATCGAACCCGCATATTCAGCTTGGAAGGCTGCTGCTCTACCACTGAGCTATACCCGCGCCTCTCGCCCGAAAACCGCTATGCACTTTTCGGTCCGATGCTTTGCGTTTCAGGGCTTCCGGGCCGGCAGTGGTGGAGAGGGTTGGATTTGAACCAACGTAGGCATAGCCAACGGATTTACAGTCCGTCCCCTTTAACCACTCGGGCACCTCTCCAGTCTGCCGCCGGAGCCATGCAACGAGGCATCGACGCGTCGCGACCGCGTGAGCAGCCCTTCGCGAAGCGCCTTATGGCGGCAGCGCCCAAAACTGTCAACCGCAACGTCCCGGCAAAACGCGCTGAATTTCTTGACGACCCGCCGAGCAGGGTATCCGGCTGTATCCATAGACAGACGACACGGCTATAGAACCGGCCATGAGGAACGACAACAAGCCCAAGACCCCGAAAGACACCCACTATGCCAAGCTGCGCCGCGCGCATCGCGACGAGAAGAGCGGCGGCGCGCCGGCGTTCAGGCCGCGCCAGCCGATGCCGCCAGGTGAGACAGCCGCGGACGGCCTGGTGCGGCTTTACGGCCTGCACACGGTGCGGGCGGCACTCGACAATCCGCGCCGGCGGATCAAGAAGATGCTGGTGACGCGCAACGCCGCCGAGCGGTTGGCGATTGCCGACCTCGCCGCCCTGCCCTTTGAGACTGAGATGGTCGAACCGAAAGACATCGACAAGGTCACCGGCTCCGATGCCGTGCATCAGGGCGTGCTGATCGAAGCCGAGCCGCTAAAACCCAAGCGCCTCGATGCGCTCGGCGACACCACGCTGGTGCTGGTCCTCGACCAGGTTACCGACCCGCATAATGTCGGCGCGATCCTGCGCTCGGCGGTCGCCTTCGGCGCCGGCGCGTTGATCACTACGGCGCGCCACAGCCCGCATGAATCCGGCGTGCTGGCAAAGTCGGCCTCCGGCGCGCTGGAGCATATCGACCAGATCGAGGTGAAGAACCTTGCCGACGCGCTCGGCCAGTTGCACGAGGCCGGCTTCCAGACCATCGGCCTCGATTCGGACGGACCGGCGGAACTCGAAAAGAGTTTTTCGGGAGAAAAGATCGCGCTGGTGCTGGGCGCCGAGGGCAAGGGCCTGCGCCAGAAGACCCGCGAGACGGTGACGACGCTCGCCCGGCTCGACATGCCCGGCACCATCCGTTCGCTCAACGTGTCGAATGCCGCAGCGGTGAGCCTTTATGCGGCGCACGCTCATCTCAAGAGTCTCCAAAATGGCGAATGACGACGACCAGAATTGGGTGTGGCTGAATCGCCATTCGTGGCGCCCAGACATGACAACCAGAGAGCAGATCGTCGACGACCTCGAGAAGCTGTTTTTACTTCAGTACCTGTCCAACCACGTATCGCTGTCGTGGCAGCGTTTCCACGGGTACTGGCGCGAGGCGCACAGGGCCGAGATCCGTGACCTTAAGCTCGTTCTCAGTTTGAACGAGTTCAAAACCAAAGAACTTGTGCTTCGTCGCCTTTTCCTCGCGGTGTTGCTATCGAGCATACTCATTTTGATATTAATTTTGTTTTCTAAGACCCCCAGCGCCGTGAGCGGCAAATTTGGAATTGGGCAAAACCAAATTTATTTCACAATCGCTGGAGCCATACTCTGTCTTTGCCTCCTCTACAGAAATATATTTGTAGCGCAAACGCTGGTTGTCGGGGTCGTTGGCCTGTTTCTTATGTCGATCTTTGCGGCACTGCCATTCCTGTCTCTAGCAATTATGATGCTTGGTATCTTGCTTCTCTATCTTGTTGCGAAATGGCGGGCCAACCCGTCGTATTGATGCCTCCATCGGTGTTGCGGGTACAACCAAGCGACCGATCTCACTCCACCTCATGTCCCGCCATTCGCTCCAGCGCCCTGACCAGCGCCGAGTGATCCTCCTTGGCGCCGCCATTGGCCGCGCAGGAGTTGAACAATTGCTGCGTGGTCGAGGTGTTGGGTAATGCCACGCCGAGCGCTTTCGCCCCTTCCAGCGCCAGGTTGAGATCCTTCTGGTGCAGTTCAATGCGAAAGCCCGGCGCGAAGCTGCGTTTGATCATGCGCTCGCCATGCACTTCGAGGATGCGCGAGGCGGCCAGCCCGCCCATCAGCGCTTGTCGCACCTTGGCCGGATCGGCGCCGGCTTTCGACGCAAAAACAAGCGCTTCGGCGACCGCTTCAATGGTCAGCGCAACGACGATCTGGTTGGCGACCTTGGTGGTCTGGCCGATACCGTTGGGGCCAACCAGCGTGATGTTCTTGCCCATCTTCTCGAATACCGGCCTGGCGCGCTCGAAGGCCTTTTCCTCGCCGCCGACCATGATGGTCAGCGACGCGGCCTTGGCGCCGACCTCGCCGCCCGACACCGGCGCATCGAGATAGTCGCAGCCGAGGTCGTTGATCTTCTTGGCGAATTCCTTCGTTTTGATCGGCGAGATCGAGCTCATGTCGATGACCAGCTTGCCCCCGGTCAAACCCGAGGCGACACCGTTTTCGCCAAACAGCACCTCGGCCACCTCAGGCGTGTCGGGAACCATGGTGATGATGATGTCGGCGGCACGTGCCACGGCGTGATGGCCGGTGACGGTCTTCAGACCCTTGGCGACGAGATCGGCCGGCGGTTTCGAGCGATGGTCGCTGGCGACGACTTGATAGCCGGCGTCGAGCAGATGCCCCGCCATCGGCGCGCCCATGATGCCGAGGCCTATGAAACCGATGGTGTCCATTGATGTTCTCCCTGGTATTTTCCTTGTTAAGGCCGCGTTCCTTCGCGTCCCCCTCTGGCCTGCCGGCCGCTTTCGCCAATTTTCGAGGTTTAGAAAGTTACAAGCCGACGCCGAAACTGCCGATCTCCCCACCCGTGGGGGAGATGGCCGGCAGGCCAGAGGGGGGCGCGACGGAACGCGAGTTCAAACCCCTACGCCGCCGCACTGCCCTGCCCGGCAAACTCCCGGAACCAACCCAGCCCGACTTCCGTGCCGGCCTTCGGCTTGTACTCCGCCCCGATCCAACCGGTATAGCCGATACGGTCAATGTGACTGTACAGAAAAGGAAAATTGATCTCGCCCGTCCCCGGCTCATGACGGCCGGGATTGTCCGCAAGCTGGATATGTGCGATGCGGCCGAGGTTTGCCTCGATGGTGCGGGCGAGATCCCCCTCCATGATCTGCATGTGATAGATGTCGTATTGCAGGAACAGGTTCTTCGAGCCGACGCGGTCGATGAGCGCCAGGGCCTGGTCCGAATAGTTCAGGAAGAAGCCCGGAATATCGCGCGTGTTGATCGGCTCGATCAACAGCCTGATGCCGGCCTGCGCCAGCTTCTCCGCTGCGAAAGCCAGGTTTTCGGCGAAGACATCTTCCATCACTGAACGCTCGACGCCTCGCGGCGCGATGCCGGCGAGGCAGTTGATCTGTTCGCAACCCAGCGCATGCGCGTAGGTGATCGCCTTGGCGACGCCTTGCCGGAACTCGGGAACACGATCCGGCAACACCGCAATGCCGCGCTCGCCCTTGCCCCAATCGCCGGCCGGCAGGTTGAACAGCACCTGCGTCAGGCCATTCTTCTTCAGCCTCGCCGCCACGACATCGGGCGCATGGTCATAAGGGCCGATATATTCGACACCCCTGAAGCCGGCGCCAGCGGCGGCATCGAAGCGATCGAGGAAATCGTGCTCGCCAAAGAGCATCGAGAGATTGGCTGAAAAACGGGGCATTCTTTTTTCTCCTTGTTTTCGCCCGGCCCAAGCTGTGGTGAGATTCAGGTCAGGCCGAGCCGGAGTCGAAGACGGGCGCGAAGCGACCAAACTAGGTGGGTTCCAAGAACCGGAGCGGAGCGTACTTTTTGGTACGTGAGCACCGGAAGTACCAAGAAACCGCCGTTTTCAGGCCGGCATCACCTGAATATCAGCACAGCTTAATCCAGCATGACGATCGCCGTGGGGGCGTCTTCGTGGTGTTCGGCAAGCTCTTCGAACTCGGTGATCTTGTCGATTTCCGTGCCCATCGAAATGTTGGTGACGCGCTCTAAGATGAATTCAAGCACGACGGGAACCTGGTACTCCTTCATCAGGCGCTGCGCATGCTTGAACGCGCCGGCGAATTCCTCCGGCCTGCGCACCCGGACCGCCTTGCAGCCCATGGCCTCGGCGACAGCAACATGGTCGACGCCATAGCCAGCCTCGGGATCGTCTTTCCGGTTGACGTTTTCGAAGGCGAGGCTGACCTCGAAATCCATCGAAAAGCCGCGCTGCGCCTGGCGGATCAGGCCGAGATAGGCGTTGTTCACGACGACATGGATATAGGGCAATCTGTGCTGCGCGCCGGCCGCCAGCTCCTCGATCATGAACTGGAAATCATAGTCGCCGGAAAGCGCGACGATGTTTCGCTGCGGATCGGCGGCGCGAACGCCAAGTGCGGCCGGCAGCGTCCAGCCGAGCGGACCGGCCTGGCCGCAATTGATCCAGTTGCGCGGCTTGTAGACATGCAGGAACTGCGCGCCGGCGATCTGCGAAAGCCCGATCGTGGTGACATAGGTGGTGTCGCGGCCAAATGCCCTGTTCATCTCCTCATAGACGCGCTGCGGTTTCAGCGGCACCTGGTCGAAATGCGTCTTGCGCTTCATCGTCTTCTTGCGGCCCTGGCATTCTCTGGCCCAGCCCGACCAGTCGCGCAGTTTCCGCGCCGTCTTCCATTCGGTGGCGACGTCGAGCAGCATTTTCAGTGCCGCACCGGCATCCGAGACGACACCAAGATCCGGCGCGAAGACACGGCCGATCTGGGTCGGCTCGATGTCGACATGGATGAATTTTTTGCCCCTCGTGTAGACGTCGACCGAGCCGGTATGGCGGTTGGCCCAGCGGTTGCCGATGCCGAAGACGAAGTCGGCCTCGAGCATCGTCGCATTGCCGTAGCGATGCGACGTCTGCAGCCCGCACATGCCGGCCATCAGCCGATGGTCGTCGGGAATTGCGCCCCAGCCCATCAGCGTCGGGATCACGGGTACGCCGGTGACTTCGGCGAACTCGATCAGCAGATCCGAAGCATCGGCGTTGATGATGCCGCCGCCGGCAACGATGACAGGCTTTTCGGCCGCGTTGAGCATCGCCAAGGCTTTCTCGGCCTGGCTGCGTGACATTGCCGGCTTGAACGGCACCAGCGGCTCATAGGCATCGATGTCGAACTCGATCTCGGCCAGTTGCACATCGACCGGCAGATCGACGAGAACCGGCCCCGGCCGCGACGAGCGCATCAGGTGGAACGCCTTCTGCAGCGCCATCGGCACCAGGTAGGGTTCCATGACGGTGACCGCCCATTTGGCGACTGGCGCGGCGATGGCGGCGATGTCGACGGCCTGGAAATCCTCCTTGTTGAGACGCGCCCGCGGCGCCTGGCCGGTGATGCAGAGGATCGGGATGGAATCGGCCGCGGCCGAATAGAGCCCGGTGATCATGTCGGTGCCGGCCGGGCCCGAAGTGCCGATGCACAGGCCGATATTGCCTGACTTGGCGCGTGTGTAGCCCTCGGCCATGTGCGAGGCCGCCTCGACATGGCGTGCGAGGATATGGCGGATGGTGCCCCTCGCCTTCAACGCCGAATAGAACGGGTTGATGGCAGCGCCCGGCACGCCGAAGGCGCAGGAAATACCTTCCTTTTCGAGAACGAGAACCGCTGCGTCGACTGCGCGCATCCTGGCCATATCAGCCTCCACGGAATGTGTTGATGGCCGAGAATGCCAGTGCGGCGACTATTTTTCAATTTTTTCAGAATATTTTTTCATTTCTAAGAAACGGCGGCTACATCATGATTTTATTGAATTTTCAGTTTTCCATGAAATTGACGTGGCAAATTAATGAAAAACTTTTTTATTGCGCATTTGGCGAAGTCGGCAAGAATGCCGCCATGGAAACGACTGAAAAACGCCAGCGCGGGCGGCCGCGTGCCTTCCACGGCCCGTCCGACACCGCTTCGGTGCAGTCGCTCGACCGGGCGCTGCGCATCCTGGCCATCGTCGCCGACGGCAGCGGTCTGTCGCTGAGCGAGATCGCCGCGCAGAGCGGCCTCCCCGCCTCCACCGCCTACCGCATGCTGACGACGCTGGAAAACCACGGCATGGTCGAGTTCGACAGCACCGACCAGCTCTGGTCGATCGGCGTCGAGACTTATCGCATGGGCGCGGCGTTCCTGCGCCGCCGCAAACTGGTCGACCGCGCCCGCACCGTCATGCAGGAACTGATGGAGAAGACCGGCGAGACCGCCAATCTCGGCGTCACCGAGGACGATTGCGTCGTCTTCGTCAGCCAGGTCGAGACGCATCAGGCGATCCGCGCCTTCTTCCGGCCGGGCACGCGCAGTTCCTTCCATGCGTCGGGCATCGGCAAGGCGGTGCTGGCGCATCTCGAGCCGGAGCGCGTCGGCGCCATCCTGCGTCGGGCCGGGCTGGAGCGCTTCACCGAAAAGACGCTGTCCGACATCTCGGCGCTGGCCCGCGATCTGGTGACGATCAAGCTGCGCGGCTGGTCGGTCGACGACGAGGAGCGGCACCCCGGCATGCGCTGCGTGGCCGCCGCCATCTTCAACGAGTTCGGCGAGCCGATCGGCGGCGTGTCGGTTTCGGGACCGACGGTGCGGGTGACGCCGGAGCGACTGGCCGAGATCGGTCCGCTGGTGCACGATGCGGCAGCGGCGGTGACGAAGATGATCGGCGGCAGGACACCCCATGGCCTGACGCCGTAAGCGCGGGCGGGCAACCCTCCAGACAAAGAAAAAGGGGCGGTGGGGTGCCCCTTCTTCCGGTTGCCTGAAACGGTCCTCTCTCAAAGCCGGCAGCGATGACGGTAGCCGTCGTAGCCGACAAAGGTGTCGGAGTACGGATCGTAGCTCTGATAGCGGTTGAGGCAGCGCCGGACGTGCCACGAACCGCCGTTCTCCTCAATGTAGACGGTGCGCGGCTGGGCGAGCGCGGTGCCGAGCAGGAAGCCGCCGACGCCGGCGGCGATGCCGATGCCAAGATGCTTGTTGTGACGGTGCTTGTGATGGGCGGCCGAAGGCTGAACGGAGCCGGCCAGCATGGCGGCGGCGACAGTGGTGGCGATGAAGCCGGAAACGATGGTGCGCTTGAACATGACGATCTCCTTGCTGCGCTGTGAGAGGCGATCCATCCGCCTCTTGCCCATCAGTCGTTGCAGCAAGAAAAAAGGTTCGACGGTTTTTTGGATTTTTTCGAAAGCGCAAAAGCGGCAAGTCTGAACAGGGTTTGCAGCCAGGCGTGCAATTACGACCGGCGAAGAGCGCCGGTCGGCAGTCCGCCGGCGGGAGGCCTCAGCCCATGCCGGTGATGTGGCGCAGCCAGAAGGCAAGCGCGATGAAGCCGATGATGGTGGTGACGCCGGTCCAGTCGACATTGGCGCTCTTCAAAACCTTGATGAGCTTCACCAGGAGAATCCAGGCCACGACGACGACCAGCGCAATGACGACAAGTCTGATCATGCGATACCCTCGCCCATGCGATTGCACCTTGGATCAATATAGGAAGCGAATTGGCCGTTTTCAGGATGTCCGCGCCGGCCGTTCCGGCGCGTTCGCCAGCAAAACAGAGTTTTGTCCTTACTGGCGCAACATATGCCAACCGGAGCGCCGTGCCTTGTAGCTCAGCTGGTAGAGCAGCGGTTCCGTAAACCGAAGGTCGGCGGTTCTATTCCGTCCTGGGGCACCAGCAAAATCAAATACTTAATAGAAATAATCCGGGCATTTGTCTTGTTCTTCCACAGTAAGGGTAACGACACGGGGTAACCAGGCGTACATGCTAATCAAGCTCCAAAAAGATATATGTCCCTGAAGGAGGTCGCGTCCCTACAGGTGGTGTAGCTCGGCGGTAGCGAAGCCGCTCGCGAGCGCGCCCTCGATAGCGCTGTAGCGAGCG
>NZ_NPKJ01000065.1 GCF_002284575.1 Mesorhizobium temperatum
GATCGAGAACACGTCCTCGATCGGCATCAGGAACGGCTTGTCCAGCGGACGAACCGGCGTCGGGATGTAGTCGTCGACCGCCGCCATCAGCTCGCGGATCGAATCCTCGCCGATCTTCTTGTCGGAATCTTCCAAAGCGGCAAGTGCGGAACCCTTGACGATCGGAATGTCGTCGCCGGGGAACTCGTTCTTGGTCAAGAGCTCACGCACCTCGAGCTCAACCAGCTCGAGCAGCTCGGCGTCGTCGACCTGGTCGACCTTGTTCAAAAACACCACGATCGACGGCACGCCGACCTGACGGGCCAGCAGGATGTGCTCGCGGGTCTGCGGCATCGGGCCATCGGCGGCCGACACGACCAGGATCGCGCCGTCCATCTGCGCGGCACCGGTGATCATGTTCTTCACATAGTCGGCGTGGCCGGGGCAGTCGACATGGGCGTAGTGGCGGGCGGCCGTCTCGTATTCGACATGCGCCGTCGAGATGGTGATGCCGCGCGCCTTCTCTTCGGGCGCCGCATCGATCTGGTCGTAGCGCTTGTATTCGCCAAAATACTTGGTGATCGCCGCCGTCAGCGACGTCTTGCCATGATCGACGTGGCCAATCGTGCCAATGTTCACATGAGGCTTTGTACGCTCGAATTTACCTTTTGCCATGTGATGTCTCCATTCCTGCTCGCCCGTGCGGGCTTTGAATTAAGTTAGCGCTGCAACCCGTTCTGGTTACGCGTATTTCTTCTGGACTTCCTGAGCGACCGCGGTCGGCACCGGCTCGTAGTGATCGAACTGCATCGTGTAGGCCGCGCGGCCCTGGCTCATCGAGCGCAGGTTGTCGACGTATTTGAACATGTTGGCGAGCGGCACCATCGCGTTGATAACCACCGCCACGCCACGGGCTTCTTGGCCCTGGATCTGGCCGCGACGGCCGTTCAGATCGCCGATGACGCTGCCGACATAATCTTCCGGCGTCACCACTTCGACCTTCATGATCGGCTCGAGCAACTGCACGCCAAGCCTGGGCGCCGCTTCACGGAAGCAGGCACGGCCAGCGATTTCGAAGGCCAGAACGCTGGAATCCACGTCGTGGTAGGCACCATCGATCAGCGTCGCCTTGACGCCGATCATCGGGAAGCCGGCGAACGGACCCGACGTCATGACGCTGTTGATGCCCTTTTCGACACCGGGGATGTATTCCTTCGGCACAGCGCCGCCGACAATCTTGGATTCGAACAGGAATTCGCTGCTTTCCGGATTTGGCTCGAACAGGATCTTGACGCGGGCGAACTGGCCCGTGCCGCCGGTCTGCTTCTTATGGGTGTAGTCCTGCTCTTGGCTGCGGGTGATCGTCTCGCGATAGGCCACCTGCGGAGCGCCGACATTGGCCTCGACCTTGAACTCGCGGCGCATGCGGTCGACGATAATGTCGAGGTGGAGCTCGCCCATGCCGGAAATGATCGTCTGGCCTGATTCCTCGTCGGTCTTGACGCGGAAAGACGGGTCCTCGGCGGCCAGGCGATGCAGCGCAAGGCCCATCTTTTCCTGGTCGTTCTTAGTCTTCGGTTCAATCGCGATTTGGATGACCGGATCGGGGAATTCCATGCGCTCGAGGATAACCGGATGCAGCGGATCGCAGAGGGTGTCGCCCGTGGTCGTGTCCTTGAGGCCGGCCAAGGCGACGATGTCGCCGGCGAAAGCCTCCTCGACGTCAGCGCGCGAGTTCGCATGCATTTGCAGCATGCGGCCGATGCGCTCCTTCTTGCCCTTGACCGTGTTGTCGACCGAGATGCCCTTGGTGAGCTTGCCCGAATAGATGCGGGCGAAGGTGAGCGAACCGACGAACGGGTCGTTCATGATCTTGAAGGCGAGCATCGACAGCGGTTCATTGTCGTCGGCATGACGCTCGATTTCGGCGTCGGTCTTGGCGTCGACGCCCTTGATGGCCGGAACGTCGGCCGGCGACGGCAGGTATTCGACGACGGCGTCGAGCAGCGGCTGCACGCCCTTGTTCTTGAAGGCCGAGCCACAGAACATTGGGTAGAATTTCACCGCAATGGTGCCCTTGCGGATCAGCGCACGGATCTCGTCATTGTCGGGCATCTTGCCTTCGAGATAATTCTCAAGCGCCGTCTCGTCCATCTCGACGGCGGCCTCGATCATCTTCTCGCGGTATTCTTCCGCACGAGCCTTAAGATCGTCCGGGATCTCAACGACGTCCCAGGCAGCGCCCAGCGTTTCGTCGCGCCAGACCAGCGCGTTCATCTCGACGAGGTCGACGATGCCCTTGAACTCGGTCTCAGCACCGATCGGCAGCTGCATGACGACGGCATGCGCGCCGAGGCGCGAGCCTATCATCTCGACCGAGCGGTAAAAATCGGCGCCGATCTTGTCCATCTTGTTGCAGAAGATCATGCGCGGCACGCGGTACTTGTCGGCCTGGCGCCAGACGGTTTCCGTCTGCGGCTCGACACCGGCATTGGCGTCGAGCAGCGCAATGGCGCCGTCGAGCACGCGCAGCGAACGCTCGACCTCGATGGTGAAGTCGACGTGGCCGGGGGTGTCGATGATGTTGAAGCGGTGCATCTTGCCGTCACGACCCTTCCAGAAGGTCGTGGTCGCGGCGGACGTGATGGTGATGCCGCGTTCCTGCTCCTGCTCCATCCAATCCATGGTGGCAGCACCGTCATGGACTTCGCCAATCTTGTGCGACTTGCCCGTGTAGTAGAGGACGCGCTCGGTGGTCGTCGTCTTGCCGGCGTCGATATGCGCCATGATACCGAAATTGCGGTAGTCTTCGATTTTATATTCGCGGGCCATGGGAGGTGCCTCTTCAGTCTCGTTCGCGCTTTACCAGCGGTAGTGCGCGAAGGCGCGGTTGGCTTCTGCCATCTTGTGGGTGTCTTCACGCTTCTTGACGGCGGTGCCGCGGTTGTTGGCCGCATCCATCAGCTCGCCGGAGAGGCGGTCGACCATCGTGGTCTCGTTGCGGTTGCGGGCGGCGGCGATCAGCCAACGGATGGCCAACGCCTGACGGCGCTCAGGGCGCACGTCGACCGGAACCTGGTAGGTGGCGCCACCGACGCGGCGCGAACGCACTTCCACATGCGGCGCGACATTGTCGAGCGCCTGGTGGAAGACGGTGACCGGTTCCTGCTTGGTCTTGGACTGGACCTGGTCGAGCGCGCCATAGACGATGGTCTCGGCAACCGACTTCTTGCCGTCATACATGACGGCGTTCATGAACTTGGTGACGATCAAATCGCCGAACTTCGGGTCCGGGTTGATCTCACGCTTTTCTGCACTGTGACGACGGGACATTTTTTCTCTGCCTCAATTCTGCGTGGTGGCCTGGATCCCGGATCGTCGCCTGGCGCCGTCCGGGATGACCTTGGCTACGCTTCGGTCACTTCGGACGCTTGGCGCCGTATTTCGAACGGCGCTGCTTGCGGTTCTTCACACCCTGCGTGTCGAGCACGCCGCGGATGATATGGTAGCGGACGCCCGGAAGATCCTTGACGCGGCCGCCGCGGATCATCACCACCGAGTGTTCCTGAAGGTTGTGGCCTTCGCCGGGGATGTAGCCGATCACTTCAAAACCATTGGTCAGGCGAATCTTGGCCACCTTGCGCAGCGCCGAGTTCGGCTTCTTCGGCGTCGTTGTGTAGACGCGCGTGCAGACGCCCCGCTTCTGCGGGTTCTGCTGCATGGCCGGGACCTTGTTGCGCTTCACCGGCGCAATGCGCGGCTTGCGGATCAGCTGGTTGACGGTAGGCATTAAACCCTCTTGTCTCTCAATTCCGTGTCTCGCCCGGTCAGGGCCGCTCAAAGCGTCATTTCCATACGCAAATTCGGGCCACAAACCGCGCCTCGCGGTCTTGCCCGAACAAATGGCAGAGGAAGCGGAAACCGCTTCATGCACGCCGGAAATGTCTTTTCGCTCGTAAAACGAACCCTGTTTGAGGCAAACTCCAAAGCGTGTCGCTTCGGAAGTGAGAGCCTCACATCGGTTCTGACTGGGCGGCTTCTACTCGCAAGCCTGTTGCCCGTCAACCCCGGAGCGCCAAATATTACGCTGAAACCGAGGCTTGGCAGCCATGCGAAAGGCGCATGTAATTTTCTTTCGCCATTTTGCAAGAGGAGGGAAGAAAGTGACCGGCTTTCGGCTGTTGCGCGGCCATGCTTCATGCGAAAAAGAGGCATGAACAGCACAAATCCCCTCGCCCGGAGGAATCAGCCCGTGAACGACAATGACGAGCGCCCGGTCACCATCATCACCGGCCGGGCGTGGAAGAGGAAAGACGGCAAGCCGGAAGGCGTCCACGTCATGCTGGTCGCGCCCGACGACGATTCGGCGGTACGCCGGGCGCTCGAATCGCTCTCGGCCGAAGGCTACGCCGAGGCGGAGCTTGACCAGATCGGTGACCTGGACGGCGTGCCCGACGAAGAGCCGCACCTGTCGGCCTATCAGGGCGCGCTGGAAGGCGAAGTGTCGATCGTCACCTTCGACGTGCCAGTCTGAGGCAGGGCCAGTCTGATCGGCAGGCAATGGACGGCTGCACATGCACTCGCCTGGGCCGCCATGCCCACCTCCGCCGAGGCTTGCCCGGCATCGGTTCTCTGCTAAGAACCATTCGCTGCTGACAGCCAAGCGCATCCAATCTGCGGAGTCTCCCATGTCCAGGAATAACGACCCCATCAAGCTCGGCATCGTCGGGGTGGGAAAGATCGTCCGTGACCAGCACCTGCCAGCCCTGGCGAAGGACCCAGCGTATCGCCTCGTCGCCGCCGCCAGCCGGCACGGCAAGGTGGACGGCATCGGGAATTTTCCTGATATCGAGGCGATGCTCGACGCGGTGCCGGAGCTTGAGGCCGTATCGCTCTGCATGCCGCCGCAGTTCCGCTACGACGCCGCACGGACCGCGCTGGCAGCGAAAAAGCATGTCTTCCTGGAAAAGCCGCCCGGCGCCACGGTCAGCGAGGTCGAGGATTTGAAGGCGCTAGCGGTCGCGAACGGCGTCTCGCTGTTCGCCAGCTGGCATTCGCGCTATGCGCCGGCGGTCGAGGCCGCGCGCGATTTTCTCGGCTCGACCACGATCAGATCGGCAGCCATCAACTGGAAGGAGGACGTGCGCCGCTGGCACCCGAACCAGGACTGGATCTGGGCGCCAGGCGGCTTCGGCGTGTTCGATCCCGGCATCAACGCGCTGTCGATCGCGACACATATATTGCCGGCGATGTTCATCACCTCGGCAATTCTCGATTTTCCCGAAAACCGCGCAGCCCCGATCGCCGCCCATATCGCCTTCCGCACCTCGAACGGCTTGCCGGTGGCGATGGAACTCGACTGGCGCCAGACCGGCCCGCAAAGCTGGGACATCCTGGCCGAGACGGACAAGGGGGCGATGGTGCTTTCGGGCGGCGGCTCAAAACTGGCGGTCGACGGCCGCGTCGTTCACGATGAGCCGGAAGCCGAATATCCGATGCTCTACAGGCGTTTCGCCGAGATCGTGCGCGCCGGCGCTTCCGATGTCGATCTCGCCCCGCTGCAGCATGTCGCCGACGCCTTCATGCTCGGCAAGCGCAATGTGGTGGAGGCGTTTTTCGATTGAGCCGCGGAGCTGTAAGGAGTGGCCTTCGCTCCGGTCCTGACCATCTTGCAAGCGTCGCGCCGCCCCTCATCTGGCTGCCGCCATCTCTCCCCGTGAACGGGGAGAAGGACGCCGTCATCAAAGATTTCGCCAATCTCCAGCGTCGCAGAAAGAGCGCCAAGGCTGCGGCCAGCTTCTTTCTTCCCGTTTACGGGGAGAAAGGCCCGGCAGGGCAATGAGGGGCGGCGCCGGACGATCGAAATAAGTCGCAAACACTCGACGACGCCTCCTCCCAATCCGTCGCCAGCGGCATAGTTTTCCAACTTCAACACACAAAAAAAGCCGCCGGGTTGCCCCGACGGCTTTGTTGCCTGAGATCTGTACCGCCGCGCTTACTGCGCGGCGGAAGCCATGTCGGTCAGCATCGGATCGGCGACTTCGACGCCCGACGCCTTGCGGCGCTCGTCGATGATCAGCTCGTCGCGCGAGGTGGCGATGCGCCGGATCTGGCTCATTGTGCCGCCGGTGCCGGCCGGGATCAGACGGCCGACGATGACGTTTTCCTTCAACCCCTGCAGCATGTCGGTCTTGCCGGCAACTGCCGCTTCGGTCAGCACCCTGGTCGTCTCCTGGAAGGAGGCGGCCGAGATGAAGGACGGCGTCTGCAGCGAGGCCTTGGTGATGCCCAAGAGCACCGGCTGGCCTTCGGCCGGCTTCTTGCCGTCCTCGACCAGGCGC
Source organism: Mesorhizobium temperatum (assembly GCF_002284575.1). Lineage (GTDB taxonomy): Bacteria > Pseudomonadota > Alphaproteobacteria > Rhizobiales > Rhizobiaceae > Mesorhizobium > Mesorhizobium temperatum. The sequence continues at coordinate 6,321 of NZ_NPKJ01000065.1, forward strand.
TCGTTGACCTCTTCCAGCTCGATCACGTCGACGTGGTCGCCCGGAATGTAGGTCGAGTCGCCCTGCGTGGTGATCTCGACCTTCTGCAGCATCTGGCGAACGATCACCTCGATGTGCTTGTCGTTGATCGACACGCCCTGCAGTCGGTAGACCTCCTGGATCTCGTTGACGAGGTAGGAGGCAAGCGCCTCCACGCCCTTGATCGCCAGGATGTCGTGCGGCGCCGGATTGCCGTCGAGGATGTAGTCGCCCTTCTCGATGACGTCGCCGTCCTGGAGATGGAACGGCTTGCCCTTCGGGATCAGGTATTCGACCGGCTCAAGCGTCGAGTCATGCGGCTCGATGATGATGCGGCGCTTGTTCTTGTAGTCGCGGCCGAAACGGATCGTGCCGTCGATCTCGGCGATGATGGCGTGATCCTTCGGACGGCGTGCCTCGAACAGTTCGGCAACACGCGGCAGACCGCCGGTGATGTCCTTGGTCTTGGCGCTTTCCATCGGGATACGCGCCAGCACGTCGCCGGGGCGAACCTGTGCACCCGGCTCGACCGAAAGAATGGCCTCGACCGAGAGCAGGAAGCGAGCGTCGCCGCCCTTCGACAGCTTGCCGACCTTGCCCTTGGTGTCCTGGACGACGATCGCCGGCTTGAGGTCGTTGCCGCGTGGCGTCGAACGCCAGTCGATGACCTCGCGCTTGGTGATGCCGGTCGATTCGTCGGCCGTTTCCTGGACGGAAATGCCGTCGACCAGATCCTCGAACGCCACCTTGCCCTCGATTTCGGTGAGGACCGGGCGGGTATAGGGATCCCACTCGGCGATACGCTGGCCGCGCTTCACCTTGTCGCCATCGTCCACGAAGATGCGCGAACCATAGGTGACACGGTGCGTGGCGCGCTCCTTGCCGGCTTCGTCGAGGATCAGCACCGCCATGTTGCGGCCCATGACCATCTGCTGGCCGTCGGAGTTGCGCACCACGTTGCGGTTGCGGATCTCGACCTTGCCCTCATAGGAGGCTTCAAGGAACGACGAGTCCACCACCTGCGCCGTACCGCCCATGTGGAAGGTACGCATGGTGAGCTGGGTGCCCGGCTCGCCGATCGACTGCGCCGCGATGACGCCGACAGCCTCGCCCTGGTTGACCGGGGTGCCGCGGGCCAGATCGCGTCCGTAGCAGACCGCGCATACACCGACCCTGACGTCGCAAGTCAGCGCCGAGCGGATGCGGACCGACTGGACGCCGGCCTGTTCGATCTGCTCGACGTCGCGTTCGTCCATCAGCGTTCCGGCCTTTACCAGAACCTCACCCGTGACCGGATGAGTGATGTCGTCGAGCGCCGTGCGGCCGAGAACGCGCTGGCCGACGGAAGCGACGACCTGGCCGGCATCGACGATCGGCTGCATGGTGAGGCCCTTGTCGGTGCCGCAGTCGACGGAGTTGACGATGCAGTCCTGCGCCACGTCGACCAGACGACGGGTGAGGTAACCCGAGTTCGCCGTCTTCAAGGCGGTGTCGGCCAGACCCTTACGGGCGCCGTGGGTCGAGTTGAAGTACTCGAGCACGGTCAGGCCTTCCTTGAAGTTCGAAATGATCGGCGTCTCGATGATCTCACCGCTTGGCTTGGCCATCAGGCCGCGCATACCGGCAAGCTGGCGCATTTGGGTGGGCGAGCCGCGCGCACCGGAATGGGACATCATGTAGATCGAGTTCATCGGCTTTTGACGGCCATTGTCCTCGAACTCGACCGCCTTGATGCGGGCCATCATCTCGTCGGCGACCTTTTCCGAGCACTTGGCCCAGGCGTCGACGACCTTGTTGTACTTCTCGCCCTGCGTGATCAGACCGTCATTGTACTGCTGCTCGTATTCCTTGGCCAAAGCCTCGGTGTCGGAAACCAGCTTGATCTTGGCATCCGGGATCAGCATGTCGTCCTTGCCGAACGAAATGCCGGCGCGGCAGGCGTGGCTGAAGCCGAGGGCCATGATGCGGTCGCAGAAAATGACCGTCTCCTTCTGACCGCAATGGCGGTAGACGGTGTCGATCATCTTGGAGATGTTCTTCTTGGTCATCTCCTGGTTGGCGGTCTCGTACGGCACGTTGACGTTCTTCGGCAGAAGCTCGCCGATGATCATGCGGCCAGGCGTGGTGTCGTAGATTTTCGACACGACCTTGCCGTCCGCATCGACCGTGCGGAAGCGCCCCTTGATCTTGGAGTGCAGCGTCACCGCCTTGGTCTCGAGCGCGTGCTGGAGTTCGCCCATGTCGGCAAACACCATGCCCTCGCCCGGCTCGTTCTGGTTGACGATCGACAGATAGTAGAGACCCAGAACCATGTCCTGCGACGGCACGATGATCGGCGCGCCGGAAGCCGGGTGCAGGATGTTGTTGGTCGACATCATCAGCACGCGGGCTTCAAGCTGGGCTTCCAGCGACAGCGGCACGTGAACCGCCATCTGGTCACCGTCGAAGTCGGCATTGAAGGCCGTGCAGACCAGCGGGTGAAGCTGGATCGCCTTGCCTTCGATCAGGATCGGCTCGAACGCCTGGATACCGAGGCGGTGCAGCGTCGGCGCACGATTCAAGAGCACTGGGTGCTCGCGGATGACCTCGTCGAGGATATCCCAGACCTCCGGACGCTCCTTCTCGACCAGCTTCTTCGCCTGCTTGACGGTCGAGGAATAACCCTTGGCGTCGAGACGGGCATAGATGAAGGGTTTGAACAGTTCGAGCGCCATCTTCTTCGGCAGGCCGCACTGGTGCAGCTTGAGCTCCGGACCGGTCACGATGACCGAGCGGCCGGAATAGTCGACGCGCTTGCCGAGCAGGTTCTGGCGGAACCGGCCCTGCTTGCCCTTGAGCATGTCGGACAGCGACTTCAACGGACGCTTGTTGGCGCCGGTGATGACGCGGCCGCGACGGCCGTTGTCGAACAGCGCGTCGACGGCTTCCTGCAGCATGCGCTTTTCATTGCGCACGATGATGCCGGGCGCACGCAGCTCGATCAGCCGCTTCAGGCGGTTGTTGCGGTTGATGACGCGGCGATAGAGATCGTTGAGATCCGACGTGGCGAAACGGCCGCCGTCCAGAGGAACAAGCGGGCGCAGGTCCGGCGGGATCACCGGAACCACTTTCATGATCATCCATTCCGGACGGTTGCCGGACTCCATGAAATTCTCGACGACCTTGAGCCGCTTAAGATACTTCTTCTGCTTGAGCTCGGACGTGGTCGAAGCCAGCTCCGAACGCAGGTCGCCGGCGATCTTCTCCAGGTCCATGCCGGCCAGAAGGTCGTGGATGGCTTCAGCGCCGATCATGGCGGTGAAGCTATCTTCGCCATACTCGTCGACGGCCATCATGTACTCTTCCTCGCTGAGGAGCTGATGCTCCTTCAGCGCGGTGAGGCCAGGCTCGGTGACGATGTAGTTCTCGAAGTAGAGAACGCGCTCGATGTCCTTCAGCGTCATGTCGAGCAGCGTGCCGATACGCGACGGCAGCGACTTCAGGAACCAGATATGGGCGACGGGCGCGGCCAGCTCGATATGGCCCATGCGCTCGCGACGGACGCGCGACAGCGTGACTTCGACGCCGCACTTTTCGCAGATGACGCCCTTGTACTTCATGCGCTTATACTTGCCGCACAGGCACTCGTAGTCCTTGATCGGACCGAAAATGCGCGCGCAGAACAGGCCGTCACGCTCCGGCTTGAAGGTGCGGTAGTTGATGGTCTCCGGCTTCTTGATCTCGCCGAACGACCAGGACAGAATCTTCTCAGGGCTGGCGAGCGAGATCCGGATGGAATCGAACACCTGCGCAGGCGCCTGGGGATTGAAGAGATTCATGACCTCTTGGTTCATGCCGTTCTCCTTTTCGGGGTCCTCGAAAACCCCTTGCATCTAGCGCGGGCCAAACGCCCGCTGACTGGTCGGCCACTGGCCGAAGAATTTGGTGCGTCCGGTCGCGGGAGCCGCGACCGGACGTCTTGCTCACTCGGCCGCGTCGGGCAGCCGGACCGGGTTGTCGTCCAGCTTGGTGTTCTCCAGCTCGACATTGAGGCCCAGAGACCGCATTTCCTTGACGAGAACGTTGAAGCTCTCGGGGATGCCGGCCTCGAACGTGTCGTCGCCTCTGACGATCGCCTCGTAGACCTTGGTGCGGCCGGCGACGTCGTCCGACTTCACCGTCAGCATCTCCTGCAGCGTGTAGGCGGCGCCGTATGCTTCGAGCGCCCAGACCTCCATCTCGCCGAAGCGCTGGCCACCGAACTGCGCCTTGCCGCCCAGCGGCTGCTGGGTAACGAGCGAGTACGGCCCGATCGAACGCGCGTGGATCTTGTCGTCCACAAGGTGGTGAAGCTTGAGCATATATATGTAGCCCATTGTCACTTTGCGATCGAACGGTTCGCCGGTGCGTCCGTCATAGAGCTGCGACTGACCGCTGGTGTGCAGGCCCGCCTGCTCCAGCATGATGTTGATGTCGGCCTCGTGCGCGCCGTCGAACACCGGTGTCGCGATGGAGACGCCGCGGCGCATCTGCTCGCTGAGGCGAACGACGCTCTCGTCGTCATAGTCGCGGATCGGCTCGTTGCGGTCGTTGGCCGGCATGAAGCTCTCGAGCGTCTTGCGCAGCGGCTTGATGTCGCCGCCTGTCTTGTACGCGTCGATCAGCTCGCCGATCTTCCTGCCCATGCCGGCGCAAGCCCAGCCCAGATGCGTCTCCAGGATCTGGCCGACATTCATGCGGCTCGGCACACCCAGCGGGTTGAGCACGATGTCTGCATGCGTGCCGTCCTCGAGGAACGGCATGTCCTCGACCGGAACGATCCGCGACACGACACCCTTGTTGCCGTGCCGGCCGGCCATCTTGTCGCCGGGCTGCATCTTGCGCTTCACGGCCACGAAGACCTTGACCATCTTCATGACGCCGGGAGGCATCTCGTCGCCGCGCTGCACCTTCTCGACCTTGTCCATGAAGCGCTGTTCGAGCGCCTTCTTGGAATCGTCGTACTGGCCACGCAGGGCTTCCAGTTCGCTCTGGAGCTTTTCGTTCTCCACCGCAAACTGCCACCACTGCGAACGCGGATACTCGTCGAGCGTGTCCTTCGACAGCTTCGAGCCTTTCTTGAATCCCTTCGGCCCGGCAATCGCGTCCTTGCCGACGAGAACGTCGGATAGGCGCGAATAGACGTTGCGGTCGAGGATCGCCTGCTCGTCGTCGCGGTCCTTGGCGAGGCGTTCGATTTCCTCGCGTTCGATCGCCATGGCGCGCTCGTCCTTCTCCACACCGTGGCGATTGAAGACGCGTACTTCGACGACGGTGCCGAAGGTTCCGGGCGGCATGCGCATGGAGGTGTCACGCACGTCCGATGCCTTTTCGCCGAAGATGGCGCGCAGAAGCTTTTCTTCCGGCGTCATCGGGCTTTCGCCCTTCGGCGTGATCTTGCCGACCAGGATGTCGCCCGGCTGCACTTCCGCACCGATATAGACGATGCCGGCCTCGTCGAGGTTCTTCAGCGCTTCTTCCGAGACGTTGGGAATGTCGCGCGTGATTTCCTCCGGCCCGAGCTTGGTGTCGCGCGCCATGACCTCGAACTCCTCGATGTGGATCGAGGTGAAGACGTCATCGGCGACGATGCGCTCGGACAAGAGGATCGAGTCCTCGTAGTTGTAGCCGTTCCACGGCATGAACGCGACCAGCACGTTTCGGCCGAGCGCCAGATCGCCGAGTTCGGTCGACGGACCGTCGGCGATGATGTCGCCCTTGTTGACCCGGTCACCCATACGCACCAGCGGACGCTGGTTGATGCAGGTGTTCTGGTTCGAACGCTGGAACTTCATCAGCCGGTAGATGTCGACGCCCGACTTGCCGGGATCGAGATCTTCCGTGGCGCGGATGACGATACGCGTCGCGTCCACCTGGTCGACAATGCCGCCGCGGCGGGCGCCGATGGCGGCGCCCGAGTCACGGGCGACGATCGGCTCCATGCCGGTGCCGACAAACGGCGCTTCGGCGCGCACCAGCGGCACGGCCTGACGCTGCATGTTCGAGCCCATCAGGGCGCGGTTGGCGTCGTCGTTCTCGAGGAACGGGATCAGGGCCGCAGCCACCGAGACCATCTGCTTCGGCGATACGTCCATCAGATCGACGTTTTCGCGCGGCGCCATCATCACTTCGCCGGCATTGCGGCAAATGACGAATTCGTCGACGAAGCCACCATTCTTGTCGAGCTCGGCATTGGCCTGCGCGACGTGGTGCTTGGCCTCTTCCATCGCCGACAGATAGACGACCTCATTGGTCAGCTTGCCATTGACGATCTTGCGGTACGGGCTCTCGATGAAGCCGTACTTGTTGACGCGCGCGAAGGTGGCCAGCGAGTTGATCAGACCGATGTTCGGGCCTTCCGGCGTCTCGATCGGGCAGATGCGGCCGTAATGCGTCGGGTGCACGTCGCGCACCTCGAAGCCGGCGCGCTCGCGGGTCAGACCACCGGGTCCAAGCGCCGAGAGACGGCGCTTGTGGGTGATCTCCGACAGCGGGTTGGTCTGGTCCATGAACTGCGACAGCTGCGAGGAACCGAAGAACTCGCGCACGGCGGCGGCCGCCGGCTTGGCGTTGATCAGGTCCTGCGGCATCACCGTGTCGATCTCGATCGAGGACATGCGTTCCTTGATCGCGCGCTCCATGCGCAAGAGGCCGACGCGGTATTGGTTCTCCATCAGCTCGCCGACCGAGCGCACGCGGCGATTGCCGAGATTGTCGATGTCGTCGATCTCGCCCTTGCCGTCGCGCAGTTCGACCAGCGTCTTGACCACGGCCAGGATGTCGTCCTTGCGCAGCACGCGCACGGTGTCCTCGGCCTTGAGCTCGAGGCGCATGTTCATCTTGACGCGGCCGACGGCCGACAGATCATAGCGCTCGCTGTCGAAGAACAACGAGTTGAACATGGCTTCGGCGGTTTCGAGCGTCGGCGGCTCGCCGGGGCGCATGACGCGGTAGATGTCGAACAGCGCGTCCTGGCGGCTCTCGTTCTTGTCGACGTTGAGCGTGTTGCGGATATAGGCGCCGACATTGACGTGGTCGATGTCGAGAACCTTGATCTCGTCATCGCCGGCGCTGAGAAGCACCTTCAGCGTCTTTTCATCGATCTCGTCGCCGGCTTCGAGGAAAATCTCGCCGGTCGCGTAGTTGACGATGTCCTCGGCAAGGTAGTTGCCGAGCAGATCCTCGTCCGTCGCCTTGATCGCCTTGAGACCCTTTTCGCCGAGCTGACGGGCCTGGCGGGCAGTGATCTTCTTGCCGGCTTCGACGACGACCTCATTGGTGTCTGCATCGATCAGGTCGCCAACCGCCTTGAGGCCGCGGAAACGCTCGACGTTGAACGGAATGCGCCAATGGTCGCCGGCGCGCTTGTAGGTGATCTTGTTGTAGAAGGTCGACAGGATCTCCTCGCCGTCCATGCCGAGCGCCATCAACAGCGACGACACCGGAATCTTGCGGCGGCGGTCGATGCGGGCGTGCACGACATCCTTCGAGTCGAACTCGATGTCGAGCCACGAGCCGCGATAGGGGATGACCCGCGCGGCAAACAGCAGCTTGCCCGACGAGTGCGACTTGCCCTTATCATGGTCGAAGAAGACGCCCGGCGAACGGTGCATCTGCGATACGATGACACGCTCGGTGCCGTTGACGATGAAGGTGCCGTTCAAGGTCATGAGCGGCATGTCGCCCATGTAGACGTCCTGCTCCTTGATGTCCTTGATCGACTTGGCGCCGGTATCCTCGTCGATATCGAACACGATGAGGCGCAGCGTCACCTTGAGTGGCGCGGCATAGGTCAGGTCGCGCTGACGGCATTCGTCAACGTCGAATTTCGGTGCTTCGAACTCGTACTTCACGAATTCCAGCATCGAGGAGCCGGAAAAGTCGGAAATCGGGAACACCGATTTGAAAACCGCCTGCAGTCCCTCGTCAGGACGCCCGCCCTTGGGCTCCTCGACCATCAGGAACTGGTCATAGGATGCCTTCTGAACCTCGATCAGGTTCGGCATCTCCGCAACTTCCGGAATCTTTCCGAAGAATTTGCGTACGCGTCTGCGGCCATTGAAAGTTTGTGTCTGGGCCATCGTCGCTCCTTAGCTCGATTCTCGGGGCGAGCCTCGCCGCGGCTCGCCTTGCATTCTCGGCCACCTCGGCGGCGGCCTTTATTTGTTCACCCGCCACCTGTCGGTGGCCGGCCAAAACGGGAGAAAACCCGTTTCCTGAAGGCCGGTTCACGGCCCTCAGGAAAGAGGTTTTCGTACTCTTCGCGTTACGCAGCCTCCCTTCGGCCAAGGGAGTGGCGGACGGCGCGAAGCCGCCCGCCGATATCAAACGCTTACTTCAGTTCGACCTTGGCGCCGGCTGCTTCCAGCTGGGCCTTGAACTTGTCCGCGTCGGCCTTGGAAACAGCTTCCTTGACCGGCTTCGGAGCCGCCTCGACCAGGTCTTTGGCTTCCTTGAGGCCAAGACCGGTGATGGCGCGAACTTCCTTGATGACGTTGATCTTCTGAGCGCCCGCCTCGGTGAGGACGACGTCGAATTCCGTCTTTTCCTCGACCGGAGCAGCAGCAGCCGCGGCACCGCCAGCGGCGGCAACCGCCACCGGAGCAGCAGCGGAAACGCCCCACTTTTCTTCCAGAAGCTTCGACAGCTCGGCCGCCTCGAGGACGGTCAGCTTCGAAAGGTCGTCTACGATCTTTGCCAGATCAGCCATTGCAATATTCCTTCATAAGGTTCGAACGTGTGTTTGTGATAGCGAGGAACGGCCTCATGCCGCCTCGTCCTTCCGGGCGTAAGCGCCGATGACACGCGCGACCGAAGCCGCAGGCGCATTGACGATCTGGGCGATCCGGGTTGCCGGCGTGGCGATCATGCCAACCAGCCTGCCGCGCAGCTCATCGAGCGACGGAAGTGTGGCGAGTGCCTTCACACCGTCGGCGTTGAGCGAGGTGGTGCCCATTGCGCCGCCGAGAATGACGAGCTTGTCATTTCCCTTGGCGAAATCGGACGCGACCTTCGGCGCCGCAATCGGATCCTCCGAATAGGCGATCAGCGTCTGTCCCTTGAACAGGTCGATGATCGATGCGGAGTCCGTGCCCTGAAGAGCGATTTTGGCGAGACGGTTCTTCGCGACTTTGACGGTGCCACCGGCGACACGCATTTTCGACCGAAGGTCGTTCATTTGCGCGACGGTGATACCGGCGTAGTGGGCCACGACGACTGAACCAGCGCCCGAAAACGCTTCATTCAGGCCCGTGACGAGTTCGCGTTTTTCCGCTCTGTCCACTGCCTATCTCCAGTTGACCCCTGCCCCTTTACGAGGACAGGCGTCGGGTTGCCTTTTTGCCGGTCGGGCCATCCAGTAACGGATCTCCCGAACGACGCTCGAGGATCCTGCCCCCTTTCGCCACACCAGCCGGCAAGCCGAATGGTGCGCAGACAAAAGGCAAACACGGTTCGAACCTTTCATTGGAGCAGTCGCTCCGTTGTCCGGTCTTCACCCGTCTCATGCAGGCCCACATGAATTAAGGCCCCCTTGAACTAAGGCTTGGGGCCGCCCGCAATCTCGGACAGGATGTCCGGAAGCCTTCCGACTTCCGGTACCGGGCCGCCAAGATAAGTCGGAGGCCCGGAATTCTGTTTGCGGATCAGCCGTTTAGCGGCCGATCCAAATAGTTCGTATCAGGACGCCGCCAGCGTCGAGACGTCGAGCTTGAGGCCCGGGCCCATCGTCGAGGTGACCGACACCTTCTTGACGTAGTTGCCCTTGGCACCAGCCGGCTTGGCCCTGTTCACCGCGTCGGCGAAGGCGCGGACGTTCTCCTCCAGCGCCTTGACGTCGAACGAGATCTTGCCGACGCCGCCATGAACGATGCCGGCCTTCTCGACGCGGAACTCGACCGCGCCGCCCTTCGACGCCTTGACGGCGGCGGTAACGTCGGTGGTGACAGTGCCGACCTTCGGGTTCGGCATCATGCCGCGCGGGCCGAGCACCTTACCCAGACGGCCGACCAGCGGCATCATATCCGGCGTGGCGATGCAGCGATCGAAGTCGATCGTGCCCTTCTGGACGATGTCGACCAGATCCTCGGCGCCAACGATATCAGCGCCGGCCGCCTTGGCTTCCTCGGCCTTGTCGCCACGCGCGAAAACGGCGACGCGGACGGTACGGCCGGTGCCGTTCGGCAGATTGACCACGCCACGGACCATCTGGTCGGCATGGCGCGGGTCGACACCCAGGTTCATCGCGATTTCAACGGTCTCGTCGAACTTCACCGAGGACCGGTCCTTGAGCAGCTTCAGCGCATCACCCAAGGCATAGGCCTTGTTGGGATCGATGCCTTCGCGGGTCTTCGATACACGCTTTGCAATCTTTGCCATGATCTCAGCCCACCACTTCCAGACCCATCGAGCGGGCGGAGCCCTCGACCATGCGCATGGCCCCCTCGATATCGGTTGCGTTCAGATCCTTCATCTTCTGCTCGGCGATGGCGCGCACCTTGTCGCGGCCGATCGTGCCGGCCTTGACCTTGCCCGGCTCCTTCGAGCCCGACTTCAGGTTCGCGGCTTTCTTCAGGAAGTAGCTCACCGGCGGCGTCTTCATGACGAAGGTGAACGACTTGTCCTGGTAGTAGGTGATGACGACCGGAATCGGCGATCCCTTTTCCATTTCCTGGGTCTGCGCGTTGAACGCCTTGCAGAACTCCATGATGTTGATGCCGCGCTGACCAAGCGCCGGTCCGATCGGGGGCGACGGCGTAGCCGAGCCCGCGGAAACCTGGAGCTTGAGCTGGCCTGCAATTTTCTTAGCCATCTCTTTCCTGCCTTTGTCTCATGCCGGCCCCACTATCTGGGCAACACCGGCGGTTGCAGTCTGGTGGTGCGGTTCCTGTGGCCGGCTAAAGCCGCATTCGCCTCCCACCCGTTTTGGCCGCGATTTCCACGCCGCCTCCCTCACCGCCGCATGGGCGACAAGGATTTCGGATCAGCTCTTTTCGACCTGTCCGAATTCGAGATCGACCGGCACGGCGCGCCCGAAGATCGAAACTTCCACTTTGAGCCGCGCCCGCTCCTCGTCCACTTCCTGGACGAAACCGTTGAACGACGCGAACGGACCGTCCGAGACGCGGATCGCTTCGCCGATCTCGAAAGTGACCGACGGCTTCGGCCGCTCGACGCCTTCCTGCACCTGGTTCAGGATGCGCTGCGCCTCGGCCTCGGTGATCGGCACCGGCTTCGAGTCACCCAGGAAGCCGGTGACCTTCGGCGTGTTCTTCACGAGCGAGAACACCGCGTCGGTCAGGTTGGCCTTCAGGAGCACGTAGCCAGGGAAGAATTTGCGCTCGGCATCGACCTTGCGGCCGCGGCGTATCTCGACGACCTTCTCGGTCGGCACCACGATCTGCTCGATGTCAGCGGACAGGCCCTTCTGCTTGGCCTTGTTCTCGATGTCCTCAGCGACCTTTTTTTCAAAGTTCGAATAGGCGTGGACGATGTACCACCGCGCAGTCATCTCAAGACTTCTCCGTAATCGCCGGACTTAGCGTCCAATGCCCAGAATCTGCTCGACCGCGAGGCCCATGAGCTGATCGGCAGTAAAGAAAAAGATCATCGCGATCACAGCGAACGCCAGAACCATCACCGTCGAGATCATCGTTTCGCGCCGCGACGGCCAAGTCACCTTGGCGGTCTCCGCGCGAACCTGCTGGAGAAAGACGAAAGGATTTGTGGTTTTCGAAGCCATGTGCCGCCTGTCTGCAAGACCCGTTGACCGGATCTCCTGGATGATCCCGCTGGCCGGGATGTGCCGCCTGGAGCCCGTGTTCGCGCCGAATCAGCGCAATCATTTCGCCCATGCAAATCGGACGCGTAAAGCCGGCTTCCCAGCTCCACGCGTCGCGTGTCTGTTTCGTCTACATAAAACCGATTCTTGATCCACGCAAGTGGCAAGTGTCCGCTTTATGACAAACGCCGCATCGGAACCATCCAGTCGTCCCGTCCCGGCTATGGCGCTCTTATGCCTCAAAACAGCCTGTATGGCAAGCCACCGCGCGATTTTCAAAAGGCCGATGCTTGGAAGATCAGACATTTTCAAGAATTGGCCATTTCGAAAAATGGCACGGGCAGCAGGGCTCGAACCTACGACCTGCGGTTTTGGAGACCGCCGCTCTACCAACTGAGCTATGCCCGTATCGCGCGCTGCTATTTCATAAAGCGGACAAGAACTCAAGTCGAGTTTTTAGGCGTGGCCGCGACGAGCTGCGATCGTCGAAATCCGAGGGCTAGCGCCCAGGCGCATATGAGCAGTTCGAGAGCAAAAGTCCAATGCAGTATGAAGCTCATGACCCAATTGCGATACATGGCCGGAACCGTGACGAGTTCGAGGGCATGCCCGTCGAACGGCATTAGCCACATCATAGGCGAGGCCACGCTGTCCAGGATCATATGCATCATTGCGGCGGCAAAGAAGGCGCTGACTGGGGCCAGATATCGCTGACCACACCATTTCGCGACCGACAATGCCACAAGGCCGGTCGCTGCCCAGAAGAGCGGCCAATGCGTGATGTAGGCGTGGTGATGGGTTCGGCCGCCATCGACAAAATGGAAGTAGAGCATGTCGATGTCCGGGAAGACGCTGCCGAGCATAGCCGCCGGCATGATTCCCTTGCCGGGCCAGCGGCTTCGCGCGAAAGAGCCAAAAATGTAGCCAGCCGGAAGATGAGCGATCAGCATCGCCAAACCTTGTTCATTGCCGAATCGGTCGAACATCGCGGCATATTGTGGCGCATTCAGGAAGGATTGCCCCGCTTCGCCCCAAGCGGGGCTAGGGAGAGGGCTATTTCGCGCTCGGTGGCTTGTACGGGCCGCCGGGCACGCCCCAGCCCCAGGCCGGCATCGGTTCCGTCTCCGGGTCGCAGGTCTCGCCAAGGTTGGAGTTCATCTTCGCCAGCCGCGACCCCCATTCGACATAGGCAGTGAAAGCCGAGCGGAACTCCGGATCGTCCGGCAACCCGACTTCATCGGCGGCGTCAGCGAGCAGGTTGATCCAGCGGCGGCGCTGTTCCTCGCTCAGATGCTTGCCGAGATGGTGCATCACCATCTCGCGGTGGCCGCCATGCTCTTCGCTGTAGGTCTTCGGTCCGCCAAAGACCTCTCCGATGAAGGCCGCGACATGGGCAGGATGGTCCGACGACATGTTTTTGAACACCGGGCCGACGATCGGATCCTGAAACACCTTGCCGTAGAAGGTATGGGTCAGGCGGTTCAGCGCTTCGGTGCCGCCGGCCCATTCGAACAATGTCGGGACGTCCTCGTTCATCACCGATCCTCGATTGCAACTGACAACGACGATAGCGGAACGATCGTGCGGAGCTCAACCTGCCTCGATGGCCAGTTTGGGCCGGCTGCGGTGTCTGCACCCTACAACTTGACCGGCGCCTCGGCCTGAACCTCGGACGTCGACACCACGCGGCAATTCTCTGGCACTGGCTCCGACTTGCAGATGGTCGGGCCGGTAAATTCATCGACCGATTCAAACCCGGTCGTCAGCCCGATTTTCAGCATCATCTCGGGTTCGAGCTGCCGATGGCGCGAGGCGGGCACCGACCGCATCGCCACCAGCAGACCGGGTCCGACCGACATCTCCTTGAGATAGGTTTTGACCCGCTGCTCCACCCCCATCGAGTGCACGGTCAACTGCGCGCGAGGACCGACAAGGCGTCTGACACCGCCGGCAAGCATGATCGGGCAGGCCGCGCCACACGCGCCGCTCGCATCGATCGTGAGCCCGACATAGACGCCATCTTCGGCGGTGCAATCCGCCTTGTCCGGCTCGCATCCAATGAAGTCCGTCCGCGCAACCGCCACGTCGAGCTTGCGTTCTCGGATCAGCCTTCCGGTAGCCAGAGCGCCGAGCACGTCACCTCCCGGCGAGTTGATCACCACGGGCAGTCGCCGATCACCGATCGTGTCCAGCAGTTGGCGCAGCCGTTCCGGCGTTTGAGCGCTGATCGTGCCTTCCGCCGAGATCCATTCGGGACAATTGGGATCGCAGAGAAAACTTCTGCCGCGAACCAGAACGAAGCGCATATCTCCAACATCGGCCCGCTGCACGGTTTCAGGTTCGACCGGCGCGGCGGGAGCGGGCTTGGCGTACGCTACCACATCGCCGGCCGGCGCCGGTATTTCCCTGCAGTTCGCGGCCACCGGATCGCTGTTGCATAGGGTTGGCGCGGTCAGCAGGTCGACGGCATCCAGGCTGGTCACGAGCTTCGCCTGCAGCATGTCGTAGGGAGCCAGCTGCTGGATGCTGCTGGCCGGCGTGTTCTTCATCGTCTCGAGCACGGCCCGCCCGACACCCATTTCGTTCAGATAGGCAGCCAGTCTTTTCTCCACCGACTTGCTCATCTCGTAGGTCTTGTAGCTGCCGGCGCTCTTGCGGCCGACGACCTTCTTGCTGAGGATCTTCTTCTTGCCTCTCACCACGCGATAGGTGGTCCGGTACTGCAATTTCGTCCGGATATAGGTCGTGGTGATCTGATGGACGCCGAGATAGGCCCATTGCCCGACGACGCGCCTGATGCCGCCGGCAAACATCAACGGACAAGCGGAATTGCAAATCGCGCCGTCGGCGTAGGCATTGCCGAAATAGCGAGCGCCCTTGCCGTCTTTTTCCTTGCACACCTTGGCGTCGGGCTGGCAACCGGTGAACCCGGTTTTGCCGACCGCAATATCGAGCTTGTTCTTGCGGATCAGCCGGCCAAGCGCCAGCGCGGCTTCGACGTTGCCGCCGGGAGAATCCACGACAACAGGCAGTTTTCGGCCGCCGAGTGCCTTGAGCGTGCGTTTGAACAGGGCCGGCGCGCCGGCTTCTATCGAGCCTTCAGCCGATATCCATTCCGGGCAAGTGGGCTCGCAACCAGGCGCATCGCTGCGGACGACGACAAACCGCATCGTCGGACCAAGATCCGGCGTGGATTCTTTGGTGTCCGCCGCGAAGGCAGCGTGTCCCATGACAAGGAACGACGCCAGGCAGATCACCCCAAGCATCCACCATGCCTGGCCATTCAGACGGTGCCATAGAACCATTCGGGCAAGCCCCCACGATGCGCCTATACTAGTTCAGCTTTGAAGGCTTGCAACAGGGTTTTGCGACGCCGCAGGCGCCGGCTGTACCCAAGAAGCAAGACGGGCGGCCGAAGACCGCCCTTTCGCATCGGATATCGGCCGGCAACGCCGGCGCCGATTATTGGCCGGCGCGAAGCTACAGCTTCGGGGGCGTCGCGGCCTCGGCGATGGCTGACGGCGTGACCCTGCAATTACCGGGCTTCGGCACCGACCTGCAGATCGTGGCGCCGGTCAGCTCGTCAACCGATTGAGGACCCGTCGTCAGCCCGAGCTGCAGCATCGCGTCGGGTTCGAGTTGGGCGGCCCGAGGACCGCCCTTTTCTGTCTCGATCTCCGGCTGGCGCAACCATTCGCATACCCCGGCTGATCATGGCTTCATGTCCGATGATGTGTACGGGCCACTCGCCACGCCCCAACGCCAAGCCGGCATTGGTTCCATCTCAGGATCACAAGTGGAGCTCGCCCCAGCTACCCGCGATCCCCCTCCGATGCAGGCTATGAGGGTTTGCGGGGGATTGCCGTACGACCCTTCGTCGCCGGCATTGGTCGCCTGCGTGGCCGGCTGAGAAATTAGGACTTGAGCCGGTTGAGAAGGTCCGGCCTTCGCCTCGATCGCTGCCGCCTCGTGCGGCTTGGCATTCGCAGGGATCTCTCTGCAGTTCGCCGGCGCAGGACTCCGCCGACATATGCCCGCCAGCGTAAGTATGCCGAGGGAGTCCCTGCTGGTGACCAGCTTCATCGTCAGCATGTCGTCGAGGGCGATCTGCCGGATGTCGCTGGCGGGCGTGGCCTTCATTCTGTCCAGCACGCCCCGCCCGACACCCATATCCCTGAGATAAGCCGAGAGCCTCCTCTCAAGCGCCTTGCTCATCTCATAGGTCTTGTATCCGACATTGTCTCGAGTGACGGTTTCTGTGGTAATCTTATGCTTTTTGCCCCTCACAACTCGATAGGTGGTTTGGTATTGCCGTGTGGTGCGGAAATGGGTCGTAGTGATCTGATGGACGCCCAGATAAGCCCAACTGCCGACCACGCGTCCGACGCCTCCGGCAAACATCAGCGGACATGCGGAGTTGCACATGGCACCGCCGTCGGACGCAATGCCGAAATATGCAGCGCCCTTGCCGTCATTGGCCCTGCAATCCTTCATCCCGGGCCAACAATCGGAAAACTTGGTTGTACCGACGGCGATATCGAGCTTGCTTTTGCGGATTATTCGACCAAGCTGGAGCGCAGCATCGACATTGCCACCCGGCGAATTGACGATGATCGGCAGTTTACGGCGGCCGAGCGTCTTCAATATACGCTTGAGCTGCACTGGCGTGCTCGCCGAGATGGCGCCTTCTGCCGAAATCCATTCAGGACAATTAGGCTCGCAACCGGTCGCATTGCTGCGCACGACGACGAGTTGCATCTCCGAAAAACCATCGGACGAACTGCCCGGAAGGTACCATGACTTCGGATCCCATGTCTCCGGATCGGACACATCCTCGGCCTTCGCAGCGAAGCCAGCCATCGCCATGGCGACCACCAGCGCCAGACTAACCAGCCCGCGCCACCACCGTGCCATACTGTCTGAACGGCGTCCCGGAACCACGTTTGGCAAAAGCCCCCTCGATGCAACCTATACTAGTTGACATGGCGGGGCTTGCAACAGCTTTTGAAATGACGGCGTGCCAGCTTCAACGAGGCCGCCACGCAAGGCTTTAACGCAGAAAGGGCGGCCCGAAGACCGCCCTTCCCTGTCGATCCGACAAATGCCGGCGTTGATTACTCTTTGATGGTGACGACGATGCCGGCACCGACGGTGCGGCCGCCTTCACGGATGGCGAAGCGCAGCTTCTCTTCCA
>NZ_NPKJ01000060.1 GCF_002284575.1 Mesorhizobium temperatum
CAGGTCGTGGCCGTTGAGGTGCAGCAGATCGAAGGCAACAAAGTAGAGATCGTGCTGGCGCCGCGTGAAGGCCTTACGCAAAGCCGTGAAATCCGACAGGCCGGCATCATTGAGCACGATGATCTCACCGTCGATGATGGCGCCGTCCACATCGAGCGACTTCGATGCGGCGGCCAGGTCGCGGTATTTCGCCGTCCAGTCCAAGCCACGGCGGGTGAAAATGCGCGTTCCGCTTTCGTCAACGCCGGTAGCCGTCGAACTTGACCTCGTGAATCCAGTTGTCACCCTCGGGAGGCTTCTCAACCAAAGTCGGCATTGGTGGCGGGACAAACTTCAAACGCATGCATTGACTCGCAAAACCGCGATTCAATTAGCATGCTCTTAATTAGTTCCGGAACATTTTAACGAATCGTTGACCGTGCTGTCCCAGAATAGGACGGCGCGGTCTAACCCCAAACGGGCTGCGCTGGCGGCTCCGGCAATTCGCCTTCCCGCGCCACTGTCGGAGCCGCTACCACACTCCTCCAAAATACCAGTAATGGTTGAATCAACTGTTACCGCACGTGCTTTACAGTGCGCTTTCCCAGTCGTTAGACTTTGATGGAACAGGGCCNCCTCCAAAATACCAGTAATGGTTGAATCAACTGTTACCGCACGTGCTTTACAGTGCGCTTTCCCAGTCGTTAGACTTTGATGGAACAGGGCCCCGCCTACACGGTTGACGCTGAGACAGTCCATCTCAGCGAGGAACCAGGAAGCCCAAGAGAACATCAGCAACGCCTGGGCCGCCCTCAAATCGAGGTGGGAAGGTCGCGCATCTTTTTCCGCCCGAAGACGGTGAGTAGGTGAGGAATCGACCGTCTGGCGACCGAAGAAGTCGCAGCCCATAGATTCGGATGTCTGGCGTCAGCTCCGCGTCGAACCTAGCGACGCATGGAAATCGCCCGTCACCCGCATGGGCGGCCGGCTCAATAGAAAGGATACGCATTGATCGTGTCCCAGGGAGTGGTGTAGCTGACGGCTTGGTCGCCGCGCTCTCCGGCATGGGGGCCGGGCTGATCAGCGTGCCANTCGCCTCGTCCGGGCCCCCCTGCCTTTACGGTTGACGCTGAGACAGTCCACCTGGTGAAAAGTTCCGCCGACCGAAAGGACTGCGCCGTTGATCAACGAGCTTGGCCGAGGGCTCCTAGTCCTCTATCGGAGCAGGCACACCCGCTTCTGGCACATCAGTTCCAACACTGGGGAGCGCATCTATCACCTTCCCGACCATGAGCCGCTGCCGACCTTACAATAGGGCTCCCTCAGCCCATCGACATCGGGCGCGAAGTGCGGTTGTTCGTAACGCTGGCCTCCCCGCTACGATAGATATGGGACCCACTGGTGACGGTCGACATCGACAAGCTCAGGCTGGTCGAGAAGTACAGGCCGCCAAACGCAAGAAGCCGCTGCGTGACATGGTGGACTAGGCTGGGCGATCATCGCCCGTCGTTTGCGTTGCCATGCTTGATGGGTCGGGACATGAAAAAAGCCACCTTCCCGTATGCGGCTCCCTCTAGGCCGGCAAGTGTATGGGTCATGTCGTCCGCATGGCCAAGTTTAAGCTCGAAGTTTCCTGACTAGCATGCATCAGGAGATCGGAACCACGGCCGTTGCGCCACGCACGACCAGGCCGACGCCATGACAATGGGCAGCATGATTGTGTTCATGAACGGCGGCAAGATCCAGTAAGCGGCGGCGCCGCTTGAAGTCTACAACCGGCCAGCCAACCAGTGAAACGCTTCGCAGAACGCGTCGCCTGCCCGGTCGTATCTACGACTCGTGTTGCCAACGGCGGCATCCTCATGATGACTTCTTCCGTTGCCGCTACATGCGCGCAACGCTGGGGTGGATCGTCATCAGGCCATGCCCGATGAACTTCGTCCTAGCCGGGCAGAAGACACCGCGCAAATCGTCAAGTCGATAATTTCGGGTGGCACGACTTCAGCGCCGTTTGCCGTGGCGCGCTCACATTCCCTACGCGCTTGGCGACGGCTATGGCCACATGGCTCTTTGCGTTGATGATCTCGAGGCAGAACACGAGCGCTTGGCGGTAGCAGGTTTCAATCCGCGGAAAATTGTCGAGTTCAATCACCAAGGCGCGTTGCTTGCGCGTTTCTTTTTCGTGGCCGACCCCGACGGCTATCAGATCGAGGTGCTGCAGCGCCACGGACGCTACACGTAGGCTTTGCGCGCCTCAATGGCGGTCGATGACGCAAACGTTCGATGGTGCGCCCTCACGGATCTTGCCCGAAGCTCGATTCCGAACCAGCTGAGTTGTTGTCCGGCGCCGCAATGATGTACGTATCTGTCCAGCACTGACAACTACGCAACGAGTAATCCTCGCTGTTGGATGAGATCGCCCATGGACAGGGGATGACGGCGCCTAAGTTCCTATCGACGTTTTACGACGAAGCGCTGGAGATCAACGGCCATATCCCAAACTTTGCCTCCATGCTGCGCACTACCTGCGCGACAGGCGACCACTCGACGGCGAAGCCGCGGAATTGAAGAGCAAGGCAGCCTGATCCGCGGGCATTGCTCAAACGCGCCCAGTACCGGAAAAACCCGTGTAGCAGCCGCCTGCTACCAGCGACCTGAATTTTAGCGCTATGTGATATCAATGGCGAACTTTGCGGAGGCGGTGTAAGGTTCACTTCAAGAGAAGAATGAGCCGTATCGACGGCGACGCTGAGCGAATCTGGGAGGATTCATGGTCGAAATCATCTCGAAGCGGGATGACCCGCGGCGCGAGGACATGCAGGTCAAACGACTGATTGAGCAGAACCGCTCGACAATCGTCCGCCTTGCCGACCAGATCAGCGGCGGCGGCTATTCAGCTTCGCGAAAGCCACGCCAGCAACCGAAGGCGGAAGGCCTGATCATCCATGTCGGTGGCGGCGCGGCACCGGTGGCCGAGGCCAAGCCGTCCATCCAGGTCACCATGAACGGCCGCGTAATTTCGAAGGATCAGAACACAGGGCGTCAACTTCATCACATCGGCGATATCCGCTACCGCGGCGGCGACGAGGTCTTCGTGCTGGCAACAAAGCAGAATGGCTTCTTCTCGCCGGTCGACGAAACCGTTGCCGAGGCGCTTGCGGACCTGGACGGGTCCCGCCTCGCTGCCACCTATACCGAAGAACAGCTTGCCTTCGACATCGGCGCGAAACTCGGCATCAACTGATCAGGCAGACGCCTGGGCCTGCTTCTTCACGTCCAACTCGCGGCAGCATACGAACGCGACAGCATACAGAAATGGCATACCTCAAAGGTTCTGTGATGACTGAATGAAACGCGAGATAGGCCCCAATCAGATGAAGATCGATGCCCTTCCGGCGCGTGCCTCGCTGGCCACCGGCCAAATGGCTTTGAGCAACATCGACTATGACGAGCGTGCCACCATGCGCGCCTGGGAAAGTTTTCTGGCTGACGAGCCCAAATGCGCCCGCGATCCTGTCCACCCAAGCCACGTTCGCTCCCTCATTCACGATTCCTGGTATCGCAGTGCCACCGGCGGCATCAACGCTCAAGGCATTGAAGCGCCGCTGAGCAGTGATCGCGACGAAATCGAATATCTGACCCGGGCCAATGCAGAACTGCTTTCGGCGGCACGGCGGTCGTTCGCCTCCCTTGGCCAGTTATTGGACGGGACCGGCGCGATGCTGGTTTTGGCCGACAGCGATGGCGTGCTGATCGACGCCATCGGCGACAAGAAGACGCTGCATGACGGCATGGATATTCACCTCGCCATCGGCGGCAAATGGAACGAGGATGCCGTCGGGACGAACGGCATCGGTACGGCGCTGTGGACCGGTGAGCCGACTTTCGTGCATGCGGCCGAGCATTTCTGCGCCGGGATCAAATCCTGGACCTGCGCCGGCGCGCCGATCCGCGACCCGCTGGACGGCAAGATCATCGGTGTCGTCGACCTGTCAGGCTATTCGCCGATCTTCAGGCCGCACAACACCGCGCTCGTCGCCGCCACAGCCCGGCAGATCGAAAAGGCATTGGCCGAACAGCAGCAGGAACAGCGCACGCGCCTGCTCGAAGCTTTCATTTCATCGGCTCCCAGCTACCGCCGAAAAGACGGGCTGGTAATCGTCGACCATCGTGGCCGCGCCATCTTCTGCAACAATGTGCCTGACGGCGAGACCACCGAGATGATGGACGGCCCGATGGAGCCAGGCCGTGGCCGCTGGCTGATGAACCTTCCGTCCTCCGGCTCCGAAGCCGATCTTGCCAGAGCGCTGCCGGCCCATCTGCGATCCTGCCACATCACGCCGCTCAAGCTCGACGGCGACCTCCGCGGCGCGGCGCTGGTGTTCCCCTCCGTGCCGGCAGTCTCCAGCGCGGCGGTGCTCCACCGGGAAGTGAACAAGCATCTTCAGGATGCTGTCGCCATGATCGTCGGCGAAAGCGAAGCGCTGCAGGCCGCCATCGACGTCGCCTGCCGCGTCGCCCGGTCGGGCAGCGTACCATCGCTGTTGGTCGAAGGTGAGACAGGGGTCGGGAAAGAGCTGTTTGCGCGGCTTGTCCATGCCGGCAGCCGGCGCACGGCAAACGATCCGTTCATTGCGATGAATTGCGGGGCGATTAGCAGAGACCTGTTCGGCAGCGAATTGTTCGGCCATGTCGCCGGCGCCTTTACCGGCGCCTCGCGGGAAGGCAAACCGGGCGTTTTCGAGCTCGCCAATGGTGGCGTCCTCAGTCTCGACGAGATCGGCGAATTGCCCCTTGAGATCCAGCCGTTCCTGCTGCGTGTGCTGGAAGAGCGTGTGGTCCACCGCATTGGCGACAGCCGGGGTCGCCCGGTGGATGTACGCCTGGTCGCCTCGACCAATCGCGATCTCAAGCAGGAAATTGCCGCAGGCCGCTTCCGCCGCGATCTCTACTATCGAATTGGCGCGGTCTCGATCACCGTTCCACCGCTGCGCGAGCGCGGCGAAGATGTGCTGCTGCTGATCGAGCATTTCAACCGGCAGATCGCCACCGCAGCGGGCGAGGAGCCGCTGGAATTCTCGCACGAAGCACTCGAGGCCCTGCTCGCCTATGGTTGGCCAGGCAATGTACGCGAACTGAAGAACCTCATCGGGCGGCTGCATGTCCTGACGCGCGGCCGCGATGTCAGGCTTCACGACCTTCCCGAGGAGATCACCGCGTCCGGCTCTGGATCGGAAGCCGGATCGAACAGCAGTGCAGCGACCCCGCAGGACGGAGGCACGCTCGTCGAGGCGGAACGCCAGGCGATGAAGAAGGCCTTGGCCGCGGAAGGCGGCAACCTCAGCCGGGTCGCGCGACGGCTCGGCATCTCCCGGCCAACGCTCTACCGCAAGCTCGAGCAATACGGCATCCGCCGCGGTTTCCTCTAGAGCCTGTCACCGGCACGAAAGAAGCCCGCGGCATTCGCGCCACGGGGTTGGAATAAGTCAATCACTGAAGCGGTAGCGGGGGTTAGATCAGCTCTTCACGACAGCAGCTGTCACTTTCTCGGAGACGTAGCCGAGACTGTTGCCAATGATCAGCGAAATCACCACAGCTGCCGCGACTTTGCTGATGCCGCTTGGACCCTCGCCATAGGCGGCAGCGCCAAGCAGAAAAAGTGCCGCAGTCGTTGCGTAGCCATAGACCGCTGATGGAATCGCACTCAGCAATGGCAGCTTGGCAGCGAGAATCAGGACTACGATTGAAACGCCGACGCAAATGCCGGCCGTGAGAGCCGTAACACCAATAGACGTCAGTGCTATCAATGCGCCGGCGGCGCAGATCGCTCCCCAAAGGTTTGCAAGCGCCGAATTCTTGAACCCGGCTTCCTTGCCGCCACAGTGATAGAAACTCCCCCAGCCCACAAATACCGCCCAGATCAGCAGATAGGGGTTGCCGATCGTGATCGCTGCCCACGTTGCAATGCCGCCCATAATGCCGATGACGACGGCCAGTCCTGTAATAAGATCCATATTGTCCTCCCATTTTTCCAAACTGTGAAGCAAAGAACTCGTTTCAGGGCCACGCTTCGCTGACGTCCCGATACGGAAAAGCCATGGCATCAGCCGCGGCGCCCAAGAAAGAAAGGCTTGCCGGGACCGGCAAGCGAACCAAAACGTCGGGCTCGCTCCGTGCAGGCCCGACCAGATGCTTCAGGGCACGATGACGCCGCGGCCGGTGAACCGCCGGTTCTTGAAATCGTCGAGTGCGGTGTTGATGCTGGCGAGGTTGTATTCGGTGTAGTGCATCTTCACCTTGCCGTCGGCGTTGAGCTCCATCAGTTCGACAAGCTCGGTAAAATTGCCGACCAGGCTGCCGCCGATGTTGATCTCCTCGATGACGAGATGGGCAGTCGGCACATTGATATTGCCGCCATAGCCGACGACGAATAGCTGGCCGCCCTTGCGCACCATCTTCCAGCAGATGTTCTCGACGCCGAGTTCGCCGACGAAATCGATCACCACATGGGCGCCGCCGCCGGTGATCTGGCTGACCTCCTCGACGATGTTCGGCCCGCCATCAAGGACGTAGTCGGCGCCAAGATCCTTGGCCAGCACCTGTGCCGCCGGTTCGCGATCGACGGCGATGATGCGGCAACCCGAAATCGCATGCAGCGACTGCAGTGCGATGTGGCCGAGCCCGCCTATGCCGAGCAGGACGCAGTAACTCCCCGGCCTTAGCAGCTTGGCCGCCCGCTTGGCGGCGCGGTAGGCGGTGATGCCGGCGTCAGCCAAGGGCGCCACTTCGATCGGCGTGACATTGGCGTTCAGCTTGATCAGCGAGCGCTCGCTGGTGATGAAATATTCGGCGAAGCCGCCATTCATGCCAAGGCCGGGAAACTGGCCGTTGTCGCAGTACATGTCCTCGCCATGCCGGCAGTTGAGGCAGATCCCGCACGAGCGGAAGGGATGGCAGATCACGGCGTCGCCGCGCTTGACCGACTTGACGCCGCTGCCAACTTCCTCGACCCAGCCAGCATTCTCGTGACCCATGATGTAGGGCAACAGCGTGCCTTCGGGATCCATGGTCGGCTTCCACACACCCTCGATGATATGCAGGTCGGTGCGGCAAAGGCCGGCAGCACCGACCCGCACGATCACTTCGTCGGGGGCGGTGATTGTCGGCGCCTTGACCTCTTCGATCCTGAGCTGGACATTCATTTGCGGATCGTATTCGTACAGTCTGGCAGCTTTCATCGTCGTATCCTTTCAACGTCGAGATTTGTTCGGATCGCTTTCGGATTGCTTAGGCGCGGCCGAGCTTTTCGGAGCCGCCGCCGCGAGCCGGTCCGGCCGTCGGATCCTCGTCCTCGGCGAGATGGCCAATCAGCGTTTCAGTGGTCAGGATCAGCGTGGCCACCGAAGCCGCATTGGCGAGTGCTGTGTAGGTGACACGAACCGGATCGATGATCCCTGCCTCGAACATGTTTTGATAGCTGCCGGCAGACGCGTTGTAGCCGTAGCCGCCATTGATGCGCGTAACTTCCGCCACAACTGCTTCGGGATCGGCGCCGGCATTGGCGGCGATGCGCCAGAGTGGCCGCGACAGCACCGACCGCACCAGGCGCACGCCTTCGGCGACATCGCCGTCGACGCCGGCCGACACCTTGTCGAGCAGCGGCGCGATCTGGGCAAGCGCCGAACCGCCGCCGGCGACCACGCCCTCTTCGGATGCGGCGCGTACTGCATTCAGCGAATCCTCGATGAGCTGAATGGTTCGCTTCTGCTCGACGGGTGTGACACCGCCGGCATAAAGGATCGCGGTGCCGCCAGAAAGCTTGGCCAGACGTTCGCGCAGCTTGTCCTGGTCGATGTTCGGCGGCGAAGCTTCATACTGCCGCTGCACCTGGGCGCGACGCGACGCGATTGCCGCATGATCGCCACCACCGCGGATGATCGAGGTGTAGGACGAACTGGTCTTGACCCGGTCGGCTGTTCCGAGATCGTCGGCGGTGATGTCCTCCAGCCGGCCGCCGAGGTCGCGCGCGATCACCTTGCCGCCGGTGATGATCGCCAGATCCTCCATCATCGCCTTGCGCCAATGGCCATATTCCGGCGGATGGACGACGAGGTATTTTCCAGGTCCCTGCTTGCCGAGCAGCGTCACCACAACTTCCGGCGACATTTCCTCGGACACAATAAGCAGCGGCCGACCATCCTCGTCGGCAATGCGGCGAACCGCATTCAGCGCCTCAGGCTCCTTGATCTTGAGATCGGTCATCAGGATGTAGGGCCGTTCGAGAACCGCCTCCATCTTCTCTTGGTCAGTCACCATGTGATGAGAAAGATAGCCGCGTTCGAAGGACATGCCCTCGACCACATCGAGCGTGGTCTCGGTGGTGACGCTGAAGTCCGTGGTGATGACACCTTCGGCTCCCACGCGCTGATGGGCTTCGGCAACCAGCGCGCCAAGCTTCGTGTTTGTCGCAGCGATATTGGCGACCGAAGCCAGGATGCCGTTCCCCTTTGCCAGCTTGGCCGAGGCTTTGAGCGCGGCCACCACCGCCGCAACGGCAAGGTCGATGCCCTTGCACAGATCGACGGATTTCACGCCGCGTTCATTCGCCTCTACACCGCCTTGGATGAGAGCGTTGGCGAGCACGATGGCAGTCGTGGTGCCGTCGCCGGCGACCTCGTTGGTCTGCATCGACACCTCGCGGACCACCTGCGCGCCCATGTTTTCGAAACGATCATGCAGCTCGATTTCTGAGGCGATGCTGACACCGTCACGGGTCACCATCGGCGTGCCGATCGGCCGGTCGATCATGGCGTTCATACCCTTGGGGCCGAGCGTCGGCTCGACGGCAGCGGCCAGGCGAAAGACACCACGGGCGAGAGCACGGCGGGCTTCCGAGTTGTGAAGCATTATTTTGGGCATGATTCCTCCTTCCGCCTTACGGGCGGGTTGTTGGTTAGGGGCCTCGTGCGAGGGAGGCCGTTGTTTCAGCTCTGCTTCAGGCGGTCGGCGCGGCTCGTGCCGGCACGCGGTTCATGATGAAATCGACCAGCGTCGGTTCGCCGTCGACCACATCCAGTTCCTTGTATCTCGTCTGCTTGAGTCCACGGCACAGCGCGCCGTTGAACTCCATGTTGACGCGCACACCGCGCAGTTCGGCGAGATGGGCCCCGAGTGCGGCGGGCGGAATGCGTTGCCCTTCCCATGTCACGAAGACAGGATCATCCGTGCGGCGGTCGGGGTAGCGCTCGAGCAAAGCCGCCCTGTACCTCGGCTTCTGGTTGGCCGCCTCGCCCGGTTCGAACCGGGCGACGTCGTATGCCGGAAGGTCCATGGCGAGGATTTCCCGATCTGTCAGACCGTGCTGCCTGAGGCCGCGCAAGACTGCCTCCTGGCGGCGCTTGAATGCCTTCATCCTGAAGGTTTCGCGCAAAGCGCCGAGATCCTGATCCTCGGCAAGCTCGGCGAATATATCGCCGAATGTCTTGCCGGCTTCCATGCCACGATTGACCTCTTCCGCGAACATGTGATCGTGCAGCTTGACGCGATAGGCTGGTGACCACGATAGCTGGTCGAGCGCCTTGCGGACGCCGTCCAGCATGAGGAACGCGAAGTTGGGCGAGCACCAGTAGGTCGGCAGGCGGAAGTCTATCTCCACGCTGCCATCGCTCGTAACCTCGGCCCGCTCGACAAAGCCCATCTCGGTCACCGGTTCGTCGAGTTCCGGGTCATTGACCTCAGTTAGCCGCCGCCATACTTCTGCTTGGCGGCTAGGTATTCTGGCGGCGCCCATCGTGGCTACTCCGCTGCTATGCTGAAGGGGGAGCCCGCGAGTGCCTTCTTCTTGGAATCGACATCGATGTCGTAAAGACGCGCGGCGTTGAGGCCGAGGATCTTCTCCTTGATCTCGTCGGTGAGTTGCACTCCGCGTTCGGCAGCGATGTCGTCGGGGATCTGATAGGCCCAGAATTTCTCGACCAGCCAGCGCGGCGTCCAAATCGCGTAGTCGGAACCGAACAGGATCTTCTCCGGCCCGAGCCAGAAGAGCAGTTCGGCGATGACTTCGCCGAAATAGCGCGGGCGGGAATGGATGAAGGGCAGCGCTACCGCAAGTCCACCATAGACGTTGGTTTCCTGCGTCGCGATCCAGCAGAAATCGTCGAGGCGTGGCAGGCCGCAATGCTCGATGATCCAGTTGAGGCCTTGGAAATCCGTCGCCGCGTGGTCCACGTCATGCACGTCGAACGCATCCTTCGAGAGCGGCAGGATCGTCGGGCCCTTGTGGACGTGGATGTTGCTGATGCCGAGTTTGTCGCAGAGCTCGAAGCACTTGTAGGCATCGGGATCGGTGAGCTTCCAGCCCTTGGAAGCGCCGTTCCATTCGGCCGTGTACATCTTCACGCCCTTGACGTTGTAGGTCTCCTTGAGGAAGTGGATGTATTCGAGAGCCTTCTCACCGTCGCGGGGGTCAAAGGCGCCGTTGACGATGAAACGCTCCGGATAGCGCTTGGCCACTTCGGCGTTGCGCTCGATCGTGTTGAAGCCGTTCTTGTAGAAGTCCTTGAGATAGGTCGACTGGACGATCGCCACATCATCGGGACCGTCGATGAACAGGTCGCGATAGAGATCGTCGGCGCTGTATTTCTCGAATTTGCTCTTCTCCCAAAGCTGGTCCTTGGGGCTCAGCCCGGTGTGATAGGCGTAGAAGCAATCGATGAACTGCTTGCCGTGGACATTTTTCTGGTTGTCCGGGCTGCCGTCCCAGAAATGGGTGTGGCCGTCGACCACGAAGATATCCTTGCCTTCCGGTGTCCTAAACATTCTTCCCTCCGCGAGATGGGCGTTGATCGGTTCGGCACGCCGCAACCAGGGCGGCGCGCCCGGTTTTTTTGGCGGCTATTCGATGTATTCGAACATCTCATCCATGTTGCCGAACAGGATCACGGTGTTGTCGTCGACGCGAACCATGCGGCCGTAGTGGGTGGAGGTGTTGACCTCGAAGGTCTCCGCTGAAATCTCACGGCCGAGATATTCACCGATCGCGTCCATCTTGAAGATCAGCTTGCCGTCACCGTCGATGCGGATCAGTGCCGGCTGGTAGGTGATGGTCACCCCCGGCTTCTGGCCCATGAATTCGGCGATGGCCCTGGCCTCGACCGAGTCATTCATGGTGACGCCGCATTGATGCGAAATCGTCTGTTCGAAGGTGATGTCCTTCATCTCCTTGAAGATGTTGGAATGCGTTGCGTCGCGTGCTGCTAGTGACATGGCATTTCTCCCTGTGTCAGCGCTTGAGGCCGAGTTCGCCGAGGATCTGGCCAATCCGTTCCTCGGATTTGGCGCGGACATCCGCGAACGCGACTGGCTTGGAATGCGGCATCGACCAGATCGGCTGCAGGCCGATGGCTGCCTTGTCGGCGAGCGCGCCGTGTTTCTTGACCCAGCCCTGGAAGAGCTTCTTGTTCGTCGCGCCGTGTTTCTCATCGTTGGCGAGCAAGTGCATGAGGTCGATCGTGTTGGCGAGGTTGCGCTCGTAGTCGGCCTCGGCCGCCGAGATCACTGCAGGCGTGATGAAGTCATGGTTGGCGGCTGCGATCTGCATCAGGAACCCTGAGCGGAATGCTTCCCCGACCAGCGGTTCGAAGACGATGTTGATGGCGAAATACTGTTCGAGATAGTCGGTCGCGCCCATGATGGTCTCGACCGCTTCGCGGGTGCCTTGCCAGTTCTTGTCTTCGAGCCAGGTCTTCTTGCCGAGTTCGTCGTCCCAGCCGGAAAGGTCCATGCCGATCTCGGCAAGGTAGAGCGTAATGTCCTGCGCAAGCCGGAGCTTGTAGGACGAGTTGGTCAACGTCGCGTTGTTGATCATCTGGGTATAGCCGTAGCGCTGTGCCTGCATCAGCGAGGTGCCGAGCCCGAATTCGGCATGTTTCCACGCGCCGAGCTGCGTCTGCAGGATCTTGACCCAGGCTTTGTCGAAAGTCTTGGGCGCGCCCGATTTGCGGGCATTGTTGATGACGCTCTGCACCATCGTCTCGATCTTCGACTGACGCTGGTAGTGCGTACGCTCCCATTCCTGGTCCGGAGCGCGGAAGGCATGCCAGTTGGAGCTCTGCGCGGCGGTGTTCTGCTTGACATAGGCGCCCTTGCCGTCGGCAAAGGAGATGATCCAGTCCTGGATCAGGTAACGCTCGGGATCGGGCTGCACGTCGACCGTCATGTCCTCGTAGTGGGTCGCACGCTGGCCCTTCGGGTCGAAATACCGGTACTTCCGGCTGTCGGAGTCGGCAAAAAGC
The DNA here is from genome assembly GCF_002284575.1 of Mesorhizobium temperatum. Taxonomy (GTDB): domain Bacteria; phylum Pseudomonadota; class Alphaproteobacteria; order Rhizobiales; family Rhizobiaceae; genus Mesorhizobium; species Mesorhizobium temperatum. The sequence continues at coordinate 12,273 of NZ_NPKJ01000060.1, forward strand.
GCCGCGCCGGCGGCTCCGGATCCGACTGAACTCGAGGTAGCTGGCATAGTCTTCACTCCCTTGTTGCAGTTGTGGTTACAGTTGCGCGGCCGCCCTCTTAGTGGGCCGGCGTTGCACCTGCCGATGTGGTGAACTTGTCGAAGAAGATCCGCTCCGTCTCGAACCCATTCATGAACAGAACCGGCTGAAGCGCATCGATCATTGGCGGCGGACCACAGGCATGAACATCGCCCTGCCCGTCGACCGCCAGTTGCTTGAGCTTGGCGTCGACACTCTGGTGGACGAAACCGCGCTCGCCTTGCCATTCAGCGTCGTCATTCGCGTGCGACAGCACGGGAATGAAGGTGACGTCGGAATGATTGCCGACGAGTTCAGCGATCCTGTCGAGATAGAACAGGTCGTTGCGGGTGCGGGCGCCGTAGAAGAAGTAGACCGGACGTTTCTCGCCGCTCTTCAGATGGTCGTTGAGGATAGACCAGATCGGTGACATGCCCGATCCGGCCCCGACCAGGATCAGGGGTCCTTGCCGTTCGTCCCGGCGGAAACAGGTTCCGTAGGGTCCGACGACAGTGACCTCTGCTCCGACCTTGATTCCTCCGGAATCGAGTTCTCCGGAGAACTTTCCCTCAGGGTATTTTTTGATGATGAAGCAGAGTTTTTCGGTTTGGTCCGGCGTATTTGCCATGGAGAACGAGCGCGTAATCGTCTCCCCTTTTTGCGTGATAACCGTGATGTCGACATATTGTCCCGCCCAGAACTTTATCGGCGAGCCGAGTTCGATCTCGATGCCGCGAATGTCGTGGGTCAGGTGCTCGATCCGAGCAATCCGGCCCTTGAACGTCTTCACAGCGATCGCTTTCGCCAAAATCTCCTCGTCGTAGTTGAGAAGCTCGACTTCCAGATCGGAGTAGGCGATGCAGCGGCACAAAAGGACGTGGCCGCTCTCCTTCTCCATGTCGTTCAGCGCGAAGGTCGAGTATTTGAGCATGTCGACTTCGCCGTCGAGCAACACGCTCTTGCAGGCTGAGCATTGCCCTTCCTTGCAGCCGTGCGGCAGCGCGATGCCCTGGCGGAACGCGGCGTTGAGCACCGTTTCGCCATTTTCGACATCGAATTCGACGCCGACCGGGCTAAGCCTGACCGTGTGGGTTTCCGACATACGGACCTCCAGTAAAGAGAAGGGGCGGGACGAACCCGCCCCTTGGCCTGATCAGTTGCAGGGATTGATCGTGAAGCCGGCCCGGTATTCCGCCAGGTGCTTCTCACGGTCCGCGGGCGACATGGCACGCAGCGCGTTGAGCGGCGACCCGAGCTTGTTGCCTCGCACGTCGTCCAGCGTCCACATCTCCGTGTCGTCGAAGCGCATATGCGGCTGCGGGACGAGCGTCTTGCCGTCAGAGCGGACGAAGTTCAGGTCCTTGATCGCATCGGCCAGATCCCAGCCGTCATAGAGCGTCTCCCACTCGCGCTTGCCGCTGAAGCGGCCCATCGCGGGCGTCGGCCGGCCCTGATACTCGTCGGCGAACGCCACGGTGGCAGTCCACTTGTCGAGTTCGTGGGCGAAGGTGTGCAGCTGGCCGTCGATCTCGCCGACAACCATATCCTCACGGATCAGGCAGGGAACGAGGCAGGACCAGCAGCGGTGCGGATAGACGTAACCGACGTCGCTGTTGAACAGCAACACCTTCTCGCCCTTGTGGCTGAGCTTGGCGTACCATTTCCAGAAGTCGCCGAATTCGGCGTACCAGCCCGGATACTTGTGCTCGAACCACTCGAAGTCCTTGTCGGTCTGGGCTTCGATGCGCCAGAAGTTGACCGGCCAGCCGACCGCGAAGAACTGTCCGACCTTGTGGACGTAATTCTTCTTGGTAATGCGTTCCCAGGCCGCCTGGACGTCGTCGTGATGGACCTTGATGCCGTATTTCTCGAGCGGCAGCATGTAGGTGCGGTAGTAGTCCTCGTAGATCCAGCGGTGCCACATTTCCGCGTAGGACTCCTTGTTCTTGTCGCGGTTGGTGGTGCCGTATTCGATGAAGGTGCCGATGGCCGCGTCGACGATCGCGTGGTTCTGCCAGAAGGCGTAGCGAAGGTCGCGCTCGAGCAAGAGGTGATTTTCCGGCTCCTTGAGCGCCGCCATCAGCAGCGAATGGCCATTGCCGATATGCCGGCTCTCATCGGACTGCACCGACAGGAAGACGGTGGGCAGCGCATAGTCACCATTGCGGGCGGCTTCCGATGGCATGGCGACGAACAGCGTGTTGGTGAAGGCGGTCTCGGCGACCACGGTCAGGTACATGCAGGCGGCGGTCATCGTGTCGCCGGTGATGAAGCCTTCCGCGAACTGCCGACCGATGGTCGTGGCGTAGCATTTTCCGAAGGCTTCCTCGGTGATGTCGAAGCCGGCCGGATCGATGTAGTTCTCCATGTACCATTTCTTCAAATTCATCTGAATCGTCGAGTGACGGAACTCGTCGATCATCTGCATGGTGAAGCCGGTCCTGAGCTCCTCGCCGGGCGCGATGCGGGCGACCATCGCCATCGAGCGAGCGGCGGAGATTTCCGGGAAGGGAATGATGGCCAGGAAGAGCTTCATCCACTCGACCCAGCGCGGCTCGACGTTGCGGAACATGTCGCCGCGCAATGCCGCATCCAGCGCACCGTAGACGCGGTTGTCCTTCTCTTCCTGCATGGGGAAATAGGACCGCAGAACCTGCTTCATCGGGTCGCGCGGCGTCTTGTTGATCTTATAGTCCGTCGGAAACGTCATCGCTTCCTGCACGTAGGAAGGATTCCAGCCGAGATCGGCAATCTTCTTGGTCGCCTCGCCGACGGAGATTCCGCGTTGCGAGGTAATCTTGTTGAGCGTCAGAGACGTCATGGTCATAAGCCTCCACCAGGTTTGAGCCGCAGGTCCCTCGACCCCGGCATGAAGCGGCGCACAGCACCGCCAGTGAGAGTGCGAACGGCACGACAAAGGGTTGCGCATTCAGGCGCGACTCATGGTCCGGCCATTCAAGTGGATCGCGGCAAAGGTTTTAGAGGCGTCTGGCAGGGATCCTCGGAGCCAACCGCATGTGCGATAGGCGTGTCGAGGCGGACGTGACTAGTTCCCTGCTCCTCCATTCCTTCGTTCTTTTGGCACCGCGTCAAAAAGCGCGATGGGCTTCTTATGGAAGTGTACAAGCAAGCGCCGTGCCAATTTGAAAACAGCACCCATGGCTGGCGCTCAAAAACAAAATCGCCGCTCTTTCGGCATATGAGCTGATAGCCAACTGTAACGTTCTTTTACAGTTGTAACGTACGCCTGTAATATTTAGCATCTATTCGCAATTGCAACATACTTAGTTAGCAAGTGCAGCAAATCCGACAAAAAATATTATCTATTCATTTGTTACTCTTTCTCTACTATTTGACGGCGATGGCCCCATGGACGGGCGTCGCGCCGGAGAGAGACCATGCCGAACAACAAAGACAGCCGAGGGCCGCACGAGCCGATGCCCAGCCAGGCCGATGGCGTCACCGGCGATCTTGTCAGGCTGATGCCCCGCGATCTGGTCTTTGTCATGCGCTTCATGGGCGAGAGCCAACATCGCCTCCAGAGCCACTTCCAGGATTTCATCCGGGCCGAGCTTGCCGCCGGCGGCGTCACCACGGAAACCCATCCGATGATCCATCTGTTCATCGAGAACCACGCGATCCTGTTGCGCGACTTCGTGTTTTCCGGCGTTTCGCTGTCGCGTCAGTTCCGCGTCGACGAGATCGAGCACCTCACCGGCGATACGACATCGATGATCCGCGTCGACATCTGGGATCAGCTCAAGAGCCACATCGAAACGGCTGAAAAACAGTTCCATTCGCAGGCGGGCACGTTGCCCAGGTTGCTGTCAGCTTTTGAAAAACCGCACGGACCGATGGCTGGAAGCGAAAAATGACAGGAGGATCCGATGGGGCAACCTGACAGGCGTGACGCGCTGCTCGCTCGCCGGCTCGATCTGATCGCCAATGTCTCCGCGCTTACTGCCGAGGCGCTGCGGCTAAATCAGAAGCGCGCCGGCATCGAGATGGATGTGTTGCGCCTGGAACTCGAAATCGGCAGGAGCGGCGCGAACGCGCAACTGGTGCAGGACTTGCATGAAGCGGAGGAGAGAGCCGCGGCAATCATGCTCGCATGTGCGGCGTGCGAGGGGCGCATCGTCGCCGCGGAAGCCGACGTCGAGGACGTCGACCGCAGCCTCGCGGCACCGGATGAGAATTACGATGGGAGCCAGCCATGAACCAGCACGCGATACAGAACCTGACCTTGTTCGACCTGCTGGCGCGGAGCTGGCGTCGCCCGTCGGCGATCGCCGATCTGCGCTTCAGCACCGATGACTCGACAGTCGCCTTCACGTGCATGGACGGAACGGTCGCAATAGCCGCGGTCGCGGACCAGGAGTCGCCGGAGTCGCGGATCAGAGTGAGCGGCGATCTCGGCCAGACGACGATCCGCCCAAGGGAAAAGTTACCAGCGCCATTGATTGCCACTGCTGCATTAGGAGATGGCGATATCCCGCTCGCCAGCTATCTTCGGTCCAGCTTCCTCGTCGGAACAGCGACCGGCGAGGCGGTGCATCTGACCGCGGACGGCAGCGTGATGGAGACGCTGGTGAAGATCGACGGACCGATCGTCGCTATCGACCACAGCCGCCAGCCGGCAATGACAGCCGTCAGCAACGGGCAGGATGTCTTTCTGTCACGCGGCCACGGCGACGCGGTGAGACTGCGACATGGTGCGGCACCGTCCACGGACGCGCTTGCCTTTTCGCCGGGTGGACGGCGCCTCGCTTATGGTCTGGAGGACGGATTGTCGATTTGGATTGTCGAAGGCGACGCGACCTTGATAAGCGATATCAGTTTTTCAGCGCGCCCCGTGTCGATCCGCTGGAGTGGCGACGGCACCTGGCTGGCCTGCGGGCTCGAAACCGGAGGCTTTGCTTTGGTCAGCGTGACCGATGGCCGAGCTGACATCGTCGAAGGATTTCCATCGCCGGTCCGGACAGTATGCTGGAGCCTGCCGGAGAATGCGCTGTTCACATCGGGCGCATTCCGGATCGCCGGCTGGTCAATGACCGCCCCGCCGCTTCACGGCGATGCCTCCGGCGCGTTGGAGACTGGCCGCGCCGGGCTGGTGCCGGTCAAGACGGTGGCTGCGCACCCGGAAAAGAAACTGATTGCAGCCGGCTATACCAATGGCCGGATCGCCATAGCCCAGATCGGCGCGCGGGACGAACTGCTGGTCAGACCGTTGGGCGGTGAGATCGCGGCGCTTGCCTGGTCGGGCGACGGACGGCACTTGGCGGTAGGTTCGGTAGACGGCACCGCCGCGATCGTCACTTTTCCCGCGCAGATGTTCAAATAGTGGTTGCATGCAACAGGAGGAAAAGATGCAAACGGAACCCACACCCGAGGACGAGAGCAAGGACGAATTTTTCGAACGGCTCGCCAACCTGTCGGAAGAAATGGTGGCCAAGCATGGCAAGGATTTCAGTATGGGCGCATTGGTGCTCGCCGCCCGCTGGATCGCCGAAAACCGCGTCGGCCAGTTGAAAACGAACTAGGGTTCGGATCGCAGGCAGGTGCTTCATAGAACGGCAAGGCGTTCGAAGGAACTTACACTGCGACACGCTCTTGAATCGCCAGGCGCTTCCGCCGTGGGTCCGGATGTCGATTGCTAGGGCGTCACCCGCTTTGCTGCGCATGAAAGATCAGTAGCGCGGCATACGGCGGATCGTGGATACACCGACGAAGGCCGGTTGGGGTAGCCAGCCGACATGGATCTCATGGCCGCGTCGCCGATTCCTCGCCAAAGTTTCCATTCGCGCGATCGAACCGCTGCAGACATTGCCATTCTCCGGGGATTGGCCAAGATCGGATCATACCGCCTCTTGTTCGGTGGCTCGATAAATGCCCGTAGCCGACCTTGATGAGCAGAGCCTCGTCGCACATGCGGGCCAGATAACAGCGGGAATTCCAATGTCAGTTAGGTCGCACGTTCGTACTTCACCATTTTCGCGGGCGAGTGCGACAGCGCGTTCTCTGAGGCTGGCTTCGGCCCGCCGGCCAATCGGATGCGCTCGGCGCGCTCACGATCGCGCTTTCGAATCTTGATGGCTGTGGCGTAGTTTCGAGGGGGATCGGCACACATCGTTCGCTGGTTCGAATCCGGCCCGGGGAGCCAATATTTTCAAACGCTTAGGTACCGATGCAGGGTACGCCAATCGGCGTATGCTCACTGCTGGGTTACATACCGGGCGACAGATGCTGAGTCAGGAGAAGTCGCAGATGTCGACGACAAGATCGCCGCGTCCCCCCACCGCCCCTGGGAAAACTCTTGCGATTCACACGCAAAGAAGCGGCTTTAAACCAAATCAATCTCGCGATCAGACTTTTTCATGAGGGGGAATTCGCTGGCGGGGCGACGATCCTATTCATGGCCAGCTCAATCGTGCCGCTGTCGGTCTCCAGCAGTTCGATCAACGGCACGGCCGATAGCAGTGTGGTGTCGGCGTAAGGCTGCGGAAGATTAGCGTCTAGCGCCGTTGTTGCTCCGGCTACCGGCCCAAAGTGATTATCTGGGAAAGCTCGGCGATGTCGCCATAGATCATCGAACCCTTGACGAGAAAACACTTGTCACCGAGGACTTCGAAGAGTGAGCTCGACGCGGTGCAAACCGGCAGGTTCTTCGAATTGGCGTACGTCCCGAGGGGCGCGGTTTCGACCTTACGGTCCGCGGCTTCGGCATAGCCGACGCTGATCGCGATAGCGATAGCAATGAGAGTCGTCTTGCTCATATTTAGCCCGTAGAGCCAGCGGGCTTCTTGCCCTTGGCCTTGCCATGCGCAGGGGTAAGTCGCGCCATGCATCAAAGTAGCACCGGGCCATATGGGCTTCATCCATCGATTGGATGAAGCGGGCTCATCTATATTAGCCAACGCTTGACGATGCCGCTTGCGCTCCAAAATCTTCTGCATGGCGCGGGGAATTGGCATTGGTGACGAGGTGGTGATAACGGCCACGGCGCGAAGGCGGGTCACCGAGGATCGCGTCCGCGTCGCCATTCCGGCGAAGCCACTGGATGCCCGGGCAGAGGTCACGATCGGCCGATCAAGCCCGATGCAGAGCACTTTTAGAGTGCCCCATATGCGGCCAGGACTTCGACATGCGCGATCTTGACCAGGTATCACTACTCCCCGGACCACCAGCCGCTATCCTATGGAGATACATAGGAGGCCTTGCACATGGCAAACCACCAGGTCCGAAGCACTATCACACACATTGGCACGCTGACGTCGCGCCCGCAGGCATTTCTGATCTTTTTTGCCTATGCCGGCCTCTGGCTAATTTTCGATCGGGATAGCCTCGATTGGCACGCCATTGCGACACTGGCGACGTGGGCGATGACGCTGTTCATCCAGCGCGCCGAGCATCGCGATACGCAGGCGCTGCACGCCAAACTGGACGAACTGCTTCGCGCGGCCAGTGAGGCCGACAGCGAGACCGCGACAGTCGACAAGAAAGAACCAGAGGAAATCGAGGTCCAACGCGAGTGGAAACAGCAAGGCGATTCACCAAAGCGTTGAACACGATGAATACCGATCGGCAGGTCACGCAGCATCGTTATCGGTCGCAACCAAATGATACCGGAAGTGATTGCGGGATGTGCTCGTTGAAATATTGGCCCTTGGCAAACGCGGCTTTGAACTCGGCGAAGGTCTCCGCCGGCACATCCTCAACTCGTACCGTTTGTTGCTGGCGACGAACCATACCGAGATCTCGATAGCTGGAGGCGGCAACCGAGGGCGCACTCAACTCCATTGCTGGTGAAATAAAGATCGGCCGATCGGACCTCATTCAGATCGTGCTGCGCGAGTGGCTGGACACCAATGCCCTATCTGCCGGTCCGGGCGACCAATGAGGAAAGCGAGACCGACGGCAGTGCACAGGGACTTCCGCGATCGCGGAATTACTTGAATCGCCAAATTCGGCAGTATCCAACGGCGGCGGACCCCCAAAGCCGCCGGCCGGCGCCCTACAGGCAATCTACCCCAACGCCCCCCAAGTGGCGCCGGCCACCCCGCAAGCGACTGACAATCGCTCACCAAATCAAAGCGGGGCTGTAGGTTGCGGACCTTTCCCCTGAAGGCGTCCTTCAGCCGCCGTCAGCAGGTGCTGCCGGAGCGGGCGCGGCTGGCGCAGGTGCGGCTGGGGCAGGTGCGGCCGGCTCTGCCGGAGCGGGCGCGGCTGGCGCTTCGACCTTCGGCGCTTCGCCCGTGGGTGCCTCAACCTTGGGCGCTTCAACCTTTACATCGAGGTCCTTTCCGTCGCCCCCGCCTTGGATGTTGATAACGCCGGTGAACAACAGCAGGATCACGATTGCGATAATTTCCGCCTGAGTTAACAACCGTTGGACCGTCAGCCATGGCTACCTCTCCTATCTCTGAATTATCACTGGTCGGCAAATGGGACCGGCGGTACTTAGTTCCGCCGCAGGCTATGGTCCCACATGCGGTAAGACCGAAGTCTTTGCGTCAAAGACAGAGGGCTGAGGGCCGCAACCAAGACCTTACCAATGCATTGGTATGGTGCATTGGTATGGGCTGCCGAGCAAAGTCCCTTCATCGGTGGTCACCGGGGTGGCCGCTGTTTGTCCCCATCGGCGGGCACCCGATATGAGATCCCTAACAGCGGAAAGAACTGTGACCCTTATCCAGAGCAGACAGAATGTCGATGAGGTCGCAAGCCGACCCGCAAATGACAATCAAACTCCTAACCCAACAGATTTCTCGGTGGTTGATCTCATTTCGTCGAGCGACGATGAGGTCGCTGCCATTGTCAGGCGAGCAGAGAACCTGGCCCTTACCGTTATTATAGTAATGGCGATCTTCCTGATCCTTGCACCGGTGGTCTTCATTGCCATGAGGTATGGGGTCTGAGATGTCCCGCTTTAGCCCTCGTCCCAGTAATCCTGCAGCGAAGCGTGCCGAAGATCGTCCTCGCCCCTGAGATACTTCACACGGGCTTTGATTCCTGGTTTGACCCGCTGCGTCGCCGGCCGCTTTGGCATGTCCTTGGGCGGTGGGCCGGCATGTTCCTGGACTCCAAAGCCGCTCCCGACGCCAAGGGGGGAGCGTGCTGGAGGTAAAGCCCATCGAAGCAAATAACGTCGGAAGGGAAAGCCTCGGAGGCATAGAGGAGCGCCGCTATCGGCAGGCCCGGCCAACTTCCGCGATCACGCCATAATCAATCCGGCGAACTTCTTCCTTCGTGGCGAACCCCAACGCCGCTTGGCTGGCGCCAATCTAGGCAACCCCACCTCCCCCGCTCCCTGCGGCGCTGGCCATCTTTTCGCTAATGCATGTCGCGCAAAAGTGCGCGGCGGTTTTGCGATAACGACATGCATAAAAACAAGAACCTAAAGCGCGTCGCAAACGCGACGCGCTTTAGGTAACTACATCGGTCATGCCGTCACGCCACCGCGACCGGTTTTCGGTGCCGTCATCCAGGGCATAGCTGCAGAGACGTCCTCGAGGATCTTGGCCGATCTGGCGAAGCCGGCGAAAGCCTCGCGTGCAACTGAAATGGGAACTTGGCCATCATAGGCGCGCTGGCAAGCTCGGAGCGCCGTGTCGAAGATTGGCCCTCTGCGATTCTTCGGCCATTCCTGCAGGAACTCGAAAGCATCAGCCAAGCATTCGACTTCCTCCACCATGAACTCCCCTTTCCTGACGAAAACAGGCCGGTCGAAAGTCCTGTCGTTCATTACAACCTCCATTCAACTGAACGAGTGTTTGAGCTTCCACGAGAGCCGTGAGCGACGGCTGCGGGAAAATATGTGAAGAGCACTTTTTGCTGTCAAGGAGGGACCAATTCGGGACTGAAGCAAAACTCATCGCAGGACCGAGACCGCAGCGGAATGTCGCTGTGTACCGCTGCAACCTGCAGCCGAGGGCGCTTTGAACTCCATTGCTCCCGATGAAAACCGAACACTCGCAAAGACCGCCCGGCGGCACCATAGGCGGCCCGGAAAGACCGTGACAACAGCAGAAAGCCCGCGGCCTCGGGGAGAGGACGCGGGCTAATCGGGGCCACCGATCTCGCAGCATTTGTATGTGGGACAATACTACGCTGCTGGCACTAAACTTTCGTCGCAGGACAGTGTTCCATCCTCAAAGGAAAAAAACCGCAGGTTTGTGTTCGCCGCTATAGAAACTCCTCCGAACGAAGGACCGCGTACACTGCCCCGCCCACTATCGAGAGTACAGAAAGAACCAGGAGCAAGGCGACCGTGTATGGCTCGCTGACGACGGCGTCTCGTTCAAATTCTCGTTTCGATCGCCCTTCCTGATGACGCTGCGGCCAAGCCCAGTTTTGCCCTGGGCCTCTGTCGAAATCTTGGTAGCGATATCCCATGCGATCACCGGATCATCGGGCAGATGCCTCTGAAGCCATTCAGGGAGACTGCGGCCAGTGTTTTTAAGCAAGATGGCCCGGTCCGACCATTTTCGGCTGCTTTCGGTTTCAAGGCTCAGTAGCAACGCCCTGGTCCTTGGACCGCTTCAGCAGCGCGCGCGACGCCTGCACCAAGCGTTGTGACAGGGCCAGTGTGTAGCGAAGGTCCTCGCGCCCCTGCCGAAACAAAGGCACGAGCCTGTTCGGAGCCATTGGCTGAGCATGCACCATGGCTCAGCACGCGCCCGGAAGGCGGCTGGATGCGGAGGTTGTTCCAATAGGCTCCGATCGCTTCCGCCCGGTCAATTCGCCTGGAACAAAACATTCCAGAGGTGGTTTTTCCCTGTGAAGGGACAGACTTTTCGAAGGAGATTATCTCATGAAAAAAGTTCTGATCACCAGTATGCTGGCCATCGGCGTTGGCTGTGGATCAGCGCTCGCTCAGGAACAGCAGCCGGCCGAAAGCCAACCGGGCGCCGGCACCGCTTGCGAACCGGGCACGGCTAATTGCCCGGACGGTTCGAAGATGGGCGAACAAGCCGAGGGCGAGGCCGGCACCACCACTGACGAGCAGGCTCAAGGCAAGGCGAAGATGAAGACCGATGAGCAAGCCCAGGGCAAGGCCGGTGTAACCACCGACCAGCAGGCCGAGGGCAAGGCCAAGGTCCAGACAGAGCAGCAGACCCAGGGCGAGGCCGGTGCCACAACCGAGCAGCAAACTCAGGGCACGACCTCTGATCAGCCACAGGACGAGACTTCGACCGGCGCGATCAGCAATGTGACGGTTGAACAGAAAACGGAAATCACCCAGATACTCAAGCAGGAAAAGGTCGAACCGGTTGTCGACGTCGATTTTGACATCTCCGTGGGCGTCGAGGTCCCGCGGCAGAAGGTCAGATTGCGTCGTCTGCCACCGCGAATCATCGAGATCGTCCCAGCTTACGAATCCTACGAGTATTTCGTATTGGCTGATGGCCGAATCGTCATCGTCGACCCGGATACGCTCACGATCGTGCTTATCCTGACCTAAACGCCCCTGCTCGGCGTGAAGGGTCCGCCGCAGCCAAGGCGGGCCCCTCAACATGCTCGGACAGCAATCTCCTGCGTCCTCCAGCCGATACCCTCATGGCCCCCTCGACGAGTGCCCCTCATGTTCGAAAAGGGGCCCGAGATTAGGACTTCAGTCTGCCCGCTAGCCGACCATTGGCTGGCGCAAGCAGTGCTTTGGTCCGGGACTGCTATCGCAAAAGCCCAGATGGGAGAGTTTTCAGGAACCGAGCTCCTGCAGGCGTCGTTGCGGTGCCAACCCGTGACAGGAGGCTGCTATGGACCCCAGCATTCACCAGGCACGTTGGCTGCTTTTTCCGGTATTTGGCTTGGTATTCGGGGTCGCAGCCGTCGGGCTTATTGTCGGCTGATGGGGTCGACCAATGAAGGCAACACACTTGCGCAGTAATGAGTCCCTTCCTGCGCCAGCGAGACCCACCGGTTTCTCCCCTTGAGACTGGTGGGTCTTGACACCGCTTGATGATGGCAAAAGCGTGATATGGTGAAGAGCACAGAGGATTGGCTCGGGCGAATTCGAAACAGGTAGAAATGCAACGCAGACCAAGACGGTCAGAGGATATTCTAGCGTGCTATTGGCAAATTCATTGATCACAGACGCGATACGGCCGCAACGCCTGAGGCTCCGTGAGACAAGAGTGATCGCCAGGATGAATGCGCGGCCTGCGTGCCCTCAATCGCAGCGCAGGCTCAAATCTCTTCGAAGGCTTCGCGTCGCCATCTGCCTCACCGCATCGACCTTGGTTCTCGTCGTGAGCCCCTACCGTGTGGCACAGGACGGCCTGTCCCTGACGCTTAGCCCGCAGGCCGCCCAGGCACAAGGGAACTCTGGGAATGCTGGGAACTCCGGAAACTCTGGGAACTCCGGAAACTCCGGGAACGCTGGAAACTCCGGGGACGCTGGAAGCCCCGGGAACGCTGGAAGCCCCGGGAACTCTGGAAACGCTGGAACTCCCGGGAGCTCGAACTCCAATGCCAACGCGGGCAAGGGCAAATCAAAATCACCGAAAGGCAATCCCCCGGCAAATCCAGTTGCCGCGATAAACCCCGGCAACAAGCCAAAAGTTTATGTCAACGCGACCACTGGAGACCGGATCGAAGTGCGCGGGCCAAGTGTGGGTGTGGTGCATTCCAACGGGCTCAGCGAGCGCATCGACGGTGGCCATTATGAAATGCGGGATGCCATGGGCCGCACCATCATTCGGCGGCAGGCAACGAACTCCGATCGGGCAAGACTGCTCGCCATGATCGAGTGATGGCGAGTTCACAGGCCGCAAGGCTACCTTGCTTCACGCAGGATGGCGGGCGGGCGGATGCTGATGCTCGGTCGCGTCGCGCAGTGTCATCGCGGCTTCGGTTCGGTTGCTCACATTGAGCTTGGCGAGAATTCGCGTCATGTGATGCTTTATGGTTTTCTCGTGCAGGTTCAGCTGAAGACCGATCCGCTTGTTGCTCAATCCCGCGGCAACGAGCGTCAGGATCTCTCTTTCGCGACTGGTGAGTTCGGCCAGCACGTCGGCTTTCGCGGTCGCGGTTGATTGGGTAGACAAGTCGACCAATACGCGCGCCGACAATTGCGGGCAAACATACCGTTCGCCCATCGCCACCGTGCGCAGTATGGCGGCCAGGGTTCGCGACCCGACACCCTTCAGGACATAGCCTCTTGCCCCGCTCTGCAATGCGGTCATGACGTGCTGGTTTTCCTCCGAAACGGTCAGCATCACGATTTTCAGATCCGGATGCCGCTCCAGAGCCGGTTCGATCGCGCTAAGGCCCCCTCCAGGCACCGAGATGTCCATCAGGAGAATATCGAGCTGCTGGTCTTCCGATATCCGCAAGGCGTCATCTCTACTGCTGCCTTGGGCAACGATCTCGAACCCGCCGATCTGCTCGAGAGTGCGCACGACGCCCTCCCTGAACAGCGGATGGTCGTCGATGACGGCGAGCTTTATGGCGGCTGCCATCACGCCTGTCCTATTTCAACTATGTTGAGAACCATTTTCACCACCGTGCCATTCTGTGAAGATGTTACAGCAAATTGGCCGCCGATGCTTTCTACCCGCTCACGCAGCCCGATGAGCCCCAGCCGTTCAGGGTGGATGATCTTCGGGTCGAAACCTGGGCCGGTGTCGGAAACATCGATAGAAACGCGCTCCCCGTCGAAATGTTTCGCGACCGATTGACCGGCACCCCCGGCGTGGCGGAAGCCGTTGTTCAGCGCCTCCTGAATGAAGCGAAAGATGCAGATCTTGGCCGCTGGTGACAAGGGTGCGTGCCCCCCCGTCATGGACAGCATCACTTTGACGCCGGTTCGCTCTTCGTGCGCTCGCACGGCAAGCTCGAGGATTTCCGTCAACTCGGCATTCTCGACATGCGGCAGCATAAGGCCCTTGCTGACATTCCTGATTTCTCGCATCGCATCGTCCAAATTGGCTTTGACTGCCTGCAATTCCCGTGCGCGCGCCGCAGCCGGCGTGGCAGAATCGGCAAGCACGGGGCTGTCGATCCCCAGCGCCGCGAGGGCAACCAGTTGCGCCGGCCCGTCGTGCAGGTCCGCGCCGATCCGCCTGAGGTAACGTTCGTTAAGCGCCGTGGCGCGTTGCGAAGCACGCTGCACCCGCAGTCTCAACATTCTGTTTTGAGCAACCAGGTCGGAAAGCTCGGCAATGCGCCGCTTCAACGAGTGGCTCTGGGAACGAATCGTGCGGCTGCCACGAAAAACGATTGCCGAAAGCCCAAGGAAAAAAATTGCGGTAACGGCAGCGACATCGAACCAGGTTCGAACGAGTGCCTGCCGCAGGTCCTTTTCAAAATCGGTGGCGATCTCGTCGAATTGCAAAACAGCCACGACTTCGCCCGACCACGGCTGAAGCATCGGATTAAAGATTTCAAGAAGACGCAAGCCGCTGTCCCTCTCAGCCTGGTTATCATAGTGCCTGTCCAATTCAGCAACTATGTCGCCTGCGAATGCGGCCCGCAGATTGTCGCTGAGTGGAAAGCGCTTCCCGACCAAATTTTTATTGGTTGAATAGAGGATGGTGCCGTCGCGGCGCCAGAGCTTGAAGGATTCGAGCCTTGTGCCGAGTGCGCCTTGTCCCAGCGTTTCATCCAGCGCGTGGGCAACGCTCTCGTCGAGCACTTCGCTCCTGCGCATGTCGGGGAGCAGCGGCGCGATAACGCTGTCGACGTAAAGAGCGGTCGCAGAAGCCGAGTTCCGGGTGACCGCGGCTTCTATCTGGCTTGTCACGGAAATTCCCACCACGATCATCGCCGACAGCGAGAATAACCCGCCGGCGAGCAGAAACTGAGTGGCCAGCGACAGTGCATTCCATCGATCGATCAGTCTTGTCGCTCTGTATGGCGCCATATCCCCAACGGCCTGGTCGGCGGCGCGTCGCGCCAGCGGCATGATTCGAGAGAACCGGCCAATCTGTCGTCGAACGACGCTAAGCGACGCCATCTTTGATCTGCAACTGATCAATCGCTAGGGAACTTAGGGCTTTATGGGCTGGACGGAAACCGCACCGGCGGGTTTTTTCGCATAAACTCCACTGCCCTCGTTGAGCGAGGCAGCAAGCCATGACGCGCCAACTCCGACGCTTTCGATCCTTCGGCACAGATGGTGCAACGCCTGATCGCCCGCGCGGCAGACGATGCGGCGGGTTTTTCACTTCCGTTCGCGCAAGGCTCTCACTGCTTGAGTAAGGGTCATCCGATCGTTGCCGTTCTTTTTGATCAGCTTACTGACCTGGCTGGGCGAAACGCCATTTTCTCGTGCGAAATGTTCCACCTCGTAATACTCGTCCACTGACAGGCGGTCGTGGTCGAGGAAGTCTCGATTGCACTTGTTGTCGGCCATTTCCTTTCTCCTGGCGAAGCCTAACAGTGGTCTGAATGTCGGTTAGAAACAGGCTGGATGAGGGTGGTGGACACTCCTCTCCATGAGATCCTCCCGTAAACTTGCGGCGAACGAATGCGAGCGGTCGCGGTTCCGGGCGGATCGATAGCCGGACCCATGCGCGCGGCAGGTCAGACTTAAGTCCAATGGCAAGGTCTCTCGGATCGGACTGAAGCCCAGCCAAGGAACATTTGCAGCGGCCTGATGTTTCGATGAGTCTGGCGCGAAGATGATGCCAAAAGAGCTCAGCTAAAGTCACATAAGGAGGCAACTATGAAAATGCGACTTTCCACTGTAGCCGCGGGATTTCTGCTATTGGCAGGTGTCGGCGACGCTGCCGCTCAGGACGTGATCATCGCGCCTGAGCAGGAGACCGTCATCAGGGAATATGTGGAAAAGCAGCCGCTCGCATCGGTGGAACTCCCTGGGGTGGAGCTCAATATCGGCTCAACGCTGCCCGACACGGTCGAGCTTCATGAAGTTCCCGACGTCGAATACCGCTACGTCGTCGTCGACAATCAGACCGTTATCGTTGATCCAGGCACACGCAAGATCGTCAAAATCATTCGGTGACCTGAACGACTTGGGGAGGAGACGCCCGCCGCTTCGAAATTGAGCGGCGGGCGACTGTGCTATAGGCAGTGTCAAAATGCGAACAATCAGCAAACTTTTCGATTCTCACGACCAGGCAGCGCGTGCCGTTGCCGCGCTTCAGGCGGCAGGAGTTTCTCACGAACAGATCAGCGTCATCGGACCTTACGACGACGAAATCGGCGCTGTCTTGCGCGGTCCGGGCGGTGCCGCCCTTGGCGCGGCAGCTGGACTGTTAATCGGCCTGAGTGCCTTTGGAACCACCGGCATTGATCCTGTCGGATCGGTGGCTGGCATGGTCCTCGTCGGTGGAGCCTGCGGCGGCTTTGCTGGTGGGCTTCTCCAGGCATTCGCCGATGTTGCCAAGAAACCGGGTGAGCCGAACGTTGTACAAGGCGTCATTTTGGTGATGGCGCATGTCGATGAAAAGCAGGCCGATACCGCGCAGGCAGTGCTCGAAAATCCCGTTCACGTAACGCAACTCGTGGCCACAGCCGGGTGAGCTGCGTCGGGTTGGTGTCGCGCAAGACTGTTTCCCGGCTTATGGCCCACGAATCGCATTCAGATCGGCACTTCTCGCTGAACCATCAGTTTTCCCTCTGATGGTTCACGAGGCGGGAAGCGTCTGCTCGACCAGATTGACGTAGTAGCGCAACACTATCGGCACGATCTCGTCATTGAAGACGTAGCGATCGCCATGCAGCCCCTCGCCGGGACCGACATCGCCGACGCCAATCCACGCGTAGCAGCCGCCTGCCTCGCGGATCATGAAGGCGAAATCCTCGCAGCCGAGGCTCGGGCTGAACTCGGTCGTGACGTTCTCCCTCCCGACGGCGGCGGCGGCCGCCTCGACCGCGCGGGCCGTGGCAATCGCCGTGTTGATGAGCGGCGGATAGCCCTTCTTGTAGTCGAGCGTGGCCTTGAGCGAATGGGCTGCGGCAATGCCCCCGGCGATCTCGCCGATCAGCTTCTCGCAATGATCGGAATGACCGGGCTCGAAAAAGCGGCAGGTGCCTTGCAGCCAGACCTTGCCAGGCACGATGTTGCCGACATTGCCGCCATGGATCTGAGTGAGGCTGACGACCAGCGCGCTTTGCGGATCGACCGAGCGGCTGACAATGCGCTGGACGGCCTGGACAAAGGCGCCCGCGGCCAGGATCGGGTCGTCGCCGAGCTGCGGCATGGCGGCATGCGCGCCAATGCCCTCGAAGGTCAGCTCGAAATTGTCGACGGCGGCCATCTGCGCTCCAACGCGAGCCGCGATCGCCCCCAGTCTGACGCCCGGCCAGTTGTGGACGGCATACATCGCCTCGACTGGGAAACGCCTCAACAGGCCGTCTTCGATCATGCGCAAGCTGCCGCCTTCGTTTTCTTCGGCTGGCTGGAAGATGAAGTAGACGATGCCGTCGAAGGCGCGGGATTGGCTGAGCAGCCTGGCGGCGCCGAGCAGCATGGCGGTGTGGCCGTCATGGCCGCAGGCGTGCATCACGCCCTCATTCCTGGACGCATAGGGCAAGCCGGTCCTCTCCACGACCGGAAGCGCGTCCAGCTCGGCGCGGAGACCGATGGCGCGCACCCCCGTGCCGCTGCGCAGGACGCCGACAACCCCAGTGCCGCCGATCCCCTCATGCACCTCATCGAAGCCGAAGGCGCGCAGTTTCTCGGCAACGAAACGTGCCGTTTCGTTCTCATCGAATCCGAGTTCGGGATTGGAATGGATGTGGTGGCGCCAGGCTATCACCTCTGGCGTCAAGGCGGCGATGGGGTCATTATGCAGCACGACGCTCTCCTTCCATGCCGGCAACGGGCGGTTTGATCCGGAATCACGATTAGAAGGTCGCACAAGCGGCGTCTTGAACCAGATTGACCGCAGCAGAGAGAAAGACGTGGACGCGACCGAGACCAGGAAATACTGGCGCCATCCCTGCTTCCCGGACCTTGGCCTGTTCAAGGCGCGCTTCACGCGGCACCGCTACGAGTTGCACACCCATCCAACCTATGTGATCGCCTTGATCACAGCTGGTTGCGAACGCATCCGCATCGGACGCCACAGCGTTCTTGCTCCGGCAGGCACCATTGCCATTGTGAATCCCGAGGAGTGGCATGACGGGGAACAAGGTGCGGATGGAGGCTGGGCCTACCGGACGTTTTATCCCTCGGTGCCGCTGATGGCGGGGCTCGCGCGCGAGTTGGGCGGAGATGTCGATCCGGTCTTCTTGCACGCGATCATCGAGGACAGCGATCTCGCCGAAGCATTGGTGGCGGCGCATGAAGGTTCTACGTCCCAGGACGCAACGAAAGCCGAGGCGTCGCTGCTCGTCGCCCTGAGGCATCTCATCGTTCGGCACGGCGATTGGAGCGGGCGATCCGAAGCGATCGAAAGCTCGGGATCGCGACAGAGGTTCTCGCTCTACGAGGATCTTGTCGAAAGCCAACTTGGCTCGCAACTTGACCTGCAGCGGCTTGCCGACGCCGCGCGCGTCACCCGGTTCCAGGTCATCCGGGATTTCAAGAAAGCGATTGGCCTGACGCCCGCGGCCTATATCCGCGACCGGAGACTGCGTCGCGCCAGTTCCTTGATCGAACAAGGGCTCGGCCTCGCCGATGCCGCGATTGCGGCAGGTTTCGCCGACCAGAGCCATCTTTCCCGCTCGTTCCGGGCGACGCGCGGCATGACACCTGGCATGTATAGGAGAGGAGGCTGAGTGCTCCCAAAAGGAGACGCTTGCGCGCGGAAATTTGCTGCGCGATGGTGAAGTTGGGCTTGGGGGGAATCATGCGAAAAATCCTGGTATCGACGACGCTGCTGCTCGCGGCAGCCCTGTCCGCAACCGCCGCGTACGCGCTGGACGCCAGCGGCACCCCGGTTGTCGTGACCCCGCTTGCCTCGCGCACCGAGACGGCGTCCGGCCAGCCGATCACGCTGCCGCAGAAAAACGTGCAGGTCCTGGTTTCGTCCTTTGAGATTGCGCCGGGCGCGACCTTGCCGGTCCACAAGCACCCGTTTCCCCGCTATGCCTATGTCCAGGGTGGAACGCTTCAGGTCACCAATGTCGAGACCGGCAAGAGCACCACATACAAGTCAGGCGATTTCATCATCGAAATGATCGGGCAGTGGCATCAGGCCACCAATGTCGGCGCCGATCCGGTCAAGCTGCTGGTCATCGACCAGGTCGAAGAAGGCACCAAGAACACAGTGTTGCGCCAGTAGCTGGCAACAGTCGTGGCTGCCAGCCGGCTGCTCACTTCGCCACCGCGCTCACCCGGTCCGCGGCAGCGGCCAGCACGGCGCGGTCGCCCTCCTCGTACAGGCGGCGGATGGCGATGGCGCTGACGCGCCAGCCTTCGGGCGTCCGCACCAGCCGGTGGAGATAGCTGGCGCCGACCGTCCAGAACCGGGCGTCGATCCAGTGGCTGGCGCGGACATGGCTGCGCGCAACCGCATCGTTGCCCGCGCCTTCGACAACGATGTTGGTGATGAGGTGCTGGGTGGCGTCGAAGCCCGGCAGCAGATCTTGCCACTGAGCCATCAACGAGTCGCGATCGCTGGTCGCCACCTCGCCACCGAAAAGGCTCGTATAGTCGGTCGTGACGCGGGCCGCGAGATAGGATTTGACCCGGTTCCATTCGCGCAAATCGGCATAAAGGCCGATCCCCGCCACTGCCTCGGCGATGGCGGTCCTGTCTTCTACCGTCAGCGCAGCCGTCGACTGCGTGGTGCTCAGGGCCGGCGCACAGGTGGCGGTAGACGTCGCGGCAAAAACTGCCGAGGCCAAGACGTGCCGGCGGGTGACGGGGCTCATTGTCCTGCCTCCCCTGCACTGCCCAGCGTGGTGCGGAAATGCGCGGCGACGGCGTCGGTCGCCGCCTCCACCGGCACGGCGCCGTCGTAGAAATCGAACTGGGTCACATTGTCGAGCCACAGTTCCTGCTTCGGCCCGGTCAGTCGCGCGTAAAATTTGTGCGCACCCTGCGGGATGGCAGCCGCCTCGCTATGCACCATCAGGAAGGGCCGATGCAGGCGCGGAGCAGCCTGGATCGCGTCGAATGTCAGCCAGCCGCGCCAGAAGGCCGGATCGGCCTCGTTGCGCCAGGCCGGGATCATCCCGCGATCGGCCTCGGTGTAGTAAGGCACCTTGAACATGATCGCCCGCTGGTCGGTCAGGCTGGCGGCGGGCAGGAATGCCTGCTTGCCGGTGCGGCGATAGGCGGCCTCGGCCGCATTGCCCGCGGCTTCAAGCCTGGCGACCCCGTCCTTGCCGCGATAGGTCTGCTCGACCACCTCGGCATCGTGCAGCCAGGGCGCGACGAGGGCGACCGACTTGATCGCGGCATCTTTAGCGGCGGCAGTGACCATGTAGCCGGAGCTGGCGCAAATGCCGAGCCCGCCGATGCGGTCCTTGCTGACCTCGGGCCGGGTTGCGAGATAGGCGACCGCCGCTTCGATGTCGGCGATCTTGGCGCCGGGATCCTCGTATTGGCGACGTGCGCCGCCGCTTTCGCCCCAGCCGCGGAAGTCGAAGGTCAAGGCGACGAACCCGCGGTCGGCCATCTCGCGGGCGTAGCGGGCGGCCATCTGTTCCTTCACCGTCATCCATGCGCCGGTCACGACCAGCGCGGGCTGAGCTTTCGCCGGGTCCATATCCTCGGGCAGATAGAGATCGCCGACGATCTGCTCGCCGTGCGAGGCGAAAGTGACGCGCTCGACGCGCGGTGCGGCGAAGGCACTGGAGCCGAGCGCGACGGCGGTGGCCGCGGCTAGCGTCAGGATTTTCAACATCGCAAGTCTCCTTTGGCTTGGAGCGAGAAACGCGGCGCGACGGATTTAGGAAGGCCGGCGTCTCAGCGGTCGTGCGCCAGTCGGCCGGGCAGTGGCTTCAGCGGGTAATGCGTCCAGTAGAAGGCGTCCGACTGGTACATGTCGGTCAAGAAATTCTGTGCCTCGGCGATCTTGCCGTCCTTGATGCGAAACATCAGGGCGTAGAGCTGGTCGATCTCGGGACCTGAGCCGACGTTCGACCAGCCGCGATGGATGTCGACGACGAGATCGCCTTGCGCCTGGAAGAAGATCGGCTCAGCCTTGAATTTGCCGTCGGCCAGGCCACGAAAGAAGGCGACCACTTCCTCCGGCCCGCGCTTGTCGCCGGCCAGCGGATGATGGCCGGGAATGCGCCACACGATGTCGGGCGCGAGGAAGGGCCGGACGGCCTCCGGGTTCCCGGTCGCGTAAGCTGCGTAATAGTCCTTGATCAGCTGGATGTTGCGGTCTTCCTGAGGACCGCCGCTCGCGGGGGCGGCGGATACCGCCAGGAGAGCGCCGGCGGCGAGCGAAGCGAGCCTGGTCATCAGTCCTGTCTCCTTGCCTGTTCGAGCCGTCGCAACAGCGATGCCCATTCGTCGGACCCAACATGAGGCTTTTTGTTCACCGGAAAAACCCGTATAGTTCGACAAGGCTATTTGGAATATCCTCACAATGCGCCTCGACCAGTTCAGTGGGATCGTCGCCTTCGTGAAGGTCGCTGAGGCCAAGAGCTTCACCCGCGCCGCGGCCGAACTCGGCGTCGCCCCGGCCTCTTTGAGCGAGGCGGTCAAAGGGCTTGAGGAGCGTCTGGGGGTGCGGCTCCTCAACCGCACGACCCGCAGCGTTGGCTTGACCGAAGCCGGCGCCCACTATTTCGACCACGTGCGCCCAGCGGCCGAAGAGATCCGGGCGGCTGGCGCGGCGCTGCGCGAGACCCGCGATCGCCCCGCCGGCACGCTGCGCCTGAGCCTGCCGTGGATCGCCGCGCCGCTGCTGATCGAGCCGCTGATGGGGCCGTTCATGGACGCTTACCCGGAAGTGCGGCTTAGCCTGATCTTCGACGACAGCTTCGTCGATATCGCCGCTCAGGGCTTCGATGCCGGTCTGCGGATTGGCGAGCTTCTCGAGAAGGATATGGTCGGCGCGCGTCTGGGCGGGCCGCTGCAGACGGTCGTGTTGGGCAGCCCGGACTATCTGGCGCGTAACGGCACGCCGAAGCGACCCGCCGACCTCGCCGCCCACCGCTGCATCGCCTTCGCCTTCACCCGCACCCGCGCCATCTCGCCCTGGGAGTTCGTCGTGGACGGACGCCAAGTCGAGTTGACGCCCGACGCACGTCTGATCGTGAACACACTTCCGCTCTGCATCACCGCCGCCGCGCAAGGGCTTGGCCTAGCCTTTGCCGTCGAAGGCCTCGCTGCGCCGCTTCTCGCCTCAGGCGCGCTGGTCAAGGTGCTGGAGCCTTTCTGTCCCACCTACGAACCGCTCCACCTCTATTATCCCAGCCGCCGTCTCGTCCCGCCCAAGCTGCGGGCCTTCATCGACTTCGTGCGCGCGAACGCCCACAATTTGCGGATCTGATGCGCCGCCGCGAAAGCCGACATGTGCCACGGCGCATATCGGCGAACCGGCTCATCCCCAGGCGCCGACCATCTGCCTGGTGGCGGCGTTGAGGCGGTTGAAGGCGTTGATCAAGGCAATCTGGACCACCAGTGCGGCAAGCGCCTTCTCGTCATAATGCCGGGCGGCCTCGTCCCAGATCGCGTCCGGCACCGGGTCCGGCCGGTCGCAGAGCCGGGTTGTTGCCTCGGCAAGCGCAAGAGCCGCGCGTTCGGCGTCGATGAAGTAAGGCGTCTCCCGCCAGGCGGACACGGTGAAGACGCGTTCGTCCTTTTCGCCGGCCCTCTTCAATTCGCGTGCATGCATGTCGATACAGACGCTGCATCCGTTGATCTGGCTGGCGCGCAAATGGACGAGCTTGCGCGTCACATAGGGCAGTTCAGCCGTTTCCGTCGACTTGTCCAGCGCGAGCAGCGCCTGCAGGGCGCCGGGAATGAGAAGCACAGGGTTTTTCAGTCTTGCTTGCATGGTGGTCTCCTTGTTTTGCCGATCCCGGATGCCAATCATCCGGGTTTTTGGTTTTACTGTTTCGTTCGTCCTGCGGGCCGGATCGGAGAGGGTTCGGAAGAAATCATCGGCCGCGCTGTCCATGCCAAAACCCATAACCCGTTAGCTATGTATTTTACTCATAACTCAGTGGTTATGAGTGTGTCAAGCGGGAATTGGCGGCAAAGCAAACGGCAGGGACCCGTCGCGTTGGGCCAATAATTCCGGCTTTCGCGGCAAGGAGCCTGATGCTAGGGCTGCACGTCTTGAATCCGCAACGGATCGCCCTGTGACCGATACCGAACGCCCTCGCCTGCCGCGGTTCGAAATCTGTGTCGAAGGCATAGATGGCCTGCTGGCCGCGCAAGCCGCCGGCGCCGACCGGGTCGAGCTGTGCGCCAGCCTGGTCGAGGGCGGCATCACGCCGAGTCTTGGGACGGTGCGCGCAGCTCTCGAACTGGCGACGATCCCGTTCCACGTCATCGTGCGGCCGCGCGGCGGCGACTTTCTCTACAGTGAAGCCGAGTACCGCTCGATACTCACCGATGTGCGCGCGCTGAGCGAGCTTGGCGTGGCCGGTGTCGCCGTCGGCTGCCTGAATGCCGACGGTACCATCGACGAAAAGCGCATGAGCGAATTGGTGCAGGCGGCAGGGCCTTTGAACGTCACCTGCCACCGTGCCTTCGACATGACGCGCGATCCGGCCGAAGCGCTGGAAGCGCTGATCCGCAGCAAGGTCGGCCGCGTGCTGACCAGCGGCCAGCGTGACACCGCATTGGAGGGCGTGGCCCTGCTGGCGGAACTCGTCCGGCAGGCGGGGAAGCGCATCATCATTCTCGGTTGCGGCGGGCTCGACCCCACGAACATCGCCGAGGTGCGGGAAAGATCCGGACTGACCGAAATGCACTTCGCCGCACTCAAGGACGTGCCGAGCGCCATGCGCTACCGCAATCCGCAGGTTGGGATGGGCGGCACCGACCTCGACCGCGAATACCGCAACACCGTGACCGACGAGGCGCTTGTGGCGGCGACGATGGCGGCGGCGAGAGCATGATCCCGAAAGAAGAAAACACGTGACGCAAGCACGCCTGCCGATCGACCGGGTCTCGCCGCAGGACGAGCCCACCGTCCTCGCCCTCAACAACGAACACGCGGCCGAATTGTCGTGGCTTGAGCCAGAACGCTTGTCCTTCCTGCTCGGCGAAGCGTTCTATGCGCGCCGCATCGGCGCGCTCGAAGCCTTCATCATGACCTTCGACCAGGACGCCCGCTACGACAGCCCGAATTTCCTGTGGTTCCGCCAGCGCTATCCGCGTTTCGTCTATGTCGACCGCGTCGTCGTTGCAGGAGAAGCGCGTGGCCGCGGCCATGCCCGACGGCTCTATGAGGATCTGTTCGACCATGCATTGCGTGCCGGCCAGACGATCGTCAGTTGCGAGGTGAATGCCGAACCGCCCAACCCGGCGTCGGATGCCTTTCACGCAGCGCTCGGCTTTGTCGAGGTCGGCGACGCGGTGATCCACGGCGGCAAGAAGGCGGTCCGCTACTATATCAGGCAGATCACCGGCTGAGGCGACAGCCCTACCAGTTGCGGTTCAGCCAAGCACGGGCCGGCTTTTCGATGAACCGGCAGATTCAGGCGTTGGCGGCAGCCACTGCGCGCTTGGCCATCACCGCGATCAGATTGGCCCGGTAGTCGGCCGAGGCGTGGATGTCGCTCATCAAATTCTTCGCCGAAATCTTCATGCCGTCGAGCGCGGCTGCCGTGAAACTCTTGGTCAGCGCCGCCTCGATTTCCTTCGAACGGAAGACGCCGTCATCCCCGGCCCCGGTGACGGCGACCCTGACGCCGTCCTTGCCCTTGGCCACGAACACCCCGACGATCGCATAGCGCGAAGCGGGATTGCGGAACTTTTCATAGGCCGCCTTGGCCGGCGCGGTGAAGGTCACGGCGGTGATGATCTCGCCGTCTTTCAGCGCCGTCTCGAACAGGCCCGTGAAGAACTTGCCGGCCGCGACCTCGCGCTTGTTGGTGACGATGGTAGCGTCGAGCGCAAGAAGTGCTGCCGGATAGTCGGCCGCCGGATCGTTGTTGGCGATCGAGCCACCGATCGTGCCCTTGTAGCGTACCGCCGGATCGCCGATCCGGGACGCCATATGGGCGAGCGCCGGACACGCCTTCTTCAGCTTCTCGTCGCTGGCGACATCGTGATGCGTGGTGGCGGCGCCGATGGTGACGGTCTTGCCCGACACCTTGACGCCTTGCAGTTCCTTGATCCGCGAAAGGTCGACCAGGTCGGAAGGCGCGGCAAGCCGCGTCTTCATCGCGGGGATCAGCGTCATGCCGCCCGACAAGAGCTTTGCATCGCCGCTCTTGAGCAGCTTGGCGGCGTCGGCGACGGAGGCGGCGCGGTGATAGTTGACTGAGTACATGGGATTCTCCCGTGAAATAAATGCTTGGTAGTGAGTAGTGAGTAGTGAGTAGTGATGAAGGTTACACGCTGGCCGTCTTGCCTCAATCGCAACTATTCACTACTGACTGCTCACTATTCCTCTCTCAGTGTTTCGTCGCCCGGATCGCTGCCCAGACCGTGGACGGCGATGCGGGCATGGCGATATCGGTGATGCCGATGGCGTCGGTGATGGCGTTGATCACCGCCGGCGGCGAACCTATGGCACCGGCCTCACCGCAGCCCTTGATGCCGAGCGGATTGCCCGGGCACGGCGTGTTCGAGGTCGAGACCTTGAACGACGGCAGGTCGTCGGCGCGCGGCATGGTGTAGTCCATATAGCTCGCCGTCAAAAGCTGTCCGCTGGCGTCGTAGCGAGTGCCCTCCAGCAAGGCCTGGCCGATGCCTTGGGCAACGCCGCCATGCACCTGGCCTTCGACGATCATCGGGTTGATGATGTTGCCGAAATCGTCGGCCGCGACGAACTGGACGATCTCGGTCACGCCGGTTTCCGGATCGATCTCGACCTCGCAGACATAGCAGCCGGCCGGGAAGGTGAAGTTCGACGGATCGTAGAACGAGGTCTCCTTCAGCCCCGGCTCCATGCCGCCTGGCAGGTTGTGGGCCGTGTAGGCGGCAAGCGCCATCTGGAACCATGGGACGCTCTTATCGGTGCCGGTGACCTTCAACGCGCCGTTTTCGATGACGATGTCGCCCTCGTCGGCCTCGAGCAGATGGGCGGCGATCTTCTTGGCCTTGGCCTCGACCTTGTCGAGCGCCTTGGCGACGGCCGACATGCCGACGGCGCCCGAGCGCGAACCGTAGCTTCCCATACCCATCTGCACCTTGTCGGTATCGCCATGGACGATCGAGACGCTGTCTATCGGCACGCCAAAGCGCTGGCTGACCAGCTGCGCGAAGGTCGTCTCATGGCCCTGGCCGTGGCTGTGCGAGCCGGTCAGCACCTCGATGGTGCCAACGGCGTTGACGCGCACCTCGGCCGATTCCCACAGGCCGACGCCGGCGCCGAGCGAGCCCACCGCCGCCGACGGCGCGAGACCGCAGGCCTCGATGTAACTGCTCATGCCGATGCCGCGCAGCTTGCCTCTGTCGGCGGCAGCGGCCTTGCGCTTGGCAAACCCGGCATAGTCGGATGCCGCCATCGCCGCGTCGAGCGAAGCGGCATAATCGCCGGCGTCATAATTCATGATGACCGGTGTCTGGTGCGGGAAAGAGGTGATGAAGTTCTTTCGGCGAAGTTCCGCCGGCGACACGCCCAGCTCGCGAGCGGCGGTCTCCATGGTGCGTTCGAGCAGATAGGTGGCCTCCGGCCGCCCTGCCCCGCGATAGGCGTCGACCGGTGCGGTGTTGGTGTAGACAGCGCGCACATTGGCGTGGATCGCCGGAATATCGTACTGGCCCGACAACAGCGTCGCGTACAGATAGGTCGGCACGCAGGACGAGAACAGCGACATGTAGGCGCCGAGATTGGCGATGGTGTCGACCTTCAGCCCGGTGATCCTGTGGTCCTTGTCGAAGGCCATTTCGACCGTCGAGACATGGTCACGGCCATGGGCGTCGGTGAGAAAGCTCTCGGTGCGGTCGGCGACCCATTTGACCGGCACGCCGGTCTTCTTCGAGGCCCACAGGCAGATGATTTCTTCCGGATAGATGTAGATCTTCGAGCCGAAGCCGCCGCCGACATCCGGCGCGATGACGCGCAGCTTGTTTTCGGGCGCGACATTGTAGAAGGCGCTCATCACCAGGCGCGCAAGATGCGGGTTCTGCGAGGTCGTCCAGCACGTGTAGTGGTCCTCGGCCTTGTCGTAATAGCCTAGTGCCGCACGCGGCTCCATGGCGTTGGGCACAAGCCGGTTGTTGACGATCTTCATCCGGGTGACGTGGGCAGCGGCCTTGATCGCCGCGTTGGTCGCCGTGCTGTCGCCGAGCTCCCAGTCGAAAATCAGGTTGTTATCGGCTTCCGGATGGATCTGTGGTGCGCTCCTTTCGAGCGCCTTCGGAGCATCGACGACTGCCTTCAGTTCTTTGTAAGTGATGTCGACCGCCTCGGCGGCGTCGCGCGCCTGGCCCTTGGTTTCGGCAACCACGATGACCACCGCGTCGCCGACATAGCGGACCCTGTCGAAGGCCAGCGGCGACCACGCCCCCATCTTCATCGGCGAGCCGTCCTTGGAATGGATCATCCAGCCGCAGATGAGATTGCCGATGCCGTCGGCCTTGAGCTCCTTGCCGGTCAGCACGCCGATGACACCCGGCATGGCCTGGGCCTTTTTGACATCGATCTTCTTGATCTCAGCATGCGCATGCGGGCTGCGCACGAAGGCCGCATGCTTCATGCCGGGAACCACCATGTCGTCGACATAGCGCCCGGCGCCGGTAATGAACCGCTTGTCTTCCTTGCGCGCTACACGAGCGCCAACACCTTCAATGCCCATCGCAGAAATTCCTCCCGAAAAAGTAGGGGAATAGGGGAGTAAGGGAGTAGGGCAGTAGGGAATTAAGAGCCAAATCGCTTACTCCCCTACTCCCCTATTCCCCTACTCACTTCATCCCTCACGCAGCCTGCTTCGCTTTCCTCCTCGCCCCCTTGGCCATCGTCTCCGATGCGGCGAGGATCGCTTTCACGATGTTGTGGTAGCCGGTGCAGCGGCAGATGTTGCCTTCGAGCTCGGCGCGCACCGTGGCTTCGTCGAGGCCTTCGGGGTGACGGTTGATCATGTCGGTCGCCGCCATGATCATGCCCGGCGTGCAGAAACCGCACTGCAGCCCGTGATGCTCCTTGAACGCCGCCTGCACCGGATGCAGATCGGCGCCGTCCGCCAGCCCTTCGATCGTCACGACGTTGGACCCGGAGGCTTGCACCGCAAGCATCGTGCAGGATTTTACCGCCTTGCCGTCGACATGGATCACACAGGCGCCGCATTGCGAGGTGTCGCAGCCGACATGCGTCCCGGTCAGGCCGAGATTTTCCCTCAAGAAATGAACCAGAAGCGTACGGTCTTCGGCAGTGCCGCTGACCCGCTTTCCGTTCACCGTCAACGATATGTCCGACATGAAACCTCCCTGGGTGCTACCTTGGTCGTTCTGGCGTCGGTGGTGCCCGAGCCCTCCATCTGTCCGCTATTCTTATACCGCATAAAGCCGGGGAAAAAGTGCCGCGGAATGCCGAGATTCGAGAATGCAGTTCGGCCGAAAATCCGCCTATTGTACTTTCGGTCACGCAAAGGCGGGAAATGGCGCAACGAAGCGAACCACGATCGCCGTGCGATGCCGCCTTCCGGCCATCAGCGGCTGAGGCTGGCCAAGCCGATTTCAGCCGACGCCGTGTTTTCTAAGAACCTCCTGCTCGTCGCCTGACACCCACCCAAATATTTTAGGCTCTCCGCCCAGCTTCTGCACGAGGTAGTGGACGTCGAAATCGATCGTGACGTCCGGTTGGCCTTTGCGGGTATAGGTCGACGTCCAGGCGACGTGGGCAACGCAATGATACCCGTCAAACGGCGAGATGCGAACATCGCGTATTCGCATCGCCTTCGTGCCGATCGCTCGATAGTGAGCATAGCCTTGTTCCATAACCTGCTTGAGCTGGTCGTCGTTCTTCCCGACCATGACGCCGGCAGGCGACGCCGCAATGAAGGCGGCGGCATAGACGGATGTGACTTCGTCCATGTCGGCATCGCCGGCGAGGGATTTCTCGAAAAGCTGCTCGTACCTTTCGAATAGCTTCCTGACCTGCGCTTCCATGGATCACGCTCCCTTCCGGTGCGGTTTTGGATTCGAAGTTTCTCAGCGCTGATGCCGTGAAAATAGCAGAAACTTCAAATCCATCATGTTGGCTCATTGCCAAAGTAGCACTTGAAGACAACAATGACTTCGACGCCGGCGCGCCAGACGCGCACAAAAAGAGCGTCGGAGGAATCGAGGAGGAAGCCGCTGGCCAGTTCACGGACGCGCTATGCATGCGGCCTATCGGTGCTCACCACGGATGAGCCCGACGCCGATGCGTTCACCCGGGCGGTCGCGGCCGAAGCCGCAGCCATCGATGCCGGGTTCGCCCTGCTGTTTTTCTCCCAGAGCCTCGTGGATGCGGCGGCCCTGTCGGATGCGCTGAAGATCAACGCGCCGGCACTTGCCTATGCCGGCTGCTCCACCGCCGGCGAAATCACGCCGCGCGGTCTGGAGGAAGGCCAGATCCTCGCCTTGCTGCTTCCGTCAGCATCGTTTTCGGTCGCAAGCACCATGGTCGACAGTCTCTCTTCGTCGGGCATGGACAGGATCACCGGTGAAGTCGGGGCGCTGCGGCGCTCGCTGCACGGCCGCGTCGGGTACGAACGGACCAACTCCACCTTCGCGCTTTGCTTCATCGACGGACTGTCCTATGCCGAAGAGGCGGTAACTTCCGCCATCCATTGGGGGCTCGACGACATTCCTTTGATCGGCGGTTCGGCGGGCGATGATCTGAAATTCGAGACGACGCGGCTGATCTCGAACGGCAAGGTTGCCTCCGACAGTGCCATCATCGTGCTGATCACCACGGAAATTCCTTTCCACGTGTTCAAGACCGACAATTTCATCCCCACCGACGAGAAGCTGGTGGTGACCGCGTCGGATCCCGATCACCGCACCGTGCGCGAATTCAACGCCACCAATGCCGCCGAGGAATATGCCGCCTCGGTCGGCGTCATCCCGCAGATGCTGACGCCACTGAGTTTCGCTTCGCACCCGGTGGTGGTGAAAGTGGGCGGCGAATTTTACTGCCGCTCGATCCAGAAGATGCACGCGGACGGCTCGCTGTCGTTCTTCTGCGCCATCGACGATGGCGTCGTCCTTTCCATCGCCCGACCCAAGAACATGGTTGAATCGACGCGTGCCGCCTTTAGGGATGTCGAGGAAAGGCTTGGCGGCATCGACATGATCCTCGCTTTCGACTGCGTGCTGCGCAGGCTCGATGCGCTCAACCGGCAGGTCTTTCGAGAGATTTCGGAACTCTACAAGGTCAACAATGTCATCGGCTTCGGCACCTATGGCGAACAGTACCGGTCGATGCATCTGAACCAGACTTTCACCGGCATCGCCTTCGGAGAGCGGCAGGCGGCGGAGTAGGAGGTTCTTATGCCGCTCAGGAACATCAACGACCTGGAGAAGCTGAAGAAGATCAACGCAGCCCTTGTCAGCCGCGTCGAGCGCTCGATGGACCAGCAGGCCAACGCGTTCTCGCTGTTCCAGACCGCGATTTCGCTCGAGAATCGAGTGCGTACGCGCACCGAGGAACTGCATTCGACACTGCGTAGATTGGAACAATCCAACATCGATCTCAGCGCGGCCAAGGAAAACGCCGAACTGGCGAACCTGTCCAAGACCAGGTTCCTGGCAGCCGCCAGCCACGACGTGCTGCAACCGCTGAACGCCGCCCATCTCTCCGTCTCGGCGCTGGCCGAAGTTCAGACCAGCGACGAGGGCAAAAAACTGGTCCGGCAGGTCGAGCGGTCGCTGGAGACGATGGAGGATCTGCTTCGCACCCTGCTCGACATTTCCAAGCTCGACGCCGGCGTCGTGCAGCCCGATATCGGCGACGTCAGCCTGGAGATGCTGTTTTCGTCGCTGCGCTCGGATTTCCTGCCGGTCGCCGAGATGAAAGGCCTGACGCTAAAATTCCGGCCGGTCAACGCCGTCGTGCGGTCGGACCGCACCTTGTTGCGCCGCATCCTGCAGAACATCCTTTCCAACGCGCTGCGCTACACCCGCTCCGGCGGCGTGCTGGTCGGCACCAGGCATCGCGGCGACACGATCCGCATCGATGTCGCCGATACCGGCTGCGGTATTCCCGACGACCAGCGCGAGGCGGTGTTCGAGGAATTCCACCGCGGCACGATCCCGACCGATGCCGGGCTTGCAGGCGGCGGGCTGGGATTGGGCCTGGCCATCGTGCGCCGCATCGCCGCCGCACTCGGCCATCCCGTGACGTTCTCGTCGAAGGTCGGGCACGGCACGATTTTCCATATCGACGTTCCGGTCGGGATCGGCGCCAGCGTCGATGCCATTGCCAGCACCGCCGACATGGAGCGGCCGCGCGGCTACGGTCTGTTCGGCACAAAGGTGCTGCTGGTCGAGAACGACGTCGAGGTGCTGCAGGCGATGACATCCCTGCTCGAGCGCTGGCAATGCCTGGTGCGCCCCGCCACCTCGACCGATGCTGCGCTCGACATGCTTGGCGATACGGACTGGGTGCCGGACATCGTCATAGCCGACCAGCATCTCGACGGCGGCGACCTCGGCACCACGACCATCGCCGAGGTCCGCAATTATCTCGGCCGCGCCGTGCCGGCGCTGATCGTCACCGCCGACGGTTCGGACGGTGTTGCGATGGCCGCCCGCGCGGCCGGCATCGAACTGATGCGCAAGCCGCTGAAACCGGCACAACTGCGCGCGCTGCTGGCGCATTTGCTGGCTTGATCCCTTGCCCCCGAAGACACGGGCAGAAGACCGCGAGCGACAAGAAAATGGTGCACTGTCACCGTATTCAAATAGGGAAAGCACTTTTGCAATTTCTATTTATTTGCTTCTGTCTACTTCGGCAGCGTCAGGTCAAATTCAGGAGGTGATTGTTCCGCAGTTGTCGTCAACCTCTTACCTGCCTTGAGCATTGCAAGAGCTTCCCTGCCAAGCCACCAGTCTCGGACTTTGGTGAAACC
The DNA here is from genome assembly GCF_002284575.1 of Mesorhizobium temperatum. Taxonomy (GTDB): domain Bacteria; phylum Pseudomonadota; class Alphaproteobacteria; order Rhizobiales; family Rhizobiaceae; genus Mesorhizobium; species Mesorhizobium temperatum. The sequence goes on from NZ_NPKJ01000060.1 coordinate 44,385, forward strand.
CTCCTGTTTCAAGGCGGATTGAAACCATTTCATCAGCTGTTGCGCTACCGGCGTTTCATGAAGCGTAGCCATGTTGCCAGGCAGCAAGGTGCCTGTCCTTCCAAGACCAGCCATTATAAGAATTACAGTTTCTTCGTTATCGCTGTTGTCGAGACTCCAGCGTTTCTCGCCTTTCCTACCAACGAACGAATCCATGTTATTCTTGGTGTCTCGATGCGACACCATGTACCCTTGCGAGAGGCTGCCTGTTTCATGGGTCGCGATTCCGGGATTGGGAATTTCCGATGAGTTCAGATAAATTGCCCTATTTGGCGTGGCCAGATTTCCCATTTCCACGAATTTCAACGGCGCGTTCGCTTCGAACCGCTTGAGAACCGGAACGATATCAACCGGGGTGGCGAAGAAGAGAATGCGTTTCATGGCTAGCGCTTCGGCACGAGTAGGAGCTTGTCATTCGGGAAAGCAGCCCTGATACGGGCTGCGGCGGCAGCTTCGCTTGCAGTTGGTGTTACACCGTCTGAATTCTTAACGTTCTACCATTTGGGGCCGTCGACGTGATGTCGACAAAAGTTCCTCCTTGCGTGCGGGGGCCGCGCCAGGAATATACTCCTCAGGGCCAATGCCGCCTCCATTCGTTACCGAGTAGCCGGGCCCTGTTCAGTTTTTGCGATACGTCATAATTCTGCTGTCGGGTAGTCGTTCCGCCCCAACGTCAGCCCGGCTCTATCAAATACTGTTGCGTAAATGGGGCAAGAGCTTCGCTCTCTGCGACAACAGATCAAGTGAGAAGTATTTCTCTAACAGTCACCTGATCCGACGCGCGACTTTGACCAATCCAATAAAAAACCATTGCCTTTCGAACATCATCATCCTGCCTAAGGACAGTTTTAGCGTACGTGAGAATTTTGGGATTGGCTTCGCCTGCTTCGACCAATTCCTCGATCGAGGCGATCGTCAGCAAAGCCAAGGGACACTTCTCATCATAATTTAGATCGCTAATTGAAGCAGCTTTCAGCATCTCCTCGATGCGATTTAAGATCAGCAAACTCGATCTCCCAATCCTGCTCCCGGCCAGAAGCCGGAAGCGACAAGAGTTTGTTTATTGAGCGCTGCGCTTCCACTGTCGCCCCATAAAATTCCCGCGTCATCTCAAAACTCCGGATGCTGCGTCACCGCAATTCCGCACCGTAATTCCGCAGCCGGCGGCTAAAACCCCGCCTGGCCGCGAAACAGCTCGGCACTGTCGAGCTTCGAAACCTCGATGACGGCTTGCGTCCGGCTGTAGACGTTGAGCTTGCGCAGGATCTCGGAAACATGCGCCTTGACGGTGGTTTCGCCGACCTGCAGCTCGTAGGCGATCTGCTTGTTGAGCAAGCCCTGGCGCAGCATCTGCAGCACCCGCAATTGCTGCGGCGTCAGTTTGGCAAGACGCTGCACCATCTCGGCGCGGTCGGCGCTGTCGGCGTCCGGCGGCTGGCCTTCATAGGTTTCGGGCACGTAGATTGCGCCTTCCATCACCGAGCGGATGGCGGCGGCCAGATCGCTCTTGCGCGCCGATTTCGGTATGAAGCCGGCCGCCCCGTAGGACAGCGCCTCGGAAATGATCTTGGGCTCCTCATGCCCCGAAACGATGACCACCGGCAGGCGCGGATAACGGGTCCGAAGCTGCAGCAGTCCGTCGAAGCCATGCACATCAGGCATGCTGAGGTCGAGCAGCGCGAGATCGAATGGCTTCGCATCCGCCAGAAGCTCAAATGCCTCGGTGATCGAACGCGCCTCGACAGTGTCGACGTCCGGATAGGCCATTTGCACAGCGCTGTGCAGCGCCTCGCGAAACAGCGGGTGGTCGTCGATGATCAGAAACCGGGCGCGATCGTTGACTGCGGTCATGGCGTTTCGTTTCATTCAGGCAGGATAGAATAGCCCAGTGACCATGGCCAGATTATTGGCAAATAGTACATCGCCATCCCCGGCCGAAGGGCGGAGATGGCAATTTCCGAAGCACCATGGCTTGCCCGGCCGCCCAAATCGGTCGAATGTGCAAGAATGAGCGACCTCGTCCTTCATAACTACTACCGCTCCTCCACCTCCTACCGGGTGCGGATCGCGCTGGAGATGAAGGGACTGACCTACCAATATGTGCCTCATCATCTGCGGCACGGCGAGCATCTCGAGCCCGCCTATCTCGCGGTCAATCCGCAGGGACTGGTGCCGGCGCTGATCCTGGACGACGGCACGCTGCTGACGCAATCGCTGGCAATCATCGAGTTTCTCGACGAGACCAGGCCCGAACCGCCGCTTTTGCCGCAGGACGCGCTTGGCCGGGCCCGCGTCAGGATGCTGGCGCAGATGATCGCCTGCGATATCCATCCGGTGAACAATCTGCGCGTGCTGACCTCGCTGCGCACCCTGTTCGGCGCCGGCGACGAGGACGTCGTCAACTGGTTCCGGCACTGGGTGAACGAAGGCTTCCAGCCACTTGAAAAGATTCTGGCTTCGTCGTCCGAAACCGGGACATTCTGCCATGGCGAAACGCCGGGGCTGGCCGACATCTGCCTGGTCGCACAGGTCACCAGCAACGCCCGGTTCGGCGTCGACATGGCGCCCTACCCGACGATCACACGCATCCACGCCGCCTGCATGGCGCTGCCGGCCTTCCAAAAGGCGGCCCCGGAGAACCAGATCGATGCCGAGTAGAGCGAGTTGGATTAAAGCATGAGGAATTGCCGATGAAAGCCGTTGTCTTCGAAAAATTCGGCGAGGTGCCGACGATCCAGACCGTTGCCGATCCGGAGCCGGCACTGGGCGGCGTTGTCATCAAGGTCGAAGCGACCGGGCTCTGCCGCAGCGACTGGCATGGCTGGATGGGCCATGACGATGGTATCCGCCTGCCGCATGTGCCTGGCCACGAGCTTGCCGGCGTCGTCGTGGCCGCCGGTAGCCAAGTGACCCGCTGGAAGGCCGGTGAGCGCGTCACCGTGCCGTTCGCCGTCGGCTGCGGCCGCTGCTTCGAATGCAGCTCGGGCAACCATCAGGTCTGCGAGCACCAGTCCCAGCCCGGCTTCACCGCCTGGGGCTCGTTCGCCGAATACGTCGCCATCGACCATGCCGACACCAATCTGGTCCGCTTGCCGGACGAGATGGAATTCGCCACCGCCGCCAGTCTCGGCTGCCGCTTCGTCACCTCGTTCCGCGCCATTGTCGACCAGGGCCGGGTGACGCCCGGCGAATGGGTGGCCGTGCATGGCTGCGGCGGCGTCGGCCTGTCGGCGATCATGATCGCCAGCGCCATGGGCGCCAACGTGATTGCGATCGACCTGACCGACGAGAAGCTGGACTTCGCCAGCAAGATCGGCGCGGTAGCGACGATCAACGCCGCGAAGACGCCGAACGTGGTCAAGGCGGTCAAGCAGATCACCAATGGCGGCGCGCACATGTCGATGGACGCGCTCGGCCATCCGACGACCTCGTTCAACTCGATCGCGAACCTGCGCCGGCGCGGCCGCCATGTGCAGGTCGGGCTGATGCTCGGCGATCACGCCAGGCCGCAGATCCCGATGGACAAGGTGATCGCCTTCGAGCTCGAAATCCGTGGCAGCCACGGCATGCAGGCCCACCGCTATCAGGCGATGATGGAGATGATCCGCACCGGCAAGCTGAAGCCCGAGCTGCTGGTCGGCAAGAAAATCAGCCTCGACGAGGCGCCAGCCGCATTGATGGCGATGGGCGGCTTCGAAGGCATCGGCATCGGCGTGGTGACGAAGTTCTAGCCAAGTCGGCTCTCCCCTCTCCCCCTGTGGGAGAAGGTGGCCGCGAAGCGGTCGGATGAGGGGTGTTCCAGCTTGGCACGGATGGCGATCCTTCCAACACCCCTCAACCGTCTTGGCGCTGCGCGCCAATCCACCTTCTCCCACAAGGGGAGAAGGCAAGACCGCGCCATCACCGCCACGGTCGCAAACTCTCATCGCGGACATAAGCGATGATGGTGTCGCAGACGGCGTTCAAATCCCGCAGCACGTCGTCGTTCCAGAAGCGCAGCACACAAAAGCCCCTCGCCTTCAATTCGGCGTCTCGCTCCCGATCGTAGTTCGGACCCGCATGTTGGCTGCCGTCGATCTCGACGATCAGCNGAAGCGCAGCACACAAAAGCCCCTCGCCTTCAATTCGGCGTCTCGCTCCCGATCGTAGTTCGGACCCGCATGTTGGCTGCCGTCGATCTCGACGATCAGCCTGGCCTCGACGCAAACGAAATCGGCGATGAATTTGCCGACAGGAGCCTGACGCCGGAATTTGATGCGATCGAGCCTGCGTCCGCGCAGTTCGTGCCACAGGCGGTCCTCCGCCTCTGTTGGCTCGCGGCGCATCGAGGGGGCGAAACGACGTTTGGTCGGAGCGACGGGCTGATGCGGCATCGGGCGAGATTACCCAGCCTCAGCGCTCCGTCCAACACCATCGTCACGCAAATCGCCGACATTCGAGATTAGCCAAAGCGCGGAATGCCCGGCGCCATCCTTCTCCCCTTGTGGGAGAAGGTGGCCGAGCGAAGCTCGGTCGGATGAGGGGTGTTCCAGCTTGGCACCGACAGCACTCCGGCCAGCACCCCTCAACCGTCTTGGCGCTGCGCGCCAATCCACCTTCTCCCACAAGGGGAGAAGGAAGAAGGGCCGGCGCCTACCGCGCATATCTCTTCGCACCGACCACGCAAAGCACGACGGCAGCAGTGACCGCGATCATGGCAGGACTGACCTGCTCGTGCAGCAGCGTTGCCGCCAGCCCGAGACCGAAGAAAGGCTGGAGAAGCTGCAGTTGCCCGACCGCAGCGATGCCGCCTTGCGCCAGTCCGCGATACCAGAACACAAAACCGATCAGCATGCTGAACAGCGAGACATAGGCCAAGCCGATCCAGGCGGCCCTGCCGACGTTTTCGAGCGACGGTGGCATGGTGATGAGCGTCAGGGCCAGCATGACCGGCAGCGACAACACCAGCGCCCATGAGATCACCTGCCAGCCGCCAAGTCTGCGGGACAGCGTGGCGCCTTCCGCATAGCCCAGCCCGCACAGGATAATTGCGGCCAGCATCAGCATGTCGCCAAGCGGCGCGGCCGTCACACCTTGCGTCACCGCAAAACCGGCAACAAGGGCGCTGCCAAGGCACGAAAACAGCCAGAAAGCCGGTTTGGGGCGATCGCCGCCGCGGATGACGCCAAAGATCGCGGTCGCCAGCGGCAACAGGCCGACGAAGATGATGGAATGGGCCGAGGTGATGTGCTTGAGCGCCAACGCGGTCAGCAGCGGAAAGCCGACCACGACGCCGAGCGCCACGATGGCCAGCGACAACAGATCTCGCCGCTCCGGACGCTTCTGGCGAAAAACGAGCAGGAGCGCGAGGCCGAGGATGCCTGCCGTGGCGGCGCGGGCGACGGTTAGGAACGCCGGATCGAAATCCATCACCGCCACGCGCGTTGCCGGAAGCGATCCGCTGAAAATCAGCACGCCTACGAATCCACTGATCCAGCCGCCCGCCGTCTTGTCCATCGCATGCTCCTGATATTCTCGCCCTCTATCGGGCCGGACATATGGCGCCACCAGAGACAATGAGGTACAGTTCGATAAAACTGTCATGGTAGGTTGAGCAGTACGGATGGACGAGCAGGCGACGGCAAGTGAGGGCAGCGGGACGCTTGTCGAAAGCGTCATGGCGACGATCAGGCACAGGATCGCCGCGCGCAGCCTGACACCGGGAACACGACTGCCTTCGATCCGGGCTTTCGCGAAAACCATGCAGGTTTCGAAATCCACCGTGGTCGAGGCCTATGAGCGTCTTGCGGCGGAAGGCATCATCCGCTCGCGTCCAGGTTCGGGCTTTTATGCCGCCGGACCGCTGGCTCCCTTGTCACTGGCCGAGATCGGCCCCAGGGTTGACCGTGCTGTCGATCCGCTCTGGGTTTCGCGCCAGTCGCTGGAAGCCGGCGACGGCGTGCTCAAGCCCGGCTGCGGCTGGCTGCCTGCGTCGTGGATGCCGGAAGCTGGATTGCGCCGGGCCCTGCGGACAATGGCACGCGGCGATGATGTCACGCTGACGGATTACGGCACCCCGCTCGGGCTGCCGCCGCTGCGTCATCTGCTCGCACGGCGCATGGCAGGGCACGGCATCGAGGCATCTCCCGACCAGATCATGCTGACGGAATCGGGCACCCAGGCCATCGACCTCCTCTGCCGGTTCCTGCTCGAGCCGGGCGACACAGTGCTGGTGGACGATCCCTGCTATTTCAACTTCCATGCCCTGTTGCGCGCTCACCGGGCCAAGGTGGTCGGCGTTCCCTATACGCCTTCGGGACCGGATATCGAGCTGTTCGCGCAGGCGCTGATCGAGCACCGGCCGCGCCTCTACATCACCAATTCCGCGCTCCACAATCCAACGGGTGCAATTCTGTCGCCGGTCGTCGCCCATCGATTGCTCAAGCTCGCCGACCAATCGGATCTGACGATCATCGAAGACGATATCTTTGCCGACTTCGAACACACGCCTGCGCCCAGGCTGGCGGCGTTCGACGGTCTTGGTCGCGTCGTCCATATCGGCAGCTTCTCCAAGACGCTTTCGGCGTCGGTGCGCTGCGGCTTCATCGCGGCTCCGCGCGACTGGATGGAAGGGCTGACCGACCTCAAGATCGCCACGTCCTTCGGCAGCGGCAGGCTTGCCTCCGAACTGGTGCTGACGCTGCTGAAGGACGGCAGCTATCGCAAGCACGTGGATTTGCTGCGCACGCGGCTTTCACGCGCCATGGCTGAGACAAGCACTCGCCTGAAGGCGATCGGCATCACGCCTTGGATCGACCAGCCGGCCGGCATGTTCTTGTGGTGCAGCCTGCCGGAAGGCGTGGATGCAGCTGAAATGGCCCGCCGCGCCTTGTCGGCCAATGTCGTGCTGGCGCCCGGCAATGCGTTCAGCCTGTCCCAAACTGCCAGCCGTTTCCTGCGCTTCAACGTCGCGCAGTCGACAGACGAGAGAATTTTCAGGACGCTCGAAGAGGCGATGTCGCGTTGATTTTTGCTGTCACGAAAATGCAGGCCTTGGCGCTTCGCCCCTCACGCCCCTGCCCGCCTGCGCCGCCGCTCATAGAGCATAACCAGCGTTTCGGCGGTCAGCGCCGGCTTCTGCTCACCTTCGATCTCGACGATGTTGGCGGCCTTCATCAGATACTGGCCGGGGCCTTTGTCCTCCATGGACAAAAGCGTGATGCGCAGCCTGATGCGCGCACCGGCCCTGACCGGCGCCAGGAATCTCACCTTGTCGAAGCCATAGTTGAAGACGGCTTGCGTGTTTTCGGGCACGATGCCCATGTCGAGCGCCAGCGCGCCGATGATCGACAGCGTTAGATAGCCATGCGCGATGGTGGCGCGGAACGGGCTCTGCCGCTTCGCCCGCTCTGGATCGACATGGATCCATTGGCGGTCGCCCGTGCATTCGGCGAACTGGTCGATGCGGCTCTGGTCGACCGTCGTCCACTCCGACACGCCAAGCTCCTGCCCTGTCATCGTCCTGAGCTGCTCGTAGGTCGGCGGCGTCCTCAGCCGTGTTTGCGTCATTCCTGCTTTCCCGATCGCTTGCCCTGCCTCCGGACCACGAACCGGCCGCCTCTGTCAATTCGCTCCGCACCTTCCGCTGCGGTATCCCAGACCGGATCGCGTCGGTGCCTGTGTCCAGCGCCGGAAACTGGTTCATCCGAGCCAGAGAAACTTTGTGCGCCTCGCCAGGGCCAAGGACCAACAATACGGCTTTCAGGAGCCGGAAATGACGGGAGAAAAGTCCGCCTGCTTTGGCTTGGGAACAGCTTACTTCTTATCGTAGCTGCTGCGGATTTCCTCCATCGCCTCCTTGATGCGGTCGCGCAGGATCTCGACCGATTCGGTGCCGGATTTCCTGGTCAGTTCGGCCACCTCGCCGGCATTCTTCAAGGCGGTCTCGAAGGATTTCCTGGCGAACGCGGCTTGCTTGGCCATCAACTCCCGAGGATCGCCCGGCGCCCTGTAGCTCTGCGCCATATCGGCGATTTCGTGCAGCGTGTCCTGCAGCATCTCGCGTTGCCTGGATAGCAGCGACGACGCTCCGGCGGCGCTCGCCCTGGCCGACTTTTCCAGTGCCTCGAGGTTCTTGCGATGGTGGTTGAGGATCGCCTCGACATCGACGTTCGGCAGCTTCAGGTCGCGGCCGAACCTGCCGAAAATGTCCATGAAGGTGTCGGATTCCGGTCGCTTTGCCATGGTGGCGTCTCCCCTGTTGCTGCGAATGCGGCAGCTGAAGAGAACAATAGGGCACTGGAGCCTCACGGTCCAATCGGAGGCGCAATACATCGCGCCTCAGCCGACGAGGAACAGCCGTTCCGCGGTATGGAGCACGACGCCGGCAATGCCGCCGATGACCATGCCGTTGAAGCGAATATATTGCAGGTCTCTGCCGATGTTCATCTCGATCAGCCTGGTGAGCTGGGCAAGGTCCCAGCGCTTGACCTGATCGGCGGCGTGTCAGTCGCTAGAGGGTCTTCGGATTCGATTCGTCCGATTGGCTGGCGCTTGCATTTCGGGGCTGGAGCCGGACAGCTGCCTGACGACGAACGCGTAGAAGAGGAGGGATGAGGCCGATCCCGCCCATCGGCCCCTTGTCAATTGCAGAATTCCAAGGCCGCCAAAGACGAGCGCAATAAATGGATTCTTGAGAATTCGTAGCGCACCGAACGCATTCCAGAAGTTTTCGGTGGCGGGACCCAATCCATGGCCTCGCGTCGCCCGATAGGCGGCCAGACCCAACAGGCCGACTACGGTCGCTCTGCCCCCCTCCAACGCGGGGTTCCTGTCGTCCGCCTTGTTTCTACTCGGAGCGGGCGGCCCTCGGCGAGGCGGCGGCGAAAATGTCTCCTGCAGGTCGAACACTTCGCCATCGGCCGCAATTTTGCGAATCGAGGGCAAATCCGTCTTGTGCTCGATGATAAAGCTTCCGGTCATCGGGTTCGCCCTCAAACCGGCAATCTCCGGATAGTTCGAGAGCTTCTCGATTGCCGAGCGGAAATAGGAGATGTCGCCGCGGAAATCGGAAACTTTCACCCGAAGGCGCCCCGACATGGTGTGTTCGACTGTCGCTTTGGGAAGCATGACTCGCCTGCTCGTTGGAACCCTGTTTGCGCCCCGATGCCAGCTGGTCTTTTCGCCGCACTCCTTTGTATTGCCTTCAGCCTCGCATATCGAGGAGTCTTGCACCAGAGCACTCTGCTCACTGATTATACAGGAGTCTCGGTATGCCGGCAGATTCGTCCTCTCCGCTTTCAATCTCCGAACAAGCTACTGACGCGAGCGCCGGGGACGACCAAATCGCCATCCGGCGCCAGCGTCGCAACCGCGCCTTCGCTAACGGTCTCCTTGGCTCAATGGCAGCAATCGTGGTAGGCACGCATTGGGTCGATAATCCGGGCTTCGCCACATTGCTGCTGCGGTCAGGCGCCGAGGCTGGCCTGGTCGGGGGGCTGGCGGACTGGTTTGCCGTCACAGCGCTGTTTCGCCACCCTTTAGGTGTCCCGATTCCGCATACCGCTATCATCCCGAATAGCAGGGATCGCATTGCCACAACACTTGGGCGCTTCATCGAGCGGCATTTCCTCACGGCGGACACTGTCCTTGCCAAGTTGCGCAGTGTTGGTGTCGGGCACCGCTTCGCCACCTGGATTGCTCTTCCTTCCAGTGCCGATGCGATCGCCGATACGATCGTGGACGCACTACCATACCTGATCCGATCCGCGGGAAGCCCGGACCTGCTGAATTTCGCCCATCGCACGCTTGGCGAGCAGCTTCGGCAAGCCGACTTTACGCCTGTCCTCGGCCGCGTTCTTCATGCGCTGACGGTCAGCGGAGAAGCCGACGTCGTATTCGACCGCGCCATCCAAGTTGCCGAAAAATTACTCCAGGAGAACAGCGGCCAGATCGAAAAACTTGTGCAGGAACGCAGTCGCTGGTGGATTCCGAAAGCCATAGACCGTCGGATAGCTGCTGCGCTTATTTCAGGTGTGATCGAAGTATTGCACAAGCTGCAGGAACCTGAAGGTGACGCGCGGCTGAAATTCCGGAAAGCAATTTTGGACCTTATTCACACCCTGCAAACGTCTCCCGAGCAGCGGGAGCAGATAAATGCAGCCAAAAACCGTTTGCTCGAGCATCCCGGCATTCAGGCATGGCTCGGTTCAATCTGGACCGACCTGTCAGAGCTTGCTCTACAGGATTTGCAAACGCCCTCGTCGAAGACGCGCGCCAGCCTTCAGCGTGGGCTTTCCCTGTTCGGACAGGCGCTTGCAACCGATGAGGCAATGCAGAAACACCTCGACTCTGCGCTGGAACGCTTGGCGCTTTATGTCGTCACGTGGCGCGGCGAGATCAGCTCCTTCTTCAGCGACGTCGTCAGGAACTGGGACACGAAAGCTCTATCGGACCGCCTCGAACTGGTTGTCGGGAGCGATCTCCAATACATCCGCATGAATGGAACCATCGTAGGCGCGCTCGTCGGATGCCTCCTCTATCTCGGAACATGGGCGATTTCCTAAGAAATCGCGCCGCCCAGCAAAGCCTGCGACTGTCATCAAGCTTTTGTGAAAATCTCCTATCTCGCTCGCGAATGGTCGCCTTGGCGGCACGAAAGTGAGCGAATCGAGATGCATCTTCAAAAAACCGCCCGTGTTGTTCACCGCACAGCGGGCCGTCTACGGATCAAAATTCCGGCTGCGCGCTATCAGGTCGCGTTTTTCGCCAATCTGCAGCGAGAGCTTCTCGGCGCGGAGGGCATATCTAGCGTCACCGTCAATCCCACGGCCGCAAGCCTGGTGATCGTGCACGATAGTAGTATCGATCCGTTGGCTGCCTGCCGCGGCATTCCGTATCTGACGGTCGAATCGACTCTCTATCCGCTCGTCGTGACGAATGGTCGGGCTGAGGGTATGAGCGGGCGCGAACTGGACCTGGTGTTCCTGCTGGCAAAGTTTCTGCCTCTCGTCTTCGCGAGGCATCCTGCTGCCCAACTGGCAGAGGTCCTGGCCGAACCGGTACTTCGTGCGGTTGTCGGCACCATGATGCGGCCTCAGTCGCATCGATCGTCGACTGTGGCGCATGAGCAAGCCGAAGAACCTATGCCGATTGCAGCGTAAGGCCGGGGTGCAATTACACCGGTGCCGGAAGGTTCGTCTGCTCCTTCGCGCGCGTCCAGACCAACTCGCCATCGACGGTTTCATGTCGCGATTTCATCCATTCCATTGCCAGGAAGGGAAGAGTTCCGCCGGCGAGGGTAATGATGGCGTCTGTTCCGGTAATCGGTGCTATCCCGAGAAGCCTTCTGAAAAACGGTATTAAGAGGCAGCCGGCCTGAACGGCCATCGACCCCCCAATGATCAGGGAGAGCGCGCGATTGGGCGGTCGCGGGCTGCGATCAAAGATGCTGTGCCTATCGGAACGCGATGTGATGGCATGAAGAAGCTGGGCCATCACCAGGCTTTCGAAAGTCATGGTCCTCGTGATTGGAGAATCCAATCCATAACGCGTGGCGCCGAGAAGGCTCACCGCCATCGCTCCACCGCTTATGATCGCAGATTGAGCGGCAAGCCGCCCGATTTCACCACGCCGCAATATCGCCGTGTGGTCTTCTTTCGGTGCCTGCCGAAGAATGTCGGGTTCAGGCGCTTCCATCGCCAGTCCGATGCCAGGCAGCACGTCCGAGATCAGGTTTATCCAGAGGAGCTGCATCGGCGAGAGCGGTGCTCCGATGCCGACCGAAATACCCGCCAGAACCAGCAGCACCTCGCTGAGGTTAGTGCTGACCAGGTAGCGAATGGTCTTCCGAATGTTGCGGTGGGTCGTGCGGCCTGTTTCGATGGCGGTGGCGAGACCGCCGAGACCACCGGTGTGGATGATGACATCCGCGATTTCCCTCGCGGCATTCAAGCTCTGCTGCTGGCCGATCGCAACGCCCACGTCTGCAGCCTTCAACGCCGGGCCGTCATTCACTCCGTCACCAACCATTGCTACGGTTACACCTGCTTCCTGAAGGGAGCGAACGATTTGCAGCTTTTGCGCCGGGCTGACCCGACTGAACGCATGCGCGCGCCGAGCGGTCTGGGCAAGCTCGCCCGACGACATTTCTTCGAGGTCCGCGCCATCGACAATCTCCACCTCGCCTCGACCGTTCAGCCCGATAAGCTCGCTGACGGCAGCTGCCGTTGCCTTCTGATCGCCCGTGAGCATAATCGTCTGAATGCCGGCCTCGTGCAGTTGGCTCATCAGTTCGCTGCTACCCGGACGCACCTGATCAGCCATCCCAACCAGCCCGAGCCAGGCAAGATCCCGACCATCATGCCCATTCGGCTTGGAACCTGTGGCCTGTCCACGCGCGACGCCCAGTACGCGAAGAGCCTGAGATGCCATTTCGAGATTTACTTTCCCGATGGCGGCGCGCCGCTCCGGAGTGAGTTCTCGCTCGGTACCGTCCGGCAAGATTTCGATGCGGCAACGCGCCAGGACCTCCTTCGGGCTCCCTTTCATGGCGGTCAGCGTCCCATCTTCCATTGCATGTTGCGTTACCATGAAGCGATACGTTTCGCTCCTGCGCTGAACCGATATCCGTGCAAAGCGCTTACGCAGAGATGCAACGTCCACGCCACCGTCGAGAGCGGCCTGGACGAGGCAGCCGTCGGTAGGCGAGCCGTTCAAACGCAATCCTTCTTCCGTCTGAACAATCTCGGCATCGTTGCACAGGCAGCACACTTCCAGCAGATTGCGCAACGCGTTCTGCTCGCGCCCATCCCTATTGATCAAGTAGGCATTGTCGCCAATCCTGATCGTATCGACATCGATGTGGCCGAGGGTCAGCGTTCCCGTCTTGTCGAAGCAAACAACCCGCGCTGCCGCAAGCGTCTCGACGGCATCCAGCTTGCGGATCAGAACACCTTCACGACGCAGTTTCTCGATGCCAAGAGCAAAGGTGGTCGTCGCCACCATCGGCAGACCTTCAGGGACTGCTGCGACGGCAACGGACATCGCCGAGCGGCCCATCTGGAGAAGACCGATGCCGCGCAGCCAGCCTAGAGAGAAAAGGAATGCGCAAGTGCCCAATGTCAGCCAGCCGAGCCGCTGTCCGAGGTTCTTGAGCTCCTTTTGGAGCGGCGTTTCAGGGACGAACGTTGCACCGACCAGCCGCTGTATTCGTCCCGCTTGCGTGAGCGAACCTGTTGCCACCACGATCGCCCGCCCGCTGCCTCCAGTCACGATTGTTCCGCGATAGATCATGTTTGAACGGGACCCAAGAGGCACGTTCACCCGTTCGATAGCACCCACAGTCTTCTGAATGGGTGCGCTTTCGCCCGTCAGCAGGGCTTCACTAATGGTCAAAGCCTCCTCACTCAGTAGACGCGCATCGGCCGGGACAACGTCTCCGCGTTGCACCGTAAGAACGTCCCCAGGAACGACCTCCCGAACTGGGACAGTGGCAATGACGCCTTCGCGCATAATCTGGGCGGTTTGGGGCCCCTTCGCTCCCAAACTTTGGATCGTCCGTTCCGCACGGCTTTCGGTTTGGTAGCCGATGACAGCGTTCAAGCCGACAACTGCGAGAATCACGGCGGCTTCGAATGCGCCGCCAGTGAGAATGGAGACCGATGCGGCACCAAGAAGCATCGCGACCGGCAAGCTTTGAAATTGGTCCGCAAGAATGCTCGCGCGCGACCGTGGCTGAATGTTTTCGAGGATGTTGGGGCCGGTGCTTGCCAACCGCCGCAGAGCTTCACCTCCTGGCAGGCCGGCGTCTGCCGAAGCCTCCAGCTTGAAACACGATTGATTTGGCGAAAGCGTATGCCACTCCGGCCCGGCATCGGGCATCTCGCCCGGTGCGATGATCTCACCTCGCAATAAAGCTGCGAGATAGTCGATGATGGAATCAAGGCCTGACGTCACGTCAAATTGGACGACGACATTTCCGGTCAGATCGCTGGCGGTGATGCTGGACACGCCAGGCGCCGCGTAGCCTCCCCGCTCCAGCAGAGTCTTGACTGAACTTGAGCCTTGCAATCCGCCGATTTTCAGCCTGGCCCGACCCGGGACTGATGTATGGATCCGGGTAATGGACACGGCGCTGCGACTATTGGACGCCTCGGGATTCCCCGACTCGGCATGCATCCCACGGCACCCTTAAGCTGACTGTTGTACCGAACTCCACCGCAAGAGCTTGCTGGGCAAAACGACTGTGCCCGCGGTGGATTTCCTCTGAGGCAACGAGTAGATGACCTGGCGTATTGCAAAGCCTCACGCCGGCCATGACACGTTTCAGACGAGTGTTGGCGCCTAGGTGCTAGGAGACTTTTCTGCAGCTTCGCTCTTACGGGCGCGACGCGCGCCGGTTTCGCTGCGGCCTCCATTGTCCGTTTCCTTGGTCGCTTCGGCCATCTCTGTTCTGGCTTCAGCAACCAAGTCGGACGTCATTTCATTCATCTCAGCAACGGCAACTCGGCCTTGGTCGTAAGCAATCAGACCAGCCTTGAGGACCGCTTTCGAAACAGGACGCAGCACGGATACGGCAAGCGGGGCCAAGAAGGCCGCTCCAACTCCGAAGGCCAGACCCGTTGCTAAGTTGCCGCCTTTAAATGCGTCTTCGAGTATCGCCATTGAACTTGCTCCTTGTTGGTGCCCCATTCTTCTTACAGGTACAAACGAACCTCCCAAGACTCGCGAACCTCCCAAGACTCGACCCCCAAGACTTCAATTCGACAGCCGCATGTGGATGTCAGGATTGGTCCGCGGATTTCGGTTGCTCAGCCGCGGCTTTACGCGCTTCTTCCACTTCAGCCCGAGCCTCGGCCATGACGTCGCCGGTTCTCTCATTGAGTTCGGCGAAGGCAACTCGTGCTTGATCGTAAGCCACCAATCCAGCCTTGATGGCCGATTTGGCAAATGGCTTGAGGATAGGCGCAAGCATGGGGGCAATGACACCTGCTCCAATGCCAATCGCCAAACCCGTGACGATATTGCCACCCTTCAACAAGGCCATGGCCCTACTCCTTGGAGCTTTGTCTCGACGCGACTGGAGCGCGTAAGGTTGGTCCAACGATTTGCCACCGGGATGGTTCCGCGTGAATATCGAAAATTGTCATTAATTTGTCACCCTCCTTTTACATTCAATACGGTCTCTGCAAAACGGTCTCTGCGGCGAGGGCGACGACGAAACCCAGCCACGCATGGCGGCCCTCGAAAGACTTGGCGAGGGCAAAAATGAGGACGCAGAGCGCGAGCGCTGCGGTGGCGACGAACTTGGTGCGCCGAAGCGCCGAAAGCTTGGCGTCCGCGTCGGCGTCGAACCGGGCGGATGCCAAAGCCGGTGCTGATTGTGACATGGATGAACTGCTCCTGGTCGATCTCGCGGACTTAATTCAGTAATCCGCCCACCCGAATGCGCGCCATATTAGGATTATGGTTTGCACGACCGCCCACACAAACCTGATAAAAATATTCATCTATTATGCGGTGCTTGTCTGGAATTATTCCAAGGTATAGGCCATATTAGGCCTGAGCTACTGCTTCGTGAGGACAAAATGCGGCTGACGCGCCAGACCAACTACGCCATGCGCATCCTGATGTATTGCGCCGCTAATACCGATCGGTTGAGCCGCATCCCGGAGATCGCGGCCGCCTACTCGGTGTCTGAACTTTTTCTCTTCAAGATCCTGCAGCCTTTGGTCGAGCATGGTCTGGTCGAGACGGTGCGCGGCAGGAACGGCGGTGTCAGGCTCGGCCGCCCGGCCGAATCGATCACCCTGTTCGACGTCGTGCGCGTGACCGAAGAGAGCTTCGCCATGGCCGAATGCTTCGAGAACGACGCCGCCGAATGTCCGCTGGTCGACAGTTGCGCACTGAATTCGGCGCTGCGCGAGGCGCTCAATGCGTTCTTCGCCGTGCTCGAGCGCTATACGATCGCCGACATGGTGGCGGCGCGCCCGAATGTGCGCCACCTGCTCGGCATCGACATGCTGGTGCAAAGAGCGCCCGCCGCCTGAATTTGCCCTTACCCTCTCCGAGCGTTTGCGCTGCCCCTCACCTGCCTGCCGGCATCCTCTCCCCGTATAGTGACGGGGAGAGGGACAATGTCATCGACGGTTTCGCCAATCTCCATCGTCGCATGAAGGACGCCGAGGCTGCGGCCAGCCCCTTCTCCCCGTCACTATACGGGGAGAAGTGCCCGGCAGGGCGATGAGGGGCAGCGCCGACCTTGCAAGTTGGAACTTACGCCGCTGACTGCGGCAATACGAACGGCATGTCTCCGGCCGGCAGCACGCCGACCCTCAGCCGGCAATCGAACACCTTTTCGATCAGATCGTCGCTCAGCACGTCCTGCGGTGAGCCGGTGGCCGCTAGCCTGCCGCGGTGCATGACGAAGATCCGGTCGGCATACATCGCCGTCAAATTGAGGTCGTGCAGGATGGCGACCACGCCGCCGCCCCTTCTGGCGAAATCGCGGGCGATGTTCATGATGATCAATTGGTGCTTGATGTCGAGGCTGGAAACCGGCTCGTCGAGGAAGAGATAGCGCGGTTTGCCGTCGAGGACCGGCGCCCAGACCTGGCAGAGCACACGTGCCAACTGCACGCGCTGCTGCTCGCCGCCCGAAAGCTCCTGGTAGAAACGGCCGGCAAAGCCATCGAGATCGACCCGCGCCAGCGCCCGTTCGGGCAGGCGCTCGTCCTCGCCGGGCAGCGCGCCCGAGCGCCCGCCGAGCAGGCCGAGCCTGACGATCTCGCGCACCGTGAAGGGAAAGGACAGCGTCGTCGCCTGCGGCAGCACGGCGCGCAGCATGGCTGCCTCGACCGGCTTCATCACCGACAGGTCACGGCCGTTGATGGTGACCTCTCCCGAATAGGCTAGGTCGCCGGACAGCGCCCTCAGGAAGGTCGTCTTGCCTGAACCGTTGGGGCCGACGATGGCGGCGATTTCGCCAGGCCGTATGTCGAAATCGACATTGGCGACGATGCCCTTGCCGCCGATCGCCACCGAGACATCCCGCGCTTCGATCATGCCTGCACTTCGATCATGAAAAACCTCTCACAGGTCGACGACGCCACGCTTACGCAGCAGGATCCAGAGGAAGAAGGGAGCGCCGGCGATCGCGGTGACGATGCCGATCGGCAGCTCGGCCGGCGCCACGATGGTGCGGGCGACGGCATCGGCCAGAAGCAGCAGGCAAGCGCCAAGCAGGGCCGAGGCCGGCAGCAAATAACGGTTGTCCGGGCCGATAGCCAAGCGCAGCAGATGCGGTACGACGATGCCGACAAAGCCGATGCCGCTGACGGCAATAGACGCCCCGACCGCCGCCGAAACGCCGACAATTGCAGTGTATTTCAGCCGCTGCACCGGGATGCCGAGATGGCCGGCGGTGGCTTCGCCCAGCGCCAGCGCGTTGAGGCCGCGCGCCAGGAACGGCATCGCCGCCAGTGCCAGCACGATCACAGGCCCGACGGAACCGATCTTTTGCCAGGTCGCGCCGGCGAGCGAGCCGAGTTGCCAGAAGGTCAGGTCGCGCAACTGCCGGTCGTCGGCCATGAAGATCAGGATACCGGTCAGCGCCATGGCAAGGGCCGCCAGCGCAATGCCGGCAAGCAGCATGGTGGCGACCGAGGTTCGGCCGTGCCTGGTGGCGACCTGATAGAGCACCAATGTCGTCGCCAGCCCGCCGCAGAACGCCGCCAGCGGCAGAGCGAGAGTTCCCAGCACCGAAGTTACCGGCGCCAGCACCGTGGCGCCAAGCACGATGACGGCCACCGCGCCGAGGCTCGACCCAGCCGAAACGCCGATGAGGCCGGGGTCTGCCAGCGGGTTGCGGAACAGCCCTTGCATGACCGCGCCGGAGACGGCAAGTGCGGCGCCGATCAGCACACCGAGGATGACGCGCGGCAGGCGGATGTCGTAGACGATCAGGCGGTCGCGCGCGCTCAGCGCCTCATTGCCGGGTGCTGCACCCAACAGCCAATCGCCAACGACGCTGACGGCCGAGGCATCGGATGCGCCTGAGGTCAGCGACAGCAGGACGGCAACGGCAAGCCCCAGGCACAAAAGCAGGATGACGATGCGCGCGCGCCCCGAACGGTCACCGTCGGATGCTGCCGCCATAGCGCCCGCACCAGCGATCGATTGATCCACCATTGGGTGCCCGCTCAGTCCGCGGCCTGCCCGCCATAAAGCGAGGCGGCAAGGTCGCGGATGACGTCGGCGGTGCGCGGCCCGAAGCCGAGCAGATAGCCGCCATCCATGCGGACCAACTTGCGCGCCGCACCCGCCGGTGTCGACAATATGGCCGGGTTCGCGAACAATTCGTCATCCGATGCGGCAGGACCGGCATTGTTCATCATCAGGATCACGTCGGGCCTGGCGGTGATAACAGCCTCGTCGGACAATTGCTTGTAGCCGGAGAAGCCGTCAACCGCGTTGACACCGCCGGAAAGCTTGATGATGCCGTCGGCGGCAGTGTCGCTGCCGGAAGCGAGGATCTTGCCGCCCTGCATCGACAGCACGAACAGGACGCGCTTGCGGTCCTTGATCGAAGCGGTCTGCTTTTCGGCGGCCTTCAGCTTGGCATCGATCTCGGCTGCCAGCGCATCGGCCTTGGCGTCGGCGCCAAGCGCCTTGCCGACGATGCGGATCTTTTCGAGAATGCCTTCATGGTCGTAACGCTCGGGCACCTCGATGAACGGGATGCTCGTTTTCTTCAGCACGTCGACGGCTTGCTTCGGCCCGCTGCCGTGCAGCGCCAGGATGCCCGACGGATTGACCGACAGCACACCTTCCGGCGACAGCTGGCGCATGTAGCCGACGTCAGGCAGCTTGAGCGCCGCCTCGGGATAACGGCTGGTCGAATCGCGAGCGACCAGCCGATCCTGCTCGCCGAGCGCAAAGACGATCTCAGTGATCGAACCGCCGATGGCCGCTATCTTCGACAGGTCCGCAAAGACCTGCGTGCCTTCGGTGGCCCGGGCCGGCAGCATTGCGGCAAAGGCCAGGGAAAGGCCGATCGCCGGCCCAAGCGCCATTCTGAAAACACGCGCCCGTTTAAGCAAAGGAGCCATTGTCGTTGTCCTCAGGCTGCGGTCGGGTTTGGAATGCGCGGCAGGTTCTCTGCCAGAAACCGCCAGTCCTCGCGCTCACTTTCGCCTTCATGGCGCTTGCCGAAGAACTGGATGATCATCTTGCCGTCGGCGCCATAGGCTTCGAGAGACGTGACGTGGCCGTCCTTAGTCGGTTTGCGCACGGCCCAGACCTCCTGGATGTGGTCGGTCCGCAGATGCAGGTGGAAGGTCTCGTCCAGCACGTTGATCCATGGTCCCATCGGCTTGATCGACTTGATCGGACCTGAATGGATCTGGATGCAGCCGCGATCGCCGACAAAACACATGATCGGCACCTCGCCCTCGGCGGCATGATGGAACATGGCGCTGACGGCATCGTTGTCGAGCAGCCAGGCGTAATCCTGGCCGACCATGCGCATCGCTTGGCGGCGATCGAGCTTCAGTGTCTTCAGCATGCCGAAGAACTGGTGCACGTCGGTCAGCCGGCTCCAGCGGTCGCGCAGATCATCGACATCAGCGGAAGCGTCGGAAGCCTCGGCCTCGTTTTCAAGCCCGCCTTCTGAAATCGCGCCCTCCTCTGAAATCGCAACGGTCGACTCCTGGTTCGGCGATTCGAGTTCGGCCACCAGCTTCTGATAGGCATAGAGGTTGGACGCCGGCCGCAGATGCACCTTGTGCACCGCCTCGCCTGACGCATCGAAGAACTGCAGGCTGCGCCTGATATCGCCGCCGTCGCGCTTTTCGACGGCAAAGCCGTGCGCCCAGACTTTCGGGAAAATGCGCAGGTCGATGTTCTCGCCAAGCACCATGGCATTGTGGTTGCCGGTGATGACTTTGTCGTAGACGCCGATCTTCTCGTGCACAGCGCTTTCGTTGCGCGTCAGCGCCATGACCTCGCCGACCGCCTCGAGGCCGGTCAGAAGATCGTTAACGCGCGGCTCGACACGGACGACGCCGTCGCCGCAATGCGCGGCGACCAGTTCGGCCTCCGAAATGCCAAGCTGGGCGGCGAGATCGCGCTCGCGCGTCTTCGGATTGTCTGCCCGCGCCCGCCGGATCTCGTGCGGAGCGGGCTTTACGCGCTGGTCCATAGCTTACTACCTACTTGTTGAGGATGAGCTTGCCCTGGCGGGTGATCTTCAGCCGGTAGAGCGCTCCGTGATGCTCGATGCCGATCTCGTGTTCGCCCTGGAACAGCGTGTTGCTGGACAGGGTCCTCACCGTCAACGGGACCCGATCGAAACGAGCCGAATTGTCGTCGGAACGGCGGACGCGATAGCGAAAGTCATTGGGATTGTGCGTGTTCATCTGGTTCGATCCCTTTCCTGGGCCGGGCGTCTGGCTAGGCGTTGCGTAGATGCCGATTCATTTCTTGACTTGAATAATCATGTTTATTAGTCAGTGCAATACCGGACTAAACGAGTCAAGATTTAAGACGCCGGAACACGATGAAAAAGCCAGCGAGCGTCAAGCCAGCCAGCATCGAACCAGGACTTTTGGAGTTGGGGCATGGGGTTGGCGACTTGGGGACGGCTGGGCCTGGCGAATAGCAGCTCAGGTCCGGCGCATCGATCTACGGCAAAGGGGATAGCCGTATTGCTGGCAGGCGCTGCGGTGATCGCGCTGCTCACCCCGTCGGCCAATGCTCAGTCGGCCAATGCTCAACAGGCCGCCCAACCTGCAACAGACCAGCAGCAGACCGAACAAGCGCAGACGCCTGAAGAGGCTGCGCCGGCCCCGGCAGGCGCAACGCTGCTCGACCAGATCCTGGTCATCAGCCGCACCGGCGAGACGGCGATCGATTCCCTGGCTTCGGTCAGCCATGTCGATCAGGAGCAATTGGAACGCCGTATGGCGACGACTCCTAACGAAATGCTGTTGGGTGTGCCGGGTGTAGCGGTCCAGGCAGACGCAAGGCGCGTCTCCTCCAGCATCAATATCCGCGGCTTGCAGGATTTCGGGCGCGTCGCAGTGATCGTCGACGGTGCGCGGCAAAATTTCCAGCGCTCCGACCACGGCACGCAATCCACCTTCTATATCGACCCGGAGCTCATCAAATCCGTCGACGTCATCCGCGGCCCGGTCGCCAACACCTACGGCTCGGGCGCCATCGGCGGCGTCGTCCTGTTCGAGACCAAGGACGCGGAAGACTATCTTCGCGACGGCGAGACATGGGCGGCGTCGGCGACCGGGCGTTATGAGAGCAATGGCGAAGGCTGGACGACCAGTGCTGCCGGCGCCTACCGTTTCAACGAAAACTGGGATGTCCTCGGCAACATCGTCTATCGCGACTATGACGACTACAAGGATGGCGGCGGCGATACGGTCAACGGCACCGGTTTCGACGTTTTGAGCGGCCTTCTCAAGACAACCATACGCCCCAGCGAAAACAGCGAACTGAAGCTGGGCTGGAATGGCACGAGCGACGGGTGGAACGAGGTCGGCGGCGGCACGCCGGTGAATGATGTCGACCTGGAGGCGAATACCTTCACGGCGCGCTACAACATCACCGATGACGACAAGAGCTGGCTCGATCTCCACGTCAACGCCTCCTACAACAAGACCAAGCTGGAGATGACAAGCCTCGTTCCGCAAAACCGGTTTGATCCAGTCACCGGTCTTCCCATCGTTCTGCCGGCGGGTTCAATGTCGACTTTCGATGTCGGCACTTCGGGCATCGACATTTGGAACACCTCGCGGTTCGAGACCGCCGGCATTGCGCATGAGCTGACCTATGGTGGCGACTGGGTTGGCGATGACGTCGAGACGGGTGGCGCCGCAGGAGGCGACAGTTTCTATACCCCGTCGGGCAAGCGAAACGTTTCCGGCGCTTACATCCAGGACAAGCTCACCTGGGACTGGCTCGAGATTATCGCTGGGCTGCGTTATGACAGCTACAAGCTGGAAAGCGATGTCGGCGAAACCTCCGGTGACCGGCTGTCGCCGCGCATCACCGTCGGCGTCTCGCCGTTCGAAACCGCCAGCCTTTCGGGGCTGCAACTCTACGGCACCTACGCGGAGGGATATCGCTCCCCGTCGCTGTCGGAAACCCTCATCAGCGGCAACCATCCGGCAGGCGTCAGCTTTCCGTTTCTCCCCAATCCCGATCTGAAACCTGAAACCGGCAAGACCGTCGAATTCGGTATCAACTACAAGCAGGACGACATCGTCGAAGCCGGCGACGCGTTTCGTTTCAAGGCGGCCTACTTCAACAACGACGTCGAAGACTACATCGACGGCGTCACCCTGTCGGCCTTCGATCCGACCAGCGGCTGCCCGTTCGGCCCCGGCATCCCGATCTGCTTCCAGTACCAGAATTTTGCAAAAGCCAAGATCCGCGGCTTCGAAATGGAAGGCATCTATGACGCCAGCTGGGGTTTCGCCGGGCTTTCGGCGTCGATCATCGATGGCCACACCATCTCCTATGACGGCGAGCGGGCAGACCTCGTCACCGTCCCCTCTTCCCAAGTCACCGGGCAACTCGGCTTCCGCTTTCTGGAGGACAAGCTGACCGTCGGCGGCGAGGTGCAGTACAATGGCAAGCCGAAGGGCAACCCTGTGGCTAAGGACTACACGCTGGTCAATGCCTTCGCCAGCTACCGGGCGACCGACAATTTCAAGATCGACTTCCGCGCCGACAATTTGTTCGACGTCAAATACACCAACCCGTTGAATGCATCGGCCACGAGTGTAGTTTACGAGCCTGGCGTCACGCTGAAGCTGGCGGCGACAATGCGATTTGGAGGCTGACGACAATGACAAGCTTGACGGCATCGCTTCGCCTGCTGACCTCGGTGCTGGCCATGCCGCTTGCGATGGGTCCGGCGTGGGCGCAACAGTCTGCGCCGGCCCCTGCTCTCACGCTTGAACTCAATGGCGCACAACCCTCCGACAAGGGCTGCCGTCTGACCTTCGTGGTCAACAACACGCTCGGCGCCGATCTCTCGAAGGCGGCGTTCGAGATCGCGCTGTTCAACGAGGCCGGCGTCGTCGACCGGCTGACCGTGCTCGACTTCAAGGACCTGCCGGCAGGCAAGACCAAGGTGACGCGTTTCGATCTTGCCGGCGCCGACTGCGCCAAGGTCAGCCGCGTGCTGATCAACAGCGCGACCGAATGCGCCGGCGCCGGCATCCAGCCGGACGCTTGCATGCGTGGACTGAAGACCGAGACCAAGACCGGCATCGCCTTCGGGGTCTGAGAACACAGTGCGGCTGGAGCCCGCACTCGCACGAAACATAGTGGCGTGGCCTCTGGCCACCTCTGCTCTGTCGCCGCTAGATGCCAACGATCTTGATTTGACAAGTCCGCGCCGGTCGCGGCAGGTCTCGTCGCGAGCCATGCAGATGATCAGTCCTCTCCCCCACGCCAATGGCGAACTGGCGATTGCGCCGACCGAACCGCTTGCGCCGGTCCGACCGTCAGCCATGAGCCGCAAATGGACGGCAGCGATCATCGCCTCCTGCCTGTTTCATGTCGCGGTGGCGGCCGCTTTTCTCATCGCACCTGGCGGCATGTCCGATTCCAAGGATGCAATCCAGATGGAAGGCACCGATCAAACCGGCGCCAACGTGGTCGGCAGCGACTTGGAAGGTCCGGCCCCGGGCGCGATGAGCGTTACCTTGGTGCCTGACCCGCAGCCGGCCAAGCCTGAGGTCAAGCCCGAGCCGCCTGCCGACCGACCCGCTAGGGAAATGGCCGAGCAGCCCCCCGCGCCCTTGCCGCAGATTGTCAAACAACCCACCGCCGCGCCAGACATACTGACGGCCGACACCCCGCGCCTCGACGAGCAGAGCGTGGCTCCGAAGATCGAAACGCCGGCAGAGCCGGCTGCTCCGGCCGAGAGCACCGAGGCGCCTCCTGCCGATATCGGACAGCCGCCGATCCCGACGCCAAGGCCGAGCGCGACACCAGGTCTTGGCGGAGCCGGCGAAACGAACGAGGCCCGCGGCGCGGCGGATGGCGAGGAACGCGACGCGGTGACGTCCAGCAAGGGCAAGAGGCAGGCAGCGGCAGGCAATGCGATAGAATCCCGCTACAGCGGTGAAGTTCAGAAGAGGCTTGCCCGCGCCAACCGTCGTGTTTCGAAATCGATACAAGCGAGCGCCCGCAACAATGCCAGGGTCGTTTTCGTTGTCATGGCCGACGGCAGCATCAGCGACATACAGCTTGCCGAAAGCTCAGGTTCTGCGGAGCTTGATCAATTCGCTTTGACGCTGGTGCGCAAGCAAGCACCGTTCCCTCCCATTCCAAGCGAAACTGGCAGGTCGAGTTGGGTGTTTAAAGCGCGGATCGGTCCATTTTGAGGATCTTCGCCTCGTCGTTTCCATCTACCGTCACAGTTCGCCAATCCCGAAAGGACAGCCAATGTACATCGCCATGAACCGCTTCAAGGTCCAGAACGGCTCGGAGGAGGCCTTCGAGGACATCTGGAAGAACCGTGATTCGAGCCTTTCGGAAATGAAGGGTTTCAAGGAATTTCATCTGTTGCGCGGTCCGGTCAACGAGGCTGAAGGCTACACGCTGTTCGCCTCGCACACGGTTTGGGCGAGCCATGAGGATTTTGTCGCCTGGACCAAGTCCGAGAACTTTCGCGCCGCGCACCGCAACGCCGGCTCCACCAAGTTGCACTATCTCGGCCATCCGCAGTTCGAGGGTTTTTCGGTCGTCGAGGGCGCGTGACATGGCCTCGCCCGCAGTCGACCGGGCGCGCAGCTGAAATTCGGCTGCGCGCCCGAAGAAGCGTGAAGCTTCCGCGCCGTCAATCGCGTCAAGCTAATTGCCGATCTCGGCGCCGCCCCTCAACCCCCTGCCGGGACCTTCTCCCCGTCACTATACGGGGAGAGGGTAAGGGTGAGGGGCAGCGCAAACCTGAAGCGATTGCCACGACGCCCAAGAGCAACGAAAAGCCCTGGCTAAGCCTCAGGCCGCGGCCAGCAGGCTGGCATTGCCGCCGGCAGCCGTGGTGTCGACGCAGACGGCGCGCTCATGTGCATAGGCCGCCGGGTTGAGCACTTCGCTGACCAGCGGCACGATCGGGCCGGCGCGGTCGGCGATCACCTTGCGCACGATACGCGCGGCCTCGGGCGTGCCGGAAAAGGCGACGACGTCGACACGCAGCGCGCGTGCCTCGACCGGGTCGGGCCGGCCGTCGATGGCCGCCAGCGGCAGGCCCTTGCCGGTCAGCGGCGACAGTGCCGCCGGCGCACCGGGCGCGACGGCCAGCACCGCATTGCCGGCCGCCAGCGCCTGGATGGTCTGGGCAAGCAGCGTGTCGGCGTCCGGTCCCAGACAGAGCACGCGGCCGCGCGGCGACAGCGATAGCGTGTTGGCCTCGCCGGTCGGGCCGGGCAAATCGACCTGGCCGAAATCGATGCTGGCGGCGGCACCGATGGCCGCAGCACCCTTGCCGCGCAAATGCTTCCTCAGCACCGCCACCCGGTCCGCCCGCGTCGACCAGCCGCCAAGCGTCGGGTCCGGCAGATTGTCGGCAAGTTCGATCGCCGTCACCTTGCGGCCGTCAAGAATAGGCGTGCCCGCCTGCGGCCCCTTGCGGAACCGCCTGAGATAGTGCGGCCCGCCGGCCTTCGGCCCGGTGCCGGAAAGCCCTTCGCCGCCGAACGGCTGCGAGCCGACCACGGCACCGATCTGGTTGCGGTTGACATAGATGTTTCCGGCATGGATGCCGTCGACGAAATGCTGGGCGCGGCCTTCGATGCGGGTGTGCAGGCCGAAGGTCAGGCCATAACCCTTGCGGTTGATCGCGGCGATGACCCCGTCGATATCGTCGGCGTCGAAGCTGGCGACATGCAGCACCGGCCCGAACACCTCGCGCTCCATGTCCTCGATGCCCTTGACCCGAAAGACATGCGGCGCGACGAAGCGGCCATCCTTCGGCGCTTCGAGTTTGGCGATCAGCCGGCCCTGCAGGCCCATGTCAGTGCAATAGTCGCGGATCGATTTTTGTGCCTCGTCGTCGATGACCGGGCCGACATCGGTCGATATCCGCCAGGGATCGCCGAGGCTGAGCGCTTCCATCGCGCCCTTCAGCATCTCCAGCATCTTCTTCTCGACGTCCTTCTGCACATAGAGCACGCGCAGCGCCGAGCAGCGCTGGCCGGCGCTCTGGAAGGCCGAGGCAAGAATGTCGCGCACCGCCTGCTCGGGCAGCGCGGTGGAATCGACGATCATCGCGTTCAACCCGCCGGTCTCGGCGATCAGCATGGCATCGGGCGCTGCAGTCTCGGCCAGTTGCTTCTCGATCAGCTTGGCGACCTCGGTCGAGCCGGTGAAGCAGACGCCGGCAATGCGCGGATCGGCGGTCAGCGGGCCGCCGACCGAGGGACCGTCGCCGGGCAGAAGCTGGATGACGTCTTCCGGCACGCCGGCTTCGCGCAGCAATTCGACGGCGCGGAAGGCGATCAGCGGCGTCTGTTCGGCCGGCTTGGCGATGACCGAATTGCCGGTCACGAGTGCTGCCGCAATCTGGCCGGTGAAGATGGCGAGCGGAAAATTCCACGGCGAGATGCAGGCGATCGCCCCGCGCGCTTCGGTGCCGATCTCGGCATTGGCCGCTTCGGCAGCGTAGTAGCGTAGGAAGTCGACCGCTTCGCGCACTTCGGCGACGCCGTCGGCCAGCGATTTGCCGGCCTCGCGGGCGGCGAGCGCGAAGAACTCGACGGCATTGGCCTCATAGAGGTCGGCGGCGCGGTTGAGGATGGCGGCGCGCTCGGCGACAGGGCGTTTTGCCCATGCCGGCTGTGCCTCCACCGCGATGCGCACGGCGATCGCGACCTGCTTGGCGCTGGCCTCGCTGACCGTGCCGACCACCTCGTCGGGCTTTGCCGGATTGGCCACCGGACGCTGCTTGCCGTAGCCGGCGGCCCGGGTGATCGGCTTGGCGTGCCAGCGGTCCGGTCCCGCGAATTCAGCCCTGGCCTTGTCGATCGCGGCCAGCGTCACCGGATCGGTGATGTCGAACCCCTTCGAGTTGCGGCGGGCAGCGCCGAAGATCGCCGACGGGCGGGGGATCGCCGGATTGGCGGCGGGACCCTGTTTCTCGACAGTTTCGAGCGGGTCGCGAGCAATATCCTCCGGCTCGACCTCCTCGTCGGTGAGCTGGTGGACGAAGGAAGAGTTGGCGCCGTTTTCGAGCAGCCGGCGGACCAAATAGGCAAGCAGGTCGGAATGCGCGCCGACCGGCGCATAGATGCGGCAGCGCGTGCCCTCGGCGCGCCGCACCGTCTCATGCAGCGCCTCGCCCATGCCGTGCAGGCGCTGGAACTCGAAGGAATCGCGATCCCCGGCCATCGACAGGATGGCGGCGACGGTGTGGGCGTTGTGGGTGGCGAATTGCGGATAGATGCGGTCGGTCATCGACAGCAGCTTTTTCGCGCAGGCGAGGTAGGACACGTCGGTGTTGGCCTTGCGGGTGAAGACCGGATAGCCGTCGAGCCCGAGCGCCTGCGCCCGCTTGATCTCGGTATCCCAATAAGCGCCCTTGACCAGCCGCACCATGATGGTGCGGTCGTATTTCTGCGCCAGCGCATAGAGCCAGTCGATGACGAAGGCGGCGCGCGGACCATAGGCCTGGACGACGACGCCAAAACCGTCCCAGCCGGCGAGTTCCGGCTCCGCCAGCACCCGCTCGATGATTTCGAGCGACAGGTCGAGGCGGTCGGCTTCCTCGGCGTCGACGTTGAGGCCCATGCGCGAATGGCGCGCCGCCAGCGCCAGCGACAAAAGCCGCTCGGCCATCACAGGCAGCATCTTTTCCTTCTGCGTCACTTCATAGCGCGGGTGCAGCGCCGAGAGCTTGACCGAGATGCCGTGGTTCTGGCGGATGTCGGGACCATTGGCGCCGGCATCGAGCGACGAGATGGCGTCGGCATAGGCCTTGAGATAGCGCAAGGCGTCGGCCTCGGTGCGAGCCGCTTCGCCCAGCATATCGAAGGAATAGAGATAGCCTTTCTGGGTCATCGGCCGGCCGCGCTTGACGGCCTCGGCAATCGTGCGGCCGAGCACGAACTGCTCCCCCATTTCGCGCATGGCGGCAGCGACCGCCCTGCGGATGACCGGCTCGCCCAGCCGGCGCACCATGGCGCGCAGCGTGCCTTCGATGCCGTCCTCGCCTTCCTCGAGCACTCGACCGGTCAGCATCAGCGCCCAGGTCGACGCATTGACGAAAATCGAGCTCGAGCCGCCCGAATGCGCCGACCAGTCATGCGGCGCGATCTTGTCGGCGATGAGATCGTCCATCGTCTCGGTGTCGGGTACCCGAAGCAGCGCTTCGGCAAGACACATCAGCGCCACGCCCTCCTTGGTGGAGAGGCCGTAGGCGGAGAGGAAGACCTCCATCAGCCGCGGATCGGACGAGCCGCGCACCGCCCGCACCAGATCGGCGGCGCGGGCCGAGATTGCCCTCCGCTCTTTCGTCGAAAGCCCTGTCGCCTCGGCCAGCCGCTTCACGGCCTCGTCTTCGTCAGGCAAATAATTGGCACGGATCTGCTGGCGGATGGCATCGAGCGCTGGCATGACGGTCCTGTAGAGAGCGAGCATCAGGAAGCGGTCCGGCGGTCACCGGACCGAATGGCGCAAGCTAGCACAAAGCTTGGTTTCGGTCGGTCCAAAGAAATCGACACGGCAGGTCGATTGAACTATCATGGGCCGGATTTTCCCCCAACTTGACCACAGAATCGATGAACGAAGACCAATTGGACCGCATCGACAGGAACATCCTGTCGGCGCTGGGCAGCGACGGCCGGCTTTCCATGTCGGAACTCGCGGCAAAGGTCGGCTTGTCGAAGACGCCGGTGCAGGCGCGGGTCAAGCGGCTGGAAAAGGCCGGCATCATCCGCGGCTATCAGGCGATCATCGATCGCGAGCGCATGGGCGAAGGCCATGTCGCCTTCGTCCAGGTGAAATTGTCCGACACCCGCTCGGCCGCGCTCGACGCCTTCAACCGCGCCGTGCAAACGGTGCCGGAGATCGAGCAATGCCACATGATGGCGTCGAGCTTCGATTATCTCCTGAAAGTCCGCACCACCGACATCGCCGCCTACCGCCGCGTGCTCGGCGAGCGCATCTCCGCCCTGCCCCACGTCGCCCAGACCTCGACCTTCGTGGCGATGGAGACGGTGAAGGATCGGTAGGCGTTCACTGAGCTCGTCAGTTCATCCGGCTCGTTCAAGACGCTCCTGAATTTGCCCCTCGATTGCCCTCAGGAAATGGTCGGACGTCGATGTCCATCCAAAGAGTATCTGCACGAGCGTAATCGAGGCGTCATGGTTGCTCCTTGGGGAGTCCAACGCGATGGGCTCGCTCGTGCAATCCGTCAGCAGGATGCAGTGATAGTCCCTAAAAAAGGCGTCCCGAATTGTCGACTCCACACACGCTGGTCGTGCATCCTGTCACGATGAGCTGTTTGATGCCTGCGGTCTTCAGAACAGCATCGAGTTCGGTCTCGTAGAAGCCGCTGAACCGGGTTTTGTAGAGGACAACATCCCCCGCCTCCGGCTTTAGGTCGCTGACGATATCCGTTCCCCAGGTGTCGCGGATCAGAATCCGGCTCTCGCTGCCATCCGGCGCTGTCATGTTCTCACCGACCCCAAAGATCTGGAGATGTCGGAGACGATTGGGGGCATCCGATGTCCCGAGATCCGAAAGGTCGGAATGATACCCCATCTTCAGATAAATGATGGGCAGTCTCAATTTGCGAGCGGCCGCTATTACGCTTGCAGTAGGGCCGACAGCCCGTTGAATCCCGGAGATATCGATGCCGGCTCTGTCGAACATCCCGCCTTTCGAGCCGAAGTCATTCTGCATGTCCACGACGAGAACTGCAGTCTTGGCGGGGTCAATTGAAACAGGTTGAGGCTTTGCGTCGATGACAAGTGGCTGCATTTTTATCCTCCCACAGCCTGAGGTATCGCACTTTGCGCCTTGGTTATCATGATCAGCGACCCTGCATCGTGTCAACAAAGGGGGCTACATCGGTGCTTGGCGGCCCAAGACAGGGGTCCGCTCTTATCGAAAACAAACCCGGCCTCACTCCGCCAGCGTCTTCAAAAACGCCACCAGCGCCGCGCGCTCGCGGTTCGAAAGCTGCAGCGGGTGGACCTCGGATACACCCTCGACACTGGCCGGCGCTTTCGAATAATGCGCCACCACCTCGTCGAGCGAGGAAAATTGCCCG
Source organism: Mesorhizobium temperatum (assembly GCF_002284575.1). GTDB lineage: Bacteria > Pseudomonadota > Alphaproteobacteria > Rhizobiales > Rhizobiaceae > Mesorhizobium > Mesorhizobium temperatum. The sequence continues at coordinate 74,704 of NZ_NPKJ01000060.1, forward strand.
GCATGCATGTAGGGCGCACGGGTGGCGGCACCGCGCAGCGACGGCGTCTTGTAGGCGCGGACGAGTTCCGGTCCGGCCTTGACCATGAAGCGCAGCTCGCCGCAGGCGCTGGCGTCGCCATCGCGAAAGGCGCCGAAGCAGTTGAACGGGTCGGCCTCGACCTGCGCCACCGCATCCATGCGGCCGCGATCCGGCGGCAGATTTGCAACCGGCGGCACGCCGGTGTTGTGAAAGCTGCCGTCGGTGAAACGCGGCCCGGTATGGCACGTCACGCAATTCGCCTTGCCGATGAACAGTTTCAGCCCGAGGATCTCCTCGGGCGACATCGCATCATCGCCTTGCGGCAGCTGTGTACCGGTAGCCAGGGCGGCGGCGAACCGGTCGAAGCGCGTCTGCGGCGGCGCGATCGACCGCTCGAAGGCGGCGATCGCCTTGCCGATATTGGCGAAGACGCGGTTGACGGCCTCGGCTTGTGCAGCGGGCATGGCGTTCCAGGCTGCCTTCTCGGCATCGCTGCCGAGCGGACTGGCGTTGGCCGGAACAGTCGAAAGGTCGGGCAGCGGCCCGAAGATGCGTTCGTAGCGCTCGCCGAATCGGGCCTTGATATAGTGCGCGTAGGCGGCGCGGTTGCCGGCCTGCTCCAGCGGATTTTCCAGCGGCGCCAGTGCCTGCGCCCAAAGACTGTCGCGCCGGCCGTCCCAGAACAACCATGCATCATGCGCGACGCCGGCCAGCGGCATGGTGCGCCGGTTGGTGCGTCCGGCGCCGACCGCTTGCGGCAGGTCGTCCTGGAACTGCCGGTCGATCTTGTGACAGGTCGAGCAGGAAACCTTGCCGTCGCCGCTCATCCCGACATCGAAAAACAGCGTCGCGCCGAGGGCGGCGGCGGCCGGCACGTCGGCGAAGCGGTTGCTGGTGTCGGCTTTCAGCGGCGGCAGCGCCGACAGCCCCAACGAGGCGATGGTCTTCTTTTCGGCATCGGAAAACGCCGGCTTGCCGCAGCCGGCAAGCACGGCCATCGCCAGCAGCGCGAAAAGACGCGAAAAGCGGTTCATCTTGCTCCAGCGCTCAGAGCAACACATTGAAGACCACCGTGTCGGATCCGGCCGCCGCGGAAATAGCAAAATGCAATTGCCACAATCCGCTCATCGTGAATTTCACCCCGTCGATGCGATAGCACCCGTCGCCCAGATAATCGGTCGCCTGCGGGCTGGTCGGCAGACCGTGCCTGTGCTGCGGCATGCCTCCGGAAATCGTGATCGCGGCGCCCTCCACCGGGGTTCCCGCACCAGTCCTCAGGGTCAGCAGCCAGGATTGCAGCTCGCCTTGCCTGATGACACCCCGCTCCGGCTCGAAACTGGCCACAAACAGCCCGTTCGTCGTCTTCTTCGAGCGGGCAATCTCGGCACGTTGCGGCGCTTGCAGCGCGGTCAGATAGACGGCGGCGAGAATGCCGGCCAGCAAGGCAGCCAGACCAAGACCTGCCAGAACATAACGCCATAACGATGCCAAACCGTTTCCTCTTCCGGAGATAACGTCTCGCTGCGCAGCTTGCGTCCCGCCGTCCGCGTGAGAAAACGCCGCTGGCGCAAAAATCCGCGATGGCCAAGCATGGCGCTGCCGCTCGCAAAAAGCTACAGCACCGGGTCTTGGTTTTGTGCATGTCGTTATCCCAAAACCGCTGCGCAAGCTTTGGGCGACATGCACCAGGAGAGAGATTCATGACAGGAAACGGCGTCGCCTCGATCGGTGAATGCATGCTCGAACTTTCAGGCCAGGCGGGGCCGAACTGGCGCATGGGTTTTGCCGGCGACACGTTCAATACGCTGTGGGCGCTGCATGCGCTGAGCGGCGACCGGCCGGCGACCTATGTGTCGGCCTTCGGCGACGACCCGTTCTCGCGCGACCAGATCGGTTTCTTTGCGCAAAACGGCATCGGCATCGGCGCCAGCCCGATCATAGCAGGCGCACGGCCCGGTCTCTATGCGATCACACTGACCGGCGCCGAACGCTCCTTCACCTACTGGCGCGGCGATGCGGCGGCAAGGCAGCTTGCCTCCGACGCGGCTGCCTTGGCGAAAAGCCTTGAAAATCAGGCGCTTGTTTACTTTTCCGGAATCACTTTGGCAATTCTGGATGACGCCGCGCGCAACACGCTGCTGACCGCGGTGGCCAAGGCGCGCGCCGCCGGCTCGCTCGTCGCCTTCGATCCCAACTACCGGCCGCGGCTGTGGCACCGGCGCGAGGAAGCACAGACCGCGATCCTCGATGCCCTCGCAGTCACCGACATCGCGCTGCCGACCTTTCCCGACGAGCAGATGCTGTTCGGCGACGCAGCGCCGCAAGCAACCGCGGAACGGCTGGGGAAGCTGGTCGGCGAAGTCGTCGTCAAGAACGGCGAGGAGCCGGCGCTGATCGCGGCAAACGGGACCCCGCAACCCGTTCCGGCCGTGCATGTCGCCGCCCCCGTCGACACGACCGGCGCCGGCGATTCCTTCAATGGCGCCTATCTCGCCGCCCGGCTTGCCGGCCATCTCCCGACCGAGGCGGTGCTGCGCGCGCATCGCGTCGCCGCAGCCGTCGTGCAGGTGCGCGGCGCGCTGGCGCCATTCGAGACGTTAAGGGCAGCGTTCGAAGGTTAGGATCAAAACGCAATCAGACTGGCTGCCGCCAACGGCTGACAAGCTTGCAGCCAAAGGCGGTCACTATCCGCGCTTTTCGATGACGCCGTACAGGACGTTGCGGTTCTCGCCAAAGAACACCTGCGCCTCGACGGTGTTGCGGTCGACGCTGGCATTGATGATGTTCCACATATCGACTTCCGACCGCAGCAGCAACACCCAGTTCATGAACGTCTCCCGGTAGCCGGCGTCAGGGTTGCCCTCTGCATAGTTCGCGAAAAGGAACGTCCCGTTCGGCTTCAGCATCTGCAAGCAAGTTTTCGTGAGCTTCACGGCGACGTTGTGCGCAAGGTAGTCGTAAAGGCCGGAGGCGTAGATGAAGTCGAACTTGCCAAGCTTGTGGCCCCGCGTGAGCATGGTTCGTACCGAGCCGTCAATGGCCTCTACCGCGGTGCCCTGGAAGTCGCGCGTGATCAATCCAACGCTCTGAGGATCCTGATCGAGCGCAACCCAGCGCTTGAGACGGCCCTCCTGCAAGGCGGTCGAGCGATTGGCCTCCCTTAAATGGCCGGCCGCAATCGCCAGGACCTCGGCTTCTGGTCCATTCCTGGTCGCAATCTCATCGACATATCGGGTTAAAAGATCGCGTCGTTCCCGGGCCGCGACGCACGACGGTACATCCTTGGTATGGCTATAGAGCGCCTTGCCGATTTCCGAGGCGTTTGCCACGCTCTCGGCCACGTGCGGATCGCAATAGATGTAGTCGAGCAACTGCGCGTCGCCAGAATAACCTCTGGGCTTGTCATGGGACCACCGCGTAAGCGGATCCTCAAGAAAGTACTCCAGGATCGGGTGGTTCCGCACTACCGGTATCAATGCTTGCCAAACGTCCGGATGGACCTTGGAACGCGTTGCATCGAGATACGACATCAGACGGCGAATGATCTCCGCGGGGTCCTTTCGTTGCTCGACTTGCTGGTGTGTCGTGTGGAGAATGAGCGCAAGCTCTACGCGAGCGGTTTCGAACGCTTCGCTGTGAGGCTCGAGCTTTCTTCGAGGGAGACTGGCGGCGATCATCTCGGCAGTAATCAGACTTTTGCCATCGAGGATGGTTGCCACCGCATAACTCCACAGTTACAATTAACTAGATATTAGCTAGATATTGCGTAAAATTTTATCTTTGCCAAGCCACATCTCCAGCATTTTAGCGATGTCGTTAATTTCCCGCCAACCATGCTGGTTCTTTGGACGCCTTGCGGGTCGGATTCCGGATACGAGTTAACGAAAACCTATTTGCGCGACTGCATATTGTTTGCGAGGCGCCGCAATCGCTGTCGCGCCCGAGGAGTCGGCCGGCATTGGGGGCAGAAGCTAGAAATGAGTTCGGAATACAAAGCCCCGTTCAAATGGGGTTTGTGGTGACGAACGAATGCGCGTCATCCGCATTGGCCGATATAGCCCATGCGGAACCGTTCGAACCGCGCTACGAGCCGCGGTCCGACGAGCTTCGCAACCTCTACCGAGAGGAAGGCCAAGCGAAGCGAAGAATGGACGCCAGGCCGGGGCTTTGGATCGCCGTTGCCATCTATCTGCTGTTTTCGGCAACGGATCTGCTGCTGATTCCGGATGTGGCACTCTATACGATCACGGCACGCTTCGCGGTCGGAGTGACTGCACTCTTGATCCTGGAAGCACAACTTCGCCAGGGAGTCGGAACGGAATGGATTGACGTGACTTGCGCTGGAGCCATCATCTTTGGCTATGTTGGGTGGCTGTGCCCAGCGGTCATGGGTGCGGACAAGGAAAGCGTCTCGTATTACATGGTCTTTGGCACCATCTTCATGATGAGCGCTAATCTCTTCTTCACGTTTAAATTCAGCCTGTCTATTGTAACTTCTGCAATAATTTTGGTAATACTGTATGTCGTAAACTATTTTGTGCCGTCTACATTAATGTACAAAATGGTATTTGGAGCTTTCTACATTTCATGCTTCACATTTACGTCTTACGTAAACTGGAAGCTGAACGAGGAACGCTACAACGTCTTCCTGAATGCCCTCGAAGCCAAAATCCAGCACAAGGAAGCCACCGAGCGCGGACAGGCGCTGTTGAATCTGTCGAGAACCGATCCGCTTACGGGTCTGGAGAATCGGCGGGCGATTGACGAGAAGCTGCGGGATTACTGGAGCGACTGGCAAAGGTCTGGCAGCAGTTTTGTGGCGATCCTCATCGACGTGGACTTCTTCAAAAGGTTTAATGACTATTACGGACATCAAGAAGGCGACCGCTGCCTGATTCTTGTCGCCAATGCCCTTGCCGATATGATTAAGCAGTACAATGGCTCAATCGGCCGCTACGGCGGTGAGGAATTCATTGTCCTGGCTCGCATGGAGAAAAGAGAACAGGTCGCAGATATTGCCGAAGCCATTCGAAGCACGGTGGAGAACCTCGCGCTTCCCCACGAGCAGCGCAGAGACGGTATCTCGCTTGTGACGGTGAGCGTTGGCGCTGCATTCACCAGGCCGCAGATCGGCGCCAAGTTGGAAAAAATCATCCACGAGGCCGATCGCGCACTCTATCTGGCAAAAGCAGGCGGTCGCAATTGTACCTGGCTGTTCGATCCAAACGACCCCCAGAGCAGCGACGAGAGCGAGAATATTGCGGCTTTGCTGAAGATCGCGATCGGCCAGGATCTCGTTTCACTCGTTTACCAGCCTATCCAGAATGTCGCGTCCGGCCGAGTTGAAGCCGTCGAGGCTCTGATGCGCCTTAAAATGCTGGACGGTACTTCGGTGCCACCGAGCCTATTCATTCCCGTCGCGGAACGAACTGGCGCGGTCCTGGCGCTTGGGCGCTGGGCAATAAGGACAGTGTGCACTGAGCTTCTGGCGGACGATCACGTCCGTGTCGTCAGCGTCAACGTCTCTCCGATTCAGCTCAAGACGCCCGGCTTCGCAACCTCTGTTGCGGCCATTTTGACCGAGACTGGCGTAGCCGGCAGCAGGCTGGCCCTCGAAATCACCGAAGGGCTGGAGATGGAGATGCACTCCGACGTTCTCCGCTGCATCAGCGACCTGAAGCTGCTAGGGATCAGGATATGGCTTGATGACTTCGGGACGGGCTTCGCTGGCCTCTCGTGGCTTCGTCTAATCGATTTCGATACGGTGAAGGTCGACCGCTCGTTTCTGCATGACTGCGGTACCCCGAGGGGCAAGGCGATGCTGCAAGACATTATTGCCCTGGTCCGAAATCGCGGCCATAAAATCCTGGTCGAGGGGGTCGAAACCGACGAGCAGATGGCCGTTGTACGCGAATTTGACATAGATAAAATCCAGGGCTTCCACGTCGGCCGCCCTGCTCCCGCCGCCAGTTTCCGGGCGAGACCGATCACCTACAAACGCCCATTTTCGGTCGTTAAGTCCGCATGAACAGCGGCGGAGCGATCTGAGCTAAGTGATCGCGGGGCGTCGGTTTCTCTCGCGCCAGGAAGCCGGGCTCAGGGAGGTAACTCGCCGGAATTCACGATTGAAGTTCGATTTCGTCTGAAAGCCGGCTTCGAACATCGCAGCGGTTACCGACATATCGGTCTCCCGGAGCAGCTGGCAGGCTTCTGCAATTCGGAAATCGTTGATGTATTGGGAGACATTCTTGCGCGCGAGCCGATTGACCGCACCGGATATCTGCCGGGCCGGGACGCCCGCGCGCCGCGCCAGGCGCGACAATGTCAGGTTTTCGTCGTGAGACAATTTCTGATCGACCAGCAGACGATTGATCCGGTCCAAGACTTCACGGTCTTGCGTCACCGTGGATGAAACTTGAGTCATATTCGAGGCAGCAGCGGGGAGCGCCTGCGCGCGAGCCGCGACGACGGCTGTAAGACCTATAAGAAGCAGACCCAGCAGGTTTGCATTGCTCACCATAAAAGCGACATTCGATCCCTTGCTCCATTCGAAGTCCATATGGACCGCGAAATCGAAAAAGGCCGACAGACAGAGCGATGCAGCAGCAATGACGAGAGCGCGATGTGCCGCAATGGCACGGTCGAAACGCGCCTCGTCCAGCGCGTCGGGACCGGTGCGGCCAAGATTCAGCACTGCCGATGCGTATCCGATGAAGAGCAAGATCAATGCTGCGTCGATCAGCTCCGGGGCCAACAGCAACAGCACGAGGATACCGACCGGTGGTGCGGCATGGAGCCAACGAGCACTGCCGCCCTCTGAATCATCGAGGTGAATCAAGCTGCGGAAACTTGCCAGCACCAGAGGCGGCAGGCAGCTCGCCAGCACTGGCAGCAAGTATCGCAGTTCCGCAATATCGTAACCCCAACGCAAGCCGACGGCGACCGATTGCAAGGCGCACAAACCGACCAAAGCAAGGAACGCCCGATTCCCTTTTGAGGACTCCTGGCTGCGCAGCACCGCAGCGAGGAGGATCAGAAGCAGCAATGCGACAACGAACGGCAGCGGAATGAAGATCAAGGCATGTCCCCAAGGATGGCGGTCAAACGGGCGATGATGACCCATATCACGATTCAGGACGACCTCGATCGTGATCGAGGAAGCGCCGGAGTGCAGCATCTGCAATCCATTGTCGGTCCCTTCTAACCGAGCGAGATTTCCATGAACCCCTTCCGCCTCCTCCCCGCCATAGTGCTCACCGTCGCGTTCACTGCTCCCTGTCAGGCCGCCGAGGTTGGCATACGCGAAACAACCGTCGCCGCCCCCGAGCGCGGGCGGGATCTCGCGGTAACTGTATGGTATCCGGCTGAGGCTGGCGGCAAACCCGTTCTCGTGGGTGACAACAAGCTATTCAAGGGAACGCTGGCGTCGATGGACGCGCCACTCCTTAAAGGGCGCTTCCCGTTGATTGTAATGTCGCATGGATCCGGCGGCCGCGTTCAAGGCATGAGCTGGCTTGCGACGGAATTGGCTAAGGCGGGCTTTGTCGTGGCGGGTCCCAATCATCCCGGCACGACCAGCGGCAACTCGACGCCGGCTGATACACCGAAACTGTGGGAGCGCACGCAAGATTTGTCCGCCGTGATCGACATGATGATAGCCGATCCGCTGTGGCGCGATATTACCGACCCGGTCAAGATCGGCGTTGTCGGTTTCTCTCTCGGAGGCGCGGCTGCCATGGAAATTGCCGGCGCCCGGGCAAATCTCGGTGCCTATGCCCGCTACTGCGACACGTATACGAAGTGGGATTGCGCTTGGTATGCAGGCGGCAAGGCGTACGTCAATGACGAAGCGATCGAGGTCGATAAGGTCGATCTGCGTAAAATCGACAGGGCGCGCTTCGAACAATCAAACCTTGATCGCCGCATCAAATCGGCTGTTCTGATCGATCCTGGCCTTGCGCAAGCCTATGAAGAGCAAAGCCTGAAAGAGATCGCGATCCCTCTGAGCTTCATCAATCTCGGCAGCACCCGGACTATCCCGGAGGCAGTGTTCGCCACCCAACTGGCGGTGTCAACGCCACAAGGAACCTATGTCTCTGTCGCCGGTGCCGTTCATTTCAGCTTTCTGCCGGAATGCAAGGAGGGTGGGGCCGAATTGCTGAAATCGATGGGGGAAGTTGACCCGATCTGCGAAGACGGCGGCAGCCGATCACGCGCCGATATTCATGCCGAGTTGATCAGCCTCGTGCTAGGGGCCCTGCAGCGAACCCTCAAAGACCGTTTTTGAGCAGATCACCCGCCTTCTGACATCCGCGTCGATCGTGACGTGAAACGCTGGATCGGGGGTCCTCAGACCGACCGTCGTCGCCCGTCGGACCCACCGGACCAGGTCTGGCTCATTGCTTCGTGCTCGCCTCCCGGAACGCCGCCTCTCCGGCGTCCGACACCTCGGCCCACTTCTTGTCAGCCGCTGGATCCGCGGCGTAGCTGTCATGCCAGTTCCACCACTTGTAGGTCGGGGTCTGGGGATAGCCCTCGGGCGAGTCCTCCCAGACCTCCTGCCGGCCCAGCGGGGTGATGTCGAGATAGTTCCAGGTGCTCCCCATCTGCTCGTCGCCGCGGTTGTTGATGAAATAGGTGCGGAACACGCGGTCGCCGTCGCGGATGAACACGTTGTGGCCGTGCCACTCGTCCACGCCGAAGTCGGCGTCGAAGCTGTCGGTGAGAGTGTACCACGGCATGTCCCAGCCCATCCGCGCCTTCAGCCGCGCGATATCAGCCTGAGGCGCACGCGAGACGAAGACAAGAGTGGTGTCACGGGCGTTCAGGTGGGCGACGTGGGCGACCTGGTCGGCCACCAGGGAGCAGCCGCGGCAGGCGTGGTCAGGCCAGCCGAACACTCCCGGCTCGAAGAAGGCGCGGTAGACGATCAGCTGCCGCCGACCGTCGAACAGGTCGAGCAGGCTGGCCTTCCCGTCGGGCCCCTCGAACGAATATGTCTTCTCCACCGCCATCCACGGCATCCGCCGGCGCTCGGCGGCCAGCGCGTCACGGGCGCGGGTCTGGGCCTTTTCCTTCACGAGCAGCTGCTCACGGGCCGCCTCCCACGCCTGCGGCGACACGACGGGTGGTGTGTGCATGGCAGTCCGTCCGCTTTTCCGTCCGCTCTCGGCTGATGAAGTCATGGCTTTGATACCTCCTGATCTGGGCGAATTCCCCCGCGCCTCATGGCTGAAGCGCGGTTCCATTCGCTGCTCATCGCTCGTTGTTGGGCATGAGACAGTTTGGCATCGGAAAGCGAACAGTGGGAGTAACAAGTGTGACGCTATTCCGATGGAGTCGCCGATTACAGCCGCGGCGTGCGCCCGAAGCGAGTGATCCCCTGGCGCTTTGAACCGCATTGCGCTACGCGACGGTGCTAACTGCCGGCCGGTGCGCTGACGCCATTCAAAACGTTGAGGGCAGCGTTCGAAGATTGGGCTCAAACTCAATCAGACTGGCTGCCGCCAATGGCCGAGAACCTTGCTGCTTGAATCCGTCGGCGGGAACTAGCAAAGAGCGCCATAACGGGATAACCGACCCTGAACGCCAGAGCGGACGTTGGCTCTGTTCTCCGCTACGATGCAGGCTGACGTCCCGTCATCAACCCCTCCAATCTACGGTCCACCGGGCTATGTCGAAGACGAACGGTGGAGATCGACTCGCGCCACGGCGTAGGCGTCAAGCGAGATGAATTGGTCGTCCAGCTGTCTTCCGGAACTTTCCATGAAGTTCGGATCGGCTGCCGCCCGCTCGAATTGGTCGGCAGCAAGAAGAGCAATGCGGGCGCTGATCGGCGTATCCGAAAGCTGCACTGGTTGCTTTTTGGCGGTGAGATTCGAGAGCCACAGCGTCGTGCGCCCGTCTTTTTCGGCCGCGATCGCCGCGATGCTGTCAGCTCCGGAAGTTCCTACGAACAGCAAGGTGGCGCCGTTGAGCTTTGAGAGGCCTGCCATGACATGGAAAGCGGGATACACCATTCGGCCATCCTGTTGGTCAAACCACGGCTGCACGAAATCGGCCTTCCTATAGACGTACCCGAATGGGCCGGTGAAGTCGCCGAATGCGACGGCCTCGATTCGCTCGCGCGCGCAGGCCGCGAAATAGCCGACTGTCCAAGCCGCATTGAACAGGCCGCGCTGCCGAGGATCGATGCGGCTCAGACAGACGCGACCGTTCGCTTCATTCGGCGCAGTGGACTTTCCGTAGGGGTTCTCGCGGCAGCCGAGCTGACTGGGACCTATACGCAGGGGCAAGCGCTCGCCCATGAAAGCACGGGTAGAGCGGATCAGATGGGGGATAGCCTGAAGCGTCTCCATCACGGAGACATCATCTGCTGCATGCACGTTTGGACAGGTGGTGAAGGTTGCGTAGTCGAGCGCTCCGGTTGGCGGACGCTTGCGGTTGAGCTCGGTGAAGTATGCCGCCATGCCGCCGCCCAGCGGCACCCTGGGGAAAGCCCGGCGAACGGCGGAGTAGTTTTGCTCGAAGGTGGGCATCGCCGGCCACGGTGCTCCCGGCTGCACCGACTTCATGTCCTGCGCCGGAAAGACGGAGACAGCTTCAAGATTGAGGCCGAGTCTTTGGACAGCATCCGCGAGCGGCGCCAATTCGCTGAAGGGATCGAGCGTGCCCTTGGTGATGATCTCAAGTACGACGCCAGCACCGGTCAACTGTGCCAGGGCGGCGCAACTTTCAAGTTCATCCTGGCCGTGCCCGAACCGGAGATCGACTTGGCAGACCATCCATTGCGGAGCCAATCGTCGAATGAGCTCGGGGACTTCAAGCGCGTGCTTCGCCTCGTCGGCAGCGACGCCGATGCCAATGCGGGGCACTCGGCCGATGGCTCCGCCGATCGTCAGGTTGATGGATGGATTGGGGTTTTTAGACGTCCCGGCAGGGAGCGTTCCCAACAGCTGAAGTCGGACGACCTGCGTGAATTTCTCGCCTTTTGGTAATCTGTAGGGCCACGGGCGACGCAGCGGACGGACATAGGTTTTGTAGGAGGCGTCGGACCAATTCCGCTGATCCTCCATCTCAAAAGCGTCACCTTCCATGGTGCATGTAGCCCAGATTCCAGGCACGATCTCGTGCGAAAGCGCGCGAATACCGGTGAACGGACATTTAGGATCGATGTAGTCCGGAAAAAGCGAGAGCTCTTCGCGACCGTCCTCGTGCAGCACCTTTACCGGCTTGCCGGCCAAACCCTCGATCGGATGCAGCACGACGAAGCCGGTTCTGTTGGTCAACACGTCAGTTTCAGGCTCTGCCTCCACCACAAACGACAGCGCACCGTCGCTCCCGCCTGCGATCCGCGCCTGGTAGACCAGCCGACCGGACGCACCGGCGCTTGTTCCACGGTAGGCGACGCTGAACGCATCCGGCTTTTCATCGATCTGGAGGTCATCGAGAACGGGCGTATCGGTTCCCCAGTTCTCGTCCCGTACGAGAAATGAAATCCCGCGCAAAACCTCGATCCCGCCGACACGGACATAGCGTAATGCCCCATTGTCCAATTCGACCGACAAGGGTCCCGCGCGCAGTGTCCGCAGCTGCGGATCGACCTGTTCGGTCCCACACAAGCGGATTGCTCGAGATGCTGTCGTGGTCAAATCGCTCTCTCGGTCTTGGCGTCGAAAATCGAGGCCCGGTTCATGTTGATGTCAATCGGCAGCCTCTCGCCGGGACGACTGACGTCATGCGCCTGCAGTTCCGCCATCACCGGCGCGCCGGCCAGGCGGAAGGTCGCATAGCTGCGCGAGCCAGTCGGCTGCAGCAGGTCGATCGTTGCGTCGTAGCGAAACGTGCCCTGCGCAGGTGTCGCAGCTTGCGCGCGCGTCAGATGTTCTGGCCGCAGCCCAAGCAGCACCGCCTGTCCGTCCGTGGCGCCATTCAGGCCTCGGCCGGGTGCGACCGGAAGCAGCGTATCGGAGAGCCGGATGGCGGCAGCGCTGCCGTCCAATGCCAGCGTACCCGGCAGGAAGCTCATGCGCGGCGAACCTAGAAAGCCAGCGACGAAGGTCGAGGCGGGGCGCTCGAACAGGTCGAGCGGCGCGCCCTGCTGCTCGATCACCCCGTCGCGCATCAGCACGATGCGATCAGCCAGCGTCATCGCCTCGATCTGGTCATGGGTGACGTAGATCATCGTGGTGGCGATCGCCTGGTGAAGGCGCTTGATTTCGCCGCGCATCTCGTCGCGAAGCTGCGCGTCGAGGTTGGACAGCGGCTCGTCGAACAGGAAAATGCGCGGGTTGCGGACGATGGCGCGGCCGATGGCGACGCGCTGGCGCTGCCCGCCGGACAATTGACGCGGAAAGCGCCCGAGCAGCGGGGTGATGCCAAGCATGCGCGCCGCCTCGGCGACGCGCGCCTCCACCTCCGGTTTCGGCATCTTGCGCGCCTTCAGGCCGAAGCCAATGTTCTTCGCCACGTTCATGTGCGGATAAAGCGCATAGTCCTGGAACACCATCGCCACGTCACGGTCGCGCGGTCGGAAATCATTGACCACTTCGCCGCCGATCTCGATCGTGCCTTCCGAACTCTCCTCCAGCCCTGCGATGGTCCTCAGCAGCGTACTCTTGCCACAGCCGGACGGGCCGACCAGCACAGTGAACTCGCCGTCGCGAATGTCGAGGTCTATGCCACGCACGGCATGGAAGGCGCCGTAGCGCTTGTGCAAGCCGGTGATCCTTACTTCGGCCATGCCGACCCTTTCTATCCGCGAACAGCGCCGAGCGTGAGCCCGCGCACGAGATGTCGTTGAGCAAGTACTCCCAGCGCGATCGACGGCACGAGGGAGACGATGGCCAGGGCTGCCGCCTCGCCATATTGCGCGCCCTGGAAACCGATGAAGGCGCGAAACACCGTTGGCAGCGTGAAAGCAGTGCGGCTGGTCAAAATCAGCGCGAAAAAGAACTCCGTCCAACAAGCGATGAAGGCGAAGACGGCCGCCGCGACAATGCCTGGCGCGGCGAGCGGCACGGCCACGCGCCAGAACGCCTCCCAGCGCGTGCAGCCGTCGACAAGGGCCGCCTCCTCCATCGATTTCGGCATGCCGCGGAAATAGGCGAACATCATCCATACCGACACCGGCAGCGTGAACACCGTATAGGCGATGATCAGGCCGATATGCGTGTCGTAGAGGCCGACGCCGCGGTAGATCAGGAACACCGGCAGCACGATGCCAATGGGCGGCAGGAAGCGCTGCGACAGCACCCAGAAGGACAGATGCTGGCCGCCGGTGTTGTAGCGCGCCAGGCTGTAGGCCATCAGCGTGCCGAACAGGGCCGAGAGCACCGTTGCCGACAGCGAGATGATCAGGCTGTTGATCAGCCCGTCGAGGCCGCGATAGGCGAACAGCGCAGCTTCATAGTGGACAAGGGTCGGTGCGGTGGGGAACCAGACTGGCGGCACGGTGAGGTAGTCGTCGCTCGGCTTGATCGATGTGTTGAACATCCAGTAGAGCGGCCACAGAACGAAGACCAGGAAGAAGCCGAGCAGCATGATGCGGCCGACGGGTATCGACCGGCGTTTCGGGCGACGGACAGGCGCAACGGCGGCCATCAGACCGGCTCCGTCTTCAAAAGCCGCCGCACCAGCAGCATCACCACGAGCGCGGTGAAGATCAGGAACAGCCAGCTTCCGGCGGTCGCCTGCGACAGATGGAACTGCGTGAAGCCGACGGTGTAGAGATAGTAGGACGCGGTGTAGGTCCGCGTGCCTGGCCCGCCGCCGGTCATGATGAAAATAGTATCGAACATGCGGATTGCATCGAGCAGCCGAAAGGTCAGCGCCAGCAGCATCATTGGCGCGAGGTGCGGCAGGGTGATCGCCCAGAACGCTTGCCAGGCATTGACCCCGTCGAGTTCCGCCGCCTCGTAAAGATTCGGCGGAACGGCGGTCAGCCCGGCGAGCAGGATGACGAACATGAACGGCGTCCACTGCCAGACATCGGCGATGATCAGCGAGGCATAGAGCCATGGAGATTCGGTCATCCAGCCGATCGTCACCTCCTGCCCCAACAGTTGCGTCAAAATGTAGTTGGTCGGCCCGAAAGGCCGCTGCAGCAGCAGCGTCCAGGCTTGGCCGACGATGACCGGGCTGATGAACAGCGGCACGATCAGGATCGACATGATCACGCCGCGGCCCGGAAAGTTGCGAACCATGGTCAGCGCCACCAGAAGGCCGAGGACGAATTCGATAGCGACGCTAATCCCCGACAGCCACGCTGTCAGCAACAGCGACCAGCGCGCGACGGGATCGAACACGACCCGCTCGAAGTTCTTCAATCCGACAAAGGCGTGGCCCGGCACCTGGAAATCGTAGTTGATGAAGGACACGACCAGCGAGAACAGCAGCGGATAGACCGACAGCGCCAGGATCAGCAGTACTGCTGGCGCCACCAGCAGCCATTTGAAGTGGCGGTCCGCCCATTGTGCGAAGCCCGACAGTCGTGGCGGGGCGCCAGCGGCCTTCATGCGACTGATGGTGGCGGTATGCTGCATCGATTACATCCCAAAGGCCGCCTGGCGGTTGCGACGAGGTGTTGCGGACCAAGCGCCCGCAACACCGATTTTGATCAAGAAACCCGGCCGGCGTCCGCGACGCAGGCCGAGCTCAGAGGGTGACCGCCATGCCAAGCTTCTCCACCGTGTTGTCGGCAGTAGCGCCCGGCAGTTTCAGGAACTCGGTGTAGAATGCCTTCTGCGAATCCACGCCGAGCCGATCGGTCGTCTCATTCCACTCGGCCGCCGCTGTTTCTAGCGACGCCTTCGGATCCGCACCGGCCCACACAGCCGTGCACATGCGGTCGATGCTCAGGAAATAGTCCTGCGCGCCGGGCATGATCGGGTCGAGGAGGCCGACATTGGCCGAGTTGTTAAGATTGCTCAGATACTCCTTGGCGCTCGGGAACAGCGCGCCGTAAAGCTCGGATTTGAAGTGGGAGATGCGGTAGGGATCGCGCAGGGCGTAGGGCAGCATGCAGCGCGCAAGCGAGACGGGCGGCGAGCAGGCCCATTGCATGAACAGGTAGGCCGCTTCGGGGTTCGCCGAATCCGCCGACAGCGCCTTGTTGTAGCCGGTCGCATGTTCAGGATTGCCGGGCACGACCGCGTAGCCGACCTTGCCGGCGATCTGTGATTGCGGGATGAAGTTGATTGCGGTGGCCGACTGCGAATAGTTCGCGGCCATGCGGCCAGACGGCGGCCAGGAGTAGATCATCGCTACCTTGCCGGTCAGGAAAGCCGCCCACAGCGAAACGGCGTCGAGTTCATTGTTGCCGGGGATCGACGCCGCATTGGCTGCAATCATGTTCTGCAGCGTCTTCACGCCTGCATCCGAAACCAAGCCGGCCTTCATGTCGTCGCCGAACAGTTTTCCACCGTTGGCGCGGTACTGCTGCAGAAAGTCGAACTGGTTGCCGGGACTGCCCGCTTTGCGGAAATGGCCTGCGCCATAAACGTTCGGCGCCATCTGGTCGGTGATGAACTGGGCGATCTGGGCATATTCCTCCCAGGTCTTCGGCGGCGCCAGCTTGGCGTTGAACTTGGCCTGGTAGGCCTCCACCATCTTCGGATCCTCGAAGATGTCCTTGCGGTAGTAGAGAGCGAATATGTCGCCATCATCGAAGAAGCCCCAGATCTTGCCCTTGTAGGTCGGCAGCGCCTTGTAGAGAGGATGATAGTCCTCAAGATCGGCCGGGTTCATGTATTTGGCGATGTAATCGTCGAGGGGTGCGATGACGCCGCCATCGGCTAGCGACGGCGTCCAGGCTGGCGAGATGTCGAGGACGTCATAGGCGCCTGAACCGGCAATGTGCTCGGCGACCGCTTTGGAGTACTGATCCGGGTTCGACAGTTCGACCACGTTCGACTTCATGCCCGTAAGCTGCTCCCACATCGGTCCACTGAAATTGCGCGGATCGAGAGCCTGTAGGCCTGCCTCGTAGGTCATGTTCAGCGTGACGCCCGAATGCGCCTTGGCGGCCTCGGCGGCGCGGAAGGCGGAACCATCCGCCGGGCCTTCCATCGACGCCTTCATGGCCGCCGCCTGCGCCTGGCCGAGCGGTGAAGCGGCGTCTGCCAGTTCGAGCTTCTGCTGCGCCAGCGCCCAATCCGTCATCATGCCGAGGATCGGTCCGGACGCCGCCAGCATGCCGGTCATCTGGCCGAAGCGGGTTATGAAAGTTCGGCGGGTGGTTTCGCCGCGCATGAAGGCGTCGACCTCTGCTTCGAGGCCTGCCTGAAAGTCACGTTTGTCATGATCGTTCATAGTGCTTGGTCCTCCCGTTTTCGTTTGCCTTCTCGTCCGCAGGCGCGACGGTCGAGCATTCCTCCCGTGAAGCCGCCGCGAAGCCTGTGGCGGCGCGCCGAATTTTCGTACTCCTACGTCCCAAAGCGGGCGGCAAAACCGGCTAGCCGATTCTTCCATGCCTCGCTTGAAAGCACCTCGCGATTGACCACGCCGCGCGGCTCTCGACCGTGCTGGACCTCGATGACCGCCTTGACGTCCGCAGCACCGTTGCCGGCAAAACACTGGTCGGTCCAACAGAGCGCGTGCGGCGTCAGGATAACGTTGTCGAGCTTGAGGATCGCGTCGTCGGCATCCGGCGGCTCCTGCTCCAGCACGTCGAGTCCTGCGCCGGCGATGCGGCGTTCCTGCAGCACTTTCGTCAGCGCCTTTTGGTTGACGATCGGACCGCGCGCGGTGTTGATCAGGTAAGCCGTCCGCTTCATCAGGGCGAGCCGCTCGGCATTGACGATGTGGCGGGTCTGAGGCGTCAGCGGACAGCTCACCGACAGCACGTCGGCACGGCGGAACAGATCCTCCAGTCCGACCAGTTCGATGCCCAGTTCGGCAGCGACCTTGCTGTCAGCGAATGGGTCATGGGCGATGAATTTCATGTCGAAGGGCTTGGCCATGCGAAACACCTCGGCGCCGATGTTGCCAAAACCGAGCGATCCCAGTGTCCGCCCGACGAGGCCGACGCCCATATGCTCCGAACGCCTGTCGAATCCATCGGGTCCCTTGCGGGTCAGCGCGTCCTTCGTGAGCAGTTTGCCGGTCAGTGCCAGCATGAAGGTAATGACGGATACGGCGACCGGCCGTCGCACGCCGTCGGGCGTGATGACCAGGGCGATGCCGGCGGCGGTACAGGCCTCGACGTCGACGGTATCGTAGCCGACCCCGAAACGGGCAACGACGGCCAGGCGGCCGCTCTTCGGGACACTGGTCGCATCGAATCGATGGGTGAGCAGGATCAGCGCATCGAAGTCCTCAAGCTGTTCGGCGCGCAGCGGATTGTTCGGCTCCAGGAACGCCGTCTCGACGCCGGGCGCATTGCGCAACGGCTCCAGGTCGAAGTCGGGATAGGTCGGCGAGCCGTCCGGCTTGCGGAAATCACCGGAGAGCGCCACCCTGAACGTTGCGTTGGCCATCGTCTCCTCCGCCTCACTCGCACCCGGCCCGGATCTTTGAGACCGCGTCGGCCATCGCATCGTGCAGGACCCAGACGTCGCCCGAATAGCAGATGAAATCGAAGCCTTGCGCGTAAAAGTCGTGACCTTGCTTGACATTGGGTACCAGGCGTCCAAGCGATTTGTTGTGCTTCTTTGCGGCCGCAACAATCTTGTCCATTGCGGTGGTGAAGGTGGGATGGGCGAAGTCGCCGGGAATGCCGAGTGAGACCGACAGATCGAAATGTCCGACCCATAGACAATCGACCCCGTCCAGTCCCGCGATGCCGTCGATGTTCTTGACGCCGTCGGCGGTCTCGATCAGGCAGATGAACACCGAGCGCTGGTTGGCAGCTTCGAATTTATCTTTGACCGAACCCGGACGGTAGCGGTCATGCGCGATCTGCAGCGCTACGCCGCGCGCGCCTGCAGGATGGTATTTCATCGAGTTGATGATGTGCAGCGCCTGTTCGACCGTACTCACCATCGGCGCGATCAGGCCTTCAGCGCCCACGTCCATGGCGCGGCCGAGGAAATGATAGTCCTGCGACGGCACACGCACCATAACCGGCAGGTCGGCCGCCTCGAAATAGCGGATCGCGCTCTTCACCGTTTCCAAGCTGAAGCCCGAATGCTCCATATCAAAGAAGACGAAGTCGCAGCCGGCGGACTTCAAAATGTGCCCGATTCCCGGCGTCGCGAACTCGGCGACGAGCGTGCCGAGCTTGACCCGCCGGTGCGCGGCCAACGCCTTGAGACCTGCCTCTGACATGCACTTCCTCCCCTTCGCCCAAAGAGCGCAATCCGACTATGCTTTCTTCAAGTCGTAGCCTCGAGAACGAGGTCGCAGATCGTCACCGACTTGGTGTCGACGAGCGGCGCGCTATGCGTGTTGAATTCCCCGAAATGAGCCGTCCGGCAGTGTTCGTCGAAGGCGGCCTCGCTATCGTAAATCTCGTAGAGCACGACCCGGTCCGGTTCGCCGCGCGCCTCCGTCACGTCAAAGCGGCGGCAGCCGACCTCGTTGCGCACCGACGCGCTCGCATTGGCGTCGACGAGCTTTCGGAAGCTGTCTCGGGCGCCCGGCTTGAGGCGGAAATCGACCCAGACAACGTAGCCGGTCATCACTTGGGCCTCGCGATTTCCAGATAGCGCTTAGACACATATTCCAGATGCCTGCGCATCGCCGCTTCGGACCGGTCCGGATCGCGCGCGGCGATCGCCTCGAATATTTCGCGATGGGCCTCGTAGGCTTTGCGGTCTTCACCTTCGGCCAAAGTCGTCCGCCGCTGTTCGAGCAGCCATTCGGCCAACGCCGCATGGATAGCCGTGAAGATTCGATTGCGGGTGATCACCGCCAGCACGTAGTGGAAGTCCACGTCCGTGCGTTCGAAGCGCGTGAGGTCGCCGATCGACTGCCGGTTCATTGCGAGCGCCTCCCTGAGGCTTTCAATGTCCTCTGGCGTGGCATTCACAGCGGCGTTGCGGGCAAGCCCGACCTCGAAAAATAAACGCGCACTCTGGAAGTCGTGAACCCCGCCCGGGGCCGAAATCATGTGCCGCGCCGGCCCTGAGAGGGCGTCGATTACGAACTGGGGCGTAGGGCGGGTGACCCGGGCACGCTCGCCGGATCTCACCTCGACAAGGCCCATCTTGCTCAGATGCAGCAGCGCCTCACGGATTGAAGGGCGCCCGACCCCGAACTGCCGCATGAGTTCCCGTTCCGACGGGAGCCGGTCGGCCTCGGCCAGTTCTCCCTTGCGGATCATCCGCTCGAGGTGCTCTGCAACCTCGTCCGAAAGCTTCCGCTGTTTGATCTGAACCCCAATCACTTGGCATACCTTTTATACCAGTCCGTCACGCTATTGCCATAGTGCCCCTGTGTCAAACACAACTCATATCGACAGACGCCCGTCTTCAAGCGCAAGCAAGCGAGCGAGGCTCTGGCTCTTCAATTCTTTTCCTATAAGGAACTTGCTCCCTAGCTGAGCGATCAGCCACAGCGCAGGGTGCCAACATTTGTCAGTTCGCGTCAGGTATCATTTCCGGTCGAACGAGATTTGGGCGCGGTCACTACCTCCCTTGAATGCCATCTTTGGAGCGGCAGGATAGGGATCCGAGTAACTGCTTCGGGTCAACCTGCGTCATCCCGGCTATCGGCCCTCAAATGTCCGAGAAGGGTCCGAACTCGATCTTCTGACAGTGATTGGGTTCCGATCCGAGAGCGTCGCGCGTCCAATGGAAGCGCAAAGGACGCTTTTTGAACTTTGCGCATAATCCTTTCCGAACTGAAGGTCAGCACAGCAAAAGCCGGTACCGGTTTCCCGCGTCAGGCGCCAGGCAGCCTGAACCGGTATTCCGTCACATGATGGTAGATTTGGCCCGGCCATAGCGCGGCCTGCGGGAAATACGGCCGGTTCGGCGCGTCCGGCCAGACCTGAGGTTCCAGGCAGAAGCCCGAATAAGCCTTGTAATGACGTCCCTCGAGTCCCGGCGACGGCGGTGCCAAATACTGGCCCGTATAAGAGCTGGACGCCCGGCTCCGTGGTCCAGAGCTCCATCTCGACGCCGGAATTCGCGCCTTGCGCCCATGATGCCAGCCTGAGCGGCCCGCGCGTCGAGGCAAGGCAGAAATTCTGGTCGTAGCCAGCAGCTTCCGATCGAGCGGGGGGAACCGTCATGTCCGCGCCACTTCAAGGATATGGGGTAGAACCGTACACCCATCGAGGCGCTGCGGCCAGCACGCCATCTTGGCCCCCTTGAGACGGATGCGCCCTCAGTCCCGGTTGGCTACCGGAGATGGGCTGTTCTGTCGTATAGGCCTCGCGGGCCGGAGTGAATGACCGCTCGTCAGCCGTTCCGGACTTTCAACTGGGTGCGGATGAACGGCGGAAACGGACCCAAAGCGGTCATCGTCGTGCCTGGCGTGCGCCCTGACAACCAGAGTCGAGGAAGATACTCGCGTCCCGTCCTGTGGGAGTCGAGGAAGATACTCGCGTCCCGTCCTGCGCCTCTGCGTGTGCGCGCGATCAGCGAGCAGCTGAGGGGGATCGTGGAACCGCGTTCCCCGCCGCTCGTTTCTTGGCCAAAACGAGGTGGGAGTATCCAATTGTCGGCACGCTTGTTGAGCAGACGACTTAGAATGTAACTGGTTGTGAATACCAAGCAGCAGCAGAAGGAGTCGGATCGATGAAGCTTTATTCTGCACCCGGGTTCACCAGCCTGGCCGACCATATCGCGATGCTGGAGGCTGGAATTCAGTTCGAGGTGGTCAAGGTCGATATCGCGACCAAGCAGATCGAAGGGGGTGGCCGCTATATCGATATCAATCCGAAGGGCTATGTGCCCGCTCTCGTGTTCGACGACGGGGAGGTGCTGACCGAGAATGTCGCTATCCTGGCCTGGGTCGCGGATCGCGCGCCGGAGCTCGCGCCGCAGGGTCATCTGGGCCGCTACCGCCTGCTTGAGATGCTGAGCTTCATCGCGACCGAGATTCACAAGCGCTTTCCCACCTACCTGACGCTTCCGGAAGACGTCAGGGAGCCGATCGCCCAGGAAATACTGCGATGGTTCCGCTTGGCCGCGCGCCGGCTGGAGCGGGGGTATCTGTTCGGAGAGACCTTCACCGTCGCGGATCCCTATCTCTTCCAGCTGGCGCGCGGCGCGGCGGAGCTCGGATTTCGACTGCCCGAGCCGCTTCGCGATTACATCGCGCGCATCGAAAAGCGGCCTGCCGTACAAGCGGCTCTGCGCCGCGAAGGCCTGGCATGAACGAGCTGGTGATCCGCGCCGATGGGGTCGAGCTCGCAACACAGAGCTTCGGCAATCCGGCCCAGCCGCCGATAATTCTCATCATGGGCGGGATGGCCTCCATGCTGTGGTGGCCCGAGGAATTCTGCCGCCGGCTCGCCGCACGGGGCCGCTTCGTCATCCGCTACGACCAGCGAGACTCCGGTCTTTCGACCAAGTATCCGCCCGGTCGGCCGGGCTATGGCTTTGACGATGCGGTCGATGACGTCTTTCGCGTGCTCGACGGCTACAGGATCACGGCGGCCAATATCGCCGGATTCTCCCTCGGCGGGATGGTCGGCCAGGGTGCGGCGCTCAAGTATCCGGAGCGGGTGCTTTCCCTGACGGCGATCAGCACCTCGCCGGTCGGGGTGGACAGGTCCAGCCTCCCCGAGAGCGGCAAGGCCTGGTTGGAACATATGGCCGTGGACGTGGACTGGTCGGACCGGGCGGAAGCGGTTGCTTACAGTGTCGAGGACGCGCGCCTGATTGCGGGAACGGCACACCCGTTCGACAAGGCCGAGACCAGAGCCTTCATCGAGCGGGACTTCGACCGCTCCGGCGGTTATCTCAGCGCCACCAACCACAGCGTCCTCTTCAAGATTGGCAAGGCCTGGCAGGGAAGGCTGCACGAGATCAAGGCACCGCTGCTCGTCATTCACGGCACCGCCGATCCGGTCTTTCCGGTCGAGCACGGGATGGCGCTTTCCGAGACCGTAACGGGTGCACGGCTCTTGAAGCTCGAAGGCGGTGGGCACGAGCTGCACCCCGGCCATTGGGACCGGATCGTCGAGGCGATCGCCGAACACACGGGTTCGAACCGAGCGGTCGACCGGCGCTGACAAGATTCCCTCCATGGTGCAAGCCGTGTGACGGCAGGGCTTGGGCGCAAGCGGCCTGTGGTCTGTGCATTAGCGATGTCCGCTTTTAGTGATCGACGGGACCGCAGTAATGACTGCCATGCGGCGCGAAGCGGACATCCAACGCGCACGCAGGGAAGACGGCAATGGGTCATCATCGTTGGTTGCGCCCAATGATAGCTATCGGGGAAGGAAATCGGCACATAAAGGTCCGGACCGGAGTCAATCCTTCGCGTTCGGCAAGGACTCGGATGCGCGCCAGAAGGAGCCTTCAGTGGAAGGCAATCACGCTCAGGATAACGCACGCCTCCAGACTAGGTAGTCGGGCCACGTCGGGGTCAGGGCTGCGAGACGGCGTCATATGGGCAGGCCTGCCTTGCGGTAGCCCTCAAGCCAGCGTTCGCGGTCTTCTTGATGAGCGATCATGCGCATCTGCGAAGCAATCATGGTCTTTGGGTCCGGCTTGGGGGCTGGACTTCGATGGAAAGCCGCGACAGCCGCTTTCGACTCCTCGATGCGACCCAGCTGTGCGTACGCTGCAGCTTCGATCAGGTGCATATAGGCCGGCACATCGTGCCTGTGCCTGAGGATCCCAATTACTGTCTCGTACTCTCCCAACATGAAGTGGCAGTCGCACAGCACCTCTGATCTGGCATCATCCGGCGCCAAAGGGTCGATCCTCTGCATTTGGGAGAAGATTTCGATCGCCTCGGATGGTCGACCCAGATGGGCGAGAACAAATCCGCGGCTGAAGAGAGCCGATGCATCATTCGGATTGCTCGCCGTTGCACGCGCGGAGTGAAGATCGGCAAGCTCATGCATGCCGCTCGTGATATAGGCGGAAGCGGCAGCCGCATTGACTTCGGTATCGCCGCCGTCGAGCGCCACTGCGCGCGCCGCATGTTGGCACGCGCGTTCGATCGCAATCTCCGGTTCAAGGCCCAACGCATAGATGCCATAGGCAAAGGCGGTGGCGATCTGCGCGTGCGCGGCCGCATAGTTCGGATCGGCCTCGATCGCTTTCTCCAGATGATCCAGGGCACTTTGCAGACCATCAGTGGAGTGAAACAGAGCCCAACGTCCCCGCAGCAAATGGTCGAAGGCCGTGAGGTTCGCCGGCGGCCTCCGGCGCGCGTGCTCGACTGCGATTCGACCAAGATGCCCCGGTATTGTACCGACGATTGCTTGCACGACCTCGTCCTGGACCTCGAAAATGGCGTCGAGCGTGCGGTCATAGCGTTCCGCCCACACGTGCGCCCCATTTGCGGCGTCGATGAGCTGGGCCGTTATGCGTACCCAGTTCCCGGCCTTGCGCACGCTGCCTTCGACGATCCAGCGCACGCCGAGTTCGCGCCCGACGTCCTGGATCCTCGGGGACCGCCCTTTGTAGTAAAATGAGGAATTGCGCGCGATGACCAAGAGGCTCTTGAAGCGCGCGAGTTCCGTGATGATGTCTTCGGTCATGCCGTCCGCGAAGTACTCCTGCTCGGGATCACTGCTCATGTTCACAAACGGCAAGACGGCGATGGCAGGCTTCTCGGCTGCGACTCTGGGCGTCACGACCGCAACAGCCGGTGTTCCGACGACCCGATAGATCCGAACCGGCTCGGCGATGTTCTTCAGGTTCTGCGTACCGAGATCGTCGAAGCCTACTTGGACTTTGTTCCTGATGTGGTCATGCGCGGTCCCGGAGACCAGGATGGAACCCGGTTCGGCGATGCTTTCGAGCCTCGCGGCGATGTTGACGCCGTCGCCATAGAGATCACTGCCTTCGACAATGACGTCACCCAGATTGACGCCGATGCGCAGCACGATCCGCCGCTCCTCAGGCTGACCGCTGTTTGCGGCGGCCATGCGCTCCTGGAGCTCGACCGCGCATTGCACGGCGTTAACAGCGCTGGCGAACTCCACCAGCACGCCATCGCCGGCGACCTTGAAGATGCGTCCGCGATGCTTGGCAACCAGGGGCCTCAGCACCTCCTTGCGGCGGATCTTGAGGGCAGCCAGCGTGCCGGCTTCGTCGACCTCCATCAGGCGGCTAAAACCGACTACATCCACTGCCAGAATCGCGGCCAAACGGCGTTCCATGCTTATCCCTGGAAAGGCTGACCAGACGGGCACCATACCACCTAACCGCCGTGCTGTGTGCACCGATCCGGTGGGCTCTCATTCTGTTTCGATCGCCACGTCCGCCTCAGGTCACGGCCTGCCGTCGGGCGGCCGCGAAGGGAAGTAGAGAAGCGTCATATCTTCTCTTTGGACTGGTTGTGATGGATGGCGACCCGGCACCCGGGGCGGCAGCCGATCCAGCGGGTGCCATCCGGCGATAGTTCACCTCCAGGTACGATAATGTGCACATGAGGGTGATGCGTCAGCGCCGATCCCCAGGTGTGCAGCACGCTGGCCATGCCGATGCGTGCGCCGAGGCGCTTGGGATCGGCCGCGATCGTGGTCAGCGTCTCGGCCGATGCCCGAAACAGCAGGTCATAGACAGCCTTCTTGTTCCAATAAGCGATCTGCGCGATCTCGGCAGGCAGGGTGAAAACCACGTGGAAATATTCCACGGGCAGCAGATCCGCGGCCTGCGCGGCCATCCAGTCCCGCGCCGCAGGTCCCTAGCACTTCGGACAGTGCCGGTTCTTGCAGGAATTATAAGCGACGTGGTTATGCCCGCACTTGCCGCCACATGCCCGCCGAGCGCCTCGGTTCGGCAGGCTTCAATCGCCGACATGACCTTGAGCTGGATCAGGCTGACATGCCCGGCATTGGCCCGCCGCCACGCGGGCCGTAGGTGCGAAAGATGTCAGCGATCTCCAGCGTGGCCCGGGCCACGTGACCCGGGCGCTACTCCAATCCGCGTCGGAGCGTTTGGTCCTGAAGTTTCTTCAATGTCTCGAACGGGCTGACCGTGCCGCGGATCGTCTTGGTAGCAACGTGGGCATAGATCGCGGTGGTATTGAGCCGGGCATGCCCGAGCAGGACCTGAATGACCCTGACATCGGTGTTCGCTTCCAGGAGATGCGTGGCGAAGCTGTGCCGCAGCGTGTGCAGCGTCGCGGGTTTGCCGATCCCGGCCATGTTTTTGGCCGAGGTGAAGGCGCGGTTGAGCTGCCGCGGCGAGATCGGATTGATCTTCGGTTTGCCGGGAAACAGCCAGCCCTGTGGCCGCGCTTCACGCCAATAGGCGCGCAAGAGCTCCAGCAGCCCGGGCGACAGCATGACCTTGCGGACTTTCTGCCCTTTGCCCAGTTCGACATGGATCAGCATGCGGTCGCTGTCGATGTCGCTGACCTTGAGATTGCACACCTCCGAGGCGCGCAGTCCGGCCCCATAGGAGATGCTGAGCACCGCGCGATACTTCAGGCCCGGCCCGGGCCGCCATCAGAAGGTCGGAAACCTCCTCGACGCTCAACACGGGCAGCTTCCGCGGCTGGCGGCGAAACTGCATATGCCGCTTCATGTCCTCGCCCCCGCAGGTGATGCCGAAAAAGAAGCGCGGCGCCACGATGCGGGCATTGAATGTCGTGGGTGTCACCCCGGCATTCGTCATGTCCAACTGGTAGGCGCGCAGATCATCCGGCGTCGCCGTATCCGGCGGACGCTTGAGAAACCGGGCAAAATCCTTGATGGCTCGGATATGAGCCTGCTGGGCTTTGTCGCCCATCCCGCGGATGCGCATGTCTTCGATCATCCGCTCGCGCAGCGGGGTGGTCCTCTCCTCCGTCATGGAAACCTCCTGTCTGATGATTGAGAAGACCTCAATCGTCAGCCAGGACCGCAAACCCACAAATGCACGGCGTTCAGATCATCGATCTACCCTCACCACGTGCGCCATTGCCGCGCGAGTGGCTTCGTCCATGGTGTCACGACCGCTGGTTCCGCTGAATGTCGACTTTCAAGACGCTATATCGCCGCCAGAATGACCGGATTGGGTCAACTTGCGTCATCCCGGCTATCGGCTACAAACGTCCGAGGAGGTCCGAACTCGATCGCTGAGAATATTTGGGTTCCGATCCGAGAGCGCCGCACGTCCAATGGAAGCGCAAAGGACGCTTTTTGAACTTTGCGCATGATCCTTTCCGAACCGACGGTAGCACCGTAAAATCCGGTGCCGGCTTCCGTGTCAGGCGCCAGGCAGCCTGAACCGGTATTCCGTCACATGATGGTAGATCTGGCCCGGCCATAGCGTGGCCTGCGGGAAATACGGCCGGTTCGGTGCGTCCGGCCAGACCTGAGGTTCCAGGCAGAAGCCCGAATAAGCCTTGTAATGACGTCGTTCGAGCCCCGGCGAAGGCGGCGCCAAATACTGGCCGGTATAGAGCTGGACGCCCGGTTCCGTGGTCCAGAGCTCCATCTCGACGCCGGAAGTCGCGCCTTGCGCCCATGATGCCAGCTTGAGCGGCCCGCGCGTCGAGGCAAGGCAGAAATTCTGGTCGTAGGGGAGCTGGCTGCCCTCGCTCTCCATGCGCAGCGGCCGCGCCTGGCGGAAATCGAACGGCGTGCCGTCGACCGGCTTCACGACGCCGGTGGGAATCAGGTCGCCATCGACCGGAAGATAGGCGCCGGCGTTCAGCATCAGCCGGTGGTCGAGGATGTCGCCGGCGCCGCCGTCATCCAGGTTGAAATAGGAATGCTGGGTGAGGTTGCACAGCGTCGGCTCCTCGCAGGTGGCGGTCAGCTCGATGCTGAGCGTGCCGGGGATTTTCAGCCTGTAGGTGCAGGTCACGTCGAGCGCGCCGGGAAAGCCCATCGTGCCGTCGGGATCATGCAGTGTCAGCGTGACAAAATCCCTGCCATGCAGCGAAACCTCCCATGGCCGGTGCGAAAAACCTTGCGAGCCGCCATGCAGCGTGTGTTTGTCGAGAAAGTTGCGCTCGGTCTGGTAGCGCTGGCCGGCGATGGTGAAACGGCCATCGCGGATGCGGTTGGCGTAGCGTCCGACGACGGCGCCGAAGAAGGCGGTATCCGTTTCATAGGGCTTGAAACTGCTATAGCCGAGCACAAGCGGCGCATCGTGGCCGGCCAGGCGCAGATCCTGGATGATGGCGCCCAGCCCGATGATGTTGGCGGTGAGGCCGCCGCCACGGATGCTGAAGCGGCGGATGGCCTCGCCCGCTTGCGTCGTGCCAAAAACCTCGCCGTTCTTCATCGCCATGTCCGAAACGCCAGTTGGTTGATCGATCCCGGCTGGCCGCCTTCGGCCGGCTTGGGTCTGTTGATAGTCAACAGGCCCTGCCCGATCAGAGGCCGAGGCCGCCGATGCAGACATATTTGGTGTCGAGATAGTCCTCGATGCCTTGATGTCCGCCTTCCTTGCCGAGGCCCGATTCCTTGACGCCGCCGAACGGCGCCTCAGGCGTGGTGATGAGCCCTTCATTGACGCCGACCATGCCGTATTTCAGCCCTTCCATGACCCGGAAGGCGCGACCGAGATCGCCGGTGTAGAAATAGCAGGCGAGGCCGAATTCGGTGTCGTTGGCGAGTGCCACGGCTTCCTCTTCGGTTTCGAACTTGAACACCGGCGCGACCGGGCCAAAGATCTCTTCTTTCATGAAGCGCATCTTCGGCGTCGCGTCGGCGATCACCGTCGGCTGGAAGAACGAACCGCCGAGCGCATGGCGCTTGCCGCCGGCGACGACCTTGCCGCCCTTGGCGGTAGCATCGGCGATCAGTTCCTCGACCTTTTCCACTGCCTTCTCGTCGATCAGCGGCCCCTGCTGCACGCCGTCATCGAGGCCGGAGCCGACCTTCAGCTCGTTGCTGGCGGCGGCGAGCTTTTCGACGAACTTGTCGTAGATGCCGGCCTGAACCAGGAAGCGGTTAGTGCAGACGCAGGTCTGGCCGGAATTGCGGTATTTGGCGGTGATCGCGCCGGCGACGGCACGCTCGATGTCGGCGTCGTCGAAGACGAGGAACGGGGCGTTGCCGCCGAGCTCCATCGACACCTTCTTGACGGTGACGGACGACTTCTGGATCAGGATCTTGCCGACCTCGGTCGAGCCGGTGAAGGTGATCTTCTTGACCAGCGGGTTGGCGCAGATCTCGTCGCCGATCTCGCCGGCGGCGCCGGTCAGGATATTGATGACGCCCTTGGGGAAGCCGACCTCCTCGGCGAGCGCGCCCCAGGCAAGGCCGGAATAGGGCGTCTGCGAGGCCGGCTTGACCACCGCGGTGCAGCCGGCGGCAAGTGCTGGGCCGAGCTTGCGGGCCAGCATCGAGGACGGGAAATTCCACGGCGTGATGGCGGCGATGACGCCGACCGGCTCCTTGGTCACCAGGATGCGGCGGTCCGCCCAGGGCGACGGCACGACATCGCCATAGGTGCGACGGCCTTCTTCGGCGAACCACAGGATGTAGGACGCGGCCGAACCGATCTCGCCCTTCGATTCGAACAGCGACTTGCCCTGCTCGATGGTCAGCAGCTCGGCCAGCACATCCTGATTGTCCATCATAGCGTCATGCAGCTTGCGCAACAGCTTCGAACGCTCGAGCGCGGTGGTCTTGCGCCATGTCTTGAAGGCGGCGTCGGCGGCTTCGATGGCGCGGCGCGTCTCGACCTTGCCCGACTTCGGCACGGTGCCGATCTTGAGGCCGGTGGCCGGATTGTTGACGTCGACCGTCTGGCCGCTATCGGCCTGCACCCACTCGCCATTGATGAGATTGGCCTGGCGCATGAAATGGCTGGTTTTCTGAAGCATGGTCTAGCCTCCGTTCGGCGCGCTGACGGGCCGCTATCTGGATTTCTTTGGTGGGCGTGCGCATTGACATCGATGCCTGCACGCCTGGAGCCACTGCTCTTTACCTAGGGCAAGCCCCGCAATCAATCGCAAGATGGCATATAGGGTTTGGGCCAGCGCAAGGCGAGGCCAAGTTGCGCTTCTGATGTTGTTTGAGGGTGTGTTGAGGTTCAGGTCAGGCCGCGCCGAGAAGGGTGCGTTCCGAGAATCGGAACGGAGCGTAACGTTTGGGTAAATGAGTACCGGAAGTACCAGGCCGTTCGCCGGCATTACCTAGATATCGACATGCCTATCCAAACACGTGGACAACCACCGTCAGCCAAAACGCCGTGGTGACGACCGCGCAGGCGGTGGCGATGGTCATCTGGTTCGATGCCAGTGCCTGGCCGGTGTTGAACTGCGTCGCGATCAGGTAGGAATTGACCCCGGATGGCAGCGCGGCGGCCACGACCGCGACCTTCGCTGACAGCGGCGGCAGGCCGAACAGCCAGACCAGGCCGAGCGCGACGGCCGGCATCAGCATCAGCTTCAGCGCCGACAGCGCCAGCGCCGGCCGCACATTGCCGGAGATGCCGAAACGGCACAGGCCAAGCCCCATCGCAAACAGCGCGACCGGTCCGGCGATGTTGGCCAACGCATCGACCAGCCGGACGGCCAGCGCCGGCAGTGGCAGGCCGGTGATACGCCATACCCATCCGGCCAGGATGCCGATGATCAGCGGATTGGAGAGCAGCTTTCGAAAGAAGCGCCGGATGATGCGCAGCGGATGCACATGCTCGTCACCGCGGCCAAAGATTTCAAACAGGATGATCGACGCCATGATCATCGTCGGCAGATGCACGGAAATCAGCAGCGACAGCACTTCGAACCCACTTGGCCCGAATGTGCCGAGGACGAACGGGATGCCGAGCAGGACGAGATTGGAAAAAGCCGACGACACGCCGCCAACGACCCCCGCACGCGCGTCGCGCCCGAACACCCGCGTGATGATCAGGTGGCCTGCCGCCCACGTCACTGCGGCGGCCGCGAAATAGGCTCCCCAGAACAACCAGGGCGCGGTGCCATGGAAATCGGCGTTGACCATGGTGCGGAACAGAAGCAGCGGCATCGCCACCCCGACGGCGAATTCGGCGATGGCCTCGCCCGCCTCGGCCTTCAGATAGCCGGTGAGCCCGGCCAGATAGCCGAGCGCGACAAGGCCGAAGACAAAAAGGACGGTTTCGATGAGTGGAGACATTTTTCTCCTGATAGGCGAGGCGGGATTGCAGCGCAATCGCCCCGCCTTTCGAAGCGGCCTGCCCTCGCCAACAACCGGGATTGGTCGTGCCTTGTTTTTCAGCCGGCTTTGCCGTCCCTATATGCGGTCACCGGAACCCACTTCGGTGACCGGAAAAGGACGCCTGATGCTTCGATCTGTGCTGGCTCTATTGCTGCTCGTCATTCCCGCCGCGGCCCATGCGACCGAAGCCGGCTGGGCGCTGTTGCGCGACGGCGGACATGTCGTGTTGCTTCGCCATGCCATGGTCACAGGCACCACCGATCCGGCGAATTTCGACATCGAGAAATGCGCCACCCAGGTCAATCTCTCGGTGCGCGGCAAGCAGCAGGCGCGCAAGATCGGCGCGCTGTTCGACGCCCGCGCGGCGCCGGTCGAGCGCGTGCTGTCCAGCCGCTATTGCCGCAGCCTCGACACGGCCCGCACGGCTTTCAGAGCAGAGCCCGAACCCTTCGCCCCGCTTGACCTGCTGAAGACCGACGCCAGCGAGAAAGCCGCCCAGCTCGAGGCGGTCATGAACGAGATCCGCGCCTATTCCGGCTCCGACAATGTGGTCATGGTCACCCATCTGGAAAACATAATGGCGCTCACCGGCATCTCGCCGCGCGAAGGCGAAGCCGTGATCGTCGAGCCGCAAGGCGACGGCCTGCGCGTGCTCGGCCGAGTCACCTTCTAATCAGCGCTGGGGCCGGTTGAAGCGCATTGGGGTCACGGCTTGCCCTTCAATTTTCTCCAAAGGAATGGCGAAGAAGGGTCGAACCCGGTATTCCGCTTAGGGTACCAGCGCTAGATTTTCACGACTCGCGAACGGCTTTCAGTTGCGAGCGTCGCTGCTGGAACTGCTTTAGCCAGTCGGAGGCTAATGGTATTTTTAATGGAACGCTAATATACATGGACGCTCGAACGAGCAGCGCCTGCCAAATGCTTGAGGAATGCCATGCGAAGATTAATCTTCACGGCAATGTGTATCGCCACCGCAACAGCCACTAACGCCCATGATTGGTACGAAGACAGGATTGACCCACAGACGAAATTCAAGTGTTGCGGTGGTTCTGATTGCCGCGCCATACCTCGGTCTTCGGTGCGGTCCAGGATAGACGGTGGTTACACCTATTTGCCGCATAATTTCACCATCCCACGGGACCGTGTACAGGAATCCCCGGACGGCCAATATCATATCTGTGAGAATACCTACGTCGTAACTAATCAGCTGTATTGGCGTTGCTTTTTCGCACCTCGTGTCAATGTCTCTCTACTTCTCCCACGTTAAGGTAAATACTGCGCGTCGCTGCCGGAATCGACATCGGCAAGGTGCGCAGCTGTGGCGAATTCGGTCGCGCCGCTCGCTTCCCTGAACGGACGTTCGCGTTCGCTACACGGGAAAGCATCCGATAGCGGATTGTCCGGTCCTGGCGCACCTGGCTCGTTCCAGCAACCAATGCGGATGACGGCTAACTGCCCGCTACCTAGCGTTAGATTTTCACACTTGCAGCCAAGCGTCGATGCGGAGCTTCCACGCCTCGATCATGTGCGCGAATG
Organism: Mesorhizobium temperatum; assembly: GCF_002284575.1. GTDB lineage: Bacteria > Pseudomonadota > Alphaproteobacteria > Rhizobiales > Rhizobiaceae > Mesorhizobium > Mesorhizobium temperatum. The sequence continues at coordinate 106,421 of NZ_NPKJ01000060.1, forward strand.
CATCCTCCGTCAGCTCGGACAGATACGATCGTCCTGCCGCGTTCAGGGCAGTGAGCGTGTAGGCAATCGACGCCTCGGTGGCTCCGTCAGCGGTCGGGCGGCAGGCCACTTCGACGAATCCGAAACGCGAATCCGGCGTCACCCGGACATAGCGAACACAATGCGTCAGCGGTTCCCAGTCCGTGCAGGCCCAGAGCGTGGTCTCATCACCGTGGGTGGTCCGGAAGACCATGCCCTGGCGCGTCTCCCCGTCTTGTGGATGCAGAAACTCCGGATCCCAGCCGTCCACCCAAAGGGTCTCTCCGATCGGCGTGAACAGCGGAAAGACGCGGTCGATCGGCCCCGAAAGCACGATGCTGTGGGTGCGCTCAAGATGGTTCGTCATCCCCCTCCCCGTCGATTTCCACCAGACGGTGGCTGTCCGCTGCGCCAAGCTCCATTCCGTAGATGCGCTTCAATTGTCCAATTGTTTCCAGGGTCGTCGGGGAAAACGGCGTCTGGCCTTCGAAGGCATGCAGCACGATGCCCTCGATGAGGTCACCCAGGCTCATGTCGCGATGCTCGGCCAAGGCCTTGAGCACCTTCACCAATCGTTTTTCCAGGCGCACCCCGGTCTGCACGCGTTCTATGGTCATAGATTTCCGTACCATGGTACATGGGTACATGCAACGACCAGAGATGGGATGGTTGCGGCATATCGCCGGGAGGGTCGCCAACGGCTCTTTCTTGCGTTTACGAAGTGGGTATCCCATCTGCGCCCGGCGTTCAGGCCTTTTCCTGCCCGGAAAAACCAATTAGACAGCGCCCAAACACATGCGGACAGATTCCGCCCGCAACCGAAGGAAAAGCCCTTGTCCACCACGTTCGCCAAAGTCGCCAAGATCATCGCCGACACCAGTGAGATCGATATCGACACGATCACCCCTGAAAGCCACACTATCGACGATCTCGGCATCGACAGCCTCGACTTCCTAGACATCGTCTTTGCCATCGACAAGGAATTCGGCATCAAGGTGCCGCTGGAAAAGTGGACGCAAGAGGTCAATGACGGCAAGGCCTCGACCGACGATTACTTCGTCATGAAGAACCTGTGCGCCAAGATCGACGCGCTGGTCATGGCCAAGAACGCCTGAAATGGTTCGTTTTCTAGCCTGACCCACAACAGCCGCCCCATGAACCCTCGCCCATGAGCCCCCACGACGTCGTCATATCAGGCATCGGCCTTGTCTCTTCGCTGGGAGAAGGCCCGGATGCGCATTGGCGCAAACTCGTCCAGCCCGGCCTGGAACCGGTGATCGAAGCTGCGCGCTTCTCGCCCTACACCGTCCACCCGCTGCCGGAGATCGACTGGAACCTGCAGATCGCCAAGCGCGGCGACCAGCGGCAGATGGAAACCTGGCAAAGGCTCGGCACCTACGCCGCCGGCATGGCGCTCGACGATGCCGGCATCAAGGGCAATGACGAACTCTGCACGACCATGGACATGGTGGTGGCTGCCGGCGGCGGCGAGCGCGACGAGGCGGTCGACGCCGACATTCTCGCCGCCTCGGAAAGCCGCAACGACCGCGACGTGCTGCTCAACGAGAAACTGACCACCGAGTTGCGGCCGACGCTGTTTCTCGCGCAGCTCTCCAACCTGCTCGCCGGCAACATCTCGATCGTCCACAAGGTGACCGGCTCGTCGCGCACCTTCATGGGCGAGGAAGGTGCCGGCGTCGCCGCCGTCGAGACGGCCGCCGCGCGCATCCGCTCCGGCCAGTCGACGCATATACTGGTCGGCGGCGCCTTCCAGACCGAACATTCCGACATGCTGCTTGGCTATGAATTGGCCGGCTACCTGCATCGCGGCCCCTGGAGACCGGTCTGGCAGAGACAGGGCCTGGAAGGCGGCGGCGTCGTGACTGGATCAGGCGGCGCGTTTCTCGTCCTGGAACAGCGCGAACATGCGATCAGCCGCGGGCGAAAGATCTATGCCGAACTCGGCCCGATCATATCCGGACGCGCCAGGCGCCGGCAGCGCGAGCTCGATGCCGAGATCGCCGCGCTGCTCAGGCAGGCAGCATTGCCGAACGGCGAGTTGCTGACGATTTCAGGCGCTTCCGGTGCCCATGCCGCTACTGCTGCCGAGAAATCGGCGCTCGACGCCAATCCGGCGATTGCCGCACGCGGCTTTTCGACGCTGACCGGCCACATGAAGGAAGCGCAGTTTCCCTTCGCCGTGGCGCTGGCGGCACTGGCTGTCGAGCGCAAGGCCGCCTACCCGGCTTTTGACGCCGCCACCGAGAAGCCGTTCAACGGCGTTCCCAGGACCGTCCTTGCAACGGCAATCGGCTATCACCAATTCGAAGGCTTGGCGTTGGTCAACGCCGCCTAGAGGGTGTCAGGATAAAAACATGGCCAATCTGAACGATCACATGGGCAAGCCGATCGTCGCCGTCACCGGCATCGGCGTGGTGACATCGCTGGGTGTCGGCAAGGCCGACAATTGGGCAGCGCTCACCGCGGGCAAGTCCGGCATCCATCCGATCACCCGCTTTCCGGTCGACCATCTGAATACCCGCATCTCCGGCATGGTCGATTTCCTGCCGTCGAGCTCCAAGGGCGCCAGCCTTCTTACCTACGATCTCGCCGAGATCGCCGCCCAGGAAGCCGTGGCCGAAGCCGGCCTTAAGTCGGGCGATTTCGGCGGGCCGCTTTTCCTCGCCTCGCCGCCGGTCGAACTCGACTGGAGCGAGCGCTTTTCGCTCTACAATTCCGACAAGCACGACATCGGCGCCGAACGGCTGCTTCGCGTGGCGCGCGGTTTGAAGGAACTCGATGTTTTCGAAACCACCCAGTTCGGTTCGATCGCCGACCGCCTCGCCGACCGTTTTGGGACACGCGGCCTGCCGATCACGCTGTCGACGGCCTGCGCCTCGGGTGCCACCTCGATCCAGCTCGGCGTCGAGGCGATCCGCCGCGGCGAATGCGACAGGGCGCTATCGATCGGCGCCGACGGCTCAGCAACTGCCGAGGCGCTGATCCGTTTTTCGCTGCTTTCGGCACTCTCCACCCACAACGACATCCCCGAAAAGGCGTCCAAGCCGTTCTCCAAGGACCGCGACGGCTTCGTGCTGGCCGAGGGCTCGGGCGCGCTTGTGCTGGAATCGCTGGAGGCCGCACTGACCCGTGGCGCGACCATTCTCGGCATCCTGCGCGGCTGCGGCGAGAAGGCCGACGATTTCCATCGCACCCGCTCGAAGCCGGACGGCTCACCGGCGATCGCGGCGGTTCGCGCCGCCCTCGCCGATGCCGGCTTGGGCGAGGACGAGATCGATTATGTCAACGCCCACGGCACCTCGACGCCGGAAAACGACAAGATGGAGCATCTGTCGCTGTCGACCGTGTTCGGCGAGCGGATCGGCTCGATGCCGATCTCGTCGAACAAGTCGATGATCGGCCACACGCTGTCGGCCGCCGGCGCCGTCGAGGCCGCATTTTCGCTGATGACCATGCGCGAAAGTGTCATCCCGCCGACCATCAATTACGACAATCCCGATCCGGCGATCGTGCTCGACGTGGTGCCGAACCAGAAGCGCAACGCCGAGGTCGGCACGGTGCTGTCGAACTCCTTCGGCTTCGGCGGCCAGAACACCTGCCTTGTCATGGCGCGGGAACCAGTCTAAGCGAGCCTTTTCCCGCTCAACAGAACCGACAGGCTCCATGCGCGCATTGCAACTTATCGAGGACCGCCGCCTTGAAACGGTGGACCTGCCGCTTCCGCCGCAGCCTGCGCTGGGCGAAGTGACGCTGCGCATCAAGGCCGTGGCGCTCAATCATATCGACGTCTGGGGCTGGCGCGGCATGGCCTTCGCCAAGCGCAAGCTGCCGCTGGTTGTCGGCGCCGAAGCTTCAGGCGAGGTCGAGGCGGTCGGCCCCGGCGTCTCCAGCCTTGTACCCGGGCAGCTTGTGTCGATCTACGGCGCGCGCACCTGCGGGCTTTGCCGCGCCTGCCGCGAAGGCCGCGACAACCTCTGCGAGCATGTCTCGGGCGTACACGGCTTCCATCTCGACGGCTTTGCGCAAGAGAAGATAAACCTTCCGGCGCGCCTGCTGGTCCCTGCCCCGCCCGGCGTGACGGATATCGGCGCCGCCGTCGCGCCCGTCACCTTCGGTACGGTCGAACACATGCTGTTCGACAATGCCAGGCTGCAGCCCGGCGAAACCATCCTGATCCATGCCGGCGGCTCGGGCATCGGCTCCGCCGCGATCCAGCTCGCGAAGAAAATGGGCTGCACCGTGATCACCACGGTTGGCTCGAACGACAAGGTCGACAAGGCGAAGGCGCTTGGCGCCGACCATGTCATCAACTATCGCGAGGACCGTTTCGAAGGCGTCGTGCGCAAGCTGACGAAGAAGAAGGGCGTCGACGTCGTCTTCGAGCATGTCGGCGCCGACACCTTTGCCGCCTCGATGCTGTGCCTGAAACGCGGCGGCCGCCTGGTGACCTGCGGCTCGACCTCGGGCGTGTCGACGCAGATCAACCTGATGCAATTGTTCCAGCAGCAGCTGAAGCTGCTCGGCTCGTTCGGCTGCCGCATGCAAAACATGGCCGACTCCATGCAGAAAATGGCGGCGGGGCTGGTTTCTCCGGTCATCGACACCGAAGTCGGCTTCGACGGCATCGAGACCGCACTGAAGCGCATGGAAGGCCGTGACGTGTTCGGCAAGATCATCCTGCGCGTCGGCTGACCATGATGTTGCTGTCTAAAAACATCATGGTCTAGGAATGGTCGGCAGCGCCTTCAAGAAGCTCCGCCGGGACTTGGCGTTCCGCCACGGCAGGCGGCTGCGCCAGTTCAACTACTGGCTGCTTGCGCGCGTCGCGATGACGATAATTTGGCTGCTGCGTCTGCTGCCGGTCGACAGCGCGCTTAATTTCGCCGACCGCGCCGCCCGTCGCATTGGCCCGTGGGTGGGACGCCACAACGTCGCCATCGCCAATCTGCGCAACGCCTATCCGGAAAAGAGCGACCGCGAGATCCAGGCCATCGCGTCCGACATGTGGGGCAACATGGCTCGGCTCGCCGCGGAATACATCTTTCTCGACGCCCTGTTCGACTACGATCCCGCCGCGACGAAACCGGGCCGCATCGAGGTCAAGGGGGTCGAGCACTTCGTGCATATCGCCGGCGAGCAAAAGCCGCATATCATCTTCACCGGGCATCTCGGCAATTTCGAACTGCTTCCGGTCGCGGCAGCCACTTTCGGCATGAACATCACGGCGCTGTTTCGCCCGCCCAACAACCCCTATCTTGCCGACTACATCCTCTCGACGCGCCGCTCGACCATGGGGTCGCTTCTGCCCTCCGCGACCGGCGCTTCATTCGCGCTTGCAGCAATCCTGGAGAAAGGCGGCAATATCGGCGTGCTCGTCGACCAGAAATTCTCGAGCGGGCTCGAAACGACATTCTTCGGCCGCCCGTGCGAGAGCAACCGGGTTCTGGGCACCCTGGCGCGGCACTATGATTGCGATGTCTATCCGGCGCGCTGCGTGCGCTTGCCGGGCAACCGCTTCCGGCTCGAAATCGAGGACAGACTGAACTTGCCGCGCACCGCCGGCGGCAGTGTCGACGTCCATGCCACCACCCAGTTGCTCAACGACGTGGTCGAACGCTGGGTGCGCGAGGATCCAGGCCAGTGGATGTGGTTCCACAAAAGATGGGAAATCAGCGGCCCGCGCGGAAAGCATCGCCAGGCGAGACAGCGCGGCGAAGCCGCCTGAGCGGCAGGACGATGAGAGGCAGCGCAAGCGCGAATCGATTGCCCTGCAACCGTGGGTAGTCTCGACTTGACAAGTGACGGCAGTTACGCTAGGAATTTAAGCACAATGTTGATCTGCGCCCCGCCCACTGAGGCGGGTTTTTTGTTTCGGCCGGATCGCTCGACCGCCGCCCTGTTCGGCCAATTGGGGAGAGGACAATGCGAGCCTCTTCTCAAGTTGCTCAATCCAATCGAATTGCGACCAGTTTGCCGTCCATCATCATCGGGATGATTGCCAGCTTCTTGTCTTCCAGAAATTCCAGATCGGCGCTGCCTTGATTGAGGTCCATCAGCTGCTCGACTTTTCCATCCGGATGAATGCGAAAGAGCGCCCCTGCGACCCAATCCGTGACCAGCCAATTCCCGGCTCCGTCCGATTCTAGACCATCTAGATTTCCAACAGGCTCGCCGGACCCGATGTCAGAGATAGCCTTCGTGTTCAGGTCAATCGCGATAAGGTGGCCGGGTGTCTTGGACGAAAAATCCGGCTGGATGTCGCGACCCCAGCCGGCGACGAGGAGGCGACCGTCTTCGACGCGCAGACCGTTCGGATGCAGGAGATCCTCGCTCTCGAGCCAGACGGAGAGAGCTTGATTGTCCAGAACATAAATCCTGTTCGCCAGCATGTCGGAAGCAAAGACACGACCCGCCTCGTCGACGGCGGGATCATTGAGGAACTGAGCGCCTTCTGCAGGCCACGTTCCAGTGATCTGACCGCTCTCGACGTCGACGGCCATAAGCCGGTCGATGTCGGTGACGAAAAGCGTATCGCCCTGCATCACCAATCCCTTGGGCGCGTTAAAGCCGGTCACCCACTCGGCTGCCTGCAACTTTCCGTCAGGCGACACCTTCGAAAGGTATCCGACCCCATCCCTGCCGGCGGGGTCGCCAGCAATGTTGGAGACGTAGAAGACATTCCGCTTAGCGTCGAAAAGTACGCTCTCGGGGGCCTTGAACCCGTCAAGCGACCAGATCTCCTCCGCTCTCGCAGGCGAACCCGCCAATCCTAGTAGTAGAATTATAAATAAACCTGACTGCAGCCTGATCATCATAGCCTCCCTGTGCTGTTTATCTGACGCGTTCAGGCAACCGCACATTGCATAGGTGGTTTTGCAACTCTTACGGTTGACGCTTTCGATTGCTCTGACGAGTCTGTTTGCCAAGCGGCATCTGCTTAGCCTTGTGAGCTTTATAATTCCCCAGATGAATGCCAGTTCCAACATCCCTGGAAGTCGACGTCGGACACACCTCATCGGTGGTCTGTTCGACCTTGCCGACCTCGGCTCACATGTTCGCCGGGCGATTGCCTACCGCCACGCCGCCGGTTGCGACGCCGACGCGGGGCCGCCAACGATAGGTCGTGCTTCTGGCTAAGGTTTTGAATTGCCTCGACAACTACGAGGCGGGCAGCGGCCCAGAGAGCTGGCACAGATGTTAAAAAGGGCCGCTGATGCGGCCCCTTCAGTGGTGTTCAGTTCGCCATAAGGGCAACTTAGGGCTGCTCGGGGTTCTCGTCAGCCAATTCCTGCTCTCGCCGCTCAAGCTGCTCCTGAAGCTCCACCGCTAGTGCGAAAAGCTTCGGTGGCAGAGTTTGATCTGCCTCCATGCTTAATCGCTTGCGTAGCTTCCGACGATTATCTTCCGAACTGATCAACTCCCGGAAGGCACGATCCCTATCTCGAGTTGCCATAACGGTTACCTTTAGTTTTGTACGCAACTCATCGATTACTGAAGGGTTCCGTAAAAGGTCCGAAATGTTTGCTAGAAGCTTCCGAGCGGTTTCAGATAACTACGCTAGATTGAACGGATATTAATCGCGCATCAAAAGCCACGAACTGGCCCAGGGCAGTATGCGCCTCGACGATAGCTCGGTTATCTCGTCGTTGGATGCGACCAAATCAGGCGCAGCCTGCCGAATTTGGTTCAATGCCGCTTTGATCGAGACGGTGTCCCCAAGGTCTGCCCTATTGAGGATTGCGGTAATCGCCTAATCTACACCTGGACTAATCCTTTGGACGATGCTCATCCACTCCCCCCGGGAGCGCGAGGGACAATAATAACGTGTCCGAAGCCTGGGTGCAACCAATGCGCGAAATCGGTAGTGTCTCAGTTTGAATTTCGGCTCACGACCCCTTGCGGACCATCCCTGATGGGAGGTCAAGGGAACGTCGTGACCCCAATCCTGACCTTCCGGGCCCCATTTTCCTTCCAGAAACCGGACATTGGGCCCAACCAGCGCTCGTGACCCGTTCGGGTCCTCAAGTGGTTGGAGGTCAAGGGCAGCTATGTCAGCCTTTGTTGCCGTTCGCCGATCGGGATGAGTTGTGCCCTCGACGATGTGCCCTCGACGATTCGTCGTCAGATCAGGCTTTGCGGACCATGTGCTCTCGCCGCCAGGCCGCTGGTGGGACGCCATATTCGCGTCGGAACGCCCTGTTGAAAGCCGCTTCGGACTCATAGCCGATATCGAAGGCGATCCGCACGATCGGGTCGGCGGAATCCCTCAGTTGCGCCGAAGCCTGTTCGAACCGCTGTCTCGCCAGATAACGCATGGGCGGCTCGCCGATCACGCGCGTGAAGCGCTCCGCGAAGGCCGAACGGGAAACGGCTATCTCTCGTGCAAGAGCTTCCGTCGTCCAGCGCCTGGCAATCTGGCCATGGAGTAGCCCAAGGGCGCGTCCGACGACCGGATCGCGCATTCCAGCTGTCCAGGTATTTCCCGCCGGGGGCTGAGACGACAAGTAGCGTCGGACGGCCTCCATAAACAGAACTTCTGCGAGCTTCGCGAGCATTGCTGGCGATGTGGCGTGGCGTCCCGCCAACTCCTTCGTTGCGAAGCGGAAGGTGCTTTCTATCCAGCTCCCGCCTTCGGCGACATCGAGCTTCAGCACGCTTGGCAGCATTGCGATGAAGGCGTTGTGCGGAAGATCGTTGCCAAGAAAGCCGCAGAAAATCTGCGTCCGCTCCCCGTTCCCTCCATAAATGATTTTTGCAAGCCCGCCTTCCGGTCCCGGCTGGATCAGTTGCTCGGCACTGACGGGCCGCAGGTTTAATGCACTTCCGAGGCGTGATCGTCATTTCGTGGCAGAACCACGATCTCGCCGCTCTCAATCTGCACCGGCTGCTGGCCGCCGACCTTCAAGACACAGCGGCCGGCGGTGACGTAATGATACGCGATAATGTGACGAGGCTCGGGCGTAAACGGGCTGCAGTCCTCCGGCCCGACCTTCGCCGAAATGCACCATGGGGCTGTGAGTTCAGCGTCGAGGAAGATGCCTCCCGTGAGGCGCATCGCTCGAAGCATATCCAAAAGAGCATCCACCGGGACGACATTCCATTAAAAACGGCGGATCGGTCAAGAGTTCCGGCGCATCGCTCATTAACCGGCCCGACCAGCAAGTCTAGCTTAGCATTGAAACCGCTGATCCGGCAGCCGGAAGCTCACGGCCGGCCGGGGTCGGTGATGCGTTCACTCTCTCTATTCAAGAAGGAAACCAATTATGATCGTCGATCAGCAGGGCCACGCGCTTTCCGGCGCAACATTCGAAGCCGCGGGACTGTACGATCGAGCTGCTGCGGCCTTCAACCTCTACCGTGGTGACCCCATCGGAATGCTGGACCAAGCCATCAAGGCGGCCCCGGAATTCGCGATGGCGCAAATCCTGAAGGTGCACCTGTTCGGGCTCGCGACCGAGCCGGGGGCGACGAAGGATGCGAAAGCAATCGTCGCCAAGGTTAAGTCATTGCGGCTTTCGGAGCGGGAGGCGTCTCATGTCGCCGCGCTTGACCTGCTGCTGGAAGGACACTGGACCGCCGCCGCCGAGGCCCTCGACCTGCACAATGCGAACTATCCGCACGACCTCGTCGCGCTTCAGTCGGGCCACCTGATGGATTTCTACCGCGCCAACGCCCGGGACCTGCGCGACAGGATCGCGCGAGTGCTGCCGAAATGGTCCGCGGATATGCCGGGCTATTCGATCCTGCTCGGGATGCATTCATTCGGGCTGGAGGAAACCGGCGACTATGGGCGAGCGGAAGAAGCTGGCCGCCATGCGGTCGACCTGCAGCCGCTCGACAGCTGGGCCCACCATGCCGTCGCCCATGTGATGGAGATGCAGGGCCGCGCTGAGGATGGCATCGGCTGGATGATCGCTCGCGAACCCCACTGGTCCGGCGACGACAATTTCTTCAAGGTTCACAACTGGTGGCATCGTTCGCTCTACCATCTAGATCTCGGGCAAGTCGACGAGGTCTTCGCGCTCTATGACGGTCCGATCCGCAGGGATCGGAGCACCGTCGCACTCGACATGGTCGACGCCTCGGCGCTTCTCTGGCGCCTGCATCTTTCAGGGCACGATGTCGGCGACCGCTGGCAAGAATTGGCGGCGACCTGGGACAATCATGCCGACGGCCGCACATACCCCTTCAACGACTGGCACGCGGTGATGGCATATCTTGGCGCCGGCCGGAACAGCGAGGTCGAACGGATCCTCGCATCCTATCGAAACGGAACCGACGTCACCGATGTCGCCGAATGGGGGCAACGGACTGCTATGCCCCTTGTTGAAGGGTTCACGGCATTCTGGCACGGCGACTATAACACCGCGGCGCAACGCCTCTCTGGCGCACGCTTCATCGCCAACTCGTTCGGCGGCAGCCACGCGCAACGCGACATCATCGACTGGACGCTTGCTGAGGCCGCCGTGCGCGGAGGTCTGACAGGCTTGGCTCAAGCCCTCGCGAACGAGCGCCTTGCGCTGAAACCCCACAGCCCGGTGAATCGAAGCTTCCTGACCCGGGCCGGAGCGAATGCAGCGCCGGACCGGGAAGCAGCCTGAGCGAACCTGCGTTTCGTATCCGGTAGTCCGGCGGCGGAACGCAGGAATTTTGAAGTCTCGACACGGCCCCTCGGGGCTCCATCAACCGCGCCATTGGAGTTTCAATCATGAAACATCTAGCAATCGTCGTACGCGATGACGCCTACGATAAGATCCTCACGCCGCTGACCTTCGCCTACACCCAGGCCCGAAAGGGCGTGAAGGTCGACATGCTCTTCCTGCTTTGGGCAGTAAGGGCGCTGACCAGCAAAGGGGCGGCTGCCCTTTCGGTGGACGGCCGACACAAGTGCGAAACCGATTGGCTTCGCGGCCGGATGGCCGCGGACGGAGAGCCGACCGAGATCGAGGACTTTCTGAAGCTTCTTGCTGAGACCGGAAATGTCAACCTCTACGGCTGCCGCTATGCGGCGCAGACGTTCAAGGTCGAGCCCGCCGACCTCATAGCCGAAGCTGAGGGAATCGTGGATCCTGGTTGGTTTCTGACCGAAAAGGCCGTCAAGGCGGACCACTGTCAGTACTTTTGAGCGTTCGTCAGCCAGTTACCTTAAGACTTTCAAGGAGTTCCCGCCTGCACAACGTCCCTCGAGCTTTCGATCGACCAGATTGTCGAGGATATGCAAGCGTCCTTCTCGGCCACCACCGCGCAATGAGGCGCCGGGATACCTCCGGAGCTCAGCAATAAACGGACGGGACCGCATCTTGCGGTCCCTTTTCCTGCAACGACCGCTTAGGGGACGGAGACGCGACGTTCACGTTGCTGGCAATGAAGGTCAGGAGATGGCGCAACCGCGACGTCCAGCGTGGTCGCCGGCGATGTCTGCTTTCAGGCGGTGGCAAAGCTGACCTCAACGGCCGACATGGGCGCAAAGCCGCCACACGGTCAGCGTCTCACGAAGATCGCCTTTGGGTCAAAAGCTCCCAAATCCGGCGGCTGATATATGCTAACATTGTGGCTAATTAAACGGGGCGTAATGATCGCCGGCCAGAACGTCAGCTAAGCGCCAGAGGCGGCCATTGACGAGCAGATTTTCTACCATCGCCTTTCGGCACGAGAGCAGACCGCAGCTTCGGGCCGCGAATATTCAAGAGCGGACATTCAGGTTGCTGTGGGCATCGTCGTGACTTTGCCGTCCTTCATCAGCCCATTTCGCTGCCCGATAGCCGACGTTAACCGGAACCAACGTTCCTGACCCGTTCGAGACGTTTGACGCCATCGGTTTCAATGTCGCAGACGTAGGTGAATGCGGACTTTCGTTTACGAATTAACAGAGCATCGCAATCAGCGCATGCTGTCACCCAGTAGACAGCGCTCAAGCTTGAACGGGATCCGGGTGCCTTGGCCTAGATGTTTGATCCCAGGCTTTGATGGGGCATCCTTGTCCTCCGAATCAAAGGATGCGCTATGGGCCAGGTTCTGCATGGGAGCGCCACGACGACAGAGGCGATCCATCGAGCGATACAGCATAGTCAAGAGAGCCTGAGGACGCTGAAATACGTGGCGAGAAGATAGTAGACGACCGCCCGGTACTTGTTGCGCTTGGACCGGCCATATTGCTCGATCACGTCGGAAAGTCGCTTGTCGAGGTCCGGTCCGTCCTTCAAACCGAGTTTACCGATCAGAAAACGCTTCTTGATCGTCTCCAATTCGGATTTGTCAGAGGCAGATACTGTCGAAGCGTCTGCACTGTAGATCGACGGGCCGCAACCAATTGTTACCTTCTTCAGAAGGCTCATGTCCGGCGTGACACCGCACTTTTAAGTCTGTCGCGTATTTGGCGGCCAGTTCGTCTCGCCTGGTCATCTGATTCCCTCTCCGTTGTCCAAGTTTCATCGCCCGTTGCGAGCGGCCTTAACGTCATTTCGGCACGGTTCGCCCGGACCCGGCTGCGATTATTTGTCTATGCGGCATTGAGGGCGGCGGCGACCTGTTCCTTCTTCGGCAGGTTCCCGTTCGGCGTGAGCTTGTCGACAACGCCCGGCAAAGCAGTGGAAAGCTGCTTCAGCAGTTCTTCCTCGCTAACACCCGCCTTGGCCGCCAGTTCCTTGACGGTTTGGTCGCCGAGCGCCTTGCCCAGATCGTTGGGCTGAATGGGCTTGTTCTCACCGGTCCCGACCCAAGAATCCGCCTTGTCACCCTGCCCTGCAGTTTTCAGTTTCTCGAGCAGGCCATCAAGGCCGCCAAGAAGGCCGCCATCCTCGGAACCGGGAGTCTGAGTTTGCGGGTTGGCCGGATCTGACTGGTCACGTCGACCGCCTAGCATCTTGCTGACGAGAAGCGCGCCAAGCGCAATCATCAACGGCTTGCCGATTTTACCGCCAGGTACCGCGTCGTCGAAAAGTCCCATATGGGCCTCCTGCTGTTACAGTGCGCCCCCAGAAAGCATACTTGTTCCACGGCAGCCGTATTTCAAGGCTCGGGCGTCTGGTTGCAGCCTTGAGTTTCCCCCGACCCTGTGTGAGCATGATTTCGGGGCGGAAGGGGCATAGAAGGAAGCCTCTCATGTCGGTTATCGGATGGATTGTTCTCGGCTTAGTTGCCGGATTTATCGGCAGCAAGATCGTCAACAGCAGTGGCCAGGGCCTGCTGATGGACATCGTGCTTGGAGTTGTCGGAGCGGTTGTCGGCGGTCTGATTTTCAGCTTCTTCGGAGCATCGGGAATTACCGGGTTCAATATATGGAGCCTGATCGTCGCCGTTATCGGCTCGATCGTCGTGCTCTGGCTCTACCATCAGATGACCGGACGACGCACGTTGTAGCATCAGCATCGAGCGGCATGGCCCCTTGTCATGCCGCTAGACTAGAGCTTCCCGCTTTTCCGGGAAGCCTATCCAACGAGTTGCCCGCGACCGCAAGCAAATCAGATGGAGGGAGGCGCTATTGGATCACGCCGAGAGCACCGATACTCTTCGATCGTGTGTGGTGGGCGACGGCTATCCGCGTTTGCGACGGAAGTCGCGTTCAGGTCATGGAGCTTGAATTCAGCGTAGGGCGGGGTAACTTCCGTTTCGGAACTCGACATCCGTAGCAGCGACCGCAACCGTCCGGAATTGGCGCGATCGAGCCGGCCGGGGCATCGGCTCGGATTGTACGGCGATGGAGCGTTCTACGTCTCAATCGGGTGGTTCTGAGACCTTAACTCACCAGATCTCCGACGGCGCGTGTGTCCAGAAGCGGACAATCCGAACACGGAGGTTCGACTATTCTGGCTGCACCCGGGTCCAGAGGTCGTTGAAGGCAACGCTGTCGTAAAAAGCCGTCGCCTTGACGATCTTGCCGCCGCTCAGATCGAGAAACCAGGCATAAGTGTTGATATAGGGCTTGCCGTCCTTCGCCGTACCGGCCGCGTCGAAGTGGACGATAACCGTGCTCCCGTCCGCGTGGATTTCGCGGATCACCGGCTTCAGCCCGACGCTCATCCTGGCGACGAAGGGCTGAATGACCTCGCCGATGAAGGCGGCGCGGCTGGGATAGGTCTTCGACGCGAGCGAATTGCCGGCGATCGTCCAGATCGCATCTTCGGCGAGCAGATCATAAGGGCTGCCGGTTCCCGCCGCCCATGCATCGAACGAACGCTGGACGATCGCCTTGTTGTTCGCCTCGTCGGCAGAATTCTGCGCCTGCGCCATTGGCACGAAGGCGGCCATGGCGAGGCCCGCCGTGGCAATCAATGTGCTGAAGCTTGTCATGTCATTTCCTTCCTTGACGAAAAAAGCCGGGGCGGATCGCGGACGCGCCGCAGTGCCGGCCCGGGCAGAAGATGGAGCGGCGGGGAGGCCCGCCGCCCGATAGGGTCAGACAGCGCGTTTCAGATCTGGTTTTCCCAGGCGGCGAGCTGGTGCTTCTTCAGCATGTCCTCGATCACCTTCGGCACCACGTTGCGGAACTTGCCGTTGTCGGCGGGCACGATCTCGATCATGCGGTCGATCATCTCCTTCGGATCCATCTTGCCCTCTGGCGTGGCGAAGAAGTCGTCGAAACCTTTGCGCAGATCGGCGCGCTTGGTGAAGTTCTTGGCGTCATCCAGCCAGCGGAACGGATTGTCGGCCATCGTTTCGTTGTAACCCGTGTAGTAGGCGCCCGGGTTGATCGTCTGGATCTTGATGCCGTAAGGAGCGAGCTCCTGCTGCAACGCTTCGGCGATCGATTCCAGCGCATGCTTGGTCGAGACGTAGGTGCCCCAGTTGGCCGGCGTGAACAGGCCGCCCATGGACGAGGTGAACACGACCTTGCCCTTCTTGCCTTCACGCACCCACTTCTGGACGACGCCCTGGGTAAGCACCAGCGGCAGGAAGACGTTGATCTCGAAGTTGCGGCGGACGAGATCGACCGGGATTTCCCAGACGGGGCCCGCTTCACCCATGCCGGCATTGTTCCAGAGCACATCGATGTCCCACGACTGGGCCTGGGCGATGTCATAGGGGTCGGTGAGGTCGAGGCGTTCGACACGAAGGTTCTTGAGACCGAGCTTCTCGGCCTCCTCGCGCAGAGGCATGACCTGCGGCGAGACCTGCACGGTAGCGATGACGTTGTGGCCGTTCCTGGCGATGCCTATGGCGGCGGCCTTGCCGAAACCGGAGCCTGCGCCGGTGACGAGAATGGTCTTGGGCATGAGTTTTCCTTTCTTGGGAGTTATGTCGAATTGTTGCGGCTAGTAGCTGAGCGCAGCCACAGCGGCTTCGGCGACTTCGCGATCCTGCGCGACGGCGCCGCCCGAGACGCCGACGGCGCCGAGAAGCGAGCCGTCCGGCGCGAATAGAGGTATTCCGCCGGCGAAAACGACGAGGCCGCCATTGGTCTGCTCGAGACCCGGCGATGTACCGCCCGGTTTGCAGAATTCGCCAATCGCTTCAGTCGCCATTCCGAAAAGCGCGGCGGTCTTCGCCTTGCCAATAGCAATGTCGATCGAGCCGAGCAGGGCGCCGTCCATCCTGCTGAAGGCTTTCAGGTGAGCGGCGGCGTCCAGCACCGATATGTTGATCGGTACGCCAATTTCAGTGGCACGGTTTTCGCCGGCCGCGATAACGGTTTGCGCATGAAGAGACGTGAGCGCCAAGAGGATTCTCCTTACGGTTGGGTTTCGATCAAAAGGTTCTGCAGGACAGACGTATTGCGTTAGCGCACGCGATATGCGGCGCCGGTCAACGTCCGTCACGTCCTTCGGAACTTCGAGAAAGCGTATAGCCTTTTGCGTTTTAGGCAATTGACTCGATTGCATAACTTCATGCGCAAAGGTTATGGTTGACGCAGCGGGCTGGCGCCTGCGAATATTTCTGGCAGCATAGGTCCGCATGAATTTCCGACAGGCCGAAACTTTTGTGACTGTGCTCAACACCGGCTCGCTGTCGAGGGCAGCCGAGATTCTTGGTGTTTCGCAGCCGGCAATAAGCCGCGGAATATCGGAATTTGAGCGCTCGGTTGGGTTCCCGCTATTTGCCCGCGTCCGCAACCGGCTGGTCCCAACCCCAGAAGCTCGATTGCTCTATCGAGATGTCGACACAGTCTTCCGCAGTCTTGATGCTGCCCGCGCTTCAGCGAGCAGAATCCGCGATCGAGGAACTGGCGAAGTTCGCTTCGCTTCTCTTTCCGCCGCCAGCTACACAATCGGCGCGAAGGCAGTCAGAATCTTTCGAGAGAAGCACCCAGATATCAGATTGACGTTCCATGTTATGCATTCACGCGATGTGCGTGATCTCGTTGCTTCTGGCGAATTCGACGTGGGTCTCACTGCTGATCTGGTCGACACTACTGGTGTTGTCAGCCAGAGTTTTGTCAATCGGGACGCACTTTGCGTTCTCCCTGCCGGACACCCCCTTGCGAAGAAGAAAACGATCACACCGACCGATCTGCACGAGGAGCCGTTTATCGCGTACCTTCCGGAGGACCACTTCAGAAAGCGCATCGATGCTGCATTCCACGCAGCAGGGGCTGAGCCTAAGATTGTAATCGAAACACCTCACGCGCCTGCCGCAATCGCGCTTGTCGCGCAAGGAGTTGGGATCACGCTCGCTAGCGCTCACGCCGCTGCTCTGTTCCATCCCTCACAGGTGGTGGTCAAGCCGTTTAGGCCTAGCATTAAGGTCGTTGTTTTGTTGCTGCTACCCGCCGACCGACCGAAGTCTCTGCTTGTCCGGGACTTCGTTCACTCGTTGATGCTGGCCCGCTAAAGAAAAAGCGCTAACGGGCGGCAACCCTAGCGTAGCGAGCAGGCGAGCCCGGCAACAACGTCGGCGTATGACGTGCCCAATTGGCAGCTTTGGGGTCAAGGATTGCCGTATGGCTGCTCAGAAGGAAGGGCAGAGAGGGGTCGCATCAAGTCGTTGCGCGAAAGGCAGGTTTGGGGAAACGCAATGAAGGTCGGCGAATGGCGCCGCCTGCGCGTTCCGATCGGCGACACCGAAGGCAGAAAACCACCCTTACCCGACATCCGGCATTCTTCGAGTGAACGACCAATCTCGTGCCACAACCTCGATGGACTTAGAGCGGGTGGTTTTAGCCGCATTTCTGCGACGCCTGGAGAAAAGCGATCCTGATCGGTCAAAACCTTGCCCCATCGGCCGTGAGTGCGTGCTCTCGCGTGCCAGAGACGATGATCTCGAGGACCTCATGCTCGTCGGTGTTTTTGATGTAGCGATCGCCGACGTTCTCGCCGCGTTTCAGCACCATCACGCGGTCGCCCACAGCGAAGATGTCAATGAGGCGGTGGGAGATGATGATCTGGGCAACGCCCTGCTTTTTCAGTTCCAGCATGGTCTCGAGCAGCCGCTCGGTCGCCATCACCGAGAGATTGGCGGTCGGCTCGTCGAGGATCACCACGCGCGGCTGAAAGGAGATAGCGCGGGCAATCGCCACAGATTGCTGGCGGCCGCCCGACAGGCTCTCGACCTTTTGATAGACGGAGTTCACGTCGACCTTGAGCCGCTTCAGCACACTGTCGGCTTCCGCGTACATTTTCCGCCGATTAACGAAAAGGCCCTTGCGCGGCCAACGGCCAAGAAAGATGTTCTGACCGACATCCATATTCCCGCAAAGAGCGAAATCCTGGTAGATCATCTCGATGCCGGCGTCGCGGCTTTCGTGCGGGCTCTTGAAGTGCACCGGCTGCCCGGCGACGAAGACCTCGCCGCCGGCGTCGCGCTGGTAGGCGCCGGTCAGGATCTTCATCAGCGTCGATTTGCCGGCCGAGTTGTCGCCGACGAGACCCAGGATCTCGCCGGGATAGAGCACGAGGTCGACGTTGCGGAGCGCCTGCACCGCACCGAAGGCTTTTTCGATGCCCCGCATTTCTACGATCGGTGCAGGCGTGGTCGGGTCACGCATGGGTGGTCTCCGCCGTTCTTGTGCGCCGCGCGAGGCGCGCCCGCAGGCGGCCGAAGATGTTGGCCTGGCGCACCCAGATGTCAATCAGCACCGCCACGATCAGGATGCCGCCGATGAAGACGTTGATCCAGTGCTGGGGCATGGTGAAGCCCTGGACGTTGAGCTGCAGCAGCGCCCGGATCAGGGTGATCACCGCCGCCCCGGCGAGCGCCCCGATCACGGTGCCGTAGCCGCCGAAGATCGAACCGCCGCCGATGATCACCGAGGCGATGGCGTCGAGCTCGCGGAACTGGCCGGCCACCGGGTTGAAGCTGCGGAAGTAGGCGACGTTGATGATCCCGGCCATTGTCGCGCAGAGCGCCGCCAGCATAAGCGCGAAGAACCGCACCCGGTTGGTGTTGATCCCGGCATAAGCGGCGGCGCGAATGTTGCCGCCGGTCGCATAGACCTTCTGCCCGAGCGGCATGTAGGCGAGCACGACGCCGGCAATGAGGGCGACCAACAGCATCCAGATGGTCTGGACGCTCACCACCTCGGCGATCGAGCGCAGCAGCCCGTCCGGCAGCGAGATGCGGTAGTGCAGCAGGATGTCGTTCACCTTGCGGCCAAGCAGGTTGTAGCCCTCGGGCCAGCCGGTGAGCTGCTGCCCGGCGACGAACCAGGCGGCGAGGCCGCGGGCGATGTAGAACATGCCGAGCGTGGCGATGAAGGCCGGCAGCTTGAAGCCGACGGTGACGATCGCGTTGACGAGGCCGGCGCACATGCCCGCGAGCAGGCCCATTGCCACGGCGGTCACGGGGTCGGCGCCAAGGACCTTGAGGAAATAGGCGGCGGTGCTGCCGGCGAGAGCAAGCACCGCCCCGACGGAGAGATCGATATCGCCGGCGGCGATGACGTAGGTGAGTCCGATGGTGATCAGCGCAAGCTCGGTGTAGTTGAGCAAGATCGCGAAGCTGTTGGACAGGTTCCACCAGTAGTCCGGCCGGAGCGCGAGGCCGGTCAGCCACAGGAGCGCGGTCAGGATGATGGCGAGCGCGTCGCGCCGGGCGAGGAACTTGCCGAACCCGGTGGCCGACAACGCCATGTCGGTCGCCATCGCGCCCTTGGTCTGCACCCCCTCGATCGCGATGCCGCCGATCTCGTAGGCCGGTGGCGGCGGCCGGTCGCGGAGCCAGGCCCAGAGGCGCCCTGCCACCTGGCGGCGGATGAGATAGGGCTCGATGAGCACCGCGACGACGAGCAGCAGCCCGAGGAACACCGGCACCGCGCCGACCGGTAGCGAGAAAACGGCATTGACCGTGATCTCCTCGTCGCCGATCTTGATGATGCGCGTGATCGGCCAGCCCTCGCGCAATACCTTGTCGAGCAGCACCACCAGCAGGGCGCCAAGGCAGGATCCGGCGACCCGGCCGCGGCCGCCGAGGATCGAGGCGCCGCCGATGATCACGGCGGCAATGACGGTCAGCTCACCGCTGACGCCGTAGAGGGGCGTCACGCCCTTGTCCTGGGCAGCTGACATCAAGCCGGCCAGCGCCGCGCAGAGCGAGGAGATCAGGAAGGCTCGGATGCGCACCCAGTTGGTCGGGATGCCGGCATAGGACGCCGCCTGCTCGTTGCCGCCGGTGGCGAAGGTCTCGTAGCCCCAGCGCGTCTTGGCAAGCACATAGGCGCCGATCACGGCGACAACGAGAAAGATCACGATCTGGTTGTTGAAGCCGAGGAGGTTGGTCTCGCCGAGGTGAAAAAAACCCGGATAACCGGTCGCCTTGGCAGGGTAGTAGATCGCCTGGCCGTGAGTGAGCGCCAGCACGAAGCCGCGGCCGATGAAGAGGACGGTCAGCGTGGCGATGAACGCCGGCACCTTCAGGATGGTGACAAGCACGCCGTTAATCAGCCCGATCAGCGTGCCGAGCAGCAGGCAGAGGATCGCCGACGCGACGACGCCGAGGTCAAGGAAGTTCGGCGCGAACAGCCTGGCAAAGACGACGGCGACTAGACCGTAAGTTGAACCGACCGAAAGATCGAGGTCCTTGTTGACGATGACGAAGGTCACTCCGACCGCGATGATGGCAACCCGCGAGGTGTCGCGGAGCAGCGAGTGAAACGCTCCTGTTGACCCGAAGAACGCGGGATTGACGAGAGCGCCGCCGAGATAGAGCAGCAAAAGCAAGGCAACGAGCCCCACCTCCCAGCCGCCGACAATCTGGGACGGCGCACGGCCGAGCGATGTGGTCGCGGTAAGCGCCATGGTCTCTTCTGGTCGATTTCCCTGCTGCGGCATTGCGGGAGAGCCTGCGCCCTCCCGCAATGATTTCAGACGTTCCGAGTGGACTCAGTTCTCGAAGCGCTTGCCGACGTCCTCGACGGTCTCCTTCGTCACCAGTTGGGCGCGTGTGTCGAGGTTGGCCGCCGCGATGCCGCGGTCGATCTCCAGATAGAGCTGCATGACCGGCCAGAAGCCCTGCAAGAAGGGCTGCTGCCCGAGCGCGCCGGTCAGATCGCCGCTCTTCATCGCATCCTGCTGGGCCGGGCCGAGGTCGAAACCGTAGGCGCAGATCTTGCCGGTCATTCCGGTCTGAGCGACGGCCTTGGCAAGCGCCGGCGTGAACACGTTGTTGCCGGCGAACGCGCCAACGACATCGCCGCGCGATTCGAACAGCGTCACGATGCCGTTCACCGGGTCGTTCGGATTGGTGTCTATACCGGTGTTCTCCGGACCCGCGTCGACCTTGAAGGCATCAAGCTTGCCGGCATCCTTCAAGCCCTTGACGATGGCGTTGAAAGCCGAAGTGACGCGATTGTTCACCTCGATGTTGCCCATTGCGGTCGACGACGGCAGGACGATCGAACCCTTCTCGATACCCTTGTCCGCGAGGCACTTGACGAGCGCCTCGCCGGCGATTGCGGCAGCGGAGGCGTCCTGGCCAGTGTGGCCGATGCCGCTGCGGTTGAGGATCGTGCCGTCAAAGGAATTGGTCGTAGCGACCGGTATGCCCTTCGCCTCGGCGGCCTTGACGATGTCGTTATAGGCGCCGACCTGGGGCGTTGTCATGATCAGCCCGTCGATCGTCGGATCCTGCACGATTTGGTTCAGGATTTCGATCTCGCGGGCAGGATCGTCGGTCGGCGATTCCGAGCCGAGCAGCAGGACCTTGGCGCCGATCAGGTTGCCGGCGACGGTCGCGCCGACGTAGACCGGATCGAAGAAGCCATTGCCGGCAGTGTGTGTCACGATAGCGAAAGTGAGGTGACCATCGGCCGAATGGAAGTCCTTGGTACCCGGGGCCTCCTTTGCGGCTTCTTCGAAGCTGTAGCCGCCGACCGCCTTATCGACGCCGCCCGATTGTGCGTAGGCGTTCGATACGCCGAGCGATAACGCCGCGGCACACGCCACGAGCGAGAAAATACGTTTCATGATTTTCCTCCCTTGCAACCAACGGTCGGAAGCCGTTCGGGCGCATTTATTCAGGGATTCCGAATGCTTCCTCCACCCGTATATTCTGCCCAAAGCCTGCCCACGTAAATAGTGCTCCCACTTTCGCCGATGAATTAGTTCAGAGCGGAAAGCCGGCGTCGCTTCACAAGAAGCGCACGTTCTGATTTTCTTGTAGGAGCCGCGGACCCTCGGCTTCCCAGTTTCCTTTCGCTTGCAGCCAGCCACGGTTAGTTGGTCGCGACGATCCTTTGCTTGCGGCACTGCCACCAGGGGCATTCCAGCTACCTCGTCCGTCCACCAAAGCAGACATCGCTGGGCCGACGTACAAGCGAGTTGCGGATTTAGTTTGCCCAGTTCGACCGATTTGAGGGTCTATCGAGATTGGTACCGGAAAGCCGCGACAAAGGTGCCAAAGGCGGGCGAGGGATTACGCCGGCTCGGATAGTATAGATGATATCCCTGGAAGGTCGGGCACCAGTCGGCAAGGACTTCCTGGAGCTGATCACTCTCAACATATGGTTGAACAATATCCTTCGGTGCATAGGCCAAACCGATGCCGTCAAGCGCCGCGTCAAGCGCCGGCGCGATATTGTTCAAAGTCAGCTGGCCGTCCACACGGACGCTGAACTCGCGTCCGTTCTTCCTGAATTCCCAGGCATATAATGCGCCTGAGGTGGGAAGCCGCAGGTTGATGCAATCGTGGCGGGTCAAGTCCTGAGGGCTATTCGGCGCGGCCCGACGAGCGAAGTAATCGGGTGAGCCGACCACGGAATAGCGAACATCGGGACCAATGCGAACGGCCACCATGTCGCGCGCGATTGCCTCGCCAAGTCGAACACCGGCATCGAACTGACGCTCGACGATATTGGTGAAGCCGTTGTCGACAATGAGCTCCACGTTGATGTCCGGGTAATCTCGCAGGAAGGCTGGCAGCCTGGGGCGAAAGACGAGGTCGACGGCATCATCAGGGCACACGATGCGGACCTGACCCGAGGGCTTGCCGCGCAGGGCACTGATCGCGCTGATCCCGGCGGCAATGCTCTCGAAATGGGGCTCGATGCTTTCGACGAGGCGCTCCCCGGCCGCAGTGGGCGCCACATCGCGGGTCGTGCGGGAGAGGAGACGGACGCCAAGCCGCTCCTCCATTGCCCTGATCGTATGACTGAGGGCCGATCGGGTGACGCCCAACTTGGCGGCCGCTCGCGTAAAGCTCCGCGCCCGAGCGACCTCCAGAAACGCTCGCATCTCACTGAACTCGTCGCGGGGCATTGGTGAGCTCCATTCACTACGACATGCAGATTATAGATGCTAGTCGGACAAGACCAGTCTGGCTACCCAGTCTGGCAAACGGACAGGAGCGTACGGCATGGCCATCGAACTGACCCTGGATGACATCCCTTCGGCCGAAAGGGCGGCGACTCCATGGGCTGCGGTCACCTGCCTCTCGCTTTTGACCTTTCTCCTGGTCGGCTTGGAGTTCATGCCGGTGAGCCTGTTGACTCCGATCGCGCAGGACCTGGCCATCTCGGAAGGCCAAGCCGGACAGGCGATCGCCGTGTCGGGGCTCTTTGCCGTGATCACCAGCCTGTTCGGCAACTCGCTCCTGGCCGAGCTCGACCGGAGAACGGTCGTCCTGCTCTACACGGCAGTGCTGGTCGCATCGAGTTTGGCTGTTGCCCTCGCTCCCAACTTCTTCGTTTTTCTGGCCGGACGGGCCCTGGTCGGGATCGCGATCGGCGGCTTCTGGTCGCTCTCCACGGCCATTTTGGCGCGCCTGGCCTCAGGTTCCGACCTGCCCAAAGCCATCGCCCTGCTGCAGGGCGGGACAGCATTCGCGATCGTCATCGCCGCGCCAATCGGCAGCTTCCTCGGCGAACTGATCGGGTGGCGGGGCACCTTTTTCGTCACAGTCCCCCTCGGCCTCGCGGTACTCATCTGGCAATTCGCCGTTCTGCCGAAGATGCCGCCGATGGAGGCCATTTCGGTAACCAGCATGTTCCGTCTGCTGCGCAATCGGACGTTCGCCATCGGCATGGCCGCGACCGGCCTCGCCTTCATCGGGATGAATTCGCTGTCGATCTACCTGCGTCCTTTCCTCGAAAATGTAACGGGCCTCGACGTGAACGTCCTGTCGGTGGTGCTCCTTGGCCTGGGGTTGGGCGGCTTGGCCGGGCTGTTCATCGCCGGCTTCGTTCTCCAGCGGAACCTCACCGCCGTGCTGGTCGGGCTGCCGAGCGCGCTTGCGCTCCTCTCCCTGCTTCTGATTGCAGCGGGTCCGGTCTTTTGGGCCACGGCCGCCCTTCTGGTTCTTTGGGGGCTGTTCAACACCCCAATCCCAGCGGCGTGGAATACCTGGATGGCGAGGGTCATTCCCGACGATCTTGAAGCCGGAGGTGGGTTGCAGGTCGCATTGATCCAGTTCGCCATCGCCGGCGGCGCTTCCGCGGGCGGCATGCTGTTCGACACTGCCGGCTGGTGGAGCGCTTTCCTGCTCGCCGCAGCCCTGCTGGCGGGCTCAGCCGTGCTCGCCGCTGCCGCCAGCCCTCGCGCATAGTCCCAACTGACGCCCCTAGGAGCTCATCATGTGCGAGGCGCAGCCATGACGACGGTATCGCCACATCTCACACGTCGAGCGGTGCTCGGCGGAGCCTTGGCAGCCTTGATCCTGCCCTATGCAGCCAATGGGCAGGAGGGTCGGGATCCTGCCAGTCAGGAGCCGACCAACGTGCGGGTCAGGATGACGTTCAAGGGCCTGAGCATGACGGCGACGCTCTATGACAATCCGACCGCGCGAGACTTCGCCTCGATGCTGCCATTGGACCTCGCGATCGAGGATTTCAGCAACAACGAGAAGATCGTCCATCTGCCGCGCAAACTCACCGAGGAAGGCAGCGGCCCCTTCGGGAACGAGCGACCGGGCGATCTTTGCTACTTCAAGCCTTGGGGCAACCTGGCCCTGTTTTACGCCGACTATCGCTGGGAGGGGTTGATCCGGCTCGGCCGCTTCGATGACGGCTTCGAAACACTGCTGGTGCGCGGCGAGTTCCCGGTTCGCATCGAGCGCATCTGAGAGTGGGAACCCGCGACGGCACTAAAGCTTCGGAAGATTTTCGACTTCACCCCCTCGCAAGAAAGGAATGCACATGATGATGACCAAGCTCCGGTTCGCGATGTTTGCTTTAGCCCTCGCTGGCTCCGCCCCCGCTCTCGCTCAGTAGAACAAGGGCCCCATCATCGGCGCGTGGCGCATGACGTCGCTGCAGATCACAAATTCGGAGGGCAAACCGGCCGACGTGCCTTATTCCGGCCAAGTCATCTTCTCGCACAGCGGCACGCTTTCGGTTCAGGCGATGGACCCGGACCCGGCTGCAAAGCCGACTACCTACACGGCGAACGGCTATTAAGCCTATTATGGTCCGGTCGCGATCGATGAGGAGAAAAGCACCTTCACCATCACTGTTGAATCGTCCCTGGTGCGCGATCTCATCGGACAGGAATTGCAGCGGGTGTTCGAGGTCACCGGAGATCAGCTGGTGATCACCCCGGTCGATCCCGAGGAAGGCTGGCGCGTCACCTACGAGCGCTTGTGATTGCATCGCCCCGCGAACGCGGGGCCGGGTGACGGCAGTTATGCTAGGAATTTAAGCACAATGTTGATCTGCGCCCGCCCGCTGAGGCGGTTTTTTGTTTCGGTCGGATCGCTCGACCGCAGCCCAATACAATTGGCAAAATCGGTCTCATCCCAGCGGGCGTTCGTTGAGGAGTAGGCATTCGGGCCCAAACCCAATCACTCGCAACGACCGAGTTCGACCCATTGCGGAAGTTCGCTGCGGCTCAGTCGATCTTACGCCCGTGACCTCGGTTACCTTACCTTCCTTGTCCGCGTTACGAATGGCAACAATGCGCCGATCTCGGCCGTTGCGGACAGATTTGCCACTGATTGAAAGCGGACATCGCGGCGACCACACTGGGCGTCGCTCGCGACCCAGCGCGATCAAAGCCACCACGATCGAGACGAGAGTCGCAACCGTACGCCCGATTTGGATTGTGCGTCAGTGCATTGGCAGGATGTTCTGGTTGAGGCGGAACAGATTGTCCGGATCGTACCTGTGCTTGATCTTGGCGAGCCGCGCGTAGACCTCGGCTCCGAAGGCGTCGCGCACGAGATTCGCTCCTTCGCCATGGCCGGGGAAGTTCAGATAGAGGCGGCCGGTCGAGTAGCGCTGCATGTCCTGCCAGAAGCTGCGAACCCAGCCGATGTTCGCATCGTCATCGTCAGCGCCTGGCCAGATGGCGTCGAGGCTGAGCATGGAGGGCATGGAGCGGTTGCCGAAGGCGGTCGCATCGGCTGCAACGCGATGGACGAAACCGCCGAACTTCCAGATCGAGGCGAAGGTCATCTCGGAGGGCCGCTTCGCCATCCGCGCGGTGATCTCCCCGATGACCTCGTCGTCGAGGCGCGAGAGGTAGGTGGATTTCCAGTAGCAGCGGTCGCGGCCTTTCGGGAACAGGCCGTCATAGAGCGACTGGATGGTGCGATACGGCATGCGACCGCTGAAATCGACGAGCGGTTCGCCAAAGCTGCGCAGCGGAGCCACGACGCGCTCGCCCTCGTCCGCCGGTCCGTCATAGACATGAGCAAGCGCCAGGACGCGGCGGCCCCAAGCGTGTTCGGGAACGGAGGGATCCTCCGGAATGGTGGAGAACTCGGCCAGCCCGCTCAGGCGGTCGGGGGCGGTTCACCAGCGGTGCGGCGGGCACGCCGCGCATGCGGCCCTATGTGGTTGCTGGGGACGGCAGCGCGTTTCGCGCCGCAAACGGCGTCTGGGTAAGCCCGGACCACGCGCTTTCCGACTGCCCGCGACCCGACATCGTCTGCATCCCCGATTTCTTCGTCAATCCGGGCGAAAGCGTCGCCGGGCAGTATGATGCCGAGGCCCGCTGGCTGCGGCAGGCGCATGCGGACGGCGCCATGCTGGCCAGCGCATGCTCGGGCGCGGTGCTGCTCGGCGAGGCGGGGTTGCTGGAAAATCGCGAGGCCACAATCCATTGGGCCTATGTCGCGACGCTCGCTAACAACTATCCCGGCGTGAAGGTGAAGCCGGGCCAGTCGCTGGTGCTGAGCGGCGAGGCCCAGCGCATCGTCATGGCCGCGGGCGGCTCGAGCTGGCAGGATCTCGCCCTCTATCTCATCGCGCGCTTCGTCGGCCTCAAGGAGGCGATGGAGGTCGCCAAGGTCTACATGCTGCAGTGGCACGACATGGGCCAGCAGCCCTTCGCCGCGCTGATGCGCTTTCGCCAGACCGACGACGCGGTGATCAACCGCTGCCAGAAATGGGCGGAGCTCAACTACCGGACGCCCTCGCCCGTCGCCGCCATGACCAAGCTGTCAGGCCTGTCCGAGCGCTCCTTCGTGCGCCGCTTCGCCAAGGCGACGGAAATGAAGGCAATCGACGACATCCACGCGCTCAGGCTCGAAGCGGCCAAGGAACTGCTCGAGACGGGCGACCTGCAGGTCGAGGCGGTGGCCAATGAAGCGGGCTATGAGGATGCGAGTTTTTTCGGGCGCCTGTTCCGGCGCAAGATCGGACTGACGCCGCAGCAATATCGCATTCGTTTCAGTGCTCTCCGGCGAGCGCTGAGCCGCGATTGAATCTCAACCGTCGCGGCGCGATGCCCATATTCCGCTCTGCGCCGCGATGTCGGCCATAGAGGCCAGCTTTGCCATTTCTCGTAAGCCGACATTGCCGGCATACATTTTGGAGTTCGCGGTTGCGCCAATTGCCGACCTTCCCGGCGCTTCTCCAAAGCCGCCCTTCGCGCGACGGCTTGAATCGACCCGCTTTCGGACGTAGACAGCGACTTGCATGAAGGTCTGATTGGCTAGACTTGGGCCAGCGGGCTTTGTGGGCGATGGAAAGCTGCAGACGTTCGCCTGCTTCGCCGCGGAGACGCTGCGTGTTCCGCCGGGGGCATATCGCCAGCAAGCAGCTAAGTCTCCGGATCCGCTGCCTTGCCTCCCACAGCGACGACGCCCAGAGCGCCAGCGTCTCGATCGAAACGCCCGTCATCCATGATCTCCGAATCAAGGCGACCCATCGATTCAGCAACCAGAAAAGAACGCAGCTGCAGCGCTAGGACGCGTCGGTGGAGAATTTGTGTATCGTAGTCGACTTCAGCGTTTCGCCCGGTTTCAGCACCGTCGTCGGAAATGACGGCTTGTTCGGCGAATCCGGGAAGTGCTGCGTCTCAAGGCAGAAGCCGTCGGTCTGGCGGTATTGCTGACCGGCCGCGCCGATGAGCGTCGAATCGAGGAAGTTACCGCTGTAGAACTGGACGCCAGGCTCGGTGGTCGAGATCTCCATGATCCGGCCCGAGCGCGGCTCGTAGACTCGCGCGGCGAGCGAAAGCCCACTACCCGACCGGTTCAGCACGAAGTTGTGATCGTATCCGCGGCCATAGGCCATCTGTGGGTCGTTCGAGCGGATGCGTGCGCCGATCGGCGCCCCTTGGCGGAAGTCGAATGGCGTGCCGGTCACGGAGGCGAGCTGCCCGGTCGGGATCAAGGTCGCATCGACCGGCGTGTAGCGATCGGCGCTGATCGTGAGGATGTGATCGTCGATCCCACCCGTGCCGTCGCCGGCGAGATTGAAATAGGAATGACTCGTGAGATTAACCACGGTTGGTTTATCGGTCGTCGCCTCGTAGTCGATGCGCAGCTCGTTGTCGTTGGTGAGGCTATAGACGACCTGGACCGTGAGCGTGCCGGGATAGCCTTCCTCGCCATCCTTGCTCGTGTAGTTGAGCCGCGCTGCGGCGCCGCTGACGCCGCTCAGCGGCTCGACCGCCCAGACGACCTTGTCGAAGCCTTTCGTGCCGCCATGCAGGCTGTTCGGCCCGTTATTGGCGGCGAGTTGGTATTGAGTGCCGTCGAGCGTGAACTTCGCGCCGCCGATGCGATTGCCGTAGCGCCCGATCAAGGCGCCGAAATAAGGGTTCATTGATTCGTAGTCGGCGAGTTCCTTGAAGCCGAGCACGACGTTGTCGAGCTTACCCCAGCGGTCGGGCACATTGATCGCCGTGATGATACCGCCATAGGCGATGAACTTGACGGACGCGCCCCTGTCGTTGGTGAGCGTGTACAGATTGACGGCTTTGCCGTCCTGCGTGTTTCCGAATGGGGTCTTGTCCACAGAGCCGGCGCCGGCGCTCGTTCCCGTCAGCAGCACGCCCATGCCGAGCACGGCCGCGCCGAGCACTGACCTATGCCAGGCACGCGACATGTTGGGATCGATCGGTGTCATGGTTTCCTCCCTCGATAGGCCTCTTCGCCGGCGGCTTCTGACGAGCCGCCTAGAAGACCAATTCTAAGCCCATCGGGCTATCAAGGTAAGCGCGTCCTGGTAGAGATTGTACAATAGCACCTTGAAAAGCGTGTGCCGGATACCGCCGGTCGCATCAGCTCATTGCCTGATCAAAATTGCCGTCGGTGCATGAATCGCGGGACGGGTATCCGCCTGATTCCCGACTTCGACTTGCTGATAGTTGGTGTCGCAAAGCCACCCAATTGAGACGTAGAACGCTCCATAAGCGGTAAAATCCGAGCCGATACCCAGGTCGGCTCGGTGCGCCACGAGCGGTCATTCCCAGCGATGGCGCAATAACGCTTGCCCACCGAAAAGCAGCCGTTCAAAAATTAGTTGTGGCGCTCAGAGCTGCCTTTCGATGGGGGATCACTTGACGCGAGTCAGTGGCTGTCGCTCATTGCGATAGCGATCCGTCACGATCGCCGGCCGCACCGGCGATCGCTGTCTCGAATTCCCGGAGTATTCTCGACACTCGCTCAGGCTGCTCCCAATGCAGATTGTGCCCACAACCGGCGAGTTCGATCATATTGCTGCGTGCCAGACAGCGCTTTAACATTCCCGCTTGCGATACGCTGAACAAAGGGTCGGCGCTTCCGTGGATAATCAGGCTGGGTTGTTTGATGATTGGGACCCTATTCGTCAAATCGCAGCTTCGGATTTCTTCGAGAACCCGCCTCCACAGCCTTGCAGGAATTTCAGCCGCGTCCCGCGCAAGAGCGGCCAGGAATGCGGCATCGACCGGTTCCTTGCATGCGTGCCAAACGCCAAAGAACTCGTCTTCGGGATCGATCGGATCTTGCAACGATGCCACGCCCAGGCAAATTGGACTCATCTCGTCGATCTCGGGCTTCAGACATCCCGAAAGGGTCACGAGCGCGCCGACAAGGTCTGGTCGGGAAGCCGCCAACTCCATTGCCACCATCGCGCCCAGCGAGTGCCCGGCGACGAGAGCATCGCGAACCCCGAGCGCCCCCATCAGGCGAACAATGTCGTCCGCAAAATCCCCGAGGCTGTAGGCATCTTCCGGCCGATGGGAGGCACCATGACCGCGCAGATCGGGCATGATCAGGCGCATGTCCTGCAAATGCGGTTCAACCAGGGAGAAGCTCCAACTGGAATCGGTGAAGCCATGGACAAGCACCGCCACCCGGTCGGATTTTCCCGTATCGACATAGGCGATGGTTTGCCCGCGGCCGATATCGATATGCCGCTTGCGCGACTCCCACTCCGGACAACTCATAGTCCGAGGGTGGCCTTGACCGCATCGAGGCCCGGCTCGCCATCAAAGGTCGTGACGTTGGTCAACCATGCATCGAGGCGCTGCGGATCGGCTTTGATCGCCGCGCGGGCTGCCTCGTCCGGCGTCATCCCGTCATTAATCAGGAATCCCATGCCCTTGTTCTCGAAGTCGATATCGAAACCCAGGTTCTTCAGCAACTGACCGGCATTCGGGCACTCTTCCAGATAGCCTTTTCTCACCTGAGTGCTGACAGTGGCAGCGCCGAAATTGGGACCATAGAATTTGTCGCCGCCCGTCAGATACCTGAAATCAAACGTCGTGTTCATCGGATGCGGCGCCCAGCCCTGGAAGACGATGAACTCCATGTCCTTGGTCTTGCGGGCTAGCTCCGAAAGCATGCCAACTTCGCTGGATTCGACGACCTCCCATCCTGAGAGCGCAAGATTTGGATCGGCGATCGCGTCCAGCATCAACTGGTTGGAGCCGGGTTCGATGCCGTACATCTTCTTGTCGAATTTGTCGGCAAATTCCTGCAGGTCTTTGAAATCGCGAACTCCTGCTTCCCAGACATAGGACGGCACCGCGAACGTGTATTTCGCGCCCTCAAGATTGACGCGAACCTGATCAACCGAGGTTCTATACGGCTGGTAATAAGTTTTCATGGCTGGATCCCAATAGCCGAGGAATACGTCGAGATCGCCGTTCTTGAGGCTCTCGTAGATGACATTGAGACCAAGCGTCGTGCTCTCTGCCTGATAACCCAGCGCATTGTAGAGCGTCACCCCGATGCCGGTCGTGAAAGCCAGATCATTCCAACCCGGCTCGGCCATTCTCACCTGCCGACAGGTCTCCGGATCAGCGGCCGCCGCGCCGGAGAGCGAAACAAAGAATGCGATGGCAGAGGTGCCGTAAATCAACAAATGGCGCATGGGTTCTCTCCCCTTATTGACCGAAAAGCATGTAAATTGACCAGCTGGTCAATCATTGATCTAAGCAGGCAAGTTTGTCAATATAGCCCGGAGAGGGGCCGCTCATGAAACTCACGCGCCTAAGCGACATAAGACGGAAGGAACTGCGGAAGGCGGCCTTTGCCGTGCTGCAGCGGGAAGGCATCGCCGGTGCGACCCTCGAAAAGGTGGCAACCGAGGCCGGAGCCTCCAAGGGCATTGTGCTTCACTATTTCCACAACAAGCAGGAATTGTTCGAGCATGCGATGCGCGAAGCCAATGCCGAATTGCGCGATGCGGTCGTCATCCGCTTGCGGCATGCCCGGACACCGCGCGAGAGGCTCGACGCTGTGATTGAGGGCAACTTCGAGCCCAGTTTCTTTCGGCCGTTGATCTGCCACGCTTGGCTGTCGCTTTGTGCCGAAGTGCCCCGCGATGATAAGCTTGCGCGCATCCAGACCGTTATCCACGCCCGTATGAGTTCAAATCTCGTCTCCGCCCTGAAGGATATGGTGGCGAAGGACGAGGCAGCCGACATAGCGCTCGGTATTACGGCGCTGATCGACGGACTTTGGCTGCGCCTCGGGTTGCAGAAGAGCGGTATTTCGAGCGAACAGGCCGTTCTGCAGGTCAGGAACTTTGTGGCCGGGCGACTTGCGCTCGCTGCTTCTGGCCGTCCGAAGGCGCAACGTCAGCTTACCAGCACCGGCGCTTCATGAGCGCGGCCTCAAATTGTGGATCGCCTTGTCTGTCGCCCTATCCAGACCTTCGAAAGATCGCTGGAAGGTCCGGGTCGGGTCATAGGCGTGAATTCGACTGAGGGCGAACTAACCTCCGCAAACGGTCGAAATGCCGGTTCCAGGCGAAGGTCCGCTTACGAGCGTCAAATCGGCCGTGGCAAGGCTGGTTTGGGTCAAGTCACGACGATGCTCCGGCTAAGCTGAACGTCCGATTTCCAAAACTGAAACCCAGAAGCTGCCAGTCCGCAAACGGCCCCAAGCGCGACGTCCGAGTAGTGGCTTGGCGATGTCCGTAGTTGTTGTTCGTTCCGGCGGATGAGCTGAGCGCCAATTTTCCACCCTTACCCGACATCCAGCATTCTTCGAGTGAGCGACCAATCTCGGGCCACGCTGGACTCAGTTGGTCACGACGATCCGCGTGTTGCGGAAGCCGGCTTGCCGCACCATCGAATAGAAGGCGGCGGCATTGGCCGGGTGCAGCCGCACGCAGCCATGCGACGCCGGGCGCCCGAGAGATTTTACCGCGCCGGTGCCATGGATGGCGTAGCCGCCGCGGTAGAATACCGAATGAGGCATCGGCGACATGTCGTATTTGCGCGAATACCACATCCGTGCCGTTCGTTGCGGCCGGTAGGTGCCGCGCGGCGTGATATAGCCTTTGCGCGCCGTGGATACGCGCCACCGGTAAACCGCCTGACCGTATCTTACAGTCATGGTCTGCGATGACACGTCGATCCTTGCAACCAGCTTGGCTGCCCAGCCCTCGACCGAAGAACCGAGCAGCATCGTTGCCAGTGCCGCTGCCATGAGAACGGTTTTTTTCATGCGATCAAACCCCTTTGACTGCCCTTGCCTGCTTGCCTTCACGCAATTCTTCATCTTTTAATCGCAAGTGAATGAGGTAACCACACACCTCTGACGAATTCACCAATCCAAAGCAGCGAATTTGAACGATTTCCCGCGATGGTTGCCGTGACGACATGTAACCACGTAACTAGGGCGCGACCCGCCAACAGGCTTGCCAAAACGCATCGTTGGCTGCTCAATTCGCCGAATGAACGAAATGAATGAACGGCTCCTGAAAGCGGTCGGTGATCGGGTCGACGACCTGGTCGCGTTGACCGCCGACCTGATTCGCTTTCCGACCATCAATCCACCCGGCGAAGCCTATCGGCCATGCGCCGAATACGTCGGAGCGCGGCTGAAGAAGCGCGGTTTCGAAGTCGAATTCATCCGCGCCGAAGGCACGCCCGGCGACACCGACCGCTACCCGCGCGTCAATGTCGTCGCACGCTTCGATGGCCGCTCGCCCGGCGCCTGCGTGCATTTCAACTCGCATATCGACGTGGTCGAAGCCGGCGACGGCTGGAGCCTCGACCCCTTCGCCGGCATCGTCAGGGACGGCAAGGTCTATGGCCGCGGCGCCTGCGACATGAAGGGCGGCTTGGCCTCGTCGATCATCGCCGCCGAGGCCTTCATGGAGGTTTTCCCCGACTTTCCGGGCGCCATCGAAATATCGGGCACGGTTGATGAGGAGTCCGGCGGCTTCGGCGGCGTCGCCCATCTGGCCGAGCTCGGCTATTTCTCCAAGCCGAAGGTCGACCACGTCATCATCCCCGAGCCGTTGAACAAGGACCGCATCTGCCTTGGCCATCGCGGCGTCTGGTGGGCGGAGATCGAGACCAAGGGGGAGATCGCGCACGGCTCGATGCCGTTCCTCGGCGACAACGCGGTGCGCCATATGGGTGCCGTGCTAAAGGCCTTCGAGGACGAGCTGTTTCCGGCGCTCGACCGCAAGGTGACGCGCATGCCGGTCGTGCCCGACGGGGCCAAGCGCTCGACCATGAACATCAACTCGATCCACGGCGGCCAGACCGAGGATTTCCGGCCCGGCCTGCCCTCGCCCAACGTCCCCGATTCCTGCCGGCTGACCATCGACCGCCGCTTCCTGCTCGAAGAGGACCTCGGCACGGTCAAAAGCGAGGTGACCGATATCCTCGACCGGCTGAGGCGCGAGCGCAAGAAATTCGACTACGAGATCCGCGATCTCATGGAGGTGCTGCCGCTGATGACCGAGCGCGATGCGCCGGTGGTCAAGGCGGTGGCGCAAGGCATCATGGAGATATTCGACCGCGAGCCCGACTATGTGATTTCGCCCGGCACCTACGACCAGAAGCACATTGCCCGCATCGGTCACATCTACGACTGCATCGCCTATGGCCCGGGCATTCTCGACCTCGCCCACAGGCCCGACGAATGGGTGGGGATATCAGACATGGTCGAATCGGCCAAGGTGATGGCGATCGGGCTCAACGTGCTGCTGAGGGGCGCGGGCGCACGGTAGTCGGTGATGGGCGAAAAAACATTCCTGCCGGCGCTGCCGGAAAACACGAAACGCAATTTACTCGTTGGTGAAATCACGCTTCTATCCACCGGGTTTTGAGCATGTTTTTGAGCATATCGGGAGTTGCACGATGAAATTGTGGAAAACCATTCTCACCGCCGCGGCACTGGTGCTGGCCACTGGCGCTTCGGCGCTTGCCGCGCGCGATCTGGTCATCGGCATTACGCTCGAACCTCCGCATCTCGATCCGACCGCAGGTGCTGCGGCCGCGATCGACGAAGTGCTTTACGCCAATGTGTTCGAGGGGCTGACCCGCATCGGTCCGAACGGCGAGGTGCTGCCGGATCTCGCCGAAAGCTGGATGATTTCCGACGACGGCAAGGTCTACACCTTCAAGCTGCATACCGGCGTCAAATTCCATGACGGCACCGACTTCAATGCCGACGACGTGAAATTCTCGCTCGACCGCGCCCGTGCCGACAACTCCGTCAACGCACAAAAGGGCCTGTTCGCCGCCATCGATACGGTCGAGGTGGTCGATCCGGCGACGGTCAAGATCACGCTGAAGAACCCGCAAAGTTCGTTCCTCTACAATATGGGCTGGGGCGACGCGGTCATCGTCGCGCCGGAGACAGCCGACACCAACAAGGAAAAGCCTGTCGGCACCGGCCCGTTCAGGTTCCAAAACTGGGCCAAGGGCTCTTCGATCACGCTAATCAAGTCCGACACTTACTGGGGCGCCCCGGTGTCCCTCGACAAGGCAGAGTTCCGCATTGTTCCCGATGCCGCTGCCGCTGTGCCGGCATTGCTTTCCGGCGACATCCAGGCCTTTCCCTTCTTCCCCGATCCCGACAGTGTCGCCCAGATCAAGGATGACCCACGCTTCAAGGTGGTGATCGGCGCGACCGAGGGCGAAACCATTCTCTCGATCAACAACAAGAAGCCGCCTTTCGACAAGCTGCAGGTCAGGCAGGCAATTTCGTTTGCGCTCGACCGCAAGGCGATCATCGACGGCGCCTCGGCCGGTTTGGGTGTGCCGATCGGCTCGCATATGTCGCCGGCCAACAAGGCCTATGTCGACCTCACCGGCCTCTATCCGCACAATGTCGAGAAGGCCAAGGAACTCTTGAAGGAAGCCGGCCTGGAGAACGGCTTCAAGGCGACGCTGAAACTGCCGCCGCCTCCCTATGCGCGGCTTGGCGGCGAGATCATAGCGTCGCAGCTTCGCGATGTCGGCATCGATCTGCAGATCGTGCCCGTGGAATGGGCGCAGTGGCTGGATCAGGTCTTCACCAAGAAGGACTACGACCTGACCATCGTCTCCCACACCGAGCCCAACGACATCGATATCTATTCGCGCAAGGATTATTACTTCAACTACGACAACCCGACCTTCGACAAGATCATCGCCGATCTGAGCCTCACCTCTGATGAGGCCAAGCGCATGACGCTGCTTGGCGAGGCGCAGAAGATACTGGCCGACGATGCCGTGGTCGGCTTCCTCTACGAACTGCCGAAAGCCGG
The DNA here is from genome assembly GCF_002284575.1 of Mesorhizobium temperatum. Lineage (GTDB taxonomy): Bacteria > Pseudomonadota > Alphaproteobacteria > Rhizobiales > Rhizobiaceae > Mesorhizobium > Mesorhizobium temperatum. Next base: position 141,978 of record NZ_NPKJ01000060.1, read on the forward strand.
CGTCTGGGACGCCAAGCTCGAGGGTTTTTGGGAAAACGCTCCGATCCAGGCCAACGACCTGACCAAGGTGAAGTGGACGGAGTGAGGCAGCGCAGCGGTCCTCCCCCATGACCGCCTATCTCCTCAAGCGTCTTGCCATCGCGCTCATCACGCTGGTTCTGGCCTCGATGGTGGTCTTTGCCGTGCTGGAGATCATTCCTGGTGACCCGGCGCGGCTGATGCTTGGCCTGAACGCCAGCGCCGACCAGGTCGAGTTGCTGCGCAACCAGATGGGCCTCAACGCACCCCTTGCGCTGCGCTATCTGCACTGGGCCGGCGGCTTGCTGAGCCTCGATTTCGGCCGTTCCTACACCTATTCGGTGCCGGTCATCGACCTGGTCCGCGAGCGCGTCGTCGTCTCGCTGCCGCTGGCCCTGATCGCGCTGGCGCTGTCCACCATCATTGCCGTTCCGGTCGGGCTGTTTTCAGCCGGCCGGCACGGGCGGGCCGGCGACACGATCGCGATGGGCGCCGCCCAGCTTGGCGTCGCTGTGCCGAACTTCTGGTTCGCGCTGATGCTGATCTACCTCTTCGCCGTCTGGCTGCGGCTGGTGCCATCAGGCGGCTTTCCGGGCTGGAGCGCCGGCGTCTGGCCGGCGCTGAAATCGCTGATCCTGCCGGCGATCGCGCTCGCTCTGCCGCAAGCGGCGATCCTCGCCCGCGTCACCCGCTCGGCGCTGATCGAAGTGCTGAACGAGGACTACATCCGCACCGCCCGCGCCAAGGGCCTGCCCTTTCGCGCGGTGCTGTGGCGGCACGCGCTGCGCAACGCGATGATCCCGGTGCTGACCATTCTCGGCCTGCAGTTCGCCTTCCTGCTCGCCGGCACCATCATCATCGAGAACGTCTTTTACCTGCCCGGTCTTGGCCGGCTGGTGTTCCAGGCGATCACCCAGCGCGACCTGATCGTCGTCGAAAGCGTCGTCATGCTGCTGGTTGCCGCCGTCATCGCGGTCAACCTGCTTGTCGATCTCTCCTATGCGGTCGTCGATCCGCGCCTGAGAAGCCGCCAATGACGCTGCGCTTCGACATTCCAGAGGAAAATTTTGCCGACATCCTCGTCAAGGCCTTCACCAACCGCTCGTTCCTCACCGGCTTCGTCATCACCATAGTGGTGGCAGCGGTCGCCATCGTCTCGTTCTTCTGGACGCCTTTTGACGTCACCAGGCTGATCATCGCCGACAAGACCCAGGCACCCTCGCCGGCGCACTGGTTCGGGACCGACCATTTCGGTCGCGACATTCTTTCCATGATCATGGTCGGCGCCCGCAATTCGATCGCCGTGGCGCTGGTCGCTGTCGGCATCGGCATGGGCGTAGGCGTGCCGCTCGGCGCCTTCGCCGCGGCGCGCGGCGGCATCGTCGACGAAGCGGTGATGCGGCTGAACGATCTCGTCTTCGCCTTCCCTGCCCTGCTGTCGGCGATCATGATCACCGCCATTTTCGGGCCGGGTGCGCTCAACGCCATCATCGCCATCGGCATTTTCAACATCCCGGTGTTCGCCCGCGTCGCCCGGGCCGGTGCGCTGGCGATCTGGCCGCGCGAATTCATCCTCGCCGCGCGCGCCGCCGGCAAAGGCAAAACGCTGATCACGCTGGAGCATGTGCTGCCCAACATCGTCACATTGCTCCTGGTGCAAGGCACCATTCAGTTCGCGCTCGGCATCCTGGCCGAAGCCGGGCTTTCCTACGTCGGGCTCGGCACACAGCCGCCAATGCCGAGCTGGGGGCGGATGCTGTTCGATGCGCAGACCCGCATGGTGGCGGCGCCGTGGATGGCGATCTTTCCAGGCATGGCGATCGTCGTCACCGTGCTTGGCCTGAACCTGCTCGGCGATGGGATTGCCGACATCCTCGACCCAAAATCGCGGCGGCAGCGATGAGCCTGCTGGAAATCCAGAGATTGTCGCTGAGCATCGGCGACACGCCGATCCTGAGGGATGTCGAGCTCTCCGTCGCGCCCGGCGAGGTGATGGGGCTGGTCGGCGAATCCGGCTCGGGCAAGTCAATAACGGCGCTGACGGTGATGCGGCTTCTGCCCTGGGCGGCGCGCGCCACCGGGCGCGTCGTCTTCGACGGCATCGACATCCTTGCGGCCAGCGAAGACCAGATGTGCGCGCTGCGCGGCGACGATATCGGCATGGTTTTCCAGGAGCCGATGACGGCACTCAACCCAGTCAAGACCATTGGCGAGCAGGTCGCCGAAGGCATCCGCTGGCACACCAGGGCAAGCCGCGCCGACGCCGAGGACCGCGCGCGAAAAATGCTCGACCGGGTCGGCCTGCCGGCGGCACAGTTCCCGCTGTCGCGCTATCCGCACGAGCTTTCCGGCGGTCAGCGCCAGCGCGTCGTCATCGCCATTGCCTGCGCGCTGAAACCCAAGCTGCTGATCGCCGACGAGCCGACGACGGCGCTCGACGTCGTGCTGCAGGCGCAGATCCTCGACCTGTTGCGCGACCTGGTCGCAGAGAACCGCATGGGCCTGCTCTTGATCTCGCACGACCTCGCGGTGGTGACCGAGATGGCGGACCGCATCACCATCCTGCGCCACGGCGAAGTGATGGAGGCCGGCGACACGGCGCGCACTTTGTCCGAGCAGCTCCATCCTTACACCCGGCAGCTGGCGCAGGCCTCGATGCATGTGCCGGCGCGTGCCAGGACGCACGAGGTCGGCCAAGACAGCCCCCAGCTCCAAGCTGCCAACCCTCTTCTTCAGGTGGCCAAACCTCTTCTTCAGGCAGAGAGCGTGACGCGGGACTATCCGGGACGGCGCAAATCGCTGCTGAAGCGCGCGGCCCCGATCCGCGCCGTCGACGATGTCTCGTTCTCGATTGATCCCGGGCAGTCGGTGGCGCTGGTCGGGCGTTCCGGTTGCGGCAAGTCCACGCTTGCCCGCATGGTCCTGGCGCTGGACGGGCCGACATCGGGAACAATCCGGTTTCGCGGCGAAGTCATCACCGGCAAGAGCGAGGCTGAGCTCAAGCCGGCGCGGCGCGACATGCAGGTAGTGTTCCAGGACCCTTACGGCTCCTTCGATCCGCGCCAGAAGGTCGAAAAACTGGTCGCCGAGCCACTGCATGTCCTGGAGAAGAAGCCGACGAATGCGGAACGGCGCGAGATGGTGGCAAAGGCCTTGCACGAGGTCGGCCTTAGTCCACGCGACATGGACAAATATCCGCACGAGTTTTCGGGTGGCCAGCGCCAGCGCCTGTCGATCGCCCGCGCCATCATCACCCGCCCCAAGCTGGTCGTCGCCGACGAGCCGGTCTCGGCGTTGGATGTCTCGATCCGCGCCCAAATTCTCGACCTGTTCGCCGAGCTGAACCAAAAGCTCGGCGTTGCCTATCTATTTATCACCCACGATCTGACCGTTGCCCGCGCCATCACCGATCAGGTGATGGTCATGCATGACGGCAAGATCGTCGAGCGCGGCAGGACAAGCGAGGTTCTCGACCATCCGCAGTCCGAAGCCGCCAAGGCGCTGGTCACCGCCGCTCCGGACCTGCACCGGGCAATAGCGCGCCGGTTACAGGAACAAGGGTGAGCGGCGGTTTCGTAGGCTTAGCTTTCCGGCTTCACCACATCGGCAGGGCTGATGTCGAGCAGGTCGAGCGTGCGCCGCAAGAGCTGCATCTCGGTCCCGGCAAGTTGCGAATCGGCCTTGGCGATCTCAGCCATGTGGCGGGCAAGCAGCTTGCGCCGCTCGACGTCGAGGTCACGGAACTGCGCGATGGCTTGCGAGCTGTTGGTCTCGTAGCCGAAGTCGTTGAGATACTCGATGACGCTGTCGATGCTGGCTTCCGGAATGCCGAAGGCTTCCCGGCAGATGCGCCTGAAGGCCGCCATTTCACTCTCGCTGACCGTGCCGTCGGCGAGGATCATGCGAAACAGCATGAGCAGTTCCGCCGACAGCACAGGATCGTCCGCAACCTTGCGCACGCCGGGGTCGCCTTCGAAGATCGAGCGTATCTGGTCCAGCAAAGCGAATGCCATCAGCGTCCCTTTCCGATTCGTCAAATGCATGTCGCTCAAAAGTGCGCAGCGGTTTTGAGATAACGACATGCATAAAACAAAAGAGCCAAGCGCGTCGCGGCGCGCTTGGCATAGGTAGCGCGGAATCGGCCTTGCGCAAACGGGCCGGCCGTGGTCGAACGCGCCATATTTTCCCGCTGGCCAGAAGACCTTCCCGCAACCATCCGATGTTCGATCTCGCCACCCAGACCGTCGTCATCCTCGGCGCCGCCGCCTTCGCTGCCGGCTTCGTCGATTCGATTGCCGGCGGCGGCGGCTTGGTCACCATTCCAGCACTGCTGTTGGCGGGCTTCTCGCCGGTCGAGGCGCTAGGGACCAACAAGCTGCAGGGCATGTTCGGCTCAGGCTCGGCGACCATCCACTACGCCGCGAAGGGCCATGTCGATTTGCGCTGGCAATTGCCTTCGGCCCTGTTGGCGCTTGCCGGCAGTGCTCTCGGCGCCTTGCTGGCGACATTCGTGCCGGGCGACCTGTTGCGGGCTCTTCTGCCGGTCCTGCTGATCGCCATCGCCCTTTTCTTCGCCCTCAAGCCAAACATGGGCGACGTCGACCGCGCCCGGCGCCTGTCGCCGTTCCTGTTCGGGCTGATCCTGGTGCCGATTGTCGGCTTCTATGACGGCCTGTTCGGGCCGGGGGCCGGTTCCTTCTACATGCTGGCCTTCGTCACCCTTGCCGGCTACGGCGTGCTCAAGGCGACGGCGCATACCAAGCTGCTCAACTTCGCCTCCAACATCGGCGGCTTCATCGTCTTCGCTGCTGCCGGGGTCATCTTCTGGAAGATCGGCCTGATGATGGGTGTCGCCCAGTTTCTCGGCGCCCGTGTCGGCGCCAGCCTCGCCATCCGCAATGGCGCAAAACTGATCAAGCCGCTGCTGGTGATCGTTTGCCTGGCGCTGGCCATCAAGCTGCTGGCCGATCCAGCGAACCCGCTGCGCACGCTGATTGGTGTGTGACGGGGCGCCTGATACTATGCGGTTGTACGAATCATGTCGGAGGAGCCACACATGAATCTCAGTGCGCCTACGCAGCTTATCTTTATCATATCCCTTGTTATCGCCCTCATCGGCCTGCTCGCCGCTCTCGGCGTCCTTGCGTTTATTCCCCTGGCCGCGGTGTGGATCGTCCTCATCGCTTATATCGTGCTTGCTGGCGGCTGCCTGGTTCGCGGCGCTTAAGCACTCAGACCTCAGGCAACTCGGAGCGCCCGGCCACAAGCCGGGCGCTTTTGATTCTGAGGACTGGTCTGTTAGACTCCTTGGGCGGAAGGAAAGCCCATGCCCGCCGAGAGCGAAGACGGAAGCCGCCATGAAATTCCCGGCCTCGACCGGTTCGAGATGGTGCGGCGTGCGCCCGGCCCTCGGCTCCGCGGCTCCGTCACCGATCTATGCTTCTATCGCGAAACGGCACCGGGCCGCTTCCGCAACGTCGAATATGCATCGCTGACCGTGCCGCTGGTCATCAGCTTCGCCGAACCCTTCGCCATCGGGCTCGGCAGGGAGCCGGGCGGCAATGACCGCTTCGCCAGTTTCGCCGCCGGCCTCTATGCCGGTCCGGTGGTGATCGAATCCTTCGGTGGTGCCTGCTGCGTCCAGGTCAATTTCACGCCGCTCGGCGCCCGACGCTTCTTCGGCCTTGCGATGAGCGAACTGACCGACCGGATGGTCGGGCTCGACGATGTGCTCGGACTTGAAGGCATCGCGCTACGCGAAAGACTTGGCAATGCGCGCGACTGGAGCGCACGCTTCGCCATCGTCGAGACGTTCGTCGCGGCACGACTGGCCAAAGCCCGGGAAACGCAGACCGAAATCGCCTGGGCCTATGACCGGATCATCGTCTCGGGCGGCCGCATTCGCGTGTCGTCGCTCGCCGACAGGCTGGGCTGGAGCCGCAAGCATCTCTTGGGAAAATTCTCCAATGCGATCGGCGTCGGCCCCAAGACGCTGTCGCGCATCGTCCGCTTCAACCGGGCGCTCGGCCTGTCAAGGCAGGACAAATCCGATTGGGCTGATATCGCCGCCGATTGCGGCTATGCCGACCAGGCGCATCTGGTGCGCGAATTCCGCGACCTTGCCGGCGAAACGCCGACGACGCTTGCCGCCCAGGCATAGACGCGCAGGGTCCCTTTGCAGGACGCTCAGGTAACATTTCTTCAAGACGGGCGAACAGCCTTCGCCCAGACTGGGTTATCCACCAACCCAAACGAAGGAGATCGTCATGCCGAAAACTACCGAACCACCACGGCTTTACCCAGCGCTGCGCTACCGCAATGCCGCCAAGATGATCGACTGGCTGGGCGAGGCCTTCGGCTTCAGCGTCCGCGCCCGCTATGGCGAAGGCGACGTCGTGCACCATGCCGAGCTCGCATTCGGCTCTTCGATCATCATGCTCGGCACCGCACGCGAGGACGCTTACGGCAAGATGGTCGGCGCACCGGGCTCCGGCGGCGGCAACTCGATCTATATCGCCGTCGACGACGCCGATGCCGCCTACATCAGAGCCAAGAAGGCCGGCGCCGAAATACTGGAAGAACTGACCGACCGCGACTATGGCAGCCGCGAGTTCATCTGCCGCGATCCGGAAGGCAATGTCTGGTCCGTCGGCACCTACTGGCCGAAGGCCGATGAAAAAGCCTGAATGGCAACGCTCCCCAACTTCGTCATCCCTGGGTCTTCGCGACGGAGCTTCGCTCCTGCTTCGCCCAGGGATGACGAAGCGATCGGCACATCTGGCCGGCTCAAGCTTCTGCGCTAAGGACCATGAGCTCTAACGCGCCAGGCCAAAAATGGCGTCGCAGTCGAGGTGAGTCTCCAGCTCGGCTGCGACCTCGTCCAGTGCCCGTTCGACCTCGGCGCGGTAGTCGATGCCGCCGCCTTTGACGCCGAGATTTTCCAGGAATTTCGCCCGAAAAGCGTCAGCGGAAAACAGCCCGTGCAGATAGGTGCCCGACACCTTGCCGTCGGCGGAGATGGCGCCGTCATCGGCGCCGTTGATGACGGCGGACGGCCGCAGCGTGTCCGGACCGGTGGTGCGGCCGAGATGGATCTCGTAGCCTTCGAGCGGCAGGTCGAACTGCAGCGAGCGCGCGCTGACATTGCGCACCGTCTTTTCCGACTCCATCACCGTTTCGACGTCGAGCAGGCCGAGGCCCCTGGTCTCGGTAACGCTGCCCTCGATGCCGTCGGGATCGCGCACGACACGGCCGAGCATCTGGAAGCCGCCACAGATGCCGACCACGTGGCCGCCGCGCTTGCGGTGGGCGACAAGGTCGCGATCCCAGCCATTCTCGCGAAATCTTAGGAGATCGCCGATCGTCGACTTCGAGCCGGGAATGACCACCAGCCCAGCATCCTCTGGCAAGTGCTGGCCGGGCGGCACGAACATCACCTCGACCTGAGGCTCGGCCTTGAGCGGGTCGAGGTCGTCGAAATTGGCGATACGCGAAAGCATCGGCACCGCCACTTTCAACGCCCGCTTTTCGCCGGATACCAGGCGTTCGAGCACCACCGAATCTTCCGAGGGCAATCGCGCCGCCGCCTTCAGCCACGGCACGACGCCAAAGCAGCGCCAGCCGGTGAAGCTCTCGATCGCCTTGATGCCGTCATCGAACAGCGAGACATCGCCGCGGAACTTGTTGATGAGGTAGCCGACGATCATGCGCCGGTCCTCTTCCGGCAGGATCAGATGGGTGCCGGCGATCGAGGCGATGACGCCACCGCGATCGATGTCGCCGACGAGGATCACCGGCACGTCGGCGCGCGTGGCAAAGCCCATATTGGCAATGTCGCGGCTCCTGAGATTGATCTCGGCCGGCGAGCCGGCGCCTTCGACGATGACGAGGTCGGCGCCCTCACCGACCTTTGCCCAGGAGTCCAGCACGGCATCCATCAGCCGGCCCTTCAGCGCCTGGTAGTCGCGTGCCCGCGCCTCGCCGAACACCTTGCCCTGCACCACAACTTGCGCGCCGACATCGGTCTGCGGCTTGAGCAGCACCGGGTTCATGTGGACGGAGGGCACAACGCCACAGGCGATCGCCTGCAGCCATTGGGCGCGGCCAATCTCGCCGCCGCCGGAGTTGTCGCCCGGAATGTCGGCGACGGCGGCGTTGTTCGACATGTTCTGCGGCTTGAACGGCCGTACCTTCAGCCCACGGTTCCTGGCCGCGCGGCACAGACCCGCGACCAGCACCGTCTTGCCGACATCGGAGCCCGTGCCCTGGAGCATGATCGCCTTGGCCATTAATTCCTGCCCTGTGAAACGGTGCCGGTGACCGTGGATTTCGCCGCCAGTGGCCCGCCGCGCCAGATGTAGAGCGCCAGCAGCGGCTCCTTGCCGGTGCGCATGGCGTGGCTGACGTCAGAGGCATGGTGGATCACCTCGCCCGCCTCGCGCCTGCGAAATTCGCCCTCGCCCATGCGCCATTCGGTGCCGCCGGTCAACGGAATGTAGATCTCCTCGGCGACGTGGTGATGATCGGGATAGACGATATCAGGTCCGAGGATCAGCAAGCCGGCCGCGACCTCGTCGTTGACGAAATGGCCGCGCGTGCCGAAGACCTCCAGCCAGCCGTAATTGTCGATGAATGTCTTGCCGAAATCCGCCTCGCTGTAGGTCTGGCCCCAGCACAGTTCGCCGCGACGCTCCGCAACCAGCCGCGCCAGCGGCTGGGCATTTGCCGGGGCGAGTTCGACGATGCGGTCGAGCTGGCGCAGGCAGGCGAGCGGACGCGGCTCGAGCGGACGCGCCGGCATGGCCCAGCCGATCCGGGCCACGGCATCGCGCACCAGCGCATCATTGAACGTTTCGAGATAGGTGTGGAAACGTTCGAGCAGTTCATCGAAATTTGTCGTCACGCCTTGCTCCAGATACGCATTCGCGCACAGCCGCTGCCCAGATGGTTGGATGGAGATGGTCGGCTTGCGCGGCGGCATCATTGGTCTAGATTGAGCGGCGCGCAAAGCCAAAAACGACAGACATCAGGGAGCACGCCATGGACGCCGCTGTCGATGCGAGCACCAGCCAGTTCGAACTCAACGAGGACCAGCGCGCCATCCAGGAGATGGCCGAGGCCTTCGCTGCCGATCGTGTCGCGCCGAACGCACTCGACTGGGACCGCAACAAGCATTTTCCGGCCGACGTGATCCGCGAGACCGGGCCGCTCGGCCTTGGCGGCATCTATATCCGTGACGATGTCGGCGGCTCGGCACTGGGACGACTGGACGCGGTGCTGATCTTCGAGGCGCTTTCGCGTGCCGATCCGGCCTTCTCCTCCTTCATTTCGATCCATAACATGGTGGCGTCGATGATCGACCGCTTCGGCAGCGACGAACAGCGTCAGCGCTTCCTACCGAAGCTGACTTCGATGGAATGGCTGGCCAGCTACTGCCTGACCGAGCCGGGTTCGGGATCGGATGCGGCGGCGCTGAAGACGCGCGCGGTGAAAAGCGGCGATGACTACGTGCTGAACGGCGTCAAGCAGTTCATCTCAGGCGCCGGCGACAGCGACATCTATATCGTCATGGCGCGCACTGGCGCCGACGGGCCGAAGGGCATTTCCACCTTCGTCGTGCCGAAGGATGCGCCCGGCCTTTCCTTCGGCGCCAACGAGCACAAGATGGGCTGGCACATGCAATCAACCCGCCAGGTCATCTTTGAGGATTGCAAGGTGCCGGCGCAAAACCTGCTTTCAGCCGAAGGCGCCGGCTTCGGCATCGCCATGGCCGGGCTCGACGGCGGCAGACTCAACATCGCCGCCTGTTCGCTGGGCGGGGCGCAATCGGCGCTCGACAAGGCGCTGTCCTACACCGCCGAGCGCAAGGCCTTCGGCGCCAAGATCAACCAGTTCCAGGCGCTGCAGTTCAAGCTCGCCGACATGGAGACCGAGCTGCAGGCAGCACGAATCTTCCTCTACGCTGCCGCCTCGAAGCTCGACCACAAGGCCCCGGACGCCTCGAAATGGTCGGCAATGGCCAAGCGCTTCGTCACCGACATCGGCTTCAACGTCGCCAACGATGCGCTGCAACTGCATGGCGGCTACGGCTATCTGCACGATTACGGCATCGAGAAGCTGGTCCGGGACCTGCGCGTCCACCAGATCCTCGAAGGCACCAACGAGATCATGCGCGTCATCATCGCACGCGCCGTGATCGGTCGGTAAGGCAGTAGGCAGTAGGCAGTAGGCAATAGGCAATAGGCAGTAGGCAGTAAGATGACCGGCAAGATCAATTCGTACAAGGATCTTATCGTATGGCAGCAGGCGATGGATCTGGCCGTCGCCACCTACTCCTTGACCAAGGCATGGCCAAAAGAGGAATTGTATGGGTTGACCAGCCAAATCCGCCGCTCAGCAACCTCTATCCCTGCAAACATCGCGGAAGGTTATGGCCGAGACAACAGAGGCTCTTATCAACAATTTCTCAGGATAGACCAAGGGTCGCTGAAGGAGTTCGAGACGCACCTCCGGATCGCTGAACGCATTGGCCTTGCTACGCATGATCAAGCTTATCAGATGCTGTTAGCGACCGAGGGCATCGGAAAAATGCTTCGCCAACTTATTAGCAAACTTGCGCCCGAATAGGCTGCCTACTGCCTACTGCCCTACCCAAACCACGGAGTGCCATTATGACCACCATCGCCTTCATCGGCCTCGGCAACATGGGCAACCCGATGGCCGCCAACCTCGTCAAGGCGGGATATGCAGTGCACGGCTTCGACCTGTTGCCGGAAAACCTTGTCATCGCCAAGGACCATGGCGTCGTCGTCATGGCCAATGCCGTTGCCGCGGTGAAGGAGGCCGATGTGGTCATCACCATGCTGCCGGCCGGCAAGCATGTCCTGTCGGTCCACGAGGACATCGCGCCCAAGGCGAAAAAAGGCGCCCTGTTCATCGATTCCTCGACCATCGACGTCGAATCGGCACGAAAAGCCCACGCCATTGCCGCCAAACATAAGCTGCTGTCGATCGACGCGCCGGTTTCCGGCGGCACCGGCGGCGCCACCGCCGGCACGCTGACCTTCATGGCCGGCGGCTCGAACGAAGCCTTCGCCAAAGCCGAACCAATCCTCAAGCCGATGGCCGGCCGTATCGTCCATTGCGGCGACGACGGCGCCGGACAAGCGGCAAAGATCTGCAACAACATGATCCTTGGCATTTCGATGATCGGCGTCGCCGAAGCCTTCGTTCTGGCCGAAAAGCTCGGCCTGTCGCATCAGGCGCTGTTCGACGTCGCCTCGACCTCGTCGGGCCAGTGCTGGTCGCTGACCACCTACTGCCCGGTGCCCGGCCCGGTGCCGACATCGCCGGCCAACAATGGCTACAGGCCGGGGTTTGCCGCAGCACTGATGCTGAAGGACCTGAAACTGTCACAGGAAGCCGCGCAAAGCGCCGGTGCGGTGACGCCGCTGGGCGCCGAGGCCGCCCAGCTTTATGCGTTGTTCAATGCCCAGGGCCATGCCGCTGCCGATTTTTCCGGCATCATAAATTTCCTGCGCGGCACCCCGGCGTAATGTCGCCCAAAAGCTTACCCTCGGCTTGACCCGAGGGTGCGCAGCGGTTTTGGGACAACGACATGGATAAAAACAAGAACTTAAAGCGCGTCGCATGAGTCCCATCAGACGCGCCGCGCATTAGGCCTCGAACTCGACGGGCCTTTCGATTTCCCGGCAAAAGAAACATCGCAAATTTAGATTTGCTTAAACTATCGATAACCACCCGGTAACGATGTTCCTGTAGAACGGAATGCGAGGCGGCATATCGCATCCGCCCGGCGCTCCGGATCAGGTCTCGCGTACCGGAGCCCGTAAGTTTCGCAAGTGTTCTGGTAGCGAAGCGCCATGCGTATCTGGCAAAGCCGCGTTCCGGATGGAGCGCGGTTTTTGCGTTTCGCATTCTTCAAGGACAGTGAGACGATCGCCCTGGCGCGTCTCCAGATGGTCGTCGGCATCGTGGCGAGCGCGATCTGAGATGACCTAACTCCTGAAGCTCATCAGTCCTGTCGGCAAGATTGTCGACAGGCTCACGAAGTGGCAGCAGATCAAGGAAGACGCCAAGAAACGAAGCCGACCGCATCCGCGCCGACGAGGAGATCAAGCGGCTCGAGCGGACATCATGAAACCTTCTGATTTCTACGCCGTTATCGCCGGTATGTCCGGGGCTAAATTCAAGCCGAAATCGGTCTCCAAATCACGCGATGCCGAGAAGTCGCGCCAGGAGAAGCAATCGACTGTCGAAGTCGCGTCTGAGATCGTCGGCGCGGCCCCACCGCCGCTGGATCTCGTCGAACCCGATTCGGAGCTGACCCCTGAGGAGGCCGAGCAGGCGCGCAAGAGATATTTGCTGAGGCGTTTCTGGATCAGCGCGCGCGGTTATTGGGGCCGCGGAGGCGATAGGCTGGCTTGGCCGTACACGATCGGGTTATTGGTCCTGATCGTCATCAATGTTGGCTTCCAGTATGGGATCAATGTCTGGAATCGCGCAATTTTCGACGCCCTTGAGCAACGTAATGCTCGCACCGTCTATGTCCTGAGCGCCGTTTTCGTGCCGCTCGTGCTCGGAAGCGGAAGCCTTGTCGTTGCACAGGTCTTCCTTCGCATGACGATTCAGCGCCGCTGGCGTTCCTGGCTCACCACCGCGGTCATCGCGCGTTGGCTTGCAAGCGGCCGCTACTTTCAGCTGAACCTCGTCGGCGGCGACCACCAGAATCCCGAAGCCCGCATTACGGAGGATTTGCGGATTGCCACCGAATCCCCGGTCGACTTCATCGCCGGTGTCATCAACGCGTTTCTGTCGGCCTCGACCTTCATCGTGGTGCTCTGGACGATCGGCGGGGCCCTGACCCTGACGATGGCAGGTTCGACGGTGACCATTCCCGGCTTTCTCGTCATCACCGCGGTATTGTATGCCGCGATCACATCCACCTCGATGGCGGTCATTGGCCGCCATTTCGTCCACCTCTCCGAGGAAAAAAATCAGGCGGAAGCCGAATTCCGCTACACGCTGACGCGCGTGCGGGAAAACGGCGAGAGTATCGCATTGCTCGGCGGCGAGGAGGAGGAGCGTAGCGGCATCGACAAGACGTTCGCCCATGTGCTCAGGCAATGGGCGCTCCTTACAGGTCAGCACATGCGCACAGCGCTGGTATCGCAGGGGGCGAGTCTGTTTGCGCCTGTCGCGCCGGTTTTGCTTTGCGCTCCAAAGTTTCTCGAAGGCAGCATGACGCTTGGACAGGTAATGCAGGCTGCTTCTGCCTTTGCCATCGTGCAGGGCGCGTTCGGATGGCTGGTCGACAATTACCCCCGTCTCGCCAATTGGAACGCCTGTGCACGGCGCATGGCCTCGCTGATGATGTCGCTCGACGGCCTCGAGCGCGCGGAACAGAGCAACACTCTGGGACGCATAAAGCGCGACGGAACTGCAGGCGATGCGATGCTCAGCCTGAACAATCTGTCCGTGTCGCTCGACGACGGCACCGCCGTGGTCAAGGAAACCAAGGTCGTAATCAAAGCAGGCGAGCGGGTGCTCGTCGCCGGCGAATCCGGCTCAGGCAAGAGTACGCTGGTGCGGGCCGTCGCAGGTCTGTGGCCGTGGGGTGGCGGCAGCGTCAACATCCACGCCGACAGACGGCTGTTCATGTTGCCGCAACGGCCTTATGTCCCCACCGGGACGCTTCGCCGCGCAGTCGCCTACCCAGGCGCCGCCGATCGCTGGACGCTGGACAAGATCAAGGCTGCCCTCGACAAAGTCGGACTCGATTATCTGAACGACAAGCTCGACGACGACGCGCCATGGGACCAGACCTTGTCGGGTGGCGAAAAGCAGCGGCTCGCCTTCGCGCGTCTTCTGCTGCACAGCCCCGATATCATCGTGCTGGATGAAGCAACGTCAGCACTCGATGAAAAGAGCCAGGACAAGATGATGGAGATGATCGTTCACGAATTGCCGAAGGTCACCATCATAAGCGTGGCGCATCGCGCCGAGCTGGAAGCCTTTCATAGCCGCAAGATCACATTGGAGCGGCGCGAGGGCGGCGCAAAGCTTGTCAGCGATATCGATCTTGTCCAGCGCAAGAGAAGACGGAACTTGCTTGTGCGATTTATGGGGCGCCGGCGCGCCGTACCGAAGCGCAGCACGACCTTGAGCAAAGCGGCGCTGCCCGAGACAAAAAAGTAAAGTCCGCCGGTCGGGCCTGGTGACAAAGGCAGCAAGGAAGAGGTCGCGTCGAGCGCACTGTGAACTAAGTGGCCCAAGAAAAAGTTCCTGGGCGTCTCTGCACCAGGCGACACAGCTTTCCTCATCGGAGCTGAAAGTCCGACGACCGCCTTTGGCACTGCCTGCTCGTTTCGCTCGACGAATAGACGGCAGAGAACCACTCACAGCCGAAATTCAAACTGAGGCACTTCGGATCACTTGTTGAACTCGACGGGACATACCCCGCCGGCGCAGTCAACACAGCGGCTCTCGTTTGAAATTTCAGCGGCGTGGCGCGACGGGCCGAACGTCTTGTCAGGCTGGCAACTTCATTTGTTTTCGAAGGCTCTTATCGAAGGCATTTGCGGGGGCAAAGCGGCGGAGGAAGTGCAATCGACGTGCCTGTTTGCTGGCCGCCGCCGGCCTTCGCATTCATTTTTTGATGGAACGTCGACGAGCGATAAGATACTATCATTTTAGGAGTAAGTCACTATCAAAAAGATATCAACATGAAGGATCTTTCGAACCAACCCTGTCTGATCGCTCGCAGTCTTGCCTTGGTAGGGGATGCATGGAGCATGCTGATCATGCGCGATGCGCATGCCGGGCTCAGTCGTTTCGACGAATTCCGCAAGAGCCTCGGTATAGCCCCGACGATGCTGACCAGCCGGTTGGCAGCCCTGACGGAGGAAGGGCTGCTGGAGAGACGGCGATACTCCGAGCGGCCGCCGCGCGATGAATACGTGTTGACGCAGGCTGGTCAGGATCTGCTTCCAGTGCTGTTCTCACTCGTCGCTTGGGGAGGCAAGCACCGCGGTGGAGGCAATTTCACCCGGTTCTTTGACGCAGAGACAGGATCCGAAATCGACCCGATTAGCATCGACCGTTCGACCGGAGCGCCGATCGGCACCCGTCCCATTCAGATCGTTATGCCCAAGTCCACAACCAACGAGTAGGTAGCGCGGTCTATCCGCCCTTCGGATCACTTGTTGAAGTCGACGAGACACGCCCCGCCGGCACAGTCGATGTAGACCTTGTCCACGTCCTCGATCATTTGCTCGGCGATCGTTGCCACTATGGCTTCGTAGCGGCCTTGGTGAGCGGCCCCTCCGGTTGGTAGTCGTAGGACAAGGAGGCGACCTGGGGCAGGACCGACACGGCGCGCACTAGATTGATGTGGCCGCCCATGACCATCGAACATTTCAGTGTGTAGGAGACCTGATTGCCGCCCTCACGGCCGATCCTCGCATGGGGAGCTTCGGCAGAATGCGGCATTCAAACGCCAGACGTCCGTTGCAGGACGCCTGGCGATCGTTCTATCTTACTGCTTGCGCAAATCCGCTTGCGCCAGATCAAGTGCCTTGGCGATACGGTCGCAGGCCATGTCGATCGTCTCGCGCGTCCAGATCAACGGCGGCGACAGGATCATCGTGTCGCCGGTGGCGCGCAGCATCATGCCTTGCGCAATTGCGTGATCGCGGACAAGCACGGCCGCACTCCCGGCCGGCAGGAAGCGTTCCTTGGTCGCGTTGTCCCTAACGATCTCGATCGCCCCCATCAGCCCGATCGAGCGCACCTCGCCGACCAGATCGTGACCGCCGATGTGCTCCTGCAGCGCCTTGGCGAAATAGGGTCCGGTGTCGTTCTTGACCCGATCGACCAAACCTTCCCGCTCGATGATCTCGAGGTTCTTCAGCGCCACGGCGCAGGCCACGGGGTGGCCGGCATAAGTATAGCCGTGATTGAACTCGCCGCCCTTCTCGACCAGCGTCGCGGCGATGCGGTCACCGACCAGCAGCGCCGACAGCGGCTGATAACCGGAGGTCAGCGCCTTGGCGGTTGTGATGGTATCGGGCTCGATGCCGAAGGTCTGAGCCGCGAACCACTCGCCGGTGCGGCCATAGCCGGTGATGACCTCGTCCAGCATCAGGAGGACATCGTATTTGCGGCAGATGCGCTGCACTTCCGGCCAGTAGCTCATCGGCGGTATCTTCACGCCGCCTGCCCCCATCACCGGCTCGCCGATGAAGGCGGCGACCTTGTCGGCGCCGGCTTCGAGGATGGCGTCCTCGACGGCCTTGGCCGCGCGCAGGCCGAAATCATGGTCGCTTTCGCCGGGCAGAGCCAGCTCGTAGGCATAAGGCATCATCACATGGACGATGTTGGGAACCGCGCCGTTGAGCTGCTTGTGCATCGGCTCCATGCCGCCCAGCGACGCACCGGCGATGGTCGAGCCATGATAGGCCGTCTTGCGCGAGATGATGCGGTTCTTCTCCGGCTTGCCTTCCAATGCCCAATAGTGGCGGACAAGGCGCAGCGCCGTGTCGTTGGCCTCCGAACCGGACGAGCCGAAGAACACCTGGTTGACGTGCTTCGGCGCCAGTTCCGCCAGCTTTTTGGCCAGCAGCACCGGCGTCGGGGTCGAGCATTTGAAGAATGAGTTGTAGTAAGGCAGTTCCTTCATCTGGGCGTAAGCCGCGTCGGCCAGCTCATCGCGGCCGTAACCGATGTTGACGCACCACAGCCCGGCCATGCCGTCGAGGATTTCCGTGCCTTCCGAATCGTAGATGAACGGACCGTTGGCGCGGGTGATGATGCGTGAGCCGGCCTCGCGCATCTCCTTGTGGTCGGTGAACGGATGAAGGTGATGCGCAGCATCGATCTGCTGAAGCTGCTTCAGCGAATAATTCTGATAGGTCATGTCTGATCTTTCCTCTTGAACCAATCCGGCAATTGCAGCCGGGGCGGATTCGTCAGAGGAAGGCGGGCGGCGAATAGCCGATGCGGGCGCAAAGCCGCAAAAGCTCGGCGCGAAGCGTGCGCGGCGACGGCGTCACCGCCACCCCAAATGCGCAACATGTCCTCACCCGAGCCATGGGCTGCACCTTAGGCGGTCTGATGCGATCAGTTCAAGCCGTTCCGTTCAGCGTCCGTTGCAGGAAGACATACTTCATCGCCGCCTGTGCTGCTTGCGGCCGGCGATCGCCACGCCCGCCATGGCCGCCCTCGGTCTCCTCGAAGAACAGCGTCTTGGCGTGCCCGGCGGCCTGCAGCCGCCCGGCCATCTTGCGCGCATGGCCGGGATGGACCCGGTCGTCGGCGGTCGAGGTGGTCAGCAGCACAGGCGGATAGGCAGCATCGGCCTCGACATGCTGATAAGGCGAGTAAGCGGCAAGCCACTCGGCCTCTTCAGGCTTCGCTGGATCGCCATACTCGGCCATCCAGGATGCCCCAGGCGGCAATTCGGTGTAGCGCAGCATGTCGAGCAGCGGCACGTCGATGATCACCGCACCGAAAAGCTCCGGATGCTGGGTCAGCGAAACGCCGGTCAGCAGGCCGCCGTTCGAGCCGCCCTGGATGCCGAGCGTGGCCGGTGTGGCGATGCCGCGTTTCACCAGGTCTTGCGCGACCGCTATAAAATCGTCGAAGGCATTCTGGCGATTGGCCTTGAGCGCGGCCTGGTGCCAGTTCGGGCCGAACTCGCCGCCGCCGCGGATATTGGCCTGCACATAGGCATTGCCATTTTCCAGCCACAGCCGACCGCGCACGCCGGCATAGCCTGGCAGCAGCGGCACTTCGAAGCCGCCATAACCGTAAAGCAGCGTCGGCGCCGGCCCGCTTTGATCGCGCCGCCTGACGACGAAGTAAGGGATCTCTGTGCCGTCTTTCGAGCGCGCCTCGAACTGTTCCGAGACCAGGGACGACGCGTCGAAACGCGCCGGCTGCGATTTCACCGTTGCCAGCGTCGCAGCATTGTCGTCCGACCAGATGATCGAGCTCGGCGTCAGGAAGTCGGTGAAGGAGAAGGAGACGCTGGAGCCGAAACGCTCGGCGTGGCTGATGCCAACATTGCCGTTTTCAGGTAAGGCTACCGGCTCCAGTGACCAGCCGCTGCCGCTGCGATCGCAGGCGATGACCTTGCCGCGCACATTGTCCATCACATTGATGAACAACCGGTTTTGCGTGCGGGCGATGCCGGCGATCGAGACACGCTCCGCCGGCTCGAGCACGGTTTCGACAGGTCCAAGCGCATTGGTTTCGATCCAGCGCGCGAAGTCTAGCGAATAGAGGCCGTCAGGCTTGCACAGCGTGCCGTCCGGCGCCGTCCACGGGCTGCGGACCCCGAAGACGAACTGATCCCTGAACAGCGCCGTGTCGGTGACGTCGTCCGGCAGCGGGATGCGCCTGTTTTCGCCGGAAGACAGATGCAGGAAGCTGTGCGAGGCAAAGAAGTCGAGCGTCCGGGTCAGGAACAGATGCCGCTTGTCGCCGTCGAATTCGAGGGAACCGCCGGCGGCGAGGTCCTGCTTCTGCGCCTCGAAGATCGGCGTCGCATCCTCCAGCCTGGTGCCGCGCTGCCAAAGCTTGACCACGCGCGGATAACCGGACTGGGTTTTTTCGTCCTCTTCGAAGGCAGCCGAGACGATGACCGTGTCCTTGTCCAGCCAGTTGAAGCCCGACTTCGAGGCGGGCGCGCGAAAGCCGCCCTCGACGAAGGACTTGGTGTCGATGTCGAATTCGCGCATCTCACTGGCGTCGCCGCCATCCGGCGACAGGCTGAGCAGGCAGCGGCTGAAATCGGGGTAAAGCCGGCTGGCGCCGCTGAACACCCACTTCACGCCCTCTTTCGCGGACAGACTGTCGAAGTCGATGATCGTCTGCCAATCCGGCTTCTCGGTCTTGTAGGAAGCGACCGTCGTGCGCCGCCAGAGGCCGAGCACATTGGTCTTGTCCTGCCAGAAATTGTAGACGTGGCCGTTGAGTGCAGACCCGACCGGAATGTTGTCTTCGGCGGTCATCAGGTCGAGTGCGGTTTGGAAGTAGGCCTGGTAGGACGGATCGCCCTGCAATTCACCTGTTGTAGCCTCGTTCTGACGGTGAACCCAGTCGAGCGCTTCCTTGCCTGTCCTGTCCTCCAGCCAGAGAAAGGGATCTTCGTCCGCCGAATTCGCCTGCGTCTTTGTGTTCGACATCGTCAAATGGTCTCCGATAAACTCATCAAGGCTCGCAAACATCGTCTTGCCACTACCGATTTTCAAATTGGAACGCGCAAAACGAGCCGTTGCGCTGTTGGCTTTAAGGTGGGCCTCCTGCCGCGCGCAGGCCACGAGGGAACTCCATGCAACATCTGTACATTGCGAAAGAGAAGTTCGGTCCTTTCAGCGGCACTGCGTGGACCATGTACATCAACTGGTCCGGCCTCACCCAATTAAGCGAGGTCGTCTCACTCGATGGAATGCTCGGGCCGGTCGCGCTTGGAGAGGTAAAGGACAGCTACTGGCCCCATATTGTTAACGAGGACTACATGCTCGATTTCTTTGTGGACCTGGACTTCCTTCTTTCGGAGTTGGCGGATCCGGGCGACTTGAATGTCCTCAATGTGATCCGAAGACCGTCGGTTGACGTGCGTTCACTCGACTGGAACGGATTTACCTTCCTGGGCTACGACTTGTTGGATCAAGACGTCTCCATAAGCGCTTTGACCAACTGCGGAGGATTTCCTGACGTGTTTGCGAACACGGAACTGTCTGACGTTGGATTGATACCCGACTTTGATCGTGCCGTCGAAATTCGAGACCTCCTACGCAGGATGCATCCCTCTGAATACCATGCCGAGTGTGATTTATGGGCGATTTCCAGATGGCAAGGAAATCAAGGCACCCCGCAATTGTATTAGACCGCTCGCCCCCGCAATACGGTTGTGACCGCCAACGCCAGGCAAATGGCGCCAAGCGTGATCGGCAGGCCGTCCGCACCGAGAATATCCATGGCGCCGCCCGCCAGCGGCGGCACGGCGATGCCGCCGACGCCCCACATCAGCGAGAAGGCGGCGTTGCCGGCGACCAGTGCCGAGCCGGTGAACCGCTCGCCAAGCTCGATAATCGACATCGTGTAGATGCCGTAGGAGACTGCACCCCAGATAAAGACGCATGGCCAGATCAGCGGCGTCTCGATGAGAACCGGCAACAGCGCGCATCCGACCAGCGTTAGCGACACACAGATAAATCGGACCAGACGCGCCGTCAGCCGTTCCGCCAGCAGACCGAGCGGCACCTGCATGGCGATATTGCCGGCGATCATCATCGACAGCAGCGCCGACATGCGGGTTTCCTCGATGCTGTAATGCGCTCCGTAGACCGGCAGCAGCGCCAGCACCGCCTGTTCGAAACCGGCTGCCACGACGACCGCCGACAACAGCAGCCATGCCATCGGCATGAACCCCATTACCGAAACCCGGTGCCCGGCCTCATCGACCTTCGGCAGCCGTCGCAGCACCAGCGCCAGACAGGCGCCGCAAAAAAAGAATGCGGCGATGCCGACGAGAAACGGCGGCCATCCTTCGGTGCCGACCGCAAGCAGGCACAGCGGGCCGGCGGCGAAGCCAGCCGAAATGACTGTGGAATAGATCCCCATCACGCGGCCGCGGCGCAACGGCGGCGCCAGCGCGATCACCCAGATCTCGCTCAGCACATAGAGCGGATTGGTCACCACGCCGATCAGGAAGCGCAGTGGAAACCATAGATAGACATTTTGCGTCCAGCCGATCAGCGCCAGCATGATCGCGGAAAGGGCTGCGCAGGTGAGCGCCGTGCGCCCTGCCCCGAACCGGCGCGCCAGCGCCGGGATGAGCGGCGACGAGACGATAAAGCCGACCGGCGTCATTGCTGCCGAGAGGCCGATCATGGCCGGCGAGACGCCCTGGCGCTGCAGGATGAAGCTCAACAGCGGATAGCTCAGCCCTTGCGCGATGGCGAACACCGACACGGTGGCGATCACGCCGGTGATCGCCGCCCACTGCATTGTCTCGCCGCTGTTCTGTTCCGCCAGGTCCATGATCCGCACCAATAGGGAACCTGCACGATTAGCGTTTCGGCAGCGTGCCGGGAAGCACCGGCGGCAACAACCGCTTGCGCCAGCCAGAGCATGACTTGTTCAAGAGTCCCCGGCGCCATTCAGACCACTACGGAAAATACCGGGCAATCGCCCCCTTCCTGCCCTCCGCGTAAGGCATCAGCCACTTGTCGTCGATGGAGAGCCCATCATTGTCCGACGGTCCTTCTCCAATCGTTCTGCGCCAGGCGCGGAACTTGTAGTGGTCGAACACGTCGAGCATATGCACCGCAAAGGCCGCAGCGAACGTCTTGTCGCCTTCTACAATCACCATGTTCTCGTCGTTTTCATAGGACGCCTTGTAGCCAAGGTTGTGGCTGCCGGCGATGACGGTCGCGTTGTCGGCCATCGGATCAATGATGACGATCTTGTCGTGCACGATCGCATGGCCGACGGTCAGTACTTCCGCCTGAAAATCCCGCGCAACGGAGGCCCCCGTCAGGTTGGCCGCCCTGACGATGGAGACGTTCGGCGCCTCCCAGACCTTCTCCGGAAAGACGAATGGCGATTTGCCGTCCTTGTTCGATTTGTGGGTGACCGAATCCCTGGTCGGGGCAACATAGTTGGGCATGGCGGTGTGATCGCTGATTGCGCCTTGCACGATCAGCTTTGGATTCGCCGTCGCCGCCGCGACCGCCTGATCGACGACCGAATTGTTGCCAAGCCGCGAAGGATTGAACACGAGAAAGAGCACCGCCTCCTTCGCCGCCTTGATCCGTGCGAAAACGTCTTCGAGATCGACAGGCCGCACCGAGATGTCCTTTTTGCTGCGGTCGGGATCGTTTGGCGAGAACCAGATCGTGGCCCCATTGACATGGTTCGGTGTGCGATTCTTCAGGCGAAACGGCTTGCCTTGCTTCTGCGCCACACGTCCGGCGGCGCTATCGCTCGCCGGCGGCGGGAACACGTCGGCCTTCATCCGCTCCCAATAGGCATCGAACACTTTGGCCATGGCAGGGTCGTCGCGGATGAAGGCGTTGTTGGATTGCCCGCAAATGCCCGTCGACGTCCAATTGGTGCTGCCGGTCATGACCGCTTGCGGATTGCCCTGGGCGTCGCGGTAGACGGCAAACTTGTTGTGGCCGATATGGTTGTTGTTGAACAGACGATCGGTCAGCACGACGCCGGCGTCCCGCAGCCGCTTTCTGAAGGGCGCGTTGCCCGCGTCCCACGCCTTCGTTTGTTCATCCCTGCCCGAATTCGAAAGAATGACGTCGACGACATCCTTGGCGTCGATGATCGCGTCGCACAGCTCGTCATCGCCAAGTTCATAGAGGGCAAGCCTGACAGTGCCGCCCTCGGCCTTGGCCCGTTTCATCAGGCTGGTGAGCACATCCGGAACCTCGCCGTGAAGATAGGCGCGTATCTTGCTGCCGGGACGCTGGAGCTCGGCCCTGATCTTATCGCGCTGCCCGACCTTGATGCCGGCGTCCTCCAGAGCGCGCGACAACCATTGCGTCGATAGCACGCCATTGGTGAAGGCGAGCCGCGCCTTGCCGAACATCGATCCCAGGAAGATGGTCGGGCTGACGGCACCTTGTCCGAGATAGCCGAGCGGCCGCGCCGCTCCGGTATAGGCTTTCTCGGGGCGCACCGGCACCGGATCGAGGCCGGGCCGCATGTCGCCGACCGGACGCACCCGGTAGGCGACCATTTCGCCATCCGGCCTGATTTCGATGCTGTCGCGGCGCCGCCGCACCGTGAGATCGCGCCAGAATGTCTTCTGCACCGGCCAGACGCCGGTATCCTGCGGAATCCAGTCCTTGTTCCGTTGTCCTTTGAAAGGCACCCAGGACGCCAGACAGCGTTCCTCGCCGGTGCCGGGATAGATGCGGACGATCTCGAAGCCGAGACAGCCGTCGATCATTCCGTCAATATCCCAGGCAATGAAGGCGACTTCGTTGTTGGTCGCGGCACGCACGCTGACAACATCCGACATGGAAATAGTCTCCCTCAGGACGGTTTTTATTCAATGTACTTACTTCATGTGACGTGATCGCAACGTGACATGTTTCACAGTTCGGGCACAGACCTGGTTCGCCCTGGTGCGTCCGGCTGGCGAACATCCATGTCGCTTCCCTCGTCCAAGTGGTCGCCGCCTCCGCAATGCCGGGACGGCTGGCGGTCCATTATGTCGCCGCACTGTCGCAGCGTACGAGGCCTGTCATGACCGCCGCCCTTCATCCCGCCGAACCGGCATTGGCAAACGACCGCGCCCGTCGCGGCGGCCGCGCGGGAAAGCGCGCCGGTGGATCGGCGGCGTTCGAGCAGCCGCCTTTCCGTCAGCTGAAAATTCCGCTGACGCCGACCAAGCTGGTTTCCGACGACGAGTTGGAATCGATCCACCTCGCCTCGCTGCGTGTTCTCAGGGAAATCGGCGTCGACGTGCTTCACGACGAGGCCCGGCGCATCATGAAGGCGCATGGCGCGGATGTCCGCGAAGGCAGCGAGCGGGTGCGCTTCGACAGCGACATGATCCTCGAGCTGGTTTCTCACTGCCCGTCGGAATTCACCATCCATGCCCGTAATCCGGCGCACAATGTCCGCTTCGGCGGCGACAATCTGATCATCTCGATGATGGCGTCGGCGCCCAATTGTTCCGACATCGATCGCGGCCGCCGGCCGGGCAACCAGCAGGACTACCGCAACTTCCTCAAGCTTGCGCAGATGCACAACATCCTGAACTGCACGGGCGGCTATCCGGTCGAGCCGATCGACATCCATCCGTCCGTCCGCCACCTCGAATGCATCCGCGATCTGAGCGTGCTCACCGACAAGGTGTTCCACATCTATTCGCTCGGCAAGGAGCGCAATGTCGACGGCATCGAGATCACCAGGATCGCGCGCGGCATCAGCGACGAACAGCTTCTCGAAGAGCCATCGGTGTTCACCATCATCAACACCAATTCGCCGCTCAAGCTCGACGTGCCGATGATGGAAGGCATCATCCAGATGTCGAGCAAGGGCCAGGTCGTCATCGTGACGCCGTTCACCCTGTCGGGCGCCATGGCGCCGGTGACCATCGCCGGCGCGCTTGTGCAGCAGAATGCCGAAGCGCTGTCCGGCATTGCCTTCGCCCAGATGGTGCGCAAGGGCGCGCCCGTCGGCTATGGCGGCTTCACCTCGAACGTCGACATGAAGTCCGGCGCGCCGGCCTTCGGCACGCCGGAATACATGAAGGCGCAATTGGTCGGCGGCCAGCTCGCCCGCCGCTACAACATCCCCTACCGCACCTCCAACACCTGCGCCGCCAACACGGTCGACGCGCAGGCGGCCTATGAAAGCGTGTTCTCGCTGTGGGGCGCCATCCAGGGCGGCGGCAATCTGATGATGCATGCCGCCGGCTGGCTTGAAGGCGGCCTGCGCTGCTCCTATGAGAAGACCATTCTGGACATCGATCTGCTGCAGATGGTGGCCGAGTTCCTGACCCCGCTCGACCTCTCCGAGGAGGCCCTCGGCTTCGACGCCATCCAGTCCGTCGGTCCGGGCGGCCATTTCTTCGGCACCCAGCATACCCAGGACCGCTACAAGACCGCCTTCTATTCGCCTGTTATCTCCGACTGGCGCAATTTCGAGACCTGGGCGGAAGCCGGGTCGCCGACGGCTATCGAAAAGGCCAACCGGGTCTGGAAGGAGCGGCTGGCCTCCTATGAAGAGCCGTACATGAACCAGGCTATCCGCGAGGAGCTCAACGCCTTCGTCGACAAACGCCGGTCCGAAGGCGGCGCGCCGACCGATTTTTGACCATCTGTATTGGTTTGATGAGTAGTCTACCCCCACTCCGTCGAGCTTCGCTCGACACCTCTCCCCCGGTCGACGGGGTAGAGGAAGGGCGTGAGATTATTCCAGCCGGCGCCGATCTCCGCTTTGTTTTCACGCCCCTCACACTCGATTCAATCTCTTCAAAAACGGAACTATCTTCATGAAATCTCATGCAAAAGCGGTTGTCATCGGCGGCGGTGTCGTCGGCTGCTCGGTGCTCTACCATCTGGCCAAGGCCGGCTGGAACGACATCATGCTGATCGAGCGCTCGGAGCTCACCTCCGGCTCGTCCTGGCATGCGGCGGGCGGCTTCCACACGCTCAACGGCGATCCCAACGTCGCCAAGCTGCAGGCCTATACGGTGCAGCTCTACAAGGAGATCGAGGAGCTTTCCGGCCAGTCCTGTTCGCTGCACCTGACCGGCGGCGTGATGATGGCCGACACGCCCGAGCGCATGGACTTCCTGCGCCTTGCCCACGCCAAGGGCCGATATCTCGGCATGGACACCGAGCTGATCACGCCGTCCGAGGCCAAGGCGATGTTCCCGCTGATGGACGAGACGAATTTCGTCGGCGCCATGTGGGATCCGGTCGAAGGTCATCTCGACCCTTCCGGAACCACCCACGCCTATGCCAAGGCCGCCAGGAAGCTCGGCGCCGAGATCGTGCTGCGCAACCGCGTCGTCGAGCTGACGCAGGAGGTCGACGGCACCTGGAACGTCGTTACCGAGCAAGGCACGGTCAAGGCTGACCACGTCGTCAACTGCGGCGGCCTGTGGGCGCGCGAGATCGGCCGCTTGGTCGGGGTCGAGCTGCCGCTACTGGCCATGGAGCATATGTACCTTTTGACCGAGCCAATGCCGGAGGTCGAGGAATTCAACAAGTCGACCGGCCGCGAAATGATCGGCGTTATGGACTTCAAGGGCGAGATCTACACCCGCCAGGAACGCAACGGCATCCTGCTCGGCACCTATGAAAAGGCCTGCAAGCCGTGGTCTCCGGTCAATACGCCGTGGGATTTCGGCCACGAATTGCTGCAGCCCGACATCGACCGCATCGCGCCGTCGCTGGAGATCGGCTTCAAGCATTTCCCAGGCATCGAGAAGGCCGGCATCAAGCAGATCATCAACGGCCCCTTCACCTTCGCGCTGGACGGCAATCCGCTCGTTGGCCCGGTGCAGGGCCTGACCAATTTTTGGTGCGCCTGCGCCGTCATGGCAGGCTTCAGCCAGGGTGGCGGCGTCGGGCTGGCATTGTCGAACTGGATGGTCCATGGCGATCCCGGCTTCGATGTCTGGGGCATGGACGTGGCGCGCTTCGGCGAATGGGCGACGCTGCGCTACACCAATGCCAAGGTGCGCGAAAACTATTCGCGCCGCTTTTCCATCCGCTTTCCCAACGAGGAATTGCCGGCCGCGCGCCCGGCGCAAACGACGCCACTCTATGACACGATGCTGGCCAACAACGCCGTCATGGGCGATAGCTGGGGCCTCGAAACCCCGCTCTGGTTCGCGCCGAAAGGCGCGGAGCCGAAGGACATCGTTTCCTTTCATCGCTCCAACGATTTCGGGCCGATCGGCGAGGAAGTGCGTGCGACCCGCGAGAAGGTCGGCGTCACCGAGATCGCCAACTTCGCCAAATACGAAGTCTCCGGGCCGGCAACCGAGGATTTCCTCAACCGGCTGATGACCAACCGCATGCCGAAGACCGGCCGCATCGTGCTGACGCCGATGCTGAACGAATTCGGCAGGCTGATCGGCGATTTCACCATCGCCAAGGCGGGTGAAGAGCGCTTCATGATCTGGAGCTCGTCGGCGGCGCAGAAGTATCATATGCGCTGGTTCGAGAAGCACCTGCCGAAGGATGGTAGCGTCCGCATTCACCGCTTTGACCAGACGCTGGTCGGCTTGTCGATCGCCGGGCCGAGATCGCGCGACCTGCTGCAGAAGCTGGTCGATGTCGACATCTCGACCAAGGCCTTCCGCTTCATGGATTTCCGCGAGATGGCGGTCGGCGGCGCGCCCTGCATGGTCAATCGCATCACCTATACCGGCGATCTCGGTTACGAGATCTGGATGGCGCCGGCCTACCAGCGTCTGGTCTACAAGGCGATCAAGGATGCCGGCGAAGAGTTTGGCGTCGTCGATTTCGGCATGCGCGCCCTGCTCTCGATGCGCCTGGAAAAGAACTTTCCGACCTGGTTCCGCGAACTGCGTCCGATCTACGGGCCGTTCGAAGGCGCGATGGACCGCTTCGTCAAGCTGGAGAAGAACGACTTCATCGGACGCGAAGCGGCGGCCAGGGAGCAGGCGGAAGGGCCAAAACTGCGCCGTGTCTCCTTCATCGTCGATGCCGCGGATGCCGACGTCATGGGCGACGAACCGATCTGGGCCAAGGTCGACGGCAAAGACTACGGCACAGTGGAAAAGCCGCACGGCTATGGTGCGCCGCGTTTCGATACGGACGGCAAGGAGGTGCGCGGCTCCAGGGCCGCGGAAGGCGCTTCGGCCGTGCGCGGCATCGTCGACGGCGACTGGCGCGTGGTCGGCTGGGTCACCTCCGGCGGTTATGCCCATTACGTCCGGAAATCGATGGCGCAAGGCTATGTGCCAGCGGCCTTGGCCGGGAACGAGAGCGCCGGACTGTTCGAGATCGAAATCCTCGGAAGCCGGCGCCCGGCTCGCATCAATGTCGAGCCGCCTTTCGACCCGAGCGGCGAGAAGATGCGAACCTAGAGCAGCGGACCCAAATGCCAGCCCTCGCGCTTGACCCGGGCGTGGGACCGATTTGAGGAAATCCGATGCCAGAACAAAAGAGAGAGCGACGGTGCGATTCGACTTGCCTGCCCGCCGCTCCGGCAGCGATCACGGCTGTCACATTGTGCGGGGCATGGTCTTCATGCTAGCGGAGCCGGCGGCAACTGGCACCGGCGATGAGAATTCGTTGAAGTATTCGATGAAATGGGACGAATGGCTTGCCGAGAGCAGGATCGGCCCCTTCCCGGCGGCGATCGTCATGGTCGCCGCCTACTTGGCCTTGCAAACCGTCATATTGTCCGTGCTGGCCACTTGGGCAGGAACTGGCGTCGGCGTCGATGACGCGGAGCAGCTGATTTATCTTCCATATCTTTGGGCTGGGTATGGCGGCTCGCAACCGCCTCTCTACACATGGATCAATTGGCTGGCCGCGCAAATTTTCGGCACGAACATTTTCACGCTGAAGCTCGTCAAATACTCCGTGCTGTTCCTCGCCGCCTGCAGTGTGTTCGCCGCCATGCGACGGTTCGGCTACACGAAAGCGACGGCAGCGGCGGCCATGCTCGGACTTTTCACAATCCCGCAAATCGCCTGGGAATCGCAGCGGGCCTTGTCGCATTCGGTCGCCGTTGTCGGCTTCTGCGCGCTGCTGCTGCTCGCGATGGCTAATCTGATCGAGCGGCGAAGCGTGATCGCCTATGCGGTGTTTGGCTTGGCAACGGCTGCGGCAATTCTTGCCAAATACAACGACGTATTCCTGGTGGCAGCGCTTGTTGCGGCGGTGTTGTCGCTGCGCGAGTTGCGCGACGCGATCCTCGATCCGAAATTCGCAATCAGCGTTGCCGTCGCGATAGTGGTGCTGGCGCCAACCACATATTGGAGCCTCATGCATCCTGCCGATTTGCTGGCGAGAGGCGAGAAGTTCGGAATAGACCTACAGCAGGGGCGCATGACGGCCGCGGCCACCGGCGCCGGCAAGTTTATCATGGGGACCTTCAATTTCGCTGTCTTGCCGGTGCTCGTTTCCGCGCTGGCTTTCGCGCTGACGGGGTTTCGTTTCTCCGAGCGTCGCCCCAAAGCTCCGGCCAGGGAAGTTCTCTTGTGGCGTACCTTGGCGCTCGGCTTGGCCATGCTGGCGATATTTGTGCTGGCCACCGGCGTGACCGAGGTCAAGGCCCGTTGGCTGGTCCCGGTCCTGGTCATCTTGCCGCTGGCGATGGCCGCCTATATGGAACGGCTCTCACCACGCGGCAGGGACGCCCAGCTCCTGGTGATCGCGGCCGGAGCGATCATCGCCGTTCTGCTCGCGCCCGCCACTTGGTACTTCCAGATAAACGGGACCAGTGGTCTCTCGCGGATGATCCGGGTGGATTACGCGGCACTCTATCGCCAGCTGAGTGCCGACGGGCCGGTGAAAACCGCAATATCCGACGGTGCATGGGTCGGAAATCTGCGGTTGGTCGACGAAAAATTGGTCGCGCTTGACCAGGAAGTGCCGAATTTCGACAGGCTGGTGCAAGAGCCGGCCGTACTCGTCTGGCTTGACCGCGACGATCCGCGGCCGGTGATTTTGGAGCAGCTCAAAAAAGCCGGTTATGAGCCGGACGGCCAACCAAGGCAAATCATGATTCCGCTATTGCCTAGCACCGACAAGTCTGCCCGGCCCGGCGCGTATATAAGATTGAAGAGAATGGCTGCGGAAAAAGCCACAGCGCCGGAGGAAGGCGTCAGCAAAGGAGCCGAGGGTGGACAGGAACCCGACTGATCGGCCTCCTCGTCACCGCAGGATCATGCCGTTCGAGCCGGACGAAGCAGGCTCCATCGATGCGTTGCGCCTGAAGTCGCGGCGGAAGGCCGCTGAGCTCAACCAGCATGTGCTTGGCTATGGCGCACTGGCGGAAGCCGAGTGGCACGCCGCCGGCATTGCTGCTCCCGACCTGCCCGCAATGCGTCAGTACCGGCTCGACCGCATCCGCGCCGAGCTGAAGCGCCGCGGCTATGCGGGAGCCCTGCTCTACGATCCGATCAACATCCGCTATGCGACCGACTCGACCAATATGCAGCTCTGGGTTGCGCACAATCCGACAAGACATTGTTACGTTGCCACCGAAGGCCCGGTGGTGCTGTTCGACTATTTTTCCTGCGAGCACCTTTCCGACCATTCCGGCGTCGTCGACGAGGTGCGGCCGGCAGTGTCGTGGATGTATCTCTACAGCGGCGAACTGACCGAGCAAAAAGTCCGCCGCTGGGCGGCCGGCATCGCCGATCTGGTGAGGGAGCATGGCGGCGGTATCAGCCGCATCGCCGTCGACTACATCAATCCCGAGGGCGTCGAAGAACTCGCCCGCCTCGGCATCTCGATCGGCAACGGCGAAGCGCTGATGGAAAATGCACGTCTGATCAAATCGGCCGACGAAATCCTGGCCATGCGCCGGTCGATCGTCGCTTGCCAGGCGGCGATGGGCGAGATGGAAGCAGCATTGAGGCCAGGCATTTCCGAAAATGAATTGTGGGCCGAACTCCACCGCGGCAACATCGCGCGTGGCGGCGAATGGGTCGAAACCCGGCTCCTGACGTCAGGCCCGCGCACCAATCCCTGGTTCCAGGAATGCTCGTCGCGAACGATCGAAGCCGGCGATCTCGTCGCTTTCGATACCGACCTGATCGGCCCCTACGGTTTCTGCGCCGACCTGTCGCGCACCTGGCTCTGCGGCGACACCGAGCCGTCCAACGAGCAACGCGAGCTGTTTCGCATCGCCGCCGACCAGATCGCCCACAACATCCGCCTGATGCAGCCGGGCATATCCTTCCGCGACCTTGTCGAACGCTCGGCGGTGCCGCCCGGAGATTGTTTCCCGGCGCGCTACGGCGTGCTCTATCACGGCGTCGGCCTGGCCGACGAATACCCGACGCTGCCGCATGCGATCGACTGGACTGAAGACACGCCCGACGGCGTGCTCGTGTCAGGCATGGTGCTTTGCGTCGAAAGCTATATCGGCCGGCTTGGCGGACGCGAGGGCGTCAAGATCGAAGAGCAGATCCTGATCACCGAAACCGGCAACGAGCAGCTTTCGACCTATCCGCTCGACGAGCGGCTGCTCGGCGGCTGACGGACGAAAAGCTCAGTAGCTGCAGTCGATTTTGCGCCTTGCCTGGTCAAAGACGCGGTCGAACCGTGCCGATTGGAATCCCGATCCTTGGCCGGAAAGACTTGCCGGAGCGTATCCTTGTCGGCGCCCATGCCGGCCAACGTGTTGATCGCCAGGTCACCATAGCTGGCATGCAGCGGGATGATCCCCGCCCGGATACGCTCCAGAAATGGCTCGATGGCGGGAGCGCCTCGCTCGCCGAGTTGGCAAAGGCCCTGCACTCCCGCCAGGTAGGAATGCTGCCAGAAATTGCCCTTGTCGCGCGGCTGCAGCACCGCGTCGTCAATCAAATAGAGCATTGTCGGAATGGCATCGGCACCGAGCACGGAAAGCCTCGTCAGAGCCGGAAAAGCGGCGACGCGCCGGGGCGTATCCTTTGCCAGTCTTTCGAGATCGGCACGGTGCTCCGGGATCACCTGTTCGGGCAGGTACTGGATCGCGCTGGCCAGGCGCCCGGCCTGCGGTGCTTCGATGTTATCGAACTTGCTGACCTTGATGTCCAGTTCGAAAAGCCGCGCGAAAAGCGCGTCGGCAAGCCGCACCATGCTCTCGGGCGCCACATCCTTCGCATAGTTCGCCGCTGCGAAGACGCTGTCCGGAACGTCCAGACGTCGGTCGCCGAGAATCGCTATGGCCAGATCGACATCGGCCTGCGCCGCAGCCCGTCTGTCGCGCAGCCTATCGAAGAAATCATTGACGAGAGAGTTGGTGACGGCGTCGATGGGGCCTGGCTGACTGAGCTTCGCTGCCAGGATGGCAGCAGCATCTTCCGAACCGTCGACCGCTGGCAGCGTAAGGTCCATGCCGAGCGTGCCGATTACAAACGCGCTCCAATCGGGCCGATCTGCGAATTGGACGATATGGGTGAGGTCGAGCGTTCTCGGGAAGCCAACGCGAATATCGAACTGATAGCCGGTCACATAGCTCGGCAAAAGCAGGAGCAGCAGCCGGTAGGAAGCAACGCCCGTCCATCTGTAGACCTCGGAGAAGGTTGCTCCGTCCTTGTTGTGCACAGAGATGCGGTAGACCGACATCGTGTCGGCGGTCGGATTGAGCCCCGCCTGGTAGTCGTTCGCCCCACGCTCGATCTGCCCGGCGCTGATCACCGTGTCAGCTTCGGCAAGTGGCGCCTCGGATTCGATCAGGCAATTGCCCTTGGCGATTTCGAGCCGCATGCGCTCCGAAGCCTTCGGCGCATTCCGCGCCGCGGACCCTTGTCGAGATCAAGGAGGCGAATGTCGACAAGCTCGACTGGCGGGCATGAGGTCCGGCGCTCCATGTGGAAAGTCCGGACGATGGCTGAAAAGTCCGGCTCCGGCATGTCCGCGGCATAGTCGAGCACCATGATACGCCGGGCGCTGCGGGTCAGCAGCGCACGCATGCAGAAATCATCACAGCGGGTCTGGGTCTTTTTCCAGAGGACTGTCCGGCCGGAGCGAACCGCCAGCGTCTCGGCCCGGAACGGCCGCACGATCCGGTCGTTGTCGCCCGATACCAGCGCCATCGTGGTCTGGTCCATTGACCTGTTGATTATGAAAGGTGGCAACGCAAGCAGCGCCACCGCGATCAGCGGGCTCGTCAACCAGGCCAGTCGGGCCGGGACCCCGAAGCTGATGGCCCATGTCAACAGCAGGAACAGGAACACCGGCGGGATCAGCGCCATCGCCAGGGCGAGCGGGATGCCCACGATGCTGATCGCCGCGACGATCGCGATCTGCGGCAAGAGCAGGCATGGCAGGGCCGCCAGCCCCAGGACCAGCAGCACTGTCCGAAATGTCCATCTCTGAATGGTTGCCACGGCCATGGTGCTGTCCCCGCGAAGTCGCGCGCAGGTTGCACGCACCTGGTGACGGTCGCGTAAAGATCAGCCCCGGCCTGGGTCTATTGCCAATCAGAGTTAGCGAACGGTTGTGCCGACGGCTCCGGGAGAGGACAGCAGGTCGACCAGGATGTTCTTGACCGGCTCCGGTGTCGTCCTGGCGGTGATGAACGGCAGGCCCCTGCGCCGCCTTGTCCAACCGACGACCGTGACCGCTTCCGCTGCAGGCTCGAAGCGCCGCGCCAGCGCCCAGCTCTGGCAGTCGATGGCCGCGACATCGGCCTTGCCCTCGGCAATCGCGACGATCGAGGCGCGGTGGCCACCGCTTTCGCTGCGCTCAGAGAAGATGTTCAGGCTTTCGCCCAGCGCCTCCAGGTCACGCGTCAGCCCGACGAAGCCCGACATCGAATCGGAGTGGTTGAAGGTGAAACGCATGCTGCGCAGCAGGTCGAGAGGAACAAGAGGGCTGCCGTCATCAGGTGCTCGAACAGACGGCGAGCCGTCCGCGCGCATCACGATGGCGCTCGAATAGAGTTCGCCCTGCCCGCCCTCGTATGCGTCGTAGCTCGGCTGGCCGACCACCTGGACATGCTCCGACAGGCCGAGTTCCATCGGCCCCCAGCAGGTCTGTGCGAACAGCAGCGCCGGATGCAGCCAAAGCCCGTGAAAATCCAGTTCGTCCGGCGGCAGCGTCGCTGGATCGGGCGCGATCACCTTTCCGGCGGCGTCACGGATGCCGCCGTCTACAGGCCACAGATCGGCATTGACGCGAGCGATGGTCTGCGGCGCGTCGATGCCTCTTTGCCGGAAGGCATCACGCAGCCGTGCCCATTCGGCATCGACCTCGCTCCGCATTTCGGGCCAGTCATACATCGGCAAGGCGGCAACGAAATTGCTCATGCCGGGATTTTGGTCGTTACGCTGAGAGACTGACGAGACCATTGACGCGCACCTGGGCATCGCAGCCGGCGATGCCGCAAAATTCATTCTTTCGGCGGCTCGGCGGGCACCGGTGCACTGCCAAGCCCATTGAGGCTGCGCGCCCGAACGCGCGGCTTGAACGCCCGGCCCGGCTCCGGCGTGCGCCGCAGCACCGGGTGTACGATCGGCTCCTTCGCCTTGAACGCATAAGCCTTGAGTAGCGCGAAATAGTTTGGATAGGCGTAGCCATTGTTCATCCGTAGCCACTCGTCACGGCGCTCGCGAAACAACTTCGGCAGCCGATACCAAGCCACCGTCGGGCTCTTGTGATGGACGAAATGCAAATTGTTGTTGAGGAACAGCAACGACAGCGGCGAACGCTCGACGATCACCGTGCGGCCTTCCGGATGCTCCGACCACTGATGCTCGGCGAAGGTACGGATCGAGATCAGTGACTGGCCGAGCCACACCGGCACCAGCACGTAGAGCCACAGCGGGATGCCGAAGCCGAACTGCACGACCGCCAGCACCACGGCGAGGCCGATGGCGTGCAGCAGCCATGCCTTGCGGATCACCTTGTCGCCGGCAAGCATCTGCTTGGCATCGTCGATGAAGAAGCCGGTGCACGACAGCCACGGGCCGAGAATGAGGCGGCCGATCATGGTGTTGTTGATTTTCAGCAGGAACTTCATCGCCGGCGGCAATTCGTCATGGTGCCACAGCGCCTTGTAGTAGCTTTCAGGATCGTCAAGCGGATCGGTCAGCCGTTCGTCGGCATGGTGGCGCAGATGGATGGTCTTGAACCGACGGAACGGCCAGACGAGACCGATCGGCAGGAAGACGAAAGCTTCGTTGAGCTGCGCATTGCGGGTCGGATGGCCGTGCAGGACTTCGTGCGCCAGCGAGGATTGCAGCGCAGCCATCAAGGCCAGAACGACGAGCGCCAGCAGCGGATAGGACGGCCACAGGAACAGGCCGGCTGCGAGCCAGGTGCCGTAACAGAAGAACGCGAGAAACACGGTCGGCCATTCGATGGCCGGTGCATTGCGTCGTCTGTTATTCATGCTCGTCATGGATCGACCACTGCCCTTCCAGTCGCCGGAACCGTTTTGATTCCTGACAGCATTGTGTCAGGAGCATTGAGATGCTGCAATGAGACAAAGCGCACAAAATGTTGCGATTGCGCATTTTAAGCCGCACATGTTATTAATTGTAAACGAGCTGGCGGATTCATTTACGCCCGATGTGCCAGTTTAGTGGCCTCGGCGGATTTTTTTCCTCCCAATAGCCGGAATGACGATATGGACAAACGCGACCTGTCGACGATCTTTCGGGAGCGCATGAAAATGCTCCTGACACGATCCGACTTGAACCAGTCCGCCTTCGCGACGGCGGTGGGCATCGACCGCTCGGCGCTTTCGCAGTTGCTGTCCGGCGCCTCGACACGCCTTCCCCGCGCCGAAACGCTGCTCAACATCGCCGCCGAATTCAAGGTGTCGCTCGACTGGCTGCTTGGCCTCAGCCAGGACGAAGGCGTCACCGGTGAAATCCGCGAAAGCCTGGAGATCGAGGAAGCGGCCGACGGCTTCGACCGCACGCTGCTGGCCAAATGGCATGCCGAGGCTGCGGGCACGAAAATCCGTTACGTGCCGGCCGGCATTCCCGACCTTCTGCGCACCGAGGCGCTTGTCGACTACGAGGCTGGTATTGCCAACAAGAGCCGCGAGGCGCAGGCCGGTGAGACGCAGTACCGCATCGACTACAACCGGCGGCCTGAAACCGACATGGAAGTCTGCATGCCGCGCCACACGCTGGAGATCTTTGCGCGCGGACTGGGCGTCTGGGACCGTTTCCCTGAGGCCGACCGCCACCAGCAGCTTCTTCACATGGCGACGCTGCTCGACGACCTTTATCCCACCTTCCGCCTGTTTCTCTATGACGGGCGCATGCGCTATTCGATCCCCTACACCATCTTTGGGCCTTATCGCGCCGCCATCTATGTCGGCGACATGTATCTGGTGCTGAACGCGACCCAGCCGGTCCGCACGCTGACCAGCCATTTCGACAATCTGATCCGCGCCGCCGACGTCAACGCGCATGAGGCGGCCAGCTTTACGCAAAGGCTGGCGGAGACGCGATTTTGACGGCTTGTTTGCCGCGCCGACATTGACGCCATATAAAGATTTCTTTATATCCTTATCTCGACAAAGAATTCCCGGAAGGCGTATTTCCAATGACGAATCCAATTGACGCGCTGCTTGCCGAAAAGGGCGTTCTGCTTGCCGATGGCGCCACCGGTACCAATCTGTTCGCCATGGGGCTCGAGGCCGGCGAGGCTCCAGAGTTGCTGAACGAGACGGCTCCCGACACCATCACCAGCCTGCACCAGAACTTTGTCGATGCCGGCGCCGACATCATTCTCACCAACTCCTTCGGCGGCACCCGCCACCGGCTGAAGCTGCACCATGCGCAAGACCGCGTGCATGCGCTGAACAAGCGCGCCGCCGAGATCGCCCGCGCTGTCGCCGATAAAGCCGGCCGCAAGGTCATCGTGGCGGGTTCGGTCGGCCCGACCGGCGAGTTGCTGGTGCCGCTCGGTGCCATGACCTATGACGAGGCGGTCGAGGCCTTTGCCGAACAGATCGAGGGCCTGAAGGCCGGCGGTGCCGAAGTCGCCTGGATCGAGACCATGTCGGCGCCGGACGAAATCCGCGCCGCAGCCGAAGCCGCGATCCGCGTCGGCCTGCCCTATACTTATACCGGCTCCTTCGACACCGCCGGCCGCACCATGATGGGGCTATTGCCGAAGGACATCCACGGCGTCGCCGATGGGCTATCGCAGGCGCCGCTCGGTGTCGGCGCCAATTGCGGTGTCGGCGCCTCCGACATCCTCGCCTCGCTGCTCGATATGACCGAGGCGAAGCCGGAGGCGACGGTGATCGTCAAGGGCAATTGCGGCATTCCGGAATTCCGCGGCGCCGAAATCCACTATTCCGGCACGCCCGAATTGATGGCCGACTATGTCAGGCTCGCCGTCGATGCCGGCGCCAAAATCGTCGGCGGTTGCTGCGGCACCTCGTTCGCCCACCTAGCCGCCATGCGCAAGGCACTCGACGCGCACACCAGATCGGATCGCCCGACCGTCGAGAAAATCGTCGAGCGCATCGGCCCGATGCGCAACAAGCAGGCGACAGTCAACACCGCCGAGACCAGCGAAGCCCGCCGCGAGCGCCGACGCAGCCGCGCCTGACAAATGTTGAAAAAAGGGCCGGCAAGGTTTTCCTCGCCGGCCTGTCTCACGGCCGTGTGTCGGTTTTCCGTATCAGAACGATTCTATCTGAGGAAACCGGCCGTCATCACCATTACCGGTTACCGCCGAGCGCCGAGGCAAGGCGCACCAGCGAGAGGAACTCGGACCGGTACCCAAACGGGTCGGCTCCCCGGGCGGCAGTGGCAATCTCCATGATCTTGTCGTAGCCGAACTTCGCGGTCGCATCCTCGTCGCGCAGCTTCTGGCCGAAGGCCGCGACGGCAACGGAGAAACGCTGGTCGGTGCTGGCCTGGTCGAAATCAGCCACTTCATTGGCCGATGTCACCGGCGTGGTGATCAGCTTCGAGGCATCCTCATTCGGCAACTTGTAGCGGATCTTCACGAACGCATATTCGTCGGCATTGGCGACGCCGCCATTGTTCACTGCAGCCTGGCCATAGCGCAGCGGATCGATTTGCTCGGCGCCGTTGCCTTTCGGCGTGATCTCGTAGATCGCAGTGACCGAATGGCCGGAGCCGATCTCGCCGGCATCGACGCGGTCGTTGTTGAAATCCTCGCGATTCAAGGCGCGGGTCTCGTAGCCGATCAGCCGGTATTCCGAGACTTTTTGCGGGTTGAACTCGACCTGGATCTTCACGTCCTTGGCGATGGTGAACAGCGTCGAAGACGCATCCTCGACCAGCACCTTCTCCGCCTCGGCCAAAGTGTCGATATAGGCGGCGGTGCCGTTGCCGTTCTGGGCGATGGTCTGCATCATCTGATCGTTCAAATTGCCGCGACCGAAACCGAACACCGACAGGAACACGCCGGTCTTACGCTCCTTTTCGATCAATCGCTTCAGATCGTCGTCGTCGGTCTGGCCGACATTGAAGTCGCCGTCCGTGGCGAGCATCACGCGATTGATCCCGTCGTCGACAAAGGATTTCTGCGCCAGCCTGTAGGCTTCCTTGATACCCGCCTCGCCGGCCGTGCTGCCGCCGGGCGCCAACGTGTCGATGGCATTGAGAATCTTGTCCTTCTCCGAAACCTTCGTCGGCTCCAGGACAGTGCCGGCATCGCCCGCATAGGTGACGATCGAAACCGTGTCGTCGGGCTTCAATTTGTTGACCAGAAGTCGGAAGGCGGACTGCAAGAGCGGCAACTTATCCTGCTCGTTCATCGAGCCCGACACGTCGATCAGGAAGACCAGATTGGCCTTGGGCTGCTCGGCCGGCTTCGCGTCGAAACCTTTGATGGCGACATGCATCAGCCTAGTGTGCCCATTCCATGGCGTTGGCATGACGCTAACGGTCGAGTTGAACGGCGTCGAGGCGGTCTCAGGACCTTTCCAATCATAGGGGAAGTAGTTGATCATCTCCTCGACGCGGACCGTGTCGGCCTGCGGCAGGAAACCTTCCTTCAGCGAACGCCGCACGAAGGAATAGGAGGCCGTGTCGACATCGATCGAGAAGGTCGAGACCGGGTCTTCGAGCGCGGCACGCACCGGATTGGTCTTGAAATCCTCGACGCGGTCGCGGTTTTGCTCCTGCGTCAGCATCTGGTCGGCCGGCATAGCGGCAGGCCGCTGCCCCATCAGTTTGGACTCGGCTGTTGTGCCGGGCATAGCATTGACCGTTGGGGCGCTTGCGCCGCCGTCCAGTGCGAACTCGCGGCTCGGCGCCGGCGGGGGCGCATTGCGGGTCAGCGCACCTTGCCTTGCCATGCCGCCGACGGCCGCCGATTCTGGCTTCGGCGGCGATGCCGGCGCAAGCGCCTCGGCTGCGTCGCGGCTTTCGTCGTCGGCTTTCTTCCGCCTGTCGGCCTCGGCCACGGTGAGCGGTCTCGCCGTTGGCGGCGCATTAGCCACTGGTTTGTCGGCCAGCGTTTCCGTGATCTTCTCGTCCCCACCGGAATAGAACGGCTGCTCCTGCAGCATATAGATGGTGGCGTATCCGGCGATCGGCAGGGCGACGAGCCCGGCAATGGCCGGGGTAGCGAAGAGTTTCTTTTGCATGATTTCGCTCCAGAGGTTTTGTGCTCGCTCTGTGAGACGCAGCCCGTTCGCCGATCCTTGGGCTGCGGGTGAAGTTTTTTCGTCCAGGTCGTAGGCCCGCATGGCGGCCTCGAAGGCACGCGTCTTGGCGTCGGTGCCCGGTGCCGGCGTTGCGATGTCGCGCAGCCTGTTGAGTTCGTTGTCGTCGACCATGATTACACTTCCCCGGCTGAAAGCAGGAGCGTCTTCAACCGTTTCTTCGCTTCATGGATGTGCCAGGAAACCGTCGTCTCCGAGATGCCCATCGCCTCGGCGGCAACTGCGTGGCTCAGCCCTTCGCCATAGACGAGCAGCACCGCGTCGCGCTGCTTGCCCGGCAGCATCCGCACCGCCGCCCAAAGCGCCTCGGCCGGATCTTCGGGCTCGACCGGAGCTTCTCCCGAGATCCGCTCGTAAGCGCCGTAGGCTTCGGTCTTGGTCGTCTCGCGGACGGTCTTGCGCATCATGTCGCGCGCTGCATTCAGCGTCATGGTGTAGAGCCAGGTGGTGAAGGCGCCGTTGCCACAATAATCGCGGATCGCCCGGCCAAGGCGGACGCAAACTTCCTGGGCGATATCCTCGGCATCGGCCTTTTTCCCGCACCAGCGATAGGCGGCGCGATAGACGAAATCATAGTGCCTTTCGAGCAATGTGCCGAAAGCCCCCCTGTCTCCGCCCTTCGCCCGCCCGATCAACTCGGCGTCGGAGGCTTCGCTTTCATCCAGCATCAGCGCCATCATTTGCCTGTTGGACGAAGGCTAATGGCGATTCCTTGGGATGATGGAAGAAATTTTTGGCAGGCGGTCACATGACGACCATCTGCGCCCTACCCTAGCGTCTCCGTGAACAGCGTCGTCAGCCGCTTCCAGTGGCGCTCGGCGCCGGTTGCATCGAAGGCGCTGTGGTCCGGCACGCACCAGCCATGCGCCATACCGGCATAGTTCTCGATGACATGGTCGACTTCAGCCGTGCGCAGCGCTTCGGCCAGCCGTGCCGACTGCTCCGGCGGGAAATTTCTGTCCACGCCCGCAGTGCCGACATAGACCCGCGCCTTGATCGACGCAGCCTTCCGGTGCGGGCTGTCGGCGGCATCGCTCGCCAGATTGCCGCCATGGAAACTGGCCGCGGCAATGATGCGGTCGGGATAGGCCGCAGCGGCGTTCAGCGCCCGCGCTCCGCCCATGCAATAGCCGACGGCGCCGACCGGTCCGGTCACGCCTTCGGCATCGAGCGCATCGAGGAAGGCGCCGCTGTCGCGGATGGTCATGTCCTGCGTCGTGCCGCTGAGGAGACCCATGATGGCAGCCTTGCGCTTCTCGTCACTGAATGCGGTCTTGGCCTCGAAAGGGCCGTAGGGCGCGTTGCGGTAGAAAAGGTCCGGGACCAACACCGCGCAATTGTCGCCTGCAAGTCGTTCCGCCATTTGGTCGAGCGCCGACCGCGGACCAAAAGCGTCCATATAGAGGATGATTGCGGCCTTGGCCGGGGCCGCCGAGCGGAATAAACCGGCTTTTGCCAAGCCGTCGCTGGTTTTGATCTGAATGTCCCGCTTCGCCATCACCCACTCCTTCGATTGTCGCGCGATACATATCCACGCAGGCCAACAGGGCAAGTCGCAATGAGGCAACCTCATTCAAAATTTCGTGCGGCATTCGGCGACGCTACAGACCCGCGAACGCGGCCATGTGGAAGGCCTGAACCTGTGGTGGATAACGGTAGGCCGCGCCGTAGGGACAGGCGTTGCGGTCGAGGCAGCCGCCGGTTCGGCAAGGCGCGCCGTTTTGCCCACGCACATGCGCCAGACAGGCTTTGTGCGCGAAACCATCCGCAGAATAAGCGTCGACCGGACAGGATTTCAGGCAGGGTTTTTCGAGACATGCATCACAAAGGTGAATCACGTCGCGGGGTTCTGGAAGCGCAATCTCGTCCTCGAACAGCAGCGCGCCGCGATAGGCGTGCCAGAGCCCGTATTGCGGATGCATGAGGATGCCGAGCGGCGACGACCGCAAGCCCTCCGCCCGCATCGCCCATTGCTGGAACGGCAGATACGGTCTGTCGGAGGGCGAAGCGGCGCGCGCCCCGAATGTCTCCGCCACTGCGCCGATTACTTCTCGCGACCATTTGTCGAGCGGATTGGCGATGGTCCCCGATTGGCCTTCCCGCCAGCGCAGGAAATGCGGCCATGGCGCGGCGCCCGCCTGCCCGACCAGCAGCACGGATATGGCGGCTGCGCCGGAGAGACCGGAGGGTGTTTCCTCACCGCCTGCAAAATTGAAGCCGCCGCGAAGCACGAGGCCGTGGGCGGAAAGCGCTGCCGCGATATTTTCGATCAGGCTGCGCGCAGGAGTCACCCCTTCTTGTCCGGCTCGGAGAAGGCGCTCCGCCAGACTTCCTTGTGGATGATGTTGGCGACTTTAGCCCCGCCTGACTCGGGCTCCTTTCAGGTGAAGGCGTCGGCCATCGACGCCTTCTTCCTGGCGATGAACTCCTTCAGCCCGTCGTCAATACCCTGATCGAGATGCGGCGCCTCGTAACTTTCCAGCCAGCGGCGGGCGAGCTCGTTGGCGCGCTGCGGCGCGGTTTTTTCGCCCTCGGCCAACCACTGCTCGTAGGAATTGTTGTCGGCGATATTGGAACGGTAGAAGGCGGTCTGAAAATTGGCCTGGGTGTGATCACAGCCGAGATAGTGGCTGCCCGGACCGACCTGGCGAATGGCATCCATCGCCTGGCCGTTCTCCGACAGGTCGACGCCTTCCGAGAACTTCTGCGTCATGCCGAGCTGGTCGATGTCCATCATGAATTTTTCGTAGCAGGAGGCGAGCCCGCCCTCGAGCCAGCCGGCCGAGTGCAGCACGAAGTTGGTGCCGGCGAGGATCGTCGAGTTCAGTGTGTTGGCGCTCTCATAAGCCGCCTGCGCGTCCGGTATCTTCGAAGCACACAGCGAGCCGCCGGTGCGGAACGGCAGGCCAAGCCGGCGGGCGAGTTGCGCCGCACCATAAGAGACGAGCGACGGCTCCGGCGTGCCGAAGGTCGGCGCGCCCGACTGCATCGAAATCGACGAGGCAAAGGTGCCGAACAGCACCGGCGCGCCCGGCCGGATCAGCTGCGTGAACGACGCGCCGGCCAGCACTTCGGCCAGAACCTGGGTCAGCGTGCCGGCGACCGTCACCGGGCTCATTGCGCCGGCGAGAATGAACGGCGTGACGATACAGGCCTGGTTGTGGCGCGAATAGACTTTCAGCGCGCCCAGCATGGTCTCGTCGAACACCATCGGCGAGTTGGCGTTGATCAGGCTGGTCAGCACCGTGTTGTTCTCGACGAAATCGTCGCCGAACACGATCTTGGCCATCGCAACCGTGTCTTCGGCGCGCTCCGGCGCGGTGACCGAGCCCATAAACGGCTTATCCGAATATTTGATGTGGCTGTAGATCATGTCGAGATGGC
Organism: Mesorhizobium temperatum; assembly: GCF_002284575.1. Lineage (GTDB taxonomy): Bacteria > Pseudomonadota > Alphaproteobacteria > Rhizobiales > Rhizobiaceae > Mesorhizobium > Mesorhizobium temperatum. Next base: position 184,254 of record NZ_NPKJ01000060.1, read on the forward strand.
GCTTGTTGACCGGCACGTCGACCGGCTCGCACACCGTGCCGCCCGAATGGTGGATCGACGGCGCCATATAGGCGAGCTTCACGAAATTCTGGAAATCCTCGATCGTCGCATAGCGCCTAACGCCATCGAGGTCGCGCACGAAGGGCGGGCCGTAGACCGGCGCGAAGACCGTGGCGTTGCCGCCGATCTGCACCGAACGTTCTGCATTGCGGGCATGCTGGGTATAGACGGACGGCGCGGTTTTCAAAAGTGAGCGGCAGAGCCCCTTCGGGAAATGCACGCGCTCGCCCTTGACGTCGGCGCCGGCTTCTTTCCACAGTTGCAGCGCCTCGGCGTCGTCGCGAAAGATGATGCCGATCTCCTCGAGCACCGTGTCGGTGTTCTTCTCGATCAGCGCCAGCCCTTCCTCGTCCAACACCTCATAAACGTTGATCTTGCGCTTGATGTAGGTGAGCTGGGTGCCGGGGCCGCCACCCGAGCGCGCCGCCCGCCGGGCAGCAGCACCTCCGCTGGCGGCGCGTCCGCGCCGCGCGTTTGACGCTTCCTGGTCGACCGGCGCGTTCTCACTCATGATCGTTCTTCCCTGACTTTGTTCTGGCGCAATTGTTATGGCCGCATATCGCGGCTTCTGGCCGGATCGTAGTCATGCACCCTATTCGAAACGGCCCGCCAGCGCCAACGCCTGTCGCAAAATCGACAAGAATTCCAATAGATTTGCAGTCGCTTTCCTTTTGCGGGAAGTCGCAAATCAGCTATGGACGCAAGCCTGTAGCGGGTTAGGTATTGACGTGATATTTGAGGCCCCGCAACTGTATCCGTGCGGCAAGGAGCTGGATTAAAAATGGCCGACGACGAGATCATCCTTTCCGAGCTTTCCGACGACGAACTCGTGCAGCAGATGCACGACGATCTTTATGACGGGCTGAAGGAAGAGATCGAGGAAGGCACAAACATCCTTCTCGAGCGCGGCTGGGCGCCTTACAAGGTGCTGACCGAGGCGCTGGTCGAAGGCATGCGCATCGTCGGCGAGGATTTTCGCGACGGCATCCTGTTCGTGCCGGAAGTGCTGTTGTCGGCCAACGCGATGAAGGCGGGCATGTTCATCCTGCGTCCGCTGCTCGTCGCCACCGGCGCGCCAAAGCAGGGCAAGATGGTGATCGGCACCGTCAAGGGCGACATCCACGACATCGGCAAGAACCTTGTCGGCATGATGATGGAGGGCGCCGGCTTCGACGTCATCGACCTCGGCATCAACAATGCGGTGGAAAAATATCTCGACGCCATCGAACAGCACCAGCCTGACATCATCGGCATGTCGGCGCTGCTGACGACGACCATGCCTTACATGAAGGTGGTCATCGATACGATGAAGGAAAAGGGCATCCGCGACGACTATGTCGTGCTGGTCGGCGGCGCGCCGCTCAACGAGGAGTTCGGCAAGGCAGTCGGCGCCGACGCCTATTGCCGCGACGCTGCCGTGGCGGTCGAGACCGCCAAGGACTTCATGAAGCGCAAGCACAACGTCCGCGCTTCGGCCTGAGCTCTTTAGCCAATTCCCCGCAGGGACTGGCCCGGTGCCGTCGGCCCCGGGCCCAATCGCCACTGGATTTCTCGATCGGCATAGGCATTGCCGTCGGCATGGCGCTGGCCGGCTAGCTATTGGAAGTACGGTACTTCCGCGATCACGCCATACCCACGGACCTAACCTCTGGTAGCTTATTCGTGCGGCGGACCCCAACGCCGCCCGGCCGGCGCCCTACAAGGCACTCTACCCCAACGCCCCCCAAAGCGGCGCCGGCCACCCCTTATCTGCATCGCACTGACAAGGAGAAGCCCGCGCTCCTCCTCTGAGCGCGGGCCGATCGGGCTGCGGCCCGATCTGCAGTGGGGGCTAAGCGGGGGGATAGGCCCACTGCTCCCAGACAACTGTTAGAAACTCCTAATGTTCCGCTTGATCAGCACCGCAAAACGGAGGCGGGATGCCGGTCACTCTTCCTCCCGTTAGGCACCAAATTGACTCTAGGCTCATCCGGTTTGATGACTAAGGGAACGGATCATGACCATTTTACTAAATTAGAAATGTTGCATGAAATGACCTATAATTCGGCCCAACCGGCGAACGGACCCAATTGCCCGCTGGCTAGGCCCGGCGGCCAGCTTGTCGCCCCCCGATTGGCTGTCGGGCCGTCTATCAAACGCACGGTAGCGACCAAACGTGAGACGAGATCGAATCAACACCCCGCAACCAGCATCAAGGGCAAGCGCCACGGGACGCCTGCCAACGACGGAGAAGGCTACCTCGAGTTCTGCCCCGTTTGTGGCCCAAACGTTCGACAAGCGGAATCTTGCCGAGGTGCTGCATCATCATCTCCCCGACCATGAGCCGCTGCCGACCGAACAATAGGTTCCGCCAGCCTCTCGACATGGGGGCAAAATGCGGCTCCTCATTGTCCGCTGGCCTGCCTTGCCCTTCGGATGTCCAGCATCAGGAACATGCCGACGAACAGTGTTCGTTCGAATGATGCTATTCCGTTGCCTTGAGCGTAAGTTTTTGGTCAGCCAGCACAGCGCCTCCTCTTAAGCTAGCTGGCAAGGCCCAGCGGCCTCCAGCTGCCAGTCCCCCTCGCAACCAAGCCGCTGGGCCGTTCCCGCTAGAGCGAAGCGCGTTGTCTCGTATATCAGCAACCTTTTGACTGGTGGCGATCACAGCCACAGTGCGAAGGCGGGTAAGCGAGGGACCGCGTAAGCGTCTCCATCCCCTCCTACGGATTCCCGCACTCCATCCGCGATTCTACAAGGGTCAAGCGCGGCCAGCATATTGAGCTTCTGGCGAGATTACGCGCATAGACGAGGAGGCCGGCAAGGTGACGATCGACCTTGGATCGCTGGTTACGGTGGGTTTGGATAAGGTCAGGCGGGTGGAGAAATACCGGCCGCAGGAGCGCAAGAAGCCGCTGCGTGGACATGGTGCGCTAGCATGGAAGTCCAACAGAACATCCGCAGCGCCTGGGCCGCCCTCAAACTGGTTCGCATGGCTTTTGAACAGACCTGCCGGCCCGGCTTGCTTCCGAGCGCGGAAGCAGTTTTGTTGCTATTCGGTTCCGAGCCTGTCCATGAAGGCGAAGCCCTTGCCAAAGCCATCATTGGGACGGTTGAAAGGCTGGCCCGATGATTCGCCATGAATCAGTGCCGCGACGAGGAGCGAGCAATCGAGCTCCTCCGGAAACGAAACATTCAAGTCACTCTGAGTTGCCATGCGAAGCGATTTCAATCTTGCCGTCTTTGCGGCGCGTTCGGCGCGCTCAGCCTCAGCGATTACCTTCGCGGAGCGCCTAACTGTGCTATTTCCCAGCCAACACATCTATTCGATCCAGCAGAATTCCGATGCGCCGGTCATGCCCTGACTCTTTGAGATTGTCGCCGTTCATTGTGATGAAGTCGGTTTCGATCGGTGAGGTTAAAACCTGCACTCCCGCCATGCGCGGGCCGATCGCCTTGGGAATAGCCGTTGGCTTGGCGCGCGCCGCCTAAAGCCGACCCTTGGGCGCGCGTCTGGTCTCCAATCGGCAACAAACGCATTGTTGACTCTGGGAGTGGGAGGGGTGGAAAAATCGCGCTACGATAATCGGTCTGGTCAGTGGCGAAAGCGCGCTAGACACCGCCGACATTGGCGACCTTCGCGCGATGCGACTTGGTGGGCGTCGATTGCTGCGGCAAGCGCAATCCTGATCGGCCTGATCGCCCTCAAAGGCGGATCTCCCTAGGCGCACTGCAAACGTTCATTTGCCACCACCCTAGGTGCCATAGCCACCACCTGTTGCTGCTTGCTCGTCACGACGTTGCAATGGGCTTATGGAAATAGCCGTTGGGATGGCGATCGCAGGATATTTAGATATTCCGCCCGCGCGGCTGGGGGATGGCAGACCAAGGAGGAGACCAAAGCATAAGTACGACAGCCCGTACTTATGCTCTGCCAGGCCGAGGCGGCGCGCGACGCTGGCATGTCTTGACATCAACAAGCAACAGCGCCCCGCAGCGAACATACCCGGTGAAACTTTGGACGGGAAGTTGAGCGCGGCAAGCCTCGCTCGGAGCGTTCGGGCGGGTTGAAGCGCCTATTTTGACTTTTTCGCCTCTTCCTTTTTCAGGATCGGCGTTTCGGCAGTTGTGGGCGTATTCGCGACGCTTGCGACTTTGGTCTGCTGATCTACGCTTGCAGCTTTGGTTTGCTGATCTACGGAAGCCGTCGTTTTAGTGTGGCCAACACATTCCGCTGCGGCGCCGGACACCGAAAGGCCCAGAGCGGCGACAACTAAGAGAGCGGTCTTCATCCTATGGCTCCTAGCTTCGTTGTTAAGGGTACCAGAAAAGATTAACGGCATATCCCCCGCTCGAAAAGTCAACTTTTCGTGCCCGCCCGATCCGAGCCTTGCAGCACGACTTTCTTGTTCCCAGATGTCACAAGGACTTAATGCGCATCGCTTGAACTATCTTGAGAGTAATGCGCTTTGGCGAGACTGCGGATCAGGGGTTCTCGACCGTGTCCTCAACCGCGTTGGCTGTCGATTTGACGTCCCTGCCGACGCCACGGACGGTGTTGGCGCAGGCCGAAAGTGCCAGGGCGCAAGCGAGAATGGCGATCGGTGCAATGCGTAGCGGTTTCATGAATTTGGTATCTCCCTCAACAGATAGATTCGTGGGACAGCAACGAAAATCGGTTAGACTGGTTCCATGAGCATTGCGCGAAAGCTACAACCCGATCAAGGCGACAGGCTGCTTGTCATCGCCTGCGGGATGATTGCGCGCGAAGTTCTGGCCGTCAAGGAGCAGCTGGGGCTCGACCATCTCGACCTGACCTGCCTGCCGGCGGAGTTCCATTTCTACCCGGACCGCATCGCGCCGGCCATGGACAAGGCAATCGAGAAGGCCAAGGCGGACGGCTATAGATACATCTTCGTCGGCTACGCCGATTGCGGCACCGGCGGCCTGCTTGACCGCGTCTGCGAGAAGCATGGCGTCGAGCGCATGGCCGGGCCGCACTGCTTTGCCTTCTACCAGGGCATGGACGCCTATGCTAAGGTCGCCGACGACGACATGATGTCGTTCTACATGACCGATTTCCTGTGCCGGCAGTTCGACGCCTTCTTCATGAAGCCGCTCGGCCTCGACAGGCATCCCGAGCTGATCAAGGACTATTTCGGCAATTACGAGAAGCTGGTCTATATCGCCCAGACCGACGACCCGGAACTCGACAAGGTCGCCGAGAAGGCCGCGAAAATGCTCGGCCTCGCCTATGAGCGCCGCTCGACCGGCTATGGCGACCTGACGACGGAGCTGGCCAGCGCCGCGCACAGTCGGTGAAAGAACCAACGTCCTGTTAACGCTAATGGCTCTGAGGATGCCGATTACTCGCCATCGGCTCGCCGATCCGATGTGACATCGGCAATGCGCCCGGTTTCAAAGCGGATCGGCCCCCGCGCAGTTGGATCTTTGCGCAATATCTCGTCAATCATGGCTTCGACGCTGTCGAAATTACCTTGCAGAATTGACCGATCATCCAGTTCCCAATACTCCCCTTCATCTATGACATCGAGATTGTAAAACAAGTGAGTAAGTTCACGAAGAAGCTGGATGATCTCGATATGCGCGTCTGATCCTGCAAATTGAGTCTTACAATATTGTTGAATGAAGAAGTGCTTGTCGAACTCAAGACGAAGCGGTTCCGAATTAGGATGTGGCTGCAGCTCTATTCCGAAGACCGGACCAATGTATTCCACGTCACGTTCATCGACGGTACGATTGCGCTTCATCTCATGTTCATCGATCACCCGAACCGACCAGCCTCGAGTGGTGGCAAACGCCTTGGCTTCCCGTACCAGAGCAACATATTGCTCGTGTCCCCGTAACTGTCCCTCGAAGTGGATTGTTATTCCCACGGACATCTCCCGCTTAAAAACAGTCGTGACGGATAGCGGCGCTTCTATTCCGCCGCAAGCGCGGCAAGCACATCGGCAAAGCTCGTCTTGCAGACGAAGCCCAGCCTGTCCCGCGCCCGCGAGGCGTCGTAGACGCGGTCGATCGAGGAAAACATCGTCCAGCCCTTTCGCGCATAGAGCGCCGGAAATTCCGGAAAATATTGCGCGACGACGGACGGCGCGTCGGCGATCAATGCCTCGCAATCATCGGGCCGGAACGGCGTTGGCGCCGAGATGATGAAGATGTCGAAGCCCAGTTGTGGCGCCTTCTCCAGCGCCGCGACATGGGCCTCGGCGGCATCTTCCACGGTCAGCCGGCGGAACAACAGCTCATTGGCCTTGGAGTTGGCGTCCGACTGCTCGATGGCGTGCGCCATGTCGTCTGCCTCGGGAAAGAACCGGGCGGTGCGCAGCACGATCACCGGCAGACCGGACTGGATGTGATAGAGGCGGCAAAGATGCTCGGCCGAAAGCTTGGTGACGCCGTAGATGTTGCGCGGCTCGGGCGACATGTCTTCCGTCAGCCAGGCGGCTTTGCGCGTACCGCCGGTCAAGCCGGCGCGTATGGCTTTCGAGATCATCAGCGAGGTCGTCGACGTGAAGATGAAGCGCTGAACGCCTGATGTCACCGCCGCGTCGAGCAGGTTGAGCGTGCCGCGCACATTCGTCTCGATGAAATCCTCATTACGGCTGTGTTCGATGTCCGGCTTGTGCAGCGCGCCGCTGTGGACGATCGCCTCGATGCGGTTTTCCCTGATCGTCCGCATGACCAGATCACGGTCGGCGACCGAGCCGATCACCTGCGTTTGCGCCGTCCGGGCGGGATCGAGGCCGATGACGCCATGGCCAAGAGCCCGCAGGCGCGGAGCTAGCGCGCTGCTCAGCCACCCTGACGATCCCGTAAGCAAGATCCGCATCGGCGAAACCACGATTTTTAAGCTGATCGCTGTTAAGCACGGATGACAGGTCACCGCGAACGGGTAAGTTGTATGCCAAACGAGAAAACAGGCTGTTCCAGCTTTCGACCAGGAAACGCACCGATGATCGCTCGCCTCCTGATTGCCGCAGGCGTTGTCTGCTTCGCTCTGCCTGCGCTCGCCGATGGCGAGGTGCAGAAGCTGATCACGCCCGCCGACAAGGTGCGGCTCGACAAATATGACGAGACGCGCAAGGCAGCCCTTGACGAAGCCAGGGCTGGCGACGCCGCCGATGTCAAGCAGCTCGACGCCTTGCTGGCAAAGCCGTTGGTCTCGTTTTCCGACAAGGACCTGACCGGCAACTGGCAGTGCCGTACCATCAAGACCGGCGGGCTGAGCCCGCTCGTCATCTATGGCTGGTTCAAGTGCAAGGTGAGCGACGACGGTTCGGGCTGGATGCTGGAAAAAATCACCGGTTCGCAGCGCACCAAGGGACGTTTCTTCGACGACGGCGAAAAACGCTCGATCTATCTCGGCTCCCTTTCCGTCAACGACGATCCTGCAAAACCCTATGGCGGCGGCCCACAAAGCGATCAGGTCGGCTATACCTTTCGCAACAGCGCCAACGAATGGCGCATCGAGTTACCGGCGCCCTATTACGAATCGAAGCTCGACATCCTTGAATTCAAGCGCTGAGCCCGCGATCCCTACTTGCGGCGTGCTGCGGCAGGTGCGCGGCAAGCCTGAGGCAGGCGATATGATTTCAAGCCACGCGCTGCGGCAGGCGGCATTCTCACGCGACATCTGCATCGAGGCGTTCAGGGATGCGCAGCCGCAAGCTTGCCACATCATATCCCGGCCTGCCCTCGAAACAGTGGTATCATCCGACGATCTGGTTCTATCTCTGGACCGGCGTAAAAGCCGGCGTCTGGTAACGAGCGCCGATTTACCGGACAGCGCCCCGGCGATAAGCTTGGCCCCCATGAGCGAAATCGACCACCGCACCATCATCGCCAGCCTTTCGGCCGAGGATCGTCGCGACCTCACCGTTAAACTAGACAGGCCCGGTATTGTCCGGCTGGCCGTTCACGGCGGGCTGGTTGTCCTGCTGGGTGCGTTGATCGCCGCCAGCATTCCGTTCTGGCCGGTTCTCATGCTGCCGCTGGGAATCCTGATCGTCTTCTTCTTCACGCCGTTGCATGAGACCATCCACGAAACGGCATTCAGGACGCCGTGGCTCAATCGCGCCATCGCCACCGTGACCGGCTTCTTGATCCTGCTGCCGCCGGCATGGTTCCGCTATTTCCATTTCGCGCACCACCGCCACACGCACGATCCGGACAACGATCCCGAACTGATGGCCCCAAAACCGGAGATCATAGCCCAGTACCTACGCTATCTCTCCGGGATCCCCTATTGGAGCGGCATGGCGCGCGTGATCGTCGTCAACGCGGCCGGCCGCAACCGCGACGGCTTCGTGCCGGACAAGGGCCGCGACAAGGTGATTTCGGAATCACGTTGGTTTCTGATCGCCTATGCGGCGCTGCTGGCGGCCTCCCTGGTCGTGCAGTCGGCGCTGCTGCTGTGGGTCTGGATTGTGCCGGTGCTCGTCGGTCAGCCGTTTTTGCGGGCCTATCTGTTGGCCGAGCACGCGCTCTGCCCGCATGTCGCCAACATGCTCGAAAACACCCGCACCACCTTTACCACAAGGCTGGTACGCTTCGTGGCGTGGAACATGCCTTACCACTCCGAGCACCATTCTTATCCGGCCGTTCCCTTTCACCGCCTGCCGCGTTTCCACCAGATCGTCGCGGAGCATCTGCGCACGACCGAGCGAGGCTATCTCCGCTTCCACAGGAAGCTCGTCGGCAGCTTCGATCGCCGCGCCGGCTGATCCATACCAAGCCAAATATCGAAAATTTTCGCGTTTCCTTTTGCGGCCTCCAATTGCGTCGTTTTTGAATGCGCGCGCGTCGTCCCATAACAAGCAGCCCAACAGCGCTTCCGGCAATGCTCAAAGCCACGAGGAGTAAGAAATTCATGGCCGATCTGATCGTCGTCTACTGGCGCGACATCCCCGCCCAGGTCATCGTCAAGAAAGGCCGGCAGAACGCCAAGCGCGAACTGCCGCTGCGCTTTACCGAGGCGATCGACATGTGCGCGATGCGCACCGGCGCCGGCGGCACTGACGACTACCTGGCCGAATGGCGCAAGGCCGACCCCGTGCCGGTCAGCGACGATCTTGAAGGCGAGGCTGAAAAAGCCTTTCAGGACATCGACGCGAAATACGACCGCGAGCGGCTGGTCGCTCTGGTCAAGGCGGGCGGAAAAGAAGATGTCTGAAACGACCCCGGCGATTACCCAGGCCACTCTGGTCAAGAAGGCAGCGCCGAAATCCGACTACAAGCCGGCCGACGTGTCGCCGCAGCGGCGCGTGCAGCGCTCCTTCGCGGTCCGGCTGTGGTCCGTCCGCCACTCGCGACTGCTCGAATGGTTCTACGCCAGGTTCTCCGACATGTTTTTGCTCCTCCATCCGCTGTGGAAGGGCATCGGTTACGGCCGCGTCGAAGGTCCGATCAAATTCGTCGAAAAACGCGTCAAGGGTTTTATGTTCGACTGCCGCATGTGCGGCCAGTGCATCCTTTCTTCCACCGGCATGTCGTGCCCGATGAATTGCCCCAAGCAATTGCGCAATGGCCCTTGCGGCGGTGTGCGCGCCAACGGCAATTGCGAGGTCGAGCCTGATATGCCGTGCGTCTGGGTCAAGGCCTGGGAAGGTTCGCGAAACATGGTGCATGGCGACAAGATCCTCGACGTGCAGAAGCCGGTCGACCAGTCGCTGCGCGAGACCTCGGCATGGCTGCGGGTGACCGCACAGGCCGCCGCCGCGCGCGAGGCCGCGCGCAACGCTCCGAACACCGGGGCACCGGCATGATCGCCCGCCAGCCCGACGAGAACCCGGCCGGCATCCATCTGCCGCTCGACCCGCTGCCCGGCCACACCTCGCGCGGCCGGCTGGAGCGCGTCCTGCGGCGCGGCGAGTTCGCCGTGACGACCGAGCTCAACCCGCCCGACAGCGCCGATCCGGAAGACGTCTACAACCGCGCCAAAATCTTCGACGGCTGGGTCGACGCCATCAACGCCGTCGACGCGTCGGGCGCCAACTGCCACATGTCGTCGGTCGGCATCTGTGCGCTGCTGACCCGCATGGGCTATGCCCCGATCATGCAGATCGCCTGCCGCGACAGGAACCGCATCGCCATCCAGGGCGACGTGCTGGGCGGCGCGGCGATGGGCGTCGCCAACATGCTGTGCCTGACCGGCGACGGCGTGCAGGCCGGTGACCAGCCCGGCGCCAAGCCGGTGTTCGATCTCGACTGCATGTCACTGCTGGAAACCTGCCGCATCATGCGCGACAACGGCAAGTTCCTGTCCGGCCGAAAGCTGACGACGCCGCCTCTGCTTTTCCTCGGTGCCGCGATCAACCCTTTCGCGCCGCCGATCGATTTCCGCCCCTACCGGCTGGGCAAGAAGATCGCCGCCGGTGCGCAGTTTGTGCAGAGCCAGTACTGCTTCGACGTGCCGATGTTCCGCACCTACATGCAGCAGGTCCGCGATCTCGGTTTCACGGAAAAATGCTTCATCCTGTGCGGGGTCGGGCCGCTGGCCTCGGCCAAGACGGCCAAATGGATCCGCACCAACGTGCCGGGCATTCATATCCCCGATTCGATCGTCAAGCGGCTGGAAGGCGCCCAGGACCAGAAGAAGGAAGGCAAGCAGCTCTGCATCGACATCATCAACGAGGTGAAGGAAATTCCCGGCGTCTCCGGCGTCCATGTGATGGCCTATCGCCAGGAGGAATATGTCGCCGAGATCGTCGATGAATCGGGCGTGCTGAAGGGCCGCCAGCCCTGGAAACGCGAAATCCGCCGCGACGACCAGCTCGTCGCCGAGCGGCTCGACCACATATTGCACGACGAGATCACCGAAACGCAGGTCGACATGGTCAAGACCGCGCATTGATGGCGCGGACGGTCACCATTCGCTTGATCGAAATCAGAAACGATATAAAGAAGTCTTTATATCACGAGGGAGAGATTTCATGACCCGGACGATCGTCGCCTCGGCGACACGAGAAATCATTATCGGCTTCGACCAGCCCTTCTGCGTGATCGGCGAACGCATCAATCCGACCGGGCGCAAGAAGCTCGCGGCCGAGATGATCGCGGGCAATTTCGATACCGTCATCAGGGACGCGCTGGAACAGGCTGCCTGCGGCGCGACCATGCTCGACGTCAATGCAGGCGTCACCTCGGTCAACCCGAACGAGACCGAACCCGGCCTGCTGGTGCAGACGCTGGAGATCGTGCAGGGGCTGGTCGACCTGCCGCTGTCGATCGACAGTTCGGTGACCGCCGCGATCGAGGCGGCGCTCAAGGTCGCCAAGGGCCGGCCGCTGGTCAATTCCGTCACCGGTGAGGAAGAAAAGCTCGAAGCCATCCTGCCGCTGGTCAAGAAATACAATGTTCCGGTTGTCGCCATCTCCAATGACGAGACAGGCATTTCGATGGATCCGGATGTGCGCTTCGCCGTCGCCAAGAAGATCGTCGAGCGCTGCGCCGATTTCGGCATTCCGGCGCATGATGTGGTCGTCGACCCGCTGGTCATGCCGATCGGCGCGCTGGGCGACGCCGGCCGCCAGGTCTTTGCCCTCCTGCGCCGGCTGCGTGAAGAGCTCAAGGTCAATACCACTTGCGGCCTGTCAAACATCTCGTTCGGCCTGCCGCATCGCCACGGCATTAATGCCGCCTTCATCCCGATGGTGATCGGCGCCGGCATGACCTCGGCGATCATGAACCCGGTGCGGCCGCAGGAGATGGAAGCGGTGCGCGGCGCCAACGTGCTGAACGGCACCGATGAGAACTGCACCAACTGGATCAGGACCTACAAGGACTACAAGCCGGCCGAAGGCGGCCAGGCGATCGCAGCGCCCACGCAAGTCAATGCGCCGGGCGAAGGCAATGGCAATGGCGGCCGCCGGCGCGGTGGCCGTGAAGCCCGTATGGCCCGAGGATAAGCGCGCAATCGTGAACTCTCCTGCCAACATCACCGATCCGCTCGTGCTGTTCATGCCGTCCGGCAAGCGCGGGCGGTTTCCGGTCGGCACGCCGGTGCTCGATGCCGCGCGCCAGCTCGGCGTCTATGTCGAGAGCGTATGCGGCGGACGCGCCACTTGCGGGCGCTGCCAGGTCGAGGTGCAGGAAGGCAATTTCGCCAAGCACAAGATCGTTTCCTCCAACGACCACATATCGCCCAAGGGCGCCAAGGAAGAGCGCTACGAACGCGTGCGCGGCCTTCCCGAACGGCGCCGCCTGTCCTGCTCTGCGCAGATCCTCGGCGACCTCGTCGTCGACGTGCCGCAGGATACGGTCATCAACGCACAGACCATCCGCAAGGACGCCGACACCAGGATCATCGCCCGAGATTCGGCAATCCACATGTGCTATGTCGAGATCGAAGAGCCCGACATGCACAATCCATCAGGCGATCTCGATCGCCTGAAGATCGCGCTGATGAAGGACTGGGGGCTCAAGAGCCTCGATTTCGATTTCCATCTGCTGCCGCAGGTGCAAGGCATATTGCGCAAGGGCAACTGGGCCGCGACCGCAGCCATCCACAAGGATGCCGAAAGCGAGACCGCGCGGGTCATCTCTTTGTGGCCAGGCCTCAAGAACGAGGCCTACGGGCTTGCCTGCGACATCGGTTCGACCACCATCGCCATGCATCTGGTGTCGCTGCTGTCGGGCCGCGTCGCCGCCTCGTCGGGCACGTCGAACCCGCAGATCCGCTTCGGCGAGGATCTGATGAGCCGCGTTTCCTATGTGATGATGAACCCGGACGGCCGCGAGGGCATGACGGTCGCGGTGCGCGAGGCGATCTCGGGGCTCGTCGACAAGGTTTGCGCGGAAGGCAACGTCCAGCGCAACGACATCCTGGATTCCGTCTTCGTCGGCAATCCGATCATGCACCATCTGTTCCTCGGCATCGACCCGACCGAACTCGGCGGCGCACCCTTCGCGCTGGCCGTCTCGGGTGCCGTGCACATCAAGGCGTCGGATATCGGCCTGAAGCTTAATCAGGGCGCCAGGCTTTATATGTTGCCCTGCATTGCCGGTCATGTCGGCGCCGACGCGGCGGCGGTGACACTGTCGGAAGGCCCGCACCGCCAGGACGAGATGATGCTGATCGTCGACGTCGGCACCAATGCCGAGATCGTGCTCGGCAATCGCCAGCGGGTGGTGGCGGCTTCCTCGCCCACCGGTCCGGCCTTTGAGGGCGCGGAAATCTCGGGCGGCCAGCGCGCTGCGCCCGGCGCCATCGAGCGCGTCCGCATCGATCCCGACACGCTGGAGCCGAAATACCGCGTCATCGGCTCGGAACTGTGGTCAGACGAGCCCGGCTTCCTCGACAGCGTGCAAGCAACCGGCGTCACCGGTATCTGCGGCTCCGGCATCATCGAGGTGGTCGCCGAGATGTATCTGGCCGGCATCATCTCCGAGGACGGGGTCGTCGACGGCGGGCTCTCCGCCCGCTCGCCGCGGGTCACCGCCAATGGCCGCACCTTCTCCTACGTGCTGAAGGAAGGCGAGCCCAGGATCACCATCACCCAGACCGACGTGCGCGCCATCCAGCTCGCCAAGGCGGCCCTCTACGCCGGCACCAAGCTGTTGATGGAAAAGCAGCATACTGATCATGTCGATCGCATCCACTTCGCCGGCGCCTTCGGCTCCTTCATCGATCCGAAATACGCCATGGTGCTGGGACTGATCCCCGACTGCGACCTCGACAAGGTCTCGGCCGTCGGCAACGCCGCCGGTGCCGGCGCGCGCATGGCACTCTTGAACCGCGGCTATCGCCGCGAGATCGAGGAAACGGTGAGCCGGATCGATAAGATCGAGACCGCGCTGGAGCCGAGATTCCAGGAGCATTTCGTCTATGCCATGGCGCTGCCGAACAAGGTCGACCCGTTCCCGAAACTATCGGCGGCGGTGAAACTGCCACCGCGCAAGACCGTCAGCGAGGACGGTATTGCCGGCGATGCCGCCCCGCGGCGGCGTTCGCGCGAAGGCCACGCGGCACGGCGCGGCCGGGGGTAGCATCCCGCTGCTAAAAGCTGCACTCACCCTCATTCTCGTTTGCATGCATATGTTTCCGGATCAGCCCACACTGAAACAAGGCGCTGTTTTCGTGAAATCCACCAGATACATGTGCGGCGCATTTAACCGGCATCGAACGGCAGGCAGGAAATAACTTTCAGCCGCCGCAGCACTCCAAGGGAGATGAAGATGTCGATGTTCGAAAGCCTCGGCCGCTTTGGTGCGGCCATCAAGCATGCGCACAACAGGAACAGGTCCGTCCGGGCCCTGAACAGCCTGCCGCCCGAAATTCAGAGGACATCGGCTGGCCCGTGTCGCCCCGCGAAGACCCGCAGGTCACCTTCTCGGCCCTGCTCCTGGGTTCGGCGCGCTGATGACCTTCGCCGACAAATGCAAGCTGCCGGCCAAGCGCCGTCATGCGGCTCCGGCAGCAAGCGACCGTTGGCTGCGCGCTGCACTGCTGCCCCGGCGCTGACCGTTATGGCGAGCCACGCCCCGATGCCGGCCTTGATTGCCAGCCAGATCACACCGCCGTGTTGTCTCAGCGCAAATCTTGACATTCTGGGCGAAGGCACGATCTTCGATAGCGAGGGGTTCTCTTAGTCGGCTCAGCCGAAGTCCGTGTGTCCGCATGCCCAGTATCAAAAGCCACGTCATTTCCTTCGTGCTCAGGTATAGCCGCAAGAAAGCCTTCTCCAGCCCGCAAAACCTGCAGCGCTGGATTGCCTACGCGCGCAAGACGGAGAACCATCAGCCGCCCGCATCGCTGCAGTCGCGTTTCGAGATCGCGACGCGCAGCGTGGACGGCTTTCCCGTCTACGAGATCGCGCCAAAGACCGGCGAGCGAAAGCGTGTCCTCTACCTGCATGGCGGCGCCTATGTCTTTCAAATCACGTCCTATCACTGGGGACTGATCGCCGATATGGCCGACCGGCTGGGCTTCAGCATCACCGTACCGATCTATCCCATAGCTCCCGAACACGATTTCCACGCCATGTTCGGCATGGTCGGCAAGGTCTACCGCCAGATGCTCGACGAAACGGATGCACAAGACATCGTCTTCATGGGCGATTCCGCCGGCGGCAACATGGCCGTGGTGCTGACCATGATGGCCGCGAAAGCCGCCCTGCCCTTGCCGTCGCGCCATGTGCTGATTTCGCCCGGCCTCGACTTGTCGCTCGCCAACCCCGAAGTGTTCGAGGCGGAACGCTACGATCCATGGCTGGGAATTCCGGGCGGGCTGGAGGCGGTCCGGCTCTACAGTGCCGGCATAAATTCCAGCGACTGGCGCATCAGCCCGCTTTACGGCGACCTCTCGGTGTTGCCGAAAACGCTGCTTCTGACCGGTTCGCGCGATATGCTAACCCCCGACAATCTGATCTTCGCGCAAAAGGCCCGTGCCGCCGGTGTCGAGATAGAGGTCGTCTTCGAGCAAGGCATGTTCCATGTCTGGCCGCTGATCGACATGCCAGAAGCGCGGCGCGCGCGGGACAGCATCGTGACGTTCTTGACCGGCGACACCGAAAGCTATCACGCCAAAGCCGGCGAATTGGCGCTGCAAAGGACAGATCGCGGCGTCACCGCTCACAACATGGCTACGCCGTTGAGGTCCTGAATCAAAATTTCCCGGTTTCCCTGAACACTTCGAAGGTCGCACGGATGTGGTCGGCGACCGCCTTCACCGGCGCGCTGGCGTCCGGCGCCACGACCATGGCCAGATTGTAGGTGCCGATATCGGGCATGCCGTCCTTCGGGCAAAGCTCGACCATGTCGCTGCCGAGGAAAGATTTCGGCAGCGGCGCCACCGCGAGGTCGGACATGATTGCGGCGCGCTGGCCGGCCGTATGCGCGCTCATATAGGCGACGCGATAGTTGCGGCCCTCGCGGCCAAGCGCCTCGAGCGCCCCGGCCCGCCAGGCGCAACCCTCTTCCCACAATGACACCGGCAGCGGCTCGCGCAGATGCGCGCAGCCGCCCTTGGCGCCGGCCCAGACGATCGGTTCGGTGAGCAGCACTTCGGCGCCGAGCGCGCTGGTCTTGTAGGAATTGGTGAGAAGCGTGATGTCGAGTGCCCGGTCGTCCATGCGCCGGCGCAGATTGCTGCTCTGGTCGATGGTCACGTCGACGGCGATCGAAGGATGCGACTGCGCAAAACGCTTCAGCACATGCGGCAGCACGCGCTCGCCATAATCATCCGGTGAGCCGAGCCGCACCACCCCGACGATATCGGGGATGATGAACTTCGATACCACCTCGCGGTTGATCGACAACAGCCGGCGGGCGTAGCCGAGCAGCATCTCGCCATCCGTGGTCAGCGTCACCGAGCGCGCGTCGCGCGCGAATACCGAGCGACCGAGAATGTCCTCCAGCTTTTTGATCTGCATGGAAACAGCCGACGGCGTGCGGAAGACGGCATTGGCCGCGGTGGTGAAACTGCCGGTCTCGGCGATAGCCACGAAGGTGCGCAAGACGTCGAGATCGAGCAGCGGCAACGGATGATTGAGTGGGGCGTTCATCGGGATCGACCTTCAATTTTTCTGATGCAAACTATCATTCCATTTCGTTTGATTGAACATCACTTTTGGAGGATAGTCAACTCCATCGAAGGCAGACGTATCGAAAGCGGCCTTGAAACGCTCACGACACGGATCTGCAATCGACACGAAATGAAGCTGAAACAAACCTGAAGTAGCGCTTCGTATGCGGAGCGACCTCCCGGCTCAACGTAAAGGAGAATGAAAATGTCCATCCTGTCATCCATCGGCCGCATCGCGACCGAATTCAGCGCGGCTCGCGCCCGCTACCAGACCGAACGCGCCATCCGCTCTCTGCCGATCGAACTGCAGAAGGATATCGGCTGGCCCGAAGCCGCCGACACCAAGACCGGTACTCGCTATGGCGTTGGATCCTGGGCTGGTGGAGCAAAATAGATCGTGTGTATTCAAAGCTGAAGGCCTGCCGCGCAGATCATGTCCGGCAGGCCTTTTTATTTGTAAATCAAATGTTTTTTAGAGCCATGTCACCGCTGCATGGCGCATATGAGCAGGCTGCATAGCAGCCCACATTTCGAGCTAACGCCTTGTAAGTGATCACAAATCCTGGCAGTTGCCAAAATTTGTCGCATTCCGTGTCGCTTTTCATATCAAGTGCTTCGCTTTTGCGATTTAGTTTCCCCTTACGTAAGCCTATATCAGCGCCAGCCAACGAGCTGCCCCACTCCATCAAGCGAAGGCGACCCGTCTGAGCAACCGAATGGAGATGATCATGAAGCTTTTTGCCCGCCTTTTTGCCCGCCGTGAAATGAACCTGACGACCGCGCTCGAGCGCCAGCGCCTTGCCAACACCATGCCGGGCCAAACCGGCGCCATGGCCGCCGCCCGCCTCGGCTTCGTCGCCTGATCTGACAAGTTCGCAAGCGGCGCTCCCTGCTGCTGCTTCGAAGTTGATCACAGCGCCGCTTCGGTTTGCCGAGGCGGCGCGTTTTGTCATGCGCCGACCACATGCGGCATATGCTCAATCCGGCAGCAATGTTGAGTCGGTCACCGCATAACGATTGCCCATTTGCGACCCATGTCGCAAATAAAGTCTATCCTTTGCTGCCTAGCCAATTGACAGGAAAGGTTTTTCCTGATGTCGCTATGCTGATCGCGACATCCTGTTCGCGCCATTGCAGCGTGAGGGTTACCCTGTGAACGTCGTAAATCATCCGATCAGGCGATCGTTTGTCTTCTTCCTGGTCCCCGATTTCACCATGATCGCCTTTGCAACGGCGCTCGATCCGTTGCGCTCGGCCAACCGGATGCTCGGCTACGAGGCCTACCGCTGGCGGCTCGCCAGCATCGACGGCAAGCCGGTGCGCGCCTCTAACGGCGTCGAATGCGCCGTCAACACCTCGCTGGAGGACGAACGCAAGAAGATGTCCGGCCCCGAACGGCCGAACATGGCGGTCGTCTGCAGCGGCATCAATGTCGAGCGCTACCAGAACAGATCGGCCTTCGCCTGGCTGCGCGAGGAATACAACCGCGGCGTCGCCATCGGCGGCCTGTGCACTGGCGCGCATATACTGGCTGCCGCCGGCCTGTTGTCCAACAAGCGCTGCGCCATTCATTGGGAAAACCTGCCGGGCTTTTCCGAGGCGTTCCCGAAGGCCAATGTCTTTGCCGATCTCTTCGAGATCGACCAGAACATCTACACCTGCGCCGGCGGCACCGCGGCGCTCGACATGATGCTGAAGCTGATCGGCGACGATTTCGACGACAACCTCGTCAACCGGGTCTGCGAGCAGGTTTTGACTGACCGCGTACGCAGCCCGACCGATCGCCAGCGCCTGCCGCTGCGCGCACGCCTTGGCGTACAGAACTCGAAGGTGCTGACCATCATCGAATTGATGGAAGCAAACCTGTCCGAGCCGCTGTCGCTGATCGAGATCGCCGATCACGTCGACCTGTCGCGCCGTCAGATCGAGCGCCTGTTCCGCACCGAGATGGGCAGGTCCCCTGCCCGCTACTATCTGGAAATCCGCCTCGACCGGGCCCGGCACTTGCTGATCCAATCATCGATGCCGGTGGTCGAAGTGGCGGTCGCTTGCGGCTTCGTCTCCGCTTCGCATTTCTCCAAATGCTACCGCGAGCTCTATGCGCGCTCGCCGCAGCAGGAGCGCGTCGACCGCAAGCAATTGCTGGTCGCGTAAACAAGCAACATCTTGAATGTGTGGCCGCCGGCGGGGAATGCTCGCCAGCTCTAGCGGCTGTCGAACATCCAGCTTCGGTCGCGCCACATTTTCTCGCCGACCTGACAGTCGGTGGCCGGCTTGTCTTGCGCCAGCACCACCGGCGGATGCGCCGCTTCGTCCGCCGCCCATTGCGGTGACGCAGGCCCGGCAAGCTCGAGCACCAGCTTGCGGCGGATCGCTTCAGGAAACTGCGTCCACTCATTGACCGGGATCATGAACGCGCCGGGCCCACCGATGACGCAGTCGGTGTAGTAGCGGTCGAGATAATTGACGTCGTAGACGCTGGTGAAGCCGCTCCGGGTCATCAGCGGCAGGCCGTTGATGGTGATGCCTTGCTTGACCAGTTCGTCACGGGTGACGTCGACGGGAGCACCTTGATTGTTGGGGCCATCGCCTGAAATGTCGATGACGCGCTTGACGCCCTGAAAGCCGCTTTCGGCGAAGAGATCGCTGCCGAATTGCAAGGCACCGGAAATCGAGGTGCGCCGGGCGCTGTTGGGCGCATGGGCGGAGAGCTGTTCGACCACCCGCTCGGCGTCAGCACGATTGGCGATTACCGTCCACGGCACGATCACATGCTGCCAGGTCGTGCCGGCCCATTCGACGTAGGTGACGGCAATCTTGCCGTAGGCGCCATCGGCGATGGCCTGCAGCACCGTGTCGTGCGTCAGCGCCGCGACATAGCCGCGACGCTGGATTTCGAGTTCGGCCGGCGACATCGAAAGCGAAACGTCGACGGCAAGGACCAGCTCGATGTCGACAGGCTCGGCGGCGCGGGATTCCGGCGTCAGCCAAGGCACCAGCGCCAGCGCGGCGGCAGAGAGGAGATGTCTTGCGTGGGGAAAAGCAGACATGCCGTAAGGTAAGCGAGAATCGTCGTGTCACAAAGCGAAAAGCCCGGCGCCGGGCTAAGTCTTTGCGTTCACGTTTTTGCGAACCCGCCCCTTACCCTCCTGCGGGAGGACCGGTAGACAATCAACGCTTAGCTGCGTGGATTGAGGTTCTCCGGATCGTAGAGCGGCCTGTAGCCGACGGCGGCCACTTCGACCGGGTATGTCTCGCCGAAATATTCGACAGTCAGCTTGCGGCCCTCCTGGCAATACGCCCAGGGCAGATAGGCGAGCGCAATGTTCTTGCCGATGGTCGGGCCGTAGGCGATCGAGGTCGTGAAAGACCGGCGGCCGAGTTCGTCGACCAGCGTCTCACCCGTTTGCGGGTCCATCACCGGCATCGTGCCGACGGGATAACGGGCAACGCCCTTGGAATCGACATTATCCGTCATGACAAGCGTGCAAAGCATGGCCGGCTGATGCGCGCGGGCGCGATATTCCAGATGCTTTGCCTTGCCGCTGAAATCAGCCTCCTTGACCTTCGGGCGGGCAAGATCGGCCTCCAGCAGATTGTACTCGGTCAGAAGGTCGGCATTCTGCAGGCGCAGGCTCTTCTCCATGCGGCGGCTGTTGGCATAGGTCTCGACGCCAAAAGCCATCACGCCGGTCGAACGCAACGCGTCCCATACGGCTGGGCCGTCTTCGTATCGCATATGCAGTTCCCAGCCCTGCTCGCCGACATAGGAGATGCGGAAAGCGGTCACGTCCTTTCCGGCGATCCTGACAGGCTTGATTGCCGCAAAGGCAAAGTTCTCTGGCGTCAGGCCATCCGGGTCTTCCACGACCTTGCTCAATGTTGCCCGGGCGTTTGGGCCCCAGATGCCGACGGTCACGTACTTCTCGGTCACATCGGTGATGGTGACGTCGAACCCTTTGTCTTCTGCCGTCCGCCGCATGTACTGGAAGTCGCGCGGGCCGGCATCTGCGCCGTCGATGACCCTGCAGCGGTCGGCCATGCGGATGACCGTCAGGTCGGCGCGCACCATGCCGTGATCGTCGAGGAAATGGGTGTAGATGCCTTTGCCGATATTGCCGTCGCCGCCGATCTTGGCCGCGCACAGCCATTCCATCAGCGCGACATGATCCGGGCCTTCCACATCGTACATCGCGAAATGCGATAGATTGACGATGCCGCAATCCTCGCTCATGGCGAGATGCTCGGCATTGGAGACGCGCCAGAAATGGCGGTTGTCCCACTCGTTTTCACGCACCGGCACCCGGTTGCCGTATTTCTCGAGCAGGTGCTCGTTGGCGGCATAGCCATGGGCGCGCTCCCAGCCGCCGAGCTCCATGAAATAGCCGCCGAGTTCCTTCTCGCGCTCCCAGAAAGGCGAGCGGCGCACGTCGCGGGCCTTGGAGAAGGGCTCGCGCGGATGGACCGCCGGATTGTAGACCTTCATCGCCGTTTCGGTGCAGCGGTCCCAGATGAACTGCTCTTGCGTCTGGTGCGGATAGAAGCGCGAATAGTCGATGGCGTGGTGGTCGATCGACGTCCGGCCGTCCGTCATCCAGTCGGCGATGAGCTTGCCCATGCCGGGGCCGTCCTTGACCCAGATCGCGACGGCATACCAGAGGCCCCGCACCTTCTGGCTCTCGCCCATGGAGGGGCCGCCGTCTGCCGTCACCTGCAGAAGCCCATTGAAGGAATGGCTCTCATTGTAGCCCAGTTCGCCCAGGATCGGCGTCAGTTCCATGGCCCGCTCGAGCGGGGCGAGGATCTGTTCCATGTCGAGGTCGCGCTGCGAGGGCGAAAGACGGGCCTGGTCCTTCTCCAGAAGGTCGCGCGGATGGCAAAGGCGCGGATTGGTCTCTTCGTAATAGCCCCACTCGATCTGCCCGCCTTCGGCGGTCTTGGGATCGCCAGTGTCGCGCATGTAAGCCGAGTTGCCCTGGTCGCGCAGCAGCGGCCAGCCGATCTCCTTGCCGGTGCCGGCGAACTCGGTATACGGCCCGAAGAAGGTGAGCGGATGATCGATCGGCATGACCGGCAGGTCCTCGCCCACCATTTCCGCGATCAACCGGCCCCAGATACCCGCGCAAACAATCACATAGTCGGCTTCGATGGTGCCGCGATCGGTCACCACGCCCTTGATGCGACCGTTCTCGACGACAAGCGACCTGGCCGGCGTGTTGGCGAAGGATTTGAGTTTGCCGGAGGCTTCCGCCTGGTCGACCAGCTTACCGGCGACCGTTTGCGAGCGCGGGATGACGAGACCGGCATCGGGATCCCAGAGGCCGCCCTGCACCATCTCTTCTTCGATCAGCGGGAACTTCTGCTTGATCTCGGCCGGTTCGATCAGGCGGGCACGCGTGCCGAAAGCCTTAGCCGAGGCGATCTTGCGCTTGATCTCCTCCATGCGGGCGTCGTCGCCAACGCGGGCGACCTCAAGGCCGCCGATGCGGGCGTAATGGCCCATCTTTTCGTAGAACTCGATGGAGTAGAGCGTCGTCCAGCAGGACAGGAAATCATGGCTGGTCGTGTAGCAGAAGTCGGAGGCGTGCGCCGTCGATCCGATATCGGTCGGGATGCCCGATTTGTCGATGCCGACGATGTCGTCCCATCCGCGCTCGATCAGGTGGTGGGCGACCGATGCACCGACAATGCCGCCCAGCCCGACGATGACGACCTTCGCCTTTTTCGGAAACCCTGCCATTGCCCGCGACTCCAAAAGTGCTGCTGCGGGCGGCCGCGCCCGCTTGATCGGCGCACAATATGCAGGCGACGGCCATCGCGCTACCGCCTGTTTGCGACACGCTGCAGGTGCGGCGCGACCCCGGCGCATGACCCGAAAAATCGGAACCGATTTTCGCTGGGATCATGCGCAGAAACTGGTTTGAGATCGGCTGCTTCAAGGGAAAATGATGCGCGCCAGGCTGGAGACGGAACTCATGGTTTATCTTCCGGAACAACGTGCAACACTGCGGCGCGACGCCCTTTGATGCTCGCCCACAGCGCCATGAAGGGGCCGGCGAGCAGCAGGAACGGCGGGATCAGATTGGGAAAATAGATGCGGGTGTCGTGGATCGGGAAGACGGCGAACTTGGCCAGCACCCCGAGCACCAGCGCCGCAAACAGGATGCCGGCGCGGCGGTCGAGCTTGAAGCCGGCGCGACCGGCTGCATACCACCCCGCCAGCGCCAGCACCGAGATTCCGACCCAGTTGTTCAGGCTGACGGCGCGGACCAGGGAGGCGGCAAAAGCCCGGAGATAGGCGGCAGCCGAGAACGGCGGATCGAAGCCGCCCATATTGTAGTGCTGCTCGATGCTGGAGAACCACAGATGCGGCCACCAGCCGGGATGCTGCGCCCAGTGCGAGATGGCGAAATAGGCGACCAAGGAAGCGGCAAAGCCGGCCTGCGCGCCCCACGCCTTCTGCCGGTAGCCGACCAGCAGCACGGCGAAGATGGCGAGGAAGACAATGCTGTCGGGCCGCGCCATGAAGGCGAGAAAGAGCAGGATCGCCGCCGCCACCTCGCGACCGCGCACATACGCAAAAAGTCCGCAGAGGAACAGCGCCGAGCACAGCAGATCCGGCGTCGCGGCCCGCGCCGCGTCGCCGAATTCGGCCATCATCAGCACCGCGCCGGCGACCGGCGCCAGCGCCAGCGCACCTTCGGACCGCAGCCAGAGCAGCGCGATCGCACCGAACAGCAGCACTGACAACACCGAGACCGCGCGCATCGCCTCGACCGGCGACATCACAGAACTCATCGCCGAGAGGATCTCGGCGTAGAGGAACTTGATCCGGTACATGCCGAGCAGCGAATGGAAGTCGGCGGCGTTGCCGGCCATATGACTGCGGAAACCGCCGCCATCATCGATCAGTGCCTTGTAGTCGCTCGCCGACACACCGTCCCTAACCGTGCCATAGGCATAGTCGTGCAGCGCCTGCACATCGGGATAGGTGCCCTCCTCGGCGATCGCGAGATAGGGCAGCATATCCCAATTGGCGTCGGGCATGAACCATGCCATCACCGCGGTCAGAAGGATGTAGAGCGCGAAGGCCGCCGCGCCGATCGGTGCGGCAAGACGCGCATAGGTGCCCTCTCCCCATGCCAGACCGGCCTCGGTGAGCCGGTCGAGCAGGTTTGTCGGAACGGGAGATTTGGTCAGCATGGTTTCGCTCAGCAGACCTGGCTAGCGGACCTGGCTTTTGACGAAATCCTTCACGATCGACACGATGCCGCGCGACAACAGGCTGTCGAGCGCCTCGATAAAGCGGTCGACATGTTCGCGCTGGCAGATCAGCGGCGGTTCGAGACGGATGACGTTGCGGTTGTATTCGGTGAAGGCGACGAGCACGTCGTAGTCGCGCAGCAGCAGCGCACCGACGAAGCCGGACAGGGATCCCTTCAGCTTCTCGTCAAGCACGCTGACCACAGGCCGCAGCACCATCGGCAGGGTCTGCGAAAAGTCGTGGAATTCCAGCCCGACCATCAAGCCTTTGCCGCGGACGTCCTTGATGATCTTCGGGTATTTCTCCCTCAACGCCTGCAGGCGTTGCAGGAGATAGTCGCCGGTCACGGCGGCGTTGTCGATCAGCCCCTCGTCGTAAAGCACGTTGAGCGCCTCGATCGAGGTGACGCAGGCCTCGCCCATGCCGCCGAAGGTGGCCATGGCGTGGATCATCGCCGTCTTCGGCGTGCCATAGGCCTTCATGTAGACCTCGCGCCTGGCGATCATCGCGCCGACCGCCGCCTTGCCGCCGCCGAGCGATTTTGCCAACGCCGTCACATCAGGAACGACGCCGTAATGCTCGAAGGCATAGAAGCGGCCGGAGCGTCCATAGCCGCACTGCACCTCGTCGGCGACCCACAGCACACCGTACTGGTCGCAGAGTGCGCGCAGCTTCTGCCAATACTCGGCAGGCGCCTGAATGATGCCGCCACCGCCCTGGATGGTTTCGAGCACAATGACGCCGATCTCCGGGTCCGAGCGGAAGGTGCGCTCGACCGCTTCGATGTCGGCGAACGGAATGCGCACGACATTGTCGGCCACCTTGAAATCGGCGCGGTAGAGCGAGCCGTCGGTGATCGCCAGCACGCCCTTGGTCTTGCCGTGGAAGGAATTCTCGGCATAGACGACCTTCGGCCGCTTCGGGCCCGCGGCGCGCTCGGCGAGCTTCACCGCCGCCTCCATGGCTTCCGAGCCGGACGAGCCCAGAAACACCATGTCGAGATCGCCGGGCGAGCATTTGGCGAGATTGTGCGCCAGCGCAGCCGCATATTGCGACATGAAGGCGATGGCGATCTCCTGCCGCTTCTCGTCCTGGAACTTTTTGCGCGCTTCGAGAAGGCGCGGATGATTGTGACCGAAGGCCAGCGAGCCGAAGCCGCCGAAGAAATCCAGGATCTTGCGCCCGTTCTGATCGATGTAGAACATGCCTTCGGCGCGCTCGATCTTGATCTTGTGGAAGCCGAGCAGCTTCATGAAATGCAGCTGGCCGGGGTTGAGATGCGCCTTGAACAGGTCGGTCATGCGCGCGACGTCCATCGCCTTGGCCTGCTCGACGCTGATCAGATCGGGCTTGGCGGTGGTGGCGGGCGAAAGCGCCGGCGCGCTGACCGTGGCGCGCACAGTCGTGTGGGCTGGCTTGGTCATGACGGTCATGTCAAAGAGTCTCCTGCTGCCCTTCACTCGGCGGGCACATGTTTTGCGGCGACGGCATGGGCGTCTTTCTTGGCGCGGTATTCGCTATAGGCGGCGATCAGCATGTCCTCGTCGCGATACTGCGGCACCCAGCCGAGCTGGCGTTCGGCCTTGGACACGTCGAGCACGCAATCCTCGTCGGCGATCAGATACTGTTCCGGATCCATGATCGGCATGTTCAAGAGGTCGAGCAGGTCGAGCGTGCGCTTGACCGCCCAGCCCGGTGTCGGGATCAGGATCGACTTCGACCCGGCATGCCTGATCAGGTCGCCGAGCAGTTTTCTGACCGGCGGCGGGTTGAGCGAGCCGAGATTATAGGCCTCATCAGGCACTCCAGCCTTCCAGGCGGCGCGCGCCGCCTCGGCGCAGTCGAACACCGAGATGAACTGATAGGGGTTCTTGCCCGAGCCGATCATCGGCACCGGAAGGTTCCAGTCGATCAGCTTGAACAGTTTTTCGAGGATGCCGAGGCGGCCGGGGCCGATGATCAGGCGCGGCCGAAACAGCGAGATCGACATGCCGCGCTTGCGCCATTCGGCGGCCAGTTCCTCGGTCTTCTGCTTCGACCAGCCATATTCGCCGAGCGGCGCGACCGGGTGCTCCTCGGTCATCGGTTGTGTGACCGTGTGGCCGTAGATCATGTCGGTGGTGTAATGGACGAGCTTGGGCGCGCCGGCTCTATCCATCGCCTGTATGATGTGCTCGGCGCCGTGGAAATTCACCGGGAAGAAGAACGCGTGGCGCTTGGCACGCACCTGGATCGGCGACAGCATTTTCGCCGATAGGTTGTAGACCATGTCGTCGGCCTTCAACCCGACTGAAGCGACCGAGGCCGGATCTGTGACGTCGCACCTGACGTATCGGACCGAGCGGTAATGCGGCAGGTCGCTCTTGGCGATGTCGGCGACGACCACCTCCTCGCCGTCGGCGAGCAATTTCGGGGCTAGATGGCGGCCGACGAAACCGTCGCCGCCGAAGATTACATGTCTCATCGAACGATCCCGCTGGTGTGAATCTTGTCGGGGGAAAGGCCAGCCGTCTCGTCCTCGTGTCCCCGGCCGCCCAAATCCCGGCCACTTTGGGCGATCAGCACCGTGCCGACGCAGATGAAAGCGATGCCGGCGATACGCCAGCCATTGAGGTCCTCACGGAAGACGAAATAGGCGAAGATCGCAACGGCGACATAGGCGAGGCTGAGGAACGGGAATGCGAAACTGAGCTCGACCTTGGACAGCACATAGAGGTGCGACGCCATCGAGATGACGAAGGTGCACAGGCCGAGGAAAACCCACGGGCTGAAAACAATCTGCAACAGCTTCAGCAACGGATTGGTGCCCTCGAAGGAAATCGGGCCGAGCGACATCATGCCCTGCTTCAGCATGAGCTGCGCAGCGGCATTGGTCATAACCGTGAACAGAATGAAGACGATGTATTTCATGTCTTTTCCATCAACCCTTCCCTGTTCTATTAAAAACCTGCAAACATTTCGTGAAGCACAGAAAGCCTTGAAGAAACCTTAGCCTTGTCGATCCGTTAACCACGAACTATTCGAATTTTATCTATTCTGCGGCTTCGGCGGTTTCGCGCCGCACATCGAGCTTTTTCGCCGTTCGCGCCCAGAAGCTCGACATGAAGGCGGGATCGCGAATGCCTTCGAGGCGCTGCCATTCCGGAAAGGACGCGGCGAAAATGTCGGCGCCCATGCGGGCGTCCTTGTAAGGATTGACCGCGCCGCCGGCCTCGACCGTGATGCGGTCAAGCTCCTTCAGCAGCGCCAGCGTCGCCCGGCCACGGTTGGGAAAATCCAGCGTCAGCGTGAAACCCGGTCGCGGGAACGACAGCAGTGCCGGCGAACGGACCCCGCCGAAGCGCTTCAGGACCGTCAGGAACGAGCCCTGCCCCGCCCGTTTTGCTGCCGCAAGCAGCGCCGGCACCGCTCGGCGCGCGACGTCTTCCGGCAGCACGCTCTGGTGCTGGAAAAGCCCGTTCGGCCCGTAGAGCCGGTTCCAGTTGCCGACTCCGTCGAGCGGAAAGAAAAAGCCCTGGTAGCCGACCTGGCGCGGCGCCGTGGACCGGCCTTTCTTCCACCGGTAGGCGGCGTTGAAGGCAGTCAGGAACGGCCGGTTGAGCACGTTGAACGGCGGCTGGAACGGCACCGAAAGATTGCCGCCGGCACGCAAGGCCGCATGGGAGCCATGCTCGGCGTGATTGCCGGTAAACAGCAGCCCGCGCCCACGGCGGTGGCCACCGGCAAGCTGGTCGATCCAGGCGACGACGTATTCGTTGGCCTGGTCGGCCGCTTCGGCAAGCTCGAAGAATTCGCCAAGGTCGCGGAACGGCGTCGCCGTCTCGACGATGTCGAGGGATGGCACCCGCATCAGCCGGATCGATGTCGACAGGATCAGTCCGGTCAGCCCCATGCCGCCGATCGTCGCCGCAAACAGGCGTGCATTGTCGGTGGCGGAGCAGTAATGGGGCCGTCCATCCGATCTGAGCAGCGTGAAGGATTCGACATGGCAGCCAAAGGTGCCGCGCCGGTGATGGTTCTTGCCGTGAACGTCATTGGCGATGGCGCCGCCGAGCGTGACGAACTGCGTGCCCGGAACGACTGCCGGAAAGAAGCCGTATGGCGCTGCATGGGCGATGATATCGGACAGAAGCACCCCGGCCTCGGCCTCGATCACGCCGGTCTCGGCGTTGAAGGCGCGGATGCGGTTCAGCGGTCGCATATCGACGACCATGCCGGCCTCGTTCTGGCAGGAATCGCCGTAGGAGCCGCCGTTGCCGTAGGCGAGCAAGGCGCTTCTTGTCGCCTTGCCGCTCTTCAGCAGCGCAACAGCGTCATCCGCCGGGATCACATCGAGTGCCGGTGGCGTGGCAAGACCGAAGCTCTGGAACCGTTCCCCCGCCATCCCTACCAGCCTCCGGCGACCAGAAACACGGCGCCGATGAGCACGACGATCTGGCTGCGCCAGTCGCGGATGATGAAGACGACCGGATCGTCATGCATCTCGTCGCGGCGAGCGAGAATCCAGACGCGCATGGTCAGGTACAGCACGATCGGCGCCAGCGGCCAGACCAGCCAAGGATGCGGATAAAGTTCGCGCACCGCACCGCTGTCCATATAGAGCGCCAGCACCAGCGCCGAGGAAAAGGCCGAGGCCATGCCCGCCTGGGCGACGATCTCCTGGTCTTCGGTGCGGTAGCCGCGACCGGCAATGCGCTCGCCGGCTGGAATAGCGGTCGTGCGCAGTTCGACAAAACGCTTCACCAGCGCCAGCGACAGGAAAAAGAAGATCGAGAAGGCCAGCAGCCAGAACGAGACGTCGACGCCGGTCGCCGCGGCGCCTGCCAGAACGCGGATCGTGTAGAGACCGGCCAATGTCAGCACGTCGATCAGAAGCATGCGCTTGAACGACAGCGAATAGGCGGTGGTGATGACCATGTAGCCGCCGAGCACGCCGAGGAATTCGATCGGCAGCAGAAGCCCTGCACCAACGCCTATTGCAAGCAGCACCATCATTGAACCGAGGCCGAACGGGATCGACAGCGCGCCACTGGCGAATGGCCGGTTGCGCTTGGTCAGGTGTTTGCGATCGAGCGCGAGATCGAAGAAATCATTGAGGATGTAGATGGCGGAAGCCACTGCGCTGAACGAGACGAATGCCAGCAGGCACTCCCAGATCATGTCGGTGTTGAAGTATTCGTGCGACAGCACCATCGGCACCGCGATCAGCGAGTTCTTCAGCCACTGATGAACGCGCAGCATCTTGACGACGGTCCTGAATGTCGGCTTCGGCGCCGGCATCATTTCGGCACTGTGCGCGGCCTGCCAGCGCGCGGCATGGCGGTCGGGCGCGACGACGATTGCCGTGCGCGCGGCGTCGAATACCCTAAGGTCGTGCCGGCTGTTGCCGGCATAGTCGAAGCCGCCATCGCCATAGGCGGCGACAAGCGAAGCGCGCTTTCTGCCTGAAGTCATGTTGTGGGGGCCGTCGGTCGCCAGGACGCGATCGAATATCCCGAGATGTGCGGCGATCGCCTCGGCGAATTTGCGCGGCGTGCCGGTCGCCAGCACGATCTGACGGCCCTCGCCATGTTCGGTGCGAAGGCGCTGAAGCAGCGCCTCGCGGTAAGGCAGCGACGCAGGATCGATGTCGATGCGCCGAGCGATGGCCTGCTTCAACCGCGCCGGCCCGCCGGTAAGCCAGAACGGCACGAGGAAAATATAGAGCGGATTCTTCTTGAGAAGGATGAACAGCCCTTCCCACAACAGGTCGGTCGCGATCAGCGTGCCGTCGAGATCGACCGCAAGCGGGATTGCGTTCCTGTCCGACCGCGCGTCCATTTTCCGTTGCCCTGCCAAAACCCGCGCCGGTACTTCAGCGTCTTCGGCCCGATATAGCGGGCAACAGCGCAGCGAACGTTAAAACGCCCAGCCTGGCCTGGTTTGCGTGACGGTATTTCCCCCTTCATCGTTAAGCTTCGATGATCCGAAGCGATAAAAGGCCGGGCATTTGCCCGGCCTTCGAAAAACAAGTCGTCAATGTTTTTTGACGCGGTTACTTGATACGGGCGACGCCGCCTGAGATTTCGATCGTTTCCGAACCGGTCAGCGCCTCGAGGTCGC
Organism: Mesorhizobium temperatum; assembly: GCF_002284575.1. Classification (GTDB taxonomy): domain Bacteria; phylum Pseudomonadota; class Alphaproteobacteria; order Rhizobiales; family Rhizobiaceae; genus Mesorhizobium; species Mesorhizobium temperatum. The sequence goes on from NZ_NPKJ01000060.1 coordinate 214,205, forward strand.
CATTCGGCATGGTAACGAAACAGCCGGTCGGGCAGAATTCCGCGGTTTCGCCGGCGGCCAGCGCCAGCTCCGTCTTGCCACCGCCTTCGGTCACGACGAGTGTGCGGGTCTCGGCGTCCTTGTTGGTCGCGCTGGCGGCGAAGGCTGAACCGCCCACGGCAAGAAAAGCGATGGCGGCGACGAGAGACTTCCACATTTGCAGTATCGGTGTTTCCACCGCCTCTGTTGCATTTCGCAAGGCATTCTCGCCCTTTGCATGTGAGCTTATATGAGATGCCAGCTGAACGGCAACTGAATGCCGCATTCATGCCGCAATTGGTTTCGCTGTGTCGAAAGCCTGACTTGAGGGCATGTTGAGATTTAGGTCAGGCCGAGCCGGAGTCGAAGACGGGCGCGAAGCGACCAGACTGGTGGGCTCCGAGAACCGGAACGGAGCGGACATTTGGGTCCGTGAGTAGCGGAAGCGCAGGAAACCGCCGTTCGCAGGGCGGCATCACCTGAATATCAATATACCCTAATCGGGGTCCGGCTTGCGGACCTTGCGCCCGGATCTAGCCAGGCGTTTCGTCTCGGCCACAGCTTCAGCCGCCGCGCGTTCCTGCTCGGCGAATTCGGCCTCGATCTGATCGTCATCGATCGGCCACGCCTCATGCTTCTTGGTCTCGACGACGGCGCGCGGCGCCGATGGAATTTCGATATGCTGGTCGGCGAACTCATCGAGGACGGCAAACCGGATGTCGTTCTGCACGATGTTGCCGTTCATCACGTCGGCCAGGAACACACGGATTTCGAACTCGAGAGCGGCCGGCCCGAAATTGGTGAACAGCACGAAGGGCTCCGGATTTTTCAGCACCAGCGGATGGCCGCGCGCAATCTCCAACAGGACAGCATGGGCCTGCTTGACGTCGCTGCCGTAGGCGACGCCGACCTTGATGTCGATGCGCCCGAGTTTGTTGCGGTGCGTCCAGTTGCCGACGGCATTGTTGATCAGGTTTGAATTGGGCAGGATCACCGACTGCCGCTGGAACGTCTCGATCTCGGTAGCGCGCACGCTGATCTTCTTGACCGTGCCGCTGATCTCACCGGCGACGATCCAGTCGCCGACCTTGAACGGCCGCTCGGCCAAAAGGATCAGACCGGAGACGAAGTTGGAGACGACATTTTGCAGGCCAAAGCCGATACCGAGCGACAGGGCGCCCGCGACAAGCGCCAGATTGGAGAGATCGATCCCCGCCGCCGAGACGCCGACGAGTGCTGCGAGCGCCACGCCGGCATAGCCGACCGCCAGCCGGATCGAGTTTCGCACGCCGGTATCGACTTTGCCGCGCGCCATCACCGAGCCGTCGAGCCAGCCCTGGAACCAGCGCGTCAGGAAATAGCCGATAATGAAGACAATGATGCCGGTCAGGATGCCGGTCACCGAGATCGTCACCGAGCCGATGGTGAGGCCCGTCGCCAGTTTATAGCCCCAGGCCTGGATGTCGCCGGGCTGGAAGCCCCACATCAACAGGATCAGCGGCAGGAACACCAGCACGATCATCAGGTTGATGGCGACGCTGACGACCAGACCGAGCTGGTCGAGCGCGGACTCCTCATAGCTGGAATTGGTCGATAGCCAGCGCCCGATCGACGTGTTGGCAAAGCCGCCTTCCTCGCTGATCGCCCGCGCCGACAGGAAGCCGATATAGGCAGTGACCAGAATGGTTCCGGTGACCACGACCTGCCGCGAGACGAAGATGGCGAGGCCGATATAGCCGAGCAGCGCCGTGGCGATGGTGAAAAGGCCGAGCGCGACGGCCGTGTAGCGCAGCCACGCCGGCCAGGGACGCCAGCTTCCGTCGGCGGCCTTGAACGGTTTCAGCAGCCCCATCAGGATCAGGATGACGCCGACGATAATGGTGGCGACAAAACTTCTGGCGATGGTCAGCGACAGTGGCGAGCCCATCTTGTCGTTGACGACCGACAGGAAATTGTTGACGCCGATCACCACCGCCATGGCGGTCGTCAGCCGCACCAGCCAGCGGGCCGGACCCGATTCAACGGGTATCAGCCGCCAGTTCGGCAGCCGCGGTTCCAGCGCCGCATTGGTCAGCCGGTTGACGCAGAACACCACCGCGATGACCCCAACCAGCGCATTCAGGAAAACGCCAATGTCGCCTCGCAGCACGTTGTAGTAGTTGAAAAAGAACACCGTCGAGACCAGGAAGACGCCAACAGCCAGCGTCGGCAGCAATGTCGACCAGAACGCCACCGACAGCCGGCTGAGATAGGACGGATCTTCGACGGAAGGATCAGCTTCGAAGACACGCCCGAACAGGCGCCGCCCACCGACAAAAAGTACCGCCGCCAGGGAAAGTGCCGTCAAGGTCGCGGCCAGCACGGCCTGGAACTTGAACTTGAAGGCGAAGGTCAGCCACGATGACACCGCCTTGTAGAAGCCGGTAAATTCACCGTTGGCATCGGAAATGACCTCGGGGCTCAGGGCGTCGGACAGCACGTAGCGCTTGGTGAGCAGATTGCGAAACAGCTCGCTGCGCATATTGGCGATCTTGGCGATGAGGCCGCTGATGCGGATCGACAGGTTTTGCGCCGCGGCGATGACAGCATTGATCTCGGCCTTTTCGGACGCCAGCGCCTGGCGTTCGCTGGTCACGATGTCGGGTTCGGGCGGCTGGCCCGCAGCCGGCGGCGCCCCAAGCTGATCGAGCCTTGCGTTGATCTCCGAAAGGCGCGGGCGGAAGGCAAGCGCGCTGTTCAGTGCACCTCGCGACATTTCCTCGAGCTGCAGGCGGATATCGACAAGGCTGGCGTCGTCGTCACCGTCCTCCTGGATTTTCTTTTCGAGATTGTCGGTCCTCGTCGTCAGGTCCTGCAGGATTTTCTGCTGGTCGGCGACCACCCCGGAGGCCTGGTCAAGCTCCTGCGCCACCGCATCAAGCGACAGCGGCGCCGAGGCAACGATCGCCAGGACCAGAACGAAGCGGAGCAGTCGGAAAAGCATGATCGTTTGGCGACTCACAGGCGGCAAGGCGTTCTAAAGCTCGTCCTTGATAAAGACGCTCATACCAGGGAGCAAGCCGTCCCGCTCTGCTCGTCGATCTCGGGCGTCGGCCAGTCGAAAAGCGATGGCGCAATATTGGCTTTGCGGCAGCGGCCTGCTCTATAGTGTGCCGCATCGCCCAAAACGGATGACAAAAAGCCAGAACGGATAACAAAAAGAATGGCGGAATATTCGGCCTTCTCGCTTCTCAAAAACGCGCTGACCGGCAACAAGGACTGGAAACCGGCCTGGCGCAAGCCGGACCCGAAGGCGTCCTATGACGTGATCGTCATCGGCGGCGGCGGCCATGGCCTGTCGACCGCCTATTATCTGGCCAAGGAGCACGGCATCACCAATGTCGCGGTGCTGGAGAAGGGGTGGCTCGGCTCCGGCAATGTCGGCCGCAACACGACGGCCGTCCGCTCCAACTACCTGCTGCCTGCCAACACCCGCTTCTACGAACATTCGATGAAGCTGTGGGAGAACCTCTCGCACGACCTCAACTACAACGTCATGTTCTCGCAGCGCGGCTGCCTGAACCTGGCGCACACACCCGCCCAGCTCGACGATTTTGCCCGCCGCGGCAACGCCATGCGCCATCTCGGCGTCGACGCCGAACTGATGACCACGGCCGAGATCGCACGCCTGGTGCCGGCGCTGGACGTCTCCGCCACGGCGCGCTTCCCTATCGTCGGCGGCCTGATGCAGCGGCGCGCCGGCACCGCCCGCCACGATGCCGTCGCCTGGGGCTATGCGCGCGGCGCCGACCGTCGCGGCGTCGACATTATCGAGAATTGCGAGGTCACCGGCTTCCTGCGCGACGGCGACCGCATATCAGGCGTCTCGACGTCGCGGGGAGAGATCCGCGCCAGGAAGGTGGCGGTCGCGGTGGCCGGCAGCACCGGGCAAGTCATGCGGCTCGCCGGCATCGATACGATGCCGATCGAGAGCCATGTGCTGCAGGCCTTCGTGACGGAATCGCTGAAGCCGTTCATCAACACGGTCCTGACTTTCGGCATGGGCCATTTCTACATGTCGCAGTCGGACAAGGGCGGCCTTGTCTATGGCGGCGACCTCGACGGCTACAACAGCTACGCCCAGCGCGGCAGTTTGCCTGTTGTCGACGAGGTGATGAGCGAGATGCTGGCGCTGTTTCCGGGTCTCGCCCGCGTTCGCATGCTGCGCTCCTGGGGCGGCGTCTGCGACATGTCGATGGACGGCTCGCCGATCATCACCATCGGCCCGCTTCCGGGCATGTATCTCAACTGCGGCTGGTGCTACGGCGGCTTCAAGGCGACGCCGGCCTCCGGCTGGTGCTTTGCCTGGACCATCGCCAAGGATGAACCGCACGACATCAATGCGCCCTTCACGCTCGATCGCTTCCATCGCGGCCTGGTGATCGACGACAAGGGCCAGGGCGCGACGCCGCGGCTGCATTAGGAATTTCCATGCTTATTACCTGTCCCTATTGCGGCCCGCGCGACGTCATCGAGTTCACCTATCAGGGTGACGGCAACCGTGAGCGCCCTCAATCTGCCTCGCAGGACCTCGATGCCTGGAACGCCTATGTCTACGACCGGTTGAATCCGGCGGGTGACCACAACGAGATCTGGCAGCATTCCGGCGGCTGCCGCGCCCATCTCAGGGTCGTTCGCAACACGCTGACACACGAGATCTCCAGCGTCGCCTTCGCGCGCGGCGACCACAAATCCGTTGCGCGGCACAAGACGGAGGGCAAGTCATGAGCCCGCGCCGCACCGATTCCGGTGGTCGGATCGACCGGCTGCGAACCATCCGGTTCACCTTCGACGGCGCGCCCTACACCGGCCATGCCGGCGACACGCTTGCCTCAGCGCTGCTGGCCAACGGTGTCACCCTGTTCGGGCGCTCGTTCAAATATCACCGCCCGCGCGGCGTGCTGACATCAGGCGTCGAGGAGCCGAACGCCCTGGTGACGGTGTTGCGGGACGAGGTTCGCGAGCCCAACATCGCCGCGACCATGGTCGAGATCTATGACGGGCTGACCGCTGTCAGCCAGAACCGCTTTCCATCGCTGGCCTGGGATGTCAGCGCCGCCAACCAGCTCGGCGGCAGGCTTCTGTCCGCCGGCTTCTACTACAAGACCTTCATGGGACCCGCGATCGGCCCGCTGAAGAGCACGCGTTTCTGGATGTTCTGCGAGCATTTCATCCGTCGCGCCGCCGGTCTCGGCCGCGCCGGGACCGCTGCCGACACGGCGCGTTACGAGCGCATGAACGCCTTCTGCGATGTGCTGGTGGTCGGTTCCGGTCCGGCCGGACTGATGGCCGCCAGGGCAGCCGCCGATCAGGGCGCGCGTGTCATCCTCAGCGAACTCGAACCGCGTTTTGGCGGCTCGGCCAACTGGTCGGGCGAGACGATCGACGGAATGCCCGGGGCGGACTGGGCAGCGCGAGCCGCCGGCGCGCTCGAAGGCTATGACAATGTCCGCCTGCTGCCACGCACCACGGTCTGGGGCTATTACGACGGCAACGTGCTCGCCGCGCTCGAACGGGTTACCGACCACAAGGAGAGGCCCGGCAAGGGCGAACCGCGCCATCGCTACTGGATCATCCGCGCCAAGTCGGTGGTCCTGGCCACCGGCTCCTTCGAGCGGCCGCTGGTGTTTCCGGGCAACGACCGGCCAGGCGTGATGCTGGCGCATGCCGCCGAGCGCTACGCCAACGAGTACGGCGTGCTGCCGGGCCACAGGATCGCGCTCTTCACCAACCATGACAGCGCCTATCGCTCCGCCCTGGCGCTGAAGAAGGCCGGTGCGGCGATTGTCGCCATCGTCGACGTGCGACCGGAGCTTTCGAGCGAGATGCGCGAGTTGGCCGATGAAGCGGAGGCCAAGACATTTGCCGGTCACGCCGTGGTCGCCACCGAAGGCGGCAAGGCGTTGTCCGGTATCAAGGTGCAGCGCTTCGACATGGCCAACGGCGCGCTTGCCGGCGACGCGCGCAGCATTCAAGCTGACTGCCTGCTGATGTCGGGCGGCTGGTCGCCGACCATCCATCTGGCCAGCCAGGCCGGCGCTAAGGCGGAATGGAACGCCGCCCGGCAGGCCTTCCTGCCACCGAAGCCGACGCAGATGTGGCCAACACAGCAATGGATTGGCGCGGGCGCCTTCACCGGCAGCTTTTCCACCGCCGAGGCAATCGCCGAAGGCCGCGCCGCCGGCCTTTCCGCGGCGGGTGGAACGGGTACGCCAGCGGCCTTGCCGGTCGTCGAAGCCGCACCTGGCGATCCCGATCCGGCGCCGGTGTTCGAGATCAGGGCCGATGGAAAAAGCTTCGTCGATTTCCAGCACGATGTGACCGCGGAGGATGTGCGGCTTGCGCGTCGCGAAGGCTTCATCTCGGTCGAGCATCTGAAGCGTTACACCACGCTCGGCATGGCGACCGACCAGGGCAAGAGCTCTAACATACCCGGCCTAGCCATCATGGCCGAAGCGTTGGGCAAGCCGATTCCTGAGGTCGGTACGACCCGTTTTCGTCCGCCCTTTTCGGCCGTGTCGATCGGTTCGCTGGCCGCCGAACGGTTCGGCGACCTGAGGCCCGAGCGGCTGACGCCGATGCATGACTGGCACGTCGCCAACGGCGCGACCATGTACTCTGCCGGCCTCTGGTATCGCCCGATGATCTACGGGCTTTCAGGCGAGACAATCGAGCAGGCCTATGTGCGCGAAGCCAGGGCGACGCGCGAGAGCGCCGGCATCGTCGATGTTTCGACGCTGGGCAAGATCGCCGTGCAGGGTCCGGACGCGGCGGAGTTCCTCGACCGGGTCTACACCAACATGTTCTCGACGCTGGCCGTGGGCAAGGCCCGCTACGGGCTGATGCTGCGCGAGGACGGCCTCGCCTTCGACGACGGCACGACATGGCGGCTCGCCGAACAGGACTTCTTGATGACCACCACCACGGCCAATGCCGGCAAGGTGATGCAGCATCTTGAGTATTTCCTCGACGTCATCTGGCCGGAGCTGAAGGTCCATGTCACCTCGGTGACCGACGAATGGGCGGGTGCGGCGATCGGCGGGCCAAAGGCGCGAGCCATTCTTGCTGCTTGCGTCACCGGCACTGCCGTCGACAACGCCGCACTGCCCTTCATGGGCATCGTGCACGGCAAGATATCGGGTGTGCCGGTGATGATCTGCCGGCTTTCCTTCTCCGGCGAAATGGCTTTCGAAGTTTACTCCGGCGCCGGCTACGGCACCCATGTCTGGGAAGCGTTGATCGAAGCCGGCAAGCCGTTCGGACTGGTGACTTACGGGCTTGAGGCGCTGGGCACGATGCGCATCGAAAAAGGCCACGTCACCGGCGCCGAGATCGACGGCCGCACCACGGCGCGCGACCTGCATCTCGACTGGATGCTGTCCAAGAAGAAGCCCTTCATCGGCTCGGCGATGATGGATCGCGAGGGCCTGATCGCGCCCGGCCGTCTGGAACTCGTCGGCCTGATTTCGCTGGACAACCAGCCGCTCAACGGCGGCGCGCACATCGTCGAGGCGCTTGACGAAGCCAATCCGCACGACTCCATCGGCCACATCACCGCTTGCTGTTATTCGCCGGCGCTCGGCAAGTACATCGCGCTCGCTTTGGTCAAGGACGGCAAGGCGCGGCGCGGCACACGCGCCCATATCTCCGATCCCCTGCGCAACCGGTTCGGCCCGGTCGAGATCGTCTCCAACCACTTCTTTGATCCGGACGGGAGCCGCATGCATGGTTGAGCGCCAATCACCGCTTGAGCCGGCACCGCTTGAGCCGGAACTGCGCACCGGCTCGCACGGCGATTTCGAACACGGCGTCGATGTCATCCTCTCCGAAACCAGGCCGGGGTCGATCCTGCAACTCGCTGCCTGGCCGGGCCAGGAGAAGGAGTTGATATCAGGTATCCGCACTGTTACCGGCCTCGCTCTGCCCGATGGCGCCGGCGCCGGCAGCACCGACGGCGTGAAGTCGGTGTTCGGCTTTGCGCCGGGAAAATTCACTGTCGTCGATGAGGCCGAAGGCCTGGCATCGGCCTTTGCCAATGTCGTCACCCCTGATATCGGCACGGTGACCGACCTGTCGCATGGCCGCACCGCGATCCGCATCGCCGGACCGAAGGCCGAATGGGTGCTGGCGAAATTTTTCGCCATCGACTTCGCGCTGCCGGCCTTCCCGGTCGGTGCCGGCCGCTCGACCATGCATCATGACGTCTTCGCCCAGATCCAGCGCACCGGCGCCGACCAGTTCGACATCTATGTATTCCGCTCGTTTGCGCGCTCGTTCTGGAAGGCGCTCTGCCATGCCAGCGAGGAAGTCGGCTACGAGGTACAGTAGACCGAGACGGCGTATCGTCACCTCACGTGGCGCCACCTCATTTGGCGAACGTCACCCACTCTTCCAGCGGCGCGCGGTCAGTGCGGAACTCGTTTTCGGGCTTGGACCTGTCCTCATGGCCGAGCGCCATGCCGCAGACGACGATCTCCTCGTCGGGAATGTTGAGCACCGGCCTGATCTGCTTGTGATAGGGTGCAAAGGCGGCCTGCGGGCAGGTGTGCAGGCCTCTGCCCCGTGCCGCCACCATGATGTTCTGCAGGAACATGCCGTAGTCGATCCACGATCCCTTGTTCAGCCGCCGGTCGACGGTGAAGATCATGCCGATCGGCGCGTCGAAGAAGACAAAGTTGCGGTCGTGCTGCGCGCGCATCCTGTCCACTTCGCGTCGGCCGATGCCGAGCACGCTGTAGAGGCCGAAGCCGTTGGCCCGCCGCCGGGTGAGATAGGGTTCGAAGAACTGGTCGGGATAGTAGCGATACTCGTCCCACTCGGCCTTTTCGGCGCGGATGCCGGAGTTGAGGATGGCATCGGTGATCCGCTGCTTGACCTCGCCCTTGGTGACGTAGACCCGCCAGGGCTGCATGTTGGTGCCCGAAGGTGCACGCGCGGCAACGGAGAGAATGGCGCGGATCGTTTCATCGTCGACCATGTCGGGCAGGAAGGCGCGCACCGAACGGCGCGACGTGATCGCCTCGTCCACGATCGCCGCATCATCTGTAATTGTAGTCCTGTTTTCCAGCATGGGCGTCCCTTTGCGCGTGACCCGGAAACCGGAATCGATTCCGGAAAGGATCATGCGCCGTCCAGAAAATGAGAGAACACCATTGCGGGTCCAATTTGACGCGTGGCGCTCTATCGTAAGCCTCGACCGGGCGCCCTCACTCGCCTTCGTGGCCGAGCCTTTGCCTGAACCGCCAAAACGGTGCAAGCAAATCTTGTGGCCTCATGAAAATCCTCTTGATTTTTTCACAAACCTGCTCCCTCATGAAATTTGCCCCAAATTTTTCACCAAGGGGTATTTTTCACCAGAGAGATTTCACCAAGAGAAATGGCTTTGCCCTCAACCGCCGTCAGATCGGACCAGGAAAACCGCGAACGGCTGCTGGCCGGCGATATCAGGGCGCTGCGCCGGGCGCGCGGGCTGACGCTTGCCGAGATCGGCCTGAAGCTCGGCCGCTCCGTCGGCTGGGTCAGTCAGGTCGAGCGCGGCCTGTCGATACCATCGCTCAGCGATCTCAGAGCCTTCGCGGAATTGTTCGGCGTGCCGGTCAGCCTGTTCTTCAGCCACGACGTGCCCGTCGAGAACGAGCGCGGCGTGGTCGTGCGCGCCGGCAGCCGCCGCACGCTTGGTACAAGCGATTCCGGCCTGGTGGAGGAGCTTCTGTCGCCCGATCTCGGCGGTAGCTTCGAGATGCTGCGTTCGGTCTTCGCGCCGGGTGCTGAACTGAAGACCGAGGCGCGCCGGCCGACGGAGGAAGCCGGATATGTCGCTTCCGGCAGCTTCGACATCGAGATATCAGGCGTCTGGCATCGGCTTGGTGAAGGCGACTCCTTTCGCTTCGACGGCAAGCCGTTCCGCTGGCGCAATCCTGGCGCGGAGCCGGCCGTGGTCATCTGGGTGGTTTCGCCACCTGTCTATTGAAGGGTCTGGAGAAAAACATGGCCGGTTTGCCGACCACGGCACGTGTGGTGATCATCGGAGGCGGTGTCGTCGGCGCCTCCTCGCTCTATCATCTCGCCAAGGCGGGCTGGACCGACTGCGTGCTCCTGGAAAAGAACGAGCTCACCTCCGGCTCGACCTGGCATGCAGCCGGCAACGTGCCGACCTTCTCCTCGTCATGGTCGCTGATGAACATGCAGCGCCATTCGACGGAGCTCTATCGCGGGCTGGCCGACGAAGTCGACTATCCCATGAACTATCATGTCACCGGCTCGCTCAGGCTGGCCCATACGGCCGAGCGCATGCAGGAATTCCAGCGCGCCAAGGGCATGGGCCGCTACCAGGGCATGGACATCGATGTGGTCGGGCTCGACGAGATCAAGTGCCGCTACCCATTCATCGAAACGCATGAGCTGAGGGGGGCGCTTTATGATCCCAGCGACGGCGACATCGACCCGGCGCAGCTGACCCAGGCGCTGGCCAAGGGCGCCCGCGACATGGGTGCGAAGATCATTCGCTTCTGTCCGGTCATCGGGGTGCGCCGCGAGAAGGACGAGTGGGTGGTCGACACCGCGCAGGGCGAGATCCGCTGCGAGATCGTCGTCAATGCCGCCGGCTACCGTGCGGCCGAAGTCGGCAAGATGTTCGGCCGCGACGTGCCAATGATGGTGATGAGCCATCAATACATCCTGTTCGAGGAAATCCCCGAACTGGCGGCGTGGTCGAAGGAGCAAGGCAAGAAACTGCCGCTGCTGCGCGACGTCGACACCTCCTACTATCTGCGCCAGGAAAAGAACGGCATGAATCTCGGCCCCTATGAGCGCAATTGCCGTGCGCATTGGGTCGGCCACAACGACCCGATGCCAGACGATTTTTCATTCCAGCTATTCCCCGACGATCTCGACCGGCTGGAGGACTATCTGGCCGATGCCGTTGCCCGCGTGCCGATCCTCGGCACCGCCGGACTGTCCAAGGTCATCAACGGCCCGATCCCTTACGCGCCGGACGGCAATCCGCTGATCGGCCCGATGCCCGGCGTGCCGAACGCCTTCGAGGCCTGCGTCTTCACCTTCGGCATCGCCCAGGGCGGCGGCGCCGGCAAGGTGCTGGCCGAATGGGTGACGGAGGGCCAGACGGAATGGGACATGTGGTCCTGCGATCCGCGCCGCTTTACCAGCTTTGCGTCGGCCCCGGATTACTGCGTCGCCAAGGGCATGGAAATCTACGGCAACGAATACGCCATTCAGTTTCCGCGCCATGCCTGGCCGGCTGGGCGCGACCGCAAACTGTCGCCGATCCATGATCGTATTAAGGCGCTCGGCGCCTGCTTCGACGCCTATAATGGCTGGGAGCGCGCCACATGGTATGCGCAAGCCGGCGACGACGTCTCGGAAGCCGCAACGCTGACCTTCCGCCGCGATGGGCCCTGGCAGCATCGCGTCCGCGAAGAATGCCTCGCCGTGCGCGACGCCGCCGGCATTTTGGACCTGCCTGGTTTTTCCCGCTTCAATCTCGACGGTCCGGGTGCCGCCGAATGGCTGAGCCAACAGGTTACCGGGCTGGTGCCGAAACCCGGCCGCATCGGCCTGGTCTACTTTGCCGACGACAAGGGCCGCATCGTCACCGAAATGTCGGTGGTGCGCCACGACGAGAACTTGATGACGCTGATTACCGCCGCAGTGGCGCAGTGGCACGATTTCGAGTGGCTGAAATGGCGCATGCCGAAGAATTCTTCGTTCAAGCTGGTCGACCGGACGGAGGAATACTCCACGCAGATCCTCGCCGGGCCCAATTCGCGAAAAATCCTCGCCGATGTCTGCGCCGCCGACCTTGCCCTGCCCTGGCTGACGCACCAGGAGACGACAATCGCCGGTCGTCGGGCAAGGCTGGTGCGTGTGTCCTTCGCCGGCGAACTCGGCTGGGAAATCCACACCAAGGTCGATGACACCGCCGCCGTCTTCGACGCCGTCTGGGCGGCCGGGCAGAAGCATGGCCTGAAGCCGTTCGGCATGTACGCGCTGGATTCGCTTCGGCTCGAAAAGGGCTACCGCGCCTGGAAAGGCGATCTTTCGACCGACTACTCGATCCTGCAGGGTGGGCTGGAGCGCTTCGTCAAATGGGACAAGCCCGACTTCCGCGGCAAGGCGGCGTTGCAGAACGAGAAGCAGCAGGGCGTGAAGAAGCGCTTCGTCACGCTGGTCGTCGAAAATCCCGGCGACTGCGACGCCCCCTCCATGTCGACGCTGTGGCATGACGGCCGGATTGTCGGCGAGACAACGTCTGGCGGCTGGGGTCATCGCATCGACAAGTCGATCGCGCTCGGCATGCTGCGCGCCGACCTCACTGAGCCGGGAACCACCGTCGAGGTCGAGATCTTCGGCGAGCGCTTCAAGGCGGTCGTGCAGAAGGACGAACCGCTGTGGGATCCAAAGAACGAGAGGTTGCGCGCATGAGGTCGGTTATCCTTACAGACGGCGGCATGGGCCAGGAGCTGGTACGCCGCAGCAAGTCCGAGCCCACCCCGCTGTGGTCGGCCAGGGTGCTGATCGACGAACCCGACCTGGTGCGCGATCTGCACGCGGAATTCATCCGGGCCGGCGCCCGTGTCATCACCATCAACACCTATTCCGCGACGCCCGAGCGGCTGGCGCGGGAGGGCGCGGAAGAGTTGTTCAAGCCGCTGCAGAAACGCGGCATAGAACTGGCAAGGCAAGCTCGCGACCAGGCCGGCGACGCGGCGATCGCCGGCTGCCTGTCTCCCCTGTTCGGCAGCTACGCACCGGCACTGACGATATCCTTCCAGGATACGCTCGACATCTACCGCCGCATCGTTGCCGAGCAGGCTGACGGCGTCGATCTGTTCCTGTGCGAGACCATGGCGTCGGCCGAGGAGGCGCGCGCGGCCGTCACCGCAGCATCGGAGAGCGGCAAGCCTGTATGGGTGTCGTGGACGCTCGCCGATCACGGCACGCCACGCCTGCGCAGCGGCGAAGCCATTGCGGCGGCGTCGAGCGCTCTCGACGGCCTGCCGGTCGCAGCTAGACTGATTAATTGCTGCCGGCCCGAAGCGATTGCTGCAGCGCTGCCCGAACTGATCGGCCTCGGCGGCCCGGTCGGCGCCTATGCCAACGGCTTCACCTCGGTCGAGGCGCTCAAGCACGGCGGCACCGTGGAAGTGCTGCACGCCCGCCACGACCTTGATCCGGATGCCTATGCCGGCCAGGCGGTCGGCTGGGTCGAGGCCGGCGCCGACATCGTCGGCGGCTGCTGCGAAGTCGGACCAGCCCACATCGCCGTCCTACGCGACCGGCTCGAACAGGCCGGCTACGAAATTTCGGGAGTAGCATAATGCCCAGACCATCATCGCGCATTTCCGGCATCGTGCCTTCCGGCAAGGATGGCTGGGAGGTCCATTTCGCGGCCTGGACACGCAAGGAGGCCGGCGAGGACATCATCATGCTGTCGGTGGGCGACCACGATTTCGACACGCCGGCGCAGACGATCGAAGCCTGCGTGACGGCGGTTCGCGCCAGCAACCACCACTACACCCCGCTTCCCGGCATTCCGCGCCTGCGCAAGGCAATGGCGGCGGCCTCGACCCTCTGCACCGGCGTTGCAACCAACCCGGACCAGGTTATCGCCACACCGGGCGGACAGGCAGCACTTTACGCGGCGGTACAAGCGGTTCTCGACCAGGGCGATCATGCCATCGTGGTCGCGCCTTATTACGCGACCTACCCCAACACGTTCAGTGCAGCGGGCGCCGATTTCACGGTGGTCGAAACACCCGCCGAGGATGGTTTCCAGCCGCGAGCCGCTGACATTCGCGCCGCGCTTCGGCCGAACACGCGCGCCATCCTCATCAACACGCCGAACAACCCGACGGGTGCTGTCTATTCGCGCCAGCGGCTGGAAGAGCTGGCGCAGATCTGCCGGGAGCATGACCTCTGGCTGCTGTCAGACGAGGTGTACTGGACGCTAGGTGGCGGCGAGCACATCTCGCCGCGCTCGCTGCCCGGCATGGCGGAACGCACGCTGGTCATCAATTCGATGTCGAAGAGCCACGGCATGACCGGCTGGCGCATGGGCTGGCTGACCGGGCCCGATGAGATGATCTCGCTGTTGACCAGTCTCAATCTGGTGACGACCTACGGCTTGCCGGCCTTCATCAGCCTCGCTTGTGCTGAGGCACTCGAAAACGGCTACGGCGTCAAGGAGATCGCCGAACGCTATGCCGCAAGGCGCACCGTCGTCCTCGACGCCATGCGCGGCATGAACAACGTCACCGTGCGCGGCTCCGAAGGCGGCATGTATGTCATGCTCGATGTATCGGCTCTCGAGCCCGACGACGAGAAATTCGCCTGGGCTCTCCTCGACAAGGAAAAGGTCGGCGTAATGCCCGGCTCGAGCTTCGGCGAGGCCGCCGCCGGCCATATTCGCGTCAGCCTATGCCAGCCCGAGGCGGTGCTTTTGGAAGCAGCCCTTCGGCTGCGCCGCTTCGCGTCCACCTATCGCCGTGAGGCCGCATGAGCGCCCTGCCCCAGAAAAACATCCCGACAAAGGCAAGGGCCGTCATCATCGGCGGCGGCGTCTCCGGCTGTTCGGTCGCCTACCATCTGGCCAAGCTCGGCTGGACCGATATCGTGCTGCTCGAACGCAAGCAGCTGACATCGGGCACGACATGGCACGCCGCCGGCCTGATCGGCCAGCTGCGCGGTTCGCAGAACATGACGCGGCTGGCGAAATATTCGGCCGACCTCTACGTCAAGCTCGAAGCTGAGACCGATGTCGGCACCGGCATGCGGCAGGTCGGTTCGATCACCGTGGCGCTGACCGAGGAGCGCAAGCACGAGATTTATAGGCAGGCGTCTCTCGCCCGCGCGTTCGATGTCGACGTGCGCGAGATTTCACCTGATGAAGTCAAGGAGATGTACCCGCATCTCAACATTTCCGACGTGGTCGGCGCCGTGCATCTGCCGCTCGACGGCCAATGCGACCCGGCCAATATCGCCATGGCGCTGGCCAAAGGTGCCCGCCAGCGGGGTGCGACGATCGTCGAGAACGTAAAGGTCACCAAGGTCCATACAAGGGATGGCCGCGTCACCGGCGTGTCCTGGGCACAAGGCGACGAGCAAGGCATGATCGAGGCCGATATCGTCGTGAACTGCGCCGGCATGTGGGCGCGCGAGCTCGGCCGCCAGAACGGCGTCACCATCCCGCTGCATGCCTGCGAGCATTTCTATCTCGTGACCGAACCGATCCCCGGCCTGACCCGCCTGCCGGTGCTGCGCGTGCCGGACGAATGCGCCTACTACAAGGAAGATGCCGGCAAGATGATGCTGGGCGCCTTCGAGCCGGTGGCCAAGCCCTGGGGTATGGACGGCATCCGCGAAGATTTCTGTTTCGACCAGTTACCCGAGGATTTCGAGCATTTCGAGCCGATCCTCGAAATGGGCGTCAATCGCATGCCGATGCTGGCCAGCGCCGGCATCCACACCTTCTTCAACGGTCCCGAGAGTTTTACCCCTGATGATCGCTATTATCTCGGCGAGGCGCCGGAGCTTTCCGGCTACTGGATGGCAACCGGCTATAACTCCATCGGCATCGTCTCCTCCGGCGGCGCCGGCATGGCGCTGGCGCAATGGATCTATGACGGCGAAGCACCCTTCGATCTGTGGGAGGTCGACATCCGCCGCGCCCAGCCATTCCAGAAGAACCGCCGTTATCTGAAGGAGCGCGTCTCCGAAACGCTCGGCCTGCTCTATGCCGACCATTTTCCGTACCGCCAGATGGCGACCTCGCGGAACATTAGGCGCTCCCCTCTCCATGAACATCTGAAGACGCGCGGCGCGGTGTTCGGCGAAGTCGCCGGCTGGGAGCGCGCCAACTGGTTCGCCCGCGAAGGCCAGGAACGCGAATACCGCTATTCATGGAAGCGGCAGAACTGGTTCGACAACCAGCGCGTCGAACATCTGGCGGTCCGCAACGGCGTCGGGCTGTTCGACATGACCTCGTTCGGCAAGATCCGCGTCGAAGGTCGCGATGCCTGTGCCTTTCTGCAAAAGCTTTGCGCCAACGACATGAACGTGGCGCCGGGCAAGATCGTCTACACTCAGATGCTCAACCAGCGCGGCGGTATCGAGAGCGATCTCACCGTCTCGCGGCTGTCCGAAACCGCCTTCTTCCTCGTCGTGCCCGGCGCGACGCTGCAGCGCGATCTCGCGTGGCTGCGCAAGCACCTCGTCGATGAATTCGTCGTGATCACCGATGTGACCGCTGCCGAAGCCGTGCTCTGTCTCATGGGCCCGGATTCGAGGAAGCTGATCCAAAAGCTGAGCCCGAACGATTTCTCCAACAAAACCAACCCATTCGGGACGTTTCAGGAGATTGAAATCGGCATGGGGCTGGCCCGCGCCCACCGTGTCACCTATGTCGGCGAGCTCGGCTGGGAGCTTTATGTCTCGACCGACCAGGCAGCACACGTGTTCGAGGCGATCGCGGAGGCCGGCGCCGATGTCGGATTGAAACTCTGCGGTCTACACACGCTGGATTCCTGCCGCATCGAAAAGGCGTTCCGGCATTTCGGCCACGACATTACTGACGAGGACAATGTGCTGGAGGCCGGCCTTGGCTTCGCGGTGAAGACCACCAAGGGCGATTTTCTCGGCCGCGATGCCGTGCTGAAGAAGAAAGAAATCGGATTCAACCGGCGACTGGTGCAATTCCGGCTGAAGGACCCGCAACCCCTGCTCTTCCACAATGAGGCGATCCTGCGCGACGGCAAGATCGTCGGCCCAATCACCTCGGGCAACTACGGCCATCATCTCGGCGGCGCCGTCGGGCTTGGTTACGTGCCGTGCCAGGCCGAGAGTGAGGCGGATGTGCTGTCGTCGTCCTACGCGATCGAAATCGCAGGCGAGCGCTTCGCCGCCGAGGCATCTCTAAAGCCGATGTATGATCCGAAGGCGGAACGGGTGCGGATGTAGCTCAAAAGCGCTCCAGCTTCGTTCGCACTTTTTCCAGGAACGCCGCCCTCGTCTTCGGTGTCGATGAGTCCATCAGGTAGTGCGCCAGAAAGAACGTCCTGCAGCGGGTAGCGCAAAGCGCCCGCATGCCGCGCAGGATTGTCTTGCGTCCCGGCTGGCCGACGACGACGCTCCACCAGGTCGGTGCGCCGCAGGTCGTGATCACCCCGATCTTCGTCACATGCCTCATCAGCGACTGAATCCGTCGCTTGCCGGCCGGCAGCCGGAAGGCGACGTCGGTCGCCCAGACCCGGTCGAGCCAGCCCTTCAGCATTGCCGGTAGCCCATACCACCATGTCGGATAGATGAAGAGGATTGCCTGGGCCCATTTGAGGTGTTCGATGTGCGGTTTGAGCGCCGGGTCCTGCGGGGCGTGCTCATTGTAGGAGCGTCGCTCGCCGCAGCCCATGACCGGATCGAAATTTTCCGCATAGAGGTCGAGCAACCGCACCTCCCAGCCTCTCGCCATCAGCACCTCGATGGCACTATCCCGGATCGCGGCGCAAAAGCTTTCGGGCACAGGATGGCAGTAAACCACCAGGACCCGCATCAGAAGGCATCCATGCTGGCGGCGACCTTCGCCACGAACCTCATGCGTGTTTCGTCGGTCGACAGGTTCATCGAATAAAGTGCCAGATAGGACACCGAGGCACCTGGCTTGACCGTGGCGCGCAACACACGCTTGACCAGCTTGCGCGGCGGGTCGCCCATCAGCATGGCGTGGAACCGGCTGCCGCCATAGGTGGTGACCGCCGCCAGCTTGCGGATGTTGTGCAGCGACGGCTGCACCTTGCCATTGACCAGCTTGAACGACACGCCGGGCAGGAAAATGCGGTCGAAGAAGCCTTTCAGGATCGCCGGATAGCCGAAGTTCCACACCGGAAACGACAGCACCAGCGCCTCTGCCCGCAGCAGGCGCTCGACATAGAGCGCTGCCGGATCACCGGCGCCGCGTTCGTCGTGATAACCGAGCCGCTCGGCCCGCGTCAGCCGCGGATCGAAATTCTCGGCATAGAGATCGCAGTCGTCGACCGCGTGACCAGCGGCCGTCAGCCGCTCGACGATCACCTTGTGCAAACCGGCATTGAAGCTGGTCTCAACCGGATGGGCGTAGAGAACGAGGATTTTCATCACCCCGCCTTCTGCAATCCCTTGAACAGGAACGAC
Organism: Mesorhizobium temperatum; assembly: GCF_002284575.1. Lineage (GTDB taxonomy): Bacteria > Pseudomonadota > Alphaproteobacteria > Rhizobiales > Rhizobiaceae > Mesorhizobium > Mesorhizobium temperatum. The sequence continues at coordinate 232,442 of NZ_NPKJ01000060.1, forward strand.
TTGCCCGAGCGATAGTCGTAATCCGGGTTTTCCCAGGCGATCATCTTGCCGGGGTTGAGCAACCCTTGCGGATCGGTCTCGCGCTTGAAGGCGAGCTGCACCTCGTCCGTCTGCTTCATGCCGCCCTCTTCCAGCGTGTAGCGGTGTGGATTGAAGACCCAGCAGCCATTGTCCTCGTGGATGCGGATGATCTCGTCGAGCCGCTCCGCCGTTGTGAAGCGGACCAGCGGCAGCCCGGCCACGCCGATCGCGCCGTCGAAGCGGATGAATTCGAGATGCGTCGGCACTTCGTCGCCGAAGCGATCGATCATCGCCTTGACGTGAGCCAGGTGATCCGGCGAGGGATAGCGGGTCTGCAGATAGGTGATCGTGGGATCGACTCTGAGTGCGCGCAGCGTCGTATGGTTCCAGGTCAGTTCATAGGCCGGCGGCAGGCCCTTGAGATCAGCCTCCTTGTCGGCGCGGAAGACGATCTCGCCTTTACTGCGCGCCGTGAGGGCGACAAAGGCGTCCATCGCATGCGGCGCGATCATGCAGACGACGATGCTTTGCTCGCGCCGGAAGAATTTCTGATGCCGCTTGAAATAGTAGTAGGGGATCGGCGCGGCGATCGGCGTGATCAGCTTCGCCAGAATGCCGTCCTGGATGGCGAGATCGTTGCCGAAGCCGGCTGCATCCATGAAATCGTCGAAGCCGACGATGACATCGATCCAGTCGTAGGCCGCGGTCAGCGGCATCTCGACCTCGGTGATGATGCCGTTGGTGCCGTAGGCGTGCATCACCTTCAGCACCTCCTCGCCGCTAAGATCCATGATGCGAGGCTCTGCCTCCATCGTCACGGTCCGCAGCCGGATGACATTGCCGAGGTCGCGCAGGCCGCCCCAGCGGATCGAGCCGACACCGCCCGAACCGCCGGCGACAAAGCCGCCTATGCTCGCCGTGTTGTAGGTCGATGGCGACATCCGGAGCTCCTGGCCGGAATGCGCGCGCGTCGCTCTGTCGATGTCGGCGAGAACCGCACCGGGTCCGGTCACGACGCGGCCGGGCGATATCGTGTTGATCGTATTCATCTCGGCAAGGTTGAGCACCACGCCGCCGGACAAAGGCATCGCCTGACCGTAATTGCCGGTGCCGCTGCCGCGCGGCGTCACCGGAATGCCATGCCGGTGGCACGCGGCAAGCACCCGGATCACCTCGTCTTCCGTCTTCGGCGTCACGATCAGGTCGCCGGTCACATGGTCGAGCTGTTGCTTCAGCACCGGGCTGTACCAGTAGAAGTCGCGGCTCTTCTGCTGGATGATCGCCGGATGGTCGTCGATCTTCAGGCCGTCGAGATCGCGTTTCAGTGCCGAAATGTCCATCATCCCACCATCAGATCATCGAGTTCGGCATAGTCGGGCAATTGGCGCTCGATGGTGCGGCCATCACGCACCACGATGCGATCCGATTCGGGCCGCGACAGCAATTCCGTCCAGTTCCGCCCCCTAAAGACAACGAAATCGGCGGCGCCGCCGGCCGCAAGCGTGCCAAAACCGTCGAGCCGCATCAGCTTGGCCGGCGTCGAAGTCACTGCTTGCGGCCAGTCGCCGACCGGGTGATCGAAATGCAGGATGCGCGTCGCCATGCGGTAGACCTCCAGCATGTCGAGATCGCCATAGGCGTAGAACGGGTCTCGGGTGTTATCGGAAGCGACGGCGACGGGAATGCCGCGCGCCTTCATCTCGTGCAGCAGCGTCACGCCGCGCCAGCGCGGCGTGGTCTTGTCGCCGCGCCGGTCCTGCAGATAGAGATTGCACATCGGCAGCGACACCACGGCGAGCCCCGCCTTCGCCACCTTGTCCAACGTGTCGAGCACATCGAGATCGGGCTGGCGTGCCAGCGAGCAGCAGTGGCCGACGAGGATGTTTCCCTCAAACCCGTTCCACAGGGCCGCCTCGGCGATCTTCTTCAGCGAGATCGCCGAAACGTCGTCCGTCTCGTCGGCATGGAAATCGAGGTCGAGGCCATGCTTGATCGCCTGCGCGAACACCTGGTCGAGAAGCTCTTCCAGGTCCGGCAGCATATAGGTGACGACGCCGAGCACGCCGTTGGCCGCGGCGACGCGCTTGGCCAGCCTTTCGAACCAATGCTTGTCGCGCACCCCTTCGATGCCGAGCAGGCAGGCCGCCTGCAGTTCGATGCGGCCACGCCATTTCTCCCGTACCGTCTCGAACACCGGCCAGGAGATCTCCTCCTGCGGCGCGACGCTGTCGAGATGCGTGCGCAGTGCCCTGGTGCCGTGCGCGTAGGCGCAGCGCAGCGAAAAGTCCATGCGGCGAGCGACGTCCTCGGCGCTCCAGCGGGCAGCGCGGTCGGCGCCGGTGGCGTTCAGCGCGCCCATGAAGGTGCCGTCCGGATTGGGTTTTCGAGGCCAGATATGGCCTTTGTCGATATGGGTGTGGCAGTCGACGAAGCACGGCATGACGATGCGGCCGCCGAGGTCGACGGCGCCTGCCGGCGAATCGGATCGGCCGCGCGCGGTAATGCTGGAGATTTTGCCGTCGGCGACGGCGATATCGGCGAGCGCAAACCCATCGGAATCGACAGGAGCGTTAAATCCGGGCGTCAGAGATAAATGAAGCCGGACGTTGGCGAGGACATACGAACCGCCCTGGGGAATGTTGCTGGCTTCCGGCACCGTCACCGCTCCTGCTTCAGCGCGCTTTCGTGCCAGCGTCGCAGGATCAGGTGCGAGATCAGCGACAGCACCAGGAAGATCAGAATGCCGGTGAACGAAATCAGGATCAGCGCCGCGAACAGCCGCGGTGCGTTGAGCCGGTAGCCGGCCTCGATGATGCGCGAGGCCAGCCCCGACGACTGTCCCTGGGCCCCGGCGACGAACTCCGCCACCACCGCGCCGATCAGCGACAGGCCGCCGGCGATCTTCAGCCCGCCGAGGAAATACGGCATCGCCGCCGGCAGGCGCAGATAGCGCAATTGCTGCCAGCGGGTCGCGCCATTGAGCTTGAACATGTCGCGCAGATTGCGGTCGACCGAGTTGAGGCCGAGCGTCGTATTGGACAGGATCGGGAAAAAGGCGACGATCCAGGCACACAGCAGAAGCTTTGTCGTCTGGTTGTCGACATAGATGTTGATCAGCGGGAAGATCGCGACGATCGGCGTCACCTGCAGCACGATCGCAAACGGGAAGAACGACATCTCCACCCACTTCGATTGCGCGAACAGCACCGCCAGCCCGACACCGCCGATGACGGCCAGAAGCAGGCTGAGGAAGGTGATCTTGAGCGTCACCAGCAGCGAGGAGAACAGCAGCCCGGCATCGTCGAAGAGCGTTTGCAGCACCACACCTGGGCGCGGCAGGATGTACTTCGGGATATCGTTCCAGACGCAGATGCGATCCCACAGCCAGATCGCCAGGATCATGATCGCCAGCGGCAGCAGCCATCGGCCGATCCGCTCGAGCCGCTCCTGGCGCACGCGACGCGCCTCCTCGGGGTCGAGCGTCAGTGCGTGTTCTTCAATGGCCGTCATGATGGGGTCCGGCGGTTGAGTTGATGGCGCCGATCAGCACATCGGACGCCTGGCGGCAGAGCGCGGCATAGTCGGGCGAAGTGCGGAAGGCTTCGTTGCGCGGATAGGGCGCGTCGATGGCGATTTCCCTGAACACCCGGCCCGGTCGCGCTGCCATAACGACGACGCGGTTGGAGAGGAAAACGCTTTCAAAGACGCTGTGGGTCACGAAGACGACGGTAAAACGCTCGTCCTGCCACAGTTCCAGAAGATCATTGTTGAGCTTGAAGCGGGTGATCTCGTCCAGTGCCGCGAACGGCTCGTCCATGAGCAGAACGCGCGGCTTGGTCACCATGGCGCGGGCGATCGAGACGCGCATCTTCATGCCGCCGGACAGCTCGCGCGGCACGGCATTCTCGAACCCGGTCAGGTGAACCCGCGCCAGCATCTCCATCACGACAGGCGCAGCCTTGGCCCGCGACACGCCCTTCAGCCTGAGCGGCAGCCAGACATTGTCGAAGACATCGGCCCAGGGCAGCAGCGTCGGCTCCTGGAAGACGAAGCCGATATTCGAGCGGTCGAAGGAGCTGCTGCCACGCCAGTCGAGCAGGCCGGAGGTCGGCGTCGCAAGGCCCGCGATGAGGCGCAGGGCCGTCGACTTGCCGCAGCCGGACGGGCCGAGAAGGCTGAGGAAATCGCCTTCCCGGATCGTCAGGTCGACATCGCTGAGCGCTGTCACGCCATTGGAAAAGATCTTGCCGACACCACGCAGCGCCAGCAGCATCGGACCTTTGCCCGATGCGCTTGCCGGCGCTTGCGCCACTTTCTCCTGCATCATGCCCGGGTGCTATTTCTTCAGCTCGATCCCGACGCCCTTGTTGACGAAGGCCAGCGTGTAGGACTTCTTGATGTCGATGTCGTCCGGCACGACCTTGGCCTTGACCATCTTGTCGTAGAAGCTCTGGATGCGCTCCTCGGTCATCGCACCGATACCGAGTTTTTCCGTGTCGCCGGAATCGACGATGCCGAATTTCTTCATCTGCTCGATCGAAAACGCGATCTGCTCGTCGCTGATGTCGGGGTTGTCCTTTTTGATCGCCGCGTTGGCGGCAGCGTTGTCGCCGTAGAGATAATTGTACCAGCCCTTGGCCGAGCCATCTACGAAGCACTGAACCACCTCCGGCCGTTTGTCTATTGTGGCCTGCATGGTCTCGATCGTCGTCGCATAGGTGTCGAAGCCGTAGTCGGCGAGCAGGAACAAATTGGGCTGGAAGCCGCCTTCCTTGGCGACGGCATAGGGCTCCGAGGTCACATAGCCTTGCTGGATCGACTTCTTGTTGGCGATGAAAGGTGCGGGGTTGAACGTGTAGGGCACGCGCTTGGCCGGATCGAAGCCGAATTCCGTGATCATCCATTGGAAGAAGCTCTGCGCCCCTTCGTCGCCGATGATGTACTGGTCCGCGTTCTTCAAATCCTCCCATTTGTCGAGCCCCTGACCTGGATGGGACATGATCACCTGCGGCTCTTTCTGGAAAGAGGCGGCGACCACGCGCAGCGGAATATCCTGCTGAACGGCGTCGAAGGCCTGCAGCATGTTGCCACCCATGTAGAAGTCGATCTTGCCGGCGAGCAACAGCGGCCGACCGCTGACCTGCGGGCCACCTTGCATGATGGTTACGTCGAGCCCGCAAGCGGCATAGGTGCCATCAGCGGCCGCCTGATAGTAGCCGCCGTGCTCGGCCTGGGCGAGCCAGTTGGTGCCGAAGGTGACTTTTTCATTTGCTGCCGCGCTCAGCGTGCTTACGGCAAGCAGCACGATCGCGCTGCCCACCGAAATCTTAAGTTTTCCGTCCATTCACACCACCCTCTGTGGGCTCCGGCGCGCCACGCACCGGGCTCGACACCATCGATTCAAGAAGCAAGACACATGCCATCGCCGAGACCGCCCGCCTGCGCAACGGTGGCGCGCGAAGGCCGGACGGGTCATGCTGTACCGGAGCCATCGTGCCTATTTTTTGAACGCCTGTCCACAATCGCCCTGATAACATGCACTGCATCTTGAAGGGGCTGCTAATCCGGCTTTAAGCTGGCGGCAGACTGGAGATTGTCGTGTTCAAATTCCTCACGCCGAATTCGATCAACCCGCCTTTTGCCCGTTACAGCCATGGCGTCGAGGTGCCGCCCGGCAAGAGGCTGGTGCTGTGTTCGGGCCAGGTCGCCATCACTGCGGACGATCAGATCCCGGAGGATGCCGGCGCGCAGGCCGAGCTCTGTTTTCAGAACATCGCCGCGATTCTCGGGGAGGCCGGGCTTGGACTTTCCGACATCATCCGCATCAACGCCTATGTCACCGACCGCGCCTACCTGCGGCCCTATATGGACGTCCGCGACCGCCTGTTCACCAGCCCGGCGCCGGCCTCGACGCTGATGATCGTGTCCGGTTTCGCCCAGCCGGAATTCAAGGTCGAGATTGAGGTCATCGCGGCAGGGCAAGGAGCGCTGGCCGAAGGCTGAGAATCGACAGGCCAGCGATCTCAAGTTACACGACAAAGGCTGGTGCTGCCCCTCGTCCGCCTGGCGATCCCCTCTCCCCGTCCTGTACGGGGAGACGGTAAGGGTGAGGGGCAGCGCAGGCGCGCATTCAGTCTCTTCGAGGTTCAAAATGGCCGGAACAAAAAGACGCGTGTGGTGGGGCGACTACCGGACCACCGAATACGCCACCATCGATCCGGAGGCGACGATCGCGGTTCTGCCGGTGGCGGCGATCGAACAGCACGGGCCGCATCTGCCGGTTTCGACCGACACCTCGATCATGAACGGCATGCTCGAAACGGTGATCGCTCGCCTGCCCGGCGATCTCGACATCCGCATCCTGCCGGTCCAGGCAGTGGGCAAGTCGAACGAGCACCTGCATGCGCCGGGGACCCTCACTCTGCCGGCGGCGACCTTGATCGAGGCGTGGACCGAGCTTGGCCTGTCTATCGCGCGGGCCGGGTTAAGGAAACTGATTGTCGTCAACTCGCATGGCGGCAACGAGGAGATCATGGGCATCATCACCCGCGAATTGCGCGTGCGGGCAAAGATGCTGGCGGTGAAGACGAGCTGGCAGCGCTTTGGCCGGCCGGCCGGCATGTATACCGAGCTTGAGGACCGCCAGGGCATCCATGGCGGTGATGTCGAGACCTCGCTGATGCTGCATTTCCGGCCGGATTTGGTCGACATGGCAAAGGCCGACAATTTCGTGTCCAACGTCGCCCACGCCGAAAAGGAATTCTCGCTGCTGCGCCATACGGGAACGCACGCCTTCGCCTGGATCGCCACCGACCTCAACCCGAACGGCGTGGTCGGCGATGCCAGCATTGCAACGGCCGAAAAGGGCCGGCTTACCGCCAACCATCAGGCCGACGGCTTCATCTGCCTGTTGAAAGATGTGCACAAGGCGAAGCTTGCCGACTGGTTGGCCTAGGAGGCTCTCCGCCAGCGCCGCGCCGCCCCTCACCTGCCTGCCGGCATCCTCTCCCCGTAAACGGGGCGAGGGACGCTATCATCGACGGTTTCGCCAATTTCAAGCGTTGACGAAAGGCGCCAGCGTTGCTGCCAGCATCTTCTCCCCGTCACTATACGGGGAGAAGATGCTGGCAGGCAGATGAGTGGCAGCGCCGACGTCGGCAATACCTGCAGCGATCGCAGCACGATTGGGCCTCGGTTGTTTGGTGGCTCAACAACTGTCCTCAAAACTAGGAATCAGCCGTCGATCTTCAACGCAAAAGGCGTGCCCTCGAAGGCCTCGGCGCCGCGCCCGATCGCCTCGATCGCGCGGATCATGCGGCCGTTGCGATCAAGCAGCGCATCGGCGACCGCAACCAACCGCGGATTGGGTGTCGCCGTCGGCGACAGCGCACGCAGCGTCTCGGCCAATTCGACCTCGCAGCGCTTCGGTGCCAGTGCCGCCGCGATGATGTAGGCCGAGGCGGTCGACCGGCTGATACCGGCATAGCAATGCACGACCAGCGGCCTTGCACGATCCCATCGGCGCGCGAAATCGAGCAGGTTGCGGACATGCGCCTCGCCCGGCATGGTCATGCCCTCTTGCGCCACGGCAATGTCGTGCATGACCAGATGCAGATGGTTTTCCCGGGCGATCGAGGCCGGCCGCGTCACCTCGGTGCCGGCAGCCAGAAGCGAAAGCAGCCGCTCGGCGCCGGTCTTCGCGACGGTTTCCTCGACCTTTGACAGCGAACAGACATGGATCATTGCTTGATCTCCCTAATGCATGTCGCGCAAAAGTGCGCAGCGGTTTTGCGATAACGACATGCATAAAAACAAGAACTTAAAGCGTCGCATGAGTCCGTTCAAATGCGACGCGCTTTAGGCGCCATCGTCGCGTTGTTGCGCCCAGTCGGCAAGAGCCGATTCGAGTCGCTGCCATTCCTCGTCCCCGCCCGGCAGCCCGGCGCGCAGCACATGCGGCCGGTCGGAGAAATGGCGGAGCAGGATGCCGCGCTCGCCAAGCACCGAAAACAAACCGGCGGCGTCCGCCAGCCTGATATAGCGGAACAGCGTGGTGCCGCCGGCAACAGCAACGCCGAAGCGGCCGAACAGCGCATCGACCCGCGCTGCATCCTCGGCCAGACGGCGCCGCATCTCGGCCTGCCAGCCGCTGTCGGCAAGCGCGCGGATACCATATTCGAGCGCCGGTCCGGCAACCGCCCACGGCCCGAACTGCGCCTGCAGCAGTTCGACCGTCAACGCGTCGGCCATTGCAAAGCCAAGCCGCAGGCCGGCAAGGCCAAAGAACTTGCCGAAGGACCGCAACACAACGATGCCACCCTGGCTGACATCGCCGGCCAGGCTTTCCGCGCACGGGCCGACATCCATGAACGCCTCGTCGACGACCAGCAATCCGCCTCTGGCGCGCAATTTTCCGGCAAGCCCAAGCAGCCTCTTGCGTTCGACAATACGCCCGTCCGGATTGTTGGGATTGACGATGATGGCGAGATCGGCTCCTGCTAGGACCTCGAAATCATCGACCTCCGTCACAGCATGGCCGGCGATCGCCGCCGCCCGCTGATGTTCGGCATAGGTCGGTCCGAGCACGAGCGCGTTGCCGGGGCTCGCCAGCGAGGCAACGCGCGGCAACAGGATCTGCGTGCCGGGCGCTGCCATAACATTCGCTGCCGATGGCGCGCCATAGGCGCTTGCCGCCACGTCGGCCAGATCACGGACCCGCGAAGCTTCCGGCAATCTTGACAGAGCGGTGGCGGGCAGCTCGAAAAACGGATAGGAGTGCGGATTGATACCGGTCGAGAGGTCGACGAAGGGCTGCGGCGCATACGGAAAAAGCGCCCTCGCCCGGCCAAGGCTTCCGCCGTGATCCACCACTGCCGCCGCTCCATCAAGAGACTTCATGTCGATCCTGATCGCTTTCCTGTCACTGGTTGTTGAATTCGCTGTCGGCTATCCGGGCTGGCTGCTTGGCGCCATCGGCCATCCCGTCACCTGGTTCGGCAGGCTGATATCCTTTCTCGACCGCAGGCTCAACCGCGCCACTGATTCCGACGCCGTCCGTCGTCGGCGCGGCATCGATGCGCTGCTGATCATCGTGCTGGTGCCGGCCATCATCGCTTTCGCAGTTGAAACCGTGCTTTCGGGCATTCCAGCCGGATTGATCCTCACGGCAATCCTGGCGACGTCGCTGCTGTCGCAGAAGAGCCTGGCCGAACATGTCGAGGCTGTGGCCGACGGCCTCGACAATGGTGGGCTCGACATCGGCCGTGCTGCCGTCGCACGGATCGTCGGCCGCGACCCGGAAAAGCTCGACAGACCCGGCGTCTGCCGCGCGGCGATCGAAAGCCTGGCCGAGAATTTTTCCGACGGCGTCGTCGCGCCCGTCTTCTGGATCGGCGTCGGCGGGCTGGCCGGCGGCGTCGCCTACAAGGCCGCCAACACCGCCGATTCGATGATCGGCCATCGCACGCCGCGCCACGAGGCCTTCGGCCGGGCGGCGGCGCGCTTCGACGATCTGATCAACCTGCCGGCGTCGCGGCTGACGGCGCTGCTCATCGTGCTGGCGGCCTTCTTCGTCAAAGGCGCCGATGCCGGTAACGCCTGGCGCACAGTGCTGCGCGACGCGAAGAAACACCGCTCGCCCAACGCCGGCTGGCCTGAGGCCGCGATGGCCGGCGCGCTCGGCCTGGCGCTCGCCGGGCCGCGCTCCTATGACGGCGTCATGGTCGACGATGCGTTCATGGGCGAAGGCGGCCACCGCGATGCCGAGAGTGCCGATATCCGACAGGCGCTGAAACTCTACCGGGTTGCCGACGTTCTGCTGATCGCGCTGTTCGGCTTGCTGTCGGTGATTGTTATCGCTGCGTGACGTCCAGTCCAGACCTGCAACGCGGCCGGTCGACATCGGCTGAAACAAAAAACCCGCCTCGGAGGCGGGTCGCTGGCGCAAATCAGCAGCGTATTTACATTAATAGCATAACTGCCGGCACAAAGCAAGAACAAATAGGAACCCTTCAGCCGTGGAGGTTTGCGAAAGCCGAAGCGGAATCCGATCTTCCTCTAGACGGAGCGCGGCCTCATCCAGCTTGGGTTCCTCGCCCACCGCGAAGCGGGGGAGAGGTGGCTCGGCGAAGCCGAGACGGAGAGGGGGAACCGCGCTCTACGAAGCCCCCCTCTCCGGCCGCTTCGCGGCCACCTCTCCCCCGCTTCGCGGGGGCGAGGAACCCAAGTCTTGAGAGTTCGGGGACAGCACCCCCGCTGGCCTGCCGGCCATCTCCTCCGCAAGGGGGAGATCAGCAGCTTGGCGCCCTCCTCGCAAATCCAATGGCAAAACCCCTCAGAACTCTATGCCTTGCTGCGCCTTCACGCCGGCGGAAAAATGATGCTTGGTCACGCCCATCTCGGTGACCAGATCGGCGGCATCAACCAGCGCCGGCTTGGCGTTGCGGCCGGTGACGACGACATGCAGGTTTTCGCGGCGCCCTTTCAGCGCCGCTACCACTTTGTCCAGATCGAGATAGTCGTAGCGCAGCGCGATATTCAGCTCGTCGAGCACCAGAAGGCTGATCGATGGATCGGCCATCAACTCGAGCGCCTTGGCCCAGGCAGCCTCGGCGGCGGCGATGTCGCGCTTCAGATCCTGCGTCTCCCAGGTGAAACCCTCGCCCATCGTGTGCCAGACGACCCGGTCGCCGAAGGCGGCAAAGGCGTCCTTCTCGCCGGTGTGCCATTTGCCCTTGATGAACTGGACGACGCCGACCCGCTTGCCGTAGCCGAGCATCCTCAGCGCCAGCCCGAAGGCGGCAGTGGTCTTGCCCTTGCCGGGCCCGGTGTTGACTATCAGCAGCGCCTTCTCGACCGTCTTTGCCGCGACCTCTGCGTCCTGCACCGCCTTGCGCTTGGCCATCTTGGCGCGATGGCGTTCCTCGTCCCTGTCGTCGATTTCGGTCATCTCACTTCACCTTGAGCGGCAGCCCCGCCACCATCAGCAGCACCGTATCGGACACGGCCGCGACCTGCTGGTTGAGCCGGCCGGCGGCATCGCGAAACCGGCGAGCCAACGCATTGTCCGGCACGATACCCTGGCCAACCTCGTTGGAAACCACGAACCATGGCCCGCGCGGTCGCGACAGCACATCGGCCAGCCCTCGGCATTCGGCCTCAACGTCATGTTCGGCCAGCACATGGTTGGTCAGCCACAGCGTCAGGCAATCGACGAGGACAGGCCGGCCGTCAGGCAACGCCTCGATCGCGCCGACGAGATCGAGTGGCGCGTCGATGGTCGTCCAACCCTCGCCGCGCCGCGACCGATGCAGCGCGATGCGTTCGCGCATCTCGTCGTCATAGGCTTGCGCCGTGGCGACATAGGCCCACGGCGCCGGACAGGCCGTCACCAATCTTTCGGCATGCGCGCTCTTGCCGGAGCGCGCACCGCCGATGACCAGGGTCAGCCTCCCGCCGAGAGCAGCGCGATCAGGCAAAGCTGTCGCGCAGGCCGGGCGCGGTACCGGTCAAGCGGCCGCGCACCAGGCCGACGACGGCGCCGAGCACCAGCCAGAACACCAGATTGGTCAGCGTCACCGCCACCACGAACTGGTGGTGCAGGCCTTCCGGGATCGGCGATTCGAAACTGTCGGGCTGCGGCGCGCCGACGATATGCGGCGCCACGATCAACGCAACGGCAATCACCGCCAATGGCAACGACTTGCGGAAGGCGAGCAGGCCGAGACCGGCCGCAGTCGCCACCACCGTTGCCGTCCACCAGATCTGGCGCTGGGCGAGATCGGCCGCCGGCATTGCCGGAAGTTCGGGCGGCAGGCCAAGATTCGGAGCCAGCGTGAACACGGCAAAGCCGGCAAGGCCCCAGAACACGCCCTGACGCCAATTGCCGATGCCGCCGGCGAACTCCGAAGCAGCGACCAGGATCAGCGCAAAGCCGATGCCGGTGACGACATTCGCAACGACGTTGAAGGCGAAGCGCTCGAAACCGTCGGCCGGCGCCCAGCCTTCCTCTTCCGCGGCGGCTGCTTCAGCCACCATCGGCGCCGCGCTGCTCATGGCATTGCTGTCTGGCGCCGCGGCGGGCGCCGCGGCATGGTCATGCGTGTGACCACCGCCGGCCTGTTCGTAGACTTCCGCCTTGAGGATGAGCGGCACGGTGGCAAAGGCCTGCATGCAGGCGAGAACGACGCCAGCCACAAGCCCTGCGATCGCCGCGATGAACACGACGTTGCGAAACAGTGTCATGATGTCAGCCCCTCGTCAGTGGCAGGGAAACGCCATCGAATGGCGATAGTCGTGGGCGGCATTGTGGACCGCATCGATATGCGAGAAGCCGACAAAACCCATGACGAAAATGCCGAGAAATGCAGCAAGCGCCAGCTGCACGAAGCGCGACTGCGAGGAGACGGAAGCGCCGAGCGAGACGGAAGCGGTATTCATGTCTTGTCCTTTCGCCCTCCACCCGAGGGCATAGAAATCAGTTCTCCTGTCGCCGGCAGGTCTCCTGGCTCGCGGATCAGCGCCCTTCCCCACCTTCCCGAAGAAACTCTTCAGTGGCATATGGAGAGGACTACCGCACACAGTTGCGGGGGCAGCCACGGCATTGGGCGAATTTTGCCCTTACCGCATTCCCTCTTGGCTCCAAACGGAACCGACGACGACCGCGACTATAGGCAGAATCGCTGCGCCCGGCAAACCAAATTCCGCCAGCGGCCAGCGCGAATGCGCCGTCTCGGGAACCAGCCGGCCGGCGGCACGAGGCCGGAGTTTGCCCTGTCTTCTTTTGTCCGGGGCAACCATGATAGTCGTCTTGCAGTGCTGAATCAGATTGCGAGACCATGAGCATTTCTACGCCGACCGTTCAGGACCGATCCAAGCGCATCATCGCCATCGACGTCGCCCGCGGCGTCGCTTTGCTTGCCATGGCGAGTTACCATTTCACCTGGGATCTCGAATTCTTTGGCTACACCGATCCCGGCCTGACCGCCTTCGGCTGGTGGAAATTCTACGCGCGCTGCATCGCTTCGAGCTTCCTGTTCCTGGTCGGCGTCAGCCTGTTCCTCGCCCATGGCAAACTGATCCGCTGGAACGGCTTCTGGAAACGCTTCGCCATGGTCGCCGGGGCGGCGCTCGCCATATCGGCTGCCACGACGCTTGCCACGCCGGACAGTTTCATCTTCTTCGGTATCCTGCACGAGATCGCGCTGGCCAGCCTGCTCGGCCTGGCGTTTCTGCGGCTGCCGGCGCTGCTGACGCTTGTTGTCGCAGCTTTCGTCATCACAGCGCCGCTCTACCTCAGGTCCGAGATCTTCGACCATCCGGCGCTGTGGTGGGTCGGCCTTTCGGCAACCAACCCGCGCTCCAACGATTATGTCCCGCTGTTTCCATGGTTCGGCGCTGTGCTTGTGGGTATCGCGGCGGCAAAACTCGCCTCCGCTTCCGGCGTGCTGACGCGGCTGGCGGGCCTGACGCCCGGCCGCTGGACAAATCCGCTGGTCTTTATCGGCCGGCACAGCCTCGCCTTCTATCTGATCCACCAGCCGGTGCTGATCGGCTCGGTCTGGCTGTTTTCGCAGGTCATGCCGGCACCGGTCGAAACCAGGCAGGTGACTTTCCTGAAAGAATGCCAGACATCGTGCGAGCAATCGCGCGACACGGAGTTCTGCTCCAGCTATTGTGTGTGCATGCTCGATACGCTCGAGGGCGAGGCCACGCTTGATCGGCTCTACCGCAACGACCAGGCTGCGGAATGGAAGGCGCATCTCGACGAGCTCGCCGGCGCCTGCACTGCCAAAGCCGACAGCACTTTGATGGAGGGAGGAGCACAATGACCGACCATCAACTGAAACCGGGGCAGCCGAAACCAGGGCAGCCGAAACCGGGGCTCATACCGTGGCCGCCGCTGATCTATGTCGCGGCCATCGCCGTCAGCGTCGCGCTTGGCTTGCTCTATCCGCTGCCATGGATCGGCGGCCTTTTGGGCGACATCCTGTTCGCGGCCGGCTGGGTGGCATTGTTCGGCGTCGTCGCGCTCTGGTTCACGGCGATCCGCACCATGATCCGGGCAAAGACGACTCTCCACCCAAACGCCGTGCCCGATCACCTGGTCACATCAGGCCCCTTCGCCGTCAGCCGCAACCCGATATATCTGGCCAACACGCTGCTGATGATCGGCGTCGCCCTTATCTCGGGGATCGTATGGTTCCTGCCGCTGGCGATCATCGCCGCCTTCGCAACGCAGAAGATGGCTATCGAGGGCGAGGAAAAAGTTCTGGCAGCGAAATTCGGCAAGAAATACCGGGATTACGCGAAAAAGGTGCGGCGCTGGATTTGAGGCATGCGGCAAGGTCTTTTTAAGAATTCGCTCTGGCAGAAAACCACGCTAGCTGGGCGCCAGTAGAATTATCAAATGCCGATCAGGTGTTGACGCCGAGCTCCACCAGCCGCTCGACGCAGGATTCCTCGGCCTGGTCGAGCTCGGCCAGGGTCTCCTCGAGGTCGCGGCGCTTCTGGCGCAGATCCTCGCGCTTTTCCTCAATGCGCCTGATCATCAGGTTGAGCTGACCGACCTCTCCGGGCGGCTCCTTGTACATCTGGATGATTTCGCGGATTTCGTTGATCGAAAAGCCGAGCCTTTTGCCGCGCATGATCTGGCGGATGAGATGCCGGTCCGACGGGCGAAACAGCCGCGTGCGGCCGCGCCGTACCGGCTGCACCAGCCCTTCGTCCTCGTAGAAGCGCAGCGTCCGCGTCGAAACATCGAATTCGCGGGTCAGTTCGGTGATCGAATAATATTCCCGCATCATCACTCCAAATGCCCGGCCACGCTGCGCGTTCCAACCATGTGGCCTCGCTATCGTCCAGACGCCTGTCAGAATCGCCCGATAGGCAGCTCCAAAATCTCGCATGGCATTTACGTAAAAGTCAATTGAGAGGGCGTCGCTCAGCGCACGCCGAACCACCATGTGGCGAGGCCGAGAAAGGCAAAGAAACCGACGACGTCGGTGACCGTCGTGACGAAAACCGCCGAAGCCACGGCCGGGTCGATCTTGAACCGGTCGAGCAGCAGCGGGATCAGGATGCCGGCCAGCGCGGCCACGAACATGTTGATGATCATCGCCGCGGCGATGATGCCGCCCAAATTGGGATCGCGGAACCAGGCGGCCGCTACGAGGCCGATCAGGATGGCAAAGATGATGCCGTTGATGGAGCCCACCCCCATCTCGCGGCGGATGATGCGGCCGGCATTGTAGATATCGAGATCCTTCGTCGCCAGCGCCCGCACCGTGACTGTCATGGTCTGCGACCCGGCATTGCCGCCCATGCCCGCCACGATCGGCATCAGCACGGCCAGCGCCACGATGTGCTCGATCGTGCGATCGAACAGGCCGATCACCGATGCCGCCAGGAACGCCGTCAAAAGATTGACCAGCAGCCATGGAACGCGCGAGCGCGAGGTCGAAAGAATGCTGTCCGATAGTTCTTCATCGCCGACACCGCCCATGCGCAGCAGATCTTCCTCGGCCTCCTGCTGGATGACGTCGACCACGTCGTCGATGGTCAGCACGCCGACCAGCCGGTCGTTCTCGTCGACGACGGCAGCGGAGAGAAGGTCGTATTGTTCGAATTCGCGCGCCGCCTCTTCCTGGTCCATCGTGGCCGGAATGGCGTGCCTGGTCTCATGCATGACCTCTTCGACCTTGATCGAGCGCTTGGTGCGCAGGATCTGGTCGAGATCGATGGCGCCGAGCAGCTTGAAGCTCGGATCGATGACGAAAATCTGGCTGAAGCGGTCGGGAAGGTTGTTGTCCTCGCGCATATAGTCGATAGTCTGGCCGATCGTCCAGAACGGCGGCACCGCGACGAACTCCGTCTGCATGCGGCGGCCGGCGGTCTCTTCGGGATAGTCGAGCGAGCGCCGCAGCCTGATCCGCTCGGTGAACGGCAGTTGCGACAGGATCTCGTCCTGGTCTTCCTTTTCGAGGTCCTCGAGAATGTAGACCGCGTCGTCGGAATCGAGGTCCTGCACCCCCTGGGCAATCTGCGCGTTGGGCAGGCTGTCGACGATGTCGCGGCGGATCGCCTCGTCGACCTCGGTCAGCGCGGAAAAGTCGAAGTCGGCGCCCAACAATTCGACCAGTGCGCGGCGCTGTTCGGGATGAAGCGCCTCAAGCAGGTCGCCGAGTTCCGATTGGTGCAGGTCGTCGACCTCACGCTTCAGCGTCAGCGTGTCGCGATCGGCGATAGCTGCGCCGATCGCGGCAAGGAACGACGACAGAATGGCGCCGTCCTCGCCATAAATGTCGGCATGGCTGCCGTCAGCGGCCCTGGCGCCGGTCGTCTGTTCGTCCTGGCCTTCCACCAGCGCCTCCCGCCATCAGAATTCCGGAAAAGGTGCCTGTCACGTCTAGCGCATGACCCTGAAAATCGAAATCGATTTTCAGAAAGGATCATGCGCAAAGAAAAATTGCTACAGCGTCCTTTGCGCGTCCGAAAGGACGCGCGGCGCTGTAGAGCATCGAGCCCAAAAGTGGAAACCGGTTTTGGGAAAAATCCGATGCTCAAACACAAAGATAGTGCGGCGGCACGATTCGACCCTGAGGGTCCGCAGCTCTATGGCGCAACGCGCGGGAATATCAAACGAAATGCGCCCTTCCCCGCCGCAGAGCGAAGGCTGGTGCAACCGGATCGCCGGACAGACGTTGATGCCGCACTCGGCCATCTCCTCAAGGACGCGTAGGCTCAGCCCCTGAGGCCAGATACCAACGGGCGCAAGGGATGATCGAAATGGCAGCCGTTGGACACCGTCAATCCTCGAAGAACCGTCGAACGTCGATTCCAAGCAACTCGGTGACCGAAATATGCGACAGAGCCGGTTTGCCTTACCATCGCGTCAAATGCGTTGACCTGAGCGCATGCTCGGAATTTGCGGATGGGGGATGGAATCCTTATAGTTGTGAATTGGCGCACGCTTTCGACTGCGGGCGTGCAGAATCGTAGAGAAGGATACAGATGCCGGACGTCAACTCGGATGCGGCGATACCTCGAATTGCACTCATTTCAACCCATGGCTACGTAGCAGCCAACCCACCGCTCGGCGCGGCCGATACTGGCGGACAGGTGGTCTACGTCCTGGAACTCGCCAAAAAGCTGGCCCAGTTGGGTTACGCCGTCGATATCTGGACGCGGCGTTTTGAAGACCAGCCTCCTGCCGATGAGGTGGCAGACGGGGTTCGTGTCCTGCGTGTCGCCTGTGGCGGGCCCGATTTTATTCCGAAGGAATATCTCCACCGCCATCTTCTCGAGTGGTGTGAGAACGCGCTGCGCCTGATTCGCAGGGAAGACCTCTCCTACGACTTCATCAACAGTCACTACTGGGATGCGGGCGTGGCGGGGCAGCGACTGTCGGAAGCGCTCGCTATCCCGCACATCCATACGCCGCATTCTCTCGGCATGTGGAAGCAGCGCCAGATGAAGACGGACTACCCGGACAAGGCCGATACATTCGACGCCGAGTTCAATTTCACCGAGCGCATAAAGCACGAGACGATCATCTATCGAAGCTGCGCCATGGTGATTGCAACAACGCCGCAGCAGGTGGACATGCTGGTCGAGGACTACAGTCTCGAGCGCGACCGCGTGCACATGATCCCGCCCGGTTACGACGACAACCGGTTCTTCCCTGTCAGCGAGGCGTCTCGCCGGTTGATCCGCCATCGGCTCGGCTTCGAAGGGCGAACGATCCTGGCGCTCGGCCGGCTCGCCACCAACAAGGGCTACGACCTGCTGATCGATGCGTTTTCCGTTGTGGCGCCGCGTGTGCCGGATGCGGTCCTGAGGCTCGCTGTCGGCGGCGAGAACATGGACGAGCAGGAGCAGAAGATCCTGAACCAGCTCAAGGAACAGGTTGAACAGCTAGGCTTGCAGGATCGTGTCGTCTTTTCAGGCTATGTTGCCGACGAGGATCTGGCCGACACCTATCGGGCGGCGGACATGTTCGTCCTGTCGAGCCGCTACGAGCCGTTCGGCATGACCGCGATCGAGGCGATGGCCTGCGGAACGCCGACCGTGGTTACGATCCATGGCGGTCTCTATCGCGGGATCAGCTATGGCCGCCACGCGCTTTTTGGCGATCCGTTCGACAAGGAAGATCTCGGCATCACGATCGTCAAGCCTATGAAGCACCCGCGCCTCTATGGCCGACTGGGCCGCATGGGTGCACACAAGGCGCGCAGCCTGTTCACCTGGACAGGTATCGCGCAGCAGCTTGTCAGCCTTGTCGAAGGACGTCCGGTGCTGAAGGCGGTCGACGACCATGATTGGGACGAGCCGTGGAACGACGGCGATTGAGACCGATCACGCTTTTATCGAGTGATCTCGACGGGACTCTGGCGGGCGATCCGCCGGCGACGTCACGCTTTCGGTCAAAATGGGAAGCGCTCGACCCCGAGCACCGACCGGTTCTCGTCTACAACAGCGGTCGTCTGGCCGACGATATTTTGAACTTCGTCGACGAAGTCGGCCTGCCAGCGCCGGACTACGTGATCGGAGGTGTCGGTACGATGCTCGCCGGTCCGCGGCACACCTCGCGTCTCGCACACCTTACTGAATTGGGCCACTTTACCCAGAGGTTTTCGGAAGGCTGGTCTCTTGAAAAGGTCGATGCGGTGCTCGGATCGCTCAAAGACACCGTCCGCCAACCCGACGGCTATCAACACGCCTTCAAATCGAGTTGGTACCTGCACGACGCGACTCCGGAAGCCCTTGCCAGCATCGAGCGCGCTCTGGCCGAGGCCGGCCTGTCAGTGACGATGATTTATTCGAGCGGACGCGATCTCGACATCCTGCCGCGTTCAGCAGACAAGGGCCAGGCGCTGGCCTGGCTCTGCAATGAACTCGGCATCGGCTTGGATGAGGTGGTGGTCGCCGGCGATACCAACAACGATCGCAGTATGTTCGACCTGCCGGGTGCGCGTGGGATTGTCGTCGCCAATGCCCTTCCCGAACTGCTTGACATGGCTCGGGACAACCCGCTGATTTACAGCGCGAAAGAACAGTTCGCCCTTGGCGTCGTCGAAGGCCTCGTTCATTGGTCGGTGTTTGAGGACGCTCAATCCTGAGCCGGAAATATTGATCTCCTTGTCACGGTTTGAGCGCCCATACCGTCGCGTGTAGAATGGCACCCGTTTCAGCGATGAGACGTGCCGATTGTATAGGCTCAAAACCGCTGATCCGCTTCGTGCCAGCCCAACGGCCGCGATCCGCGAAAACTTCGATCGATCCGTAGTCGAGGAATATCCGCAGCCGTTTTGGACGGGCTCCCTTGGCAATATAGTGAGGAGATTCCGCTGCATCGTCTCCGTGACGAATGGCAAGTCCCTCGTCGTTGACAACAACCTCGAGGCGAACACTTGGATGATGCAGCTTCAGGTAGAAATGGGCACCCGGCTCTTCGAGCTCGAACAGGATTTCGACGGCGCCATTGATAAAGCTTACCTGTTCTCCGGCTGCGAGGCGTGTCCGGTCCAGAATATGGCTCCGCAGGCTCTCGGCTGCTCCGATGGGCGGGGTATGCAACTCGCCTGCAGACAGATGGATGTTGCGGGGCAACGTCATGGCAGTGGGGAAATCGATCGCCGGTCCGGTATCGGCCCAGTTGGCAAGCCATCCTATACCGACAATGGCATCACCGTCGACGAAGGCCTGGAAGGCGTAGTTATCTGTCCCGAAGTCCAGTTCCTGTTCGAATTCCTTGGCAAAAGTCTGACCATCGAACCAGCCGACAATGGCCATTGTCAGGTTCTTGCGCCGGGTGGACCGGTCCTCACTGTTCATCAGCCCGAGAATTAGAACCCAGCGCGTCGCGGGATCGGTCGCAGGCCCGTCGAGCGGCAGCAGACAGGGACATTCGATCGCCGTCGTCCGATAGTGTTTCTCGACCAGAAGCTTGCCGATATATGTCCAGCCGGTGGCGGCCGTATGGTCATGGGTTTCGTAGAGCAGGACAACGCCGCCCTCATCGCTTTGGCTGCCCAGCAGCATTTTCCAGCGGCCATCCGGTCCCTTGAAGACGTATGGGTCGCGAAAATCGGTGGTCAATCCCTCGTCAAGCGGTCGGTACGGCAGGATGACGTCGGCATTTCCCGCCGTGATGAGGTCGCTGGAAGTGGCAGTGAGCTGGATTTGCTGTTCCGGGATACGGTCCTGTACCTGCTCGGTGAAAAAGACGCGAATACCCGGGCCATCGGCAAGCGGGACGGCTGAGCCGGAATATGCACCGCCCCGTTTGTCGGGCCTCGCGGTAAGATCTTCCGACGGGAACAGGAAGATGGGCATGTGGCGCCATCGCAAATAATCCGAAGATACAGCGTGCCCCCAATGCATCGTGTTCCACCGAAGCCCATGGGAATAATGCTGATAAAAGAGATGTGGGCGACCTCCAAAGCGACCGAATCCGTTTGGATCGTTCATCCAGCCGAACGGCGGACGAAAATGATAGCTGTCAGGGATGTTCGGCGGGGCATTTCCCGGATTGGTGTGGACAACTGTAATGCCTGTCTCCAGCACGTCGGCCAATGCGAACCAGTAGGCAACCGATACCGAGGTTTGATCCGTGTCGTAATCCAGTTCGACACTGCCACCGCCGAAGACGTGAAAAATTCTGAATTCATGTTCTTCGGCGTTCGTAACGCTCACTTCGCCGAACTTGCCACGCACATTGGAAAAAGACAGCGAGCCCGGAACATCCGGCCTGGTCGCCTTAAGCCAGATATGGAAGGTGGCGTTGACTGGCAGGTCGGCATGCAGGCTTCGAATGGTGTTCCCTCCCGCAATCCTTACCTGGCTGTCACTCATCAAGATGCCTCCGTTGCGTGCGGCTTTCCCAGGCAGGTCGAGTATCAAAACCGGGTGCTCGACCTAGAATGCGTTGCGGAAGGTTAAAGCTGGATTTTCACTTTGGCAAAGTCATTCCCCGGATCGACAGTTTCTTGACTTCAATCGCTGCGCGGATCGCGCCTGATCTCGGGGCCGAAGGAAGATGACAAGCCCGGAGAGCATGATTGCACGTCCGACAGCGCAACACTTCTCTTTTCCGCGAGTTTCGACCTCGCGGATTTGTCGTCCCTTATGCAGAGGGCGACGCCCAGTTAACCAGCGCTGTTGCCCCTGGCTGACATTGCCAGGCACCTAACCTTCTATGGGTTGGCGTATCGCAAACTGTGTCTCGATCTGCGCTGGCTGGCGTCCGGTCGCCCACCAGATCACCGACACCACGATAATGGAGACGTAGCCGTCAACAGCGTAGTGCCATCCGGTATATACCGAACCGTACATTATCAGGGCTGCGAACATCCAACCGAGAACACCGAGCCAGAGATTGAGGGAAGAAAGCAGATAGGCATTCAGTGTGGCAAAGGCGACGTGCATGCTTGGCATGGCCGAGATGCCACCGCCAAGGTCTGGCCGGCCGCTCTGGTAAGCCGTCAGAAGATATGCAGCGGGCTCCCGCACCATGTGGCTATAGTCGAGACCGTCTATGGCGGCGTTGAGTCCGTTGAAGCGGTCCTCGCCAACAAACTGGTGGTAGTAGATCGGCCCAACCGATGCCAGCGCCAAGGCCAAGACCGTGCCGAGGATGGATAACGTCAGCGCGGCTGCCCAGAGGTAGCGGACGCGGCCAATCTTGTCCGACCAGAGGGACACGAAAAGCATGGTGCCGAACCACTGGAAAAACCAAATGACCTCATAGCTGTTGAAGACGACGATCGACCAAATGTTGCCGTCGAGCTTGTGCGTGAGTTCCCACGGCGCTGTCCCGTGCAACCATTCATCCAGATCGGCTAACCAGTTGTCCGCATAGAATGGAACGACGGACGGGATGGCCATCTTGTAGGTAGAGAACGCGGTCAAGCTGGCGAAGAAGAATAGCAGCACCATCAAACAGCCACGCCAGCGCGCTCGGACCAAATCTACGGCGTAGCGAGTTGGTTCTCCCCGGCCGTAAATAAGCGCGGCAGAACAGACACCAGCAACAAACAAGATCGGAATACCGGCGGCGAACTTCTGGGCATAAACCAGCGTTAGGTGCAAGAAAGACTGTGGACTTATTGCAGACGCGCATACCACGTAGATTGCTAAAAAGAACGCAAGGCGCAATGACCATTTTGTCGATGGACTGTAGTCCCCCGCCTCCGCAATTAAGAGCATACTAATTTACCAAGGTTCAAATGCCGACATCGGTAGCATTATGAATGTGATAGCGAAGCAAGCTTACCATGCGGTTACTTCAATGCCTGGCTGTCACTCAAAAGATGGCTCCGTTCCGCACTGGCACGACAACGAGCAGATCCTTGTCATGATATCGGGCATGTGTAGGCTCACCATCGACGGCAAGATCTTCGACGCAGATCCGGGCGACCTTCTTTTCTTTCCCGCCGGCCCCCCATTGCGCGATCGGCACGGGACCGGAAGGCTGCGTCTATTACGAAATCTTCGCGCCCGCCCGTCCGGACCAACTGCCGGGTTGGATCGGACCATCGGTCCTGCGCTATGACTGAAAGCTGAATTTAGGAGGATCTCATGGCCATCGGTCCTGACACCAGAGGTGTCTACACCATTGCCCCGACGCCGTTTGAGGCGGATGGCAAGATCGACTGGGAATCACTTGATTCGATGGTCGATTTCTACGAGCGCTGCGGCGTCGATGGGATGACAATCCTCGGCATCATGGGTGAGGCCCCGAAGCTCGACGCCGGCGAATCGCTCGAGATCGTCAAACGTATCGTGGCGCGCACTAAGCTGCCGGTCATCGTCGGCGTCTCTGCCCCTGGCTTCGCCGCCATGCGCAGCCTTGCGCGCGCCTCGATGGAGGTTGGCGCGCAGGGCGTGATGATTGCGCCGCCGCCGGCGCTGCGCACCGACGACCAGATCGTCACCTATTTCCGCAACGCATCCGAAGCGGTCGGCGAGGATGTTCCTTTCGTCCTGCAGGACTATCCGCTGACCCTCTCGGTCGTCATGACGCCGGCCGTCATCCGCCGCATCGTCACCGACAATCCGGCCTGCTTCATGCTCAAGCACGAGGATTGGCCAGGCCTGGAGAAGATCAGCGCGCTGCGCGGCTTTCAGAAAGACGGCTCGCTGCGGCCGCTGTCCATCCTCACCGGTAATAGCGGCCTCTTTCTCGACTTCGAGATGGAGCGCGGCGCCGATGGCGCGATGACCGGCTACGCCTTCCCCGATATGCTGGTCGACGTGGTGAAACTGTCTGCCGCCGGCGAGCGCGACAAGGCGCACGATCTTTTCGACGCCCACCTGCCCTATTTGCGCTATGAGCAGCAACCCGGCGTGGGACTTGCGGTACGCAAATATGTGATGATGAGGCGGGGTGCCATCGCGTCCGACGCCCAGCGCAAGCCTGGCAGTGCGTTGTCGGCGGCGGCCAGACAAGAGGTCGACTACCTGCTTTCGCGGCTGGAAAGCCGCGTCTAGAGCGCTATGCGTCTCGATGGAACCAAAACCGCGCCCTAACTCTTTGTTTTGACGCGTTTTATCGAACGCCAAACGAAGACGTTTGGCTGCCTAATGCTTTAGCTTTCGTCTTCAGCTTTTCGACTTTTGGTCGCGAACGTGAGCCTCGACCGAGGGCGCATTGACGCCGGGTCCGGTCGGCGAACTTGCCAAGGGGAGCGAGTGGCACCACCGGACTGCGCTACGGGCCAGGGTCCGCAGGGCCTCGGCTCGCGACTGGCGCGCCCTATGCTCCAGCGCCAGCAGATCCAAAGGACCCTGCCGCTGCCGCCAAGTAAGCAGAAGATCATCGGTTTCTCGGGTTTGCCGATCCTTGTTCGGATACATCGGTGTTGTCCCTCCCGGCTCGTTGGGAAAAAGCGATACCGAACCGAGTCAGCGGCTGGATCGCTGATAGCCGGCGTGTTTTCTGCGCGAGCCGTAGCGCTTCTCGTAAAGCGGTCGCAGCAGCGACTGAATGTCAGGATCTGACACGCGCCTGCCTGCGGTTCTTGCTGTTCTTGATTCCCTTGATCTGCCCATCGAGGGCTCGGCGCACTTCGTGCGGAAAAATGCCGTTTCGATACATCGCGCTCTCCTGATTGACGAGAATGTTGGGCGCGATAGTCGATGGGCCGCCCTACGGAATGATTTCAAGGAGGAGGAATCTGATTACAGTTGTAGCAACGGAGATCAGCGCATTGTCGCCGGTAACCACAGGGCAATTTGCGGGAAGATGATCAGCAGCACTGTCGTCACGACGAGCGCAATCGTCAGGATGCTGGTGCCCTTGTAGACCTTCGTCAGGTCGGCTCCGGCGGTTGTGCCAACGACGAACGCGACAAGGCCGACCGGCGGGAAGACAAGCCCGATAGTGACCATCATCATGGAAACGACGCCGAACCAGATCGGATCGAAGCCGAGCGAAGTGATGAGCGGGAACGTCAGTTGCAATGTCAGAAGCAGCAGCGGGATCTCGTCCATGAACGTGCTGATGACGAAGGATGGCCGCCGCGTCCTGCCGTACCTGCAAATGGCGCGCGGCGGCACGAGGTCGGCCCGAAATTCTCGCTGAACCCGCATCGTTTGCCTTTTACCTCGCCCTACGGGACATGCCGGACGTGGTAGAAATCGGCAAACACCGGATCGATGCGCCGTAGCCCATTCCGCTTGCCTCGAAAAGCATTTCCGCTTGGCGCACGGGCTGATCGAGCAAGAGGGCTGCGATTTCAGGGGACCGGCGCGTTCGCCAGTTCCCTCGGCTCAAGCTTGTGCAAGCCGCCGCCGTAGAACGGAGCCCCAGGCAGTCGGAGGATTCTGGTCGGCCACTGTCAGTGTCACTTCCTGCGCGGGCGCAGCCGCGGTCAGGGCAAGTACGGTGGCCACGATCCCGACGACGTTACATGACTGGTGATAGCTCATCCTTGGCGCTCCGCTGCACTCATGTCGAGAACAGCATTGGCTCGGAGAATTTCGCTACAGAATGATTTCAGCGAAACGGAATCTGGTTACGTCTGTAACAACGGGGAGCGTCGTTGTTGATCGCCCGCGGCGCCTTATGGCACTTTGCTGTGGAAGGAGGCGGGCGGCTTGGCGCCGATGCTGGCCCAACGTGAGCGTCAATAGCAACCAGCGGCAATAGCAATTGGGAAAATCCCATGGCCAAGGCAGAGGAACTCCGGACCTATATCATCAAGGGTGGCGAGGAGGGGCGGTCGCGGCTCGCCCTCATTTCGCGCGTGCTGGCGCCGGCAACCCAGGCGCTTCTCGACCGCTTCGAACCGCTGAACGGAATGTTGGCGCTGGACGTCGGTTGCGGCGGCGGTGACGTCAGCTTCGAACTGGCGGCTCGGGTCGGGTCAAACGGCCGCGTCGTCGGATTCGATCTCGACGAAGAGAAGCTGGCGGCGGCCCGCGAAGAGGCGTGCAATCGCGGCCTCGCCAATGTCGCGTTTCACCAGGCCAGCGTGCTCGATCCGTGGCCGGTCTCGGGCGCCGCGTTGGTTTATATCCGGTTCGTACTCACGCATCTCGCGAGGCCGGAGGACGTGCTGGCGAGAGCGAGGGCGGCGCTGGCGCCCGGCGGCGTCTTGATCGTCGAGGACATCGACTATGCCGGCCAGTTCTGCGATCCGCCTTGTCCGGCCGTCGACCGCTATCGCGAGCTCTTTGTCGCGACGCTCAAGGCGCGCGGCGGCGACCCGTTCATCGGGCGCAGGCTGGTCCGCCTTGTGGAGAGCGCGGGCTTTGCCGGTGTCGACTCCTGTCTCGCCCAGCCCTTCGGGCGAAGCCGCGACGTCAAGCAGACCACGTCGCTCACCATGGCGGCGATCGCCGAGGCGATCGCGACATCGGGCATCGCCACCGCCGAAGAGGTCGACCATGTGACGCGCGAGATCAAAGCCTTTGCCGACCGGTCGGACACGACCATATCGCTGCCGCGCATCTTTCAGGCGTGGGGGCGAATGACGTAGCTGAGAGATGCATTGCCTTTCGGCAACGGCCTTGCCGTATGACGGCTTTGCGTCAAACCACGCGGTTAGCGCGTGGCATTGCGCACCCAACCATCTGCAGGTTCGCGCAGTGTTTCAGTTTGCATAAACAGCCTTGGGAAGAACTGCAGGGAAACAGAAAATCGCACATAAAAATAATAGCTTATTGGATAAAGCTGGTGCGGTCGAGAAGACTCGAACTTCCACGGGTTGCCCCACAGCGACCTCAACGCTGCGCGTCTACCAATTCCGCCACGACCGCACGTGGTAGGAGCCGAAACGAACCGGCTCGCGGCGTGTAGCAAATCGTTTCCGGCGAAACAAGGGCGCGTCGCGCAATAATTGCCTGGGGATTCGGCATAACCTTCCAAAGGGTTGGAACGCGCCCGGAACTGGACGTTTCAGCCGATTGCCGCCATATGTGGGGCTAATGCATGTCGCCCAAAAGTGCGCAGCGGTTTTGGGACAACGACATGCATAAAAACAAAAATCTAAAGCGCGCTCACGGTTCCCTTCAAACGCGGCGCGCTTTAGACGAGATACGCCATGACAGAACGCAGCCAGATCGTCACGTCGTTCCTGCCCCTGCCCGGTTCGGCGCCGGTCGAATGGCGGGTCGAACCCGGCCTCACCGCCTATCCGGATGCGCTTGCCGTGATGGAGGCGCGTGCCGAAGCGATCCGAAGCGGCGCCGCCGGCGAGATGGTCTGGCTGGTCGAGCACCCGCCGCTCTACACGGCCGGCACCAGCGCCCGCATCGAAGACCTGATCGAGCCGGACCGCTTCCCGGTGTTTGCGGCCGGGCGCGGCGGCGAATACACCTATCATGGGCCAGGCCAGCGGGTCGCTTATGTGATGCTCGACCTGAAGCGGCGGCGCGAGGATGTCCGCGCCTTCGTCGCGGCACTTGAACAATGGATCATCGGCACGCTCGCCGCCTTCAACGTGCGCGGCGAACGGCGTGAGGACCGCGTCGGAGTCTGGGTGGTGCGGCCGGATCGCCCCGTCCTGGCCGACGGATCGCTCGCCGAGGACAAGATCGCCGCCATCGGCATCAGGCTGAGGCGCTGGGTGAGCTTTCACGGTATCGCCATCAATGTCGAGCCGGATCTCGCCCACTTCAGCGGCATCGTGCCGTGCGGCGTACAGGATCACGGCATCACCAGTCTCGTCGATCTCGGTCTTCCCATAACGATGGCCGATCTCGACCTCGCGCTAAAATCCGCCTTCGAGGATGTCTTCGGACCCGCGGCACCTTTGCTTGTCGAGTTGGCCCGCAAGGCTGGCTGACAAAGCGGCGCTGAACCACCGAGCTCCGACGCAGCCCCTCCCGTGAAGAATGGGGCGCGCTGCCTCACATCGCTCCGATCCAGATCGCCATGGAAATGAGAAACGTGCTCATGCACACCAGTGACACGACATCCTGAACAAGACCGGTCATAACTCTCTCCTGTTTTCAGTATGTTCGTATTTTGTTCTAATTTTGTTCGAATGTCAACGACCGCAATCAGAGTGTGTCGCGAAATCCGGGCGCTCAGTTCGGCAGGGTTAAGGAAGGGTTGAGAACGGATTTCGCTGTGACGAAAAATGCAGCCAGACGCTGGCGATCAGCCCGTTAGGTGTATCGAGACTCAGGTCAGGCCGAACCGGAGTCGAAGACGGGCGCGAAGCGACCAGACTGGGTGGGTTCCGAGAACCGGAACGGAGCGTACTGTAGGTATGTGAGTACCGGAAGCGCAGGTATCAGCCGTTCGCAGGCCGGCTGAATATCGATATACCTTAGAGCGGAACAACCTTGCCGTCGGCCAGCGTGACGCGACGGTCCATGCGCGAGGCAAGCTCGTGATTGTGGGTGGCGATCAGCGCCGCCAGCCCCGATTGCCGGACCAGCGCCGCCAGTGCCTCGAACACATAGGAGGCGGTGACCGGATCGAGGTTGCCGGTCGGCTCGTCGGCAAGCAGCACCAGCGGCGCATTGGCGACGGCGCGCGCGATGGCGACGCGCTGCTGCTCGCCGCCGGACAGTTCGGACGGCCGGTGCTGCGCCCGCTTGCCGATCTGCATGTAGTCGAGCAGTTGCGCCGAACGCTCGGCAGCCTCCTTGCGCGTCAGCCCTTTTATCAGCTGCGGCATCATGATGTTTTCCAGTGCCGTGAACTCCGGCAGCAGGTGATGGAACTGATAGACGAAGCCGACATCGTTGCGGCGGATCGCCGTGCGCTCGTCGTCGGAAAGCCGCCCGCAGGCGCGGCCTGCCAGAATCACGTCGCCGGCGTCGGGCCGCTCCAGCAGTCCGGCGGTGTGCAACAATGTCGATTTGCCGGTACCCGAAGGCGCCACCAGCGCCACGATCTCGCCGCGCTTCAGCGAAAAATCGGCGCCGTTGAGGATGGTCAGCTTGCGCGGACCCTGGACATAGTGCCGCTCGACGCTCTTCAGCTCGATAATGGCCTCGGCCATCATTCGTACCTCAGCGCTTCGACCGGATCGAGCCTGGCCGCGCGCCATGCCGGAAACAGCGTCGCCAGGAACGACAGCACCAGAGCCATCAGGATCACCGAGATCGTCTCGCTGGCGTCCATGCGGGCAGGCAGCTGGCTCAGGAAATAGAGCTCGGGATTGAACAGCCTCTCGCCGGCCAGCCAGGAGAAGAACTGGCGGATTCGCTCGACGTTCAGGCAGATTACAACGCCCAGCAGCACCCCGGCGATGGTGCCCACCACGCCGATCGCCGCGCCCGTCATCAGGAAGATGCGCAGGATCGCGCCGCGCGTGGCGCCCATGGTGCGCAGGATGGCGATGTCGTGGCCCTTGTCCTTCACCAGCATGATCAGGCCCGAGATGATGTTGAGCGCCGCCACCAGCACGATCAGCGTCAGGATCATGAACATGACATTGCGCTCCACTTGCAGCGCATCAAAGAAAGTCCTGT
Source organism: Mesorhizobium temperatum (assembly GCF_002284575.1). GTDB lineage: Bacteria > Pseudomonadota > Alphaproteobacteria > Rhizobiales > Rhizobiaceae > Mesorhizobium > Mesorhizobium temperatum. Next base: position 261,395 of record NZ_NPKJ01000060.1, read on the forward strand.
TGCGTTCTCGCCAGTCGACCATGGTGATCGGCCGCTGCGACGCCTCCTCGACCTTCGGCTTCAGCGCATCGACATTGTCGGGATTGTCGACATAGATCTCGATCGCCTGAGCCCGGCCATCCATGTTGAAATAGAGCTGCGCTTCCGAAAACGGCATGTAGACGATGGAGCTGTCATATTCTGACATGCCGACCTCGAAGATCGCCGTGACCGGATAGCCTTTCATGCGCGGTGTGGTGCCGAGCGGCGTCACATCGCCGTCGGGCGCGATAAGCGTGATGGTGTCGCCGAGCACAAGACCGAGATTGTCGGCCATGCGGCTGCCGATGGCGACGCCCTCGCCTGTGTCGAAGCCGGCAATCGAGCCCTGCTTGATATTGTTGGCGACGATTGAAATCTTGCCCAAATCCTCGCCGCGGATGCCGCGCACCAGCGCCCCTGACCCGCCGCCGACATTGCCTTGCGCCAGCACCTGCCCGTCGATCAGCGGAATGGCGTATTGGACGCCGGGCACGCCGTTGATGCGGCCGGCGACCTGCGCATAGTCCTCCAGCGGCATGTCGAGCGGCTGCACGATCAGATGGCCGTTGACGCCGAGGATGCGCGTCAGGAGCTCGGCGCGAAACCCGTTCATGACAGCCATCACGACGATCAGCGTGGCGACGCCCAGCATGATGCCGAGGAAGGAGATCGACGCGATGACGGAGATCACCGTCTCCTTGCGGCGCGAGCGCAGATAGCGCCACGCGACCATGCGTTCGAACACGGAAAAAGGTCCGGCGGCCGGGGGGTTCGCTACTGCCACTTCGCTCATGCGGCAAAACCGAAGCGTTTCTTCACGTCCTCGATCGGCAGCGTCTCACGCTCGCCGGTCCTGCGATTCTTGATCTCGACCTCGCCGGCGGCCACGCCGCGCGGCCCGACGATCACCTGCCACGGCAGGCCGATCAGGTCGGCGGTGGCGAACTTGCCGCCTGGCCGCTGGTCGGTGTCGTCGTAAAGCACGTCCTTGCCGACGGCGACAAGCGCCGCATGGAGTTCGTCGCAGACGCGGTCGCAGTCGGCGTCGCCGGCTTTCATGTTGATCAGGCCGATGTCGAAAGGCGCCACCGCCTCCGGCCAGATGATGCCGTTGTCGTCATGGCTGGCCTCGATGATCGCCGCGACCAGCCGCGTCGGGCCGATGCCGTAGGAACCCCCGGAAACAAAATGATCCTTGCCGTCGGGCCCGGTCACCTTGGCGCCCATCGGTTTCGAATATTTGTCGCCGAAATGGAAGATGTGACCGACCTCGATGCCGCGCGCCGAGACCCGTTCGCTTGTCGCAACCTTCTCCCACGCCGCCTCGTCGTGCATCTCGTCGGTGGCGGCATAGGGCGTCGTCCATTTCTTGACGATGTCGCCGATCTCGGCATCGTTGGAGAAGTCCGTGTCCGCCCCCGGCACATCAAGCGCGAGATAATCGCGATGGCAATAGACCTGGCTCTCGCCGGTGTCGGCCAGGATAATGAATTCGTGGCTGAGGTCGCCGCCGATCGGCCCGGTGTCGGCACGCATCGGGATTGCCTGCAGTCCCATGCGCGTGAACGTCCTGAGATAGGACACGAACATCCTGTTATAGGCCGCCTTGGCGCCTTCGAAATCGAGATCGAAGGAATAGGCGTCCTTCATCAGGAACTCGCGCGAGCGCATGACGCCGAAGCGCGGCCGCACCTCGTCGCGGAATTTCCACTGGATGTGATAGAGATTGAGCGGCAGATCCTTGTAGGACTTCACATAGGCGCGGAAAATCTCGGTGACCACCTCCTCGTTGGTCGGTCCGTAGAGCATATCCCGGTCCTGCCGGTCCTTGATGCGGAGCATCTCCTTGCCATAGTCGTCATAGCGGCCGCTTTCGCGCCACAGCTCGGCGGACTGGATGGTCGGCATCAGGATCTCGAGCGCGCCGGCCCGGTCCTGCTCCTCGCGAATGATCCGGCAGACCTTGTCCAGCACCCTTTTGCCGAGCGGCAGCCAGGAAAAACTGCCTTGCCCCTGCTGGCGGATCATGCCGGCGCGTAGCATCAGCCGGTGCGAGACGATTTCGGCCTCGCGCGGATTTTCTTTGAGGATAGGCAGGAAATAGCGCGACAAACGCATGGACTGGTCCGTGAGAGAGAGGATTGCCGCACCGGAATCGGCGCAGCGCAGGCTTGCTTGCCCCGGCTTCATAGCCATTTCATGACGGAATGGAAACCCGCCCCTCGGGATGCCCAAAGGGTCCGCAGTGCCTCATCCGCCTTGCTGGTCGTTTCGCAAGCAACGCCTGCCATACTATTGTGCACTGCAGCACGAGATTGCTTATTTCCAGGCAAAATTCTGCGTGACATTTTCACCCGCCTTGGTCTAATGTGCCCCGATAACCGAGAGGGCGGAAAGAAATCTGCTCTCCTACGCGGTCAAAGTCTTGGGAGGATGCGATCTAGGCGCGGTTACTCGCTGCCGCCGGACACCGGAAACAGATCGGACGCGTTTAAATTGCAAGGCCTCGTGCCTTGCATTTTTTTTGTGCAATCATCTGGTTAGCACGACAAATTGCCAAACCACTTTACCTAACGTCAGCACAGCGGGTTCGAGCTCGAATGCAAGATGTGGACAGCCGTGCCCGGCGGTCTAATTTTCGGGTCTCTGGCTGAAATCCGGCATGATGTGCGGGATGTCGTCGATGCCGAGGCCGAGCCCCCTCGTAATGCCATAGAAGATGCCAAGAAGAACCATCGTGACGATCGTCGTCCGCAGCACGGCGCGCAGCATATGCGGTCCGCGCGGCGCGCTGGGTACCGTGCCCAGCGTCACGTCCTCATCCTCGTCCTGCGTCCTCAGACTGAACGGCAGGATGGCGAACAGCACCACCCACCATGTGATGAAGAACAGGGCGAGAAACGAAACCCAGCTCATGCTTGCTCCAGTTCGACCAGCGTGCCGAAGAAATCCTTGGGATGCAGGAACAGCACCGGCTTGCCATGCGCGCCGATCTTCGGGTCGGCGTCGCCAAGGACGCGGGCGCCGCTGGCCTTGAGGTGATCACGCGCGGCAAGAATGTCGTCGACCTCGTAGCAGACATGATGCATGCCGCCCGAGGGGTTCTTCTCGAGGAATGCCGCGATCGGCGAATCCTCGCCGAGCGGCTCCAGCAATTCGATCTTGGTGTTGCCGACATCGACGAACACCACCGTCACGCCATGCTCCGGCAGCGCCTGCGGCGCGCTCACCCGAGCGCCGAGCGTATCGCGATAGGCCGCTGTCGCCGCGGCCAGATCCGGCACGGCAAGCGCGACATGGTTCAGGCGTCCGAGCATAGGTTTTCCTCAGGGCAGTAAGGCAATAGGGCAGTATGGGAGTAGGGAAAAACTACTTTCTCCCCTACTGCCGTACTGCCCTACTCCCCTACTCCCCTACTCCCCTACTCCCCTACTCCCCTATTCCCTTACCTTGTGACGAACACTGTCACCAGCGGCTTCTTGCCCCAGGCTTCATTGGCGGCGCCGCGGACGGCGCGGCGCACTGCCTCCTGCACGAGGTCGAGATCTCTTCGGCGCTGACGGGGGATGGAGTCCACGGCGCCGATTGCCGCATCGATCATCAGGTCTTCCAGGCTCTCGCCGCGGGCGTCGGCCTCGGCGACGCCGATGGCGACCAGATCGGGATCGCCGGCGAGCTCATACTTGTCGTCGAGCACGACATTGACCGCGACATGGCCGGCAAAGGACAGCTTGCGCCGGTCGCGAATGCCCATCGCCTGGTCGGTGCCGATCAGCCTGCCGTCCTTGTAGATACGGCCGAACGGTACCTGGTCGATGATCGTCGCCGCACCTGGATAGAGCCGCAGCATGTCGCCGTCGCGGACCTGCGCCACCTGGCCGATGCCCGACACCGACATCAGCGACCCCTGCGCCACCAGATGCGCCGCCTCGCCATGCACCGGCACGCCGATCTGCGGGCGCACCCATTGATACATCTTGCGCAATTCGCTGCGGCGCGGATGGCCGGAGACGTGCACCAGGGCATCGCCGTCCTCGATGATCTTGATGCCGAGATCGATCAGGCGGTTCTTGATCTCGAGGATACCCTTCTCGTTGCCGGGAATGGTGCGCGAGGAAAACACCACCGTGTCGCCTGCTGTCAGCGACACCGATTTCATCTCCTCGCGCGACAGTTTTGCCAAGGCCGCAAGCGGCTCGCCCTGGCTGCCGGTGCAGATGATGACGAGGTTTTCGCGCGGGATGAACCCAAAATCCTCCTCGGCGATGAATTCGGGCAGCCCATCCATATAGCCGAGCTCGCCGGCAACATCGATGACGCGCTTCAGCGAGCGGCCGAGCACCAGGCACTGACGGCTGGCATCGCGTGCCGCCTTGGCAATGGAGACGATGCGCCCGACATTGGAGGAAAAAGTGGTGACCGCGACACGGCCCTTGGCGCTCTGGATGACGCCCTTGAGGCCCTCGCCCACCGCCACTTCCGACGGCGACTCCCCTTCCCGCAGCGCATTTGTGGAATCGCAGATCAGCGCCAGCACGCCGTTGTCGCCATAGGCGCGGAAGCGGGCCTCGTCGGTCATCGGCCCGATCGTCGGCGCCGGATCGATCTTCCAGTCGCCGGTGTGGATGACGGTGCCGGCCGGCGAGGTGATCGCCAGCGACATCGGTTCGGGGATCGAATGCGCGACCGGGATGGCTTCGATCTCGAACGGGCCGACGCTGAATTTTTCGCCGGCGCGGTAGATCGTCACCGGGATTTTCGGTGCACCTTGCTCGCCCTGCCGCTTGGCTTCCAGCAATCCAGAGCCGAACGGCGTCATCCAGACCGGCGCCTTGAGCTTCGGCCATGTGTCGAGCAGCGCGCCGTAATGGTCCTCATGCGCGTGCGTGATGACGATGCCGCGCAGGTTGGCGATGTTCTCCTCGATGAATCGCGTGTCGGGCAGCACCAGGTCGACGCCAGGCAGGCTGGCATCGGGAAAGGTGACACCGACGTCGACGACGATCCATTCGCGCGCATTGGCCGGGCCGTAGCCATAGAGGGCGAAGTTCATGCCGATCTCGCCGACGCCGCCGAGCGGCACGAAGACGAGTTCGGCGTTTTCCGCTGTCGCCATGATCTTTCCTTTCCTGGCCGGTCAAAGCCAAGCCCTTCAAAACGGGGCCCGTCAAACCCGGTCCGTCAAATCTGGGCCCGTCAAACCTGGGCCGACGCGACCGCACCAAAATGTACGTCGCCGGCGGCGATCGTCAGAACCGAACCCTCATCGTCGCGGATCACGAAACGGCAGTCCTCGTCAATGGTCTCGAACGTGCCGCGCACCACATTACCGTCAATTCTGACAGCAACCTGCCCGCCAAGCCCTGCCGCGCGCGCCAGCCAGCGCCGCCTGACGGCGGACAGCCCGCGCCCATCATTCCACAGCCGCACATTCTCGCTCCAGGCATCCGACAGCGCCAGAAACAACGTCTCGGCATCGCAAGCAGCGCCCAGCGCCCTGAGCGATGTCGCCGGATAAGGCAAATCTTTGGGATAAGCCACAACATTGACACCGATGCCCACCGCAACCGCGAAGCGATCGCCTTCGAGTATCGCCGATTCCAGCAGGATGCCGGCAAGCTTGGCGCCGGAGGCGAGCACATCGTTTGGCCATTTCAGCTCGAAACGGTTTCTTCCATCGCTGCCGCCGTCGAGGCCGATTGCGACCCGGCCCTTCGGCACGACGGCGTCGAGCGCATCGGCCAGCGCCAGGCCGGCGACGAAGCCGAGCGTCGCAGCCAGGCGAAGCTCGGCGTTGGTGACCACCAGCAGCGTCGCCGCCAGATTGCCCTCGGGCGTCGCCCAGACCCGGCCGCGTCGGCCACGCCCGCTTTCCTGTTTTTTTGAAACGACCCAGAGCTTGCCCGGATCCCCCGCCCGCGCATGGTCCAGCGCCAGCGCATTGGTGGAACCGACCGTATCATGTGCCTCGAGCCGGAACCCTTCCGAGGCCGCTGTTGGAGCCAGCCGAAATGCCATCCCGTCAGAAAAATGTCTTGGCGGCGGCTTCGGCATAGGTGCCGATCGGCCCGCCGATCAGCACGTAGAACAGCACGAAGGCGCCGCAGACGCCGAGCACGACGCGAAGCTCGGTCGCCATCGGGACAAAGCCGCCGACCGGTTCGTCGAACCACATGATCTTGATGATGCGCAGATAGTAATAGGCGCCCACCACCGAGGCCAGCACGCCGATGATCGCCAGCGCGTAGAGGTTGGCGTTGATGGCGGCGAGGAACACGTACCACTTCCCCCAGAAGCCGGCGAGCGGCGGAATGCCGGCCAGCGAGAACATCAGGATAGTCAGGATCGTCGCCATGATCGGATTGGTCGACGACAGGCCGGCGAGATCGCTGATCTGTTCGACATTGCCTTCCTTGCGCCGCATGGCGAGGATGAAGGCGAAGGTGCCGAGCGTCATCACCAGATAGATCAGCATGTAGATGGCGACGCCGCGCACGCCGGCCTGGCTGTTGGCGGCGAGGCCGACCAGCGCGTAGCCCATATGGCCGATGGAGGAATAGGCCATCAGCCGCTTAATGTTGGTCTGGCCGATCGCCGCGAAGGCGCCGAGCACCATCGAAGCGATCGAGATGAAGACGATGATCTGCTGCCAGTCGGCGGCGATCGGCTTGAACGCGCCCATGGTGACGCGCACGATCAGCGCCATCGCCGCCATCTTCGGCGCCGCCGCGAGGAAGGCCGTCACCGGCGTCGGCGCGCCTTCATAGACGTCGGGCGTCCACATATGGAACGGCACCGCCGATATCTTGAAGGCGAGACCGGCCAGCACGAAGACCAGGCCGAAGACGAGGCCAAGCTGCCGCTCGCCGCCGCCCAGCGCCGTGGCGATCTCCTGGAACCCGGTGTTGCCGGTGTAGCCGTAGACAAGGCTGATGCCGTAAAGCAGCATGCCCGACGACAGTGCGCCGAGGACGAAATACTTCAACCCCGCCTCGGTCGAGCGCAGATTGTCCCGGTTGATCGCTGCCAGCACGTAGATCGCCAGCGACTGCAATTCGAGGCCGAGATAAAGCCCGATCATGCCGTTGGCCGAGATCATCAGCATCATGCCGAGCGTGCACAGCAGGATCAGCACCGGATATTCGAACTTGTCGAAATGCTCCGCCTTGGCGAAGCGCATCGACATGACCAGCGTCACCGCCGACCCGATCAGCGCCAGCACCTTCATGAAACGGGCGAAGGGATCCTGGACGAAGGCTTCGCCGTAAGCGTTGCCCTGCCCGGTGGAAACGATCGTCCAGACGCCGGCAACCACCAGGAAGGCGACGGCAAGGCCGCTCACCGTGGTGGTGGTGTTGGCGCGCGAATAGGCGCCGAGCATCAGCAGCGCCAGGGCGCCGACTGCGAGGATCAGCTCTGGTGTCGAAAGCGACAGGCTGGAGAGAAGGTCCGGCGTCATGGTTCGCAAACCTCTCAGTCAGTTCGCCGCCGCGGTTTGCGCGGTGTCGATGGATGCGGTGACATTGGTAACGAGCGCCTTGACCGATTCGGCCGTCGCGTCGAAGACCGGCGCCGGGTAGACGCCGAAGAAGATGACCAGCGCGGCCAGCGGATAGATGATCACCTTCTCGCGCGCCGACAGGTCGAGCAGGCCTTTCAGGCTGTCCTTGGTCAGAGCGCCGAAGATCACCCGGCGATAGAGCCAGAGCGCATAGGCCGCCGACAGGACGACGCCAGTGGCGGCGAAGAACGCCACCCAGGTGTTGACCCGGAACACGCCGAGCATGGTCAGGAACTCGCCGACGAAGCCGCTGGTGCCGGGCAGGCCGACATTGGCCATGGTGAAGATCATGAACACGGTGGCGTATTTCGGCATGTTGTTGACCAGCCCGCCATAGGCGTCGATGTCGCGCGTGTGCATGCGGTCATAGATGACGCCGACGCAGAGGAACAGCGCGCCTGAAACCAGGCCGTGCGACAGCATCTGGAAGATCGCCCCCTGGACGCCTTCCTGGTTCATCGCGAAGATGCCCATGGTGACGAAGCCCATATGGGCGACCGACGAATAGGCGATCAGCTTCTTCATGTCCTCCTGCATCAGCGCCACCAGCGAGGTGTAGATGATGGCGACGACGGACAGCGCGAAGACCAGCGGCGCGAACATCTCCGAGGCGATCGGAAACATCGGCAGCGAAAAGCGCAGGAAGCCATATCCGCCCATCTTGAGCAGGATGGCGGCCAGGATCACCGAACCGGCCGTCGGCGCCTCGACATGCGCGTCCGGCAGCCAGGTGTGCACCGGCCACATCGGCATCTTCACGGCAAAGGAGGCGAAGAAGGCGAGCCATAGCCAGGTCTGCATGGTGGCCGGGAAGTTGTGCGTCAGCAACGTCGGGATGTCGGTGGTGCCGGACTGGAAGAACATCGCCATGATGGCGAGCAGCATCAGCACCGAGCCGGCCAGCGTATAGAGGAAGAACTTGAACGAGGCGTAGACGCGCCGCTTGCCGCCCCACACGCCGATGATGATGAACATCGGGATCAGGCCGGCTTCGAAGAAGACGTAGAACAAAACGATGTCGAGCGCACAGAACACGCCGATCATCAGCGTCTCCAGCAGCAGGAAGGCGATCATGTAGGCCTTGACGCGCTTCTCGATCGATTCCCACGAAGCCAGGATGCAGAGCGGCATCAGGAAGGTGGTCAGGATGACGAACAGCATGGAGATGCCGTCAACGCCCATATGGTAGGAGATGCCGGAATCCAGCCAGGCAAACTTCTCGACGAACTGGAATCCAGGCTCCGAATTGTCGAAGCCGGTCCAGATGAACAGCGAGATGATGAAGGTGATGCTCGTCGTCCACAACGCGATGGCGCGGATGTTGCGGCGGGCATTCTCGCTGTCGTCATTGATCAGCAGAATGAACAGCACACCAACCAGCGGCAGGAAGGTGACCAGCGAGAGGATCGGCCAGGCGGTCATCAGAGCATCATCCAGGTGACGAGTGCGGCAACGCCGATCAGCATGGCGAAGGCATAGTGATAGAGGTAGCCGGTCTGCAGCTTGACGACCCGGTTGGTGACGTCGACGACGCGCGCCGAAACGCCGTCCGGACCGAGCCCGTCGATCACGGTGCCGTCACCGGTCTTCCACAGGAAGTGGCCGAGGCGTTTTGCCGGCCGCACGAACAGGAGGTCGTAGAGTTCGTCGAAATACCACTTGTTGAGCAGGAAGGCGTAGAGCCCGCGATGCTGCGCCGCCAAATTCTTCGGCATTTCCGGCGCGCGGATGTAGAATTGCCAGGCAATCGCAAAGCCGATCAGCATGGCGATGAACGGCGCCAGCTTCACCCATAACGGCACTTCGTGGATGTCGTGCAGGATGTGGTTTTCCGGCAGCGTGAACAGCGACGCCTTCCAGAACTCGGCATAGCCCTCGCCGATGAAGGCGCCATGGAAGATCACGCCGGCGAACAGCGAGCCCGCCGCCAAGATGAACAGCGGCACCAGCATGACCGGCGGCGATTCATGGACATGGTGCATGACCTCGTGGCTCGCCCGCGGCTGGCCGTGGAAGGTCATGAAGATCAGCCGCCAGGAATAGAAGCTGGTGAAGCAGGCCGCGACGACCAGCAGCACGAACGCAAGGCCGGCGACCGGATTGTGCGCGGCAAAGGCGCTTTCGATGATCGCGTCCTTGGAGAAGAAGCCGGCGGTGCCGATGACCGTCACCGGAATGCCGACGCCGGTCAGCGCCAGCGTACCGATCACCATCATCCAGTAGGTCTTCGGAATGAGCGTTCTGAGGCCGCCCATCTTGCGCATGTCCTGTTCATCGGAGACGGCGTGGATCACCGAGCCCGAGCCCAGGAACAGCAGCGCCTTGAAGAAGGCATGCGTGAACAGATGGAAGATCGCCGCGCCATAGGCGCCGACACCGAGCGCGACGAACATGTAGCCGAGCTGCGAGCAGGTCGAATAGGCGATGACGCGCTTGATGTCGTTCTGGACGAGGCCGACGGTCGCCGCGAAGAAGGCGGTGAAGGCGCCGATGAAGGTGACCACGATCAGCGCCGAATGCGACAGTTCGAACAGCGGCGACAGCCGCGCCAGCATGAACACGCCGGCCGTCACCATGGTGGCGGCATGGATGAGCGCCGAAACCGGCGTCGGGCCTTCCATGGCGTCCGGCAGCCAGGTGTGCAGCGGCACCTGTGCCGACTTGCCCATGGCGCCCATGAACAAAAGCAGGCACACGACGGTCATCGCAGCCTGCTTGTCGAGCGCATAGCCAAGGAAGGTCAGCACGGCTGCCCCCTCGGGGGCGCCTTCGGCCGGAATGAACGTCGCAGCATTGGCGAAGATGGTGCCGAGATTGACCGAGCCGAACAGCACGAACACACCGAAGATGCCGAGCGCAAAGCCGAAATCGCCGATGCGGTTGACGACGAAGGCCTTGATCGCGGCGGCATTGGCCGACGGCTTCTTGTACCAGAAGCCGATCAGCAGATAGGAGGCGAGGCCGACCCCTTCCCAGCCAAAGTACATCTGCACGAGGTTGTCCGCCGTCACCAGCATCAGCATGGCGAAGGTGAACAGCGACAGATAGGCGAAGAAGCGCGGCCGGTTCGGGTCGTGATGCATGTAGCCGATCGAGTAGATGTGGACCAGCGCCGAGACCGTGTTGACCACAACCAGCATCACCACCGTCAGCGTGTCGATGCGCAGCGCCCATGCGGCCTCTAATCCGCCCGACTGGATCCAGCGCATCACCGGCACAGTGAACACCTCGCCCTCGCCGAAACCGACGGCGAAGAGGGCGACCCACGACAGCACGGCTGATATCACCAACAAGCCGGAGGTGATGTATTCGGATGCCTTGGCGCCGAGCGACGTGCCGAACAGGCCGACGATCAGGAAGCCGAGCAGAGGAAGGAAGACGATGGCCTGATACATGGTGGTTTCCGTCAACCCTTCATCATGTTCACGTCTTCGACCGCGATCGAACCGCGGTTGCGGAAGAAGACGACGAGAATGGCGAGGCCGATCGCCGCTTCAGCCGCTGCGACCGTCAGCACGAACATCGCGAACACCTGTCCGACGAGATCGCCGAGTGCAGCCGAGAAGGCGACGAAATTGATGTTGACCGCGAGCAGGATCAGCTCGATCGACATCAGGATGACGATGATGTTCCTGCGGTTGAGGAAAATGCCGAATACGCCGAGCGTGAACAGGATCGCCGATACGGTCAGATAGTGTGCGATGCCGACGACCATCTCAGATTCCTTCGCCCGTCTTGACCTTGCGGATTTCCATTCCCGTTGCCGGCGTGCGGCCGACCTGGGCTGATATCGACTGCCGCTTAATGCCCGGCTTGTGGCGCAGCGTCAGGACGATGGCGCCGATCATGGCGACCAGCAGCACAAGGCCGGCAATCTGGAAATAGTAGAGGTAGTCCGTATAGAGGATGTCGCCGAGCGCAGCCGTGTTCGAGCGTGCGGCAAGGTCCGGAATGGGTTTCGAAACCGTCGCGGCCAGTTGCGGCGCGAACGAATAGCCGCCGAGCACGACGATCAGCTCAGCCGCCAGGATCAGCCCGACCAGCGCGCCGATCGGTGCGTATTGCAGGGCGCCTTCCTTCATTTCGGCGAAATCGACGTCGAGCATCATGACGACGAACAGGAACAGCACCATGACCGCCCCGACATAGACGACGAGCAGGATCATCGCCAGGAACTCGGCGCCGGTCAGCATGAACAGGCCCGCAGCGTTGAAGAAGGTCAGGATCAGGAACAGCACCGAATGCACGGGATTGCGCGCCGAAATGACCATGAACGCCGACGCCACCGCGACAAAGGCGAAGAGGTAGAAAAAGGCCGCCTCTAGTCCATTCAGCATGGGTTCCCCCGGGGTTCCTGTCGGACCGGCTTTCGCACTGTCCGTTGTGTGCTTCGTTCCGCATCCGGTGCCGAAGCCGCGTGTTCCTTAAACGAGGCCCTTCGCCTCGTCCATGCGTCAAATGTCAGCGGTACGGCGCATCCAGCGAGATGTTGCGCGCCAGTTCGCGCTCCCAGCGGTCGCCATTGGCCAGCAGCTTGTCCTTGTCGTAATAAAGTTCCTCGCGCGTCTCGGTCGCGAACTCGAAATTCGGCCCCTCGACGATGGCGTCGACCGGGCAGGCCTCCTGGCAGAAGCCGCAATAGATGCACTTCACCATATCGATATCGTAGCGCACGGTGCGGCGGGTGCCGTCGTTGCGGCGCGGGCCGGCCTCGATGGTGATGGCTTGCGCCGGGCAGATCGCCTCGCACAATTTGCAGGCGATGCAGCGTTCCTCGCCGTTCGGATAGCGGCGCAGCGCATGCTCGCCACGGAAGCGCGGGCTCACCGGCCCCTTCTCGTGCGGATAGTTGATCGTCTCCTTCGGCGCGAAGAACTGGCGCATCGACAGGAAGAAAGCGCTGACGAAATCCTGCAGGAGCAGCGACTTTGCGGCTTGAGACAGCGTGCTCATTCAGCACTCCCAAAAATCTGTATTGCAGCGATTGCGCCGAGAAATCCGAAAAAGACAGGCATCAGGAAACGGTACGCAAGTCTCGTAACAAACCCCAAGACCTGCTTGTCCCAGCCAAACACCGGCACTCGGTAGTTTGCTGCCAACCTTTGGTCCTGTTGCCGCAAAACATAGGGCAGCACAACGACGTTGCCAAAGAGCGCAACAAGCACACCGGCAGCTGCGCCTAGCAAACCGACGGTCAGACTGCCCATCACGCAAACCCCGTGATCTTGAGGAACGCGGCGACAATCACCACCATCGCCAGCGAGATCGGCAGGAAGACCTTCCAGCCGAGCCGCATCAGCTGGTCGTAGCGGTAGCGCGGCACGAAGGCCTTCACCATGGAGATCATGAAGAACACCAGGCAGACCTTGAGGACGAACCAGATCAGACCCGGCACCCAGGTGAAGGGAGCGAAGTCGAAGGGCGGCAGCCAGCCGCCGAGGAACAGGATCGTGGCCAGCGCGCACATCAGCACGATGGCGACATATTCGCCGAGGAAGAACAGCAAGAACGGCGTCGACGAATACTCGACCATATGGCCGGCGACGAGTTCCGATTCGGCTTCCACAAGGTCGAACGGTGGGCGGTTCGTCTCGGCCAGCGCCGAGATGAAGAAGATGACGAACATCGGGAACAGCGACAGCCAATGCCAGTCGAGGAAGGTGTTGGGCAGGCCAACACGCGTGCCCAGCCCATCCTGCTGCGACAGCACGATATCGGACAGGTTGAGCGAGCCGACGCAAAGCAGCACGGTGACGATGACGAAGCCGATCGAGACTTCGTAGGACACCATCTGCGCCGCCGAGCGCAGCGCGCCGAGGAATGGGTATTTCGAGTTGGACGCCCAGCCGCCCATGATCACGCCATAGACCTCGAGCGAGGAGATGGCGAAGACATAGAGGATGCCGACATTGACGTTGGCGATCGCCCAGCCCTCGTTGACCGGGATCACCGCCCAAGCCGAGATCGCCAGCACCGCCGAAACCAGCGGCGCCAGCAGAAAAACACCCTTGTTGGCGCCGGACGGAATCACCGGCTCCTTGAACACGAACTTCAGAAGGTCGGCGAAAGCCTGCAGCGTGCCCCACGGGCCGACGACGTTCGGGCCGCGGCGCAGCTGCACCGCCGCCCAGATCTTGCGATCCGCGTACAGGATGTAGGCGACGAAGATCAACAGCACCACGATCAGCACGACCGACTTCAGCAGGATGAGCAGCGCCGGCAGCACGTAGAAGGAGAAGAAGGTGTCCATGCTTATTCCGCCGCCTGCCTGAAGCCGTTTTTCGCCAGCGCCGAGCATTCCGCCATCACCGCGGAAGCCCGCGCGATCGGGTTGGTCAGGTAAAAGTCCTTGACCGGCGATGTGAAGGCGCCCTTGTTAAGCCGCCCGCCGAGCTTCGCCACCTTGGCGATATCGTCAGCGTTGCCGGCCGCGACCTGGTCGATGCGCGCGAGATGCGGGTATTCGCCATAGAGCTTTGCGCGAAGCTGCGGCAGCGAATCGAACGACAACTTCTTGCCCAGCACATCCGACAGCGCCCGCAGGATCGCCCAGTCCTCGCGCGCATCGCCCGGCGCGAAGCCGGCACGGTTGGTCTGCTGCACGCGGCCCTCGGTGTTGACGTAGGTGCCCGACTTTTCGGTATAGGCGGCGCCCGGGAGGATGACGTCGGCGCGGTGCGCGCCGTGGTCGCCATGCGTGCCGATATAGACGACGAAGGCGCCGCCGGTCTTGGCCATGGCGATCTCATCGGCGCCGAGCAGGAACAGCACGTCCATATCGCCCAGCATGCCGGCGACGTTCTTGCCGCCCTCGCCCGGCACAAAGCCGACATCAAGACCGCCGACGCGCCCCGCCGCAGTGTGCAGCACGGCAAAGCCGTTCCAGCCGGCTCTCGCGGCATTGACGGCGATGGCAAGCTTGGCCGCCTGGCCGAGCACGGCCGCGCCATCTGAACGTGCCAGCGCACCTTGGCCGACGATAACAAGCGGATGCGTCGCCTTCTTCAGCACCTGGAAGAACTTGCCATTGCCGTCGGCCAGATCCTTCAGCGATTCCGTCCCGGCGCCGAGCTGTTCATAGTCGTAGCGCGTATCGCCGACATCGCCGATGACGCCGACCGGCAGGTTGCCGACCCGCCAGCGCTTGCGGATGCGAGCGTTGAGCAAGGACGCTTCGAAGCGCGGATTGGCGCCGATGATCAGCACCGCGTCGGCCTGCTCGATGCCCTCGATGGTCGGGTTGAAGATATAGCTTGCTCGGCCGAGCGACGGATCGAGCGCGGCGCCATCCTGGCGGCAGTCGGTGTTCTTCGAGCCGAGCGAGGCCATCAGCAGCTTCAGCGCATAGATCTCCTCGACGGCGGCGAGATCACCGGCAATGGCGCCGATCTTGTCGGGTGCGGTGCTCGACACCGCTTCCTTGATCGCGGAGAAAGCCTCGGCCCAGCTTGCAGGGGTCAGCTTGCCGTTCTTGCGGACGTATGGCCGGTCGAGGCGCTGAGTGCGCAAGCCGTCCCAGATGAAGCGGGTCTTGTCGGAAATCCACTCCTCGTTCACCGCCTCGTTGGTGCGCGGCAGGATGCGCATCACCTCGCGGCCTCTGGAATCGACGCGGATCGCCGAGCCGACGGCATCCATAACATCGATGGATTCGGTCTTGGTCAGCTCCCACGGCCGCGCCTGGAAGGCGTAGGGTTTGGAGGTCAGCGCACCGACCGGGCAAAGGTCGATGACGTTGCCCTGCAGTTCCGAGGTCATCGCGCTTTCGAGATAGGTGGTGATCTCGGCGTCCTCGCCGCGGCCGATCAGGCCGAGCTCTGAAATGCCGGCGATTTCGGTGGTGAAGCGGACGCAGCGCGTGCAATGGATGCAACGGTTCATGATCGTCTTGACCAGCGGCCCGACATATTTGTCTTCGACCGCCCGCTTGTTCTCGTGATAGCGCGAGGAATCGACGCCGAACGCCATCGCCTGGTCCTGCAGGTCGCACTCGCCGCCCTGGTCGCAGATCGGGCAATCGAGCGGATGGTTGATCAGCAGGAATTCCATCACGCCTTCCCTGGCCTTCTTGACCATCGGCGTGTTGGTGAAGATTTCCGGCGTTTCGCCATTCGGTCCCGGGCGCAGATCGCGCACGCCCATGGCACAGGATGCCTGCGGCTTGGGCGGCCCGCCCTTCACCTCGATCAGGCACATGCGGCAATTGCCGGCGATCGACAGCCGCTCATGGAAGCAGAAGCGCGGCACTTCCGCGCCGGCGTCCTCGGCTGCCTGCAGCAGCGTGTAGTGGTCGGGTACAGTAATCTCTTTCCCGTCGACCTTGAGCTTTGCCATGTCGTCTCAAACCCCTGCGGACATTCCGCAATCTTTCTTTCCGGGCGCAGCCGAAACCGCGCCCGGCATTGAATTCAATGTTTGGCCGCGGCCAGCACCGCCGCCTGGCCAAGCCAATTGTCGCGATCGATGCGGCCCTTGAACGACAGATAGTCGTCGACCCAGGCGATCTCTTCCGGCGTCCATGCCGCGATCTGGCCGTACGTCCAGATGCCCAAGCCGTGCAGCACCTCTTCCAGCTTCGGCCCGATGCCCGATATCGCCTTGAGGTCGGCCGGATTTTCCGGACGATCCATGGCCTTGGGCTGCTTGAAGTCCTCCGGCATCAACCCGGTCGGTGCGGCAGCCGCATCCACCACGCTGCGTGCATCATCCATGCTGCTCGCGGCTATGTCGTTCACGTCCCTGGCGAAGGACTGCGCCTCGGCGATCAAGGTTTTCGTCGCCGCGCGCGCCTTGGTCGAGGAGCTCGTCCCTGTCTCGGAAAAGCGTTCGACCCTGGCATCGAAATCGTCGATGATCGGCTGGAAGAGCCGCTGCGAGGCCTCGACGGCGCCCGAGAGCACGCCCATCCACACCCCAAAGGCATGATTGGCAAGCCCGATGCCGAGCGCCGACATCGCTGCCGCCCCCGCGACAGGATGCGCCAGGAGATTGACGGCGCTCGCCATCTCCTTCGGCATCATCCTGGTCAGGTCCTGGTTCATCTTCTCGAACGGGTCCAAATCTGGCATCAAATGATCGGGTCTCGAATTCAGCGACATAGGTGGTCTCCTGGTCGTTTCTTCCGTATGCCCCGGGCCTGTTTCCTCAAGTCGGGCGAATGCCCGTATTTCAAATCGGGCACTCGCCCGCATTCCAATCGGGCATTCGCCCTTCTTTCAAATTCTTGTCTATTCCGCCGCCACCATCACCGGCTCAGTCCGGTGCGCATTGCGCGAAAACTCGTCGATACGCCGCTCCACCTCGCCGCGGAAATGCCGCATCAGGCCCTGGATCGGCCACGCCGCCGCATCGCCCAGCGCGCAGATCGTGTGGCCTTCGACCTGCTTGGTCACATCGAGCAGCATGTCGATCTCACGCTTCTGCGCCTCGCCGCGCACCAGCCGCTCCATCACCCGCCACATCCAGCCGGTGCCTTCGCGGCACGGGGTGCACTGGCCGCAGCTCTCGTGCTTGTAAAAATAGGAAAGCCGCGCGATCGCCTTCACGATATCGGTCGATTTGTCCATGACGATGACAGCCGCCGTGCCGAGGCCCGATTTTAGGTCGCGCAGCGCATCGAAATCCATCGGCGCGTCGATGATCTGCTCCGCCGGCACCAGCGGCACCGAAGCGCCGCCTGGAATGACCGCCAGCAGATTGTCCCAGCCACCGCGAATGCCGCCGCAATGCGTCTCGATCAGTTCGCGGAACGGGATCGACATCGCTTCTTCGACGGTGCACGGATTGTTGACGTGGCCGGAAATGCAGAACAGCTTGGTGCCGACATTGTTGGGCCGGCCGATGGACGAGAACCAGGCAGCGCCGCGGCGCAAAATGGTCGGTGCCACGGCGATCGACTCGACATTGTTGACCGTCGTCGGGCAGCCATAGAGGCCGACATTGGCCGGGAATGGCGGCTTCAGCCGCGGCTGGCCCTTCTTGCCTTCGAGGCTTTCGAGCAGCGCCGTTTCCTCGCCGCAGATATAGGCGCCGGCGCCATGGTGCATGTAGATGTCGAAATCGTAGCCGGAGGTGTTGTTCTTGCCGATCAGCTTGGCCTCATAGGCCTCGTCGATGGCGCGCTGCAGCGCCTCGCGCTCGCGGATGAACTCGCCGCGCACATAGATGTAGGCGGCGATCGCGCCCATGGCGAAGCCGGCGATCAGGCAGCCCTCGACCAGCGTGTGCGGGTCATGGCGCAATATGTCGCGGTCCTTGCAGGTGCCGGGCTCGGATTCGTCGGCATTGACGACGAGATAGCTCGGCCGGCCGTCGCTCTGTTTGGGCATGAACGACCATTTCAGCCCGGTCGGGAAGCCGGCGCCGCCGCGGCCGCGCAAGCCTGACGCCTTCATCTCGTTGACGATCCAGTCGCGCCCCTTGGCGATGATGCCGGGCGTGTTGTCCCAGGCGCCGCGCGCCATTGCGCCGGCCAGCGACTTGTCGAAGCGGCCGTAGATGTTGTTGAAGATGCGGTCTCTATCCTGAAGCATGTTCGTTCCTCAGACCGGCTTCTTGCCGAAGACGCGGATATATTCGGCGACCCCGCCCTTGGCGAGCGCCTTGGCCTGCTTGACCCAGTCTTCGCGCTCGATGCGGCCGTGGAAGCTGAGATAGCCGTCGACCCACTCGCGCTCGGCCTTCCTCCAGGACGCGACTTGCGCGTAGGTAAAGATGCCAAGCGAATGCAGGATACCTTCGATCGTTGGGCCGACGCCTGAGATCAGCTTGAGATCGTCGACCAGTGCCGGCCTCGCGATGCCGACCGGGCGGTTCTTGTCGTCGAGCGAAGGCTTGGCAGGCTTGGCATTGGTCGTCTTGGCGGCGCCGGCAGCGCCGAGCTGTGCGCCCTTGGCTTCCGGCGCCTTGAAAGCGGCCGCTGGCTCAGCCTTGACTATGGGACCGCTGCGCTGTTTCGAAACCTTTTCGACTTCCGGCGCGGCCTTGTTGGCATTGGCGGCCGAATGCCGCGGTGCGGCGACGCTCGCCGCCTTTTCGGTCTCTGGTGCGACCTTGACCGGCGAAGGCGACTTCAGCGCCGGGCTGGTTTCGGGCGCATCGGTCTTCGGCTTGCTGGCTTTCGACGGCGCTACGGGGGCAGCCGGTGCCTGTACGGCCGGAGCCGCCGGCGTCGCGACAATTGCCGCTGGTGCTGCCTCCCTGGCGGCTTTGGCCGCCGCCTTGGCTTCCCTGTCGCGAGTCGTCTTCAGGATTGCCTTTTCGCTCTTCAGCGTCGTCAGACCGGTGATCGGCTCGGAGGTGATGCGGCCGTTCTGCGGCCCCGGCGTTACCGAGGCGCCTTTGCCGGCATCATAGAGGTCGATGATCTCGGCAAGCCGTTCCGGCGTCAGGTCCTCGAACGTATCCTTGAAAATCATCACCATCGGCGCGTTGACGCAGGCGCCGAGGCATTCCACCTCTTCCCACGACAGCGTGCCCTTGTCGTTGGTATGGAACTGGTCGTGATGGATCTTCGACCGGCACACATCCATCAGCGCTTCCGAGCCGCGCAGCATGCAGGGCGTGGTGCCGCAGACCTGGATATGCGCGCGGGTGCCGACCGGATTGAGTTGGTACTGCGTGTAGAAGGTCGCGACTTCGAGCCCCCTGATGTAGGGCATGCCGAGCATGTCGGAGATCGTCTCGATCGCCGCCTTGGTCACCCAGCCTTCCTGCTCCTGCGCCAGCATCAGCAACGGGATGATCGCGGACTGCTCGCGGCCCTTCGGATACTTCTTGATCCATTGCTTCGCCGCTGCCGCATTCGCCCGGTTGAAGGCGAAGGAGGCTGGCTGGAGGCTGGCTTCTGCGAGACGGCGGACTGACATGATTTTCGCTTTGTTGTTTCTTATTGAACCGAGCTAGAGACGCGATAGCAGTTCTCAGATTGCCCTAGCACGCACACAAACTCTTCTTTCCCGCGCTTCAGGCGGATGTATTCGTCATAACGATCGCCAACCCAGGAAACACAATAAGGCCGCGGCCGGCTGGGCACCTCGGCAACGAACGAATCCAGCTGGCACTGCGGAAAGGAATGAAGAAGTATCCCCTCATCCATCGGTGCATGTCTCTCGAACGTGCGCCCCATCAACAAGTCACCTTCCGCAACCAGCTCAAACCCAATCTTGAGAAGGTCTCGTGACAGCAGCCGACCATCGGGGCCCCAAGCAGGAACTTGGGCCGCCATTGTCAGGACCGCTGCGGTGACAAGCGCGTTCATTGCTACCGGTCAACCTCCCCGAAAACGATATCGAGGGAGCCGAGAACGGCGGTGACGTCGGCCAGCATGTGGCCGCGGCACAAAAAGTCCATGGCCTGCAGATGCGCGAAGCCCGGCGCCCGCAGCTTGCAGCGATAGGGCTTGTTGGTGCCGTCGGAGACGAGATAGACGCCGAACTCGCCCTTCGGCGCTTCGACCGCCGCATAGACCTCGCCCGCCGGCACGCGGTAGCCCTCGGTGTAGAGCTTGAAGTGATGGATCAGCGCCTCCATCGAACGCTTCATCGCCGCACGCTTCGGCGGCACCACTTTGCCGTCGAGGTTCGACACCGGCCCTGTGCCTTCTTTGCCGAGCAGCAGGTCGACGCACTGGCGCATGATTTTCGCCGACTGGCGCATCTCTTCCATGCGCACGAGGTAACGGTCGAAGCAGTCGCCGTTCTTGCCGATTGGAATGTCGAAATCCATCTCGGCATAGCATTCGTAAGGCTGCGACTTGCGCAGATCCCAGGCGACGCCGGATCCGCGCACCATGACGCCCGAAAAGCCCCAGGCCCAGGCATCGGCCAGTGAGACGGTGCCGATGTCGACGTTGCGCTGCTTGAAGATGCGGTTGCCGGTCAGCAGTGCGTCGAGATCGTCGAGCGATTTCAGGAACGGGTCGATCCAGTTGCCGATATCCTCGACCAGCTGCTGCGGCAGGTCCTGGTGGACGCCGCCGGGCCGGAAATAGGCCGCATGCATGCGCGAGCCACTGGCCCGCTCATAGAATACCATGAGTTTTTCGCGCTCAACGAAGCCCCACAGGGGCGGCGTCAGCGCGCCGACATCCATCGCCTGCGTCGTCACATTGAGAATGTGCGACATGATGCGGCCGATCTCGCAATAGAGCACGCGGATGAGCTGGCCGCGCTTCGGCACCTCGATGCCGAGCAGCCGCTCGGCGGCCAGCGCAAAGGCATGCTCCTGGTTCATCGGTGCGCAATAGTCGAGCCGGTCGAGATAAGGCACCGCCTGCAGATAGGTTTTGGCTTCGATCAGCTTTTCAGTGCCGCGATGCAACAGTCCAATATGCGGATCGACGCGATCGACGACTTCGCCATCGAGCTCCAGCACGAGGCGCAAAACGCCATGCGCTGCCGGATGTTGCGGGCCGAAATTGATGTTGAAGTTGCGAACGGAGGTTTCAGCCATTTACTGCTTTGCCTTCTCATCCCCCGGAAGCACGTAATCCGTACCTTCCCACGGGGACAGAAAATCGAAATTGCGGAATTCCTGCTTGAGCTCGACCGGCTCGTAGATGACCCGCTTGGCCTCGTCGTCGTAGCGCACCTCGACGAAACCGGTCAGTGGAAAGTCCTTGCGCAGCGGATGACCTTCGAAGCCGTAATCGGTCAAAATCCGCCTGAGATCAGGATGGCCCGAAAACAGCACACCGTAGAGATCGTAGGTTTCGCGTTCGAACCAGTCGGCGCCGGGATAAACGCCGGTGATCGACGGCACCACCGTCTCTTCGTCGGCCTGGACCTTGATGCGGATACGAATATTCTGCTTCGGCGACAGCAGGTGATAGACGACGTCGAAGCGCTTGGCCCGCGATGGATAATCGGCGCCGCAGACGTCGATGATCGAAATGAACTGGCATTTTGGATCGTCGCGCAGGAACGTCACCACCTCGATCAGATCCTGCGGCTCGACCGAGATGGTGAGTTCGCCATAGGCAAACACCGCTTCGCCGATCCGGCCGCTCAGCTTCTCGCCGAGATAGGTCGAGAGTTCATTCAGGCTCATCATCCCGCTCACCGCTCGATCGTGCCGGTGCGGCGGATCTTCTTTTGCAACAGAAGGATACCGTAGAGCAGCGCTTCCGCACTCGGCGGACAGCCGGGCACATAGATGTCGACCGGCACGACGCGGTCGCAGCCGCGCACCACCGAATAGGAATAGTGGTAGTAGCCGCCGCCATTGGCGCAGGAGCCCATCGAGATGACGTAGCGCGGCTCCGGCATCTGGTCGTAGACCTTGCGCAGCGCCGGCGCCATCTTGTTGGTCAGCGTGCCGGCGACGATCATGATATCGGACTGGCGCGGCGACGCGCGAGGAGCAACACCGAACCTCTCCGAGTCATAGCGCGGCATCGAGGTGTGGATCATCTCGACCGCACAGCAGGCAAGGCCGAAGGTCATGAACATCAGCGAGCCGCTGCGGGCCCAGGTGATCAGCGCCTCGGTGGAGGTGACGAGAAAACCCTTGTCGGCAAGCTCGTTGTTGATCTCGAGGAAGAAAGGATCATTCGCCCCCACCGGCTTTCCGGTGCTGGGGTCGAGAATGCCTTTTGGCTTCGGCGCGACGAGCGTGCCGGAATTGTCGCTCAATCCCATTCCAGCGCTCCTTTCTTCCATTCATAGGCAAAGCCGATGGTCAGCACCGCCAAAAACACCATCATCGACCAGAAACCGAGCATGCCGATCTGGCTGAAAGACACTGCCCACGGAAACAGGAAGGCCACCTCCAGATCGAAGATGATGAACAGGATCGACACCAGGTAGAAGCGGATATCGAACTTCATGCGGGCGTCGTCGAACGAGTTGAAGCCGCACTCATAGGCGGAAAGCTTTTCCGGATCTGGGTTGCGGTAGGCCACCAGGAAGGGTGCGGCAAGCAGCGCCAGGCCGACGACCAGCGCCACGCCGATGAACAGGACGATGGGCAGGTACGAACTCAACAATGCGTTCATGCTGCAGCTTTCCGTTGGCGGCCAATCCACTCTGATTACAGCACCGGACCCACTTGCGGAAGCGTGACAGTTTAACCACTGAACCGTTTTAGGGGGCTCTATGCTGCAACGCGGCGAGGGTTAGCGCAGGGCTTTCGGCGAAGCAAGTCAAACCTTGTTCAAAACACGGTGCTCGACGGCATATCCGGATAAACTGGTCCAGTCCGCTCCTGTTTGATTTCCTTCACTTTTTACTCCACTTTTCTCTCCTGACATAGATGCCGCCAAAACCCTGCTAGTATGGCGCGGAATCATCTCTCCCACCTTTGGTCGAAACGCCAACAGAGTGCCGTCTGCATGAAGGAAAAAATCTCGCTCGCCATGGCCCGGCGCGTCGCGCTTGCTGCACAGGGGTTTGCCGATCCTCGCCCTAACAGCACGCCTGATCGCCGCCATCTAGCCCGTGTCCTTGGCCGGACCGGCCTGCTGCAGATCGATTCCGTCAGCGCGGTGGTGCGCGCCCACTATATGCCGCTCTATTCGCGGCTTGGCCCCTACCCGCTTGCGCTGCTCGACAACGCAGCCGTGACGCGCAAGCGCACGGTCTTCGAATATTGGGCGCACGAAGCCTCCTTTCTGCCGGTCGAAACCTATCCGCTGATGCGCTGGCGCATGGAACGGGCCGAGCGTGGCGAGGAGATGTATAACGGGCTGGCCAAGTGGGGCCGCGAACGCGCCGCCTACATTGAGGACATTTATCGCGAGGTGGTCGAGCGCGGCCCGATTGCTGCTTCCGCCCTCGAAGGCCAAAAGGGAAACGGCGGCTGGTGGGGCTGGAGCGACGCCAAGCACGCTTTCGAATGGCTGTTCTGGGCCGGCCGTATCACCACGGCATCGCGTCGTGGCTTCGAGCGGCTTTATGATCTGCCGGAGCGCGTGCTGCCGCCGGCAGTACTTGCCTTGCCGGTGCCCTCCCCGGAGGATGCGCACCGCGAATTGCTGCGCATTTCCGCCCGCGCCCACGGCGTCGCGACAGCGAGCGACCTGCGGGACTATTTCCGCCTCTCCCCGGCCGACATCAACGGTCGCATCGAGGAACTGGTCGACACAGGTGATCTTTTGCCGGTTCGCGTCGAAGGCTGGGACAAAACAGCCTACCTTCACAAGGACGCCCGTTTTCCACGCAAGATCGAGGCACGCGCTTTGCTCGCTCCGTTCGATCCGGTTGTCTTCGAGCGATCGCGTACGGAAAGACTGTTCGACTTCCGCTATCGCATCGAGATCTATACCCCTGCCGAAAAGCGCCAATACGGCTATTATGTGCTGCCGTTCCTGCTCGGCGAAAAGATCGTGGCGCGCATCGACCTCAAGGCCGACCGCCCCGCCGGCGTGCTGCGCGTCCATGCCGCCTATGCCGAGCCCGGCGCCCCGCCGCAAACCGCCGCCGCACTCTTCGAGGAGTTGAAGCTGATGCAGGGCTGGCTCGGCCTGGAACGCATCGACGTGGCGCCTGCGGGTGACCTGGGCCAACCGCTTGCCGACATTGCCGCGTCGTAGACGTGCGTTGACACGACTGCCTGCACAAGCCTAAATCCGGTCCAGACGGTCTCCTCTCGGCAAAGGGAGGAGCCAAGAGGGAATGCGGTGCGAAATTTCGATTTCAAATCCGCGGCTGTCCCCGCAACTGTAAGCGACGAGCCAAGGCCGAAAACCACTGGGACGGTCCCGGGAAGGCGGCACCAAGGCGATGACCCGCGAGCCAGGAGACCTGCCGTCTAGGACATAAGAATCCGATCGCCTGGCGGGTTTTCCGGGCAAGGAGCCTGATTTGGAACGCGACAGCAGTTTTTCGGCTGAGACAGCGGACGTATTGTCCGGCGATAGTGATGCCTTGGCCGGCGTCACCGTGATCGTCTGCGCCTCCTGCCGTGACGAGACCGGCTCCGACGGCCATCCCCGCGCCGGCCAATTGTTGGCCGAAGACACGCGCCGCGCTGTATCAGGCGAAAATATCCGTATCCGCACCGTCGAATGCCTTGGCAACTGCAAGCGCCGGCTGAGCGCGGCGATCCTGCGCGATGGCTGCTGGAGCTATGTCTTCGGCGACCTGAGCGCGACCAGCGGCGCCGATCTCGTCGCTGGCGCAAAGCTCTTCGCCACCTCGACGGACGGCCTCATTCCATGGCGCGGCCGCCCCGATTGCCTGAAGCGCGGCCTCGTCGCCCGCATCCCTCCCCTTGTGAAGGATCAGATATGACCACTTCCGTCTCCCGCGTGCCCTGCACCGTCGTCACCGGCTTCCTCGGCGCCGGCAAGACGACGCTGATCCGCCATCTGCTCGAAAACGCCGGCGGCAAGCGGCTGGCCATCATCGTCAACGAGTTCGGCGACATCGGCATCGACGGCGAGATCCTCAGGGGATGCGGCATCGACACCTGCCCCGAGGAAAATATCGTCGAACTGGCCAATGGCTGCATCTGCTGCACCGTTGCAGACGACTTTGTGCCGGCGCTCGACCAGATCCTGTCGCTGACGCCGAGGGTCGACCATATCCTGATCGAAACTTCCGGCCTCGCTTTGCCGAAGCCGCTGGTCCAGGCCTTCCAGTGGCCGACGGTGAAGAGCCGGGTCACGGTCGACGGCGTCATCGCCGTGGTCGACGGACCGGCGCTGGCTGATGGCCGCGTCGCCAACGACATGGACGCCCTGCAGGCGCAGCGCGCGCAGGACGAGACGCTCGACCACGACGATCCGGTCGAGGAGGTGTTCGAGGACCAGCTCGCCTGCGCCGACCTGATTATTTTGTCGAAGAGTGACCTGATGGACGCTGCCGGCTCGGCCCGTGCCAATGCCATCATCGGCGAGCACACCGCGCGCGCGGTGAAGATCGTACCGACCTCGCAGGGTAAGGTCGATCCGTCCGTGCTGCTCGGCCTCGGCCTCGCCGTCGAGGACGATATCGAGAACCGCAAGACCCATCACGACGACGAGCTCGACCACGAGCATGACGATTTTGACTCGTTCGTCATCGACATTCCGTCGATCGCCAATCCCGATGAGCTGGCTTTGCGCGTCGCTACCGCGGCCGAGGAAGAAAACGTGCTGCGCGTCAAGGGTTTCGTCGAGGTCGGCGGCAAGCCGATGCGGCTGTTGCTGCAGGCTGTCGGTCCGCGCGTCAATCACTATTACGACCGCGCCTGGACCGCTGAGGACGACCGCCGCTCGCGCCTCGTCGTCATCGGCCTGAAAGGGCTGAACCGCCCGGCAATCGAGCGTATCCTCGCCGGCTGACCTCAGGCACGAGCCGCGATGCACATCCTCACCACAACATCCGCCTCGCTCGACGATCTCGCCGAGCCTGTTGATCTCAGGCAGACGCCTGCGGATGTCGTGGCGCTGTCTTTCACCGACAGCGATCTGGCCGGGCTGGCGGCGGCGTGGAAAGCAGACGCGGATCGCCTGCCCTCGATGCGCCTGGCGGCTTTACGCGACCTGCGCCATCCGATGTCCGTCGATCTCTGGATCGACAGCGTCGCCCGGCACGCCAGGGTTGTTTTGGTTCGCATCCTCGGCGGTTACGACTGGTGGCGCTACGGCTGCGACCAACTCGCCTCGATCGCCCGCGCACGCGGCATAAAACTGGCGCTGCTGCCCGGCGAATGCCGCGACGAGGATCTCCGGCTGATCGAATGCTCGACGCTGCCGCGCGAAGAACTCGACGGCCTGCTGGGCTATTTTCGCGAAGGCGGCCCGGAGAATATGACGGCGCTGGTGCAGAGACTCGCGCGGCTGGCGGGATCGGAGGCGGCCGTTGCCGAGCCGGTTGTCGTGCCGAAGGCGGGATTTTACGAACCCGGACGCGGCGACGTCCCCCTCCCCCTTGAGGGGAGGGTCCGGCCGCAGGCCGGGGGTGGGGTCGCCTGTGAAGTGCGCCAACAGCAAAAAACGTCGAGCACTGCCGCAACGACCCCACCCGGCCCTGCGGGCCACCCTCCCCTCGAGGGGGACGTCGTGCCAATTCTCTTTTACCGTTCGATGCTGCTCGCCGCCGATGTCGCGCCGATCGATGCATTGTTCGAAGCGCTGCGGCAGCGCGGCATGGCCCCCGTGCCGATCTTCGTCTCCAGCCTCAAGGATCCGGTCTCGCTGGCCTTTGTAGAGACCGCGCTTGCCGCGCTAAACCCTGCCGCGATCATCGCGGCGACGGCGTTCGCCTCGGGCGCCGAGCCCGGCGTCGAAACCCTGTTCGACCGCGCCGGCGTGCCGGTGTTCCAGGTCATCGTCGCGACGACACGCCGTGACATCTGGCAAAACAACCAGCGCGGCCTGGCGCCTGCCGACCTCGCCATGCATGTCGTCCTCCCCGAACTCGACGGCCGCATCCTTGCCGGCGCCATTTCCTTCAAGGGCGAAAGCGAGGTCGATCCCGCATTGGCTTTCCGCGCCTTCGCCAACCGGCCGGAGCCGGACCGCGTCGCGCAGGTGGCGAACCGTGTCCAAGCCTTCATCCGCCTGCAGCGTACGCCGCGCGCGGAACGCAAGCTGGCCATCCTGATCCCCGACTATCCGAGCGCCCCCGGCCGCACCGGCTACGCCGTCGGCCTCGACGTGCCGTCCAGCGTGCTGGCGATGCTGCACGACCTGAGCGAACAGGGCTACACCGTTGAAGGGATTCCGCAAACGCCGCGCGCGTTGCTGGAGATGCTGGAGCTTGGCGGGCAGGGATTGAGCCTGAACGACTATCGCGATTTTTATCAGGCCCTCCCAACTGCGGCAGTGAGGGTCGTCGAAAAGGCATGGGGGTCGCCAGACAGTGAGACGACCATCAATGCGCCCCCCTCTGTCCTGTCCGGCAGGACAGAGGGGGGCGCGAAGGAACGCCAACCTTCGATCCCAGCAAACAACAGGCGATTCCCCTTCCGCGCCGCCACCTTCGGCAACATCACCGTAGCACTCGCCCCCGATCGCGGGCGCTCGGCCGACCGTCGCGCCGACTATCACGACCCGACATTGCCGCCGCGCCATGCGCTGATCGCTTTCGGCCTGTGGCTGCGCAAGTCGCTCGGTGTCCATGCCCTCGTCCATGTCGGCGCCCATGGCGCGCTGGAATGGCTGCCCGGGAAAACCGTGGCGCTCAGCGAATCCTGCTTCCCCGAGATCGTCACCGGTTCCCTGCCCGTCGTCTATCCCTTCATCGTCTCCAACCCGGGAGAGGCAGCACAAGCCAAGCGGCGCATTGCCGCCGTCACCCTCGGCCATTTGCCGCCGCCGCTGACCGGCGCCGGGCTCGACGAGAGCCAGCACCAGCTCGAACGGCTGGTCGACGAGTATGCCCAGGCTGACGGGCTCGACCGCCGCCGCCGCGACCGCCTGGCGAAGCTGATCGTCGAAACCGCGCAAAAGACCGGGCTCGCCTCCGAAGCCGGCGTCGCCGGAACCGACGCGCCCGATGAGGCGCTGCGCCGCGTCGACGCCTGGCTCTGCGACCTGAAGGATTTCGCCATCAAGGACGGCCTGCACATCTATGGCCGCTCGCCCGAGGGCGAGACCGATCCTTCGCGCCAGCAAAGTGCGGCGGCCGAAAAGTCTGCGCTGATCGCGGCCCTCGACGGCCGCCATGTCGCTGCCGGACCTGCCGGCGCGCCGGCGCGTGGCCGGCGCGATGTGCTGCCGACCGGCCGCAATCTGTTCACATCAGATCCACGCACCATGCCGACGCCGACATCCTTCGATCTCGGCAGGGCGGCCTCCGACGAGGTCTTGCGCAGCTACATGCAATCGCATGGCGACTGGCCGCGTTCGCTGGTCATCGACCTGTGGGGCTCGGCGTCGCTGCGCACCGGCGGCGAGGAGATCGCGCAAGGTCTGGCGCTGATGGGCTGCCGGCCGCAATGGGATTCCGCGACCGGCCGCGTCACCGGTATCGAGGTGCTGCCGCCGGCAACGCTTGGCCGCCCGCGCGTTGACGTCACCTGGCGGATTTCAGGCCTGTTCCGTGACATGTTCCCGACCCAGATCGCGCTGATCGACGCAGCCGCGACTGCTGTCGCGGCCCGTGACGAGGACGCTTCCGAAAACCCGCTCGCGGCAAGAACCCGTGCAGACGGGAAGATCAGCCCGCGCATTTTTGGCACTTCGCCCGGCACCTACGGCGCCGGCGTCGAGGAGTTGTTGTCGAGCGGCGACTGGGCCGCGCGCGAAGAGATCGGCCGCGCCTATCTCGACGCCACTTCGCATGCCTATGGCGGCGCCGACGGGGAAGGGATTTCGTCGCCAGGCGCGTTCGAGGATCGTGTCTCCGAGGCCGACCTTCTCGTCCATACCGGAGACGACCCCGGCCGCGATATTTTGGAAGGCTCCGCCGACGTCGCCTTCATCGGCGGCTTTTCGGCAGCACTTGCCGCGCTCGGCAAGAATGCGGACGTCATCGTGCTCGACACCACAGATCCGCAAAAGCCGAAGCCGCGCTCGGTTGGAGAAGCCGTATCTCGGGTAGTTCGCGCCCGCGCGGTCAACCCGCGCTTCATTGCCGGCCAGATGCGGCACGGTCCGCGCGGCGCTTCGGAATTCGCCGAGACGGTCGACCGGCTGGTCGGCTTCGCCGAGACCACCCATGCTATATCGGGCGCGCTGATCGAAGCCGTGCACGACGCCTATCTCGGCGACCCCGCGGTTCGTGCCTTCATCCTGCGCGAGAACCCTTCCGCCGCGAAGGTCATCGCCGAGCGGTTTCTGTCGGCGCGGCGCCGCGGTCTCTGGCATCCACTGCGCAATTCCATCGATGACGATCTCGCCGCACTGATCGCCGAGGCCCAGGCGCTGGGGGTGGCGGCATGAACGCCTTCTCCCGACGCGGCGCCTGCCCCGCTTTGTCTGCGCCGATGCAGACCGGCGACGGGCTTCTGGTGCGGCTCAACCCGGTCGCTGGAGGACTCTCGTCGAAATCCTTGATCCGACTCGGTGAATCGGCCTTGCGGCATGGCAACGGCATCATGGAAGTGACCGCACGTGGCAGCCTGCAGTTACGCGGCCTGACGCCGGCAAGCGCCCGGCTTCTGGCCGTCGAGGTCGATGCACTCGGCATCGCCGTGCGCACCGGCGTGCCGGTGGAGCACGGACCGCTGGCGGGGATCGACCCCGAAGAGATCGCAGATCCGCGCCCGCTGGCGGGGCGGATTCGCGAAGCCATCGAGGACGCTGGCGTTACGCAACGGGTTGGCCCGAAGGTCTCGGTGGTTGTCGACGGCGGCGGGCGACTTGGCATGGATGCCGTGACGGCCGACATCAGGCTGGTCGCGGTGCGGATTGATGCCGGAACGCAGTGGCAGGTGGCTGTCGCTGGCGACAGTCAGACTGCGACGCTACTCGTCATGGTCGAGGAAGATGCGGCCCGTGATATTGCCGTCGCGATTCTAAGGATGGTTGCTGAAAAAGGCCGCGAAGCCCATGCACGGGATTTGACGGAGAGGCAATTAAGATCTCTCACAAGCTGGCATTCCTTCGCGCCCCCCTCTGTCCTGCCGGACATCTCCCCCACTTGGGGGGAGATCGGCAGCTTCGCCGGCGGCTCCCCCTCGGCACCTTTGGCGATTGGCGAAAGCGGAGACGAGGGCGCAATCTCCCCCCAAGTGGGGGAGATGCCAAGTGGTGGCAAAGAGGGCAGGACAGAGGGGGGCGCCGTGGAGCGCCTTCCTGTGCCGGCTCGCTTCCCCATTGGCATTTTCGATCTGACAGCCGGCACCGCCCTCGGCATCGGCCTGCCCTTCGGCAGCATGCCAGCGCAAAAACTCATCGGCCTCACGCAACACGCCCTCACCCTGGGCGTCACCGAAATCCGCCTGGCACCTGGCCGCGCGCTGCTTTTCCTCGGCCTCTCCCCGACCGCCTGCCACTCGCTCCAGCGAGCCGCCACCACCCTCGGCTTCGTCACCGACGCCACCGACCCGCGCACGAAAATCGCCGCTTGCCCCGGTGCGCCGGCCTGCGCCTCTGGCCGGATCGCGACGCGCGACATTGCCGAGACCATCGCCGCAGAAAACCGTGACATCCTCGATTCCTCCTTCACGCTGCACATTTCCGGCTGCGCCAAGGGTTGCGCGCATCCCGGCGCGGCGGCGCTGACACTGGTCGGCGGCGAAAACGGGGCCGGACTTGTCGTGGACGGGACGGCGAAGGCCCTTCCTACCGGATACAGGCCGGGCTATGACGCCGCGCGCGGCGTTGGCGGCATTGCCGCAGCGATCCGCAAAGCACGACTTCGATGCGAGACCACCGCCGCCTGCCTGACAAGGCTTGGCGCGGCCGGTGTCACCGAACTCTACCGACAGGAATGAACATGCCCGCCTATGACTACATCCATGACGGCACGGCGATCTATGAGCGCTCCTTCGCCATCATTCGTGCCGAGGCCGACCTGTCGCGCTTTTCCGATGCCGAAGCCGATGTCGCCATCCGCATGATTCATGCCTGCGGACAGGTCGAGGCTGCCGGGCATTTCGTTTTTTCGGAGGATTTTGTTGCCGCCGCGCGCACGGCGCTGGCGGCCGGCGCGCCGATCTTCTGCGACGCCGAGATGGTCTCGCACGGCGTCACCCGCGCGCGGCTGCCGGCCGGTAACGAGGTTATCTGCACGCTGCGCGACCCACGAACCGCTGACATCGCGAAAAGGATCGGCAACACTCGCTCCGCTGCAGCCATTGACCTGTGGGGCGAGCGTATGGCGGGTTCGGTCGTCGCCATCGGCAATGCGCCGACCGCACTTTTCTACCTGCTGGAAAGGCTGCGCGACGGCGCGCCGAAACCGGCTGTTATCATCGGCATGCCGGTCGGTTTCGTCGGCGCGGCCGAATCGAAGGGCGCGCTGGCCGAGAATTCCTATGGCGTGCCCTACGCGATCGTGCGCGGCAGATTGGGCGGAAGCGCCATGACCGCCGCAGCACTCAACGCACTGGCGAGGCCGGGTCTGTGAACGCGATTGCAAAAGGCAGGCTTGTCGGCGTCGGCACCGGTCCTGGCGACCCCGAGCTGCTGACGCTCAAGGCCGTGCGCGCGCTGGCCGAGGCCGACGTGGTCGCGCATTTCGCCAAGCGCGGCAACAACAGCAATGCGCGCGCCATCGTCGGCGCGCATTTTCGTCCCGATTTGATTGAATTGCCGCTGCTCTATCCCGTGACCACCGAAATCGACAAGGATCACAGCGATTACCGGTCGCAGATAACAGATTTCTACGAGGAGTCGGCCGAGAAGGTCGCCGAGCACCTCAGTGCCGGCAGGATGGTCGCGGTGCTTTCGGAAGGCGACCCGCTTTTCTACGGCTCCTACATGCACCTGCATGTCAGGCTGGCGCATCGCTTCCCAACCGAAGTCATTCCCGGGGTCACCGCCATGTCCGGCTGCTGGTCGGCGACCGGAACGCCGATCGTCCAGGGCGACGATGTATTGACCGTGCTGCCGGGCACAATGAGCGAATTCGAGCTGACGCGCCGCCTCGCCGACACCGATGCAGCCGTCATCATGAAGGTCGGCCGCAACCTGCCCAAGATCAGGCGAGCGCTGGAAGCGACCGACAAGCTGGCGCGCGCCGTCTATGTCGAGCGCGGCACCATGTCGGGCGGCGTCTCGATGCGGCTGGCCGACAAGCAGGACGACAAGGCGCCCTACTTCGCCATCGTGCTGGTCGCCGGCTGGTCAGGCCGGCCCGCCGCATTGGGGGCCGAAGCATGAGCGGCCGCCTGACCGTCATTGGCCTTGGGCCCGGCAATGCCGACCAGGTGACGCCGGAGGCAAGCCGCGCCGTCGCCGAGGCAAAATTCTTCTACGGCTACAAGCCGTATCTCGACCGGCTCGATCTGCGCCCCGACCAGACCCGCGTCGCCTCGGACAATCGCGAGGAGCTGTCCCGCGCCAAGGACGCGCTGGTAAAGGCTGCGCAGGGCCACGATGTCGCCGTCGTCTCGGGCGGCGACCCCGGCGTCTTTGCCATGGCGGCAGCCGTCTGCGAGGCGATCGAGGCCGGCCCGGCCGAATGGCGCGCCGTTGAGGTTGCGATGCTGCCGGGCATCACCGCAATGCTCGCGGTCGCTGCCCGCATCGGCGCACCACTCGGCCATGATTTCTGCGCCATCTCGTTGTCCGACAATCTAAAACCCTGGGACCTGATCGAGCTGCGGCTGCTGGCGGCGGCGGGCGCCGGCTTCGTCATCGCGCTCTACAATCCGATCAGCAAGGCTCGCCCCTGGCAGCTTGGCCGCGCCTTCGAATGCCTCACGGCGATCCTGCCCGGCACCACGCCGGTCGTCTTCGGCCGTGCCGCCGGCCGCCCCGACGAGCGCATCGAGGTTTTTCTGCTGGCGGACGCCGATGCGGAAAAGGCTGACATGGCGACCTGCATCATCATCGGCTCGCCAGAAACCAGGATCATCAAGCGCGGTGAAAAACCGGCGCTGGTCTACACGCCGCGTTCGGCAGCGGGCCCAAGAAAATGACTGGCCAGAAAATGATCGACCATTTCGGCAAGCGCTTCGACAGTCTCAGCCGACGCAACGTCCGGCAAGGCCGGCCTGCGGATCATGACCACCTCGATGCCGAGTGCCCGCGCAGCGGCAATCTTGCCGTAGGTCGCCTCGCCGCCGCTGTTCTTGGAAACGACGACATCGATTCGGTATTCTTGGAGCAGCGCGCGTTCGTCCGGCTCCCGGAACGGCCCGCGCGCCAAGAGATAGGTCGCATTGGGCACCGCCAGCTTCGGCTCGACCGGATCGACACTGCGGATAAGATAATGATGTTGGGGTGCGGCCTCAAAGGCGGCGACCTCCTGCCGTCCGAGCGCCAGGAAGACGCGGCGTGGAGCCGATCCCAGCGCCGTCACCGCGCTGGCAACACGGGCGACCTGCGTCCACCGGTCACCTTCGACAGGCCCCCAGCCTGGGCGCCTCAGCGCAACGATCGGCACACCGGCCTCATGCGCCGCTTCAGCCGCATTGGCGGAGATTTGCGCCGCATAGGGATGCGTGGCGTCGACCAGCAGGTCAATGTGGTTCTCGCGGAGATACGCCGCCAGCCCATCAGCACCACCGAAACCACCCGTACGAGTGGGCACGTCTTGCGCGACGGGATTTTCGGTGCGGCCGGCCAGCGACAGCGTGATCGAAATATCCGTGCGCGCGGAAAGCCTTCCAGCCAATTGCCGGGCTTCGATGGTTCCGCCGAGGATCAGAATGCGGTTGGTCATCATGCCTGCTGAAACTCAATCGCGCGCCGCCTGGCTCACGCAAAAATGGCTAACAATCGTCGGCATCGGCGAGGACGGTGTAGCGGGTCTCGGCGATGAGGCCAAGCGGTTGATCGCCGACGCCGAATTCGTCTTCGGCGGCACGCGTCACCTTGCCCTCGTCGCGTCGCTCATCAAAGGTGAAGCACATCCTTGGCCGGCCCCTTTCGATCCCGAGATGCGCGACGTGCTGGCGCTTTCCGGCAGGCGAGTCTGCGTGCTGGCCTCGGGCGATCCTTTCTTCCACGGTGTCGGCGTCACCCTTGCTCGCAAGATTCCTTCCCAGGAGATGCAGGTGATTCCTGCCCCTTCGGCCATGTCACTGGCCGCCGCCCGCCTCGGCTGGGCGCTGCAGGATATCGAGACCATTTCGCTGCACGGCCGCTCGCTCGACCTGATCCGGCCACTGCTGCATCCGGGCACCCGCATCCTTGCGCTGACCTCGGACGGCGATGCACCAGCAGCGATTGCGCGCCTGCTGATCGAACTCGACTTCGGCGCTTCGCGGCTGACAATCCTGGAGGCCCTGGGCGGCCCAAACGAAAAGCTGCGGTCGACTCGAGCCGATGCTTTCGACCTCATAAAGATCAATCCGCTCAACGTGCTGGCGATCGAAGTTGACTCAACTTCAGAAGCGCGCATCTTGCCGCTGACATCAGGTCTTGCCGATCATCTGTTCGAACATGACGGCCAGATCACCAAGCGCGAGATCCGCGCCATTACCCTGTCCGCCCTCGCCCCCAGGCGCGGCGAATTGCTGTGGGATATCGGCGCCGGCTCGGGTTCGATTGGCATCGAATGGATGCTGGCCCATCCCACGATGCGCGCCATTGCCATCGAGGCCGATCCAACCCGCGCCGCCCGCATCCATCGCAATGCTTCACATTGCGGCGTGCCCGGCCTTGTCGTGGTCGAAGGTTCGGCACCAAAGGCGCTTGCCAAGCTAGGCACGCCCGATGCGATCTTCATCGGCGGCGGCGGCAGCGATACCGGCGTGCTGGGCGCGGCGATCAAGGCCCTGCGCGTTGGCGGCCGGCTGGCCGCCAACGCGGTGACGCTGGAGATGGAGGCGCTGCTTCTAGCCCGTCACGCCGCGCTCGGCGGCGATCTCACCCGTATCGCGATATCGCGTGTGGCGCCCGTCGGCTCGATGCAGGCTTGGCGGCCGGCGATGCCGGTCACCCAATGGAGCTGGGTCAAACCATGATGGTCGCAGGCATCGGCAGTCGCAAGGGCGTCAGCGCAAGGGATGTGCTTGCCGCCATAGAAACCGCTCTGGAAACGCATGGGCTGGCGATGACGGCGCTTTCGGCGATCGCAACTGCTTCTCTGAAGCAGGACGAGCAGGCAATCTTTTCTGCGGGGCGCGAACTCGCCCTGCCAGTGATCATTGTCGAGGACGATGCGCTCAGGGCCGCGTCTTCGCGCGCAATCAGCCGCTCGAGCCTGTCGCAGGAACATGCCGGCACGCCGTCGGTTTCCGAAGCCTCCGCGCTTGCCGCCGCCGGAAAAGGCGCGAAACTGCTTGGGCCGCGAACCGTGCTCGGCCCGGTCACCTGCGCCATCGCCATCAGCGGAGATGCGGCATGACCGTCAACTTCATCGGCGCCGGACCGGGCGCGGCCGACCTCATCACCTTGCGCGGCAGCCGGCTGCTGGCAAGCTGCCCGATCTGCCTCTATGCCGGCTCGATCGTCTCGCCGGAGCTGTTGCAGCACTGCGCCCCCGGTACGAAATTGATCGACACGGCGCCGATGTCGCTCGACGAGATCGAAGCGGAATATGTGGCGGCCCACCAGGCCGGCCACGATGTCTCCCGCCTGCATTCCGGCGACCTGTCAGTGTGGAGCGCTGTCGCCGAGCAGATCCGCCGGCTGGAGAAGCACGGCATCGCCTATACGCTGACGCCGGGCGTGCCCTCCTTCGCTGCTGCCGCGGCAGCGCTTCGCCGCGAGCTTACCATTCCCGAAGTCGCGCAAAGTCTGGTGCTGACCCGCATATCCGGCCGCGCCTCGAAAATGCCGCTCGGCGAAACCCTCGCCGGCTTCGGCCGCACCGGCGCGACGCTCGCCATTCATCTTGCCATCCAAGCCATCGATCGTGTTGTCGCCGAGCTGACACCGTTCTATGGCGCCGACTGCCCGGTGGCAGTCGTCTTCCGTGCCTCCTGGCCGGACGAGCGCGTGCTGACCGGCACGCTGGCGACCATCGAGGCGCAATTGGCCGCCGATCCGATGGAGCGCACGGCTATCATCTTCGTCGGCCGCTCGCTGGCAGCGGAAGGCTTTGGCGAGAGTTCACTTTACGACGCCCATTACCAGCGGCGTTTTCGCGGACGGGACGGATTGTGAACGACGGAACCGGAAACAACAGCGGAAACGCCACAATCGAACAGGCTTTGGCCCGGCTCAACTTCAAGCCGCGCCAGCTGGAGCCGGGCCATGTCTGGCTGGCCGGCGCCGGCCCCAGCGATCCCGGCTGCCTGACGCTGGAAGTATTGGCCGCGCTTGGGCAGTGCGATGCGCTCGTCTACGACGCGCTGGTATCGCCCGATATCGTCGCTGTCGCCGAGGCCGCGGAGCTGTTCTACGCCGGCAAGCGCGGCGGCCAGCCATCGATGAAGCAGGACGACATCACCGCTCTGCTGGTTCGGCTGGCGCGAGAAGGCCGCCGCGTCGTCAGGCTGAAGGGTGGCGACCCCTATATTTTCGGTCGCGGCGGCGAAGAGGCGCTTGCGCTCGCCCGCGAAAACATCCCGTTCCGCGTCCTGTCCGGCCTGACTTCGGGCCTCAGCGCGCTTGCCGGTGCCGGCATCCCGGCCACCATGCGCGGCATCAACAAGGCGGTGATCCTGGCCACCGGCCACGCCGCCGGCACCGATGACGACCTCGACTGGGCAGCAA
This sequence comes from Mesorhizobium temperatum, assembly GCF_002284575.1. Lineage (GTDB taxonomy): Bacteria > Pseudomonadota > Alphaproteobacteria > Rhizobiales > Rhizobiaceae > Mesorhizobium > Mesorhizobium temperatum. The sequence continues at coordinate 298,123 of NZ_NPKJ01000060.1, forward strand.
TCGCCCGCACCGGCCAGCCGGTCGTCGTCTATATGGGCATGGCCAATCTGCCGCTGATATCAGCCACGCTGCTCGAGGGCGGCCTGCCGCCTTCCACGCCTGCTGCAGTGATCGTCGCCGCGACGACGCCGCAGGAGCGTATCGTCGTCGCCACGCTCGCCACCATCGCCGAGGAAGCGGCTGCCGCCGGCCTTGCCGCGCCGGCGCTGATCGTCGTCGGCGGCATCGTCGCGATGCGCGCGGCATTGGCGGGCTAGCCATGACCCGCGCGATCATCATCGGCGCGCCGCGCTCGGGCTCGGGCAAGACCAGCGTCACAATCGGTATCCTGCGCGCGCTCGCCAGGCGCGGCCTGAAAGTGCGCGGCGCCAAGTCGGGCCCCGACTATATCGATCCCGGCTTCCACACCGCCGCGACAGGCCTTTCCGGTGTCAATCTCGACAGCTGGGCGATGCCGCCTGCGCTGCTCAACGCGCTGGCAGGCGACGCAACTGAAGACGCCGATTTCATCTTCCTCGAAAGCGCGATGGGCTTGTTCGACGGAATTCCCGCTGCTCCGGGCCGCACCGGCTCGGCCGCAGATCTTGCCCGGCTCTACGGCCTGCCGGTGCTGCTGGTGCTCGATGTTTCCGGGCAGTCGACCACGGCGGCGGCCGTCGCCAAGGGTTTTGCTACATATGACCCCGATGTGCGCATGGCCGGCGTCGTGCTCAACCGGCTGGGCAGCGAGCGTCACCGCCGGCTTTGCAGCGACGCGATCGAAGCGCTCGATCTGCCAGTGGTCGGCGCGATCCTGCGCGATCCCTCGCTCAACCTGCCGGAGCGCCATCTCGGCCTCGTCCAGGCCGGCGAATATGAGAATTTGATGGTGCATCTCGACCGACTGGCCGACATGGTCGAACGCTCGCTCGACCTCGACGCCATTATGGCACTGGCGGCACCATTTGAACCTGCGCCGGGCAACTTCAGCGATGCGCTGCCACCGCCCGGCCAGCGCATCGCACTGGCCGAGGACGCTGCCTTCACCTTCCTCTATCCGCATGTCGCGGCGTATTGGCGCAAAGCCGGGGCGGAAATCGTCCCCTTTTCGCCGCTCGCCGACGAACCGCCCAGCGACAGTTGCGATGTCTGCTGGCTGCCCGGCGGCTATCCCGAGCTTCACGCCGGCCGGCTTGCGGCGGCTGCGAATTTCCGGGCCGGCATTGAGGCGTTTTCGGCAACGCGGCCGGTGCATGGCGAGTGCGGCGGCTTCATGGTGCTCGGCGAAGCGCTGGAGGACGTATCGGCAGAGACGCACAGGATGCTCGGGCTGCTCGGCCACTCGACCAGCTTTGCCAAGCGAAAGATGAATCTCGGTTACCGCGAGGCGCGGCTGCGCGCCGATTGCCCGCTTGGAGCCCAAGGCGCGCTGATCCGCGGCCACGAATTCCACTATGCGCAGATGAGCGCGACTGGCAATGACGAGCCATTGGCCGACCTCGCTGACGGCCAGGGCAATCCGCTCGGCGCCTCCGGTTACCGCCGCGGCCATGTCAGCGGCACGTTCTTCCATGCCATTGCGAGAGGCTAGAGCATGATCCCGAACCGGAGGTCCGCGTCAGCGAAAAGTGGGAACCGGTTTTCGGAATAGATCATGCTCAAACTCAAGGACATGCCCCCTTCGCCCCGCCAAGCGCTCGATGACATCGCGCTCTGCTTCGTCTTCTTCACGCGGTTGCCGCTGCCGGTCGTCGATTTCCGGGACCGCACCCTTGCTGCCGCGATCTGGGCAGCGCCGGTCGCCGGCCTCGCCGTCGCTCTGATTGGCGCCTTGGTTTACGCGATCGTGACCTGGCTCGGCCTTGCATCTGGCCCGGCAGCGGCACTTGCCCTTGCCGCGACCTTGCTCGCCACCGGCTGCATGCATGAGGACGGACTTTCGGATGTCGCCGACGGTTTTGGCGGCGGCAAGACACGCGACAAAAAACTGGAGATCATGCGCGACAGCCGCATCGGCGCCTATGGCGCCTGCGCGCTCGCTCTGTCGCTGCTGATCCGCTGGAGCTTGCTTTCGGAATTCGCCAGCCCGGCGCAGGTTCTCGCCGCTCTCATTGCCGCGCATGCCGGTTCGCGCGGCCTGCTCGCCGCTTTCATGCATCTGTTGCCGCCGGCGCGCAGCGACGGTCTCTCGGTTGACGCAGGCACCGTGTCGGCCGAAACCGCCATTGCCGGTGCCGTGCTCGGCGCCGTCGCGCTGCTGGCGCTAGGGTTCGGTGGCGCGGTCGCCGCGCTCATCCTGCTTGGCCTGTTGTTTGCCGCCTTCCGTATGCTGTGCCTCAGCCAGATCGGCGGCCAGACCGGCGACACGGTCGGCGCGCTGCAGCAGTTTGGCGAGATCGCAATCCTGCTCGTCGCTTCCGTTCACCTTTCCTGACTCTGTTTCGGAGACTTTGCCCCCATGCCTTTCAAATCGCTTGATGAATTGCGCGCGGCCTGCCTCGACCTGGCTGCCGGCAGCGACGCCGCGGCAAATGCAGTCGCCCGCCGTCAGGACACGCTGACCAAGCCGCAAGGCAGCCTCGGCCGGCTGGAAACCATAGCGGCTTGGCTTGCTCGCTGGCAGGGCCGCGACATGCCGCAGCTCGACCGCGTCAAAGTCTTCGTCTTTGCCGGCAACCACGGCATTACCGCGCAGGGCGTGTCGGCCTTCCCGTCAGAGGTCACCGTGCAGATGGTGGCGAATTTCGCCGGCGGCGGTGCCGCGATCAACCAGCTGGCCCGCATCGCCGGCGCCGAACTCGACGTCATTCCACTCGACCTCGACCGTCCGACCGGCGACTTCACGCAAGAGCCGGCGATGGACGACGAGGCGTTCCTCGCCGCCGTCTCGGCCGGCTACGGCGCCGTGATGAAAGACCTCGACCTCGTCTGTTTCGGCGAAATGGGCATCGGCAACACCACGCCGGCGGCAGCCATTTCAGCCGCCCTTTTCGGCGGCGGCGCGGAAAAATGGACCGGGCGCGGCACCGGCGTCGACGATGCCGGCCTGGTGCGCAAGATCACCGCCATCGAGGCCGGTCTCAATCGCCACGCCGAGGCCCTTGCCGACCCGCTGAAGATCGCAGCGGCCCTTGGCGGGCGCGAACTCGCCGCCATTTTCGGTGCGACGCTGGCCGCGCGCCATCACGGCGTGCCAGTGCTGCTCGACGGCTTCGTCTGCACCGCCGCCGCCGCACCGCTGGCAAGATTGCACCCCGCCGGCCTCGCCCACACGCTTGCCGCCCATGTCTCTGCCGAATCCGGCCATCGCCGGCTGCTCGAAGCCCTCGGCCTGCCGCCGCTGCTCGACCTCGGCATGCGGCTCGGCGAAGGCTCCGGCGCCTGCCTTGCCGTCAATGTCGTTCGCTCGGCGCTCGAATGCCATGCCCGCATGGCAAGTTTTGCTGAGGCCGGCGTGTCGGAGAAGTAAATGCTCGCAAACTCATGAGAGGCGACACGGCTCGATACAGGGGCGTGAGACGGCATTTATCGTCTCACGTTCTCACCCTGTTCCAGGGAACTTTCCCACCTAAGTCTTTGAAATCTTTGGTGGGTGCGACAGGGATCGAACCTGTGACCCGCTGATTAAGAGTCAGCTGCTCTACCAACTGAGCTACGCACCCACTCGCCGGTAAAACCAGCGTCGGCGGGCATATAGCCGCCGCCATCCGCCATGTCCAGCCCTGCCGGATTCATTTCCCGACAAATCGCTGAAGTGCCGCACATCGTCAGACAAACAGCTTGCCTTCCGCCACCTTGACCGCATGGCCGCCGATGCGGGCGGCGGCGAGTTTGCCGCCTTCGACATTCAGTTCGAGGCGAATGCGCGAAGGCCGGCCCATCTCCAGCCCTTGCTCGATCCACAATCGCGAGACCCCGTCTCGCGGGCCGTCGAAATGCATGATCGCGCCGGCGAAGGCGGCCGCCGCCGAACCGGTCGCTGGATCTTCATAGGAAGGATTGCCCGGCACGAGCATGCGGACATGGAAGGCGCTGTGGTGGTTCACCGTCTCGCGGCAGTAGACATACGGGCTGGCGAAGGCCCATTCGCTCTTGCGGGGTGCCAATTCCGACCACGCCTGGTTGTCCAGCCTTATCCGGGCCGCCGCCTCAAGGTCGGCGACGGGAACGGTCACATAAGGCACGCCGGCCGACCAGAACGAGACGCGGTGATTCTCGAAGCCGACTTCGTGTGGCCCCAGCCCAAGTGCCGCGCCGATCGCCTCCGGGTCAGCGACAAGTTCCAGTGGCTCCGGCAGTTTGGCTAGGTCGAACTCGGCAAAGGTGGCGCCATCGTGCTTGCTGACGGCGCAGCGCACCGGGCCGATATTCTCCTCCAGGACGAAGATGCCGGCGGTGTCGCCATCGCCAGCCATTTCGGCAAGCGCGATCGCGGAACCGACAGTCGGATGGCCAGCGAACGGCATCTCATAATCGGGCGTGAAGATGCGGATGCGGGCGCGGTGCTTGGGATTACTAGGCGGCAGCACGAAAACGGTTTCCGAGAGGTTGAACTCGCGTGCGGTGGCCTGCATCGCGGCCGTGTCCAGCCCCTTGCTATCAAGTACGACGGCCAGCGGATTGCCGGCCAGCCGCTCCGTGGTGAACACGTCGTAAAGTAAGTAATTCCGGGTCAGCATTGTAGAAAGCCTTTGCCTCAATCCCAACATGGGCGAAATTTAATTTGATATTTGAACCATTAGGCCTGATCTGTGCCCTGATGGGGTCATCACTGTTTATAGGGGTCCGGCGTGGACCAGATTGTCAATCTGCCAAAGACGGAATCCACTTCCGACATAGAGACGGCACTCGGGCTTGACCACCTGGGTCTGAAGAAGACACGCCGTCGCGGCGGGCTTTATGGCCTGCTTGTGCTGGTCGTCATCGCCGCAAGCCTCGCCGGCTACCAGTGGTATGCCGGGTCTCCAGCCAAGATCGACTATACCACGGCGCCGGCCGCTGTCGCCGACCTCACGGTTGAAGTATCGGCCACCGGCACGCTGCAGCCCCTCACCCAGGTCGACATTTCGAGCGAACTGTCCGGCGTCGTCCGCTCGGTCGCGGTCAACGAGAACCAGCAGGTGAAGAAGGGCGATGTGCTGGCGGCGCTCGACACCGCCAAGCTGGAGGTGCAGATCGAGCGCGCCGAGGCTTCCGCCAAGGCGGCGGCCGCCAATGTCGAGACCGCCACCGTAACCCTCACCGAAAACGAAAAGGCGCTTGTGCGCGCGGCGGCGCTCACCAAGCGCGGCATGGCGACGGACCAGTCGCTTGAAGCGGCGACAGCGACGCGCGACCGCTCCAAGGCAACGCTCGACAGCGCCAAGGCCAATCTTGCCATCGCCAATGCCGATCTCAAGGCGCAGCAGACGGACTTTGCCAAGAGCACCATCTATGCGCCCATCGACGGCATCGTGCTGACGCGCTCGGTCGATCCCGGCCAGACGGTTGCCTCCTCGCTGCAGGCGCCGGTGCTGTTCGTCATTGCCGCCGACCTCAGAAACATGGAGTTGAAGGCAGCGGTCGACGAGGCCGACATCGGCGCGGTCAAGCCCGGCCAGCATGCGCGCTTCACTGTCGACGCCTTTCCGGAACGGCCGTTCGATGCCGAGATCCGCGACATTTCCTACGCTTCGGTCACCACCGACGGCGTCGTCACCTACGACGCGCGGTTCGAGGTCGACAATAACGAGCTTCTGTTGCGGCCCGGCATGACTGCCACCGTTTCGGTCGTCACCAGGCAGGCAAAAAGCGTGCTCACCGTACCGTCGACGGCTTTCCGTTACCGGCCGGCGCAAACAGCCGCCCGCAGGTGGAGCCTGAGCGACCTGTTCACGGGCCGTATGGGCCGCCCAGGCGGCAACCGCCAGCGCCAGGCGACGGCGCAGCCCACCGACGGCTCGCGCACGCTCTACGTGCTGGAGAATGGCCGGCCCCGGCCGGTCAACGTCAAGATCGGCTCCACCGACGGCGAACTGACCGAGATCACCTCCGGTCTCGCAGAAGGTGCGCAAGTCATCACCGCAGCGCAGCAGCGGAGCTGAGATCATGTCAGGCTCGCTGCTCATCACCTTCGACAAGGTCTGGAAAAGCTATGGCCAGGGCGAAGCAACGGTCCATGCGCTGGCTGGCGTCGACCTTGCTATCCGCCACGGCGAATTCGTGGCCATCATGGGCCCGTCCGGTTCAGGCAAGTCGACGGCGATGAACATCATCGGTTGCCTCGACACGCCGACGGCCGGAACCTACAGCTTCATGGGCATCGACGCCGGTCGTCTCGACCGCAACCGCCGCGCCATGCTGCGCAATCTCTATGTCGGCTTCGTCTTCCAGGGCTACAATCTCCTGCCGCGCACCACGGCGGTGGAGAATGTCGAACTGCCGCTGATCTATCGCGGCGTCGCCGCCCGCGAGCGTCATGACCTCGCCATGAAAGCGCTGGCCGAGGTCGGCCTTGTCGGCCGCGAGCACCACACGCCGGCCGAGCTTTCCGGCGGCCAGCAGCAGCGCGTGGCGATCGCACGCGCCATCGTCACCAGGCCGACACTGCTCGTCGCCGACGAGCCGACCGGCAATCTCGACACCGCACGCACGCATGAGATCATGGAACTCCTGACGCGGCTGAACACCGAGCTTGGCCTCACCATCGCGATGGTCACCCACGAGGCCGACGTCGCCGGCTACGCCGAGCGCACAATTCGCTTCCTCGACGGCCACGTCGCCTCCGACGCCATGAACCTTGAGGTGGTGTAACCGTGATCTGGGAAACCGTCCGCCTCTCGCTGCTTTCGGTCCGCCGCAACGTGCTCCGCTCGTTCCTGACGCTGCTCGGCATCGTCATCGGTGTCGCCGCCGTCATCGCCATGCTCACCATCGGCTCGGGCACCACCGAAAAGGTCAAGGCCGATATCTCCAAGCTCGGCAGCAATTTGCTCGTTGTTCGTCCCGGCCGCCCTGCCGGACCCGGCGGACCGGGAGGGCTCGACCAGGCCACACGTCCGCTCGGCAGCAAGGAACTTGCCGCGCTCGTCACCCATCTGAGCGGCGCCCGCGCCATTTCGCCCGCCTCGCAAAAGCAGGTCCGCGTCATCTTCGGCACGGAAAGCCTGACGTCGGGTGTCACCGGCACCGACAGCGCGTATCTCGACGCGCGCGACTGGAAGCTGGTTTCGGGCCGCCCGTTCAGTGATTCGGAAATCCGCTCGGGCACCGGCGTTTGCCTGATCGGCGAGACCGTGCGCCTGCAATTCTTCGGCGCCGGCGACCCCGAAGGCGAGATCATCCGCGTCAACCGCACCTCGTGCAGGATCATCGGCTTGCTCGAGCCGAAGGGTTATACCGGCTTCGGTCAGGACCAGGACAATGTCGTGCTGATGCCGCTCGCCGCCTATCAGCGGCGCATTGCAGGCAACCGCGACATCGACTCGATCTACGTCGCCGCCGACGACAGGACGCCGACCACTGAGCTGCTGCCACGCGTCGAGGACATTTTGCGCGACACGCGCCGCATCACGCCCGACCGCGAGAACGATTTCTCGATCCGCGACATGACCCAGATCGCCGACGCCATGGCCAGCGCCACCACGACGATGACCGGCATGCTGGGTGCGGTCGCCGGCGTCAGTCTGCTCGTCGGCGGTATCGGCATCATGAACATCATGCTGGTGTCGGTCACCGAGCGCACCCGCGAGATCGGCATCCGGCTGGCCATCGGCGCGCATGAAAACCACATCCTCATCCAGTTCCTGGTCGAGGCGACCGTGCTGTCGCTGCTTGGCGGCATCATCGGCATCCTGATCGGCCTAGCGCTGGCCGGCCTCGCCTCGCTGACGCTGGCCATCCCGTTCGCGCCAAGCCCGGCGGTGATCCTGCTCGCTGTCGGCTTCTCGGCGCTGATCGGCATGGTGTTCGGTTTCTTCCCGGCCCTGCGCGGCGCGCGGCTCGATCCGATCGACGCACTGAGGCATGAATAGCGCTGCGGAGCGTGCGCCGCCTTCAGACGTCCCCGAAATTTTTGACGCTGCCCTCACCCTGCCCTCTGTCGCGAAACAATCCGCGGTGATAGCAATCGCCTGGGGATAAGGGGGAATAGTGGGATGAGCAAGAAAGAGCGCGTGGTTTTGGTGACGGTGATCATCGAGGCCGCATTGGCGGGCCTTTGGTGGTACTTGGCCAGCATGGCCAATCCCGATCATGTCACCGCCGATTTCCAGCAGGTTGTCGGTCAGACGATGGGAACGGCGATGGGTGCGCTGCTGGCTATCGGCGTTATGCTGTTCTTCGTCGCCGCGCGCAACGATCGCAAAACCATCGAAGACAAAATGCGTCGTTAGAGCGACGTGCGTCCACTTGGACGCACAAGGCACATTCTAACACTTTGAATCTGCGCATCGTGCTTTCCGAAAATCGGTTCCGATTTTCGGGCCGATGCGTTAGTCCTTGTCGGCAAAATGCCACTCGATCAGTGGCTGCATGTGCGGCATCAGCCCGTCCGGCAGGTCGTCGGGATTGCGGATGATGACAGGCCCGTCGATTTCCGGCTCTGCCTCGGCGGCGACAAAGGCACTGATGCGCTGCGCGACCTCGTCGGCGGATGCCGTCTCGCGATAGCGGCGAAAGATCACCGTGCCGGTTGCCGTCGACAGGGCATAGTAGCGCCTACCGCGTGTCGCGCCGGCAAGGTCGAGGCCGGTTTCTTCCCGCACCTCGCGGATCATGTTGAAGTCGACATCGACAAGGCCGTCGCGGAAATCGGTCGGCTCGAACGAGCCGGCGGCGAAGTAGACGCGGCCGGCGTTGACCGTGTGCCGCGCCATGCGGATCGCCACCAGCGCATTGTCGCCGGCAACCAGCATGGCATGGGCATAGGCGTGCTCGGCCCCAGCCACATGGCGATTGCCGCGCCAAAGCATGAAGGTCGAGTAGCGCACCGCATGGCAGCGGCCGACCAGGCTGTTGTCGCGATAACTGAGCGCCGAAAGCAGCACCACGGTGCCGTCGAACAGCGCCGGGTTGGCCACGGTCTCGCGCCGCCAATTCTCGGCGATCGCTTGCGCATTATCGCGTTCGAACGGATGCGGGCCGGGGTCGAGCCTGACGTCGACGGCGTCGACCGGCAGGATGATGTTGCGCGGCAGGTCGAAGCTCAATGAAACCGATCCTCAGGCCATGTCCAGGGTGATCGACACCGGACAATGATCCGACGCCTTCGGCCGGTCCCAGCCGGCGCGCGGAAAGCGGTCCACCTCCTGGCCCGCCGGAAAGATCGTGCGCCAGGGCTGGCCGTTGCGGATGATGTCGGGAACGGCGGTCGCATTCTTGGCTGCCAGTGCCTTCGACAACAGGATGTAGTCGAGTTGGCACAGATGCCGCTCTTGCGGTCCGCGCGTATGGTATAAGGTCCAACGGTCCATCTCCGGGCGCCGCTCGACCGCATTCTCGCAAAAGCCGCCGGCGGTGAGCACGTTGATGCAGGACTGGCTCTCATCGATCACCTCGAAGCGGTATCCGTCAAAGGCGTCGCCGGAGATCTTCACGCGCTGCCGGTAATCGTTCATGTCGCCGCAGATCACCCAGCTTTTGTCGGCGGCGTGATCCCCACCGAAACGCTCCTCGATGATCTGGCGCACCGCTTGCGCCTCGGCGATGCGCAGCGGCATTGTCGCCTGGCGCCCGTCGAGACCGTTGCGGGGCGAGCCCATCGACTTGAAGTGCACCAGATAGAGCGTCAGCGGCACGCCACCGACGGTCAGGTCGATTTCCAGGCAGTCGCGCCGGAAGATGCGCTGGTTGGCCTGATGCCCAAGCGCTGCCAGTTCCGGCGTGTGCAGGCCGAACTGCTCGAACGTGACATAGGCGTGGCTTGTCATGCGCACGAATTCGATCGGCTGGTCCTGCGCGGTCTCGTTGCGCATCATCACGGCGACGTCGATGCCGCGCGAATCATTGCCGGCGGTGGTGTATTTCTGGCGGTAGCCATGTCCGACCATCTTGAACAGATAGCCGTATTCGAAAGCCTTCAGCGCCTCGATATTGTCGACCTCCTGCATGCATATGATGTCGGCGCGGGTGGCCGCGATGGCCAGTGCCGTCAGCTGGCGCGTATCGTCGGATAGCGCGATCGCCCGCGCCTGTTCCAGCATTTTGTACTCGGCCTCGCTCTGGATGTCGAAAAGCGCCAGCGTGCGATCTTCGTTGAGCTGGTTGCGGTATCCGGAAAAATCGAACCTGTTCATCAGGTTTTCGACATTGAAGGTGGCGAGGCGCAGCGACATGGCGGTGACCTTTGCCCGCAAGCGCGTCCGAAAACAAGGGCATAGCGCTAACGCCTGTATGGTTGACGGAACCTTTTTGTTCATCTTCCGTTCAGACGCAAAATTCTACTATGGGGTTCTTCCTCGGAGTGGTGGGCGTGGGGCCTGTTTCTTCGGAGAGTGCAATGAAATCGCTCCTGTATTCCTCAGTCAGATCCGGGGTGATAACCTTGGGTCTTTTGGCGGGTATGGCGGCTCCGTCACTGGCTGGCCCGATCATCCAACCGGACCTGCCGGTGCCGGCCAATGCCATTGCGCCTGAGTTTGTGCCGGTCCGCGAGAGTTGGGCCGGGGGCAACGACAGGCAATTGGACGAGTGGCGTTGGCGCCGGCATGGCGATGCCTTCAAATGGCGCGGTCGTCACGACGCCTTCAAATGGCGCGGTCGTCACGACGACTTCAGATGGCGCGGCCGCCACGAAGCCCGGAGATGGCATCACGACGACGGCTGGCGCTGGCGCCACCGTCGTCATCATCGCCGTCATTTCAATGATTCCGCGATCTTTTTCGGCCTGGGCCTAGGGTTGCCGGCATACCACTATTACAACAACTACAACTACTACGACTACTACGACTACTATGTGCCGCCGGCACCGCGCCGCTATTACCGCACGCAAAGGCTTTCAAGCGCCCATGTCCAATGGTGCTATGATCGCTACCGGTCGTATCGCGCCTGGGATAACACGTTCCAGCCTCATTACGGCCCGCGCAGGCAGTGCATTTCGCCCTATAGTTGAGTAGCACCGCCTGACGAATGTCTGTGGCGCCGCGCATTGCGGCGCCATTTTTGTCTCTGACCTTTTCTCTGGGCCGCTGAGTTCGCGCACAACGATCGAAGCTAACGCTATGTTTATCAGGCAGGCTTATAGAACGTGCTGATCGTACCGCTCCCTAAGCGGCGATCGCCGGGATTGTGTGATGGCCGAGAACGAACACCGAGAAAAGCACAGGCAGCGCGTCTTTAAGGGCGCGACGATCCTGACCGGCGTTACCAATTCCGAGGTCACATGCACGGTGCGCAACATGCATGACGGCGGCGCCGAACTGAAGGTCCCGATCGACGCACGCGTGCCCGACCAATTCCTGCTCTATGTGCCGACCGACGGCATCGCCTACAAGGCAGTGGTCCGCTGGCGCCGCGAGGACCGCATCGGCATCATGTTCACCGGCACCGAGCCAAAGCCCCACTGGCATTACGGCTAAATCCCCTGAACGGCGCCCTCTAAGCAGTCGACGAAGTGAAAGCCTGACGCTTGGTACCCGACGCGTAGGGCAGCTCAGGGTGGAATGCCACCGTTCGACTCGCCCTTCAGAACAAGATATGAGCGCCATCTCCGGACACTCGCGAACACCGCCACGAAGGTCCGACTCGACCGGGAGCGGAAGCTCAGGCGAACTTTGGAGCACTGTTATAGTTCGAGATGGCTTGTTGAAGCTCCAACATCCTCCTGACCTGGACGAGAGCAACTACCAGCAGCGGGCGGATTGCCCTTTGAGCCCTAGCTCAGAGCGTCTTGCTCATCATCAGGATCGGCACCGGAGCGCCGCCACGGTCCTCGAAGAATTTCCCGGCGGGGTGATAGCCGCAGGCTCGATACAGCGGCTCACCTGCCATGGTTGCTGCCAGTTCGACACGAGCAAAGCCTTCGGTCATGGCTGCATTTTCACAAAGCGAAAGGATCAGACGACCGACACCGCGTCGGACAAAGGCCGGATGTGTATACATGGCTCTGACACGCGCCGCGTCCTTGGCGGGGTCAAGCAACGCCGCGTTACGCCCGGGCGACTGATCCCCACCGTACATGGTCGCGCGCCGGCTCCAGCCCCCGCAACCTGCCAGGACGCCATCGTGCTCCACGACGAAATAGGTGCCGTCATCGACAAGCTGCGTGTCCAGCCCCATAATTGAACGGCTGGATCGGATCTGGGCGTCGTCAAGAAAGGGCTTCTGGAGTTCGGCGATCGCCGCATCCATAAGCACGGTGATGGCCGCGAGATCCTCGCGTCGCGCGATCCGGTGCCGCAAGTCTCCGTTGGCCATGTCAAGGCGGCCCCGCCAACCGTTCATTCTGGCAGCCCGGCCATGCGATAGCCCTCCACAAAATGCCGCCGCACGCTTTCATCGCGGAAAGGTTGCGAGGCGGACCAATGCCGGATTGTGAAATTCGGATTGCTCATCATGAACATCTGTGCCTCCCGGCGCGCCTCCTCAAGACGCCCGAGTTGTGCCAGGCTCGCCGCAAGGATGCGGCGCGATGTTGTGCGATAGGTTTCGGGCCTGCGAAGTGTCTGGACCGCGGACTCGTAGTCGCGAAGTGCATATTGGGCCTGCCCCAACATCCAGTAATACCAACCAGGTGGGTGCGGATTGAGCCGGAGCGCCTTACGCACGTGTTCGAGGGCATCGGCCGGTTGGCCCTTCAGCGTAATCAGATCCGAGCGCATGGCCCATGCGTCTGCATAGTTGGGATCCAGTTTCACGGTAGCATCGAACTCAGCATCCGATTCCGCCCAGCGACGTTCATGTCCGAGGATGATGCCCAATACCCAGTGGTTCCCGGCATCGTTAGGATCGAGCGTCACGGCCTGTTGTGCTTCCGCCAACGCTCTTGCCCGATTGGGATCCATCGGCTCGTCCCAGAACTCCCAGCCCAACCAAAGGTTCAGCGCCAACCAGCGGTGCGCCTCGGCATATTCCGGATCAAGTGCGATCGCCGCTTCCAGCAGGAAAATGGCCTCTTTCGCGGCGAGTGCCGTTTGCAAGCCCAATGCCCGCGCACGTACACAGAGATCATAAGCCTCCAGGTTAGCAGGTCTATTGCGCGCTGGTTGGGTCGTCAAACGGCCGGCTAAGGCCTCGACGATCTTGCCCGTCACCTCGTCCTGGACGGCGAAAATATCCTCCAAGCTGCGGTCGAACCGTTCGGCCCACAGGTGGTCCCCTCCGATTGAGTCGATCAATTGGGCGTTGATGCGAACTCGTCCCGCAGCCCGCCGGGCGCTACCCTCCAGGAGATAGCGCACACCGAGCTCGCGAGCGATGCGGCGCACGTCCACATGCCTACCTTTGTAAGCAAAGACAGAGTTGCTGGCGATGACAAACAATCCGCTGGTTCTCGATAGGTCCGTGATCAGGTCTTCGGTCAGGCCATCGACAAACGCCTCCTGTTCCGGGTCGTTGCTCATGTTTGTGAACGGAAGGACGGCGATGGAAGGCTTGGCGGGCAATGTCAGTGGGGCCTTCTCCGCCGGGCCATCATGCTCCGGAATGCTCGATGCATCGATGCGATAAACGGCCACCGGCTCGGCGATGTTCTTGATCGCTTGCGGGCCAAGTTCGTCGAAACTGAAATCGAGCTTGCGTTTAACCTGGTCGTAGACGCTGCCAGAGATGCAGATGTCTCCCGGCCCGGCTATTGCCTGAAGCCGCACGGCGACAATCACGCCATCACCGAAAAGGTCGCCGCCTTCGACAACGACATCACCCAGATTAATCCCGATGCGTAGGACAATGTGACGGTCGTCAGCGCGACCTTGGTTCGCGGCGATCATCCCCTTCTGGAATTCGACTGCGCAAGTCACGGCGTTCACCGCACTGGCGAACTCGACCAGAACGCCGTCACCCATCACCTTTACGATACGGCCATGATGCTCGCGGACGAGTGGCTCCAGGATTCCCCTGCGCCGCTCCTTTAAAGTGGCCAGGGTGCCCTGCTCGTCCAGTTCCATTAGCCGACTGTAGCCAACCACATCGGCAGCCATTATGGCTGCAAGACGGCGTTGGGCGCGTTCTTCGGCCATTTTGCATTTGCTTTCATAGAAAGCAGGGCATCGGATTGTATTGACGCCCATTTCAAAAGTCTATCGGACTGGACTTCGAAACTGGTTTGCCAGCATCTAAATTGGGTGAGCCAATGGCCGATTTCCCACCCGATCTGGTCGTTCATCGGCCCCAATTAGAACGTCACAGAAGGGTCATGGGCGCGAGTCGATTATGCGCAAACGAATTTCCGCAATGGTGAAGTTCGTGCAGTCCACCGGTACCAAGTGTCAGACTTCACTACTAGAATACCCCGACGAGCAGTGCGGCCCCGGCAAGGAAGACAGAGGCGGAGACCCACAGGAGCCAAAGTCCCCGCACCCTACAGTCGAGAACGGCCGCAGCGGGATTGGCGGGATCGTAGTGGACCTCGACCTTGTCGCCCTGGAGGTAGCGCTGCGATTGACCGCTGACGAGGCCTGGCAGCGAGGTCGTCAGGTTCGAGCCGAAAGCGACGCGGTCGGCGGCATAGCGCTGGCCGGCGACGCTATAGCTGTAGACGACGCGGGATTTGAAGACCGTGCGCCAAGGCCGGTATCCACCGCCGCCCTCGAAGCTGTCGCGGATCTGGAATTTCTGCAGGCCCGAAGCGTCGATGTGTCCCGTGGCGACAGGCCATCTGGCTGCCTGTTCCGCGAGCGACTTCTGGGCAAAGCCCATGCGCAGGGTAAACAGTCCCATGACAAGTAGCAGGGCCCCCGCGCCGAGGTTCTGCGGCTTGGGCAAATGCGGCCCGATCGCCTCCAGGACACCGCCGACGGAGAACACCAACACCGTGGCGCCAATCACCAGCCCCGCCGAAAGCTGGATCATGAACTTGAGGGCGCCGTCGGGCATGGTGCGCTCAATCACGGCCTTGGCCGGATCGGACGGGTCGTAGAAAACGGTTACGTCGGCTCCCTTGGGAAACCGCGCAAGAGTTTCGGCAACGGCAAAATTTCCGACATTCTCCTGCACGCTATATCGCGAACTGCGGAACATTTTCCCGCCGGCCTTGTACTCGAAGGTGATCACCGGGAAACTTCGCGTCTCGGTTGAACCTCTGCGTTGCGAGCCGGATCCCGGACTGGTCACCTCGCGGGCTTCCGCTCGTGACGAGAGGATCTTTCCGGGTGCCGGAAGCCAGCGGCTGACCGCCCTCACCTCTCTCCATTTCAACAGCGTAGCAACGGTCAGCATGCCGGCGACCACGCAGGCGAACCCGACCAACAGAAGTTTGAGTTCCAAATCTGCCCCCTCGGCAACGCATGCCTGCGCATGCATACCACGACGGCGAGCATACCGCGTCTGTTCAAAGACCGGCGAGATCACACGGTCTTTGATTTAAAAAAACCGGCGGAGCGCTCCGCCGGTTTTTCTCGTGCATTGATAAAATTGTTAATTAATTCTTGGCCTTGTCGACCAATTTGTTCTTCGAAATCTCCGCGCGCCCGCAGGGCGAAGCCCGAGGACGCGCAAGGAAACGAACGTGGATTTCGATCAGTTCTTGGCCTTATCGACCAGCTTGTTCTTAGAAATCTCCGCGCGCCCGCAGGGCGAAGCCCGAGGACGCGCAAGCAAACGAACGTGGATTTCGATCAGTTCTTGGCCTTATCGACCAGCTTGTTCTTAGAAATCCACGGCATCATCGCGCGCAGCTTGGCGCCGACTTCCTCGATCTGGTGGCTGTCGTTGTTGCGGCGGATGCCCTTGAAGCGCGACATGCCGGCGCGGTATTCCTGCATCCATTCCGAGGTGAACTTGCCGGTCTGGATATCCTTCAGCACGCGCTTCATCTCGGCCTTGGTGTCGGCAGTGATGATGCGCGGACCCGAGACATATTCGCCCCATTCGGCGGTGTTCGAGATCGAGTAATTCATGTTGGCGATGCCGCCCTCATAGATCAGGTCGACGATCAGCTTGACCTCGTGCAGGCACTCGAAATAGGCCATTTCCGGCGCGTAGCCGGCTTCCACCAGCGTCTCGAAGCCAGCACGGATCAGTTCGACCAGGCCGCCGCACAGGACAACCTGCTCGCCGAACAGATCGGTTTCGCATTCCTCGCGGAAATTGGTCTCGATGATGCCCGAACGGCCGCCGCCGACGCCGCAGGCATAGGACAGAGCGAGATCGAGCGCATTGCCCGAAGCATCCTGGTTGACCGCGACCAGGCACGGCACGCCGCCGCCCTTCTGGTATTCGCCGCGCACCGTGTGGCCAGGCCCCTTTGGCGCGATCATAACGACGTCGACCGAGGCCTTCGGCTCGATCAGGCCAAAGTGCACGTTGAGGCCGTGGGCGAAAGCGATCGCCGCGCCATCGCGGATGTTCGGTGCGATCTCGGTTTTGTAGATGTCGGCCTGCAGCTCGTCCGGCGTCGCCATCATCATCAGGTCGGCCCATTTGGCGGCCTCCGCCACGCTCATCACCTTGAGCCCGTCGGCCTCGACTTTTTGGGCGGTCGCCGATCCGGCCTTGAGGCCGATGGCGATATCCTTAACGCCGGAGTCCTTGAGGTTGAGCGCGTGCGCCCTGCCCTGGCTGCCATAGCCGATGATGGCGACCTTCTTGCCCTTGATCAGGTTGAGATCGGCGTCGCGATCGTAATAGACACGCATTTTTCTTTCCTTCCCGTTTTAAATTCAGAGGCCTTGCGGCCCGGTTTTTGCTCCATAAAGAGCGAGAAACTGGTGCGTCGCCCGGACGGCATCGCCGCCGATCGCCGCATCAGTCAATTCCAGCCGGTCGCCGAGCAGCAGGCGAATCTGCACGTCACGGGCGACCAGCCCGAAAAAGGTGCGGAATGCCGCTTCGGCATCCGAGAACTCGAGAAGCCCGGCCTGCCGGCCGGCCTCCAGCACCGGCTTCAGGCGCCTGGCCAGCGCGAAGCGGCCGTTCTCCAGCACGATGGCGCCAAGATCGTCCTTTCCGTCTTTGCGCCGGATTGGGCCGGCACGGCCGACCGCCACCCGGTTGAGCGCGATCGAGGTGTCGCTCGAAATCACCTTCAGCCAATCCGAGGCGAAGCGCTCGAGGCTCGCCGTCAGCGAAGCAAGGTCGAGCCCCTTGCGGTCGACCGGCACTACCCGCACCTTGGAGGCCTGCCATTGCACCGTTGCCGTCAAAAGCCCATCGCGATCGCCGAACCATTTGTAGAGCGTTTCCTTGGAACAGCTCGCCCGCCGCGCTACGGCGGTCATGGTCAACTGATCGCCCTCCTCGACCAGCAGGCGAAGTGCGGCGTCGAGCACGGCTTTCTGCCGCTCCGTCAACGCTTCGCTGGTGTCGATGTCGACGCTTGCCTGCAACAACTGTTTTCCTGCTCGATGACGGCGGCAGTCGCTTCCGTACCGTACGTTACGGTTCGGCATGTCTATGGCGTATTGTCGGACCCGGTGCAAGCCCTATCTCCGCTTTTTGACGTTTCTAGGCCGGAACGGCCCCCACCGGAACGCGTGGCGCGGAGAGAAAAATGCTCGTCGGCCTGCTTGCATTGACTGTTACCGCCGCTTTCGCGGGCGCCGCCATCTATGTCAGCGTCGCCGAGCAGCCGGCGCGGCTTCGCCTCGATGACAGGGCACTGCTGCAGGAATGGCAGCCCTCCTACAAGCGCGGCGCCGCCATGCAGGCGTCGATCGCCGTCGTCGCCTGCGTTCTTGGTGTCGTTGCCTGGTGGCAGACCGGCAATCTCGCCTATCTGCTCGGGGCGGTGCTGATCATCCTGCCCTGGCCATGGACGCTGATCGCAATGATGCCGACAAACCGACTGCTGGAGGCGATGGACGCGGCCGCCGTCAATCCAAAGGCCCGGGCATTGATCGTCAAATGGGGTAATCTGCATCTGGTCCGCGTCGCGCTTGGCGTGCTGGCGACATTGGCATTCCTCTGGGGTAGTGCCTGACGTCACTACAACCGATCTTCAGCGCCAAGGGCCACATCACTCCGGCATGGCCGGATGGCGTAGCCGTCCAAGTAGAGCCGACAGGGTGTCCAGGTCATCATTGGAGAGCTTGGCACCGACCAGCTCCGCGATCGATCGTCCGTAGACGGCCCACATGCGGCGGCGCGTCTCACGCCCCTTGCCGGTGATGCGGATGGTCTGTCCTCGCCCGTCATCGGCAACCCTGAGCTTCTCGACCAGCCCGTCCGCTTCGAGCCGCGCCAGCAGCCGGGAGATGTTGTACTGCGCAAACAATGTGCGCTCGATCAGTTGGAATGGCCGTAAGCCGCCCTCGCCTGCTTCGGCCAGCTCATGCAGGACGTCGTACCAGGCAAGCGGCGGCAAGCTGCTGTCCTTCAACGCGTCTTCAGCTCTTTCCACCAGCTGGCGCGAAACGCGCATCAGGCGCGCCCAAGCCTTGATGGCCGCAGGCGAAGGATTGGTTTTCTCCGTCATGATTGCAGCATACGCGATAGATGCAATTGCATCAAGATTGACAGTCGATGCAGCTGCATCTATATAGATGCAATTGCATTGATATCGGAGCACTGCCATGAAACATGAAATCTGCAAGGTCGCCGACATCCCGGAGACGGGCAGCCTGATCGCTCCATTCTTCGGCCGCGAAGTCCATGTCTACCGCAGCGGCGAGCGCATCCGCGCCGCCGCCAATGTCTGCCTGCATTTCGGTGGGCCGCTCGACTGCAAGGACGGCAAGCTCGTCTGCCAGTGGCATGGCGCCTCGTTCGACATGACAAGCGGGGAGCGGATCGAAGGCCCGGCGTCCAAGGGCTCCCGTCTTATGTTCCTCTCCACCCGCGTCGAGGACGGCGCGTTGAACTATGTCTGGGGAGAATGAAATGACCGACAAGCTCGCTCTCGTCAGCCATCCCCTTTGTCCCTATGTGCAGCGCGCGGCGATCTCGCTCGCCGAAAAGGACGTGCCGTTCGAACGCCTCGCCATCGATCTCGCCAACAAGCCGGCCTGGTTCAAGGCGATATCGCCGCTCGGCAAGGTACCGCTGCTGCGCGTGCAGCAGAATGGCGAGGCAACCGCGATCTTCGAATCGGTGGTTATCCTCGAATTCCTTGAGGAAACGCTGGCCAACCCACTCCACCCTGCCGACCCGCTGGCCCGCGCACGGCATCGCGCCTGGATCGAGTTCGGCTCGGCCATCCTCAACGCAATCGGTCGACTCTATTCCGCACCGACCGAGGTCGCCTTCCTTGCCGAAAGCGAAGGTCTGTCGGCAATGTTCGATCGTCTCGAAATAGAACTGACGGCTGGCCGAGCTGGGCCATGGTTTGCCGGCGAGCGCTTTTCACTGGTCGATGCTGTCTATGGACCAATCTTCCGCTATTTCGACGCCTTCGATCGGATCGGCGAGTTCGGCATCCTGAGCGGAAAGCCGCGTGTCGAGGCCTGGCGGAAGGGATTGCACGAACGCAAGTCGGTGAAGAACGCTGTCGCCCCGGATTACCCACAGCGCCTTCATGCATTCCTGCAAGCGAAGGGTTCACATCTTTCGAAACTCACCCGCCGCAACGAGGCGGCCACCGCGCTTCCTTGATACCGATCCGCCTGAACGGATCGACCACGGTTCCAGCCACCATCGAGGCAAGGATGTTTGGCGCCGGCGGGATTTTCGCCACCGACGCCACCAGCCAGTCGCGAATGAGCGGCATCACGGTCGAACGGCGTCAGCATCAGCGACAGCGCCTGAAGCACCCTGACGTGCCACCGCCGCGCCTGAACATAGGTCTCTAGCGCAGTATCGACACGGCCCGTTCCTATGAGCGCGTAGTTGAGCGCCGCCGCGTCGAGCAGCGCCATGTTCGCCCCTTGCCCGAGCTGCGGGCTGGTCGAATGCGCCGCATCGCCGATGACCGCCCATCGCCTTCCGGCCGGCATCTTGAGCGTGTGATGGCCGTAACGCGCCAGCGAGAGCTGATCGAAATTGTTGATCTGGCTCGTGAACGCCTCGCATTCGGGCCACAGCCGAACCACCCTCGCCTTCCACGCGTCGAGGCCTGTTGCCCTGACCTGCTCTGCGTCCGCCGGCTTCAGGCTCCAAAAGAATGCCGCCATCTTTCTCGGCGCCGGGTTCCGGCCTGCCGATCGGCAGCACGCCTATCATCACGCTCGCTCTGTCGTAGCGCTGCAGCAGGGCGTGCTCGTCGAAACCGTCGCCGCGCCAGCCGAGCGACGCCCAGAACGCGCCATAGGCGAGCGGCCGCGGTTCACCCGGATTCTGCACGCGCTGCCGCAATTTGGAGCGCGAACCGCTGGCATCGACGACCAGATCGAACGGCCCTATCCTTCGCCCGTTGCCGCAGATCAGCGTTGCCCGTTCGCCGGTTTCCAGCGTCTCGAGCTCGACGCCGGTTTCTATGGTGATCGCATCGCGCCGGACGGCGCGGAAGAGCACGCCGAACAAGGCCGCCCGGTGCACCGCCAGCCCAAAACGACTGCGGCGCTGCGCATCATAGCGGACGTCGAGCACGGTGCGGCCGGTTTTCGCATCGGCGCCATGCAGGCGGTCGATGCGGCTGCCCAGCGCCAGGATGTCGTCGAGCAGGCCGAGATCGGCAAGCACCGTCAGCCCGGTTGGCTGCAGGGCCAATCCGGACCCGACTGGCTTGGCTCGTCGAAGCGCTCGAAGATGGTGACCTGGTGCCCGGCACGCTTCAGATAGAGTGCCGCGGCCAGTCCGGCCGGGCCGGCGCCGGCAATCGCGATGTCCAGAAAAATGCCAATTGCCCGCCGAATCTTCTCGCCCAAGCCGGACAATCCTTCAGCGGTATCGCCAAATCAAGCCGTCGCGCTTGGCGTTTGCCACTCCGGCATTGATGGTTAGGACTCGGTGGCGTCGAAAGCGTTCCGCGCGTCGCGCACAGCGCCATGATTGAGCTCGGCCCACTGGAGCAGCTGGTGCAGGGGTCCGAACATCGAGCGTCCGAGATCGGTCAGACTGTATTCGACGCTCGGCGGCTTGGTCGGGAACACCTCGCGATGGACGTAACCGTCGCGCTGTAAATCGTGCAGCGTCTGGGTGAGCATGCGCTGTGAAATGTCGGGTACCAGCCGCCGCAATTCGCCGAACCGGTACGGCTTTTCTGCCAGCGCCATCATCAGCAGCGAACTCCATTTGTTGCTGATGCCTTGGATCACATCGCGGACCGGACAGTCGGCAATGTTGCCCCCGCCGCTGCCCGCTTTGTAAATCTCGAGTTTCGATCTCAGACCGACGATTTTGCTGTCCATCGCTGGTTCCCTGCGCCTGCCTACCTCCCGCAAAACTGCCTTCTTTACGGAGGTCGGTCAATTCCTATTTTAGTGCTGGTCTCTTTTTGAGACTCATATAAGCACCCGCCGCTCCGGCGCAACGACAGGACTTCCCATGACCGAAACCCTTCTCGTCACCGGCGCCTCCGGCCAGCTCGGCCGCGGCGTCATCCATCATCTGCTGGACACGCTCAAGGTTCCGCCCGCACGCATCGTCGCCGCCACCCGTAATCCGGAAAACCTCGCCGACTTGGCGACGCGCGGCGTTGCCATCAGGCAAGCCGATTTCGATGACACGGCGTCGCTCGTCGAGGCATTCAAGGTCGCCGCCAGGGTCCTGATCATCTCGACCGGCGAGATCGACCTTGGAGGCAAGCGCCTCAAGCAGCACGAGAATGCAGTCGCAGCCGCCAAGAAGGCTGGTGTTTCGCATCTGCTCTACACCTCGATGCCCAATCCTGAGCCGGGATCGCCGGTGCTGTTTGCGGGCGATCACTACGGGACCGAGCAGGCGATCAAGGCAAGCGGCATCCCCTACACGATTTTCCGCAACGGCTGGTATCAGGAGAACCTGTTCATGTCGCTGCCGCATGCCATTGCCTCGGGGCAGTGGTACACATCGGCGGCCGACGGCCGCATCGCCCATGGCGCTCGCGACGACATGGCCGTGGCGATCGCCGCCGGCCTTGCCTCGGGCGATGCTGAAAGCACCACATACACGCTGACGGGCCCGCAGGCCTACACGGTCGCCGAGATCGCGGCCCTGGTGACCGACGTCACCGGCAAGCCCATCGAGGTCGTCCAGCTTTCGGACGAGGCCTTGACCGAGGGTCTGAAGGCTGCCGGCATTCCCTCGGATTTTGCCCCCATTGTCGTTTCCTTCGACACCAACACGCGCTCCGGCCGCATCGGCATGGTGACCGACGCGATCGAGACACTTTCAGGCAAAAAGCCGAAATCGTTGAGGCATTTCCTCGAGGCGAACAAGGCAGCTCTGGCCGGCTGAAGGCCGCAGAGATTCTGACAAAGGCCGTGCCTTTCGACAGGCACGGCCTTTGGTCTAGATAGCCACCTGCGTTCCGATCTCAACCACACGTCCGGTCGGGATCTGGAAATACTCGGTCGCATCGGCCGCCGTGCGCGCCAGCCCGATGAACAGCTTGTCCTGCCACACCGGCATGCCGGAATTGGGTGACGCCTTGAGCGAGCGCCGCGACAGGAAGAAGGACGTCGTCATGATGTCGAACTTCCAGCCCTGCTTGCGGCAGATCGCCAGCGCACGCGGAATGTTGGGCTGTTCCATGTAGCCGAAGGTCAGCGTCACCCGCATGAAGAGATCGTTGATCGTTTCCATCTTGACCCGGTCACTGTCGGGCACAACGGGCTGCTGCGCCGTCACCACCGAGAGGATGACGTTCTGTTCGTGCAGCACCTTGTAGTGCTTCAGGCTGTGCATCAGCGCGGTCGGCGCGCTGACCGGATCGCTGGTCAGGAAGACGGCCGTACCGGATACAAGCTGCGGTTTCTTCTTCAACAAATTGCCGGCAAGGAAATCGAGCGGAATCTCGTTCCGGCGCGTCTTGTCGAATAGATAGCGACTCCCGCGTATCCAGGTCCCCATGATCAGCCCCATGATGCAGGCAACAGCGATCGAAACCCATCCACCTTCCACGAATTTCACAATGTTTGCCAGGAAGAAGCCGGTGTCTATCGTGCCAAAGAGCAGCGCGAGCGCCGCAGCGAGCGCGGTCTGCCATTTCCATTGCCACCGCATCACCACGAATAGCAAAATAGTCGTCATCAGCATTTCGCCTGTCACCGAAATTCCATAGGCGGAAGCCAGGGAACTCGAACTGCCAAAGCCGACGACCAGCAGCATCACGCCGAGTGCGAGAATGAGATTCACGCGCGGCATGTAAATTTGGCCGAGTTGCATTTCGGAAGTATGCTGAACTTCGATTCTGGGCAGAAGATTGAGCTGCACCGCTTGCCTGGTCAGCGAAAACGCCCCGGAGATAACGGCTTGACTGGCGATGACAGTCGCTGCTGTCGCCAGCCCGACCATCGGTATCAGCGCCCAATCCGGCAGCATCTGGAAGAACGGATTGTCGGGCACTCCCCCATGAGCAAGGACGAATGCGCCTTGCCCAAAATAGCTGAGCAGCAGGCACGGGAAGACGATCCAGAACCAGGCTAGCACGATTGGACGGCGACCGAAGTGCCCGAGATCGACGTAAAGCGCTTCAGCACCGGTAACCGCCAGAAAAACCGCGCCGACGGTGAGAAATGCACCCGCTTTGGCTTCGGCAAGGTAGACGACTGCATAATAGGGGTTGATTGCCAGGAGTACCGAGACATCGTCAAGAATGTGCACCAATCCGGCAATGCCGATCGCCAGAAACCAGAGCGCCGTCACCGGCCCGAAAACCGAGGCCACTCTGCCGGTCCCGAAGCGCTGCACGGCAAACAAGACGGCAAGAATCACCAACGTGATGGGAACCACGTATGGATCGAACGCCGGGGTCACGACGCTCAGGCCTTCCACCGCTGAAAGCACCGAGATGGCCGGCGTTATGATCGCGTCGCCGAAAAACAGTGCGGCTCCGCAGAGACCAATGGCAAGAATGATGCCGGAACCAGCCGGATAAGCTTTCCGGGCCAGCGCCATAAGCGACAGGGTACCGCCTTCACCCTTGTTATCCGCCCGAAGCACGAAGGCGACGTATTTGATTGTCACGATAATCGTCAGTGCCCAGACGATCAGCGACAGAATGCCCAGAACGGCACTACGCGGATCGGTGCCGGACGAAGCATGCAGTGCTTCGCGAAGCGCATAGATCGGGCTGGTGCCGATATCGCCATAGACCACGCCGAGAGCGCCCAGCATCAAAACCTTGGTGCTGTGCTTTTCGACCTCAGGATGGCTTGATTGTTCGACGGGTTCTGCCTCACTACCACTGTTGGTAAGGGCCATGGACGACACTCCGATAAGCGCGCGGTGCTCTACGCTTGCTGCGATGCAATATCAAGTGCCCCAACGTGATGGCTGCCATGTCCGCAAAGCGAGGCTTCCATCCCTACCACCCACAGGCCTTCAGAAATCTTTTGACCGTGCCGGCCATGCCATACTCCAATGCATCGGCTGTCAACCCATGTCCGATCGACACTTCGGCCAATGCCGGGATGCGCTTTGCCAATGCCGGCAGGTTGCTCACCACCAGATCGTGGCCGGCATTGACCTGAAGTCCGGCGGCAAGCGCGGCCTCCGCGGTTTTTCCCAATCTTTCCAGCTCCTTTGCCGCTTTTGCCGAATCGGAATGATAGCTGCCATATGGACCGGTGTAGAGCTCGATCCGGTCGGCGCCGGTGTCGCGCGCGGCCTTCATGCCTGCCGGATCCGGGTCGGAAAACAACGACACGCGAAAGCCCTCCTTTTTCAGGCGTTTGACGATCGGTGTCAGGAACGCCGCCTCGGCGGCGAAGTTCCAGCCATGGTCGGAGGTGGCCTGGGCAGGGTCGTCGGGCACCAGCGTCACCTGCTCCGGCTGGTGCTTTTCCACAAGCGCCAGGAAATCCTCGCTCGGATAGCCCTCGATGTTGAACTCCGCCTGGGGGAATTCGTCGTCGATCAGCGCCCTGATCTCCGGCAGGTCGGAATGCCTGGTGTGCCGCTCGTCGGGCCGCGGATGCACTGTCAGCCCATGCGCGCCCGCGGCAAGTGCGATGCGTCCGAGCCCGGTGACGCTTGGCCACGGCAGGTCGCGCCGGTTGCGCAGCATGGCGATGGCATTGAGATTGACGGAGAGTTTTGCAGGCATGGCTTCTTGGGTCCGGATGTATTTGCGGCCATCTATAACGCCTTTGGCGGGAACAGACAGGGGGTTTCCGGTGTTCCAGAGGGACGTACAATATCCAGCAAGAGGAAGACTCGTGAATTATCTTGAAGCCGTGCCGGCGGTTCGCCGCATCGACACCGACCGCGACGACCTGTTCGCCATCGACGTCGTCGGCCATGTCACGGCGGCCGATGCGGAAAACCTGTTCGGTTTGCTGGAGGCGGCTTACGCGCTGCACCCGAAAATCGACGTGCTGGTGCGCCTGATCGACCATGATGGCGTCGATTGGGTCGATGTGTCGGACGAAACGCTTGAACAGGGCACGGCCCATGCCGTGGAGCATGTCGGCCGCTGCGCTGCGGTCGGCGAGCCGAACTGGGTACCCAGCGCACAGAGCTTGCTGCCTGCTTCCTCGCCCGTCGAGATCAGGCATTTCGAGGCAGAGGACGAAGCATCCGCTTGGGAATGGCTCGGCGCCAGACCGCTAGCCCCACGGTGACGCAGTCTCAGTCCTGGCTCGATCCGCCTATCTGACGATCGTCAGCCGTTCGGCCGCGCGCGTGATCGCGGTGTAGAGCCAGCGCTGGCGGGTTTCCTTGAACGCCCAGCTTTCGTCGAAAAGCACGATCTCGTTCCATTGCGAGCCTTGCGACTTGTGCACGGTCAGCGCGTAGCCATAGTCGAAATCGTCGAAGCGCTTTTTCTGCTGCCAGGCAATGTCGGCGTCCGGGTCCTCGAACGCCGCTTTGAGCAGCTTGATCTTGGCGACGCCGCGGTCCGGATCGTCTTCCTCCGGTGAAACCAGCAAATTGATGCCGGGTTTCACCGTCTCGCGCGACGAGGTCATCACCTTCCACAGCGAACCGTTGAGCAATCCCTTGGCCGGGTCGTTGCGCAGGCAGACAAGCTTGTCGCCGGCCTGAGGGTAGTCGGCATTGAACCCCTTCAGCTCGCGCAGCCGCTGATTATAGCGCCGCCGCGTCCTGTTGGTGCCGACCAGCACCTGGTCCGCCTTCAGCACCAGTTCCTGGGTGACATCTTCCTTGCCGATCACCTGCGCCGTGCCATAGTCGCCGCGCATGAATTCGCGCCCCTCGCGCACGTCGAGCGCCAGCCGGATGATCGGGTTGTCGCGTGCCTGCCGGTGGATTTCGGTGAGCAGAATATCCGGCTCATGCTCGGTGAAGAAGCCGCCGCCCGAGATCGGCGGCAACTGGCCGGGATCGCCGAGAACGAGGATCGGCGTGCCGAAACTCATCAGGTCGCGGCCGAGTTGCTCGTCGACCATCGAACATTCATCGATGACGACGAGCTTGGCCCGCGAGATCGGGCTCTGCCGGTTGAGCGAAAAGGTCGGCGATATCGAAGTCTTGCCGGTTACCTCGTCCGCTACCGATTCCTCGCCCTTCGGCCGGTAGATCAGCGAATGGATGGTGCGGGCATTGACTGCGCCCTTGGAACGCAGCACCTGCGCCGCCTTGCCGGTGAAGGCTGCGAATTGCACCTGGCCGTCGACATGTTCGGCGAAATAGCGCGCCAGCGTCGTCTTGCCGGTGCCGGCATAGCCGAACAGCCGGAAGAGCTGCGGCTTTCCGGCCTTGAGCCAGGTGGCGACCGCCTTCAGCGCGTCGTCCTGTTGAGGAGAGAATTCCATCAGCGCGAGAGACCGGATTCGCGAGGGAAAGACAAGGCCGACGGCCACAGTCACAAGATCATCGGCGGCGGGCCGCACCGCTCCAATGGCGCAAGTTATCAGGCAGAAGACGGAACGTAAAGAGAACGAAGTCGAGCCGCCACGACCTAGTGGTGAAAACCTGACGCTTAGTACCCGATACAGACTTCGGTTTTAGGTGGAAAGCGGAAGCTGGCCGACAGAGCGGCGAAAGTCTGCTTGGTGCTGCCACGAGCTGCCCTTAATCCGAAGGTAGCTCGTGACGTTTCATCATGCCCTCTCCGCGATTTTGGGGTAGATTGAAGACCTTAGCGTTCCGGTCGCCACGAACCCGGGAGAGGGCCATGGACATTGGCGCGTGGCTGCGCGATCTGGGGCTGGGACAGTACGAACAGACGTTCCGCGAGAACGACATCGATGGCGACGTCCTAGCTGACCTCACCGCCGATGATCTGAGCGGACTTGGCGTCGTCTCGATCGGCCACCGCCGCAAGTTGCTCGCCGCCATCGCCGCCGTGCGCGCGGGCTCGCCTCCAGCCATGTCCCCATCCATCCAGCCACAGAGCACGATCTCCGGGACAGTGGCCCTGCCGTCCCCTGAGGCGGAGCGGCGCCAACTTAGTGTGATGTTCGTCGACCTCGTCGGCTCCACGGCGCTCGCCGCGCACCTGGACCCCGAGGACATGCGCGAGGTGATCGGGACCTACCACCGCCGCATTGCCGAGACGGTTGGTCGCTTCGGCGGCTTCGTCGCGAAGTACATGGGCGATGGAGTCCTGGTCTATTTCGGCTGGCCCCAGGCCGACGAGGCCGATGCCGAGCGCGCAGTACGCGCCGCCTTGGCCACGCTGGAAGCGGTTGGCCAGATTGCGCCCGCCGATGAGCGGTTGTCCGCACGCGTCGGCATCGCCAGTGGCCTCGCCGTCGTGGGCGACCTGCTGGGGGCCGGGGCCGCACAGGAGCAGGCTGTAATCGGCGAGACCCCGAACGTTGCCGCGCGGCTACAATCCCTTGCTGATCCTGGATGCGCAGTGATCGACGCGGAAACACGGCGGCGCATCGGCGGCCTGTTCGAGTGCCGCGAGCTTGGTGCGGTTCACCTCAAAGGGCTAACCGGCCCTGTCCGCACCTGGCAGGTGCTTGGCGAGGCCATGGTTCAGAGCCGCTTCGACGCGATGCATCCGGCCGCCCTCACGCCGCTGGTCGGGCGCGATGACGAGCTCGATCTGCTGCTGCGCCGCTGGCGGCAGGCGAAGGGCGGCGAAGGGCAGGTCGTGCTCATCGCCGGCGAGCCCGGCATCGGCAAGTCCCGCCTGATCGCTGCGCTCGAGGAGCACGTAGCTGGAGAGGTGCATCTCAAACTCAAGTACTTCTGCTCGCCCCATCACCGTGAGAGCGCCCTCCAACCGATCATCGCACGCTGGAAGAACGAGGTAGGCTTCGTGGACGGCGAGCCTGCGGAGGCTCGGCTCGTCAGGCTGGAAACCCTGCTACACCCACTCGCCGCCTCGCATGAGCTGGCGCTCATTGCCGAGATGCTCGGCGTGCCGGGTGGCGAGCGGTACCCGCCACTGGCTCTCAGCCCGGAGCGCAAGAAGGAGCAGACCTTCGGGGCACTGCTTCACATCCTCGATGAACGGGCCCGCCGATCCCCCGTGCTGATGCTGTTCGAGGACGTGCATTGGGCCGATCCAAGCTCGCTGGAGCTGTTGGACAGGTTGATCATGCGCTTGGCCTCGCTGCCAGTGCTGGTGGTCATCTCCTTCCGGCCGGAGTTTGAGGCGCCCTGGGTCGGTCTGGCGGGCGTGACCTTGATGGCGCTGAGCCGTCTCAGTCCGCGTCAAGCCGCGACGCTCGCCTCTCAGGTGGTCGTGGGCCAAGCATTACCGGCCGGAATGCTGGATCGGATCGTGGCGCAGACCGACGGTGTGCCCCTGTTCATCGAGGAGTTGACCAAAGCCGTGCTGGAGAGTGCCAGCCAGCCCGATGCTGCTGTCTCGGCGCTTCCGATCCCGAGCACTTTGCAGGCTTCACTGACCGCTCGGCTGGATCGGCTGCCGGCCGCCAAGCAGGTGGCGCAGATCGGCGCGGCACTCGGCCGGGAGTTCAACCATGAGCTGCTGGCCGCCGTGGCGGGACTACCCGAGGCAGCGTTGGCGCAGGGACTGGACGAGCTCGTCAATTCTGGTCTCGCGTTCCGGCGCGGCACGCCGCCCGAAGCGACCTACACGTTCAAGCACGCGCTCGTGCAGGACACCGCCTACGTGAGCCTCCTGCGTGGCACACGCCAGAAGTTGCACGCCCGGATCGCCCAGGTACTGGAAGAGCGCTGGCCGGAGGTGGTCGAAACCCAACCTGAGCTGCTGGCCCATCACTTTACCCAGGCGGAACTGACCGAGCGGGCTGCGGACTACTGGCAGCGGGCCGGGGAACGCACCTTCCGGCGCTCGGCCGTTGCGGAAGCCATCGGCCATCTCACCCGGAGCATTGACCTCGTGCGGACCTTGCCCGAGAGCCGCGCCCGGGCAGAGCGCGAACTTCATCTTCAGACTATGCTTGGTCAGGCGTGCATTGCCCGGTACGGCCACGCAGCACCTGAGACCGCCTCCGCTTTCGCCCGGGCGCAGGAGTTGGTAGAGGCCGTAGGCGACGCATCACAACAGTTTCCTGTGCTGTATGGGTTCTGGGCTGTCCAATTCGTACGCATGGCGCTTCCCGAGCAGCAGAAGCTGGCCAGGCAAATTCTCGCCTTGGCCGAGCTGCACCCAGACCCGGAGCGGCTGTGCTTGGCGCACCGGATGTGCGGCGCGACAGATGAGGTGGGGGGCGAGCTGCTCGCCGCCCGCGAGCACCTCGAGTGTGCCGTTGCGCTGTACGACCCGGAACGGCATGGTTCGACGGCCTTTGTTTTTGGCCAGGACCTTGGCGTGTCCGCGCTCGCCCACCTGACCTGGGTGCTGTGGCTGCTGGGCTACCCGGATCAGGCATCCCGCCGACAAGCCGAGGGATTGGCCTTAGCCCACCGGGTCGGCCATAAGAACACCCTCGGGTTTGCCCTGATGTACAGCGCGCTGGTGGGGGCTTTTGGCCGCGACGACAGCGCGGCCGCGGCGCATGCGGCGGCGTTGCTGGAGCTGGCCCGGGAACACAAGTTGGATCTATGGGCCGCCAGCGCGACGGTGGTCCAGGGCTGGGCCATGGCTCGCCACGGTCAGGAGGCCGCCGGGATAGAAGCGATCCAGCGCGGGCTTGCGGATTGGGGGAAGAGCGGCGCGGCGTGGATGCGTCCGTTCTTCCTGGGCCTGCTGGCCGAGGCTTGTGCCCTCTCGGGGGACATGCAACGGGGGGTCGGTGCACTGGATGAGGCTCTGGCAGTGGTCGAGGGGACAGGGGAGCGTTGGCCGGAGGCCGAACTGTATCGCTTGCGCGGGCAGCTTTTGGCAGCCCTGCCGGACGGAAGACCAGATGAGGCGAGCGCCGCATTTGAGCACGCGATCGAAATCGCCCGGCGTCAATCCGCGAAGTCCTGGGAGTTGCGTGCGGCCACCGGTCTTGCCCGGCTCTGGCGCGACCAAGGCAAGCCTGCCGATGCCCACACCCTGCTCGTGCCCGTGAATGAGTGGTTCTCCGAGGGCTTCGAGACCCCCGACCTGAGAGAGGCCAAGGCGTTTCTCGACACCCTGAGGTGACTCAAGTCAGCTCGATGTCACTAGGGGTGGAGTCAAACTGACTGAATGCCCGCATCGGGCTCAAACCAGCCGCCTGTTATGAGGGGTCGAAACCGGAATTTCGGCTCCGGTGCCAAGCGTCAGATTTTCACCACGTGGATGGAATCTAACACTTGATGCCCACGTTTGACGGCGGCGATGATTTTGTCGGGGTCGGCGGTCCAAGTGAACGGTTTGGGTTTCTGGTTGTGTTCTGCGAGGTAGCGGTTGATGGCAGCCCGGAGGTCGACGACAGAGTGGAAGACGCCGCGTCTGAGACGACGCTTCGACAGTTTTGCGAAGAAGCCCTCGACCGCGTTGAGCCACGAGCACGAGGTTGGCGTGAAGTGGAAGGTGAAACGCAGATGGCGGTCGAGCCAGGCACGCACCTTAGGATGCTTGTGGGCGGCTAGTTGTCGATGACGACGTGGATGGCCTTGCTGGCCGGCACCTCGGCATCGACGGCGTTGAGGAAGCGGATGAACTCCTGGTGACGATGGCGCTGCATGTTCCTGCCGATGACGGTGCCGTCGAGCACGTTGAGGGCGGCAAACGGGGTCGTTGTACCATTGCGCTTATAGTCGTGGGTCATGGTGCCGAGCCTTCCCTTCTTCATGGGCAGGCCGGGCTGCGTACGGTCGAGTGCCTGGATCTGGCTCTTCTCGTCGATAGACAGCACGATGGCGTGGGCTGGCGGGTCGACATAGAGGCCGACGACGTCACGCAGCTTGTCGACGAACTGTGGATCGTTGGACAGCTTGAACTGCCGCCAGCGGTGCGGCTGAAGGCCGTGCGCCTTCCAGATGCGGCGTACCGCGCTGGCGCTGATACCGGCGGCTTCGGCCATCATATCGGCGGTCCAGTGCGTGGTTTCGCCAAGTGGGTCCTGCAACGTCAGCGCCGCCACGCGCTCCGCCACTTCGGGACCGAGGCGGAATGCGCGATGGCCGCGTCTTGTCGCGCAACAGTCCTTCGAAGCCTGCCGCGGCGAAGCGCTCCTGCCAGCGCCACACGCAGGTCTTCGACTTGCCGGTCTGCCGCATGATCTCGACGGTACCGGCGCTGTCGGCACTCAGTAGGATGATCTCGGCGCGCCAGACGTGCTTCTGCGGCGCATTGCGGTCTTTGACGACAGCCATCAGTCGCTGGCGATCGGTCGGCGAAACGGTGAAGGATATTCCTGTGCGCCTGCGCCAGACTCGTATGCGCTTTCGCCAAAGGGAATCCAAGCAGGACTCTTATGTTAGGCCGATACCACTAGCCGGTCGGGCCGCCACGACCTTCGGTCGGGCTGGGATCGTTCTCGAGCAGGATCGGCTTGCCATGCGGCGTCGCATGCGCTGCGCGTTCCCAGGCGGCAGCCAGCGCATCGACGTCGCCCTTGCCGGCAACGCCTTTGGCCGACAGCACCTTTTCCAGCGCCGCCAGCCAGTGCTCGTAATAATCATGCCCGTCGCTTGCGGCACGCGGTTTCTTGACCTCCACGGACAAGGCGTCCGCCCATTCGCGCCAGGAGAACAGGCCCTTGTCGTGCAGCGCGACCGTCATGGCGAAGGCTTCTGCTTGCCATGGCTCGGCGAAAACCGGCGCCTCGACGCCCGCCGGCAGCGTCGCGGTGACTGACTTCGACTCACGCCGGTTCAAGATAACTCTCCCAGGCGTCGATCGACACCGTCAGCGTCGGGTCGGCGCCCTCGCCCCAGATCTCCGCGCCGTCAAAAACCACCGTATAGACCCATTGCGGGTTTTCGCCTTGCCCATGCGCATTCGTGTCGGGGAAGACAAAACCATCGCGCACCGCCTCGACGGCGCCCTGCTTGCCGCGTGCGTAGCGCGGCAGCCTTGTGTGGCCGGTCGGATGGAAATTCTTCGTCCGCACGAGGTCGCCAGCCTTGAACCGCGCCGGCGTGGCAACCGGCCGGTCGCAGGGGCCGCCCTTAGCCAACACATCAGGCACGTTTTCGGCCTTCAGCACCCGCTTTGGCGTCGCGGCAGGGTCGACCGCCTTGCCCGCGGCCAGATCGCGGTCGCTGACAAAACCATGTCGCTTCAGCAAGGTTTCGAGCGCCTTGATCCAGATCTCGTAGTAGCTGGAGCCATAATAATCGGCCGGATGCAGCGATTCCCGCGCATGCCGGCTCTCGTCGATCGTCCAGGCGCCCATGGCGCCGGCGCACAACGTCACGCCAAGCGCCCGCCTTTCCCAGTCGGCATGGAAATAGGGTTCGTCCTTTTCGGGTGCGACCGGCCCGAACCCCATCTGCCCGCCAAGATCCTGCGGCCCGTTCATGCCGGCTCCCGCGCCAGTGCGGTGCCGATCATCGCGTCGCGCGTCACCAGATCCGCCAGCAGCTCCTCGCTCCAGCTGTCGGTGCCGTTGGGCCGCATCGGCACGACCAAGTAACGCAACTCGGCCGTGGAATCCCACACCCGGATTTTTGTCGTGTCCGGCAACGTAAGCCCGAATTCCTCGAGCACGCTGCGCGGATCGATGACCGCGCGCGAACGATAAGGCGGCGCCTTGTACCACACCGGCGGCAAGCCAAGCACCGACCACGGGTAGCACGAGCACAGCGTGCAGACGACGAGGTTGTGGGTGTCCGCCGTGTTGAACACGGCCTGCATGTGCTCCCCCTGCCGGCCGGTGTAGCCGAGCGAACCGATCGCAGCCGTCGCGTCGCGTTTCAGCAGGGCGGCAAAGTCAGGGTCGACCCACGCCTTCGCCACCACCTTGGCGCCGTTGCGCGGACCGATTTTTGTCTCGTAGGTGTCGACGATCACGTCGATCGCGGCCGGATCGATCAGCCCTTTCTGGGTGAGGATCGTCTCCAGCGCGCGCACCCGGGCCGCAAAAGGATCAAGCTCGTTGTCGTGATCGTGGTCGTGGTTGTGGTTGTGGGACATGGCTGTAAATTACGGCTGCAAGCATCCCACCGCAAGCGCCACAGCATGGGCCAGCCCATCTATTCCGCTGCCGCCTTCTGCGGCTCGCCCTGCAACTCTTCTCCGCCCTCGAACAGCGACGGCTGGTCGGCGGTTTCGACCGGTAGCTGCTCGTCCCGACGCTTCGGCCACAGCCCGACAAGCCAGCCGGAAAAATGCTCCATGTAGACATAAATCACCGGCGTGACGAACAGCGTCAGCGCTTGCGAAGCGACCAGGCCGCCGACCACCGCCACGCCGAGCGGCTGGCGCAGTTCGGCGCTGGCGCCGGTCCCGAGCGCGATCGGGATCGTGCCCATCAGCGCCGCCAGCGTCGTCATCATGATCGGCCGGAAGCGCATCAGGCAGGCCTTGTGGATGGAATCGAGCGGCGACATCCCGTCGCGCCTGAGTTCGAGCGCCACGTCGATCATCATGATGCCGTTCTTCTTGACGATGCCGATCAGCATCAGAATGCCGATGACCGCGATCACCGAGAGGTCCATTCCCGCAAGCCGCAACGCAACAAGCGCGCCGAGCACGGCGGACGGCAGTCCGGTCAGGATGGTGAGCGGGTGGATGAAGCTCTCGTAGAGGATGCCGAGGACGATGTAGATGGTCAGGATCGCGCCGCCGATCAGCAGGCCCTGGTTGGCAAGCGAATCCTGGAAGGTTTTCGCCGTGCCCGAAAAGGTGGTCGAGATCGTCGCCGGCATGCCGATCTTTTCCTTCAGCGCATTGATGCGGGTCACGCTGTCGCCGAGCGCGACGCCCTGCGGCAGGTTGTAGGAAATGGTCACCGCCGGAAGCTGGCCGAGCTGATTGACGGTCAAGGCGCCGGCGGTCCGATCGACGCGAGCAAAGGCGCCGAGCGGCACCAGGCTGCCGCTGGCCGTTCTCACCTTGATCGCCAGCATCCTTTCTGGCGACCACTCGATCCTCGGGTCGAGCTCCATGATCACCTCGTAGCTATCGGCCGAACCGAAGATGGTCGACACCTGCTCGGTGCCGAACCCGCCATAGAGGCTGGAGCGCAACGTATCGGTGTCGACGCCGAGCGTCGCCGCCTTGTCGCGGTCGACCACCAGCGACGCCTGTAAGGCGTTGTTCTGCAAATCATTGGTGACGTCGGTGAAGGCGCTGCGGTCGGCGGCCATCGCATCGGTGAGCTTCTGCGCCCAAACGTCCGCCGCGCCGATGTCGAGGCCCTGCACGACGAGTTGATAGGCGCTGGCCGAAGCGCGCGCGCCAAGTCGCAGATTCTGCACCGGCTGCATGAAGGTTTCGATGCCGGGGACATTGGCCAGCTGCCGCCGCAGATCCGAGAGCACCTTGTCGATATCGGGGCGCTGGTCCTTGTCCTTCAATTGCACATAGAGCCGGCCCTGGTTGAGCGCATTGTCTCCGCTGCCTACCGACCACCCTACATGCGAGACATAGGGTGAATGGGTGAAGACATCAGCCACTTGCCCTTGCAGCTTCACCATGGCGTCGAACGAAATGTCCTGGCGCGCCGTGGTCGTCACCGAAATCTGGCCGATATCCTCCTGCGGGAAAAAACCCTTCGGCGAGGTCTGGATCAGCCAGACCGACAGTGCGGCCGTCCCCACGAAGACGAGAAAAACCAGGAAACTGTGCCGCAGGCAAAACGTCAGCAGCCAGTCATAACCCCGGATGAAGGCATTGTGCCTGTGACGTTTACCCTGCGCTGCATCGCGCTCGGCCTTCGACACCGACAAAAGCCGCGAGCACAGCATCGGCGTCAGCGTCAGCGACACGAACATCGACGCCAGAATGGCGACCGTCACCACCACCGCAAACTCGTTGAAGATGCGCCCGATCACTCCGCCCATCAAAAGCACGGGGATGAACACAGCGACCAGCGAGATCGAAATCGAGATGATGGTGAAGCCGATTTCGCGGGCGCCCTTGAGCGCCGCGTCGAGGGCCGAGAGCCCGTCCTCCTCCATGTGGCGAAAAATGTTCTCCAGCATCACGATCGCGTCGTCGACGACAAGGCCGACCGCCAGCGTCAGCCCCATCAGCGAGATGTTGTCGATGGAAAAGCCGAACAGGAACATGGCGCCGAGCGTGGCGATCAGCGAGATCGGCACCGCCACCGCCGGGATGATCGTCGCCGTTACCCGGCGCAGGAACAGGAAGATCACCATCACCACCAGCGCGATGGTGAGCAGCAGCGTGAACTGCACGTCGTCGACCGCCTCGCGGATCGAAGTCGAGCGGTCGTTGAGCAACCGGATACTGGCGGCCGCCGGCATTTGATCCTGGAAGGACGGCAGCATCGCCTTGACGCGGTCGACGACGTCGACGGTGTTGGCATCGGGCTGGCGCTGCACGGCCATGATGATCGCGCGGGTGCCGTCGTACCAGCTGGCTGTCGTCGTGGTCTCGACCGAATCGATGACGCGCGTCACCTCGCCGAGCCGCACCGGACGGCCGTTCTTGGTGGCTATGATGATATTGGAAAATCCCGCCGCGTTGTTCAGCTGCGTATTGGCGGTGATCGTCAGCTGCTGCTTGTCGTTCTGCAGCACGCCGAGCGGCGTGTTGCTGTTGGCCGAGGCGATCGCCGTCTGCAGCTGGTCGATCGAAATGCCGCGTGCGGCGAGCGCCGTCGGATCGATCTGAACGCGCACCGCGTATTTCTGCTGGCCGAAGATCGAGACCTGCGCCACGCCTTCGATCGTCGACAGCGACGGCGAGATCACATTCTCGGCAAAGGCATCGAGATCGGTCAGCGGAACCGTGTCGCTGACCAGCGACATCAGGAGGATCGGCGCATCGGCCGGATTGACCTTGCGGTAACTCGGCGGGCTGGTCATCTCAGGCGGCAATTGCCGCTGCGTTCGTGCGATCGCCGCCTGCACGTCGGCAGCGGCTGCATCGATATCGCGATTGAGCACGAACTGGATGGCGATCGAGGTCGAACCGAGCGAATTCGTGGTCGAGATCGAATCGATGCCGGCGATGGTGGTAAACTGCTTGATCAGCGGCGTTGCCACCGAGGTCGCCATGGTTTCCGGCGAGGCGCCGGGCAGCGAGGCCGAGACGTTGACCACCGGAAACTCGGCGCTCGGCAAAGCGGCGACCGGCAGGAACTTGTAAGCGAACAGCCCGCCCAGCACGAGCGCAAACGACATGAGTAGGGTGGCGACAGGCCTGCGGATGCAGAATTCGGAGATCATGGCCGCGTCCCGCCCGCCTTGCCAACCTCAGCAACTTTGGGAGACGCCTGATCACTGGCCGCGCCTTCGTGGACCGGGGAGCCGTTCTTCAGCTTTGCCTGGCCCTCGACGACGACACGTTCGCCGCTTTTCAGCCCTTCGCCGATAGCGCTGTTGTCGCCTTCGCTCAGTGCGACCTGCACGGGCCGCACCTCCACCGTGTTGTCGGGCTTGATCACATAGACGAACGGCCCCTTCTGGCTAGGCTGCACCGCAACCGTGGGAACCGAGGTCATTTGCGGCATGATGCCGGCATCGAGCACGACATTGACATATTGGCCCGGCCACAGCGAAAGATCGGCATTGGGCACGCTGGCCCGCGTTGCGATCGTGCCGGAGGCGGTGTCGACGCTGGAATCGACGAAATCGAGGGTCCCCTTGCCGATCGGTGTCGGGTCGCCGTCCCTGGTCAGCGTGACTGCACCTTCCTGCGGCGCCGCCAGCGCCTTGTGCAGCAAGGCAAGATCGCCTTCCGGAAGATTGAAGTTCACCTGCAGCGGGTCCATCTGGGTGATGGTCACCAGCGGGGCCGATGTGCTACTGCCGCTGCTGGTGGTGACGAGATCGCCGATCGCGACGTTGACCGCGCCCAGCCTGCCGGAAATCGGCGCCGTGATCGTGGCAAAGCCAAGCTGGACCTCGTCCGCATCGATCGTCGCCCTGTCGGCATCGACCGTGGCCGCGGCGGATTTCTGCGCGGCGATCGCCTGGTCATAGGTTTGCTGCGTGCCAGCCTGCCTGGCGACAAGATTCCTGGCGCGCTCAAGATCGGCCGTCGCACTGGCAAGCAGCGCCTGGTCCTTGGCGAGCGTCGCCTGGTCACGGGCCAGTTGCGCCTTCAGCGCGCGATCGTCCAGCGAGAACAGAAGGTCGCCAGCCCACACCATCTGGCCGTCCTTGACGGCGATCGATGTGATCTGGCTCGAGATCCGCGCGTTGACGCTGACTACGGCGGGGGAGGATACGAAGCCAATGGCGTAGCGCCGGATCGGAAAGTCGGCCGCCGAAGCAGTGGCGGCAACCACGGAGGTCGAACGTGCGGCATTTGCGGCGGCCGCCGGTTTGTCAGGCGCCGCCTGACCCGCTGACAGCATCTGCCGGACGTCGTCCATTGCCGCGGGCGAAAGATAGAGCCCGGCCGCGACAAGGCAGGCGACCGCAAGCACCGCAAGCACGATCTTTCCATGCATCGTCAAATGCCTTCTATCCGACACGCCGTGGTTCGGTGGTCATATCTTTGTATAACTCGCAGCCTTGTGCCGCGGTTTCACCAAATAGATAGAAGGCGCCGGAGGCGAAAAAGTGCCAAAACCCGGCATTACGAAGATTTAATGTGCAGTGCACAATAAACGACAGCTACCGCAGCATCGGCCACAGTGTCGCTGCCAGCAGCACGCCCATGGCGATGTTGAACCATTTAAGCCGCACCGGGTCCGACAGAAAACCGCGCAGTGCCGTGCCGAAACCTGCCCACACCGAAACGCTCGGCAGGTTGACGACGGTGAAGGCTAGCGAGACCAACGCCACCGACAGAAACGGATGCTCCGGAATGGCATAGACGGCCATGGCGGTGATCGCCATCACCCACGCCTTGGGATTGACCCACTGGAACGCTGCCGCATCGACGAACCGCATCGGTCGCGCCTTGGCCTCGCCCTTGCCGCTGAGCGAACGCGACATGGCGATCTTCGAGGCGAGATAGAGCAGGTAGACGCCGCCCGCGATCTTTAATCCGGTGTGCAGCACCGGAAACGCAGCCAGCACGGCGCCCAGACCGAAGCCGACAGCCAACAACAGCGCGAGGAAGCCGATGCTGATGCCCAGCATGTGGGGAATGGTTTTGGCGAAACCGAAATTCACGCCGGAGGCCAGAAGCATGAAGTTGTTCGGACCCGGCGTGATCGAGGTCACGAAGGCATAGACCAGCAGGGCAAGGAATGCGTCGAGGGTCATGGCTTCCTCCCAAGCAGGTCAGCAATATTGTCCTTTTACCTCAGACGCACAAAGGCCACCTCACGGCGGCAGCCGGGCCAGAAGATCAGGATCAAGCGACAGAATAAATACAGGCGGCGCCAGAGCACTGGACCCAAAGCGCCGGACCATCACATCCCTTGCGGGCCGCGATTCATCGCCGCCACGCCGGTGCGGCAGATCTCGACCAGTCCGAGCGGCTTCATGATGGCGATGAACTGGTCGAGCTTGGAGCCCTTGCCGGTGATCTCGAAGATGAAATGCTCGGTGTTGGCATCGATGACGCTGGCGCGAAAGGCGTCGGCCAGCCTCAGCGCCTCGACACGAGCTTCGCCGGTGCCGGCCACTTTCACCAGCGCGAGTTCCCGCTCCAGCGGCCGTTCCTGACCGAGCTCGTGCGAGCGCACCGTGAGATCGACGACACGGTGTACCGGCACGATGCGCTCGAGCTGGTGCTTGATCTGCTCCAGCACATGCGGCGTGCCGCGCGTCACGATGGTGATTCGCGACAGATGCTTCTCATGCTCGGTTTCGGAAACCGTCAGGCTCTCGATGTTGTAGCCGCGTCCGGAAAACAGGCCGATGACCCGGGCCAGCACGCCCGGCTCATTGTCGACCAGCACGGAAAGCGTGTGGTTCTCCGGCTTTTCCGTTTCCTTGGCTATGAAATAGGCGGAGCCGGTCGGTTGAAGCTGTGCGTTCATGACATGGTTCTCGATTTCAAACTTTTGAGCTGTTTCTCTGTTTCCGCACGGCTTCTTCCGACAAGCCCTGCCTCGGCTTGGGCGTTACACCAATTCCCTGCCTTTGGCGTCGATGGCATTGGCCACCGCCTCGTCGGTCGCCTCGTCCGGCAGAAGCATCTCGTTATGCGCCTTGCCCGACGGGATCATCGGGAAGCAGTTGGCAAGTGTGGCGACCCGGCAGTCGAAGATCACCGGCTTCTTCACCGAAATCATCTCCTTGATCGCGTCGTCCAGCTCGTCCGGCTTCTCGCAACGAATGCCGTGGCCGCCATAGGCTTCGGCAAGCTTGACGAAATCCGGCATCGCCTCGGTGTAGGAATGCGACAGCCGGTTGCCGTGCAGAAGCTGCTGCCACTGCCGCACCATGCCCATATACTGGTTGTTGAGGATGAAGATCTTGATCGGCGCTTCGTGCTGCACCGCCGCACTCATCTCCTGCATCGTCATCTGCACCGAGGCATCGCCGGCAATGTCGATGACCAGCGCGTCCGGGTGCGCGATCTGCACGCCGAGCGCCGCCGGCAGGCCGTAGCCCATCGTGCCGAGCCCACCGGAGGTCATCCAGCGGTTCGGCTTCTCGAAATGATAGTGCTGCGCCGCCCACATCTGGTGCTGGCCGACCTCGGTGGTGATGTAGGTGTCCATGTCCTTGGTCAGCGCGTAGAGCCGCTGGACGGCATATTGCGGCATGATCACTTCGTGGTTCATCTTGTAGGCGAGTGAATCCCGCGCCCGCCATTTCGCGATCTGCTCCCACCACGGGTGGAGCGCCTTCTTGTCGGCCTTGGCGGTCGCCCGCCACAGCCGCACCAGATCCTCCAGCACCCGGCCGACATCGCCGATGATGGGCACATCGGTGTGGACGTTCTTGTTGATCGACGACGGATCGATGTCGATATGGATCTTCTTCGAGTTCGGCGAGAACGCGGTGAGCCGGCCGGTGATGCGGTCGTCGAAGCGCGCGCCGATGCAGACCATGACGTCGCAATCATGCATCGCCATGTTGGCTTCATAGGTGCCGTGCATGCCGAGCATGCCCATCCAGTTCTTGCCCGAAGCCGGATAGGCGCCAAGGCCCATCAGCGTCGAGGTGATCGGGAAGCCGGTGAGGTCGACCAGTTCGCGCAGCAAATGGCTGGCCTCCGGACCGGAATTGATGACACCGCCGCCCGTATAGAGGATCGGCCTTTTGGCGTTGGCCATCAGCTCGACCGCCGCCTTGATCTTTTCCAGGTCGCCCTGGACCTTAGGCCGATAGCTCGTGCGCGGCGCCGTCTGTGGCGGCACGTAGATGCCCTTGGCGAACTGCACGTCCTTCGGGATGTCGACGACGACCGGACCGGGACGTCCTGTCGTTGCGACGTGGAAGGCCTCGTGGATGATTGCCGCGAGCTCGTTGACGTCCTTCACCAGCCAATTGTGTTTGGTGCAGGGGCGTGTGATGCCGATCGTGTCGCACTCCTGGAACGCGTCCGAGCCGATCAGCGAGGTCGGTACCTGACCGGTCAGGCAGACCAGCGGGATCGAATCCATCAGCGCATCCTGCAGCGGCGTCACCGCGTTGGTGGCTCCCGGCCCCGATGTCACCAGCATGACGCCGGCCTTGCCGGTCGAGCGCGCGTAGCCCTCCGCCGCATGACCCGCGCCTTGCTCGTGACGGACGAGGATGTGCTCGACCTCGTCCTGTTGGAAGATTTCATCATAGATCGGGAGAACCGCGCCGCCCGGATAGCCGAAAACATGCTTGACGCCGTTGTCTTTCAGCGCCTGCACCACCATTTCGGCGCCCGTCATTTCGCGCCGCTCGTTCTGTCCACTGCTCATCGGTCTGGTCCCGTACTGTTCGCCATCGGGCGATTGCTGGTCGTTTAGTCGTGTTTCGGGCAATAAAAAAGGCCCCCGAGGGAGCCTGTGTCTGCGCATGGGAGGTTTTCGCCCGGCGGTTACACCGCCTTGCCCACGCGCTTTCCTACTACGAGAATGAGTGCCGTTTTCATGGTGGCGGACAATAGAATTGGTTTTGCGCCGCTGTCAACGGCGAATGTGCACAGGATCAAAAGGGTTTGAACCCGTTGCCCGCATCAGACGCGCCCGTTGACCATCATCGCATTGAGCCAGCTATTTTCGCCACAAGACACCGCTCCGGTACGATCGCCGGCAGTACCAAGGTCCGCAATCATCCCGATAAGCCATTGAAACCACACCAAACTATTTGACGACGTGACGCGGCGCACAGTTTGCCGCGATACTCCGGTCAACCGGGCTGGGAGGGTCCGGCAAAGCCACGATGACGACCAGGACTTCACGGGAGGAAATTTGATGCTCGACAAGGCCCCAGCCAAGAAACTGTCCGACCTGCTCGACCAATTCAGCGCAGCGCTTGCCGCCGGCAACATCGACAAGGCGGTCGGGTGCTTTCAGGAAGACTGCTACTGGCGCGACCTGGTGACCTTCACCTGGAACATCAAGACCATGGAAGGTCGCGACCAGGTGCACGACATGCTGACGAGCCAGCTGGCGAAGACAAGACCTTCGAACTGGGCGATCGCCAAGGGCGAAGACGCCGCCGAGAGCGACGGGCTGCTCGAAGGTTGGATCAGTTTCGAAACGGAGGTCGCGCGCGGCTTCGGCCATATCAGGCTGAAGAACGGCAAGATATGGACGCTGCTCACCACCATGGTCGAGCTGAAGGGTCATGAGGAACCCGCCGGCTTCGCCCGGCCGTTGGGCGCCAAGCATGGTCACGGAAAAAACCGGCCGACCTGGAAAGAGGAGCGTGAGAAAGAAGCCGCCGAACTTGGCTTTGTCAGTCAGCCCTACACGCTGATCATCGGCGGCGGCCAGGGCGGCATCGCGCTCGGTGCCCGGCTGAGGCAACTCGGCGTGCCGACCATCATCGTCGAGAAGAACGAGCGTGCCGGCGATTCATGGCGCAGGCGCTACAAGTCGCTCTGCCTGCACGACCCGGTCTGGTACGATCATCTGCCCTATATCGACTTCCCCAGGAACTGGCCGGTCTTCTCGCCCAAGGACAAGATCGGCGACTGGCTGGAAATGTACACCAAGGTCATGGAGCTGAACTACTGGTCCTCCACGGAGGCCAAGAGCGCCGCCTATGACGACGAGAAAAAGGAATGGGCGGTCGTCGTCCATCGCGATGGCAAGGACATAACGCTGAAGCCGAAGCAGCTGGTGCTGGCCACCGGCATGTCTGGCCGGCCCAACACCCCGAAGTTCAAGGGCATGGAGAATTTCAAAGGTGATCAGCACCATTCTGCGAAACATCCCGGTCCGGACAGCTACGTTGGCAAGAAGGTCGTCGTCATCGGTTCGAACAATTCCGCGCATGATATCTGCGCCGCACTCTGGGAAGCCGGCGTCGACGTCACCATGGTGCAGCGCTCGACCACGCACATCGTCAAATCCGACACGCTGATGGATATCGGGCTCGGCGCGCTCTATTCGGAGCAAGCCGTGCAAAACGGCATGACGACGGCCAAGGCCGATCTCATCTTCGCCTCCCTGCCCTACAAGATCCTGCACGAATTCCAGATTCCGCTCTACGAGACGATGAAGAAGCGCGATGCTGCCTTCTACGAGGGCCTGGAAAGGGCCGGCTTCATGCTCGACTGGGGCGACGACGGCTCCGGCCTGTTCATGAAATATCTCAGGCGCGGTTCCGGCTACTATATCGATATCGGCGCCTCACAGCTCATCATCGACGGCGCCATCAAGCTGAAGAGCGGCGTCGACGTGACCGAGATCAAGGA
Source organism: Mesorhizobium temperatum (assembly GCF_002284575.1). Taxonomy (GTDB): domain Bacteria; phylum Pseudomonadota; class Alphaproteobacteria; order Rhizobiales; family Rhizobiaceae; genus Mesorhizobium; species Mesorhizobium temperatum. The sequence goes on from NZ_NPKJ01000060.1 coordinate 341,348, forward strand.
ACATTCGGTCCTGCTCAGCGACGGCACCGAACTGCCGGCCGACGTCCTCGTCTATGCCACCGGCTACGGTTCGATGAACGGCTGGGCGGCGGAGCTGATCTCGAAAGAGGTCGCCGACAAAGTCGGGAAGTGCTGGGGTCTCGGCTCGAACACCACCAAGGATCCCGGTCCTTGGGAGGGCGAACAGCGCAACATGTGGAAGCCGACGCAACAGGAAGCACTCTGGTTTCATGGCGGCAATCTGCACCAGTCACGCCACTATTCGCAGTTCCTGTCGCTGCAGTTGAAAGCACGGCACGAGGGCATCGCAACGCCGGTCTACGGGCTGCAGCAGGTCCACCACACGGGATAGAAATTCAGGGCTGTCACCGGGACTGGCCGATGCGCTTCCAGTAGATAAGCGTACCGGTTAGTCCGCCATGCGGCTTCAATGCATAGCCCGGTATCTCACCGGCAAGCGTGAAGCCCAACCTGTCATAGAGACCGGAAGCGCCCTCCTCTGTCGCTGTATCCAGGACCAGCAGTGTGCGGCCCTTCTCGACGGCGAGGCTTTCGGCCGCCCGCATCAGGCGGGTGGCCACGCCTTTGCCGCGATGATCGACGCGGGTCATCAGCTTGGCGATCTCGGCCCGGTGCGGCTGGTTGGGGGGACAGTCGAGCAGCAAGGTAACGGTGCCGACCAGAGCCTCGCCGTCCCAGGCGCCGAGCACAGCTCTTTCGCCTCTTGCAGCCGCAATAAGCGACTTCCTCCAGAAGGCGCCTGCCAAGTCCGGCGCCAGCGGATGCATGAAACTGACTGATCCACCGGCCGCAACCGTCTCGATCACCATATCGACCAGCATTGCGTGCGTTTCCGCAGTTTGTGTCAGAGCCTTGATTTCGATGGAACTCATGCGTGAGCTGGTCCTTGAACAAGATGAAACGACTGTGAAGCCGTGATCGTCGCTGCCGTCAGTCGGAAAGGCTGGCACGCCTTCGCTTCCTGGCCCGACGAATTTCCGCGATGCGCTCGGCATCTTCTTCCTGCAGATGCCGCCCGCGCTCCAGCAGTTCGAGCGTGTATTCCTCATAGGTCAGGCCCAGCCGCTCGGCCTTGTCCAGCCGCATCAACATGACGTCACGGCTTGGCGCTTTCCAGGCTTTGGCGTGGGCCGCCTGCCAGGCAAGGAAGATGTAGGCGTCGCCCTTGCCCCATGGCGGACCCTCATAGTCGTCAAGGGGCGGCCCGCCATTGTCGGTGCGTTTGGGGCGACACGTCATTGCCTCAGCCTCTTGCCAGCGCGACCAGATAGTCGGCGGCGGCCGGTCCCGGAGCGTGGAAGGTGCAATCCGACGGCGCGCCAAGCGCCAGGCAGTCACCCGGTTCGAGATTGTGCACGATGTTGCCCTCGGTGAATTCCAGCCGTCCGGAAATCAGCCATATCTGCTGTCTGATGAAGGCATAGGACGCTGCCGGAAAGCTCACCTTGGCCCCCGCCGGCAATTGGACCCGGATCAGTTCGAGCGGCATGTCCGAGACTGGCGAAAGATGCCGCCGGACATAGCCCGTGGCGGGATCGCGCCAGAGCGGCTGATCGCTTTCGCGAAGCAGCCCACCGCCTTGCAGCTCGGCCCGCGCGATGAGGGTGGAAAGCGTCATGCCGAAGGCCGCGGCGATCCGCACGAGAAGTGCCGCGGTCGGGCTCGTCTTGCCGCGCTCTATCGTGCTGAGCATGGCTTTCGACACGTCGGACCGGTCCGCGAGCTCCGCCAGCGACCAGTCCCTCAAGGCTCTTTCGGAGTGTATTCTCCTGCCGATGGTCGAGGAGATATCGTTCGCTATATCAGTCATTCATCCGGTATATCGAAATTCTGGAGTCGAGCAAGGGGGCCGATCGGTCCAATTTTTGCGAATGGTTTAATGTCCCCTACACCATCCGACCTCATCCCCCCTTAACCCCGTCGGTGTAAGGTCGATTGCCTGGGGAAATGGGAAACAGCCTGTCCATGTTCGTCGACCGCGAAGCCTCCGTCGGAGAGCCGACTTTGCAGGAGCGCCGCAAGGCGGAGCAGAACGACAACCGCATTCTGGGCAATGTCGTCCAGTGCGACGGCGCGCGCGCCACCATCAGCGCCCATGCCGCCGATGCCGAAGGCACGGTCACCGCCCATTGGAGCGTCGGCAAGATGATCTCCATCAATCTCGGCGCCACGCGAACCGTCGGCCTGGTCTACGAGATCGGCAAGTCGGATCGCGCCTGGAGCAATGCGGGCCAGAACCCGATCGAGGTCAGCATCGAGCTCATCGGCGAGGTCCGCGACGGCGCCGAGTCCGGCGCCAAACCGATTTTCGACCGCGGTATCACCACCTATCCGCATATCGGCGCCATCGCCCACCGCATCCGCAGCCGCGACCTGCAGGCGGTCTATGATCTCGCCGGACGTCATTCGATCACCATCGGCACGCTGTCACAGGATGAGGCGATCGACGCCAACATCGCCATCGACGACACGCTGGCGCGCCATTTCGCCATTGTCGGCACCACAGGCGTCGGCAAATCCACCGCTGTCTCGCTGCTTTTGCGCAAATCGATCGCCGCTCGACCCGACCTGCGCGTTCTTATCCTCGATCCGCACAACGAGTTCGCCGCGTCCTTGCCCGAGCACTGCGTCAGGGTCGATTCGACGACGCTGGACCTGCCCTTCTGGATGTTCAAGCTCGAGGAATTTGCCGAAGTGCTGTTTCGCGGGCGCGAGACCGTGCCGGAAGAGGTCGATGCCTTGCGCGATCTCATTCCCGCAGCCAAGAACCTGTATCGCAACCCGAATTCGGGCACGTATCTCAGGCGCGGCACTGACGCACTGACCGCGGACACGCCGGTGCCCTATCGCGTTGTCGATCTTATCAAGCAGATCGACGAGCGCATGGGACTGCTGGAAAGCAAGAACGACCGCCCCACCCTCAAGTCGCTCAAGACGCGCATCGAATCGGCAGCCTCGGATCCGCGCTACCGCTTCATGTTCAATTCGCGGCTGATCGAAGATACGATCCACGAGACGATCGGCAATATTTTCCGCGTGCCGCATCACGGGCGCCCGGTGACCTGCTTCGAGATGGCCGGCATGCCGTCGGAAGTGGTCAATTCCGTCTGTTCGGTGCTGGCGCGCCTGGCCTTCGACCTTGCACTGTGGAGCGAAGGCCGGCTGCGGCTGCTTTTGCTGTGCGAGGAAGCACACCGCTATATGCCGGCCGACCCGCGCCTTGGTTTTGCGCCGACCCGACACGCGCTGTCGCGCATCGCCAAGGAAGGCCGCAAATATGGCTGTTATCTCGGCATCGTCACCCAGCGCCCGGGCGAGCTCGATCCCACCATCCTGTCGCAGTGCTCGACCTTTTTCGCCATGCGGCTTGCCAATGAGCAGGACCAGGCGATCATCCGCTCGGCGATCGCCGATTCCTCGGCCTCGACGCTGGCATTTCTGTCTTCGATGGGCCAGCGCGAAGCCATCGCCTTCGGTGAGGGCGTGGCGACGACCATGCGGCTGAAGTTCGAAAAAATGTCCGATGAGCTGATTCCCGGCACGGCCAAGCGCGAGGAAGCCTTACCGTCCGAAACCGGCAAGGATGTCGACCTGGTGGCGATCGTCGAAAGGCTGCGCAACGTGCCAAAACCGCAGCAGGCGATGGCCTTCGCCGAAGTCGTGGATTCCGGCCGTCAGGCCGGCGATCCCGACTATCGCAAGCCGCCCGTCCCGCGCGTCCAACCCGACGACGATTTCGACATGCGCTATGGCCTGAAACCCGCAACCTTCGGCTTGCGCCCGCAAAACGATTGAGCCCAGCGGCCGATGAATCCTGAAGACTTTGTCACTCTCTAGACTTGGGTAAATCCCGGAAGGGATTCATCAGGCCGGATCGAATGACGTGGCTTTCGAGAACCCGGAGCGGAGTGGACATTTGAGTCCATGAGCACCGGAAGTCGAGAAAGCTGCGTCAGTCGGCCGGCCTCATGAATTCTCTCCGGGATTTCAGGCGCAGACGCGGTTTCGGCCTTGCCTCTTGGCCTCATACAGCTGGCGGTCGGCGCGGCGATAAAACTCTTCGGCGGTTTCCTTGCGGTCCCAGACGGCAAGGCCAACGCTGGTGGTGATCTTCAGGCGGACATTGCCGGACAGTATCGACATGTTGGCAATCGCCTTGCGGATGCGCTCGGCGAATTTGGACAGAAGTTCGGCATCCATGTTGGGCGTGACCACTGCGAACTCCTCGCCACCCAGGCGCGCCACCACGTCGTGATAGCGTGTCATGTCCTTGAGACAGCTGGCGACCGCCCGCAACACCTGGTCACCAACATCATGGCCGTGGGTGTCGTTGACCTGCTTGAAATGGTCGAGATCAAGGATCATCAGCCCGACCGGCTTCTCGATGCGGCGGAATTCCTCAAGATATTCCTTCAGTGCATCGTCGAAATAGCGCCGGTTCTGCATACCGGTCAGGCCGTCGGTCAGCGCCGCATGCTCCAGTGTTTCCGAACGGGCGCTGAGCGAAACCGTCATGGCGCGCAACTTGCCTTCTTCCGTCGCCTGCTTGCGAATCAGCGGGTAGATGAAGAAAATGCCGAAGAACAGGGCAGTCGCCAAAAGCACGCCGGTCCCAAACAACAGCTTGTTGAGATAGATGATCTCGTCGACCCTGGCGGGTGTATGAACCTCTTCGGCGAAGGCTTGCAGAAGCCCATAGGCGTGAAGCGTCACCAGGCCGGCGGCCAGGATCACGAAGATAAAGACGAAAAAGGCTGATTCCGCCTTGTGAAAACGCATCTGCTCCCCGTTGGAAAATTCCCAAAGACGTTATGACATGGACGGGCTTACGGAGGGTTAATTAGGACAACTTCAACGGGAAGTCTCCCCTCAAAATCAACTTTTCAGGTTGCACTGGAAAGGGTATCCGAGATCGTGGATTCCACACGATCACCGGAGCGCAATCTCAGCCATTCCGGACCCAACTGATGCCTGAACCAGGTCGCCTGGCGCTTGGCATATTGTCGCGTCGCGATCTTCGCGCGCTCGATCGCTTCGGGAAAACTCAACTCGCCGGCCATTGCGGCCTGCAGTTCGCGAACGCCGATCGCTTTCATCGCCGGCAAGTCCGGATCGAGGCCAAGATCGGTCAGCCGTCTGACCTCGTCGAGAGCACCTTTCTCCAGCATGCGGTCGAACCGCGCCTCGATCCGCTCCACCAGCTCCGCTCGCTCCGGTTCGATCACAAAGAAGCGCGTGCTGGCTCTGTCGATCAACGGACGGCCGCGCTCCGCCTGCCATTCCAGGATGGAACGGCCCGACGCGTCGAGCACCTCCAGCGCTCGCACGATGCGCTGGCCGTCGGTCGGCTTCAGCATCATGCCGGCTGCCGAATCCTCGCGCAGCAGGATGCGGTGCAGCTTGGCCGCGCCCTGCTCCTGGAGTTCGTAGCGCCAGCGATCACGGATCGACTGCGGAATGTCGGGCATTTCCGAAATGCCTTCCGCAAGCGCCCGGAAATAAAGCCCCGTACCACCGACGAAAATCGCCGGCCGTTCGAAGAACGTGCCGACCGGCCGTTCCAAGAACGCACCGTCGTCGATGAGCTTCATCACATCGCGCAGCCAGGCGCCGGTGGAATAGGGGGTGGAGGGATGGACATGTCCGTAGAGGAAATGCGGGACGCGAGCGAGCTCGGCAGCAGTCGGTCGCGCCGTCAGCACGTCGAGCACCGAATAGCCTTGCATGGAATCGGTGTTGACGACGACGCCGCCATTGCGCTCGGCGAGGTCAAGTGCCAGGGCGGACTTGCCGCTGGCGGTCGGCCCGGCTATCAGGATCGCGTTGTTAACGCGGCCCTCGCCCGCCTGCCCGCCGGAATTTTCGATGCCGCTGATCGCCACGCTTGTGTCCCATCCCGCCGGCCGCGCATTGTCGCCGGCGCTTGTGAATATGGCGTCACTGTCGGTCGGCGCAAGCACTGTTCGCTGGCTGGCCGACGGCATCGCCTGCGAATTCGCTTTGCCCGAGACGGCCGAAGCCGCTGAAACGACCGCCAGCCTGCGCGCCGTGCTCGCACCCGAACCGGTCGACGTTATCGTCCAGCAGGCCGAGGGAAGGCGGAAGAAAATCCTCATCGCCGATATGGATTCGACTGTTATCGACCAGGAGTGCATCGACGAGCTTGCCGACGAGATCGGCGTCAAGGACTACGTCGCCGCCATCACGGCGCGATCGATGAATGGCGAGATCGCTTTCGAGCCGGCCTTGCGCGAGCGGGTGGCGCTGCTGAAAGGCCTCGACGCTATCGTGGTCGACCGCGTCATCGCCAACCGCCTGACGCTGGCTTCCGGCGGCCGCGCGCTTGTCCAGACCATGCGGGCCAGCGGCGCATGGACTGCACTCGTGTCGGGTGGCTTCAATGTCTTTACTTCACGCATCGCCGCCATGCTCGGGTTTCAGGAGAACCGCGCCAACCGCCTGATCGAGCAGGATGGCCGCTTCACCGGGCTGGTGGCCGAGCCGATCCTGGGGCGCGCCGCCAAGGCCGATGCGCTGCTTGAGATTTCGGCGCGCCTCGGGCTGACGACCGCCGACGCCCTTGCTGTCGGCGATGGCGCCAACGACCTCGACATGATCCGCCTTGCCGGCACCGGTGTGGCACTTCATGCCAAGCAGGTCGTGGCGGCGGAGGCAAAATTCCGCATCGATCATGGCGACCTGACCGCGCTTCTCTATCTGCAGGGCTACCGGCGGGAGGAATTTGTAGAGTGACGCCGATCCGCACCGAGCGCCTGATCCTGCGCAACTGGGAGGATCGCGACCGTGAGCTCTTCTACCGCATCAACTCCGACGAGCGCGTCATGGAATACTTTCCGTTTCGCCGCGACCGCGCGCAGGCCGACGTCAAGATGGATGAATTGCGCGCCGTCATCGACCGTGACGGTTTCGGCTTCTCAGCCGCCGAGATCGCCGTCACCGGCCAATGCATCGGCTTCGTCGGCATAACCCGAACCGATCATTTGCTCTTCTTGCCGGCCGGCACCGTCGAGATCGGCTGGCGCCTGGCGCCCGAATTCTGGGGCCATGGCTATGTCACCGAGGCAGCCGAAGCCTGGCTCGCCTATGGATTCGAAACGCTTGGCCTCGAGGAAATCGTATCCTTCGCTGTTAGGGATAACAGCCGGTCCACCGCCGTCATGGAACGCCTGGGCATGGTCGCCGATCCGGCCAGAGATTTCGACCACCCCGGCATTCCGGACAGCCACGCCATGCTCAAGCGGCATGTGTTCTACAGGCTGACAGCCAAGGATTGGCGAGCAAGAAAAAAGGCGGCTCGCTAGCCGCCCTTTTCCCTCCAAATCAAAGTTGCAGCCTTTACCGGACTCAGTCCATCCGGATCGTCACAAATCGCAATTCGCCGGACTTTGACGCCAGCATCAGCAGCGCATTCTTGCGTCCCTGCTCCTTCAACGCAGCGATCCGGTCCATGACATCCTTGGGCGTGGCGACCGATTCCTGCGCGATCTCGGTGATCACCTCGCCGGCCTGGATGCCGCGTTCGGCAGCGGCCGAATCCTTGGCGACGTCGGTGATGACGACGCCGGAAACTTCGGCGGCGATGCCAAATTTCGTCCGCGTCTCGTCGTTGAGCTCGCCAACGGTCATGCCGAGCACGGAAACCGTCGAAACGGCAGGCGCCTTGTCGCCATTGTCCTGGTCGGTATTGCCATTCTCGCCGCTGGCAAGCTTTTCGCCATCTTCGAGCCGGCCGAGCGTCACCTTCACTGTCTGCTCGACGCCCTTGCGCACGATGACCACGTCGACAGCCTTGCCGACCGTGCTCTCCGCGACGACGCGTGGCAGGTCGCGCATTTCATTGACGTCCCTGCCGTCGAACTTGATGATGACGTCGCCCGCCAGGATGGTGCCGTTGTCGACAGGCCCGCCCTTGATGACGCCGGCGACCAGCGCGCCCTTGGCGGTGGCCATGCCGAGGCTTTCGGCAATGTCGTCCGTCACCGGCTGGATGCGCACGCCGAGCCAGCCGCGCCGCGTCTCGCCGAACTGGCGGAGTTGGTCGACGACGCCCAACGCAAGCTGCGAGGGGATGGAAAAGCCGATGCCGATCGAGCCGCCGGACGGCGAGATGATCGCCGTGTTGATGCCGATCACCTCGCCGTCGCTGTTGAACAGCGGCCCGCCGGAATTGCCGCGGTTGATCGCGGCATCGGTCTGGATGAAGTCGTCATAGGGACCGGAATTGATGTCGCGGTTGCGGGCCGAGACGATGCCGACCGTCACGGTGCCGCCGAGGCCGAACGGATTGCCGATCGCCATCACCCAGTCACCGACGCGCATCTTGCTGGAATCTCCGAATTTCACCGCCGTCAGTTTGTGCCCTTTTGGATCGACCTTCAGCACCGCCACGTCGGTCTTGGTGTCTGTGCCGACCAGCGTCGCCTTCAGTGTCACGCCGTCGGAGAAATTCACCTCGATGTCGTCGGCATCGGCGATCACGTGATTATTCGTCACCACGATCCCCTGCTCGGCGTCGACCACGAAGCCGGAGCCCAGCGACTGCACCTTTTGCGAGGGGTTGCCCTGTTCGCCGGGACGGTTCTTGAAGAAATCGTCGAAGAAATCCTGGAAGGGCGAGCCCTCCGGAAGCTGCGGCATCGGCACCGCGCCCGGGCCTTCCGTGCCCTTCACCCTCTGCGAGGTCGATATGTTGACCACGGCGCCGAGCAGGCCCTGCGCGAGATCGGCGACCGAAGCCGGGCCGTCGGCGGCGGCCGCAGGCGTCACCAACGACGGGACGGTAGCGGCGCCGATAAGAAGTGCTGCAGCACCCGCGGTGAACGTCCGCCTCGCCGCGCGCAAAAACCTGTTGGATGTCATCGAGAAGTCTCCCGGTGTCTCTGAGAAGAAAAGCGCTCGCCGAAAACGCTGCGTCGAACCATGTTGGCAAGAAATACGGCACGTTTGCGGCTATGGCTATCGGCAGAGGATAAAACCTCCGTTATCCCGAAATCATAAACCGTCATCCACCCCGCACCAGCCAGACGAGGCCGACGCCAACGGCGATGGCAATCAGCCCGGCGACCCGCAGCGCATTCTCCGGCATCGACAGAACTTCGCCGGCAAGTTTCTTGGCGAGGCCGGGAAAGCCGCCATAGACCAGGCCCTCGACGACGAGAACCAAGCCTATTGCCGCCAGAAAATCCTGCACCGGCCGTTACTGGCCGGTGCCTGGCTGCGCTGCCGGTGCAGCAGGTGCTGCGGGCGGCGCTGCCGGCGCATCCGCGCCGGCGGGATTGCGGAAGAAACGGAAGAATTCCGAATTCGGCGACAGCACCATCGTCGTCCCGGTATTGTCCAGCGCCGTGCCGTAGGCATTCATCGACCGGTAAAAGTCGAAGAAGGCTGGATCGCGCTGGTAGGCGTTCGCGAAGGTGGCGCTGCGTTGAGCTTCGCCTTCACCGCGCAGGATTTCAGACTCTCTCCGTGCCTCCGCAACGATCTCCACCACTTCGCGGTCGGCGCGCGCTCTGATGCGCTGCGCCGCCTCGTTGCCGCGCGCCCTCAGCCGCTCGGCTTCGGCCAGACGCTCAGCCTTCATGCGGTCATATGTCTGTTGCGAGACTTCCGCCGTCAAATCGGTTCGGCGAATGCGGACATCCTCGATCTGCAGGCCGAGCGACGTGGCGTCGGGCCTCAGCTGGTCGCGCACTTCGCGCATCATCACGGCTCGCTCTTCCGAGAGCGCCGCCTCGAAATCGCGCAAACCGTAAACCCGGCGCAAGGCCGCGTCGAGACGCGTCCTCAACCGTGCCTCGGCCAGTTCGATCTGGCCGGACACCGCGGAGCGGAACACGCGCGGATCGGAGATCCGATAAGCGATGAAGGCGTCGACCTCATAGAACTTGCCGCCTGAAACCTGGACGCGGATGTTGTCGAGGTCGAAGCGCAGCACCCTGTTTTCGATCAACTGCACGCTGTCGGCATCGAAGAATGCGAACGGCGCCTTGAAATAGATGCCCGGCTGGCTCTTGACGTCTACGATTTCGCCGAACCTGAGGACCAGCGCCTGCTGGCGCGCATTGACAACGAAGACCGACGAATAGAGCAGGAACAGGATAACCGCGGCAATGACGGCGATGATGGGAAGACGGTTGGCCATCACTGGGTTCCTCCGAGGACCGGCGCCGGCGCCTTCTGCTGCAGTGCGGGCAGCGGCAGATAGGGAACGACCCCTGGTCCGCTGCCTTGCTCGATAATGACCTTGCTGGAATCCTTCAGAACCCTCTCCATCGTTTCCAGATAAAGCCGCTGGCGCGTCACATCCGGCGCCTTGGCGTATTCGTCATAGACCGAGATGAAGCGCTGCGCCTCGCCTTCGGCCTCCTGCACGACCCGGTTCTTGTAGCCGGCCGCCTCCTCGCGGATCTGTGCGGCCTCGCCGCGCGCCTGGCCGAGCTTCTGGTTGGAATACTGGTTGGCCTGCTCGACAAACTTGTCCTCGTCCTGTTCGGCGCGCTGCACCTCGTCGAACGCGTCGGCCACTTCGCGCGGCGGTGCGGCATCCTCGATCGAGATCGCGTTGACGTTCAGGCCGGCCCGATAGCCGTCCAGCGTCGTCTGGATGATTTCGCGCACGGACGCCGCAATGCCCTCGCGATCATCGCGGAAGATGTCCTGAGCCGGCCGCCGACCGACCGCTTCGCGCATGGCGCTTTCGGCGACCTGCCGCAGCATGCCGTCGGGATCGGACACGTCGAACAGATAGGCCCTCGGATCGGAGACCTGATAGGCCACAGAGAACTGGACGTTGACGATGTTCTGGTCGCCCGAAAGCATCAGCCCTGAACCGTTGCCGGAGGCGGTGCCGCCGCCGATGTTGACGAGTTGTTCGGCGATGTTGGCCGTCTCGACCGTCTCGATGGGCCACCAATGGAAATGCAGGCCTGGCTGCGAGAACTCCGCCTTTGGCACGCCGAATCTGAGTTCGACCGCAACCTCGTCTGGCTGCACGGTATAGACCGCCTTGAACGCCCACAGCACCACAAGCGCCGCCGCGATCAGCCCGAACACGGCTGGGCTGGCGCCACCGCCACCCGGCAACGCGCGCCGCAACCTGTCCTGGCCGCGCCGGATGATGTCTTCGAGATCGGGAGGCGAGCCCTGCGGACCGCTAGGCCCCTTTGGTCCCTGCCCCCAGGGTCCTGGATTGTTGCCGCCGCCCCATGGGCCGCCGCCACCGCCGCTTTTGTCATTCCAGGGCATGAATGTCCTTTCGCTCCCTCACGCGCCGGCCTGACGACGCAAAATCGAGTGTTGTTCTTCTATAGGGATGCGACGGCACGCTTTCAACGCGATCGGTCGTCGTCACCGTCCGTTTTGGACCGTCGCGACCCTTTAATGTCTCTCAATGCACGTCGCGGCGTCGCTCGTAAACCGAATAGCGTGTCGCATGACTATCCTTTTCACCGGCCGGAACGTCCTGCGAACGAACAATGTGCCACAAATCCGGGTCGATCGGCGGGAAATGCGCGTCGCCGTCGACCGCGGCAAGGATATGGGTGACATGCAAGCGGTCGGCCAGCGGCAGCGCCTGGGTATAGATCTCGCCGCCGCCGATGACGCAGATTTCGTCGGCGCCGGCCATGCAGCGCCCGCGCACCTTCGCCAGGCTGATCGCCTCGTCGAGCGAATGCACGATTTCGACGCCCTCGGCGCGCCAGGCCTTGTCGCGGGTCACCACGATGTTGAGCCTGCCCGGCAGAGGCCGGCCGATGCCTTCATAGGTCTTGCGACCCATGATGATAGGTTTGCCCATCGTGTCGGCCTTGAACCGCTTGAGATCGCTGGAAAGCCGCCACGGCAAACCGCCATCGCGCCCGATCACGCCATTTTCGGCGATGGCGACATAGATCGCGACGTCCATCAGCCGCCGCTCCCGCCATCACCCGAAGGCGCCAGCAGCAATATGTCGATGTCGTGCTCAGGGTAGAAATTTTCCGCTGTCATCTCGAAACGCGTCGGCCCGACTTTCCTGACGTTTTCGCCACAGAACGAGACCAGGTTCTTTGGATCGCCCTTGTCGACCGTCAGCTTGAACTTGCCGATGGTGCCCGTCGCCCAGTTGCCGCCAGTGGTCAGGATGTAGGCGATGCGGTTTTCGAAGTATCTCGGTGTGCCGTCGGGGTTGCGCTTCGCTGCCTTGCGGATCGCGTTCTCGAACGTGCCGTCCATGCAGTAACGGGTCTTGTAGGCGGCGTATTGGCCGTGGAACTGGCCATCATAGAAGAAGCTGACCGAGGACGTACCGCCGACGCTCGGCTTGTAGCGGTGGGCGACGTGGACTGCGCTGTTGGCTGGAAAGGTCGAGCGCCACCAGTAGGTCGAGCGCAATTGCCAGAACGGCACATAGACGGTCTTCATGCCTGAACCGTCGTCGGTGGTGTCCTCGATGATGAGGCCGCGATCGATCCAGTCGTCGGCAACCGCTTGCGGCAGCTTTGCCAATGCCGCCCTGGCCGCGTCGCCGAACGGGTAGAACGGCACGTTTTGCGCCTTCAAATCGGCGCTGATGTCGATGCCGAGCGCAAACGCCTTCTGCTCGAGCTGCGGTTCTGCCGCCACGCCTTCGATCGTCACCTCGAGGCCGAGGAAATTGTCGCTCTGGCCGTCGGGGATCGCCGGCATCTCGTTCGGATCGCCTTCGATATCGGGCATCGGAAAGGCGACGATCGCGTCGACATCCTTGTCGGTGTTGTTTCGGAAGACGTAGTCGACCGTCACCTTTTCCGGCGAGATGTAGAGGTCCTCACTCTCCATGGCGACCGCATCGCTGCGCGACAGGATCAGGCCGCCCGTTCCCAATTCGGCGATCGAATCATTGGCGAATACGGGCGTGGCCGAGAGCGCCAGCGCTGCGGTCAGAACATAACGGAACATGGAAGCTCCCTTGGCGAGATGCCGGTATGACTCTAGCTGTTTCAATGTGGAGTTTCAAAGCCCTTCCGCGCACTCGTCGGCGCTTGCCAGGCTTGTCTGGACACCGACGTTCCGATCGGGCAGGAGTTCGCCTATGCGCAAGCTTCTCGTCATCGGCATCGGCGCCGGCAATCCCGACCATATGACCGTGCAGGCCATCGACGGCTTGAACCGCGCCGACGTGCTATTCATTCCCGACAAGGGCGCGAAGAAGAACGATCTTGCAGAACTGCGCCGCCGGATCTGCGACCGATTCGTCACCAACCCAGACTCGCGCCGTGTCGAATTCGACGTGCCGGTGCGGGCCGAGCCGGCGCCCTCCTACCGCTCGACCGTCGATGACTGGCATGAGGCGATCGCTGCGATCTATGAAGACCTGATCCGCGACGAGCTTTCGCAAGATGGCTGCGGCGCCTTCCTGATCTGGGGCGATCCCTCGCTCTACGACAGCGCGCTGCGCATCCTGGAGCGTGTGCGCATGAGAGGCAATGTCGAGTTCGAGCTCGAGGTGATCCCCGGCATCACTGCTGTCCAGGCGCTCGCCGCCGGCCATAAGATGGCGCTGAACCGCATCGGCGACGCAATTCAGATCACCACCGGCCGCCGGCTTACCGAGGAAGGTTTGCCCGACAATGCCGGCAGCACCGTCGTCATGCTGGACGGTAAATGCGCTTTCAATAGGCTGGACGACAAGGACCTCGTCATCCACTGGGGCGCCTATCTCGGCACGCCCGACGAGATTCTCATTTCCGGTCGCCTCGGCGATGTCGGCGACGAGATCGTGAAAACCCGCGACGAAGCCCGGCGGAAAAAGGGCTGGATCATGGACACTTATCTGCTGCGCAAGCCCGGCGGGCCGGAGGAGTAGGCTCGGCCGGTACAGATTCCACCGACCTCACCCAGCATCGATCTCCGCCTGTAGTGCCTCCATATGAGTGGCCGCCGCGGAAGCCGCAGCCCGTTCGATGGCTCGAAAGCGGCTGACCACCGCAAGCCCCACCGGAGTCAACTGGGCGCCGCCGCCCTTTTTCCCTCCGGTCTGCGCCGCGACCAGCGGCTTGCCGAACACCCGGTTCATGTCCTCGACGAGATCCCAGGCGTGTTTGTAGGACATTTCCATGCCGCGCGCCGCAGCCGAGATCGAGCCGAAAGCGGCGATCTGCTCTAGAAGCTCGATCTTGCCCGGCCCGATGCGCCCTTCTGGATCGAGGTTTATCCGCAAGCTCAGCGACGGCATTTGCTCCTCCGCAGTCACGCCACATCCATCCTAGAAGCTCTCCGGCGATACCGCTATTCTAATATGATACAGCGACAATTATCCGCCGGTCATCCATCCGCCTCGACAGGCAAGCCGATGCTCGTGTTCGCCCGGTCGAAGCTTACCGTCTTGATCACCGCGTAGACTTTTCGACCGAGCCGAAGTTTCAGCGTCTGTCGCGATTGCTCGGTGATCCGGGCAAGCACGGTTGCGCCATTGCAGTCTATGCCGATCTCGACCGTCGGCCCCTCGCCCGGCGCTATCGCCACGATCGTGCCCGGCAAGATGTTGAGCGCGCTGAGGCCCGTCGGCTGTTCGGTAGCAATCATCACATCGCGGGCACGGATGCGGATGCGCACCGGCGCGCCGACCGGCGTTGCCAGAAGCGGCACGCGGATCTCGCCGGCCGCCGAGCCAAGCACGGTCATGCCAAAGACTTCATCGTGGCGCAGCACCGCGGTATCCAGCACCGCGCCACCCTCGCCGCGCTCTTCCGCCGGCAACAGGTCGAGCCGCTGCATGATCGCCCCGGTCGGGCCGCAAGCAGCGACTTTGCCTTGCGCCACCACAACGACGTCGCTTGCCAATCGCGCCACTTCCGTGATCGAGTGGCTGACATAGACGATCGGGATTTTCGTCTCGTCGCGCAGCCGCTCGATGTAAGGCAGGATTTCTGCCTTGCGAGCCTCGTCGAGCGAAGCCAGCGGCTCGTCCATCAGTAACAATCTGGGACTGGCGAGCAGCGCCCGGCCGATCGCCACGCGCTGTTTCTCGCCGCCGGAAAGCTTTGCCGGCCGCCGGTCGAGCAAAGGGCCGATGCCGAGCAGGTCGACCACGGCATTGATGTCCGCATAGCGTTCCGCCGTCGGCGTGAACCAGCGGCCGTAGCGCAGATTGCTCGCCACGCTCATATGCGGAAACAGCCGCGCATCCTGGAACACCATGCCGATGCGGCGCTTGTGCTTCGGCACGAACAGGCCCGCATCCGTATCGACCAGCACGCGGCCGTCGGCCTCGACCCGCCCTTTGTCAGGCCGGATAAGTCCGGCAATCATGTTGATCAGCGTCGTCTTGCCGGAGCCCGAGGGCCCGAACAGCGCGGTCAGCCGCCCGGCGCTCTCGAAGCGGGCGTCGACCTCGAAATCGCCAAGCCGATGGCTGATGTCGACCACGACCGTCATTCGATGTCCATCCGCTTGCCGACGCGCCGCGCCAGCACCTCCGACGCGACAAGTGCTCCCATCGAGATGACGAACGAGATCAGCGTCAGCCTGAGCGCGCCGGCATCGCCGCCCGGCACCTGCGTGAACGTGTAGATCGCTGACGGCAGCGTCTGCGTCTCGTTGGGGATGTTGGAAACGAATGTGATCGTTGCGCCGAACTCGCCCATCGCCTTGGCGAAAGACAAGATCGCACCGGCGATCAGGCCTGGCAGGATCAGCGGCAGCGTGATCGTCCCGAAAACCCACAGCGGATTGGCGCCAAGCGTTCCGGCTGCCGCCTCGATTCTGCGGTCGACCGCCTCGATCGACAGCCGGATCGCCCGCACCATCAGGGGAAAGCCCATGACAGCGCAGGCCAACGCGGCACCCGTCCAGCGAAAGGAAAAGACAATGCCGAAATGCTCGGCCAGAAACGCCCCGGCCGGGCCGCGCCTGCCGAAGGAGAGCAGCAGCAGATAGCCGATAACCACGGGCGGCAGGATCAACGGCAGATGCACCAGCCCGTTGAGCAGCGTCTTGCCCCAGAATTGGCCACGGGCAAGCACAAGCGCGATCAATATGCCGGGCGGCAGGCTGGCGATCATCGCCACCGTCGCCACCTTGACGGACAGCCGGACCGCATTCCATTCGTCGGGAGTGAGGTCCAGCAACCAATTCATCTTTTGGTGTGCCTCAGTTGCTCGGCGTAAGGACCGTAAAACCTTGCGCCTTGAAGACCTCGCCTGCCTTGGCGGATTGCAGGCATTCCAAAAATGCCGGCGCATCCTTGTCCTTGGAATCCGCCATCTCGGCAACCGGGTAGACGATCGGCGGGTGCGAATCCTCCGGGAAGGTGCCAATCACTTTGACGCCGGGCTCGGCGGACGCGTCGGTGGCGTAGACGATGCCGAGTGCTGCCTCGCCTGTCGAGACCAGCTTGAGCGCTGCGCGCACGTTCTCGGCCTGTGCCACCTTGCCTTCGATCGAGGACCAGACGCCGAGCGATTCAAGTGCGGCCTTGCCATATTTGCCGGCCGGCACCGCTTTGAAATCGCCCATGGCAAGCCTGCCGTCGCCGATCAGCCCGGCAAGATCAAAACCCTTTTCGATCCTGGTTCCGACCGACGAATCCTTCGGCGCCACCAGCACGATCTGGTTGCCGAGCAACTTCACTTCGGTATCCGGCTTGGTCAGCTTCTTGTCGGACAGATATTTCATCCAGTCGAGGTCGGCTGAGATGAAGACATCGGCCGGCGCGCCGGCCTCGATCTGCTTGGCCAACGCGGAGCTTGCCGCATACGAAATCGTAGCCGCCTCACCGACATCGGCCTCGCAGGCGGTGTTCACGGCATCCAGTGCGTTCTTCATGCTTGCGGCGGCGAAGACGATCAGTTTGTCATCCGCGTGGGCAGCCGGCATAGCGGCGATCAACATCGTCGTGAGACCGCCAATGGCGGCCGCCTTCAATCCGAAACCCTTGCGCACCAGCATGAACTCTCCTGGGGCTTGAAAAAATCCGATCGGCGCGAGCCAGCCAATCGATATATCCATCTGAATATAACAAGGGAACGGCTTTTGCCAGACTAGCCCGAACAATGGCCCATCCAATGGCCTTGTGTGGTGCTGCCACCGCCTCCGATAAATAGCGGTGGATACAGCGCAACGTTGCAGGCCGATGCCGTGGATCAAAGCATCGGATACGGTGGTCGCGGCGGACGGCACAGCGCAACAGCCGAACGATTTCGAAACAAGGTAGGTAGAAGCCCGACGTTTGCGGCTCACACCGCGATCGGCGCCTTGATCGTCGCATCGGCGAGATAGTTTTCCAGCCGGAAATCCTCGAAGCGGAAGGCAAAGAGGTCCCTCACCTCCGGATTGATCGATAGCGTCGGCAGCGCCTTGGGCGTGCGCCGCAACTGTTCGCGCGCTTGCTCGAAATGGTTCGCGTAAAGATGCGCATCGCCCAGCGTGTGGACGAAATCGCCGGGCTTCAGCCCCGTCACCTGCGCCACCATCAGGGTGAGCAGCGCGTAAGAAGCGATGTTGAACGGCACGCCGAGAAAGATATCGCCGGAACGCTGGTAGAGCTGGCAGGAGAGCCTGCCTTCCGAGACATAGAACTGGAACAGGCAATGACAGGGCGGCAGCGCCATGGCTTCCACTTCGGCCGGGTTCCACGCCGAAACGATCAGCCGTCGGGAATTAGGATTCTTGCGTATCTCCTTCACGAGATTGGCAATCTGGTCGATGGCGCCACCGCGGCCGTCCGGCCAGGAGCGCCATTGCTTGCCATAGACCGGGCCGAGGTTGCCATTCTCGTCGGCCCATTCGTCCCAGATCGAGACGCCGTGGTCGTTGAGATATCTAGTGTTGGTGTCGCCGGCCAGGAACCACAGAAGTTCATGCACAATCGACTTCAGGTGAAGCTTCTTGGTGGTGGTGACCGGAAAGCCGCGCGCCAGGTCGAAGCGCATCTGA
Organism: Mesorhizobium temperatum; assembly: GCF_002284575.1. Classification (GTDB taxonomy): domain Bacteria; phylum Pseudomonadota; class Alphaproteobacteria; order Rhizobiales; family Rhizobiaceae; genus Mesorhizobium; species Mesorhizobium temperatum. The sequence goes on from NZ_NPKJ01000060.1 coordinate 359,285, forward strand.
TAACCGAACACCGAGCGCGTTCCGGTGCCGGTGCGGTCGCCGCGATCGGCGCCGTTTTCCAGCACGTGCTTCAAGAGGTCGAGATACTGGCGCATCGGCTTCGGCTCGATTCGGGTTACCGGCCATCATAACCGACTGGCTGGCGGCCGAACATGTCAAAGTACAGGATGTTCCAACAGGCGACTACATTGTGGGCTGGCGCGGAAATCGCGCCAGCTTTCCGCCTGATGCAGGACGATTGTCAGAGGCTGGCGAGCTTACCCAGATCCTTGGCGACCAGGTAATAGAAGGTCACGCGGCTCTTGGTGTTGTCGGCCTCCATCGCCTTGCAGGTCTTTTCGATGGCCGCGTCCGCCTTGCTGCCGTCGGCGATGCCGAGCTTTTTGGCAACCCAGTTGGTTTTGACGCGATCGAGTTCCTTGGAGTCCGTGCAGGACACCAGCGAGGAATCCCGATTCCTGAGCGCAATGCCCAAATGTTTCACGATCTTGGCGACCGCGTCGGCATCTGCCGCGGCGTCGTATTTCTTCACGTCTGCGAGATAATCGGCCATCAAAATTCCCCTCGTCGGCGCCACGGGATCCGGTCGATGAGGGTCGTGGCGTGCTGCCGCAAAATGTGCGCTAAGTCGGTAACTCCTCACCGCCGCAAAGCTTCGGTTGAGACCGTTGACAAGTCAAGCCTTCGCGATGCTGTTTGACACAGCGACAAAGCATCAATTGAGGCCTTTCATTTTCCACGATCGGTCCCTATATCTGTTTCGTCGGCTCGACCGACTATGGTGATAAACAGGCGATGAAATAAGCCGTTCGGACCCGGGGGCGGTACCCGGCGCCTCCACCAAAAACCGCTTTATCGAAGAGCGGCTTTTGCTGGGGGCGAAATAGGATCGACGAAGGTGTAAAGATCGTACTTTTGCCCGGCATTGTACCACCGTTATCGGGCTAAACTTATAGTTGCCAACGACAACTATGCGGAAGCACGTCTCGCCGCGTAAGCGGTGCGATAGCTTCAATTCAAGCCCTAGTGGTTCGCACTTCTAGGCGGGGTTCGGAGGTACCTGGCAACAGAAACCTCCACTTCTCCCCTCTTCGACTCCCACTTCCCCCTCCGATCCCCATCTCCCCTCGATATTGTGACGGCAGCAGGCTTGCTGGTCGCGCTTCTTGTGCTGCGCCCCGTCGCGACGCTGTCTTGCCGACAAATGCGGGCGGCCGCATTCGTCCAAAGGACTGAAAAATGCAAAACGATTCCGATCGATTTTTCGTGCTGACCGGCGGTCCGGGTTCCGGCAAGACCACATTGATCGAAGCCTTGCGGTCGGCCGGCCTTGCCACCTCGCCCGAAGCCGGACGCGGCATCATCCGCGATCAGTTGGCGATAGGAGGGCCGGCCCTGCCCTGGCACGATCCGGCGCAGTTCGCCGAACTGATGCTGTCCTGGGAGCTGCGCTCCTATCGAGCTGCCCTCGAACAGAACGGCCCCGTCTTCTTCGATCGCGGCGTGCCGGACACTCTTGGTTATCTGCGCCTCACTGGCCTGCCGGTGCCCGACCACGTCAGGAATGCCGCCGAACGCTTCCGCTACGCCAGTCATGTCTTCATCGCACCGCCATGGCCGGAGATTTTTCGGCAGGACAGCGAACGAAAGCAGACCCTCGACGAGGCCGAACGCACCTATCATGCGCTGACCGGCATCTATACGGAATTGGGCTATGAACTGGTCGCGTTGCCCTTGGCGCCGGTCGAGGCGCGATTGCGATTTATCTTCGCCGTGGCAGGCTTGCAGCTTGAGCCCAGACGTTAAAAAGGCCGGGAATGACCCGGCCTTTTCATGCTCTCGCTGGAAAGCACCTACTCTGCCGGCGCTTCGATAACCTCCCGCCCACGGCCGAGCGTCACCTTGGCCAGCATGAAGGAGATCACCGCGCAAAGCGTGATGCCGGCCACCATCGGCAGCGGCGTGCCGTCGAAGAACACGCCGGCGATGCCCATGGCGACCGCACCGATGGCGAAGTGCAGCGTGCCCATCAGCGCCGAGGCCGTGCCGGCGATCGCGCCATGCTCCTCCATGGCCAGCACCGAGGTCGTCGGGATCACCAGGCCGAGGAACCCGTAGCCGACGAACAGCAGCACCGCCATCACGTCGAGCCGGTCGACGCCGGACGCCATCACAGCGAACAGCACCACCATCGTCGTCGCATAGCCAACCACCGCGACCCGCACCACCGGCCTTAGCCCGAACCGTTCGGACAGCAGCCCCGTCAACTGCGACATGCCGATGAAGGCGACCGCGTTGATCGAGAAGAACACGCTGTAGACCGACGGCGACAGCCCGTAATGGTCGATCAGGATGAAGGACGAGCTCGACAGATAGACGAAGAAGCTCGCGATCCCGAAGCCGCCGATAGACGCCAGGCCAAGGAAGTTGCGGTCGCCCATCAGGAAGCGATAGGCCGAGAGCGCGGTGCCGAACGAACTGCCTGCACGCGCCTCGACCGGCCGCGTCTCCTTGAGCGAGGTCGCCAGCAGGATGGTGGCAAGCACCGCCCCACCCGTTACTGTCCAGAACACGGCACGCCAGCCGAAATTCTCGATAATGACGCTACCGGTCAGCGGCGCCAGGATCGGCGACACCGAAAACACCAGCATCAAGAGCGACATCAGCTTGGCAGCCTCGGTGCCGGTGTGCAGGTCACGCACGATGGCGCGCGGCACCGCCATGCCTGCGCTGGCGCCGAGCCCTTGCAGGAAACGGAAGGCGATCAGCCATTCGACCGAGGGTGCCAGCGCCGAGCCGATGCCGCCGACCATGAACAGTGCGAGGCCGCCGTAGAGCGGCAGCTTGCGCCCGACCATGTCGGAGATCGGTCCGACGACGATCTGGCCAAAACCCATGGACAGAAAGAAGATCAGCAAACTCATCTGCACGGCAGCGGTGCTGGCCTGCAGATCCGCGCCGATCGAAGGCAGCGCCGGAAGATACATGTCGATGGCGAACGGACCGATGGCGGACAACAGGCCGAGCACGACCGCGATGCGGAGGAATTGGGGACTCATGATAGCGGGCTTCTTTCAAATCTGGTTGCCGCCGCGGGCCGGCGTGTAATGCAAGGACGTTCCATCCCATGAAATTCCGACTTCTTATACGGAGCGAAATCTCTTTCAGTGAAAGTCCAGAAATTTAGACACTCTTGTCTAATTCGTCAATCACCTCTATATAGTTTTCATGAAGCACGACGTTTCTCCTGACACCATCCCGCCACGCGGCCACGAGGCCAAGCGCGCCTCCATCATGGACGCTGCCGGCGAGGTGTTCTGCCGTGAAAGCTTCGCTGGCGCCAATATCGACATGATTGCCGCCGAGGCCGGCGTTTCGCGCCAGACGATCTACAACCACCATGGCGACAAGGAGAAACTCTTCGTCGCCATCGTCCGCGACCTTACCGAGCGCTGCAATGCCGGCATCTTCGCCACCATTTCCACCTTTCCGGACCAGCCGAAGAATCTCGAGGCCGATCTGATCGCTTTTGCTGTGCGCATGAACCGCAACTGTATCTGCAACCGCGATGGAAAATTCCTGCGCAAGCTGATCCAGACCGAGGGCGAGCGCTATCCCGAGCTCTTTGCCGAATGGCGCGAACAGGGACCGGGCAGGACATGGCCGGCTATCGCCGCCCGTTTCGCCCGCCTCGCCCATGCCGGTTTCCTCGACATCGAGGACCCCGACGTCGCGGCACGCCAGTTCCTGGCCCTTGCCAATGCCGAATTGCAGACGACCTTCATGCTTGGCGGCACGCCGACCAATGATGAAGTGCTGCAATCGGCGACACATGGCGTGCGCACTTTCCTGCGCGCCTTCGGCAAGGGGCAGCCGGCGGCCGACGCGCAAAAGCACAGCGCGCTCGCTGGCGGCTGAGCGATCAAATCTGAGGCATGCCCTCTCGCATCTGCGCTGCCGGCGTCTATATCCGGTTTACGCCGCGCTCAAGCTTGATTACAGCTATGCGGACGATTCAACGGAACCCGACAGCCACATGGCCGACGACCACATTCGCTACGACATTCTGGCCCAGGAGGCATTGCGCGGCGTCATGCGCAAGGTCCTGGCCGAGGTCGCGCGCACTGGCCTTCCCGGCAACCATCATTTCTTCATCACTTTCCTGACCGGCGCCCCGGGCGTGCGCGTATCTTCCCGCTTGCGCGAGCGCTATCCCGAACAGATGACCATCGTCATCCAGTTCCAGTATTGGGACCTGAAGGTGACCGACACCGGCTTCGAGGTCGGGCTGTCTTTCTCCGACGTGCCGGAAAAGCTGGAAATCCCGTTCTCTGCCGTGCGTGGCTTTTACGACCCGTCCGTCAATTTCGAGCTCGAATTCGACGTGAAGACGGAGACCTCGGCAGAAGAGGAGTTGGCCGGCCAGCCCGCTTCCGAACCGCTGGCCGTCGTCGCCGAGAAAAAGCCGGAAAAGAAGAAGACCGCTGAGGCCGAAAAGAAGCCTGCCGCGGCCGACGCCGCCGCCAAGGGCGCCGAAGTGGTGTCGCTAGACGCCTTCCGCAAGAAGTGATCCGACGGGCCGCGCGACATGGCCGACATCGTCAATCTTCGCCAGGCCCGCAAGCAGAAGGCACGAGCCGAGAAGGGGCGCCTGGCCGAACAGAACCGGACGCTGCACGGCCGTTCCAAGGCCGAGCGGGAGCGTGACCGTCTGATCGCCGAGAAGGCAGAAACGTTTGTCGCCGGCCATCGCCGCGAAGCCTCTGGCGATCCGGATTCCCCGAGCATCGGACCGAAAAGTGCGCCGCGGTTTTCGGATAAATCCGATGCTTGAAGTGAAATGAGTCACGTCCGGTGAGCCCGATCGAGAAACGCTCGGTGACCATTCGCGGCCATCGCACCAGCTATTCGCTCGAAAAGCCGTTTTTCGACGATCTCGTCGCCATCGCGGCCGCGCGCAAACTGACGCTCGCCGCCCTCGTCGCCGAAATCGACGAGGCCCGGCCGCGCCATGCCAACCTGTCCTCGGCGCTCAGGCTCTACGTCCTGGATTGGGCGAAGCGAGGGATGAAACCGGTCTAGAGCGGGATGCGTTCAAATTGAACTGGGCATCCCGCTCTATCTGTTTGTTTTAGCCGCATTTCTGCGACGCCAAGTGATTCCACTTGGCTGCAAAATGCTCTAGGTGGAGCTATCCGCCGCCCAGCGACTTCAGCAGATTGTCGATCGACGAAGGTTCAAGCGTGGGTTTTGGCGCGGATCCTGCTGGCGGCGGGTTGTCATTGGCCGGCGACTGACGCGCGCGCTCGATTTTCTGCGCCTGCTCAGCCGCCGCCCTGCGCTGGGCGTCGAGCTTTGCCTTTTGTTCCGCAGCGATCCGCCTCGCCTCTTCCGTCCGCCTCGCCTCTTCCGCTTTCCGGCGTTGCCGTTCCTCGGCTTTCGCCGCCTCGTCCGCCGCTTTTTGCGCCGCCTTGGCTCTCGCTTCGGCATCCGCCCTGGCCCTTGCCTCCGCCTCGGCCTTGGCTTTGGCCACGGCTTCAGCCCTCGCCCTTGCCTCCACCTCGGCCCTGGCTTTGGCCACGGCTTCAGCCCTCGCCTGCGCATCCGCTTTGGCCTTCGCCTCCGCTTCGGCCCTCGCCTCCGCTTCAGCTTGAGCCTTTGCCTCGGCTTCAGCCTTCGCCCTGGCATCTGCCTCGGCTTGCAGCCGCGCCGCCTCCTGCTGCTTGCGCAATTCCTCGGCTGCCCTCTCACGCTCGGCTTGCAGAGCCGCGTAGTAACGCACCTCGCGCCGCAGCCGCTGTTTTTCAAGCAGCGCCGCCTGCATGGCCTCGACCCGCTGCTGTTCCTTTTCCAGCGCGCGCTGGGTCAGGAACTGCGCCAGCGACTCACTGTCGAATTGCCGCTTCGCGGCGCCGAACGGCCCGTCGACGCTGAAATTCACAGTCGGATCGGAGCCGATCAGCGCTTCGTCGCCGGGCCGATAAGTGATCGAACCACTGGCGGCGACCGTGCTGGCGTTCAGGTCCGCCGTGATGTCGGCGGACAGCTTCGCAGCCGGATTTTCAAGATTGACCGGCGGTGCCCTCAGCGTGCCGCCGGCAATTGTGAAGGCGATGTCGGTATCCCCAGCCGGAAAACTGCCGTCCGCGGCGATCTGCGGCGCGAAGCCGGCGGTCTTGGCCGCATCGATATCGCGCCCGATGGCGTCCGCCTTGGCGATGAAGGCGCCAAAGGCGTCGGGATTGACGCCGGCAATGGTCAAGCCCTTCAGCGCCGCCGTGCCGGAACCGGACAGCGCCGCAACCATCGCGTCGACCGATTTGCCGCTGGTCGAAAGCGCCGCCGAGAAATCGCCGCTTCCGCTGATGCCAGTCTCTGGCAGCACGGTGGCCAGATCGGCGCCGGCAAGTTTCAGCTGGCCGGAGAAAAGCCCGGTGCCGTCATTGTTCTTCAGTTCGAACAGTCCGGAAAGCGCACCGCCGGCGAACTTTGCCTTGAGGTTCGACACGCGGATGCCTTCCTGGTCGAGCTTCAGCGACAGCGCCGCGTCATAGGCCGCGGCAAGCGGGCCGGCGACCAGCGACGCCGTGGTCAGCTCAAGTTCAGCGGTGAACGGCAGGCTGGACTTCTGGCTGAATGGGGCGGCCGGCCAAGCCTTGCCGGAGCCCAGGAAGGCCTGGTCGCCAAACAGCGCTACCGCCATCGGGTCGAGATCCAGTTCATCGAGCGCCAGCGCGCCGGCAAGGTGCGGCAGCCCGTCATTGACGTCGACATTGACGTCACCGGAAACTGCCGCCTCGTTGATGGCGCCGCTGAGGCCGGACAGCACCAGAAGGCCGTTGCCGAAGTCGGCGTCGGCCGCAAGCCACGTCGACATGCCTGTCCCCAGGCCCGGCAGGCCGATGCCTGTCGTCATCAGCCACGGCTCGATGTCGGCGGCTTCCAGGCTGACCTTGCCCTTGGCGGTGGCGCCTTGTGGCGTGCTGGCGATCATCCCATCGAAACCGGCTTTGAAGTCGTTGCCGGTTAGGTTGAAGCTCGTCGCCATGCCGCCGCCAAGCGTGCCTTTCGCCGAAACATCGGTGGTCGCCTCGCCAACCATGCCGAGCGGCAGCGCCGGCAGGCCGTAAAGCGCCAGAAGCGCGGTGGCGTCGGTATTCCTGGCGTCGAAGGTCACGGACACCGGCGCCTCGAGAAGCCGATCGGCCAGTCCTTTGCCGGACAGCGATGCTGAAAACGCCGAGCCACCTGCCCTACCTTGCGCGCTGACCGCCAGTCCCGTCGTGCCGTCGCCATTGGCGGCGGCACTCGTCACCAGATCGATGCGCGCATTCTGGAACAGCTCGGGATAGGCGGCCACACGCCCCGCCAGCCCTTTCAGCACGGCATTGTCCGGATAGTGCTTCGCCGCGACATCGACCAACGGCTTGAGATCGACGGCGACCACCGAGGCATCGAGCTTACCGGTCGGGCTCGCTGGGAAATCCTTGATCCGGCCGGTGGCGCTGATCGAGGCGCCGGCAAGTCCGCCGACCGAGAGACGGTCGATTTCAAGCAGCCCGTCGCGCAGCCTGAGCGCCGTATCGACCGTATCGGCGGTCAGCCCGCCGGCACTGACCGGCCCGGCCTTGATCTGGAAATCGAGGTCGCGGTCGGAAAAACGGTTGGCGCCCTTGTCGCTGATGAAGATCGAGGCGAAGGCGGCGAGGCCGTCGACATCGAGCTCGCCGCCTTCGAGCCGCATCAGCACCGACGGCCTGGCGTCGGCGCGCTGGCTGGAATCGATGCGCCCGGAAAATTTCGCCTTGCCGAGAACGAGTTCGAGGTCGCTGAAGGCCTGGCGGTTCCCGGTCAGGTCGACCTTGGCCTTGAAGCCGGCGGCCGGCAGCCGGCGGATCGCCTCGTCGACATCCTTCGACAGCCAGGCGGCAAAGCCGGAAGGCTGCCCGACGGCCAGAAGCAGCGAACCGGTGAAGCCGAAATCATCCTCGACGCTGAGCATACCTTTTGCTTCCAGCCTGGCGCGGCCTGGGAGCGTCGCGCCCAGCGACTTCACCGACCAGCCGGCATCGGCCGGCTCGGCGGAAAGGCGCACGTCACGAACCGTCGTGTCGCCGGCCACCACCGCCGGCAGCTTCACCTCGACGGTGCCCGGTATGGTCGGCTTGGGCAGGTCGAGCAGCGCCTGCTCCAGCGCCGCGACGCGCTCGGAAAGCGTCAGTCCGGTCGCGGCGCCGACGGCTTCATCGAACTGCACCTGCGCGCCATCGGCCTCGATCGAAAAGCGAGGGTTCGGCCCAAGCTCGACGGCAGCCCTGCCGTCGGCGGTGTAGGGATTATCGAGCGGCCCGGTCTCGAAGCGGAATTCGTCGACACCAAGCTTCCGGTGATCGAGCGAGAACTTGCCGTTCAGCCTGAACCCCGGCTCCGGCTTGGCCGCGCTGGCCTTCATCGCCTCACCGTCGGTGTCGCCAAGCCGCGCCGGACTTTTGTCGGCACCATTCTTGTCGGAACTTGCGACCTTGAACTGGCCCGAATAGATGGCGGCGCCGTTGACGATGCCGGCATTGCCATCGGCTTCGACGACCAGCGGATAGGCGTCCGGATTGGCCTTGAGCCTGAGCCGCATCTGTCCGTCGCCACCGGCTTTGCCGGTTGACGCGACGACCGTGCTGCGCAGGCCGTCGAGCCGCAGCGAACCATCCATCCGCCAAGGTCCGGCCAGCGATTTGGCAGAGATCGTCGAGTTGATTTCGGAAAGCAGATGGCTGCGCCCGCCGGCGGCATGGCGCAGCGCGATCTCTCCCTCGGTCACCGTCAGCTTCTCGATCGAGATCTGGCTGGGATCGAAGGGCGAGGACGGGCGTATCGCCCAGTCAACCGTGCCGTCGGCGGCAATGTCGATCGTCGCCCTCGGCCGCACCAGCCGCATGTCGAAGATCAGCACCTCGCCGCTCAGGAAGGGCGCCAGTTCCGCATCCATCGAAAAGGTCTCGACGGTCATTGCCGGCTGGCCGCCGGGGCCGCCGGCAACGGTGACGTTCGAGAAGGTCACCGAGGGAAACGGCAGCAGCCGCGCCGTCGCATCGCCCTGAACGGTTACCTTACGGCCCAGAATGGCGCTTGCCTCACGCTCGAAATCGGCACGGTAGCTTGTCCAGTCGATAAAATACGGCACCACCAGCGCCGCACACAGCACCAGCACGAAAAGGCCACCGAAGATTACGAATAGGCGTGCGAGCATCAACTCCCAAGCAGTTGATTGAAAATCAGCCGCACTCTACCCGCATCAGCGTGTTGATAAAGAGGCAAATCGATCGCCCCAAGAGCAAAAAGCTCTAGTCGACGGGCAGTATCTTCCCAGGGTTCATGATATCAAGCGGATCGAGCGCCTGCTTGATCGTGCGCATGATGTCGACGCTGTGGCCGAGTTCATGGCGCAGGAAGCCGACCTTGCCTTGTCCGATGCCGTGCTCGCCGGTGCAGGTTCCATCCATGCCGATCGCCCGCATGTTCAGCCGCGCGACAAACTCTTCCGTCGCGGCGATTTCCTTCGGATCGTCCGCGTCCATCAGCACCAGCACATGGAAATTGCCGTCACCGGCATGGCCGACGATCGGTGCGATCAGCCCCATCTCGGCGATGTCGGCTTCGGTTTGCGTGACGCATTCGGCAAAGCGCGAGATCGGCACGCAGACGTCGGTCGACAGCCCCTTGGCGCCCGGCCGCAGCGTCAGCGACGACCAATAGGCGTCGTGCCTGGCCTTCCACAGCTTCGTCCGTTCCTCGGCGACGCTGGTCCACAGGAATGGTCCGCCGCCATATTCTTCGGCGATCATGCCGAAGGTCTCGGCCTGCTCGGCAACGCCGGCATCACTGCCATGGAATTCGACGAACAGGCATGGGCTTTCCGGATAATCGAGTTTCGAATAGCTCTTCATCGCCCGCATCTGCAGCGCGTTGACCAGTTCGATGCGTGCCACCGGAATGCCCATCTGGATTGTCGCGATCACCGCGTTGCAGGCCGCCTCGACGCTGGGAAACGGGCAGACGCCACCGGAAATCGCCTGCGGAATGCCTTGCAGCTTCAGGGTCAGCTGGGTGATGATGCCGAGCGTCCCTTCAGAGCCGATCAGGAGCCGCGTCAAATCATAGCCGGCCGAGCTCTTTTTTGCGCGCTTGCCGGTCGTCACCGTCTCGCCGTCGGCCATCACCGCCGTCAGCGACAACACATTCTCGCGCATCGTGCCGTAGCGCACGGCATTGGTGCCCGACGCGCGCGTCGCCGCCATGCCGCCGAGCGATGCATTTGCGCCCGGATCGATCGGAAAGAACAGGCCGGTGTCGCGCAGATGCCGGTTGAGATCCTCGCGCGTCACACCGGGCTCGACCGTGCAGTCGAGATCCTGCGGGTTGACCGCGAGGATGCGGTTCATCCGCGACGTATCCAGCGAGATGCCGCCGCCCGGCGCGTTGGTATGGCCTTCCAGCGAAGAGCCGACGCCGAAGGCGATCACCGGCACGCGGTGCGCGGCGCAGATCGACACGATCTCCTGCACCTCCGCCGTCGTCTCCGGAAACGCCACGCCATCCGGCGCCTGGGTCGGAATGTAGGTGGTGGTATGTGCGTGCTGGGCGCGGATTGCTTGGCCGGTCTGGAACCGCTCGCCGAGCCGCTGCTTGAGGATGCCGAGCACAGCGGCTATGCCTTCTTCGTTGCGCTCGACCGGATTGAGGTCGCTCAGAGCCATCTATTCCTCCGCGAATGGACCAGTGTCCACCCTTGTTATGGACTTATGGATGGGTAGTCTCACCAACCACGTCCTGTCCAGCGAGAAGGAAGTTGTCGATGTCCACCCCTGCCCCCTTCGTCTCTCGTGCCATGGACATCGAGAAGGACTGGATCGACTACAACGGCCATCTCAACATGGCCTATTACAACGTGCTGTTCGACCGCTGCTCTGACGAAGCGTTCGAAATGATGGGGATGGGGCTGGATTATGTGAAGCGGCGGCGGCTGACCATCTACACGGCGGAAGTCCATGTCTGCTATATCAGGGAGCTGCATCTCGACCACAAGGTCAATGTCTCCTTCCAACTCCTCGACCATGACAACAAGCGGCTCAGGGCCTACCAGGAAATCCGTCATGTCGACGGCTGGCTCGCTGCCACTTCCGAATCACTGTCGCTGCATGTCGACATGTCCGGACCGAAGGTGGCGCCCTTCCCGGCCGATGTCCTGGCCAAAGTCGAAGCGATGCGCGCCGCCCATGCAGCGCTGCCGATGCCTGAGCGCGCCGGCCGTTCGATCGGTATTCGTCGCAAGACGCTTGAACCGCAGTCGGACCGCCGTTAACCTTACCAAGGTTTTAACGTGAACAAGCCGAATTGAGGCGTTGAACGACTCAGCGCGGCGTTCGAAAACCGTCCGCACGGGCGGCGGGGCTGAAGCGGTTCGGGGAACGTGCATGAAAACCGACATCAAGGTCGAGGCCGACAAGCTGGCGGCCGACCAACGCATCACCGACTATGATTTCTGGCGCTCGCTGAAGAACCTCAACAACGAGATCTTTCACATCGCCAACAACAACGAGCCGATCCCCTTCGCCATGATCCGCTGGCGCGCCATCCTGAAGCAGGCGCGGATGAAGCGCGGGCATGCCTGACGGGCAGCGCTTAATTCCTTAACCGTCAGGGCTGCCGCTTCACTGCCTCCAGCGGCGAGCGCGCCACCACCGGCGACGACTGGATGATCGCGGTGTTGGTCATCGCAAACGGAATGATGCGGTCGATCACCCGTTCGAGTTCGGCCACCGAGCCGACATGCGCCAGCGCGATGAAACAGTCCTCGCCGGTCACCCGGTCGCATTGCGCGATTTCCGGCAAGTCGCGGATGATCTCGGCCACCACAGCCAGTTGCCCGGGCACGGGCCTGATGCGCAGCCATGCCGACAGCTTCATGCCGAGCGCGGCCGGATTGATCCGCACCGTATAGGCCTCGATCACGCCGCTCTCCTGCAGCCGCCGGATGCGTTCGGCCACGCTCGGCGCCGACAGGCCGACCGAGCGCGCCAGTTCTGCCGTGCTGGTGCGCGCATCCTTTTCCAGCAGGCGCAGGATTTTCAGATCGGCCGCATCCAGATCGGCATTTTCGTTTCGAAGGCGTTTCAGGGAAAACTCCTTGGCTTTGGAAAAGCAATGATCTCTTTGGCTGATCGTTATCCATGTAAACCGGAAAGATTGCCTGCGATAATGATCGCATGGAAGATCGAGCGCAAGCACCCGCAGCAAATCCTGCCCTCGCCGGCCCTGTCTTTGGCAAGCTGGCGACCTCGCTGCCGCCGCATATCTGGTTCGGCGTCAGCGCCGTGTTCCATTATCTCGGGCCGGCTTTCGCCGTGCTGCTTTTCCCCCATGTCGGCGTGCTCGGCATGGCCTGGCTGCGCATCGTCACGGCCGCCCTGGTCTTCGCGCCGCTGACCCGGCCCTGGACGGTCTTCGCCCGCGCCGACCGGCCAACACGACTGCTGCTTCTCGCCTTTGGTGCTTGCCTGGGCGTGATGAATTGCTCCTTCTACCTGGCGCTCGACCGGTTGCCGATCTCGCTGGTCGCGGCGATCGAATTCGTCGGCACCATCGGCGTCGCGCTGGTAGGCGTCAGAAGCCCGCGCAATCTCGCAGCCCTTGCCGTTGCCGTCGTCGGCACCTTGCTGCTGATCGATGTCAAATGGTCAAGCGACCCGATCGGCCTGTTCTGGGCCTTCCTGAACGGCGCGCTGTTCGTCGGCTATATCGTGCTTGGCCATCGCGTTGCCCGCGCCGGCGCTGGCGACGGCATCGCCGGCCTGGGTGCCGCCATGGCGGTCGCCTGCCTCGTCGTGCTGCCGATCGGCTTCACCGATGCGCTGCCGGCCTTCTCGGCGCCGCCACTGCTCATCGCCGCCATCGGCGTCGGCATATGCTCCTCGGTCATCCCTTATATCTGCGACCAGCTTGCCATGTCGCGGCTGCCGCGATCGAGCTTCGCGCTGATGCTGTCGTTGCTGCCGGTCACCGCCACGCTGATCGGCGTCATTGTGCTCCGCCAGATACCCAGCCCTACCGATTGCCTCGGCATCGCGCTGGTGGTGGCCGGTGTCGCTTTCCACAAACCGGCGCGTGACTAGAGCATCGGACTCAAAAGTGGCAGCCGGTTTTGGGAAAATCCGATGCTCAAACCAAAACATGGAGCGGCGGCACGGTTCGACTTGAGAGTCCGTCGCTCTATGCCAGCTTCTCCCTGAGGAAGGCGCTCGTCCGGCCCCAGGCGAGGTCCGCCGCGTTCTTGTCGTAGCGGGCCGCGGACGTGTCATTGTTGAAGGCATGATTGGCACCTTCATAGACATAGATCGTGTACTCGACCTCGGCTGCATCGAGCTCCTTCCTGAAGGCGTCGATACCGGCATTGATGCGGGTGTCGAGCCCGGCATAATGCAGCAGCAACGCCGCCTTGATCTTCGGCACATCCTCGGCCTTCGGCTGCATGCCGTAATAGGCGACAGCGGCAGCCAGATCCGGCGCGTTGGCAGCCAGTGTGTTCACCGTGCCGCCGCCCCAGCAGAAGCCGACCGCGCCGACCTTGCCGTTGCCATCCGCGTATCCCTTGAGGAAAACGACCGTTGCGACCGCATTGGCGATGGTCTGCGCCGGATCGAGTTTGGAAAACTGCTCACGCGCCTTGTCTTCCTCGGCCGGCGTGCCGCCGAGCGGCGACAGGAAGTCCGGGGCAAGCGCCACAAATCCTTCCAGCGCCACGCGCCGCGCCACATCGCGTGTATGCGGGTTGAGCCCCCTGTTCTCATGCACGACGATGACGGTTCCGAGCTTGCCGGACTGGCCGGCCGGCTTGACCAGATAGCCCTTCATCTCGCCACCGCTGCCGGGATAGCTGATGTCCTCGCCCGTCACGCGTGAATCGTCCTCGGCAATGATCGCTGCCCGGGCCGAATTCGCAGCCAGCAGCGGCGCGATTGCGGCCGCCGCCGCACCTGATCCGGCAAGCCTGGTCAACTGTTCCATGAAGCGCCGCCGGTCGAGCGTCAGATGCGTGTATTCGTCATAGGCGTCGATCATCGCCTGGGTAATGGCGGGTGTCGCGACGGCTGGGCTGGCAGGGCTAGGTTTCGTCATGGCGCTCTCCTCGGCTTCGGGAAACACTCCCGCCGCGCAAGATAGGGTAGAAGCCCGCATGGTCCAGTCACGGATCAGTGAGGCCCTAGCATGCACTCCACAACGCCGGTCGGCCTGCATTGGCTATGGACCGTCGGAGCGATTTCCTTAGCTAGGATAATTCAAGGCGACAACCGTGGGCCTTCTTCAGCGTCGTCGCCATGGCCTGTCTGCTGGTCTCGGCCCGAAAGGCCATGACGCGAATGCGCCGCATCTTCATCAAAATTTTGGTCATCTCCGACAATCTTGGCGGTGCTGTCGCAGTATGAACGAAAGCCGCCGGTAGTGATCCTGCCTACCCTGTGGCTGGCTCTGACAAGAAGGAACAACGCCCATGACCTTCCCGACCCCGATCCTCGTAAGCGCATTCGTGCTTGCCGGCGCTGCGCTGCTGGCGCTGCGGTCCGCCGCCTTGGCGGCCAGGCGATCGACGGTCAAGGTCCGCAGCAACCGGCGCCGGCCTGCCGGCAGCCGCTCGAAAACCAACGACTGAACGCCTTATTTCGGCAGCGTATAGGCCATCACGTAATCCCCCGGCTTGGTACCGACCGAGCCATGGCCGCCGGCGACGATGACCACGAACTGACGACCGTCGGCGACCGTGTAGGTCATCGGCGTCGACTGCCCGCCGGCCGGCAGCCGGGTCTGCCATAGCTGCCTGCCGGTCGTCAGATCATAAGCGCGGAAAAAGTCGTCGACCGCAGCACCAAGGAAGGCGACGCCGCCGGCGGTGATCATCGGCCCGCCAATGCCCGGCACGCCGACCTTGAACGGCAGTGGCAGCGGCGTCATGTCGTAGACGGTGCCGTTGCGGTGTTTGTAGACGATCTTGCCGGTCCTGAGATCGACGCCCGCGACATAGCCCCAGGGCGGCGCTTGGCAGGGAATACCGAGCGGCGACAGAAACGGCTTCAATATCACTGCGTAAGGCGCACCGTCATTGCGATTTAGGCCCTGTTCGCTGCCCTTGGTATCGCCCGGCGGCGGCACGTCCGCGCGCGGGACCAGCCTGGAGATGAACGCCAGGTATGTCGGCATGCCGAACATCACCTGCCGGACCGGATCGACGGCGACGCCGCCCCAGTTGAATGTGCCGAAATTGCCGGGATAGATCAGCGAGCCTTGCAGCGACGGCGGCGTATAGCGGCCCTCGTAGCGCAGTTTCAGGAATTCGATCCGGCAGGCCAGCTGGTCAAACATGGTGATGCCCCACATGTCCGCCCCGGTCAGCGGCTTCGGATTGAAACTCAGATCCGAAGCCGGCTGCGTCGGCGAGGTGTGGTCGCCCTCGATCGCGCCGCCCGGCGCCGGCACTTCGTTGACCGGGACGATCGGCTCGCCGCTGCGCCGGTCGAGCACATAGAGGTCGCCCTGCTTGGTCGGCCCGACCAGCGCCGGCACGACGCCGCCGGCCGTGGTGATGTCGACCAGCGTCGGCTGTGCCGGCACGTCCATGTCCCACAGATCATGATGCACGGTCTGCCGCACCCAGCGCAATTGGCCGGTGTTGAGATCGAGCGCGGTGATCGAGGAGGAGAATTTCTCGACATTGGCGCTGCGCCCCAGGCCGAGCTGGTCCGGCGTCTGGTTGCCGAGCGGCACATAGAGCAAGCCGAGCTTCTCGTCGGCGCTCGCCGTCGACCACATGTTGGGCGAGTTGTGGGTATAGGTCTGATCCGGCGCCAGTGGCGTCGTCTGGTCCGGATTGCCGGAATCCCAGTTCCAAATCACGGCGCCGGTGTCGACGTCGAAGGCGCGGATGACGCCGGACGGCTCCTGCGTTGAATAATTGTCGTTGACCGCCCCGCCGACGATGATCTTGTTGGCGACGATCAGCGGCGCCGAAGTCGAATAATAATAGCCCGGCTTCGGATATGGCATGTTGGCGAGCAGGTTCAGTGTGCCGCTTTCGGCAAATGTGGGACAGACCTGGCCATTCGCGGCGTCGAGCGCGATCAGCCGAGCGTCGGATGTCGGCAGATAGATGCGTGCCGCACAAGGCTGGCCGGCGGCGATTTTGGCATCGGCGTAATAGGACACGCCGCGGCAGGTCTGGTGCTGGCGATCCTTGTTCAACTTGATCTTGGGATCGAAGCGCCATTTCTCCTTGCCGCTGGCGGCATCGATCGCAATGGCGAAATTGTGCGGTGTGCAGATGTAGAGCGTATCGGCAATCTTCAGCGCCGTCACCTGATAGGTCGTCTCACTGATGTCGTCGGGCCCTTTCACATCGCCGGTGCGATAGGTCCAGGCCGGCTGCAAATTGGCAACGTTTTCGGGGGTGATCTGGTCGAGCGGCGAATAGCGCTGGCCATACTGCGTGCGACCGTAATAGTGCCATTCGCCGGCTGGCACATTGCCGCCGAGATCGGCGGTCGGCGTCACCTTGTCGGTGTTGAGTTCGCCGGCAATATCCTTTGGATCGGTCGTCATCGAATAGCCGGCGACGCCGATCGACGCCAGCACCGCGAGGATCAGCGGCGCGCGTCCATCGGGACCGGCGAGCCCGCGCCGCGCCCACGGCGTCAGCAGCCACAACGCGATAAGCACGATGATGCCGCCGCGCGGACCGAGCTCCCACCAGTCGAAGCCGGTTTCCCAGACCGCCCAGCAAAGCGTGCCGATGACGATCGCCGCGTACAGCCACAGCGCCATGGATTTGCGCCTGTAGAGCAGCCAGGCAGCGACGAGGAAGGCGATGCCGGCAATGATGTAATACCAACTGCCGCCTAGCGAAGCTAACCAGATGCCGCCGCCGCCGAGTACCAGGCCGATGAGGAAAAGGATGAGGGAGGTGATGACGACAGCCAAGACGATGCTCCTTCGACTGGTGCGCGCTTCGCACGCGTCAATGGGCAACCCGGCATTGCGTTCCTGCCCCGAGCACAACTTTCTCCGGCCCGCCATGGCTGTCAAGCAGGCCGGCGCTATAGGTGGTGTTCTACCGGATTTGTAACTCCCCCGCCTGGATTGAGAACAAAACGGAGACACTTCTGGCCTTTCGCTGCCGAATCACTACATTCGGGGGAGATGTCCGGCTTTTCGGAAGATATGCCTTTTTTTGACGAACCGAACGCGCGGCCCGTGGCCCCGTCGGGCATTGCCGCGCGCGCCATGGCTGCCCGCAGCGGCCACACCAATGCGCCCGACTATCTGAACGGCCTCAACCCCGAGCAGCGGCTGGCGGTGGAAACCACGGAAGGCCCGGTTCTGGTGCTGGCCGGCGCCGGCACCGGCAAGACACGCGTGTTGACCACCCGCATCGCTCACATCCTTGAGACCAAGAGGGCCGAGCCTTGGCAGATCCTCGCCGTCACCTTTACCAACAAGGCCGCGCGCGAAATGAAGCAGCGCATTGGCCTGCTGGTCGGCCATCAGATAGAGGGCATGCCGTGGCTCGGCACCTTCCACTCGATTGGCGTGAAGCTGCTGCGCAGGCACGCCGAGCTTGCCGGGCTCAAATCCGACTTTACCATCCTCGACACCGACGACGTCGTTCGCCTGATCAAGCAGCTCATCCAGGCCGAAGGGCTGGACGACAAGCGCTGGCCGGCCAAGCAGTTCGCCCAGATGATCGACGGCTGGAAGAACAAGGGGCTTGGCCCTGCCGACATTCCCGAGGGCGACGCCCGCGCCTTCGCCAACGGCAAGGGCCGTGAGCTCTACAAGGCCTATCAGGAGCGGCTGAAAACGCTGAACGCTTGCGACTTCGGCGACCTCCTGTGCCACCCGATCCGCATCTTCCGCGCCAATCCGGACGTGCTGAAGGAGTATCACAAGCGCTTCCGCTACATCCTCGTCGACGAGTATCAGGACACCAACACCGCCCAATACATGTGGCTGCGCTTGCTGGCCCAGCGGCCGGACGCCGGACGCACTTCTACGTCGACAGGTTTGCGAACGGCTGACGGCCGCAAGCCCGACCGGGCGTCCGAGCCGTTGCGAGGCCCCCGCGGAGGGCCCGTGCCGGCAGGCGCGGAACAGCCCGTGAGCGAAAGTAAAGTAAACATTTGCTGCGTCGGCGACGACGATCAATCCATCTATGGCTGGCGTGGGGCCGAGGTCGACAACATCCTGCGCTTCGACAAGGATTTCCCCGGCGCCGCGATCATCCGGCTGGAGCGCAACTACCGCTCCACTGCGCACATCCTCGGCACCGCCTCCCATCTCATCGCCCACAATGAAGGCCGCTTCGGCAAGACGCTGTTCACCGAAAAGGTCGCAGAGGACGACGAGAAGGTGCATGTCCATGCCGCCTGGGATTCCGAGGAAGAGGCCCGCGCCGTCGGCGAAACCATCGAGGCCTACCAGCGGCAGAAGCATAACCTCAACGACATGGCCATTCTTGTCCGCGCGTCCTTCCAGATGCGCGAGTTTGAGGACCGCTTCGTCACGCTCGGCCTCAACTATCGCGTCATTGGCGGCCCGCGCTTCTACGAGCGTCTCGAAATCCGCGATGCGCTGGCCTTCTTCCGCGTCGTCGCGCAAGGGGCAGACGACCTCGCCTTCGAGCGCATCGTCAACGTGCCGAAGCGCGGGCTGGGCGAAGCCACCATCCGCCAGATCCACGACACCGCCAGGGCGCTTCGCATCCCGATGCTGGAGGCTGCGGAAAAACTCGCCGAGAGCGACGAATTGAAGCCGAAGCCGCGCGCAGCGCTGCGCGAAGTCGCCGCCAATTTCGAGCGCTGGCAGAAGGCGCTGGAGACCACGCCGCACACCGAGCTCGCCGAGATCATCCTGGAGGAGAGCGGCTACACCGACATGTGGAAGAACGACCGCTCGGTGGAAGCTCCCGGCCGATTGGAAAACCTCAAGGAACTGATCCGCTCCATGGAGGAGTATGAATCGCTGCGCTCCTTCCTTGAACATGTCGCTCTGGTGATGGACGCCGAGCAGAACGCCGAGCTCGACGCCGTCAACATCATGACGCTGCATTCGGCCAAGGGCCTCGAATTCGAGACCGTTTTTCTCCCCGGTTGGGAGGAAGGTCTTTTTCCACACCAGCGCGCGCTCGACGAGGGCGGCCGCTCCGGGCTGGAGGAAGAACGGCGGCTGGCCTATGTCGGGCTGACCCGCGCCAAGAAGAACCTGCATTTGTGGTTCGTCTCCAACCGCCGCATCCACGGCCTGTGGCAATCGACCATCCCGTCGCGCTTCCTCGATGAATTGCCGGAAGCCCATGTCGAGGTCGCCGAGGGCGGCAACTCCTATGGCGGGTACGGCAATGCCTACGGCGGCGGCTCCTTCGCCTCCGGACGAGGCGGCCAGGGGGCAGGAAGGCAGAACCCCTATGGCGCTTCGCGCTTCGACAATGTTGGCGGCAATACAGGCGGCACCGAGAAATCCGGCGCCTTTTCCAACACCTATGCGACGCCGGGCTGGCAGCGCGCGCAACAGAACCGCACCGAGGCGACCGACCGCAACTGGGGCTCGCGTTCCGGCCATCAGGTCGAGCGCATCGGCTATGGCGAGACCGACAGCGGCTATGGCGCCGGCCGCACCTCGATCAAGGGCCGCACCATCGACGGCGAACTGGTCGCCAAGTCCGTTGCCGACAAGCCGTCGGCCTTCAATGTCGGCGACCGCGTCTTCCACCAGAAATTCGGCAACGGCAACATTGCCGCCATCGAAGGCAACAAGCTGACCATCGACTTCGACAAGGCCGGCCAGAAACGCGTGCTGGACGGGTTTGTCACCGGGGTGTGAGTATCCCCCTCACCGATACCGCGCCTGGTTCCATTTGTGGCCGAGCAGCGACAGGATGATGATCAGCCCGTTGAAGAACTGGACATAGAAGCCGCTCAGGCCTGCCGCGACGACGCCGGTCTGGATGAACGACACGGTGACGGCGCCGATGGCGCCGCCGACCACGGTACCGACCCCGCCCCAGGTCGGCGTGCCGCCAACGAACACCGATGCCAGCACCGGCAGCAAATAGCCGTCGCCAGCCGTCGGCCACCAGGTGAAGTTGATCATCACCGAGAAGGTGCCGGCGATCGCCGCCCCGATGCCGACGAAGACGAACACTTTCACCCGCACGCGCTTGACGTCGATGCCCATCTGTTGGGCGCTGTCGGGATTGTCGCCGACCACCTTCACCTGCGCGCCGAAGCGATGCCTGTTGTAGAGCAGCGCCGACAGCACGACGAAGCCGATGGCCCAGAAGATCTGCACCGGGATGCCGTAGAGTTGGCTGGAGAAGATCTTGTAGGCCCAACTGTCGGCAAGGCTGGTCAGCGCCGTCGACCTGCCTTCGTTGATAATCTGGATCAGGCCGCGCAGCAGGAAATTCATGCCGAGCGTGGCGATCAGCGACGACAGCCCGCCATAGACGACCAGCGACCCGACCAGGAAGCCGAGCAACGTGCCCGTTGCAATGGCGGCGGCGATGCCGAGAAACGGGTCGTAGCCGGCCTGCACGACCAGCGCGAAGACCCATGAGGCAAAACCCATCGTCGCCGGAAACGACAGGTCGATCTCGCCGCAGGTGACGACGAAGACCAGCGGCACCACCACGAACAGCGCTACCGGCAGCGTGGTGAGCACGGAGCTGTAGAGATACCAGGTGGTGAAGACGGTCGGGTTGGCGATCATGAACACTGTCATCATCACCACGAACACGGCAAGCGTGCCGAGTGCGGCGCGGTTGTCGAGGATGAAGCCGCGCATCCGGTGATCAGATGGGTGTTTCCACTCTTTCCGGGGATTGCCGGGACGGGAGATGCCGGCGGACGGCTCGTGCAGATCGGGCTCTATTGTCTTGCTCATCGTGCTCTCTGCTCCGCGTCGCCGGCGTCGTGCAGTCCCGGCAATCCGCCCGGATGCGCGACGTCTTCCATGAAGTTGATGAGGTCTTCGGCCGCCTTGACTTGGCTGCGGTCAGCGGTGAGCGCGACCTTGCCGCGATCGAGCACGACGAAGCGGTCGGCAATATCGAAGACGTGATGGATGTTGTGGCCGATGAACAGGATCGATCGGCCGCTCGCCCGCACCTGGCGCACGAAATGGAAGACTTTGGCGGTTTCGGTCAGCGACAGCGCCGTCGTCGGCTCGTCGAGGATGATCAGGTCGGCCTGCTTATAGATGGCGCGGGCGATCGCCACGCCCTGGCGTTCGCCGCCGGAGAGCTGGCCGACGATCGATTGCGGCGTGAACACTTTCGAGGTGAAGCCGATCTCGCGCATCAGCCGGCTCGCCTCCTCGATCTCCTTGCCGACCTTCAGCCAGCCGAACCAGCCGGTGAGCTCGCGGCCCATGAAGATGTTGCGCACGATCGTCTGCTGCACGGCCAGCGCCCGATCCTGGAACACGGTCTCGATGCCGGCGTCGCGCGAGCGCGCCGCGCTCCAGCCGGTCACCGGCTTGCCGCGGATGAGGATCTCGCCGCTGGTCGGCCTGACCACGCCGGACAGAATCTTGATCAGCGTCGACTTGCCGGCGCCGTTGTCGCCGATCAGGCCGACCACCTCGCCGCGGTCGACGCTGAGATTAACCCCGCCCAGCGCGTAGACCTGGCCATAGGACTTGCTGATGTCGCGCAGTTCGATAAGGCGTTCGGCCATTGCGATCCTCGCTTGGTTCCGGCTGCCGGTCGGCCTGCCCGACCGGCATGCCGTGTTAGAAAGTCAGCGCAGCGCCTGCTTGGCGAGCTCGGCGACGATCTCGTAATTCTCAGGCGTGACGAAGCCGGCGCCGGTGTCGACATTCATTGGCGCTAGGCCCAGCACCGCCTGCTGGCAGAGGCTGAGGATCGGCAGATAACCCTGCAGGAACGGCTGCTGGTCGGCCGTCAGCTGCACCCAGCCGCCCTTGAAGCCCTCGACGATCTGCGGGCTGGTGTCGAAGCCGAAATTGAAGATATCGCCCGCCTTCCTGCCCGCCGCCTGCATGTAAGTCGGGACGTTGCCCAGCATCTGTCCGCCGGGATAGCCAACCGCCTTGACGTCGGGATTGTTGAGGAGTGCTGCGGTAATCACCGGAATGGCCAGATTGGGGTCGGAAGCCCATTCGCCGCTCGGCGGCGAGGAGAGCTGGATGACCTCGACGCCCGCCTCTTTCAGGGCGGCGACCGTGCCGCGCTCGCGCGCGCCGCGGTTCTCGTTCTCGAACGGGCCGATCATGATCGCCTTGTCGCCGGCCTTGAGCCCGGCCAGCTTGAACGCCTCGGCGCCGAGCGCCCGGCCTTGCTGCTCCTGCTGGGCGCCGACATAGCCGCCGCCGAACGCTGCCGTGACCTTCGGCACCGGCACGTTCTGGTACATCATCCTGATGCCGTCCTTGTGCGCCTGTTCGGCCAGCGGCATGATCGAAGCATCGCCCGGGTGGCCCATCATGGCGATGCCGCCGGGCTTGACCGCGACGGCCTCGCGCAATTGCTGCACCATCTTCTCGACATCCCATTGGGAAAAGATGTAGTCGACCTTCGGCCCAAGATCGGCCTCGGCCTGCTTGGCGCCATTGTAGACGATGGTGCCGAAGGCGTCGCCCTCGGCGCCGCCGACGAAGAAGCGGATATGGACGTCCTTGCACCACTGGGCATCGAGCGCCTGGGCGGGCAAGGTGGAGATTGCGGCGGCGAGCGCCGTGGCGGCCGCCAGGACGGTCGAGCGCAGAACTGTCCTTCTCATCGTGATGCTCATGCACGTTCCTCCCTTTGTTCCCTCGCAAGCCGAGGGGTTTTCGACGAATGCTTCGGCTTCTCGCCGCAATGCTTCGCTGGCCGGCTCCTCGCGCCGGCCACCTCACGCCGGGTTCGGCAGATATGTCGCACCTCCCCGGCATTGCTTGAGGTAATCGAGCGAGCGAGCCTGCCCTGTAATCTCAAGGTCGCCGCGGTAAACCGGGTCGTGCCAGCCCTCGATGTCGATGGCGCCCTTGTATCCGGCCAGCCGCAATTCGCTGATCACCCCCGTCCAGTCGCTGTCGCCGAAGCCCGGCGTGCGCATCTGCACGAACGGCAGCCGGCCGAACACGCCATGCTCGCGGATCACGTCCCAGCGCACCGTCGCGTCCTTGCCGTGGACATGGAAGATGCGCGGCGCCCATTTGCGGATCTGCGGGATCGGATCGATCAGATAGACGAGCTGGTGGCAGGGCTCCCATTCCAGGCCGAGATTGTCATCGGGCAATTCGTTGAACATCAGCTCCCAGGCGTCCGGATTGTGGGCGATGTTCCAGTCTCCATCAGCCCAGTTGCCGTCCATCGCGCAATTCTCGAAGGCGATGCGCACGCCCTTGTCGGCGGCGCGCCGAGCCAGTGGTCCCCAGACCTCGCGGAAGCGCGGCAGGCTGTCGGGCAGCGGCTTGCCGCGGAGGCGGCCGGTGAAGCCGCTCACCATCGAGGTGCCGAACAGATGCGCATGATCGATGGCCGTTTCCCATGCGTGAAGCACGCCGCGATCGACATCGCCGCTTTCCAGCGGATTGCCGAACACGCCGAGCGAGGAGACGACGACGTCGGCGTCGCCGATCGCCTCGCGGATCTGGCCGGCCAGCCGTGGAAGATCCTTGCCGCCCAGCGTCTGCCAGAAGAAGGGCTGGATGCTCTCGAAGCCGAGCGGCAGGATCGCCTTGATATAAGCGGCCGGGTCATCGAGATTGGCCCGCACCATGGTGCCGATCCTGATGTCGAGAAGCGGGTTTGGCATCGTCATCCTTCCTGTGCGATCGCGACCCGGCGTCCGGTTTCGGCGCTCTCGATCGCGCCGAAGACCATGGCCAGGCTTTTGATGTTGTCGGTGCCGCGCGTCTCCGGCTCAGTGCCGGTTTCGACGGCGCGCACAAAATCCTGGATGATGCCGAGATGGCCGCCGATGCGGTCTCTCGGATCGAGCGGCGACACGGCGAGCGGCTCTGTGCGATCGAACAGGCCTTCGCGGATAGGCCGCGCGACTTCCGCCTTCAACCCGTCCTCGCCGTCCCAGACCAGGCTGCCGCGCTCGGCGACGATGCGCCACGTGGCCTCCCAGCTGGTGCGGAACCCGTCGGCGCACCAGGAACCGGCATAAGTAAACAGCTTGCCGCCGCCGAACTCGAAGATGGCGGTGGCCGACGATCCCTGCCGGTACCAGGAATTGGCCGGCTCCCATTCCTGGCAATAGACGCTGGCCGGTGCAGCGCCGACCATGTAGCGGGCGGCGTCGAAAGTATGGATCGCCATGTCGAGCAGCAGGACATGGCGCATCTCCTCGCGAAACCCGCCGAAATGCGGCGCGACAAAGAATTCGGCGTGGATGCTGGTTGGGGCACCGATGGCGCCGGAATCGAGAAAACGCCTGATGCGCCTGACGTTGGCGACATAGCGGCGGTTCTGGACGACGGCGTGCACGCGCTTGGCGCGTCGGGCAGCCTCGACGATGGCGCGCGCGTTCTCCGGGCTGTCAGCCAGCGGCTTCTCCGTCAGGAGGTGGCAATGATGGGCAAACGCGGAGAGCGCAACCTCGCGCCGGGCCACCGGAACCACGACGTCGAACACTGCGTCGGGTTTGGTCTGGTCGAGCACGGCGTCAAGATTGGTTCCGACAATGGCGCCGGCAAGCTCATATTCGCGCGCCCTCGCCTTCGCCCTGCCGGCGTCGAGGTCGACAAGGCCGACAATAGCCAACCCGTCGATCTGGCTCGCCGCATCGAGCCAGTGCTTGCTCATCGCTCCGCAGCCGACCAGGACGACATTCATCATCCAGCGCTCCTCCTCCACTCGGCCCCTCCAGACCTATCGTCACGACATTCACGGCATGACCGTAAACGTTTTTCCGTAAACGTTTACGAGAACACACCGGAAGGCGTAGAATGTCAATTGGCCGCTCGCGAAAATCACCTTTATTGCCTTGGCCTGAAGAGCGGCCGGTGATAGCCAGGCAAGGGGAGAATTGTCCTTTGGCGTCCAGCATCCACGACCTTGCGCGTCACCTGAACATTTCGATCGGCACCGTGTCGCGCGCGCTCAACGGCCGTGCCGACGTCAATGCCGACACGCGCCAGCGCGTGCTCGATGCCGCGGCAAAGCTGAACTATTCGCCGAACCAGTCCGGCCGCAGCCTGCGGCGCGGCGCCACCCATTCGATCGCCTTCATGCTGCAGCCGCATCCGGGCGACCAGCAATATGGCGAACCGTTCTTCATTCCGTTCCTGACCGGGCTGCAGGCGAAACTCGCCGAAAGCGGGCTCGACCTGATCGTGGTGATGGGCGCGCCGGGCGACTACCAGCAGGAGCGCCTGCGCCGGGTGGTCGAGACGCGCCGAGCCGATGCGGTGGTGCTCGCCTGGACGCGTCGCGAGGACGAGCGCATCGATTACCTGACCAGGGTCGGCTTCCCGTTCGCGACGCTCGGCCGCAGCCGATCGGGCGGCAAATCCTATCCGTCGCTCGACCTCGATTTCGAGAAGGCCGGGGCCGAGGCGGTCGACCGCCTGGTGGCGCGCGGCCACCGCCGCATCGCGGCCATCCGCCCGTCTCTCAACCTCAATTTCGGCTATCTGTTCCTGGCCGGCTATCGCAAGGCGTTGCGCCGTCACGGCATCGAGGTCGACCCCGGGCTGATCGCGGATGGCTTCATCAACGAGGCCGGGGGATACGGAGTGACGCCGCAGGTGATGCGCTCCAAGGACCCGCCGACCGCTATCATCTTCAACAATGACGCGATGGCACTGGGCGGCTGCAAGGCGCTGGCCGAGATGGGCATCAAGCCCGGTCACGACATTGCGGTGATCGTCATCGTCGACACGCCGCTCTGCCGCTATTTTTCACCGGCGCTGACCGGCTTCCGCCCTCCCCTGGAGCCGATGGGACGGCGGCTGGCCGAAATGCTGCTGGCGTCGATCCCGGCCTTCGCCGGGCCTGAGGGCGCGCGGATCATCCGTGAGGTCTGGCCGCTGGAGCTGATCGCGCGCGACAGCGATTGATGATGGCCGCACTCACCTTCCCCTCTCGTTGTTGATCGGCCCCTCTTCTTGTTGATCGGCGAGGAAGCGCTGTGGTGGAGCTTTCCGGTCGGCTCGATCACCTCGCTCGCGCTGGCAGCCACCTATTACCGCTTCGGCCGCTGGCGCACTATGCACATGATCGAAGACAGGCCGGCCGCCGGCGAGCCGCCGGACACCGGCCTCGGCATGCCGCGTCAGCGCGCATCTTTCGCCCGAGACGCCGAACGGCTGAACGACAGCGCCCAGGCCTTCCCTCCAGCCACTTCGATCGCCTAGGATGAGCCAGGCGCAGCAGAGGAAATCCATGGGCAAGGGACGAGTCGAGGCATTTACCGATGGCGTCATCGCCATCATCATCACCATCATGGTGCTCGAGTTGAAGGTGCCGCATGGCGCGGAGTTTTCCGTCCTGGCACCTCTATGGCCCACGTTTCTCAGCTACGTGCTGTCCTTCATCTATGTCGGCATCTACTGGAACAATTTGCACCACATGTTCCACACCGTGCAGCGAGTGGATGGCCGCGTGCTGTGGGCCAATCTGCATCTGCTGTTCTGGCTGTCGCTGATGCCCGTCACCACCGCATTCATGGGCGAAAACCATTTCGCGCCGGTGCCTGTCGCCGTTTACGGTGTTGTCCTGGCGCTTTGCGCGGCCGCCTACTTCATTCTAGTCGTCATGCTGCACCGGCTGCATGGCAACGACACTGCCTTCGCCAGAGCGGTGGGCACCGACCGCAAGGAAAAGATCTCGGTGGTCCTCTACATCGCCGCCATTCCGCTGACCTTCGTCAATCAATGGATCAGCGTCGCGCTCTATGTGCTGGTTGCCATGATCTGGTTCGTACCGGACAGGCGGTTCGAGAGGCTGTTCGAAAAATAGGTCTGCCTATTCCCGCATCGCTTTCAGCTTTTCCGCCACAGAGGCCGCAAGGTCGGCATAGCGCTCCTCAAGCCGCTCGGCCGCCTTGATCACCGAAAAATCATGGCCAAATTTTTCCAGCGCCATGCGCAGCTTCTCGACGAACTCCGCCTGTTTTTCGAGCGCCGAAAACAGCGTCTTCACTTGCGCTTCGCTGATGTCGGGATTGGCAAGCATTTGCGGCACCTCGCGGCTCATCTGGTCGCCGGTGGCGGTCTGTTCTTTCAGGATCTCGATCCAGTCGGTCAATCGGTAATCTCCTTCTTACGCGGACAGCATGCGCAGCGCCTGCCGATGTGGTCAACCCAAGGATGCCAAAGCGGGCTTGCGCGAGCCCCTCGCCGCGCTAAGTTCGGCGCAACTTGAACGAGGACGCTATTAGCCATGACCACCGATGCCGAAATCCAGAGCGCTTTGCCTGCCTTTGCCTCCGGCAACGTTGCCGTCATCACCGGCGGCGCCAGCGGCATCGGCCTTGCCGCAGCCAAGCGGCTGGCGGCGATGGGCCTGAAAATCGTGCTGGCCGATATCGGCGGCGCGCGGCTCGATGAGGCTGCCGGCGCCGTTGCCACGATTGCCGGCGCTAACGCGGTGCTTGCTGTTGCCACCGATGTCTCGAAAGCCGACGAACTCGACCGGCTGGCCGAAAAGGCGTTCGGTGCCTTCGGCGGCGTGTCGCTGTTGATGAACAATGCCGGCGTCGGCAACAATCCCGGCAAACCCTGGGAGAACCGCGACGCCTGGAAGCGGCTGCTGGACATCAATTTCTGGGGCGTCGTCCATGGCGTCGAGGCCTTCGTGCCGCGCATGCTGGCGGCCGGCAGGCCGGGCCTGATCGTCAACACCGGCTCCAAGCAAGGCATCACCACGCCGCCCGGCAATCTTGCCTACAACGTCTCCAAATCCGGTGTGAAGACCTTCACCGAGGGCCTGGCACACGCGCTGCGCAACGAGCCCGGCGCAAAGATTGCGGCGCATCTGCTCATTCCGGGGTTCACTTTTACCGGCCTGACCGAGGGTGCGACCGAAAAGCCCGCCGGCGCCTGGACGGGCGAGCAGGTGATCGACTTCATGCTGGCCTCGCTGGTGCGTGGCGACTTCTACATCCTGTGCCCCGACAACGAGGCGACACGGCCTATGGACGAAAAGCGCATGGCTTGGGCGATCGGCGACATCATCGAGAACCGCCCTGCTCTGTCGCGCTGGCATCCGGATTACAAGGAGGCTTTCGCGGCGTTTATGGAAAGCTGACGCTCACGCCGCATGTGTCTTCGAGCCGCGCTTTTGCGCAGTGGCTTTCTTGACCGCCGTATCATGCCGTTTCGCCGCCTGTTCACATTTTTTGCGGATCTCCTCGACCTCGGATTCGGTCAGGTGCTCGATGCCGATAAAAGTATTGTGAGCTTTGCCGGCCCGGATCAACTCGTCGAGTTTCGTCTGAATAGCCGTGCCATCGCGGTTCTGGGTGTTCTGGATGAGAAACACCATCAGGAAGGTGACGATCGTCGTGCCGGTATTGATGACGAGTTGCCACGTATCCGAAAAGCCGAACAACGGCCCGCTTGCCGCCCAGACAACGATGATCAGAAAACAGACGGCGAATGTCGCCGGCAGACCGGCAAGATGGGCAACATAGTTGGCGATCCTGGTGAAAAGCTGCTCGATCATGGCAAGAGAAACAACCGGCAACCGCTCCGGGTTCCCTTGCAAGGAAGGATTTCACGGACATAACCGTGCACGCGCCTGCCAAATCAGGATATTTCGTTTTCCCAGCGGTCGAGGAAGGCCTCGATCGGCATTGCCTGCATGTCGGGGACTGCCTTGGCCAGTTTCTCGGGCGGCCAGTCCCACCAGGCGAGGCTTTCGATCCGCGCGGCGATGTCCGCCGCGAAGCGTTGGCGCAATTGCCTGGCCGGAACGCCGGCGACAATCGCATAAGCAGGTACGTCGCGCGTCACCACAGCATTGGCGCCGACGATCGCGCCATTGCCGATGGTCACGCCGGGCATGATCACCACACCATGGCCGATCCAGACATCGTGGCCGATGCTGACGGATTGCGCCCGCCGTCGTTCCCGAAATCCGGCGTCGACGCCCAGCCAGCGAAAATACTCGTTCGGGCGATAGCTGACCTTGTGCTGGGTCAGCCGCTCGATCGGATGCTCCAGCGCGTTGATGCGGCTGTTGGCGGCGATCGAACAGAACTTGCCGATCGTGGTGTAGATCGCCTCGGCGTGGCGCTCGAAATAGGAGAAGTCGCCGACCGATACCTCGCGCAGGATAACCCGCTCGCCGATCGAGGCGTAGCGTCCAAGCTTGCACGCCTTCAACTCCGCAGTCGGGTGGATGCGCGGCTCGGGGTCTTTCAGGACGAGATTTTCGGGACGGTCCATCCCGGCGGCTTTACGCCCGAGCGATTGGTCCCGCAAGCGGGACCAATCGTCCGTCACCTGTTACCAGAGCCTATTTCGGCTTGCCGTTGCTCCACACCACGTTCTGGCCGTAGAGCGGCACGGTGGTGACCGACATTTTCGCCGAACCGTCCTGCACCTGGCGCGAATGCGACAGATAGATCAGGGTCTCATTGGTCTTGTCGTAGATGCGGTTCACCACCTGCTTCTTCCAGATCAGGCTGATGCCCTGCTTGAACACCTCCTCGCCGGCCTCGCTCATGTCGATGTCGCTGATGGTGATCGGCCCGGTCTGGCGGCACGAGATCGAGGAATCGGACGGATCCTCGAACCAGTTGCCCTTTTGCAGGCGATCGATCACGCCGCGGTCGAAATAGGAGACGTGGCAGGTCACGCCTTCGACCTTCGGATCCTTGATCGCCTCGACGATGATGTCGTTGCCGAGCCAATCGACGCCGACCTTGCCGACCTCCTGGGCGACAGCCGCACCAGCACAGATGACAAGGTATGCGGCCAAAGCGCCGCCGATCAGTTTTCGCAAGGAAGCCTCCTGCGGTTCGAGTTTTTGCCGACCTCAGGTGGGACGGGCGGCAGCGCTTTGCAAGCGGATCATTTTTTGACAGGAATGCCGGTTGCGGCAACGCGACATCTTTGCGCGCGCGAGATCAAACCGTTAAGAGTGTTCGCCAAACAAGCTCCATGGCGCCGATACGACGCCAATGAAAATCACGACGGACACCGAATTGATGATGCGTTCAATACTGGTCGGCATTCTCGTCCTGATGACGGCGGGCATCGGCTGGCTCACCTTTGAATGGTACCGCGACCGCTTTGGCGGCGAGCCCTATGGCGCGCCGTTCACGCTGGTCGACCAGAAGGGCGCCCCGATCACCGAGGCTGCGTTTCGCGGCCACCCCAGCGTCGTCTTCTTCGGCTTCACCCATTGCCCGGAAGTCTGCCCGACCACGCTGTTCGAACTGGCCGGCTGGCTGAAGACGATGGGGGACGATGGCAAGAACCTGCGCGCCTATTTCGTGACGGTCGACCCGGAGCGCGACACGCCCGACGTCTTGAAAGCCTATATCAGCAATTTCTCCGACCGCATCCTCGGTATCACTGGCGACCCGGACAAGGTCCAAGCCATGGCCAAATCCTTCGGCATCTATTCGAAAAAGGTCGATACGGGCAACGGCGACTACACGATGGACCACACCGCTTCGGTGTTGCTGCTCAACGCCAGGGGCGATTTCGCCGGCACCATCGCTTATGGCGAAAGCCCGGACACCGCCATCGCCAAGCTCAAGCGGCTGGCGGCGGAAGGTTAGAGCAATGATCCCGAACCGAAGGTCCGCGACAGCGAAAAGTGGGACCGGTTTTCGGAAAAGATCATGCTCAAACAAGATCATCGTCTGATGACCCAAACGCGGCTTTATTTCACCACTGGAAAGATCGAGGCCGACCGTATCTTCGCGGCGTTCGAAACGGCCTTCGAGGACGAGGGTCTGCCGATTGCCATTCTCGAAGTCGATGAGGATCGCGACATCCAGGAAGTGTCGCTCTATGCCGACGGCGATGTCGACGCCGTCGAGGCGCGCGTGGAAGAGATCCTTGCCGGGCTCGCCTTGTCGAGGCCGATTGCGCGCGAGCCCGTGCCAGATATCGACTGGGTGACGCGTTCGCTGGAGGGACTGAAGCCGGTGCGCGCCGGCCGTTTCTTCGTCCACGGCGCGCATGACCGCAGGAAGCGCCACAGCGGCGAGCTCGCCATCGAGATCGAGGCGGGCCTCGCCTTCGGCACCGGCCATCACGGCACTACTGCCGGCTGCCTTGAAATGCTGGAACAGGTCGTGCGGCGCGAGCGCCCGCGCAACGCGCTCGACCTCGGCACCGGCAGTGCGGTGCTGGCCATCGCGCTTGCCAAGCTCGCCCATATCCCGGTGCTGGCGACCGACATCGATCCGGTCGCCATAAAGGTCGCCGCCGCCAATGCACGGCTCAACCGAGTCAAGGCGCTCGTCGAAACGGTGACGGCGCCGGGCTTCCACCATCCGATCTTTGCCGCGCGCGGCCCTTTCGACCTTATCGTCGCCAACATACTGGCGCGGCCGCTGATGCGGCTGGCGCCCGAAATGGCCAGGCATATCGCCCTGGGCGGCTCGATCGTGCTGTCAGGCATCCTCGACCGGCAGCGCGACGCGGTGGTCTCGGCCTATGTCGGCCAGCAGTTCCGCCATGTCAGGACGTTGCATCGCGAGGGCTGGGTGACGATCCACCTCAAGCGGTGACGCAAATTCGCTCAGATATAGCGCGACCTTGCGGCCTTCTTCAGTTCTTCGCGATCGTAGCCGTTCGCTTTCAGCGTTTCGTCGTCAAAGCCAAGCAGAACGCCGCTCACATAGCGGCTCGCTTCGCGCTGGCGCGCTTCGATGAGAGCATTCACAGCGCTTCTGAAAAATCCGCGTCTGGCTGAAATTGTGGACATGATGGTCTCCTTTGCAGGGCAATAAGAACCGTTCCTCCACGCCAAAAAGGTAAGCTCTGTTGACCTCTTTTAAAATCGCTGATTCTGCATGTCGTCTATGCGCAAATGCGATGCTGCTGGACCAAATCCCGCCGATTGTCAGGCGGCGGACGCTGTAGCACTTTGATCTTGCGCTGATTTTCTCCGGACCGAAGGTCAGCGTAGCAAAAGTCGATTCCGATTTTCGGGGTCATGCGCTACGGTCGCGCCAGCACCCAAGGAGAGGCCATGATGTTCCAGACCTTTGATTCCGCCGGCGACCCCGCTGTCGCCAAGCCGCGTGTGGCGCTGCTGCGTCAATGGCTGGCGGCCAACGGCTTGGATGGCTTCATCGTGCCTCGTGCCGACGAGCATCAGGGCGAATATGTCGCCGACCGTTCGGCACGGCTGAAATGGCTGACTGGCTTCAGCGGTTCGGCCGGCGTCGCCATCGTGCTCGGCGACCGCGCCGTCATGTTCGTCGACGGGCGCTACACGCTGCAAGTACGCCAGGAGGTCGATCTCGACATCTTCTCGATCGAAAGCCTGGTCGACAATCCGCCCGCCACCTGGATCAAGGACAATCTCGGCAAGGGCGTGCGGCTTGGCTTCGATCCGTGGCTGCAGACGATCGGCGACGTGAAAGCGCTGAAAGCTTCGGCCGAAAAATCGGGGGCGGTACTGGTGCCGCTCGAGAAGAATCCAATCGACGTCATCTGGAAGGACCAGCCCGAACCGCCGCTGGCGCCGGTCGAGCTCCATCCGATCGCCTTTGCCGGCGAACTGGCCAAGGACAAGCTGGCACGGCTGGCCGAGGCCATCGGCAAGGACGGCGCCGCCCATGCCGTGCTGACCGACCCGTCCTCCATCGCCTGGGCCTTCGACATCCGCGGCGGCGACGTGCCGCACACGCCGCTGGCACTCGGCTTCGCCGTGCTCGCCGCCGATGGGTCGCATCTCCTTTTCATGGACCAACGCAAGTTTTCGCGCACCGTCGCGGCCTATCTGACGCAGCTCGCCGAATTGCACGAACCCAGTGAATTCGAAGCGGCGATCGCAGGATTGGCCAAGGGCGGCGCAAGAATCGCGCTGGATCCGGTGCTGGCGGCGGAGAAGCTCAGGATGCTGGTCGAGGACAATGGCGGCACCGTCATCACTGCACCCGATCCTGCCCGCATTCCACGCGCGACGAAAAACCAGGCCGAGATCAACGGCGCCCGCGCCGCGCATCGCCGCGACGGCGCCGCCGTGGCCAAGCTACTTTGCTGGCTCGACCGCCAGGAACCCGGCAAGCTCGACGAGATCGCGGTCGTCACCAAGCTTGAGGAGTGCCGCCGCAGCACCGGCGAGGAAACGCAAATGCCGCTGCGCGATGTGTCCTTCGATACCATCTCGGGCGCCGGCCCGAACGGCGCCATCATGCACTACCGCGTTTCCCGCGCCACCAGCCGAAAACTTCAGTCTGGCGAGTTGTTCCTGCTCGATTCGGGCGGGCAGTATCAGGACGGCACCACCGACATCACCCGCACCGTGCCGATCGGCACACCGACCGAGGAAATGCGCGAACGCTTCACGCTGGTGCTGAAGGGCATGATCGGTATTTCGATGCTGCGCTTTCCCCCGGGCACGCGCGGCTCCGAGATCGATGCCGTGGCGCGCCTCGCTCTATGGAAACATGGCTGCGATTTCGCTCATGGCACCGGCCACGGCGTCGGCTCCTATCTGGCCGTGCACGAGGGCCCGCAGCGCATCGCAAAGACCGGCACCGAAAAGCTGCTGGCAGGCATGATCGTCTCCAACGAGCCGGGCTACTACAAGGAAGGCTCCTACGGCATCCGCATCGAGAACCTCATTCTGGTGACACCGGCCGAGCAGATAGAGGGCGGCGACATCGCCATGCATGGCTTCGAGACACTGACGCTGGCGCCGATCGACACCAGGCTGGTGCGATCCGACCTTTTGACGCGCGACGAACTGCATTGGCTCGACGAATACCACGCGCGTGTGCTGGCCGAGCTCGGACCGATGCTCGATGGCGAGACGCTGACCTGGCTGGAAAAGGCAACCGCACCACTGCCCCACGACCAGAAATCCTGATTTTTGGCAAGGCGGTGGGTCAGCTATGGACCCGGGACAGACCGGCATCACCTTTGGATTTATAAGTGCGAGCGGACTTTGGCTGTACTGCCCAAACAGCCGCGCGACGGACATCACCCAGACGATGCCAATCTGCCGGGAACGGCCTACGGTCTCATTGCTGCCACCCGGCTTTCTTCAACAGATGCGCCATCTCATCTGCCCAATGTGGATTGCGCAGCCTGAGCGGCGCCAAGGCATCGCCTGAAGGATTTTCCATTTCCCGCATCAGCTCAACGCACGATCCAGCTTCCGGCAGGCGGCCAAGCGAAACGTAGCAGCAGGCGAGTGTTTCGTGAGTGGGCCGCCATGCGGGAGCGATCTTGCGCGCCTTGATGGCTGCGGCAAGCGCATCGTTTGCCTGTCCTGCAAACAGGTGGGCGAGCGCCAGGATATTGAACCAGACGAAGTTCTGCGGATCGTGAGGATTTAACATAAGGCCGTGTTCGAGCGGCGCGATCGCTTCGAATGCGCTGCCACGAAAAAACTGTCCCATCCCCAACACCAGATGACCAAGGGCGAAGCTTGGGCTGATCTCGATCGCCTTTTCCGCGTCAAGAACGGCCTGTTCCGGTGCATTGGCGTAGATGCTGCAGATGGCCAGCGCGTAGTGCGAATAGGGATTCTTCTCGTCGAGCCGAACCGCCTTCAAGGCTGCATCCAGGCCCTCCCGGATATCCTGTTCCGGTTTGTCGCTCCAGCCGTAAGCGACGATGCCGGCGCTGACGCGGCCGAGCCAGAGATGGGCCTCGGCGAGTTCAGGATCGAGCCTGCATGCCTCCCGGAACAGCTTGCGGGCACTCAAGTGAGTCTGACGGCCGACGTGGTGGAAATGCCAGGTACCTTGCCGCACCAGGTCCCAGGCCGTCGCATTTCCGCTGCTGCGTGCAGTGGCTGGAAGCGATTCCGTTTTGAGAAGTTCGGGCTCGATCGCGCCGGCCACCCGCTCGGCTATGGCATCCTGGACGGCGAACGCCTCCGTCATTTCCATCTCGTATCGTTCGGCCCAGATCTGATTGGCCGAGGCCGCATCGACCAATTGCGTCGAGACCCGAATATGCTGGCCGGACCGGCGCACGCTGCCTTCCAGCACATAACGGACGCCAAGCTCGCGGGCCACCTGTTTGGAGTCGACTGGCTTGTCCTTGTAGACAAAGCTGGAATTGCGGCCGATCACCCGGAACCAGCGGAACCTCGTCAGCGCTGTGATGATGTCCTCCGTGATGCCGTCAGCCAGATAGGCCTGTTCCCTGTCGCCGCTGACATTGGCGAACGGCAAGACCGCGATGGACGGTCTTTCGGAGAGTCCCGCCGGCTGGCCGGAACTTGGCAGCGCGCCGTCTGCAGCGGCGTCCAGCACACGGACGCTACCGGCGAAACGATATCCGCTGCGGGGAACCGTGGCGATCCACTCGCTGCCGTCTGGCTGTGGCCCGAGCAGCTTGCGCAGGGCGGCAATCTGCACAGAGAGATTGCTTTCTTCGACAACGGCATCGGGCCAAGCCGCTTCCATAAGCGCCGTCTTGCTCAGCACTTGAGCCGATGCCTCCAGCAGGGCTTGAAGCAACGACAAGCCTTTTTGCCCGAGCGCAACCGGCCGGCCGTCGCGGACAAGCCCCCCGCGCAGCATGTCGAGCACGAACGGGCCGAACGCTAAGCGTCGCGGCGCTGCGATGTTCCGCTTACCGGCTTCGGAAGAATTCGGAACTTTTCGCCTCCCCTTAAAGACTTCGGCCGGACCTGCGGTCATTTTGGCCGTTCATACAGACTAACACAAAGGGAGGTCGAAATGACGATGTTGAAGCAACCGTCAGGAGCGGACAGTGTGGCGCCCAGCGACAGAAAAGCGGTAATCGTCGGGGGTGGCGAGGCTTATCGGGCCGAACAGGGGTCGGACTATCTGCCGGGAATAAGTGCTGAGACCGTCGGCGCGAAGGTGCTTTGGCTGGGCGTCGTCACGATGCCTCCGGGGAAGCGGACCAAGGCCCACGTCCACGCACGTCACGAAACAGCATTTTACATGCTGAGCGGAGACGAGCTGGAGATGTGGAGTGGGGACGAACTGCAATTTCGGGATGTCGTGCATCCCGGCGACTATCTCTATATTCCGGCCAATATGCTCCACGTTGCCGTCAATAGGGCAAGCACGCCGGCCATTTTTATTGGCGCCCGCAACGAACCGACCGCTCAGGAAAGCGTCGTCCTGTTTCCGGAGATGGACGAGAGGATACCGTAGAAAGGCGACCTTCCAGGAATGATTGGTGGGGCGCCCTTCAACCGAACATTCCGCCAACCGAGTGCCCGCCAGACCGGGGCCATATCTATCGCCCTGGCACGGGTCGCCGACGGATTTCGCATTGAAACTCGTTGAAGACACATAGCGGGTGCAGGATGACGGTTGTGTCGGCAGAAGGTCTGGCGTGGTGGAACGAGAAGGCAGAGCGTGGGCGAGACCGACGAGCGGCTGCTGGCGCTGATCGCGCAGAACAATGCGGCTGCGGTGGAAGCCATGGTCGAGCGCAAGCTGCCACGGCTGATCCGTCTCGCCACGCGAATGCTGGGCGATCGCGGCGAGGCGGAGGACGTCGCGCAGGAGACCTTCTTGCGCATCTGGCGAGCGGCTCCGGGCTGGCGCGCCGGCGAGGCGAAGTTCGACACCTGGCTGCACCGCGTCGCACTCAATCTCTGCTACGACCGGCTGCGCAGGCGGCGGGAGACGCCGGTGGCGGAACTTCCCGATCGCCCCGACGAACGCCCAGGCGCGGAAGCGGATATGCTCGCGGCCGACGATCAGCACCAGCTGCAGCGCGCGCTGGCCGAGCTGCCGGAGCGCCAGCGCGAGGCGATCGTGCTGCAGTATTATCAGGAGCTTTCGAACAGCGATGCGGCAGAGGTCATGGGGATCAGCATCGAGGCATTGGAAAGCCTCTTGTCGCGGGCGCGGCGGCAGTTGCGCTCCAGACTCGGACGAGACAGGGACGAAATGACATGACTCCAGAGAGGTTTTCCGAGCTCGTTGCCGCCTATGGCGGGTCGCCGCAGCGCTGGCCTGAAAACGAGCGCGCGGCGGCGCTGGACTTCATCGCCGCCAACCCGACTCAAGCCGAAGTCGCACTTGCACCGGCGGCGGACCTCGACAATTTGCTGTCGCGCCATCGCGTCACAGCTCCAGACGGCGCGCTCGCGCGAAGGATCATCGCCACGGCGCCGGATGCGCTGTGGCGCCGCACACGGCTCATCTGGCAGTGTGCCGGGTTGGCCGGCATCGGACTGGCGGGCGCGCTAGCCGGTGTGCTGACAGTCGCCGTACTGTTGTCGCTCAACAGCGCCCCTGACGATGGCGACGCCTATGCGCTGACCGCATTCGGCGACATGCAGGGGGACGTGCAATGAACGAACGCAGCATCAGGATTCTGTTTGCCGTCTCGCTCGCAGTGAACATCTTCGTGCTCGGCGCCGCTGCCGGGGCTGGTTACATGTGGCACACGCAGGAGAGGCAGCGCGACGGGGCGGGCGATCAGCGCGGCCTGCGTTTCGCCGCAGCCGGCCTGTCGCCCGAGCAGCGCAAGGCGTTCCGCCAGGCGCTGGCCGAGGCGCGGCGCCAGTCGGCTGCTGATATCGAAGCGGCTCGGGCCGGCCGCGAGCAGATCGCGCGCCTGATCGAAGCTGAGCCGATCGACGCAGCGGCTGTCAGTGAGACGCTCGCCTCGGTCCGGCAAGCCGATATGGCGCTGCGCGGCCGGCTCGAACAGGCAATCGTGAGCTTCGCGACGACACTGACGCCAGCCGACAGGGCGCGGCTTGTCGACGGCCTGCGCGGCCGCAGCAACATGCTGCGCCGAGCGCGCGAAAAATAGAGCCGGAAAGAGCGACGGATTCTGGTCACGACCGCGTTGAAGCCTCTGAAGCAATGCTGACGGAGGCACGATTGGTACGTCCGAGCGAGGTCGCGGTTGCGCTCAACCGCTTCGGCCTGGGCGCCCGGCCCGAAGACGAAGCGCCGGCCGACCCGAAATCCTGGTTGATAGCGCAGTTCGAAAACTACGACGCAAACCCGGCGGTCTTTTCCGGCGCGCAGGACTCGGCCACACTCGGTGCCGGTTATGCCGAGGCGATGCTCGAGGCCAAGGACGCCGATGGGGCCGCAAAGATGGCCGCCCGCAAGGCGGCGCGCCAGGAGGCTCAAGCGCTCTATCGCGACGAGGTCGACATGCGAGCACGCGCAGCGCTCGAAACATCGACCCCCTTCGTCGAACGGCTCGTGCATTTCTGGTCGAACCATTTCGCCATCTCGGCGGAGAAACCGCAGGTGACCCTGATCGCCGGCGCCTTCGAGCGCGAGGCGATCCGCCCACATGTGCTCGGCCGCTTCGAGGATATGCTACTCGCCGCCGAGCGCCACCCGGCGATGCTGTTCTATCTCGACCACGTGCGCTCGATCGGTCCCAACTCGAGATTTGCCAACCGCGCCGCAAAACGCAACGCCAAGCGCAAACCCGGCATCAACGAGAACCTGGCCCGCGAAATCATGGAACTGCACACACTCGGTGCACGCTCCGGCTACAGCCAAGCCGACGTGACCGAATTCGCGCTGGCGCTGACCGGTTTCAGCACCGGACGCGCCAGAGAGCGGGGCCAGGCCAGCGCCTTCACCTTTCGACCCGGGCTGCACGAGCCAGGCCAACGCACGATCATGGGCAAGACCTACGACCAGCGCGGCGACAAACAGGCGCTCGCCGTGCTCGGCGACCTCGCGGCGGCCGCGGCGACCGCAATGCATATCGCCGCCAAGCTGGCGCGCCACTTCATCGCCGACGAGCCGCCGGCAGCGGTCGTGACACGGCTCGCCGAAGCCTTTCGCCGGTCGAACGGCGATCTCGTCGCCGTCTACCGCGCGCTCATCGACAGTCCAGAGGCCTGGCAACCGGCGGCGGCGAAGTTCAAGACGCCGTGGGAATGGACGATCTCAGCGCTGCGCGGCCTGGGCCGCAGCGACATCGGCAAGCCGCGCCTAGCGCAACTGCTCAACCAGCTCGGCCAACCGGTATGGCGGCCGCGTTCGCCGGCCGGCTATGACGACGTTGCCGGGAGCTGGGCCGCGCCCGACGCACTGGTCCGCCGGGTCGAGGCGGCGCAGCGCCTCGCCGCGCAGAGTGGCGACATCGATCCGCGAGATCTCGCGCAAAAACTCTTTGCCGGCTCACTCAGCGAGCTGACGATGGCCGAAGTCGACCGCGCCGAGAGCCGGCGCACCGGCATCGCGCTGCTGCTCGTGTCGCCAGACTTCCAGCGAAGATGACTTCCAGAGGAGATGACCAACATGAAACGCCGTCAATTCCTCACTCTCGCCGGCGCTGGCCTCGGCTCGATGCTGATCGCGCCGCGCATCGTCTTCGCCAATGTGGAAACCGATCGGCGCTTCGTTTTCATCATCCAGCGCGGCGCTGCGGACGGGCTGGACACGATCATTCCCTATGCCGACCCCGGCTACCGCGCACTGCGCGGCTCATTGGTCATCGACGATCCGATAAAGCTTGACGGCACGTTTGGCCTCCATCCTTCACTCACCGGTCTCCGCAAGCTGCATCAGGACAAGCAGGCACTGTTCGTCCACGCGGTCGCTTCGCCCTATCGCGAGCGCTCGCATTTCGACGGTCAAAACGTCCTCGAAAGCGGCGGCACCTTGCCCTATGAACGCAAGGACGGCTGGCTGAACCGGCTGGTCGGCATGCTGCCGAAGTCTCGCGGCGAAGCGATCGCTTTTGCACCGACCATCCCGCTAGCGCTGCGAGGCCAGGCGGACGTCACTTCCTATGCGCCATCCGCCCTGCCAGAGGCGCCGGACGACCTGATGATGCGCGTCGGCAAGCTCTATGACGCCGACGAACAGCTGCATGCGCTGTGGAGCAGCGCGATTGAGACACGGGCGCTGGGTGCGGTGAACGCGCAGCGCAAGGACGCAGCGAGCGTCGGCCGCACCGCCGCGGGCTTCCTCTCCAAGGCCGATGGACCGCGCGTTGCCATGATCCAAACCAGCGGCTGGGACACGCATAGCGGCCAGCAAGGCAGGCTGGCCAACCAACTCAGAGCGCTCGACGCGCTCATCGATGCGTTGCACGTTGGGCTCGGCGATATCTGGAAGGATACGACCGTGCTGGTCGCCACTGAGTTCGGCCGCACTGCCGCCGTCAACGGCACTGGCGGCACCGACCACGGTACGGCATCGGCCGCGATGATCGCTGGCGGAGCGGTGAATGGCGGGCGGGTGCTGGCCGACTGGCCGGGACTGTCTACCGGTGCGCTCTACCAAGGACGCGACCTCGCACCGACGCTCGACCTCGACGCGCTGATTGCGGTGACGGCCGCCGAAACGTTTGGTCTCGATCCGGAAGAGACGATGCGCACGCTCTTTGCAGGAGGTCGATTCGACGCCGCGATCTCCGACATCGTGCGCAAGTAGGACTGGCGTACTCAGCCGGTCCGATTACCCGACGAACTGGCGGGCGAGGACCAGCACAGCGGCGCCGGCCAAAAACATCGCCATAAGCCCGCCGCGCAGCGAGACCAGCCCGGCGACGATCAATGCCGCCCATTCCGCCGGCCCGGCGCCAAGCGCCGCGGGCGCCACCAGCGTCGTCAGCACCGCGGCAGGCACGGCGTTCAGCCCGGCCTCGACGCGCGGATGGATGTTTTCGAAGCGCGAGATCACCAGATGGCCGCCGATGCGGGTCAGATAGGTCGCAATCGCACCGGCGATGATGATCCACAAGGTTGTGCTCATGGCCGCGCCTCCACACCGCTGTGGTGCGGCGGCAGGATGACCACGAGCAGCACGCCGGCCACGGCGCCAATGGAGACGTGCCAGGGCGAGCCCACCGTCTTGTAGGCGATGATGGAGGCAGCTGCACTGGCGACGACCACCGGCAGCCACAGCGGCCGTTTGCGAAAGCTCATGACCAGGCCGAGAAAATAGATCGGCAGCAGAAAATCGATGCCCAGCGCATGCGTATCGGGAATAAGCTTGCCGAACACCGCGCCGAGCGCGCTTTCGATCACCCAGAACACGTAGACCGGCAGGCCAAGCCCCATATACCAGGCGAAGCCGACCGTCTCGCCTGCCTCCGCCTTGCGCTCAGCCACCGCAAACTGCGGATCGGTCAGAATGAAATAGCCAACGGCCTGCTGCATCAATGGCCAGTGCGCGATGCGCCGGCCTATGCCTGCCGAGTAGAGCACATGGCGGAAATTCACGGCGAAGATCGACAGCACGATCAGCCACGGCGCGACATGCTGCCCGAACAATTCGATGCCGACCATCTGGCTGGCGCCGCCGAAAACCATGGCGCTCATCAGGAAGGCTTCCAGCACCGAAAAACCGTTGTCGACGGCAATCGCCCCGAACAGCAGTCCAAACGGCGCCGCCGCCACCACGACGGGCATGCTGAGCCGCACGCCTTGCCAGAATTCGCTCTTCGCACCGTTTTCGGAGATTGCTTGTGCCGACATCAGCCACTCCTTGGGGAAAGACCGTATGTAGGGAGCGCCGCCAGCCTTGTCACACCAATTCGCTTGAGCCAATGATCAGCGGAAATGATCGCTGGAACGCAGCCAGTCTACTCGACCTGGCCTTCAATCGCCCTGCCCCAGCCGAGCAGCGGTCTTGCCCGCAAGGCGAAATCGACAAGCTCGTCGACCAAGGCCGGCCCATGGATTCCCGCAGGGTCGATTTCGTGCCGGACGGCGAAATGCCGGTTGCGGATGGCCGCCGCCAGATCGGCGTCCGTGACATGCTCGAAGCCGCGTGGCGCTCGCTTCATGCAGCCTTCCGCATCGAGTTCGAGACGGTTTTGCTTCAGCGCCTTGATCAGCGCCCGGAATTCGTCCGGCCGCGTCGCGATGGCGTTGCGCATCGCCAGCAAGAG
This sequence comes from Mesorhizobium temperatum, assembly GCF_002284575.1. GTDB lineage: Bacteria > Pseudomonadota > Alphaproteobacteria > Rhizobiales > Rhizobiaceae > Mesorhizobium > Mesorhizobium temperatum. The sequence goes on from NZ_NPKJ01000060.1 coordinate 401,306, forward strand.
CGCCGGCCCGGGCTGCCACCAGGCAACGCCGGCAAAGCAGCGCTCAAGCCCGATATGGACGAAGAACACGCCCTGTTCCATCTTGGTGCCGTCAGGCGAAAGGATTGCCGACAGATGCCGGTTGTAAGGACTTTTGTCCTTGGAGAAACGCACGTCGCGATTGATCCGGAACAGCGACTTCTTGCGATCGCCGCGCAAGCCCAGCCCCACTGCCGCGAAGCGCTCGGAGAGCGTTTCGACCAGATCGCCGAAAGGGTCGCGCAGCTCGCTTTCGAAAAGGTCGCGGTTTTCCAGAAACCACTCCCGGCTCTGATGAAAATCGAGTGCCTTGAGGAAAGGAATGGCCTTTTGGCCGAAACCGTTAAATGCCACCGTCACGCCTTGCCGATCCGCGCCAGCCACGCGTCCTCGTCGATCACTTCGATGCCGAGCTCGGTGGCGAGCTTGAGCTTGGAGCCGGCACCTGGCCCGGCAACGACGAGATCGGTCTTCTTCGACACCGAGCCGGCGACCTTGGCGCCGAGCTTTTCGGCCATCGCCTTGGCTTCGTCGCGCGACATTTTCTCCAGCGCACCGGTGAAGACCACCGTCTTGCCGGAGACCGGCGACGACACGCGACCGACCGGCTCCTCGTCGAGCACTGTGACTTCCGCCAGCAATGCATCGAGCGCCTGCCGGTTGTGGTCTTCGGCGAAGAAATCGACCACCGCTTCGGCAACGATCGAGCCGATGCCGCTAATGCCGTTCAACTCCTGCCAGGCAGCGTTGCCTGGGTCGCCCTTGCCGGTCGGCATGACGGCGTTTTGCCCGGCTTCGCGAAAAGCGGCAAAGGAAAGGAAATGGCGGGCCAGCCGCTTGGCATTGGTCTCGCCGATGTGGCGGATGCCGAGCGCATAGAGGAAGCGCGAGAACTCGACCTGCCGCCGATCGTCGATTGCCGCGAACAGCTTGCGTACCGAGGTCGCTCCGAAACCGTCGACATTCTCGAGCTTGGTCAACGATGCTGCCTGCCGTGCCTTCAGGGTGAAGATGTCGGCCGGCGAATAGATGCGTAGTGACGGATCCTCGGCATGGAAGAAGAACTCGATCTGCTTCTCACCGAGCCCCTCGATGTCAAAAGCACCTCGAGACACGAAATGGCGCAGACGCTCGACCGCTTGCGCAGGGCAGATCAATCCGCCGGTGCAGCGCCTGACTGCTTCACCCTCCTCGCGCACGGCGTGGCTGCCGCAGGCAGGGCAAAGCACTGGGAAAGCATATGGGATACTGTCGGGCGGCCGCTTCTCCAAGACCACGTCGATGACCTGCGGGATGACATCGCCAGCACGCTGGATGCTCACAGTGTCGCCGATGCGAATGTCGCGGCCTTCGCGGATCGGCTGGCCGTTATTGCCGATGCCTTTGATGTAGTCCTCATTGTGCAGCGTTGCGTTGGTCACCACGACGCCGCCGACCGTCACCGGCACCAGCCGCGCCACCGGCGTCAGCGCGCCGGTGCGGCCGACCTGGATGTCGATGCCGGTCAGGATCGTGGTCGCCTTCTCGGCCGGGAATTTGTGCGCGATCGCCCAGCGCGGCGAGCGTGAGACGAAGCCCAGCCGCTGCTGCAGCTCGAGGCTGTTCACCTTGTAGACGACGCCGTCGATGTCGTAGCCGAGCGTCGCCCGGTTGGATTCGATCAGCCGGTATTGTTCGAGCAGCCCCTCGACGCTGTCGAACAGCTTCATCAGCGGATTGACCCTGAAGCCGAAACGCTCGAACGCGGCCACCATGCCCATCTGCGTGTCGGCGGGCATGGCGCTCACCGCGCCCCAGGTATAGGCGAAAAAGCGCAGCGGCCGGCTGGCGGTGATAGAAGTATCGAGCTGCCGCAAGGAGCCTGCCGCCGAGTTGCGCGGATTGGCAAAAACCTGCTTTCCGGCCTCGGCATTGCGGCGATTGAGTTCGGCGAAATCGGTGAGGCGCATATAGACCTCGCCCCGTACTTCCAATACGTCGGGAAAGTCCCCCGAAAGCACATTGGGAATCTCGGCGATGGTGCGGGCGTTGGCCGTCACATCCTCGCCGACCTGGCCATTGCCGCGCGTTGCCGCCGTCACCAGCCGTCCGGCCTCGTAGCGCAGCGACAGCGACAGGCCGTCGATCTTCGGCTCGGCTGTCATCGCCAGCGGCGCGTCGGCGCCGAGCCTGAGGAAGCGGCGGATGCGGCCGACGAAATCGATCACGTCCGCTTCGGCAAAAGCGTTGTCGAGCGACAGCATCGGAATGGCATGGACGATCTTGCGGAATTTCTCCGAGACCGCCGCACCGACTTTGCGTGACGGCGAATCCTCGCGCACAAGGGCGGGAAACCGCTGTTCGATGGCGAGGTTGCGCCGCCGCAGCGCGTCGTAAGCCGCGTCCGAAATCGTCGGCGCGTCCTCGGCGTGGTAACGCTGGTCGTGAGCGGCGATTTCCTCGGCCAACCGCTTCAGCTCGCTGGCTGCTTCACTTTCGCTGAGTGATTCGACTGACTTTTCGGGCATGCACGGCTCCTCGACGCTGACCCGGAACGATTTCCTGGGCCATGCGCGAAATCAAATTGCTACAGCTTCCTTGCGCGTTCGAAGGACGCGCGGCGCGCCACAATAGATCAGGATTTTGAGAAAATCATTGCTGAACGGCAGGATGGAGCCACATCCTGACTCGATCCACAACGCCAAGCATGAGCTCTGCTATGCTGCGGTGTTTTCGCGAAGCAGCCGCTCGGCCGCCGCACGCGCCTCGTCGGTGATGGTCGCCCCGGCGAGCATCCGCGCGATCTCTTCCTGGCGCGCCGCGCGGTCCATTTCGGCGATGCCGGTGGCGACACGATCGGCGCCGCCGGATTTGGAGATCAGGAAATGCGTCGCCGCGCGTGCCGCCACTTGCGGCGCGTGCGTAACCGAAAGCACCTGCACGCGCTTCGACAGCCGCGCCAGCCTTTGGCCGATGGCGTCCGCCACCGCGCCGCCAACGCCGGTGTCGATTTCATCGAAGACCAAGGTCGGCGCCGAGCTGCGGTCGGCCAGCGCCACCTTAAGCGCCAGCAGGAACCGCGAAAGCTCGCCACCGGAGGCGACCTTCATCATCGGGCCCGGTCTTGTGCCGGGATTGGTGCGCACCCAGAACTCGACCTGATCGATGCCGTCTTCCATGCGGCTCTCGGCCTCACTTGCCATCTCGACGATGAAGGCGGCCCGTTCGAGCTTCAGTGCCGGCAGTTCGGCCATCACCGCCCTGGTCAATCCGATCGTCGCCGCATGGCGAAGCGACGAAAGTTGTGCCGCGGCAATGTCATAGGTTTCGCGCGCGGCGGCGGCTTGCTTCTCCAGCCCGTGCAGGCGCTCCTCGCCGGCGTCGAGATCGGCGAGATCTGCCGCCATCGTGTCGCGCAATTGCGCCAGATCGTCGACCGCCACACTGTGCTTGCGTGAGGCGGCGCGCAGCGAAAACAGCCGCTCCTCGGCCTGTTCCAGCCGCCGCGGATCGTATTCGGTGGCGCGAAGTGCCGCTTCCACGCCCGATTGCGCCGCGTCGAGCGACAGCATCGCTTCGTCGAGCGATTTGACCACGTCGTCGAGCAGGCCGGGCACCTCGGTCACCTTGCGCTGCAGCCGCCGCAACAGGCTGGCGAGTTGCGGCAGGGGCGACGACGGTCCCGAGAGCACATCCTGCGCGTCATGGATTTCCGAGGCGATCTTTTCCGCCCGCATCATAGAGGCACGGAGTTCGGCAAGGTCGGCTTCCTCGCCGGGCTGGGGGTCGAGCTTCGTCAATTCGGCGACCGCGGCGCGCAGATAGTCGGCCTCGCGGGCCGCCGCCTCCACCTTGGCGCGGTGTCGCAAAAATTCCTGCTCGCAGGCCCGCCAGTACCGCCATGCCTCGCCGGTCGCCCGCACAGCGCCGAGATGACCGCCAAAACTGTCCAACAATTCGCGATGGGCGCCGGGATCGACCAGGGCACGCTCGTCATGCTGGCCGTGGATCTCGACAAGCGCGTGACCGACGTCGCGCATCAGCGTCACGCTGGAAGGCTGGTCGTTGACGAAGACGCGGGTGCGGCCGTCCGCCGTCTGCACGCGCCGCAGGATGATGTCGCCATCGTCCTCGATGGCGTTATCGGCAAGCAGCATGCGGGCAGGATGGTTGCGCGGCACGTCGAACACCGCGATGACCTGGCCCTGTGCCGCGCCATGCCGCACCAGCGAGGCGTCACCGCGGGCGCCAAGCGCCAGCGACAGCGCGTCGAGCAGGATGGATTTTCCAGCGCCGGTTTCGCCGGTCAGCACTGAAAGACCGGACGAGAAATCGATGTCCAGCTTCTCGATCAGAACGATATCGCGGATCGACAGTCTGGAAAGCATGGTGGCGCGCCGCTCAGGCGCCGGTGATCAGCTTCCCGGCCTTGGCGATCCACGAGCCGGCATTCTCGCGCGGCTCGAGCCCACCAGTCTGCAGGAGCTTGTAGGAATCCTTGTACCACACGCTGTCGGGATAGTTGGTGCCGAGCACAGCCGCGGCAGTCTGCGCTTCCGATGTCAGCCCCATCGCATAATATGTTTCGGTAAGGCGCGCGAGCGCTTCCTCGACATGACGCGTGTTGGAATAGGTCTCCACCACGAGGCGGAACCGCTTGACGGCGGCGATATATTCACGGCGCTCGAGATAGTAGCGGCCGATCTGCATCTCCTTGCCGGCGAGCTGGTCGTTGGCGAAGCGGATCTTTTCCTTGGCGTCATCGACATATTCGGAATCGGGCCAGCGCGTCACCAGATCCTGCATCGTCTGCACGGTCTGACGCGCTTCCTTCTGGTCCTGGGTGACGTCCCTGATTTGCCGGTAGTAGCTCAGCCCGATGATGTACTGGGCATAGGCCGCGTCGTCGGTCGACGGATAGAGCGTGAGATAGCGCTTGGCCGAACCGATCGCCTCGGTATAGTTGCCCTGGCGATAGTCGGCAAAGGCGCCCATCACCATCGATTTACGGGCGTATTCGGAATAGGGATGCTGGCGGTCGACCGCACTGAATTTGCGGCTCGCCTCCTGCAGGCGCCCGGCATTCAGATTGGCGAGGCCCTGATTGTAGAGAACGTCGGCCGGCTCGGTCTGCTCGACATAGGTCGACAGGTCGACATCCTTCTCGGACGACATGCAGGCCGACAGGAACAGCGATGGAACAACCACCGAAAGCGCCAGGAAAACAGCCCGATGCGGCGCTTTCGATTGACCAATTCGCTTGAAGAACATGATTGGATTCCGCCCTTTCGGCGTCATTTCAGTCGTCATTTCGGTCTGGGGCAGCAGGCATAACCATAATCGCCGTGCCCGGCAACGCTATCTCCGGCCAATCGCACATTTTTGTGGCGACCTGGCGCAGCCTGCACACTTGCGTGATTTCGCCGGCCAATGATGCATTCATGCAACACCGGCCGGCAGCCATAAACCCGAAACGTTAAGAATCAGATCATCCAGGGCGCGTAGACAGGCGCATAGACGGCGCTCATCTCGGCGGTACGACCGCGCTCGCGGCGCGTCGTTTCGACGATCTCGAACGCCGAACGGTCCGACAAAAGGCGGCGCAGCGCTGCCGCATTCAGCCTGTGGCCGCCGCGATAGGAACGGAAGCAGCCAATGAACCGGGCGCCGGCCAGCGCCAGATCGCCCATGGCGTCCATCGTCTTGTGGCGCACGAACTCGTTGGGATAGCGCAAGCCTCCCATATTGATCACGCGGTTGTCGTCGCCGATCACCAGGGAGTTTTCCAGCGAGGAGCCAAGCGCATAGCCGGCTGCCCACAGCCGCTCGACGTCCTTCATGAAACCAAAGGTACGGGCCCGCGCGATATCGCGGCGGAAAATGTCGGCGTTCATGTCGGATGCGAACAGCTGACGGCCGATCGCTGGGCTTTCGAAATCGATCTCGATCTCGAAGCGCGTGCCGTCATAGGGCCTGAACTCCGCCCAGGAGGCACCGTTCTCGATGCGAACCGGCTTGACCACACGGATATAGCGGCGCTTGACCGGCAGCGTATCGATGCCCGCCTGGTCGATCGCCTCGACGAACGCCATGGCGCTGCCGTCAAGGATCGGAACCTCATGGCCGTCGATCTCGATGACGACATTGTCGATGCCGAGCCCGAAAAGGGTGGCCATCAGATGTTCGACGGTGGCGATATGCTCGCCTGCCGGATCGCCGAGCATGGTGCAGAGATCGGTGGCGCCGACCTCGGAAACGAGCGCACGGAACTCCCGGTCTTCGCCTCCATTCGAAAGCTGGAACACGACACCTGTATCAGCGTCTGCCGGCAGGAAATGAACGGTAACGGGATTGCCGCTGTGAACGCCGGTGCCGGTCAGCGTCGCACGCGATTTAAGTGTCGTCTGATAGTCGTGCAAAACAAACCCCATAGCCCATACTGCCAACGTCCGCTTCATTAGCCCAAGGGCGCGGCTCTTTGATCGGCAGGCAGGGCCACTTCCCCGAATCCCAGCAAACCGAAATTGATCGGGGCGAAGATAGTGGTCCGGCAGGAAGTCTCCAAATCACGGTTTCTTACTCTCTGTAACCGCAATCCGAAGCGGATACGGTCTCGTAACTCCCTGTTTTACAAGCACTTTTAACATTAACAGGCAAACAATTTCTTGTCTGCCTGTTAACAACTGTTACGGACCGTTAACAGGTCAGTTGGCCTGGCGGCGCAGGAATGCCGGAATCTCCAGCTGATCGTCTTCCTGGACAGCCCTGCTCTGCGGCGTCAGCCGGCCCTGGTCGTCCAACTGGCCGCGGCGTGGCGCGTAAAGCTGCGGATCCTGGCTGGCAAGGCGGCGCACTTCGGGCGCCGCCTGGCGCAGTTTCGGCTCGCGCGGCTGCGCCGGCTGCAGCCGTGCAGGCTCTTCTTCGCGGCGGGTAAGGCCGTTGGTCAGGCGCTTGAGCAGTCCCATCGGGCCGCTGTTCTCATGGTCAGCCGGGCGGCCCTTGGCTTCCACTTCGGCTTTCACCACCGGCGGGAAATCCTCGACGCGCGGCATGCGCTGGGGTGCTGCGGCCGCCGGCTGAAGCACTTCACGCTGCGGAGCAGGCTGCATCACCTGATGCACGATCGGCTGCGGCTGCGCCGGCGGCGCCTGGAAGATCTTGCTCTGCGGCCGGAAATCTTCCGCCTGGGCAGCCGGCGCGGGACGCGCCATCGCCGCGGCATTCGCCTCGGCGAGTTGGATGGCCTCGGCTACAGGATCGGCGGCGCGCGGCTCGTAGCCCCCCTGCTGGACAGGCGCCGGACGGCTTTCCGTGACCGGAACGGCCGGGCGATTGACCGGCTTTGGCGGGGCCGTGCGGATGGCGATCGGCGCGGCGGCGATTTCAGCCGCCGATTTGTCGATGCCGGTGGCGACCACCGAGACGCGAATGACGCCCTCGAGATCCTCGTCGAACGTCGCACCCAGAATGATGTTGGCTTCCTGGTCGACCTCCTCGCGAATGCGGGTCGCCGCCTCGTCGACTTCGAACAGGGTCAGGTCGCGGCCGCCGGTGATCGAGATCAACAGGCCCTTGGCGCCCTTCATCGAGGTCTCGTCGAGCAGCGGGTTGGCGATCGCGGCTTCGGCGGCGGCCATGGCGCGACCCTCGCCGGAAGCTTCGCCCGTCCCCATCATCGCCTTGCCCATCTCGCGCATGACCGAGCGGACGTCGGCGAAGTCGAGGTTGATCAGCCCTTCCTTGACCATCAGGTCGGTGATGCAGGCGACGCCGGAATAGAGCACCTGGTCGGCCATGGCGAAAGCGTCGGCGAAGGTCGTCTTGTCATTGGCCAGCCGGAACAGGTTCTGGTTGGGGATGACGATGAGGGTGTCGACGCATTTCTGCAATTCCTCGATGCCCAGATCCGCCGTCTTCATGCGGCGCTGGCCTTCGAAATGGAACGGCTTGGTGACGACGCCGACGGTGAGGATCCCCTTTTCGCGGGCTGCACGTGCAACGACCGGCGCGGCCCCCGTGCCGGTGCCGCCGCCCATGCCGGCAGTGACGAAGCACATATGGGTGTTGGAGAGATGATCGACGATCTCATCGATGCATTCCTCCGCCGCCGCGCGTCCGACTTCCGGCTGCGATCCCGCACCCAGGCCCTCGGTGACATGCGCGCCGAGCTGGATCAGGCGGTCCGCCTTGGACATGGTCAGCGCCTGCGCGTCGGTATTGGCGACCACGAACTCGACGCCGCGCAAGCCGGCGGTGATCATGTTGTTGACGGCATTGCCGCCGCCGCCGCCGACACCGAACACGGTGATACGCGGCTTGAGCTCGGTGATATCCGGCTTCTGCAGATTGATGGTCATTGTCTCCGTCCTTTGCCTTTCCCGCCGCTTCGCCGCTGCGGCCGCCTATGGGGCTGTCCCCGTCAATTTAAAAACTGTCTCTCAACCACTGACTCATTCGATGCAGTTTTCCGCCCGTTCCGGTCATCCTGAGACCAGAAATTCCTTTCGCCGGATGGCTCTCGAAATTCGCCATCTGCGGGTAGATCAGAAGCCCGACCGGCGTCGAGAAAGCCGGCCCCTTGGCCGCCTCTGGCAGGCCCGCCACACCGAGCGGACGGCCGATTCGCACATTGCGTCCAAGAATGCGGCGCGCTGCCTCGGGCAGGCCGGAAAGCTGGCTGGCGCCGCCGGTCAGCACGACGCGCTTGCCGACGGCGTTGCCGTAGCCGGACCTGTTCAGCCGGTCGCGCAACAGTTCGAGCGTCTCGTCGATGCGTGCGCGGATAATGCGCGTCATCACCGAACGCGGTATCTGCAGCGGCACCTCGCCATCCTCGCCGATCGGCTGTATCGAGACCAGGTCGCGGTCGTCCGCACTGCCGGGCAGCGCCGATCCATGCATCACTTTCAGCCTCTCGGCGGCGTCGAGCGAGGTCGACAGGCCCTTGGCCATGTCCAGCGTGACGTGGCTGCCGCCGATGGCGATGGCGTCGCCATGGACGAACTTGCCTTCCGAAAACACCGAGATCGTCGTGGTGCCGCCACCCATGTCGATGCAGGCTGCACCCATTTCGAGTTCGTCGTCGACCAGTGCGGCGAGCCCGCTGGCATAGGGCGTCGCCACCATGCGCTCGACCGACAGGTGCGAACGGTTGATGCAAAGCTCCAGATTGCGCAAGGGCGCCGCGTCACCTGTCAGCACATGCATGTCGACGCCGAGCTGGTCGCCTACCATGCCGCGCGGATCACGCACGCCGCGCTCGGCGTCCAGCGAAAAGCCGACGGGAAGCGAATGGATCACCTCGCGCTCGGCCCGCAGCGCCTGCTTGGCGCCGGCGGCAAGCACACGCTTGATGTCGGCCTCGTCGGCCTCATGGCCGCCGAGATTGATGGTTGCCGAGAAGCTTTCGCTCTTCAGCCGGCCGGCCGTCATGTTGACGATCAGTGAATCGACGGTCAGGCCAGCCATGCGCTCGGCGGCATCGACGGCAAGACGGATGGCGTGCTCGGCCCTGTCGAGCTCGATGACGACACCCGATTTCACGCCTTGCGATTTCTGGTGGCCGATGCCGATCACCTGGATGCGATGCGAGCGTCCGCGCAGCAGCATGCCGTCCTCGCGCGGCTTGAGCTTGGCCACGACGCAGCAGACCTTGCTCGAACCGACATCCAGCACTGTCATGATGCCGGACCGGCGCGACGAGGCATCGCTGTTGCCGCCAAGCCAGCTCATATCTTCGTCTCCGCCTTGCGCTTCGGCATTTTCGGCTTTTCATTGAGCGCAGCCTCGCGCTGCGTCGCCGCTTCCGGCGTCAACTGGACGACGAGGCGATCGGAAAGGCGCATGTCGACGGCGGCGATGTCGCGCGTCAGCAGCCCGTTCTCGCGGTCCATCCTGACCAGATCGGCGATCGCCTGGTCCTCGCTATCCTCGGGAAGCTTGACGGTGATGCCGTTCTCCAGCTTCAGGTCCCAACGCCGTTCGCCGATGCGGATATAGCCTTTGACCCGCGCGACAAGCTCTGGGTATTTTTTGATCCTGGCCAGGAAATCGGGCGCTTTGGCCGGCGCGCCGGTGCCGATGATCAACGGCAGCAGCGACTGCCTGCCGCCGGAGAATGGCGCGATCACGGCGCCGGACCGTTCGATGACGGAAAGCTCGCTGCCCTGCTGCCAGAGCGCAAAGGGCTCACGCTCCTCGATGCGCACCTCCAGCGTGTGCGGATAGACCTTGCGCACCGCCGCAACCTCGACCCAGGGCAGCGTGGTTATGCGCTCCCGCGCGGCTTCGGCGTCGAAGCCGATCAGCGACGTCCAGCCATCGAGCTGCATCCTGTCGAGAATGTCGATCTCGGAGGTTGCGCGGTTGCCGACGACCTTGATCTGGTCGACGGCGAAGCCGGTGCGGGCGGTGATGCCCTGGACGATGCCGTCGACATGTCCGCCGAGATAGGCGCCATAGGCACTGCCCGATACGAGCAGCGCCGCCGACAACATGGCTGCGGAAAAAGGCGGCGCCTCGAAGTCGTCCTCGCCCAGACGCGCCAGGACGCGCGCCGGCCGACGAAGCAAACGCGGCAGCACGAAATGGTCAAACGACAACGAAACACCGAACAGCGTCGGCCCGGCCGCGCCCTTCCCCTTGCCCTGTCCCCACTTCAACGCAGACACGAAGCGTCCTCCACCATCCAACTCAACAAATCGCCGAACGAGTGTCCCGCCTGCGCGGCGATTTCAGGCACCAAGGATGTCGGCGTCATGCCCGGCTGAGTGTTGATCTCGAGCCAGACAATTTCGCCGTTCTCGGAGTGTCGATCATCATAACGGAAGTCCGACCGGGAAACGCCCCGGCAGCCGATAGCTTGGTGAGCCTTGAGCGTCAGTGTCTGTATTTTTTGGTAAATATTCGGTGAAATTTTTGCAGGGCATTCGTGTTTTGATCCGCCCGCGACGTATTTTGAATCATAGTCGTAGAAGGAATGGCCGGTCGGGATGATCTCGCAGACGCCGAGCGCCACATCGCCCATCACCGCGCAGGTCAACTCCCGCCCGTGCACGTAGCGCTCGACCATGACGGTATCGCCATACTTCCAATCGGACGAACCGATGACCTGCGGCGGATGCGACTGACCTTCGTGCACGATGACGACGCCGAAGCTCGACCCCTCGTTGACCGGCTTGACGACATAGGGCGGCTTCATCGGGTGCTTGTTCTGGATGGCGAAGCGATTGACCACCTTCGATTCGGCAACCGGGATGCCGACAGACTTGGCGATCTTCTTGGCTTGTTCCTTGTTCATGGCAAGCGCCGAGGCGAGCACGCCGGAATGGGTGTAGGGGATGGCAAGATATTCGAGGATGCCCTGTATGGTGCCGTCCTCGCCGAAAGGGCCATGCAGCGCATTGAAGGCAACATCAGGCCTGAGCTCAGCCAGCACCGATCCGACATCGCGCGAGACGTCGACGCGAGTGACCTGGTAGCCTTCCTTCTCGAGCGCATCAGCACAGGCTTTCCCCGAGGACAAAGACACGGGCCGCTCGGACGAGAATCCACCCAGAAGGACGGCCACGTGCTTGCTTTTCATTTCCCGTCATTCCCTCTCACGGCGGGCCCTTTCACGGCGGGTCTGCATCTTACATGCCCCGGAAAGGGCCACACACTCAAACGCTCGGAGCAGTCCCTGCTCTCATGGTTCCGCAACTTCGATTCCCCGAGCCTCCCGGCAGGTTGCCCCTGACGGAAAAACGCTGGCAACGCGTCGAAACGACTCAAATCAGGAAACGCTTCAGGGCAGAGAATCAGAGAGTTGATTCACTGGCAAGTCCTTACGATTCCGCGAGATTCACTTTCCGCAAAAACGGCCGCGAAAACTGTGTTGTGAGTCTTTAGAGCAACTGTCCGAGGAATTCCTGGACCTCGTGCCCCGGCCGGAAATTGCCGATGCGCTTGATTTCCCAATGCAGCCGGATGCCCGACTTTTCGAGCACACGCGTGCGCACCGTCTCGCCGAGATATTCGAGGTCGTAGCCGGTCGCGGTTCCCGTGTTGATCATGAAGTTGCAATGCATCGGCGACATCTGCGCGCCGCCGATCATCAGCCCCCGACAGCCCGCCCTGTCGATCTCCTTCCAGGCCGAGGTGCCCTCCGGATTCTTGAAGGTCGAGCCGCCGGTCTTTTCGCGGATCGGCTGCACGGTCTCGCGATGATGCTGGACGGCGTCCATCGCCGCCTGGATCGCTGCCTTGTCTGCCAAAACCCCTTCGAACACAGCCGATGTGAAGATCAGCCCGGCAGGTGCTGCCGAATGGCGATAGGCGTAGCCCATATCGGCGTTGCTCAGCGTATGCACATTGCCTTTGCGGTCGAGCGCCCGCACCTCGACGACGCGCTCGCGCGTCTCGACGCCATTGGCGCCGGCGTTCATCCTCAGCGCACCGCCGATGGCACCCGGAATGCCGTGGTAAAATTCAAAGCCGCCTATACCAGCCTGATAGGCGACAGCGGCAAGGCGCTTGTCGGGCGTGGCGGCACCCGCCTTGATTGTGGTCGGCGCAATCACTTCGGCCTCGCCAAAGCCCTTGGCCGAAAGCCGGATGACGAAACCCGCAATACCGCCGTCGCGGACAAGCAGATTCGAGCCGATGCCGACGATGGTCAGCGGTATCTCTTCGGGCACTGCTCTCAGGAACGCGGCGAGATCGTCCTCGTCGGCCGGCTGGAACAGCGCGTCGGCCAGTCCGCCGGCGCGAAACCAGGTGATCTTGTCCATCTCGGCATTGGGCGTGATGCGGCCGCGCAGGCCGGCAAGCCGGTCGCCAAGCTTTTCGATCAATGCCTGGCCGCGCATCATGAGGCAGTACCGCCGAGTTCCTTGGGCAGCGCGTAGGCCCATTGCGTGATGTTGCCGGCACCAAGGAAGACGATGAAATCGCCTGGTTTCGCCAGATCGCGGATAACCGGCGCAATCGCCGCGGGGCCTTCGATGTAGCGCGCGTCGCGATGGCCGCCGGAGCGGATGCGCGACACCAATGCTTCGGACGTCACCCCGTCGATCGGCTCTTCGCCTGCCGCATAGACCGGCGCCACCATCACCGTGTCGGCATCGTTGAAGCAGACGGAAAACTCGTCGAACAGGTCGTGCAGCCGGGTGAAGCGGTGTGGCTGGGCAATGGCGATGACGCGGCCCTTGGTGGCATCGCGCGCCGCCCTCAGAACCGCCGTGATCTCGACCGGATGGTGGCCGTAATCGTCGAACACATCGACGCCGTTCCACGAACCGGTACGGGTGAAGCGCCGCTTGACGCCGGCGAAGGACGACAGGCCCTTCCTGATCGCCTCGGCCGAAAGGCCGAGCTCATGCGCGACGGCGATCGCCGCGGTCGCGTTGGCGACGTTGTGACGGCCGGGCATCGGCAGGCGCAGGCCTGATATCGTCGACTGGCCGCGGCTCTTGCGGTCGCGGATCACCACGTCGAATTCCGAGATCGGGCCGTTCATGCGGTGATTGGTGAAACGCACGTCGGCCTGCGCGTTCTCGCCATAGGTGATGACGCGCCGGTCCTCGATGCGGCTGACCAGCGCCTGAACCTCCGGATGGTCGGTGCACATGACGCCGAAGCCGTAGAACGGCACGTTCTCGACGAACTGGCGAAAGGCCTCGCGCACCTTGTCGAAGGACCCGTAATGGTCGAGATGCTCGGGATCGATGTTGGTGACGACGGCAATCTCGGCCGGCAGCTTCAGGAAGGTGCCGTCGCTCTCATCGGCCTCGACCACCATCCATTCGCCATCGCCCATGCGGGCGTTGGTGCCGTAGGCATTGATGATGCCGCCATTGATCACGGTCGGATCGAGCCCGCCGGCTTCGAGCAGCGTCGCCACCATCGAGGTCGTCGTCGTCTTGCCATGCGTGCCGCCGATGGCCACCGCCTGCCGGAAGCGCATCAGTTCGGCCAGCATCTCGGCGCGACGGACGATGGGAAGCAGTTTCTCGCGCGCCGCCTTCAGCTCCGGATTGGATTTCTTGATCGCCGTCGAGACGACAACCACTTCGGCATCGCCGATATTGTCGGCATCATGACCGACAAAGCACTCGATGCCCTTGTCGCGCAGTCGCTGCACATTGGCGCTGTCGGCCTGGTCGGACCCTTGCACCTTGTAGCCGAGATTGTGCAGCACCTCGGCGATGCCGCTCATGCCGATACCGCCGATGCCGATGAAATGCACGAGGCCGATCGTCTGCGGCATCTTCATGCGTGCGTCTCCTTCCTGAATTCCGATACGCTTTTCTTCGACGCAATAGCCTCTGTCAGATCAGCGAGCAACCGTGCCGCGTCCGGTTTTCCGGCCGATTTCGCCGCCGCTGCCATTGTGGTCAGCCGGTCCGTATCGTCCATCAACGCGCCGACGAGCGCAGCGATGCGCTCGGGCGAGAGCGAGGATTGCGGATGCACTTCGGCGCCGCCTGCCGCTGCCAATGCCGCGGCATTGGCAGCCTGGTCGTGGTCGAGCGCGTGCGGATAGGGCACCAGCAGCGCTGGTCGGCCGATCACCGCGATTTCCGATACGGTCGATGCGCCGGATCGTGACATCACCAGATGCGCCGCAGCCATGCGCGCCGCCATGTCGGTGAAGAAGGGCGATACCTCAGCCTCGACGCCAAGGGCGGCATAGGCCGCCTTCACCCGCTCGACGTCGTCGGCACGAGCCTGCTGGGTGATATCAAGCCGCTTGCGTTGTGCGTCGGAAAGCTGTGCTACCGCCGCTGGAATTGCGTCGGAAAAGAACTGTGCGCCCTGGCTGCCGCCGAACACCAGAAAGCGGAACGGCTGCTCCCCGGTCGACGCCGCATAGGGCGTCTTTGCCGCCTCCAGCACTTGCGGCCTGACCGGATTGCCTGTCGTCACCGTCTTGGCGCCTGCAGCGCTTGAATCTTCCGGCAAGAACCCGCCGGCGATGGCATCGACGCGGCCGGCAAGCGCCCGGTTGGCGCGCCCCATCACCGCGTTCTGCTCGTGGATCATCGTCGGCACCTTGCGCCGCGTCGCCGCATAGAGCGGCGGCAGTGTCGGATAGCCGCCGAAACCGACTACGACGGCTGGCTTGATCCGGCCGATCACGGCGGACGCCTGCCGCACGCCACCCCAGATTTTCCAGAAGGCGGCGAGCACGGCAAAAGGATTTTTCGAACTCATCGTCGCTGACTGGATCGGATGGATGCCTGCGGCCGGAAACTGGCCGGCAAAACGCTCGGCACGATCATCGGTGGCGAGATGCACCGCCCAGCCGCGCCTGATCAGTTCGTGCGCCAGCGCCTCGGCCGGGAAGAGGTGCCCGCCCGTGCCGCCGGCCGCCAGAAGGATCGCGCCCTTCGACATTTCACTCCGCCGGCATGGCGCGCTGCGACGGTGCGAAGCCCAACTGCTTGCGCTTTTCCGGCCGCTTGCGCGTCAGCGCCAGCACCATGCCCATCGAGATGGCGATGGCGATCTGCGAGGAGCCGCCATAGGAGATGAATGGCAAAGTCATGCCCTTGGCAGGCATCAGCTGTAGATTGACCGCCATGTTGATGACCGACTGCAGACCGAAGACCGTGACCAGGCCGCCAACCGCATAGCGTGTGAAATCGTCCTGCTCCTTGAGCGCGGTGCTGAGGCCGCGCAGCACGATGAAGGCGAAGATGGTCATGATGAAGAAGCACATGATCAGTCCGAACTCCTCGCCGGCCACCGAGTAGACGAAATCGGCATGGCTGTCGGGTATCACCCGCTTGACGGTACCCTCGCCCGGCCCGACGCCGAACCAACCGCCGTTGATCAGCGCATCGCGGCCCATGTCGACCTGGAACGTGTCGCCCTCGCCGGTCATGAAGCGATCGATGCGGCCGGCGACATGCGGGAACACCGTATAGGCGGCAAACACGCCGCCGATGCCGGCAGCGCCCAGCGCGATGATCCACAGCCATGGCAGTCCGGCCATGAAGAACATCACCCCCCAGGTGCCGAGCACCAGCATTGTCTGGCCGAAATCAGGCTGCGCCACCAGCAGCGAGATGACGAGGGCCAGCAGCAGCATGGCGAACAGATTGCCCGGGATGTCGGGCTGGCGCTTGTGTTCGGCAAACAGCCAGGCACAGATGACGACGAAGGCCGGCTTCAGGAATTCCGACGGCTGGATCGACACGCCGGCGAGCGACACCCAGCGCCGCGCGCCCTTCACCTCGACGCCGATGTAGAGCACCGCCACCATCAGCACCAGCATGATGCACAGCATCGCCAGGGCCATGCGTCTGATCTGCCGCGATTCCAGGAAGGAGACCGCCAGCATCACGCCAAGTGCAGGAATGGTGAAGATGATCTGCCGTGTGGCGAAGTGGAAACTGTCCAGGCCGATGCGCTGGGCCACCGCCGGGCTTGCCGCGAAGGACAGCACGATGCCGAGCCCCATCAGCGACAGGAACGCAGCCAGGAACCAGCGATCGATCGTCCACCACCAGGTGGCAACCGGGCTTTTGTCGAGACGACTTTGCATTACCGTGTCCCTCCGATGAGCTTCACGCCATCAATAGTGCTCGCAGCTTGCCTGAAGGCTTCGCCGCGCACTTCGAAATTCTTGAACTGGTCGAAACTGGCGCAGGCCGGCGAAAGCAGCACCACCACCTCGCCGTTGCCATCATCCCTGGCCGCGTCGCTTGCGGCGTGCTCGACTGCTGCGGCCAGCGTGCCGGAGATCTCGTAAGGCACCGCCTCGCCGAGCGTCGCCGAGAAGGCTGGTGCGGCCTCACCGATCAGATAGGCCTTGGCGACGCGCGGAAAGAGGCCGCGCAACGGCTCGATGCCACCCTCTTTCGGCAGCCCGCCAGCGATCCAGTAGATGCGCGGAAAGCTGGACAGTGCGGGCGCTGCCGCATCGGCATTGGTCGCCTTGGAATCGTTGATGAACAGCACATGGCCCTTGCGGCCGACCTGCTCCATACGGTGCGCCAGCCCGGGAAAGCTCTCCAGGCCCGACTGGATCTCGCCCAGCTCGAGCCCGACCTTGAGGCAGGCGGCGATAGCGGCCAACGCATTCTGCGCATTGTGCTGGCCGCGCAGCGAGCCGATGCCTTCGAGAAAGGCGATCCGACTATAACGGCCATGCACCGCCTCCATCAGGTCGGTGCCGTCGGCGAAATAGCCATCGGTCAATGGCAGGCGCTTGGAAATGCGGATGACGTGCTGGCCTGCCCGTTCCAGCCGGTCGGCGAGCTGGGCGCACCAGGAATCGTCGACACCGACGATTGCCGTCTCGCTGCCGGCGGCCAGCCGCTCCTTGATCGCGGCGTAGTGCTGCATCGTGCCATGACGGTCGAGATGATCGGGCGTCAGGTTGAGCAGGACGCCGGCGGTCGGATTGATCGAGGGCGCCAGGTCAATCTGGTAGGACGAGCATTCCACGACATAGTGCCGCCCGGGTTCCGGCGGATCGAGCGTCATCACCGCGCGGCCGATATTGCCGCCCATCTGCGTGTCGCGTCCGGCCGATTTCAGGATATGCGCCGTTAGCGCCGTCGTCGTCGATTTGCCGTTGGTGCCGGTTATGGCGATGAAGGGTGCTGCCGGCGCCAGCAAGGTCCGTTGCCGGCAGAACAGCTCGATGTCGCCAATGATCTCGACGCCTGAAGCGCGCGCCAGCTCCACTGTCCAGTGCGGCTTCGGATGCGTCAACGGCACGCCGGGCGACAGCACGAAGGCCGAGAACTTCGCCCAGTCTGCGCCGCGCAGATCGCCGGTCGCGATACCGACGGCCGCGGCATTGGCGACACTGCCGGGATTGTCGTCCCAGGCGAGCACGTCCGCCCCGCCCTCGATCAACGCGCGCGCAGTGGCGATCCCCGAGCCGCCGAGCCCGAAGAGCGAGACGCGCTTGCCTGCGAAGGATGCGGCCGGGATCAAGCGACCTCCTATCGGAGCTTGAGGGTCGACAGGCCGACCAGCGCCAGGATGACGGCGATGATCCAGAAGCGGATCACCACCTGGCTTTCGGTCCAGCCCAGCTTTTCGAAATGATGGTGGATCGGCGCCATCAGGAACACTCGTTTGCCGGTCATCTTGAAATAGCCGACCTGGATGATGACCGACAGGATCTCGACGACGAACAGGCCGCCGACGATGACCAGCACGATCTCGTGCTTGGTGGCAACCGCGACCGTGCCGATCAGGCCGCCCAAGGCCAACGAGCCGGTATCGCCCATGAAGATCGCCGCCGGCGGTGCGTTGAACCACAGGAAGCCGAGGCCGGCGCCGATCACCGCGCCGAGGACCACCGCCAATTCGCCGGTGCCGGGCACGAAATGGATCTGCAGATATTCTGCGAACACCGCATTGCCGGAGAGATAGGCGATGACGCCGAAGGACGCCGCCGCGATCATGATCGGCACGATCGCCAGCCCGTCGAGGCCATCGGTCAGGTTCACCGCATTGCCGGCGCCGACGATGACGAAGCACGAGAACGGGATGAAGAACCAGCCGAGATTGACGAGGAACTCCTTGGCGAAAGGGAAAGTCAGCGACGACGAGAATGGCGCCTGGCCGTTGTGCATGATCACCCAGGCGGCGATGCCGGCGATGACGAATTCAAGCGCCAGCCGCGCCTTGCCGGAAAAGCCGAGATGCGATTGCTTCGTCACCTTGAGATAATCGTCGTAGAAGCCGATCGAGCCGAAACCCAGGGTCACCAGCAGCACCACCCAGACATAGATGCTGGACAGGTTCGCCCACAAAAGCGACGAGCCGATGATGCCGCACAGGATCATCAGCCCGCCCATGGTCGGCGTGCCGGCCTTCTTGAAATGCGTCTGCGGCCCGTCGGCGCGGATCGGCTGGCCCTTGCCTTGCCGCAGCCTCAGCGAATTGATGATAGCCGGTCCGAAGATGAAGACGATCAGCGCCGCGGTTATCAGCGCGCCGCCGGTACGGAAGGTTATGTAGCGAAAGACGTTGAAGACCGAGATCTTGTCCGCGAATTCGACGAGCAGTGTGAACATGCGATTCGGTCCCCGGACCTGGCTCTAGGTCTGTTTGGCGGTTGTGGCTACCGCCGGAAATTTGCTGAGCAGTGCGTCGACCAACTTGGAAAACCCGATGCCTTTCGACGATTTGATCATCACCACGTCGCCGGGCTTCAGCGCCGACAGAAGCACCAGTTTCAGATCCTCTGCGCCGGCGCGATACTCCGTCTCGATCTCATCAGGCAGGATGTCGGCCAGCGCCCGCATTTCCGGGCCGGCGAGAAAGACCGTGCGCGTGTCTGTGCCGACGATGAGATCGGCAAGGGCTGCATGCAGCTTCGCCGAGTGGTCGCCGAGTTCCAGCATGTCGCCGAGCACCGCGATGCGCCTGCCTTCGCCCGACACCGGCGTCGCGTTGAGCAGCGCCATTGCTGCGCTCATCGACGCCGGATTGGCATTGTAGCTCTCGTCGATCAGCGTGATCGGACCTTTCGGGTGACGCAGCACATGGCGCTTGCCGCGTCCGCGTTCGGCCGAAAGATCGGCCAGCGCCAGCGCCACCCTGGCGATGTCGGCGCCGACCAGATGCGCGGCGCCCAGCACGGCCAGCACATTCTGCACCATGTGTCGGCCCGGCGCGCCGACCCTGGCGGTGATCTCCTGCCCGCCGACCTTGGCGGTGATGACAGAATGATCGGCATGCAGCGCGCATTTCAGCAGCTTGAAGGTCGCACGGGCATTCTCGCCAAACCCGCAAATGTGCTCGACGCCGGCGGCTCTCGCCATCTTGTCCAGAAGCTTCCAGCGCGGATCGTCACGGTTGAGAAGGGCGGCGCCGTCCGGTTCCAGCCCCTCGAAAATCTCGGCCTTGGCCTTGGCGATCTCGTCCAGATTGCGGAAGAAGCCGAGGTGTGCCGCGGCGATCAGCGTAACGATGGCGACATGCGGCCGGACCATCTTGACTAGCGGCCGGATCTCGTCGGGATGGTTCATGCCGATCTCGAACACGGCATAGTCGCAGTTCGCCGGCATCCGCGCCAGCGTCAGCGGGACGCCCCAGTGGTTGTTGAAAGACTGCGGCGATGCGTGCACCTTGCCGACGGCGGACAGCACATGGCGCAGTGCTTCCTTGGTGGTGGTCTTGCCCGCCGAACCGGTCACCGCGATGATCTTGGCGTTCGAGCGCGCGCGTGCGGCCAGCCCTAGCTTTTCCAGTGCGGCCAGCACGTCCTGCACGACGATCATCGGCGCCGTCAGCCGCCCGAGCGACGGCAGCTTGCCCTCGGCGACGACCAGCACGCCGGCGCCGGCCTTGATGGCGGCGGTCGCGAAATCATGGCCATCCATCGCCTCGCCCTTGATGGCGAAGAAAGCATCGCCCGGCTCAAGGCTGCGGCTGTCGATCGAGATGCCGCTGATCCCTTCCGGCATCGGACCAAGCGGTCGCCCGCCCATGGCGGCGACGAGATCCTCGGAGGTCCACAGGAAGTTCATGCGACGCGCTCCTGGAGCGCGGCGCGGACTTCCTCATGGTCGGAAAAATGCAGCGTCTCGGCCCCGATGGTCTGGCCTTCCTCATGCCCCTTGCCGGCCACGATCAGCGTGTCGCCGGCATGGAGCATGGCGACTGCCTCGTGGATCGCCTTGCGCCGGTCGCCGATCTCGACGGCGCCGGGTGCAGCGGCAAGGATCGCGGAGCGGATCGTTTCGGGCACTTCCGAACGCGGATTGTCGTCGGTGACGATGACGACATCGGCGAGCCGCGTGGCGATCTCGCCCATGATCGGCCGCTTGCCCCGGTCGCGGTCGCCGCCGCAGCCGAACACGACGATGACGCGACCGGTGGTGAACGGCCGCACCGACGCCAACACGTTTTCCAGCGCGTCCGGCTTGTGCGCGTAATCGACATAGACCGGCGCACCGTTGGCAGTGGTGCCAACAAGGTCCAGCCGGCCCGGTGCGCCCTTCAATTTCTCCAACGCCATCAGGGCTTTGGCGGCAGATGTTCCGGTGGAGATGGCGAGGCCCGCCGAAACCAGGGCATTGGCGATCTGGAAATCGCCGGCCAGCGGCAGGTCGATCTCGTGGAGAACGCCATCGACTTCCACCTCGGCACGCTGGCGGTGGCGCTCGTGCTCGACCCGCTTCAGTGTCAGGAACTCGCCGTGACGGCCGACCGTCAGCACATCCAGTCCCGCCGCCCTCGCCGCCCGGATCGTCGGCTCCGACCACGGATCGTCGGCAAAGATAACGGCCGGTGCACCCTTCGGCAGCAGCGTGTCGAACAGGCGCAGCTTGGCGCGATGATAGTCCTCGACTGTCGGATGATAGTCCATGTGGTCGCGGCCGAGATTGGTGAAGCCGCCGGCTGCAAGCTTCACGCCGTCAAGCCGGCGCTGGTCGAGACCGTGGCTGGAGGCCTCCATCGATGCGTGGGTGACGCCGGCATCCGCCAGTTCCTGCAGCAGCCTGTGCAGATCTACCGGGTCGGGGGTGGTCAGCGAGCCATATTCGTTGCGGCCCGGCGCCACCACGCCGGTCGTGCCGATCGAGGCGGCGGCAAAGGCTGACTGCTCCCAGATCTGCCTGGTGAAGGCCGCTACCGATGTCTTGCCGCTGGTCCCGGTCACCGCGACCATGGTTTGCGGCTGGCTGCCGAAGTAGCGGGCGGCACTCAGCGCCAGCGCAAGGCGCGGATCGTCGACAGCGAGAACCGGCACCGGCAGTCCGGCGACCGCACTGCCCTTCCCGGCCACGATCGCCACTGCGCCGCGCTTGGCGGCATCGGCGGCATAGGCCGCGCCATCGGCCTTGGTACCGGTGAGCGCGAAAAAGACCACGCCCGGTGTCACCTGGCGGGAATCCGACGAAATGCCGGTAACCTCCGCATCGAAGGAAGCTGTCCCCTCGACAGGCAGGATACCGGCTAGGTCTTTCAGCTTCATCGAACCCCGTTCATAGCAACAAAATAGCGCGCTGTTGCCGGCGCGCCCCAAGAATCACTGATAGGAAACCAGCGTTGCGCCATTTTCATGGCTGAAATCTGGCTTCACGCCAAGCATGGAGGCCGAACGTCGGATAATGTTCGCAGCCATGACGCCAGCATTCGAGGCGGCCGTTGCACCCATGCCGGGCTTTTCCGGCCTCGGTTCGTCGGCGATCGTAAGCACGATGTATTGCGGATCGTCCATCGGGAAAGCCGCGACGAAGGCGTTGAAATTCTTGTCCTTTGAGTAGCGGCCGTTGACAACCTTCTCGGCCGTTCCGGTCTTGCCGCCGACGCGGTAGCCTGGAACCCTGGCGTTCCTACCTGACCCTTTCTCGGCGTTCAGTGCGTAGAGATAGCGCATGCTCTCGACCGTCTTGTCGCTGACCACTTTCTTGGCCACCGACATCGCCTGTTCCTGCGCGCGCCTCAGGAATGTCGGCTGGATCAGATAGCCGCCGTTCAGCAGCGCGGCGCAGCCGACCGCCGTCTGCAGCGGCGTTGTCGACACACCGTGACCGAAGGCGATGGTGATCGAATGGACCTGTTTCCAGACTTTGGGCTCGGTCGGGCGGGCGACCTCCGGCAGTTCCGTCTGCATCTTCTCGAGGATCCCCAGGCGATGCAGGAATTCGCGGTGCCCCTCGATGCCAACCGCTTCGGCTTCCTTGGCCGAACCGATGTTGGACGAGTAGATGAACACTTCGGGCACCGACAGCACCCGAGCCTTGCCGTGAAAATCATGGATGGTCTGACGGCCGATCCTGATCGGGCGCGAAGCGTCGAAACGGCTTTCCAGTGTCACTTTGCCGGAATCGAGCGCCATGGCGGTGGTGAAGCTCTTCAACGTCGAACCCATTTCGTAAAGGCCGGCCGACATGCGGTTCAAGCGGTCCTTGTCCTGCGCATTGTAGGGGTTGTTCGGGTCGAAATCCGGAACCGAGGCCATCGCCATCACCTCGCCGGTCTTGATGTTGAGAACGACGGCGCCCGCCGCGATTGCGCGGTATTTCTCCATGCCGGTGGCGACCTCGTCACGCACGATATGCTGGACGCGCAGGTCGATCGAGAGCTGCACCGGCTTCAGATCCTTGGCAACCGCCAGGCCCGACGCCTGAAGATCGCTCAGCCCCTGTTCGTCGATATATTTCTCCATGCCGGAGATGCCTTGGTTGTCGATGTTGGTGAGCCCGACAATGTAGGACGAGGTTTCGCCAGCCGGATAGAAGCGGCGCTTTTCGGTACGGAAGCCGAAGCCGGGAACACCGAGCTGCATGATATCCGATTGTTGCTTGGGCGTCAGTTGCCGCTGCAGCCAGACGAAGCCGGCGCCGCTCTTGAGCTTGTGGTAGGTCTGCTCGTAGTCGATCTCGGGAAGCACCGTCGCCAGCTTTTCGATCGCCTCGTCGGCGTCGACAATGCGGCGCGGTTCGGCAAACAGCGACGCCGTCTTGATGTCCGTCGCCAGCACTTCGCCGTTGCGGTCGACGATGTCGGGCCGTGACGCCGTCACCCGGCTCTGCGGACCGCCGGACAGGTCGGGGTTCTGAAAACCCAGATAGACCAGCCGCCCGGTGATGGTCGAATAGATGCCGAAGAACACCGCCATCGTCATCACGATGCGGGTCCTGCCCTTGCCGCCGGTCGCCTTGCGGGCGCCTTCGACCACAATCGATCCGTCTTCCGACTTGGCGCGGCGCTTCAGCAGTCTGGCGATCGATGGAAATCTGGCGATCATTGGACGATGCCTCCGGTCACCACGGGGTCTTTGTCGTCCAAGGGTCCTTTGCCAGAACTGTCGGCCATGCCGCCCAGCCGCTGCGACGAAAGGTCCTCGATGGTGAGGGGTTTTGCCGGCAGGTCGTCCAGCCCGATGATCTGGCGGGCGCTGACCGGCTCGAGTTCGAGTTGCGACTTGTAGATCTCGGCCAGCTTTTGCAGGCGCGACGGCTGGGTCAGCAGGCTCCAGTCCGCCTTCAGGAGATCGATCGTATCCTCCTCGTAGCGGATCTGCGCCTGGATCTTGTGCACCGCCGCCAATTGTTCCTCGGCCTCGCGCTTGGTCTTGAAGGTCAAGGCCGCAGCCGAAACCATGACGGCGATAAGTACTATGTCGCTGGTACGAAACACGTGCGCTCACCTCTCTCCCGGGCGGTCGGCACCGGGAAGTTTTGGGTCAGGAAGTTTTGGAAGCCCGAAAATCGAAAAGTCGCCGGCGCGCGGCGGTGCTTCGGTGCGGATCGCAGCGCGCAGCCTTGCCGAGCGTGCGCGCGGATTGGCTGATATCTCGGCCTCATCAGGCGTCACGCCGCCACCCGCCTTTTTGAAGGTGGCAGTGCGCGCTTGCGCCTCGGGCAGGTGCCGCGATCCGGTTGCCGCATCGGCGCGATCGGCGATGAAGCGCTTGACGATGCGGTCT
Source organism: Mesorhizobium temperatum (assembly GCF_002284575.1). Lineage (GTDB taxonomy): Bacteria > Pseudomonadota > Alphaproteobacteria > Rhizobiales > Rhizobiaceae > Mesorhizobium > Mesorhizobium temperatum. Next base: position 425,697 of record NZ_NPKJ01000060.1, read on the forward strand.
TCCAGGGAGTGGAACGTCACCACGGCCAGCCGTCCTCCCGGTTTCAGCACGCGTTCAGCCGCAAACAGCGCTTTGGCCAGTTCGCCGAGTTCGTCATTGACGAAGATGCGCAGCGCCTGGAAGACGCGGGTCGCCGGATGGATCTTGTCCTTCGGCGCGCGGCCGACATGCGTCTCGATGGCGTCGGCAAGGTCGAGCGTGCGCTCGAACGGATGTTTTTCGCGACGGCTTTCGATCATGCGGGCGATGCGGCCGGCGTGACGCTCTTCGCCAAGAAACCCGAAGATGCGGGCAAGGTCGCCCACTTTGAAGCTGTTGACGACATCAGCGGCGCTGAGGCCAGCCTGCGCCATACGCATATCGAGTGGTCCGTCGGCGCGGAACGAAAAACCGCGCTCCGGCTGGTCGATCTGCATTGAGGAGATGCCGATGTCGAGCACGACGCCGTCAGCACTTTCGACATGCTCGTCCAATGTCGAGAACGGCGCCTGAACGAGCCTGAGCTTGCCGCCTGATTGTTGTTCGAGGACACGACCCGCAGCGATCGCATCCGGATCGCGGTCCATGGCGACGACCGAGGCGCCGCTTGCGAGAATGGCTTTGGTGTAGCCGCCGGCGCCGAAGGTGCCGTCGACAATCAGCTCGCCCGCTCCAGGCGAAAGCGCCTCCAGCACTTCGGCAAGGAGGACCGGAATGTGACGGGCCGGTCCGCCAGCGGCGTGAGGGTCATCGCCGTAGCCCGCCATCAGTCCGGTCGCTCCCCAGGCTTCGTCCCCTGCCGAAGCTGCAAAAGCCGGGCGCGTGCTTCCGCCCCATAGGCGGTGAGCCGTCCAGGTTCCCAGATCTGAAAGAAATTGCCGCGACCGACAAACGCCGCTTCCGCGGAAATGCCGGTGTGCTCGCGGATGAAATCGGTCATCGAGATGCGGCCGTCCTGATCGAGCTTGAGAAATGTCCCATCGCCATGGCAGAAGAACGACATGTCGTCCGCCGTCTGCAGGAAGGGGTCTTCCTGCGCGATGCGTTGCTCGTAGCGGTCGAGCAGGTCGAGCCCGCCGACATCCATCGCCGGGCGATCCAGGCAGCGCAGCGCATAGAGTTCCGAATAGCCACGTTTCTGCACAACCGCACGGAAATGCGCTGGAACGGACACCCGTCCCTTCGCATCGATCCTGTTCACCGCGCTTGACAGAAACCGGTCCATTACGCGTTACGGCCGCTTGCGCCGCCGCACCCCTCTGCATCTTCCCGCCCGCGCCGCCCCGGCGCGGTCCCTGCCCAAAACCCACTTCGTTCCAGGCGAAAACAAGCAAACGCGCAGCCGCCGCGGCTGCCCGATTGGCGTACGCTTCACCCTGACGCGGACCGAAGGCTTGAATATTGAAATGGGATATCATGGGGCGCTATGGGCGTCAACGGGAATAGGCTTCACAAACGCGCGCGCCACAACCGATGAGAGCAGCTTTGACGGCACTCCCGTCTTTATGCTCCATTAAGCCTAACGAAGCGTTTAGAGCGGTTTGCCGGCACGGATCGGCGCTTGCCTGCCGGTGTGACCCGGCATAGCGTCTGCGCATTCTTCTCCTCAAAGTCAGGGTTCGAAAAACCGATGTCCGAAACAGCGAAGTCGCGCGCCGCCACCCTCGCCCATTTGCGTGGCGTCAAGCTCGCCAAGGGCGATCCGGTTTCGCTGCCGCTGACAATGACGACAACTTTCCATCTGCCCGGCAATCCGGCCGGCGTCAGCCAGTACGGGCGTTACGACAATCCGACATGGGAGGCGGTGGAAGACATGCTCGGCCACCTTGAGGACGCGCCGTCCATAGCGTTCCCGTCGGGCATGGCCGCGATCGCGGCGGTCTTCTTCGCGCTGCTCAAGGCAGGCGATCGCATCCTGTTGCCGTCCGATGGTTACTACACGCCGCGCCTGCTTGCCGAGCGCTTCCTCAAACCTTTAGGCGTCTCGTTTGACACAAGACCGACCAATTCCTTTCTGGACGGCAGTTTCTCCGGCTACCGGCTGGTGTTCGTCGAGACCCCATCCAATCCCGGGCTGGACATTTGCGACATGGCCGGCGTGGCGCGCCTTGCGCACGAGGCCGGCGCGCTGGTCGTCGCCGACAACACCACGATGACGCCTTACGGTCAGCGCCCGCTCGACCTCGGCGCCGATATCGTCGTTGCCGCTGACACAAAGGCGCCCAATGGCCATTCCGACGCGCTGTTCGGCCATGTCGCCAGCCGTGACGCCGGGATCATCACCGCCATCCGCGACTGGCGCAAACTGTCGGGCTCCATCCCCGGACCATTCGAAGCCTGGCTGGTCCATCGAGGCCTCGAGACGCTGGAAGTCCGCTTCGACCGCATGTGCAAATCGGCCGAACTGATCGCCCGACGCCTGACAAATCATCGGAGCGTGAAATCCGTCCGCTTTCCTGGACTGGAGGATGACCCTTCGCACAATCTGGCGACCACCCAGATGGAACGTTTCGGCTTCCTTATCGGCCTCGACCTGGGGAGTGAAGCCAAGGCCGAAGCGTTCATCGGCGCCTGCGCCCTGATCCAGCCGGCGACCTCCTTCGGCGGCGTCCACTCTTCGGCCGAGCGGCGCGCCCGCTGGGGTGATGCAGTGCCGTCCGGTTTCGTTCGCCTGTCGGTCGGCTGCGAGCCGGTGGAAGCGCTTTGGCAGGCAATCGAGGTGTCACTGGACGGCGTCGACGGTTGAACGAACCGATCACGAAGCCAGATCGTCGGCTTCGATATTGCGCCGGCCATGCAGCACACGCAGGATCTCGACTGCATCCTCGCCGACACGGTACAAGGTGAGGTATTCGCCGACGACCAGATGGCGGATGCCGGGCGCAATGTCTTCGCGCGGTGCGCCGGAGAAAGGATGCAGGGTCAATCCCAACGCGTCTCCAAGACATTCACGAGGCGGATCGCCGCATTAGGATTGTGTTCGGCAATGTAGTCGCCGATAAGTTTCGAGGTCGATTAATGCCAGAGGAAGCAGGCGGTATTTCACTCCTCAAGGCCTTTGGCCTCGGCCATTTTCAGATATTTGGCGCGCAGTCGTTCCATGATCGGCGGCCCGTCCAGCGCCGGTCCGCTTTCGATCCCCTCCTGCACCAGCTTGCGCAACTCCTCGACTGTGTAGCCGTGCAAGTCACGGCGGTCCTTCCATTGCCTGAGTGCGTCGCGGATCACCTCACTCGCCGAAGCATATTCGCCGGCGGCGACCACATCGTCGACCGCCGCCGCCAATTCCGGCGAAAGCGTGATGCTGCGTTTGTCGACCTGACCCATGGTGCGCTCCTAACCACCCGCACTTGGGGAAGGTACGATTTAATCGCACCAGTTTCAAGAAACGCTTGCTTCACGCACAGCCCAGTGAAAGCTGATTCAGTCAATGAAGCGCCTGAACCAGCAGGCGCGCCCGAAGACGCAACCTGCTGATATCAGGGAATTTCCTTGTAGAATCTGGACGAAAATTGCCAGCTGGCCTGTAAGCCGGGTTCTGTATGGCCCTCACCCCTTGCGGCGCGAGAACGTGGCGGCCATTCATCTTGGGCGCATGTTGCCATGCACCTCACGCAACCTACCCGGACGGTGAGCCGGAAACAGCCCTCGAGGGTTTCCCCTCGCACCGCCCCTATTCGGTCTTGCTCCCGGTGGGGTTTACCGTGCCGCTCCTGTTGCCAGTCGCGCGGTGGGCTCTTACCCCACCCTTTCACCCTTACCACGACGGATCGTGGCGGTTTGCTTTCTGTGGCACTTTCCCTAGGGTCGCCCCCGCCGGCCATTAACCGGCACCGTGTCTCCATGGAGCCCGGACTTTCCTCACCCGCAGCCTTTCGGCTTCGCGGGTGCGGCCGCCCGGCCAGCTGGCAAGGCGTATAAAGGGATTCGCGTCCGAAAACGCAAACAAAAAAGCAGGCTCCGGCCTATTACGCCGGCGCTCCAAGCGCGGCCAGCTGAACCTTGACCTTGCCGCAATAGGCCGCGGATATCGGGTTCATACGCTTGGCGCCATGGCCGGCATTGTACTTGAGGATCGTGCCGCAGGTCGTGCCGTCGCCGAGGTTCCGCGCCATGGCGAGGTATTTCATGCCATATTTGATGTTGGTCTCGGGATCGTAGAGACCTTTGATCGAGCCGCTGTAACCCATCATCCGCGCCGTCGACGGCTTGATCTGCATCAGGCCGATCTCACCGGCGCTGCCGACCTGGTTCGGCTGGAAACTGCTCTCGATCATGATGACGGCCTTGGCGAGCGACACCGGCACACCATTGCTGGCGGCATGACGCTCGATGATCGTCGAATACTGGCCGCTGCCGCCAGCGGCCGCCGCCTTCGGCGCCGCCGCCCTGCTTTTCCGGCCGATCGACGCCGTCGTCGCCTGGTCGATGCGGGTCCTGTTGCGCTTCACATGCCGCTTGGAGACTGCCTTCTTTGCAGAGACTGGCTTTTTCACTTTTACCCCAGCTTTTTCCGCCTTTGCGGATGCTGGCTTTTTCACCTTTACCGCAGCAGCTTTTTCCGCCTTTGCGGAGGCTGTCCTTTTATCCTTTGCCCCCTGGCCGGCTTTCGGCGTGGCGGTTTTGTCGGACGCGGTAATGAAACCCTGGTCGGCCCGCTGGCTCAGTGGTGCGCCATTCGCAGCACCGATGGCAAAAGTCATTACGCCGGCAGCAACAGCTGCCGTTAAAACGGTCAATTTCTGCATGGGATCCTGTTCTGTTTGGACCGCGCGAAGAACTTCACGCAGCTAAGCTAATCAACATCGGAACATCTGGGGGGCCGTAGGTCCGACAACTTGCACGGATCGCCTTTGACGACCGAATTGGCGGCAAAAAAGGCGAGGCAAGTCACTTTGAGTGACAGGCTGTAACTTAACAGCTAGGAAAAGACTACTTGGACGGGACTGCCCTTACGGAAGCAAGCAGCCTTTCCAGCGTGCGGATTGTCGACCCGTCGGCCACGCCATCCACTTTGCGTTGGCGGAAGTGCCGCTGAAAAGCCTCGACCACGATTTCGGTTTGCCGGTCAAAATTGCCTGATATCTCCACGCCATAACCGTAGAGCGCCAGCATCGATTGCAGCGCCTCGACCTCGGCATTCGCATCGCCGGCCTTCAGCACCGCGCCACGCCTGACAGGTGCCGCTTCGACGAGATGGCCGACACCGGCCTCGAACAGGGCCTTCCAGGGGAATTTCTCGCCCGGGTCGATCTTGCGTCCCGGTGCTATGTCGGAATGAGCGAGCACCCGTTGGGCTGGAATGGAATGGCGCTGGACAACCCCCTTGCACAGGCCGATGACGGCATCGATCTGCCGTTTCGGAAAATTCCGATAGCCCAGCAAATGCCCCGGATTGACGATCTCGATGCCGACCGAACAGGAGTTGATGTCGGTGCGTCCGAACCACGAACTCTTGCCGGCATGCCAGGCACGGTCGCTTTCCCTGACCATCTGGACGATGCGGCCATCCTCATAGGCGATATAGTGCGACGAAACCTCACTGGCCGGATCGCACAGCCATGCTTCGGCGCCGGCGCCAGTCTGCATGCCGGTGTAGTGCAGCACGATCATGTCGGGCTTGGTCATCTCGCGTCGTGGACCGAAATTCGGCGATACCCCTACCTCGGCGCTCGGCTCGTCGGGCGGGAAGCCGCTCATGCGTGCCGCAGGCCTCGTTCGATCATCTCATAGGCCGCGTTGATTGCCGCTATCCTGCTGGTTGCGATCTTGATGAATTCCTGCGGCAGGCCGCGTGCGATCAGCCGGTCGGGATGGTTGTCCGAAACCAGCTTGCGATAACGCTTCCTGACCTCCTCGAACGTTTTTCCCCGCTCGATGCCAAGCACGACATAGGGATCGGCCGCACCCAGGTCGACGTGCCGGGCCAGAATGCTCTGGTAATGCGCCTCCTCGATCCGGAAGATCTCGGCGATACGATGCAGGAACTGGCCTTCGCGCTCGTGGACCAGCCCGTCAGCCTTGGCGATATGGAACAGCCCGTCGAGAATGTCCTCCAGCATCGCGCAGTTCGAATGGCCGGAGCCGCAAAGCTGCGCCATCCGCGCGGCATAGGTCTCGAAGCCGGCGATGTCGCGCTTGGCCAGATCATAGAGCCGCGCCACATTGCGCGTTTGGTCCTTCGGCACTTCGAATATCTGCTGGAAGGCACGCACCTCGTCCTGCGTGACGATGCCGTCGGCCTTGGCCATCTTGGCCGACAGCGCGATCATCGCCACCGAGAAGGCGACGCGCCGGCGCAGATCGGGGTCGCCGGAGAAAACCGTGCGCACGGCCTCGACGACGTCGGCGACACCCGACGAGGTTGAGGACGAAACGCGGGTGATGAAGTCGCCGAGGCGATCCCAAATCGACATGAGCATCTATTAGGGCTAACCGGCCACCGCTATCAAGCGAAGACAATGCCGCAGGGCCGGCCCAACCTATTTCGCGGGAAGCAGCCGGCGCCAACCGTCGATCATGGAAAACCTACAGACGGCCAACCGCAACACCGGCCATAGCGTGCGAAGCCGCAGCCTTGCGACATCTTGCTGTTCGTTGCCGCTCTGGCGCGAGCTTCATCTACGTCGTCTCGGGGAAACTGCCGCGGCAAATGCGGGCTGGTAAGCCGTCTGCTGGGCGCCGCGTCAGTCAGGCACAATTGCCTGCACGCCTTCGTCACCTTGGAATTTCGACCCTTTCTGTGGGCGAAAAAGTGACGGGCGAACGGTGCTGCTCGCGCTTGCGGCGATGGCCGCAACGCGCGTGTCCTGAAGTCAGAAGGCCGGCATGATGCCGGCCTTCTGTTCGTCACATCAGACTACTGCGCAGGCGCAGATGGCTGTGCCGGAGCCGGCTCGGCCGGCTTCGTGGCGTCAGGGGCCGGCTGCATCGGTTGTTCGTTCGCCGGCGGATTGGTGCTCTGCGTGGTGGTGGCGTCCCCGCCCGTGCCGCTGTCGCTGCAAGCCGCAACGCCAAGCAGGGCAAGCGCCGAAACCGACGCAAGAATGAGTTTCTTCATGACATCTCTCCTCTAATCACGCCCCCGCTACCGGGTGACGATCGAGGACAGAATGCATCAGGCGCCTATGAGTTTCATAACGTTGCGTTTCCGCATGTAACATCATCTGCTTTTGCCGTTGCCGGCGAAGCCGTGGCGAACTAACACCAAGCCATGACGAATTAACAAATTGAATCAATAAAATGCCTGGGAGAGCTGCCGTGACCGCCAAATGGGATTTCTGGATCGACCGCGGCGGCACCTTCACCGATGTCATCGGCCGTGACCCGGAAGGCGGGCTGCACCCGCGCAAGCTGCTGTCCGAGAATCCTGAAGCCTATGCCGACGCCGCCATTCAGGGCATTCGCGATCTGCTCGGATTAAAATCCGGCGCGCCGATCCCGTCCGGCCTGATCGGCGATATCAAGATGGGCACCACCGTTGCCACCAATGCGCTTCTGGAGCGCAAGGGCGACCGCGTGCTGCTGCTCATCACCAGGGGATTTCGCGACGCGCTGAGGATCGCCTATCAGGCGCGGCCCGACATCTTCGCCAAGGAGATCGTCCTTCCCGAGCAGCTCTACGAGTGCGTCATCGAGGTCGACGAGCGCGTGCGCGCCGACGGCCGCGTCGAACGGCTGCTCGACATTGCCGCCTGCCGGCCGGCGATCGAACAAGCCAAGGCCGACGGCGTCGACGCCGTGGCGATCGTCTTCATCCATGCCTGGAAATATCCCGATCACGAAAAAGCGGTTGCAAAAGTCTGCAGAAAACTGGGGTTTCGCCAAGTCTCGGTCAGCCACGAAGTCTCACCGCTGATCAAGCTGGTCGGCCGCGGCGACACCACCGTGGTCGACGCCTATTTGTCACCGATTCTGGCAAGGTATGTGCAGAGGGTGGCGGGAGAGCTGGGCGTCCTCTCCCCCCTCGAGGGGGAGATGGCTGCGCAGCAGCCAGAGGGGGTCGCCCAAGGCAGCGCGAGGCTTCAAGGAACGTCGAGCACTGCCGCAACGACCCCATCCGGCGGCTCCGCCGCCACCCTCCCCTCAAGGGGGAGGGAAAGTCCCCGCCTGATGTTCATGATGTCGTCGGGCGGCCTCACCGCCGCCGACATGTTCCAGGGCAAGGACGCGTTGCTGTCCGGTCCGGCCGGCGGCGTCGTCGGCATGGTCGAGACGGCGAAGCTCGCCGGTTTCGACAAGGTCATCGGCTTCGATATGGGTGGCACCTCGACGGACGTAGCCCACTATGATGGCGACTATGAGCGCGCCTTCGACACCGAGGTTGCCGGCGTGCGCATCCGCGCGCCGATGATGCGAATCCACACTGTCGCCGCCGGCGGCGGCTCGATCCTGCACTACGAGGCCGGCCGCTTCCGCGCTGGGCCGGATTCGGCCGGCGCCAATCCGGGCCCGGCCGCGTACCGGCGCGGCGGTCCGCTGGCCGTCACCGACGCCAACGTCATGCTGGGCAAACTGCAGCCCGATTTCTTCCCGGCCATTTTTGGACCCGGCCAGAACCAGCCGCTCGACGTGCAAACCGTGCGCGAGAAATTCGCAGCACTCGCAGCCGAAATCGGCGACGGCCGCTCACCGGAGGCGGTGGCCGAAGGGTTTGTCACCATCGCCGTGGAAAACATGGCCAACGCGATCAAGAAGATTTCCGTGCAGCGCGGCTACGACGTCACCGAATATCTCCTGAACTGTTTTGGTGGCGCCGGTGGCCAGCACGCCTGCCTCGTTGCCGACGCACTCGCCATGGAAGCGGTGCTGATCCATCCCTTCTCCGGCCTGCTGTCGGCCTATGGCATTGGGTTGTCCTCGATTTTTTCGTCGCGCCAGCAGGCGCTGCTGAAACCGCTGGCGGAAGACTCCAGGCCGGCGATCGACGACCTTATCGCGACATTGCGCAAAGCCGTCATCGACGAGCTTGCAGCACAAGGCATCGCCGAGGACGCCGTCGCCTCGAAACCGGTGCTGCAGGTCCGCTATGACGGCACCGACACCGCGCTGCCGGTGAATTTCGAGCACGGCTCTATCGAACGCGCCAAGGGCGATTTCGAAATGGCCCACAAGGCGCAGTTCGGCTTCGTCTATGACGACAAGCCGATGATCGTGGAATCGGTCGGCGTCGAAGGCATCGACACCGGCGGCACTGGCCGCGACGAAAGTGATTCAGTCCTTGAGGACATCGCCGCAACCCCTTCGCAGAGTCGGAAAATCTTCGCCGACGGCACCTGGCGAGACGCCGGCATCTTCCGCCGCGAGGTACTCAAACCGGGGTACAAGGTTGCCGGCCCTGCCCTGGTCATCGAACCGAACCAGACCATCGTCGTCGAGCCGGGCTGGCAGGCCGGGATCACCGCCAAAAATCATGTGCTCTTGCGCCGCATCGAGAAAAAGCGCCGGCAGGCGGCGCTCGGCACCGAGGCCGATCCGGTCATGCTGGAGGTGTTCAACAACCTGTTCATGTCGATCGCCGAACAGATGGGCGTCACGCTGCAGAACACCGCCTATTCCGTCAACATCAAGGAACGACTGGATTTCTCCTGCGCCGTCTTCGATCGTAATGGCGCGCTGGTCGCCAACGCGCCGCACATGCCGGTGCATCTCGGCTCCATGGACCGTTCGGTGGAAACCATCATCCGGCTGAACTCCGGTGACATCCACCCCGGCGACGTCTTTGCACTGAATGCGCCTTATAATGGCGGCACGCATCTGCCTGATATCACCGTGGTGACGCCTGTTTTTTCCCTCCCCCTCGAGGGGAGGGTGGCCGCGAAGCGGCCGGGTGGGGTCGCTGCGGCAGTGCTCGACGTTCCGGCGGTGCCTGCTGAGAAGACCCCCTCCGCCGCCTTCGGCGGCACCTCCCCCTCAAGGGGGGAGGAGATCCTCTTCTACGTCGCCTCGCGCGGCCATCATGCCGATATCGGCGGCACCGCGCCTGGCTCGATGACGCCGCTCGCCACCACCGTCGACGAGGAAGGCGTGCTGTTCGACAATTTCCGCATCGTCGATCGCGGCCGGTTCCGCGAGAAGGAACTGCAGACGCTGCTCACCGACCACCCCTACCCGGCACGCAATCCGCATCAGAACGTCGCAGACCTCAAGGCGCAGATTGCCGCTAACGAAAAGGGCGTCGCCGAACTGCGCAAGATGGTCGCGCATTTCGGCCTCGATGTCGTTGTGGCCTACATGGGTCACGTCCAGGACAATGCCGCCGAAAGCGTGCGCCGTGTACTGGAGCGGCTGCCCGACAGTTCCGTATACGAGTATCCGACCGACACCGGCCAAGTCATCAAGGTGAAGATCTCGGTCGACCGGAAAAAACGTGAGGCGACTGTCGACTTCACCGGCACCTCGCCGGTCATGAAGAACAATTTCAACGCTCCCGAGCCGGTCGCCCGCGCAGCCGTGCTTTATGCCTTCCGCGTCATGGTCGAGGACATGATCCCGATGAATGCCGGCTGTCTGAGACCCATTAACATTATTATTCCCGAGGGTTGCATGCTGAAACCGACCTACCCAGCGGCGGTCGTCGCCGGCAATGTTGAGACCTCCCAGCATGTCACCAATGCGCTGTTCGGCGCCATGGGCGCGATGGCCAACGCGCAAGGCACAATGAACAATCTCACCTTCGGCAACAAGCAGTACCAGTATTACGAGACGATCTGCTCCGGCTCGCCGGCAGGCCGGATGAACTCCGGCCGCGGCTTTGCCGGCACCTCCGGCGTTCACACCCACATGACCAATTCGCGCCTGACCGACCCGGAAGTGCTGGAATTGCGCTTTCCCGTCCTGCTCGAGGATTTCCACATCCGCGAAGGCTCCGGCGGCAAAGGCAAATGGAGTGCCGGCGACGGCACCGAGCGCACCATCCGTTTCCTCGAAAAGATGGAATGCGCGATCCTGTCCTCACATCGCAACCGCCCGCCGCAAGGCCTGGACGGCGGCGGCGATGGCGAGGTCGGCTCGACCAAGGTCCGCCGCAAGGGCGGCCGCATCGAAATCCTGAAGGCTTGCGACCAGACGGTGCTCGAGGCCGGTGAAGCCGTCATCGTGACGACGCCGACGTCGGGCGGATTTGGCCGCTCCTAGAGGAGGCATCCAGAATTCGCTCCGGCGAGTCAGGTGGGGTGGTTTTTGAGAACCGAAGCGGAGCGGACATTTGGGTCCGTGAGCATCGGAAGCGCAGAAAACCGCATCAGATGACCGCCGGAGTAGATTTATCGATGCCTCCGACTGTCACCGGCCTGTCATAACGCTGCGCTACCCGCTTGCGGCAAAGCAAACGGGGAATCGCCTTGCCATGACCGACATTTCCGGAGAACTGGTTTTTCGCCGCGGCAAGGAAGTTGGCAAGGCCGTCTACCAGAACCGCCCGCTGTCGAAGGCCGGCCTCTCCGAACGGCTCTTCGCGTTGCTGTTTTCCGGCCTCGTCTATCCGCAGATCTGGGAAGACCCCGATGTCGACATCGACGCGATGCAGCTTGGCCAGAGCCACCGCGTCGTCACCATCGCCTCGGGCGGCTGCAACATTCTCGCCTATCTCACCCGGTCACCGGAACGGATCGACGCCGTCGATCTCAACGCTGCCCACATCGCGCTGAACCGCATGAAGCTCGAAGCGGTGCGCCATCTGCCGTCGCAGGGCGACCTGTTCCGTTTCTTCGGCGCTGCCGAGACCCGTCACAATTCGCAAGCCTACGACCGCTTCATCGCGCCGCATCTCGACCCGGTCAGCCGCCATTACTGGGAGCGTCGCAACTGGCGCCGGCGTCGCCGCATCGCCGTCTTCGACCGCAATTTCTACCAGACCGGGCTGCTCGGCTTGTTCATCGCCATGGGCCATCGCACCGCCAAATTCTTCGGCGTCGATCCGGCCGGCATCATGGAAGCCAAAAGCCTCGCCGACCAGCGCCGCTTCTTCGACGAGGAACTGGCCCCGGTCTTCGAAAAACCGCTGCTGAAATGGGCGACCTCGCGAAAAGCCTCGCTGTTCGGTCTCGGCATTCCGCCGGCACAATATGATTCGCTGATCACCTCGGGCGACGGCACCATGGCCAGCGTGCTGAAGGCCCGGCTCGAAAAGCTCGCTTGCGATTTTCCGCTAGAGAACAACTATTTCGCCTGGCAGGCTTTTGCCCGCCGCTATCCCAATCCTGGCGAGGCGGCACTGCCCGCCTATCTCGAAAAGCGCAACTACAAGACGATCCGCAACAATGTCGACCGCGTCGCCATCCACCATGCCAATCTGATCGAATTCCTCGCCGGCAAGGATGCCGGTTCGGTCGACCGCTTCGTCCTGCTCGACGCACAGGACTGGATGACCGACGACCAGCTCAATGCGCTGTGGGCCGAGATCACCCGCACCGCGTCGACTGATGCCCGCGTCATCTTCCGCACCGCGGCCGAACCCAGCCTGTTGCCCGGCCGGGTCTCGAATTCGCTACTCGACCAGTGGAATTATGCGGACGGGGCCTCGCGCGAATTCTCGGCCCGCGACCGGTCGGCCATCTATGGCGGCTTCCATCTCTATGTGAAGCAGGCCGCATGAGCGCGACCGAACTACCGGCCAGGCACGCCGAACCGCCGGCCAGGCACGCCGAGCTGATGGATGGCGTCTACCGCTGGCAGCGCCACATCTACGACCTGACCCGCAAATATTACCTGCTCGGCCGCGACCGGCTGATCGCAGGGCTGGATGTGCCCGCAGGCGGCACCGTGCTCGAACTCGGCTGCGGCACCGGCCGCAACATCGTCCTCGCCGCCCGCCGCTATCCCGACGCCCGCTTCTTCGGCCTCGATATTTCCACCGAAATGCTGGAGACGGCCAGCGCCGCCATGGCCCGCGAAGGCTTGTCCGGCCGTGTTGCGCTGGCGCGCGGCGATGCCACCGATTTCGATGCGGAGGCGCTGTTCGGCCTGGCTACCTTCGACCGCATATTCGTGTCCTATTCGCTGTCGATGATCCCCGGCTGGGAGAAGACGGTGTCGGCGGCACTTGCCGCCCTCTCGCCAAACGGCTCGCTGCATGTCGTCGATTTCGGCCAGCAGGAGGCCCTGCCCGGCTGGTTCCGCACACTGCTGCGCGGCTGGCTGAGAAAATTCCACGTCGAGCCGCGTGAATCCCTGCGCGATGTCCTGGAATCGGAAACTGCAAAAGTCGGCGCAAGCCTTCGATTCAGAACACTTTATCGCGGCTATGCATGGCTCGCCGTGGTCGGGCAGCGCAGCTAGTCAGGGTGTGTTGAAATTCAGGTCAGGCCGAGCCGGAGTCGAAGACGGGCAACTTCGCGCGTCAGGAGCGGACATTGCCATCCACCTCGCCACGCTCTTCACGAGAACGAACTCTGAATCGGATTAGACTAGACCTGGCGAACGCCGCTTGTGTCTTCCGGCGCGAAAGGCCAACGCTCAACCGAGTATCCTCTTGACTCGTCCGGGCTTCCCCGGTGCGGTCGCGCCATTTGCAAACATCGGCTCTCCAACAGCGACGGGGATTTTTGGCGATCGCAATGCAACTCAACCAGATATTGCGACTTGCCACACGGAGCAGCTGGAAATTTATCCTGCCCTCCTTCTACAAAACGCGAGAGCAAGCCATGATGGGCTAGTCGTATTCATCGCGAGACCGCTATCCTAGGAGAAGCGAAGCGGCCAAATGCGTAACTGGGTGACAAAGTTCTGGCGCTCGCTTTCTGCCGGCGGCCTCGTCGTGGGCACGCTGTTCTTCGTAGCTTCTCTTACGCCGACCCTTGTTCCTCGAACCTATCTGACCCAGGGCCTGCTCTCCGGGGCATGTTTCGCCGCCGGATACGGCATCGGAGTCGCCTGGCGCTGGCTGTGGGCCTATATGGAGCTTCCGGAACCGCGTGAGCGGTTCCTGCTTGCTCTCAAGATCGCCGTCGCGGCCATTTGCGCAGCGATCGCCATCTTGTTTTTATGGTGGGCAGCGGAATGGCAAAATTCAATCCGTCAACTGATGCACCTCGAACCCGTGACGAGCGCGCATCCGCTTGAAGTCTGCGTCATCGCGATCGTCACGTTCCTGATGCTCATCGCGCTGGCCCGGCTCTTCAAACGCATCTCCCGTTTGGTTTCAGAAAGGTCGGGCCGCTTCGTCCCCCGCAGGGTCTCGAATGTGATCGGTTTCACTGTCGCGATACTGTTGTTCTGGGCGGTCGCAAATGGCGTGCTCGTTCGCTACGCGCTCTACGTCGCCGATTCGTCCTTCGCAACGTTTGATGCCCTCGTCGAACCGGATCGAGCGCAGCCGATACCTCCGCTCAAGACCGGCAGTGCCGCTTCCCTCGTCACCTGGAAAGAACTTGGACGGGCAGGACGAGAGTTCATCGCGACGGGACCTACCGCTAGCGAGATAAGCACGTTCACGCAAAAGGATGCGCGCGAACCCATCCGGGTCTATGTGGGGCTTCGGGCGGCCGACACTGCCGAAGAGAGGGCGCAACTTGCCCTTGAGGAATCAAAGCGCGTCGGGGCCTTCGAACGCTCCGTACTGGTCGTCATCACGCCTACCGGAAGTGGCTGGATCGATCCCGCCTCGATGGATACGGTTGAATACCTCCACAATGGCGACGTGGCGAGTGTTGCCCAGCAGTACTCCTATCTGTCGAGCCCGCTATCGTTGCTGGTCGAGCCGGAATACGGCTCGGAAGCAGCAAGGGCTTTGTTTGCCGCAGTCTATGAATACTGGACGACGCTTCCCCACGACAGGCGACCCAAACTCTATCTGCATGGCCTGAGCCTCGGAGCGATGAACTCCGAGAGATCGGTGGAGCTTTTCGAGATCCTTGGTGACCCTGTCCAAGGGGCGCTGTGGAGCGGTCCGCCCTTTGAGAGCAGAATTTGGCGCAGCATAACGGAGCATCGCAATGCCGGTACGCCCGCTTGGTTGCCGCGGTTCCGGAATGGTTCGTTCGTCCGCTTCATGAACCAGAATGGCGAGGCCGGTCCGGCGGACGCGCCTTGGGGTCCCATGCGCATTGTCTACCTCCAATATGCCAGCGATGCGATTACGTTTTTCGATTATCGCGACTTCTATCGTCGTCCCGAGTGGATGGACGCTCCACGCGGCCCGGACGTCTCGCCGGAACTGCGGTGGTATCCGGTGGTATCGATGCTACAGTTGGCCTTTGACATGGCCGTCGCGACCAATACGCCGATGGGCTATGGTCATGTCTTTGCGCCCGAACACTACGTCGACGCGTGGCTCGCGGTGACTGATCCGCGGGGCTGGTCTGCCGACCAGATCGCGCGATTGAAGCAGTATCTTGCCGCTCGCGGCAGGATGTGATCGCTGCCCGCGACGAGTGCGTTATGCGAGCGGTTTGCTTACGAAAGTCTACACGTTTGGCATTCGACTTTGGCTTTCCATACGACATAAGGAGATCCTCATCATGTCGGACAAACCTAAAAAGGGCCTCGATCGCCGGGATCTAATTGTAGCATCCATTGCCTCGGTAGGCGCGGCGGCCGTCTTCGCGGCCAATGCTGGTCCTGCGAACGCCCAGGACTCAGCGGCTTCATCTGTTAGCCCGACACCGGGTGCGCCATCAGCAACGGTCTATACCGGCGATGTGATCCAGGGGAAAAAAGTCGTCAGCGTGCTCGACGTCAAGGACCTGGAGCCCGGCAAGGAGCATTTTTTGTATTTTCAGGGCGTGCAGATGCCCACCGGACAGCACTGGTATGTGTCTGTGACGGTCGCTAGGGGGGCAAAGCCGGGCAAGCGCGCTGTCCTGGTCAGTGGTGTGCATGGTGACGAGATGAGTTCTGTGCATACGGTCCAGACCGTGATGAACCAACTTGATCCGGCGGAGATGTCGGGCACGGTGATGGCGGTCACGGACGTGTCCCGTCCAGCCATGGAAAGCATGCAGCGCAGATGGCCCAATTCTGGCAGGGGCATTGACCTGATCGACATGAATAGGGAATGGCCCGGCAACGAGAACGGTGCCAGTGCGGCCAGCCGCCACGCCGGTCTCCTGTTCAACCGGCTCCTTCGGCCGAACGCTGACGTCGCAATCGACTTCCATACCGGGACGACCGGATTCGATGCCTCCGCATTCAATATTGGCGACATGGATGTGCCCGAGATCAAGGCGATGCTGGAACTTTATCCAGTGGGCCAGATCTTCGACAATCCTGTGTATCCAAGTGTCCTTCATAACGCGTTTGTCGCCGCGGGTATCCCATCCTTTTGTCCGGAGGTTGGTGCTGCGCGTATCCTCGACCTTGAGATGATTCCCCTATTCGTTGAAGGCACGATGAACGTCCTCAAGCATCATGGCATCCTTGCCGGGCCAATGGGACGCACAGGCAAGGATGTGAATGTTTTTGTCGGCAACAGTGCGTTCCCGATCCTGGCAACCCAGGCCGGATTCGTCGAGCATCTGGTCAAGCTGAACGACAAGGTCGGACCCGGACAGAAAGTGGCCATTCAGCGTAACAGCTTCGGCGAGGTGGTTGCGGAGTACACCAGCAGCGTGGCTGGAGAGGTGGCGGGTCTGCGCAGCGATACGACGGCCGAGGCCGGCAATACCTTGGTATTTGTCCTTTTCCACAGGGCGGCGCCGGAGGGCGTCGAGACTTATCCCGAGTAGTTCACACCCTGCCGAGGCGGCTTAGGTGAACTGACGAGCGATCGCGCCAATCCAAACGCGTCGCCGAAGTGGTGCCTATGGTGAAATTCGATATCGCCGGACTGGAGGCCGCGCCGACAGATTGAGCCTTACCGTGCTCGTAGGATCCGTACTCCAAAAACGACTAGCGACGGAGCGTCCGCTTCCCACCCAACTTGCGTCGTCCCGGCTCTCGGCGTCAAATGTCCGAGAAGGGTTCGAACTCGGTCGTTCAGGTGATTGGGTTTTGACCCTAATGCAGCGCCTTCACCAGCGCTGCCACCATCGTCTGCGGCCGGTAGCGGAGCTTGGCGGGCGTCAGGCCGAGCCGCACCACCACCAGCTGCTCCGAGGGGATGATGGCGACCGTCTGCCCGTCATGGCCTTCCAGCCAATAGGTATCCCCAGGCAGGCCCGCAGCGATGCCGGCGCCGGGGTTCTCCTCGTCGCCCGGCCCCTCGATCCACACCTGGCCCCTGCCGTAGACTTTCGAGGCGGGTACGGCTTCCCGCATCCAGGCGACGAAGCCGGCAGGCAGTATCTCCTTGCCGTTCCAGACGCCGTCCTGCAGCAGGAATTGGCCGAAGCGCGCCCAGTCGCGCGCGGTGGCGTAGAGATAGGACGAGCCGACGAAGGTGCCGTGCTCGTCGGCCTCCAGCACCGCGCTCTTCATGCCGAGCGGGTCGAACAGTGCGACCCGTGGCCACGCCAGCGCCTCGTCCTTATCGCCGATCGCATCCTGCCAGAGCCGCGACAGCATCACTGCCGTGCCGCTCGAATAGGAAAATACCTTGCCCACCTCGCCGGTCAGCGACTTGGATCCGGCAAAGCCCGCCATATCAGGCTCGAGGTAGAGCATCCGCGTCACGTCGGTAACGTCGCCATAATCCTCGTTGAACTCCAGCCCGCTCGACATCGCCATCATATCAGCGAGACTGATTGCAGCGCGGCCGTCGGCTTTCCAGGGTCCGAACAGGCCCTGGTTCGTCATCACCACCTTGCCGTCCTTCACCACCGTGCCGACAATCGCGGCATTTACGGTCTTGGTCATCGACCAGCCAAGCAGCGGCGTCTTTTCGGTAAAGCCGTCGCCATAGCGCTCGGCGATGATGCGGCCGTTCTTGACCACCACCACCGCCCGCATACCGGCGCCGGTCATTGCAGGATCGCCGAGGATGTTCGCGATTTCGGGATTCTGCGAGGCATCGACCCTGTCGCCCTCCGGCCAGTGTGCATCGAGCGGCGGCGCCGGTGTCAGCGCCGGCCCGGCGGCTGCTTTGGCCGTGGCGATGTCGCCATCCGGAACCGAAGCACAGCCGAGCCCGTCTCGAACGACCGCGACGCTCTTGCCGAACACGCCGAACAGCCCCGCCCAAACCGTGCCCTGCTCCTTGTCGACGGAGACCCTCATCAGCCTGAGCAGCGGATGGCCCGGCGCCTGCACGTCGACGGCGAGCACCTCATCGGCATCGCGTCCGGCGATAAAGACATTCGAGCAGACGATCTTGGCCGTATAACCCGAGCCGACGCGGATCAGTTCCGGCGGCGCGATGTAAAGCCAGGCGGCGAGTGCTGCGACCGCCAGCACGGCCAGCCCGAGCAGCCATTTCACCAGCCTCAGAACAATCCGCATTTCCGACTCCCCCCGGACGCTCATCCATGCCATCGATTTGCCGCCATTGCTTCGGCAAAATCGCGGTTCTGGTCGAGCGCTGTCAACGGAATATCAACCATAATCGGCGATCACTGATGCATGTCACCCAAAAGCATGCCCCCGGGCCCGAACCGGGGGTGCGCAGCGGTTTTGGGATAACGACATGCATAACAAAGATTAAGGCGCGCCGAAGCGGCGCACTCTAAAAGATAGAGCGGTCCTGTGGGGCGATCGCTTGGGGGCACGGTCGAGGGACCACCTGCAGCAACAACCCATCAGCGGCCGGCTGAAACCGGTTCAGGAGTAGCGATGCGCCGTTTCGCGGCTTTCATCTTGCTGACGCTGCTGGGCGCCTGCTCGACCGTCGACGATCTTGCGCCGTCGCTGCCGGGCGCCCCGACCGTTGCGGTGCGCGCACCCCGTTTTGACGACTCCGACCCGCATGAATGGGACAGCGGCGCGCCGTGGAGCTATGCCGTTCACGGCACCGACGTCTCCAAATACCAGACCTCGGTCGATTGGCCGGCTGCCAGGGCCAGCGGCATTTCCTTCGTTTTCATCAAGGCGACGGAAGGCGGCGATCGCTTCGACGCGTATTTCAACGAGCATTGGAGCCGCACGAAAGCCTCAGGAATCCCGCGCGCGGCCTATCATTTCTACTATTTTTGCACACCGGCCGCCACGCAGGCGCGCTGGTTCATCCAGAACGTGCCCAAGGACCGCTCGGCGATGCCGCCGGTTCTCGACATGGAATGGAACCCGCAATCGCCGACCTGCAACCTGCGCCCCGATGCGGCCACGGTGCGCAGCGAGATGAGCACATTCCTCGAAATCGTCGAAAACCACTATGGCAAGAAGCCGATCATCTACACTTCGATCGATTTCTTCGACGACAACGGCCTGTCGGTTTTCCGCGACTATCCCTATTGGCTGCGTTCGGTGGCCGGCCATCCGCGCAAGAAATACGGCAGCCACCCCTTCACCTTCTGGCAGTACACCGGAACCGGTATTGTGCCGGGCATCTCAGGCAAGGCCGATATCAACGTTTTCAACGGCTCGGAAGCAGCCTGGAACAAGTGGCTGCGGCAGAACACCCGTTGACACCGGGCCTGCCGCCTGCTTTTCGACACAGCCAAATGAAGGATGCTTGCAACCGCTGGTGATCTTCTTGGGGGATGGCGATGCGATTGCGCTTGGAAATTCTCGCGGCGCTGCTTCTGGCCGCCACGGCGGCGCCAGCGGTGGCACAGCAATGCGGCGGCGATTTCGAGGCATGGAAGCAGGGCGTAGCGGCGGAGGCCAGGAACGCCGGCGTCGGCACTGCCGGCCTTGAGGCGCTGGAAAAGGCCACCGCCGACAAAAAGGTGCTGGCGCGCGACCGCGCCCAGGGCGTCTTTACCCAGACCTTCATCGAGTTCTCGAACCGGATGATCTCGGCCTACCGGCTGAAGCAGGGCGCCGCCAATCTGAAAAAATACGCCGACGTCTTTGCCCGCGCCGACCAGGAATTCGGCGTCCAGCCGCCGATCATCGCCGCCTTCTGGGCGCTGGAAACCGATTTCGGGGCCGTGCAGGGCGATTTCCACACCCTGAACGCACTGGTCACGCTCTCGCATGACTGCCGCCGCCCGCAGCTCTTTCGCCCGCAGATCACGCCGCTGCTGACCCTCATCGATCGCGGCGTCGTGCCGGCCGATGTCACCGGCGCCTGGGCGGGGGAAATCGGCCAGACGCAGATGCTGCCGTCCGATTATCTCGGCCGCGGCGTCGATGGCGACGGCGACGGTCTGGTCGACCTGCGCAGCAGCGCGCCGGATGTTATCATGACCACGGCCAACAAGATCATGTCGCGCGGCTGGAAACGCGACCAGCCCTGGATCGAGGAAGTCCGCGTGCCCGACGACATGCCATGGGACCAGACTGGCCGCACCAACAGGCTGCCGCTGACGCAGTGGGCTCAGTGGGGTGTCACCAACCCCAACGGCACGCCGCTTGTCGACAACGGCCTGAAGGCAGGTCTCGCGCTGCCCATGGGCCGCAAGGGGCCGGCCTTCCTCGTCTACGACAATTTCGACGTCTACCTCGAATGGAACCAGTCCTTCACCTATGCGCTGACCGCGGCAAATCTCGCCTTGCGGCTGGCGGGTGCGCCGCAATTCGATCCGCGCAATCCCGAACCCGGCCTCAACGGCGCCCAGATGAGGGCATTGCAAACAAAGCTCGAGGCCAAAGGCTATGACGTCGGAACGGTCGACGGCATCCTGGGCACCAACACCCGCGAGGCGATCCGCAAGGAGCAGATGCGGCTTGGCCTGCCGGTCGACGGCTGGCCGACGCCGGAGCTTTTGGCGAAGCTGTAGCTCCTTTTTTCCTTCTCCCCTTGTGGGCTAGCGTGCGCACACATTTGCGTCTTGGGGATGTCAAGCGGGAAGGTCGGCGGCTGCGAAAAGG
>NZ_NPKJ01000028.1 GCF_002284575.1 Mesorhizobium temperatum
GAACTGGCGCTGGCCGGCCTTGCTGATATCCAGGCCGCCAACCGCTTCATCGCACAGACCTATCTGCCGGCTCACAATGCCGCTTCGCCAGGCCGGCCGCGGTCGAAGAGAGCGCCTTTGTCGCCGCCGACCCGCAACAATTGGCTCAGATCCTGTGCATCGAGGAGGAGCGCGTCGTTGCCCGCGACAACACGATCGCCTTCGCGCGGCTGCGATTGCAGCTGCCGCAGAGCCCGATCCGACATCACTTCGTCAAAGCCACGGTCAAGATCAGGCACTACCCAGATGGCACGCTCGCGGTCTTCCATGGCCCCCGCCGCATTGCTCGATACATGCCTGACGGCGCCGCAATCCAAGAGACCTGCCGCACAGGGCAGGCCGCGTGAACCGCTTCGACGCAAAACTGAAGCGGACAAATGATGTGCTACCAAAACCGGACAACTTGAAAGGCTACCGACAGACATAACGGCACTCTATTCGCTTTGTCGGACAGCGATGCTCTATCCATGCCGCCAGCGCTGCCTTGTAGCCGATCGCCGCGATCGGCCGACTGGCGCCGCAGCGGCGCAAACTGGCGGCGTAGGTTCAACTTCGCGTGTCGCGATTGCGGATAAAGCGCGCAGATCCTATTTATCAGGCCGATACAGACATCTGATAAGCTTCCGGGGAGGTAAGGTCTGGATGTTCCGCTTCGTCTTCCGTCTCGCGGCGCTGGTTGCGCTTTCGGTTTCCGTCATCATGGCGGTGATCGATGCGACACGCTCGGTGGCGGCCTCCGCGCTGGTCATGACCCCGCTCAACACGAGCTGGCTCGCCGTCTCGCCGGATACGCGAAGCGCCTTCGAAAGCTTCGTCCGCGACAAGCTTGGTCCGCTGCTGTGGGACGGCGCCATCGCCTGGGTGCTCAACCAGCCCGGTTTCGCCGTGTTTGCGGTGGTTGCCTTCATTCTGTACTTGATCGGCTACAGGCGGGAGCGGCCGACCGGGCGGTTCGCGTAGACTTGATGATTTGTTGTTGATGACCTTCTGGCGTCCCCAAAACAAAGAGAAAGCCCCAAACAAAGAGAAAGGGAGACCGCACATGTTTCTCAGCGATTTGCTGAACAAGAAACTCAATCTGCCGAAGCCTGCCGAGGCGCTGCCGGGCCGCGCCAAGCCTATCCCGACGGCATCCAAGCACTTTGTCTCGAAGCGGCCGCTCAAGGGGCCGTATCCCGAGGGGCTGGAGACGGCGATGTTCGGGCTGGGCTGCTTCTGGGGCGCCGAACGCCTGTTCTGGCAGGTCGAGGGTGTCTGGGTCACGGCCGTCGGCTATGCCGGCGGCGTCACCCCCAACCCGACTTACCAGGAAACTTGCACCGGCCTTACCGGCCATGCCGAAGTCGTGCTCGTCGTTTACGACCCGAAGATCGTGCCCTATGCACAGCTTCTGAAGCTGTTCTGGGAAAGCCACGACCCGACGCAGGGCATGCGCCAGGGCAACGATGTCGGCACCACCTACCGCTCGGCAATCTACACGTTCGGCGATGCGCAATACCAGGCGGCGATCGCGTCGCGCGACGCCTATGAGGCCTCGCTGAGCGGCGCCGGCCGCGGCAAGATCACCACCGAGATCGCGCCGGCACCCGAATTCTACTTCGCCGAGGAAGACCACCAGCAATATCTGGCGAAGAATCCCTACGGCTATTGCAATCTGCAGGGCACCGGCGTCGCCTGCGCCATCCCGGCTGCCGTCTCCGCTTGAGGCCTTTGGCGAGACGATGATCCGTGGCGCCGGGATGCGGCGCCACGCTTTTCCAAAGGGTCAAAATTCCGCGTGAATTTTGTTTCGGGCCGTGCCAGATTGGCCCGAAGCGGGAGGAAGACACTCCTGTCTGATGTCGCATGCCTGCCGGAGAACCGGGCAGGCAGGCGGTGCATAACGGAAAAAATAACCGACAGGGTGTGGATCACATGAAACGTATCGTTCTCGGCCTCCTGGCCGCAACTGCGATGGTTCTTCCGGCCTTCGCCGCGGACATTCAGCCAGCACTTCTCTACGATCTCGGCGGCAAGTTCGACAAGTCGTTCAACGAAGCGTCCTACAATGGCGCCGAAAAGTTCAAGGCCGAAACCGGCATCGCCTATGTGGAATTCGAGGTCTCAAACGCCACCCAGCGCGAGCAGGCACTGCGCCGTTTCGCCGAGGACGGCCGCAATCCGATCGCCATGGCGGGCTTCTCCTGGGCAGATGCGCTGGAGAAGATCGCCGTCGAGTTTCCCGAGACCAAGTTCGCCATCATCGACATGGTCGTCGACAAGCCCAATGTCCGCTCCGTCGTCTACAAGGAGCAGGAAGGCTCCTACCTCGTCGGGGTGATGGCGGCGATGGCCTCGAAGACCAAAAAGGTCGGCTTCATCGGCGGCATGGACATTCCGCTGATCCGCCGATTCGGCTGCGGTTATGTCGGTGGCGCCAAGGCGGCCGGCGCAACCGATGTCATCCAGAACATGACCGGCGATACGCCGGCAGCCTGGAACGATCCGGCCAAAGGCGGCGAGATCGCCAAGACGCAGATCGACCAGGGCGCCGACGTGATCTACGCAGCGGCAGGCGGCACCGGTGTTGGCGTGCTGCAGGCGGCGGCGGATGCCGGCAAGCTCGGCATCGGCGTCGATTCCAACCAGAACGGCCTGCAGCCCGGCAAGGTGCTGACCTCCATGGTCAAGCGCGTCGACGTCGCCGTCTATAACACCTTCATGGACGCCAAGAACGACAAGTTCACCGGCGGCATCAACGATCTCGGCCTCAAGGAAGGCGGTGTCGATTACGCCATGGACGACAACAACAAGGCGCTTGTCGACGACGCGATGAAGGCGGCGGTCGAAAAGGCCAAGGCCGACATCATCGCCGGTACCGTCAAGGTGCACGATTACATGTCGGACAATTCCTGCCCCTATTGATCGCGAGATTGCCGATCTGATCGAAGCCGCCGGGTGAAAACCCGGCGGCTTTTGCTTATCCGTAAGCTCACCAGTGCGGCGGCTTGGTTACCGGCACGTCGGATGCAGCCTGCTCCTCCAGCGCCAGGAAACGGTTGGCCAGCGCATCGAGCTTGCGCTGCATGCGCTCGATCGCCTTCCACTGCTCGGCGATCTGGTCGGACAGTTCTTCGATGGTCTTCTCCTGCTCGGCGGCGCGGATTTCCAGCGTCGTCAGCCGGTCGGCGGGCATGGTCATCTGAAAAACCTCGGTTTCTTGCTGCGCAACTCTCAAGAGATGCGAATTTCGGGATTCGCCACATTAGAGCGACATGCGTCCAATCGGACGCCCAAACTACCCTCTAACACTTACGATCTTCGCATCGTGCTTTCCGAAAATCGAATCCGGTTTTCGGGCCGGTGCAATAGCGAATGTGAAGGCTGCGGCACCTTCGAAATTGACAAGCGCGCGGGGATTTGTCGAGAGTGAACGTTGCTCCGGCCAATTGGCACAGACGGGGCGTCATGCTAGGCGTTTTGACCAAGCGATAAAAAATAAGAGTGGGAAAGGCTGCATGGCGCAAGCCGCAATCGAGCTGATCGGCATCAACAAGAGTTTTGGCGCCGTGCGCGCCAATCGCGACATCAATCTGGAGATCGTGCGCGGCACCATCCACGGCATTGTCGGCGAGAACGGCGCCGGCAAGTCGACGCTGATGTCGATCCTCTACGGTTTCTACCAGGCCGACAGCGGCGAGATCCGCGTCGGCGGCCAGCCGGCTTCGATCAAGTCGCCAAACGACGCCATCGCGCTCGGCATCGGCATGGTGCACCAGCATTTCATGCTGGTCGACAATTTCACGGTGCTGGAAAACGTCATTCTCGGCGCCGAAAGCGATGCGCTGCTGAAGAAGAGCATCGCCAAGGCGCGGTCCGAACTGGAACGGCTCGAGCGCGAATACGGGCTGGAGGTCGATCCCGATGCGATCATTGAGGAATTGCCGGTCGGCCTGCAGCAGCGTGTCGAAATCCTCAAGGCGCTGTATCGTGGCGCTGAGATCCTGATCCTCGACGAGCCGACAGGCGTGCTCACCCCGGCCGAAGCCGACCATCTGTTCCGCATCCTCAAGCAGCTGAAGGAGCAGGGTAAAACGATAGTGCTGATCACCCACAAGCTGCGCGAGATCATGGCGATCACCGACACGGTCTCGGTCATGCGCCAGGGCACGATGGTGGCGACACGCGAAACCAGGAAGACCACGGTCGAGGAACTGGCCGAGCTGATGGTCGGGCGACGCGTGCTGCTCAGGGTCGAGAAGGGCGAGGCGGAAGCAGGCGGCGTCAAGCTCGCGGTCAAGAACCTGACGGTGAAGGATTCGCGCGGCGTCACCATGGTCGACGATATCTCCTTCGACGTGCGCGCCGGCGAGATCGTCGGCATTGCCGGCGTCGCCGGCAACGGGCAATCCGAAATGCTCGAGGCGATTTCAGGCATCAGGCGCGCCGTCTCGGGCTCCGTCATGCTCGACGGCAAGCCGATCGATCTGACCGGGGCCGCCGATCCCGGCGAGCTGCGCGACCGCGGCCTCGCCCATGTGCCCGAAGATCGTCATCATGTCGGGCTGGTGCTGGCCTTTGAGGAGAACGAGAATTCGATCCTCGGCTATCACGACGATCCCCGCTACCTCTGGGGGCCGTTCCTCAACATCGACGCCATCCGCGACGACGCCAGGGACAAGATCACCAAATACGACATCCGCCCGGCGGACTGCCGCCTCAAGACCGCGAATTTCTCCGGCGGCAACCAGCAGAAGATCGTGCTGGCGCGGGAAATGGAACAGGATCCTGGCGTGCTGATCGTCGGCCAACCGACGCGCGGCGTCGACGTCGGTGCCATCGAATTCATCCACAAGCGGCTCATCGCCATGCGCGACCAGGGCAAGGCGGTGCTGGTGGTGTCGGTCGAGCTCGACGAGATCCGCTCGCTCTCCGACCGCATCCTGGTGATGTTTGCCGGCCGCATCGTCGGCGAGCGCGGCCCGGAGGCGACCGAAGGCGAGCTTGGACTGCTGATGGCCGGCGTCGAGCACCGGGAGGCGGCTGAATGAGTACGCCTTACGCCAAGCTGCCGGCCTGGGCCGATTACGGGCTGATCCCGGTGATCAATCTGTTGGTTGCCTTCGTTGTCGCCGGCTTCGTCGTGCTTCTGGTTGGCGAAAATCCGTTCCGCGCGGCCGCTGTCCTGGTCGAGGGCGCCTTCGGCCGTGGGCAAGGCATAGCGTTCACGCTTTTCTATGCCACCACCTTCATCTTCAGCGGCCTGTCGGTGGCGGTTGCGGCGCATTGCGGCCTGTTCAACATCGGTGGCGAGGGCCAGGGCTATATCGCCGGTCTCGGCATCGGCATTGTTTGCCTGGCCTTCGACAGCGTGCTGCCTTGGTGGCTGACCTTCCCGATCGCCATTATCGCCGCCGCGGCGATGGGCGCGCTGTGGGCGCTGATCCCGGCCTATCTGCAGGCCAAGCGCGGCTCGCACATCGTCATCACCACCATCATGTTCAATTTCATCGCCGCCAGCGTCATGGTCCGTGCGCTGGTCGGGTACTTGAAGCCCCCCGCCTCGATGGCACCGCAGACGCGCACCTTCCTCGAAGGCGCGCAACTGCCGAAGCTCAACTGGGTCATCGAATTGTTCGGCGCCAAAATCCGTTCGGCGCCGTTCAACATCAGCTTCCTGCTGGCGCTGGCCATGGCCTTTCTGGTCTGGGTACTGATCTGGCGCACCAGGCTCGGCTACGAGATGCGCACCTACGGCCACAGCTCAAAAGCGGCGCGCTATGCCGGCATTTCGGAGACCCGCATCATCATCATCGCGATGATGATTTCGGGCGCGCTGGCCGGCATGATGGCGCTCAACCCGACGATGGGCGACCAGCACAATGTCGCGCTCGAATTCGTTTCGGGTGCCGGTTTCGTCGGCATCGCCGTGGCGCTGATGGGGCGCCTGCACCCGGTCGGCATCGTGCTCGCCGCAATATTATTCGGCATGCTCTACCAGGGCGGCGCCGAGCTCGCCTTCGAGATGCCGGCGATCAGCCGCGACATGATTGTCATCATCCAGGGCCTAGTCATCCTGTTCGCCGGCGCGCTCGAACACATGTTCCGGCCCTATGTCCAGGCGCTGTTCGCCTCGCTCAGCCCGAGATCTGTCGGCATGGAAGCGGTCAAGGGGAAGGGTGCCTGAGATGGATTTGTTCAACGCCGTCATCCAGGTTCTGGACTCGACCATCCGCCTGTCGGTGCCGTTGCTGCTCGCCTGCCTCGCCGGCCTCTATTCGGAGCGGGCCGGCATTTTCGACATCGGGCTCGAGGGCAAGATGCTGGTCGGCGCCTTCGCCGGCGCCGCCGCAGCCTCCGTCTTCCATTCCGCCTATCTCGGCCTCGGCATGGCCATCCTCATCTCGGTCGCTTTCGCGCTGGTCCACGGCTTCGCCTCGATCACCCATCGCGGCAATCAGATTGTCTCCGGCGTGGCGATCAACTTCATCGCCGCCGGATCGACGATCATGCTCGGCCAGGCCTGGTTCCAGCAAGGTGGACGTACGCCGGCTCTGTCCTCGGATGAGCGGTTCGGGGCGATCATCTGGCCCGGTGCGGACGCGCTCAGGAGCGTGCCGATCCTAGGCCCGATATATTCGGAACTCATCTCCGGCCATTCCGTCCTGGTCTATGTCGCGTTTCTCGCCGTGCCCTTCACCTGGTGGGTGCTGTTCCGTACCCGCTTCGGCTTGCGCATGCGCGCGGTCGGTGAGAACCCGGCCGCGGTCGACACCGCCGGTATCTCGGTCGCCTGGCTGCGCTACCGGGCGCTGATCTGCACCGGCGTGCTCACCGGTATTGCCGGCGCCTATCTGTCGATGGTGCAGAATGGCGGCTTCGTGAAGGACATGACCGCCGGCAAGGGCTACATCGCACTGGCCGCGCTGATCTTCGCCAAGTGGAAGCCGGTCAACGCCATGTTCGCCTGCCTGTTGTTCGGCTTCCTCGACGCGCTGTCGATCCGCCTGCAGGGCACGCCGCTGCCGCTGATCGGCAAGGTGCCGGTGCAGCTCATGCAGGCGCTGCCGTATATCCTCACCGTCATCCTGCTCGCCGGCTTCATCGGCAAGGCCATCCCGCCGCGCGCCGGCGGCGTGCCCTATGTCAAGGAACGCTAAGCATGATTTCGAACCGCAGGTCCGCGTCAGCGAAAAGTGGACGCCGGTTTTCGGACAAGATCATGCGAGGGAAAAATATGAGCATGATCCCGAAAAGTGGAACCCGGTTTTCGGACAGGATCATGCGAGGGAAAAATATGAGCATGATCCCGAAAAGTGGAAGCCGGTTTTCGGACAAGATCATGCGAGGGAAAAACAATGTCGCATGATCTGTTCGAAGCGGCCAAGGCCGCCATGGCCAAGGCCTATGCGCCCTATTCGAAGTTTCCGGTCGGGGCGGCACTGCGCACCGAGGACGGCCGCGTCTTTGCCGGCGCCAACATCGAGGTCGCATCCTATCCGGAAGGCTGGTGCGCCGAAACCACAGCGCTTGGCCACTACATCATGGGCGGCGGCGGCAGGATCACGGAGATCGCGGTGATCGCCGAGCGCATGGCGAAATGCTCGCCGTGCGGCGGCTGCCGGCAGCGGCTGGCCGAATTCTGCCGGCCGGAAACCAGACTCTATCTCTGCGACAATGGCGGCGTGGTCGAGACCGTGACCATGGGCGAGATGCTGCCCTACGGCTTCCAGGGCGACATGTTGAAATGAAAATGAAGAGCTGGTTGAAATGAAGGAAGCGCTTGATCGTCTCGTCGAGAGGCTGGACGGGCTGGCGCCCGCCACGGCGCTGGTGCTGGGTTCGGGCCTTGGCGGGCTTGTCGACCAGGTCGAGGACGCTGTCCGGATTCCCTATGCCGAATTGCCGGGTTTTCCCAGAAGCGGCGTCACCGGCCATGCCGGCGAGGTGGTGGCGGGACGTTTTGCCGGCACACCAGTGCTGATGCTGTCCGGCCGCGCCCACTACTACGAGCACGGCAACGCGGCTGCGATGCGGCCGGCGCTGGAGGTGCTCGCCGGCCTCGGCATCTCGAAACTGATCCTCACCAATGCCGCCGGCTCGGTCGATCCGGACATGGGGCCGGGCTCGGTGATGCTGATCACCGACCACATCAATTTCTCGGGTTCCAACCCGCTGATCGGCGAGCCAAGCGATCGCCGCTTCGTCGGCTTGACCGAAGCCTATGATGCCGGCCTTCGGGCGGCGATCGAGAAGGCGGCGAAGGCGACGGCTACCGCCTTGCACAAGGGCGTCTATATGTGGTTTTCCGGGCCGTGCTTCGAGACGCCCGCCGAGATCCGCATGGCGCGCATCATGGGTGCCAACGCGGTCGGTATGTCGACCGTGCCGGAGGTTATTCTCGCCCGTTTCCTCGGCCTGCGCGTCGCCGCCTGCTCGGTCATCACCAACCTTGCCGCCGGGATGACCGGGGCGGAGCTTTCGCACCAGGAGACCAAGGACATGGCGCCGGTCGGCGGCGCGCGGCTGGCGACAGTTCTCCAGCGTGTGTTCCAGGATGGGTTGCCGGAGCGTAAGGTCCCGGCCTGATGCTTCCCCAGGAAATCATCCGCAGCAAGCGCGACGGCCACAAGCTGTCGACGCAGGAGATCGCCAGCTTCATCGAGGGCGTGACCGCAGGCACCGTCTCGGACGGGCAGGTCGGGGCGTTCGCCATGGCGGTGTTCTTCA
The DNA here is from genome assembly GCF_002284575.1 of Mesorhizobium temperatum. Taxonomy (GTDB): domain Bacteria; phylum Pseudomonadota; class Alphaproteobacteria; order Rhizobiales; family Rhizobiaceae; genus Mesorhizobium; species Mesorhizobium temperatum. The sequence goes on from NZ_NPKJ01000028.1 coordinate 8,749, forward strand.
ACGGCATGAGCCGCGACGAGGCGGTGGCGCTGACGCTGGCCATGCGCGATTCCGGCGACGTGCTCGATTGGTCGGACCTGCCGGGTCCAGTCACCGACAAACATTCGACAGGCGGCGTCGGCGACAATGTCTCGCTGATGGTGGCGCCGATCGTCGCCGCCTGCGGCGCCTATGTGCCGATGATTTCCGGCCGCGGTCTCGGCCATACCGGCGGCACGCTTGACAAGATGGATGCCATCCCCGGCTATATCAGCCAGCCGGATGTTGCGGGCTTCCGCAAGGCGGTGCTCGAAGCCGGCTGCGCCATCATCGGCCAGACTGCCGATCTCGCGCCTGCCGACCGCAGGCTCTATGCGATCCGCGACGTGACGGGAACCGTCGAATCGGTGCCGCTGATCACCGCCTCGATCCTGTCGAAGAAGCTGGCCGCCGGCCTGCAGTCGCTGGTGCTCGACGTGAAGGTCGGCAATGGCGCCTTCATGGAAAAATCCCGTGACGCAACAACACTGGCGAACAGCCTGGTCGAAGTCGCCAATGGCGCCGGACTGAAGACCTCAGCACTGGTCACCGGCATGAACGAGCCGCTGGCGTCGGCAGCCGGCAACGCGGTCGAGGTGCGCAATGCCGTCGATTTTCTCACCGGCCGCGTCCGCGACCGGCGCCTGGAGGATGTGACGCTGGCATTGGCCGCAGACATGCTGCAGTCAGCCGGGCTGGTGTCGTCCAACCAGGACGGCATGCGGCGCGCCGCCGAGACGCTTGCCGGCGGCGGTGCGGCCGCCGTCTTCGCGCGCATGGTGGCGGCGCTCGGCGGTCCGGCCGACTTCGTCGAGAACCCGGAAAAATACCTGCCGAGGGCGGCGACGGAGTTTGCGGTCAAGGCCGCCGAAAACGGCTTCGTCACCGGCATCGCCACCCGCGACATCGGGCTCGCCGTCGTCGGGCTTGGCGGCGGGCGCATACGACCGGACGACAGCATCGATCATGCGGTCGGCATCACCCGGCTGCTGCCGGTCGGCGCGGAGGTGCGGGCCGGTGAAGCGCTGGCGCTGGTCCATGCCCGCAATGCCGGGGATGCCGAAGCGGCCGCCGCCGCCGTGCTTTCGGCCTATGCGATCGGCGCTTCGAAGCCGCCTGCGGAAAAAACCGTGATCCGGCGGATCCTGCCGCGCGGATGATCACTGGACGAGCAGCAGCGCGCCGTTTTCGACCTGGTATTTTTCAAGCCGCTGGAGAAAACTCAGGCCGATCAAATTGGTGCGCAGCGCCTTGTCGTCGAGCACTACCGCCTGAACGCCGTCGACCGTGATCTTGCCGATCTGCAGCCGATCGACGGTCACCAGGGCAGCCTTGATGGCGCCGTTGGCGGTGTTGACCTGGTGTTTGAAGTCCGACGCGTTCAGCGAAATGCCGATCCTGCGTGCCGTCGAACTGTTGATGGCGACCAGCGTTGCGCCGGTGTCGATCATGCCGTCGACCGTCCGACCGTTGAGCTTGAACGCCGACGTGAAATGCCCGCGCGCGTCGGCGGTGACCACGACCTTGCGGCCGAGCGGCTGCGGCGTCGCCGGTCTGTCGGGAACCGCAGCCAGGTTCAGGTCCGTTTGCGTTTCGACCTCCGGCCTGGCCCCGACCGCCGATTTCAGCAGGCCATCGAACATCTGCGGATTCGACTGATAGAGCATCGGGAACGACGCCGATGTTACGGCGAGCACGCCGAGGATGAGAAGATTGCGCAGCATGGACCGGCCTTCGTGAAGGCCCATGCTTATCGCGACATGGTGTTTGCGGCTTTAACAGATGCGGAAAGCGGCCGTTTGCGTAAACGATCGGTAAACGACGGGCACGGTCATTTGGTCCCGTACAGACGATCGCCGGCGTCGCCGAGACCGGGCATGATGTAGCCCTTCTCGTTAAGCTGGCGGTCGATGGAAGCGGTGAAGACCGGGACATCGGGATGCGCCTTGATGAAGCGTTCCAGGCCCTCTGGCGCCGCCAGCAGGCAGAGGAAGCGGATGTTGGTGGCGCCGCGCCCTTTCAGCTTGTCGATCGCCGCGATCGCCGAATTGGCGGTCGCCAGCATCGGATCGACGACGATCACCAACCGGTCGGCGAGATCGCTCGGCGCCTTGAAGAAATACTCGACGGCTTCCAGTGTTTCATGATCGCGGTAAAGGCCGATATGGGCGACGCGCGCCGCCGGCACCAGGTCGAGCAGGCCTTCGAGCAAGCCGTTGCCGGCGCGCAGCACCGAGGCGAAGACCAGCTTCTTGCCCTCCAGCGTCGGCGCTTCCATCGTCTCGATCGGCGTTTCGATCGTCGTCGTCGTCAGCTCGAGATTGCGGGTGACCTCGTAGCCAAGCAGCAGCGAGATCTCGCGCAGCAGCCGCCGGAAGCCGGCCGTCGAGGTTTCCTTCTTGCGCATGATGGTCAGCTTGTGCTGGACAAGCGGGTGGTCGACAACGGTGACGCCCTTCATGGTGGTCTCCTAGCTGCGCAGGTGAATAGTGGATGGTGAATAGTGAATAGTGAATAGGTTTGCGAGTCCTTGGTTCAGCGGAAAAACTCGCGGTTGTCGGACCGAAGCGCCGGGTAAACCATTCACCATTCACCTGCCCTTGACGTCGAGCCGGCCCAGCAGCATTGCTTTGGTCTTCCTGTCGACGAAGGCGGCCTCGATGGCGGTTCTGGTGACGGCGGCGAGCGCCTTGTCGTTCATCGAAAAATGCTCGGCGGCAATGTCGTATTCGCGCTTCAGCGACGTCCAGAAATAGGGCGGATCATCGGAATTTAGCGTCACCTTGCAGCCAGCCGCCTGCAGTGCCGGAAAAGGGTGATCGGCGAAACTGTCGAAGACCTTCAGCGCGATGTTGGAGCTGGGACAGCATTCGAGCACGACGCCTTCGTCGGCGATGCGACGGACAAGGTCGGTGTTTTCGATGGCGCGCACGCCATGGCCGATGCGGGCGGGGCGGATGTGGTCGAGTGCGGCCTCGACGCTCTCCCAGCCCATCAATTCGCCGGCATGGACGGTGATGCCGAGGCCGGCCTCGCGCGCGATTTCGAAGGCCCTGACATAATCCTCCAGATCGCCCATCCGCTCGTCGCCGGCAACACCGAAGCCGGTGACCAGCGGATGCCCGCAGCGGGCGGCGAAGCGCGCCGCCTGCTCGATCGATTCGACGCCGGCGTTGCGCACGCCGGTGACGATCATGCGGCCCTCAATGCCGGTCTTGGCCTTGGCGCGCGCCATGCCTTCGCCGAGCGCGTCAGTATAGGCCTTGGGCGACAGGCCGGCCTTGCCGGCGTGGTCCGGCGAGGTGAAGATCTCGGAATAGATGGCGCCGTCACGGGCGAGGCTGGTCAGGTAATGATCGGCCAGCCGCGCATAGTCCTCTTCCGTGCGGAACAGGTCGGAGGAGAAGTCATAGGCGGCGAGGAAGGAGGTGAAGTCGTGCCAGACGAAAGAGCCATTCTGAATGTAGGGTGAGGTGTCCTTGCCGTATTTCTGGGCCTGGCGGACGACGAGTTCGGGCGCCGCTGCCCCTTCGATATGGCAGTGCAGTTCCGCTTTCAAAGGCATGCAGTCATCCCGTCAGGTCTGTCCAGCTCGTCGACATAAGTACGATTTCACGACCGAGAAGCGCGGCCGAACACCGCGCCTTAAACAATAGCGTCGGCACCATCGATCGGCTATGGTCCCGCCGGTTTTATGGCGGATCAAAAATAATGTCGGTTGAGAGAACCACGGCCGTTGGCGGCATGGAAACCTCCTATGGTTTCAAGCGTGTAGGGGCAGGCGAGAAGCAGTCCCTGGTCAACGACGTTTTTCACAAGGTCGCGAACCGCTACGATCTGATGAACGACCTGATGTCGGCCGGCCTGCACCGGCTGTGGAAGGACGCCATGGTCACATGGCTCAATCCACCGAAACGACCGGGCTGGAGCGTTCTCGACGTTGCCGGCGGCACCGGCGACATCGCCTTCCGCATCGTCGAGGCGAGCGGCAGGAACGCCCATGCCACCGTTCTCGACATCAATGGCTCGATGCTTGCCGTCGGCCGCGACCGGGCCGAGAAAAAGGGCCTGACGGCAAATACCGATTTCGTCGAAGCCAATGCCGAGGAGCTGCCTTTCACCGACGCCAGTTTCGACGCCTACACGATCGCTTTCGGCATTCGCAACGTGCCGCGCATCGATGTGGCGCTTGCGGAAGCCTATCGCGTGCTGAAGCCCGGCGGGCGCTTCCTCTGCCTCGAATTTTCCGAGGTCGACATGCCGTTGCTCGACAAGGTCTATGAGGCGTGGTCGTTCAACGCCATCCCCAGGATCGGCAAGGCGGTGACCGGCGACGACGAGCCCTATTCCTACTTGGTCGAATCGATCCGCAAATTTCCCAATCAGCAGAATTTTGTGGCGATGATTTCCCGCGCCGGCTTCGAGCGCGCTTCCTTTCGCAATTATTCCGGCGGCATAGCTGCGCTTCATTCGGGCTGGAAGCTTTGAGGCGAGCGCAGTCATGAGCAGTGTCGGCGCTGGTTTCAGGCTCGTGCGGGCCGGCTGGGTGCTGGTCCGCGAAGGCGTCGTCGCGGCGCTGCCGGGCGACGAGCTCTTCGGTCTGCCGAAACTCGGCTGGCGGATGGCGCGGCTGTTGACCCGCCGCCGCGCGCTTGCCTATGAGCGTGGCGACCGGCTGGCCAAGGCCGTCGTCCGGCTCGGCCCATCCTATGTCAAGCTCGGCCAGTTCCTGGCGACCCGGCCCGATGTCGTCGGCAACGACATAGCTCTCGATCTCGCCATGCTGCAGGACAAGATGCAGACCTTTCCGCAGGCCGAGGCCATTGCGGCGATAGAGGCCTCGCTCGGGCGCAAGGTCGGCGAACTCTACGCCAGTTTCGGCGAGGCCGTTGCCGCGGCTTCGATCGCTCAGGTCCATTTCGCGGAAACCCTGGAGAACGGCGTCGGTTCGCGGGTGGCGGTGAAGGTCATCCGGCCGGGCGTGCGGCGCCGCTTCTTTCGCGATCTCGAAAGCTATTTCCTCGCTGCCCGCCTCCAGGAAAAATACATCCCGTCGTCGCGCCGGCTGCGGCCGGTCGAAGTGACCGAGACGCTGGCCCAGACCACCAAGATCGAAATGGATCTGAGGCTCGAGGCGGCAGCGCTTTCGGAGCTCGGAGAGAACACCAAGGATGATCCCGGCTTTCGCGTCCCGACAGTCGATTGGGAACGCACCGGCCGCGATGTGCTGACCATGGAATGGGTCGACGGCATCAAGATGAACGACATTGCCGGCCTCGCTGCCGCCGGCCACGATCTGAAGGCGATCGCCGCCAATCTGGTCCAGTCGTTCCTGCGCCATACGCTGCGTGACGGTTTCTTCCACGCCGACATGCATCCGGGAAACCTGTTCGTCGAGCCCAATGGCACCATCGTCGCTGTCGATCTCGGCATAGCCGGCCGGCTCGGCAAGAAGGAGCGCCGTTTTCTCGCCGAGATCCTCTATGGCTTCATCACCCGTGACTATCTGCGCGTCGCCGAAGTGCATTTCGAGGCCGGCTACGTGCCGCGCCGGCATAATGTCGCTGCGTTCGCCCAGGCGATCCGGGCGATCGGCGAGCCGATCCACGGCCAGCCGGCCGAGACCATCTCGATGGCCAAGCTCTTGGCGCTCCTGTTCGAGGTGACCGACCTCTTCGATATGGCGACGCGGTCCGAGCTGGTGCTGCTGCAGAAGACCATGGTGGTGGTCGAGGGCGTCGCCCGCACCCTCGACCCGGCCTTCAACATGTGGAAGACGTCCGAACCGGTGGTCGGAGGCTGGATATCGGGCAATCTCGGCCCGCGTGCTCTGCTGGCCGACGCACGCGACGGCGCCGGCGCGCTGCTGGCGCTGGCCCGCCAGGCGCCAGACCTCGCCGCCCGCACCGAGCGGCTATCGCGCGAGATCGACCTGATGGCCGAGCACGGGCTGCGCTTCGATGACAGGACGGCACACGCGATCGGCAAGGCCGAGGCGCGCCATACGCGCTCAGGCAGGCTGGCGCTGTGGGTGATCGCGCTGACGCTGATATATATCGCCTGGAAGCTGCTCTGACTGCAAGCAGTGACAGCAGTGCTGTCATTGCAGTCATGCTCCGGTGTCGCTATATTAGGTCGCGGGAGCGCGATCATGGCACGGATTACTGTCCGCAATGTGGATGAGAGTGTCATGCGGCGACTGCGTGAGCGTGGCGCCGCGCGTGGCGTTTCCATGGAGCAGGAGGCGCGGGACGTGCTCGCCGCATCCGTTGGGCTTCCGACCACCAAAGGTTTCGACTCGTCGGGCATTGCAGCCGAGGACGAAGCCAAGTTCAGACCGACGACACGGGGGCAAGGGTAGTTATGGGCACCCTGACCATTCGCAATCTCGACGACGATCTGAAGCAAAAGCTGCGCGAGCGGGCTGCCAGACATGGCGTGTCAATGGAGCAGGAGGCAAGAAATCTGTTGCTGAAGGATGTGGCAGCCGCCAAAAAACGCGATGGGGATGTCGTTACGGCGGAGGAAATCCTCGAATACGGCCGACGACTGCAACGAGCAGATTTTGATCAGAAGAAATTCACGGATGACCTCTGGTCCTTCATAGAGGAAGAATGACCGTGGTGGTCGACACCTCAGCGATCGTGGCCATCCTGAAGCAGGAGCCCGATGCTCCGGCAATCGCCCAGCGCCTCGCCGGAAATCAGCGGATATTGATGAGCGCCGCGACTCTGATGGAATGCGGCACAGTAATTGTCCGACGCTATGGCGCGGCCGGCACGGCCGAGTTGACGGGTCTTCTTGCTAGGCTCAAAGTCACGATCGTCGCGCTCTCCGCCGAACATGCGCAAGCCGGAATTGAAGCCTATGCACTGTATGGCCGAGGTACTGGCCATCGTGCCAATCTCAACATGGGCGACTGCTTCGCCTACGCTCTGGCCAAGACCCGAAACCTGCCGCTGCTTTTCAAGGGCGACGATTTCATCCATACCGATATCGAACCGGCGCTGAAGCCGGCATGACATCGGACAAGAACTGGTCTTGGGCATGACCCTCTCCGGCAAGCGCATCCTGCTGATCATCGGCGGTGGTATCGCCGCCTATAAGGCGCTCGACCTGATCCGCCGGCTGCGCGAGCGGGGCGCTGCCGTGCGTGTCGTCATGACTGCTGCGGCGCAGGAGTTCGTGACCACGCTATCGGTTGGAGCGCTGTCGGCCGACCACGTCTTCACCGATTTGTTCGATCGCAATGACGAGCACGATGTCGGCCATATCCGCCTGTCGCGCGAGGCCGACCTTGTGGTCGTGGCGCCGGCCACCGCCGATCTGATGGCGAAGCTTGCCAACGGCCATGCCAACGACCTTGCCTCCACTGTGCTTCTCGCCACCGACAGGCAGGTTTTGATGGCACCGGCCATGAACCCAAAAATGTGGTCGCATCCGGCGACCCGGCGCAACCGCGCGACGTTGCACAAGGACGGCATCGCATTCATCGGCCCGGCGAAGGGCGAGATGGCCGAGAGCAACGAGGCGGGCGAAGGCCGCATGGCCGAGCCGCTGGAAATCGTCGCCGCTATCGAGGCGCTGCTCGATATCAGGCCGAAGCCGCTGGCAGGCAGAAAGATCATCGTCACCTCTGGGCCGACGCATGAGCCGATCGACCCGGTGCGCTACATCGCCAACCGTTCTTCCGGCAAGCAGGGCCATGCCATCGCGGCGGCGCTGGCAAGGCTGGGCGCCGATGTGCGCCTCGTCTCCGGTCCGGTTGGCATTGCCGATCCGGCTGAGGTCACCACACTGCATGTCGAAACCGCGAACGAGATGAAGGACGCGGTCGAACAGCTTCTGCCGGCGGACGCGGCCGTATTCGTCGCTGCGGTTGCCGACTGGCGCAGCGAGACTTCGGCCGGCGAGAAGATCAAAAAGGTGGCGGGCGAGGGGCCGCCGGCGCTGCAGATGGTCGAAAATCCTGACATTCTTGCCGGTGTCGGTCATCACCGGAAGCGGCCCGGCCTGGTCGTCGGCTTCGCCGCCGAGACGCAGGATCTCGTCAGGAACGCCGAGGCCAAGCTCAGGAAAAAGGGCGCCGATTTCATCGTCGCCAACGACGTGTCCCACGAAGGTGGGGTGATGGGCGGCGACCGTAACAAGGTGCGGATCGTCTCGAAGGCGGGTGTCGACGAATGGCCCGAGATGAGCAAGGACGAGGTGGCGACGCGGCTTGCAACACTGATCGCCGAGCGGCTTAAGACGGTTGTCGTCTAGTCAATCTCCCCCCTTGTGGGGGAGATGGCCGGCAGGCCAGAGGGGGCGCTGTCCCGCCGACGTTTCGAAAGATCGTGTCCGCAGCGGCGCTCGAAAAAAACAGGATCCCAGGGAGCTGCTCGTAAGGGGTAGGTTAAGCCCACGTTTGGCGATCCTTCGCGCCCCCCTCTGCCCTGCCGGGCATCTCCCCCACAAGGGGGGAGATCGGCAGCTTTGCCGGCCGGCCTGGCGGCCCGGAGATCCTCAGGGCTGCAAGGCATCCCAGAATCCCGAGCGGCACGAAAGCGAGGAACAGCCAGGTGGCGACATTTGCCGCCGCCTCACGGTTGAGGCCTTCGGAAAAACCGCTGGCGTTGGCGACGATGCCGGTCAGCGCGGCACCGACCGCATAGCCGATGCGCTGCATCGTCGGCACGGCGGCGGAGGCGATCGTTTGTTCGCCGTCCCTGGCCGATGCCACGATCACGCGTGTAATGAAGGCCCAGGCAATGCCGAAGCCGCCGCCCTGCAGCAAAGCGCAAAACAGGATCAGCGGAATGGAACCTGCCGGCACGGCGTAGGCGAAACCGGCGATGCCGGCCGCGATCATCAGTGCGCCGCCGGTGATGATCAGCCTCTCGCGTTCCGGCGGCGCATTGGCGACGAGGATCGACAGGATCGACCAGGCGATCGATTCGGCGGCGATGATATAGCCGGTGGTCAGGATCGGAACGCCGTGCAGGCTGGTCAGAAGCAGCGGACCGTAGACGGCGAAGGAACAGGTGGCCACCGAAAAGGCGGCGACCATGGTCATGCCTGCGCCGACCGGCGAACGCCATGAGAACAGCCGCGACGGGAACAGCCGCGAGCCCGGCTTCAGCGCGTCGATGCGGATGAACAGCGCAAGCCCGATCAGGCCGAGCGTAAGCAGCAGGGACGAGCGCAGCAGGGCAATGTCGACACCGGCCGTGGCGATCAAGACGACGCTGACGGCCAGGCAGCCGAGCGCGGCAAAGGGGAACGGCGGCGCCGTTCCAGTGATCGCCCGGGGCCGGGTTGCCTCGGGCGTGTCGAGCACGATGAAGCTCGCCAGCGCCATGGCCGTGCCGCCGACCGTGAAGATACCGAAAGCCCAACGCCAGGAGAGCAACTCGGTCATCAACGCACTCAGCACCGGCCCGCTGAAAGCGGCGACGCCCCAGATCGCCGACATGACGCCGAAAAGCTGCGGCCAGATGGCGCGTGGAAACAGCCGCTCGACCGAGACGAAGGCCAGCGACACCAGCGCGCCGCCGCCAAACCCTTCGATCAGGCGCCCGGTCAGGAACAGCGGCATGGAGGGCGCGATGGCGCAGACCAGGGCGCCGGCCGCATAGAGCAGGGCGGCGACCACCATATTGGTGCGCAGCGCGACATAGCTCACCAGCCGTCCGGCGGCAGCGCCGGCGACGATTGCGCCGAGCTCGTAGATCGCTAGCGACCAGCCGACCAGTTGAACGCCGGCGAGTTCGCCGACCATGGCCGGCATCACCGTTGCCACCATGGTTTCGTTGGTGGCGTGCAGCAGGATGCCGAGGCTGATGAAGCAGAAGCGCGCCAGATCGCCGCTCGCCCACAGCGCGCGCCAATTGACCCTGTTTGTGCTGGTTTCGGTCACCCCGCCCTCCAGAACTTTCTTATACGCCGATTAAAAAAATGGTGGAGCGCTCTTCGTCTCCAAATGGGCACGCGGCGCTTCGGGGACGGGTTGTAAAACCTCAACCGCAGTTGAGCTCAAGCGGTTTTTTTGCGGGTGCGCTGAGATGCTGATGAACGCGGGAACTCAGGGTAATCGAAGATTGGCGATCATGGCGTCAGCGATGATCATCCTTTGGCATGCCGGTTTTCCAAAAATCATGCGGCGCGTAACAGTCCTATCCTGTCCCGCGCCGCATGCAGAGCTACGCTATGCCGCTTATTTGAACGAGTGGATCAGCTCCAGTGAGGTGACGGCGACTGCCAGGTTGACGCCGGTCTGCGCCTGTACGTTGAGAGGCTGGAGCGAGAAGGCGCTGTTCAGTCCGCCGACCAGAAGGTTGGCGCCGCCGCCGGTCACCAGGCTGGCCTCGGCATTGACGCCATAATAGCTGCCGGCAAGATCGCCGGAATCACGATCGCGGGTGGCCGCCAGAACCGCCCATATCAATTCGCCCTGGTGCGTCCTGCCGACGTCGACGCCGAGCTTGGAAATGACCCCGGTATAGGCTTCGGGGGGACCGCCATGATGGGGGCGAAAGGTGCAGGCCACGCCCTTGTTGGATGTGACGATATAGCCGGTGCCGCCGTCGATGGTGCAGTCAAGTACGCCGAGCTCCAGCCTGCCCGCGCTGGCAGGGGCAGCGAGCACCGTGGCGGCGAGGGCGGCGGCACAGGCGAGTTTCTTGATCATGGGAGGGGTCCTTTTCGCGAATTGCCTTGAACAACGGCTGAACATCCCGAGCGTTCCGCCGAAAACCTGGCGCGATCAAGGCGAGCGTCAATGCACAGTCATTGAGGGTTTCGAAGGCATGCCAAACGGCAGGCCTGCCATAACAGGCCCAACGCCGCCGTCGGTCAGCCGGTGCTGGTGCGCGCCAGGCCGTCCTTGGCCGGCTGGTAGGTGGGGCTGAGGCGCACGGCCTCGCGGTAGGATTTTGCCGCCTTGGCCTTGTCGCCGCGCCGCTCGTAGATCAGCGCCTGGTTGGACCAGGCCTCGGCATTCTTGCCATCAAGCTTGATCGCCATGTTGATGTCGGCGAAGGCATTGTCCTCATCGTTCATGGCGAGATAGGAGAGGCCGCGGCCATTGTAGGGTTCGGCGGCGTCCGGCGCCAGCGAGATGGCGGTCGAGAAATCCTCGATGGCGAAAGCGTGCTGGCTCTGGCTCTGATAGATCAGGCCGCGATTGTGATAGGCGCGCGCATCTGTCGTGTCGAGCTGGATCGCCTTCTGGAAATCGTTGAACGCTTCCTGGATGCGGCCGGCTTTGCGGTAGAGATTGCCGCGGCCGATATAGGCGGCGTCATAGTCGGGATTGATCTGGATCGAGCGGTTGTAGTCGGCAAGCGCGGCCGCCTGGTCGCCGAGGAAGCGCTGGATGAGAGCGCGGTTCGAATAGGCCTGGTAGAAATTCGGATTGAGCTGGATGGCGGTGTCGAAGTCCTTGAGCGCCGCCTGATACTGGCCGCCGCGGCCATAGGCGGAGCCGCGCACATTGTAGCCTTCGGGATCCTGGGGACTGCGCTGGATAACGGCCGACAGCGAGGAGATGTTCTCGGCCGACCCTTGTGCCTTGTCGATGTTGGTGAATTCGCCGGTCGGGGCTGTCTGGCAGCCGGCGAGCGCCAAGCCGGAAAGCAGGGCTGCCGTCAGGGCGAAGCCGCGCATTGCGGTTCTGCGCTTCACGCTTGTTGCATTCATGTCTGCTCTGTCCTCACTGCCCGCCGCGCCGTCAGGTCTGTTCCCTCTCCGAACCGGCCCTCTCCGAACTGGTCGAATTCAACAAAAAGGTGGCGGCGATTACGCATCGCGCCACCCTGGGTATCCTTCGAAAAGGACGAAAAATTGGCGTCAGAACCGCGGCGGACGCGGAGCACCTGCACCAGCAGCACCAGCCGCCACCGGGCGCGGCGTCATCGGCAGCAGACCCTCGCGCTGAGCGCGCTTACGGGCCAGCTTGCGGGCGCGGCGAACGGCTTCCGCCTTTTCGCGGGCGCGCTTCTCGGACGGCTTCTCATAATGTCCGCGCATCTTCATTTCGCGGAAGATGCCTTCGCGCTGCATCTTTTTCTTGAGCGCGCGAAGCGCCTGATCAACATTGTTGTCGCGGACGAGTACCTGCACGGGCAATCCTGTCTTTCGGGTTTGTTAACAACAGGCAAGTGGCCATAGTCGCTTGCCTCCGCGGCGGTCTACACCACGAATTGTGGCGGCTGATAGCAGAATCACGCCGCTCTGTCCACTGCCGAAACGAAAAACCCGCCTCGGCGGCGGGTCGTCGGCGCAAATCAGTACCATGCGCAAATCAATAGCATAACTGCCGTCAGAAAGCAAGGAATTACGACCTCTGGTAGTAGATTTGCCTTCTCGGGGCCTCCGCGCCGATGAGAGCGATCGTTGGCGTTTTCTTCGCCACCGATAAATTCTGGCTGCCCCAATCCGGCAGAACGCTCCGCCCGGCTCTATCGACGAAGGAACCAACCTCGTTCCCCAATGTTGTTGCGGCGAAACAAGTACAGGGGAAAACCGATGTCAGGCACCCGTGAATGGCTCGTTCAATGGCTCAAGGATGCGCATGCGATGGAGGAGCAGGCCGAAACCATGCTGAACGGCCAGCTCAATCGGCTGGCGAGTTATCCCGAGCTCAGCGAGCGCATCAGGCTGCACCTCGATGAGACGAGGGGACACGCCGCGCGCCTCGGAACATGCCTGGAAAGATTGGGCGAAGATACATCCGCGCTGAAGGACGCCGGCGGCAAGCTGCTGGCGATGGCGCAGTCCCTAAGCGGCGTCTTCGCCGACGACGAGGTGATGAAAGGCTCACTGGCGAGCTACACCTTTGAGCATATGGAGATCGCCTCCTACACGATCCTCATCGCAACCGCCGAGTCCCTCGGCGAAACGGAGATCGTCCGGGCCTGCGAACAAAATCTGCGTGAAGAGGAGGCGATGGCCGAGTGGCTGAAAAACAAGCTGCCCGCGACTACGCAGCAGTTCCTGGCTCGCTCGGCGTCGGACAGCGACAATGCCAAACGATGAGGACAGCAGGCCGGCGAGCAACGTGAAGCGACGACCTTCGGTCTGGCGGGCTTACAGCTATGCCTGGATTACCCTCGGCTTCTTCATCATTTCGCTTGTCGGCCACTGGGTTTTCGGCTGGTTCGCCTATCTCGACGAGCAGCGAGCGCTTGGCCAACCGCCCGAGTTCGGCGGCTATCTGATCGAGATGAGCCGCGACACGCTCGAGAACTGGCAGTCGGAATTCCTGCAGCTGCTCTGGCAGGTCGGTGGCCTGGCGTTCCTGCTCTTCGTCGGATCGCCGCAATCGAAGGAGAGTACCGACCGGATGGAGGCCAAGATCGACGCGCTTCTCAGGCTTGTCGATCCGAAGAAAGGCAAGGAGGCGATTCGCGATCTGGACCTGCAGTATGAAGGCCGCCACACCGACGAGCCGCACACCCACCGGAACTAAGCCGGGAAACATGGCCGGGAGCCGATCGTCGCTTCGAGCTGTTCGATGCTGCTACACCAGATCGCTATGATGCCGTGGCCAAATGAAGCCGCTCGAAATCCTCGAAGAACTCGCCGTAGTCGCAGGTTATTTCCTCGCCAGCCGCTATGTCGCGGATCGCGGTTGCCCCGCCATACTGCGAAAAATCCGTGTTCGGCCTTTCGGCGTGGTTCATGAAGCGGCCATTGTCGACTTCATAGACCATGAATCCGGGCCGGTCCGGGCTTGGATAGGCATATCTGTCGAGCAATTCCCTGAGGTGGGTCGGCGCGGCCCCATATTTTTCCATCGGGATCAGCCGGTCGAAATCCGGATCGAGCTGCCAGATCGACGCTCCCTTCCTGATCGGCTCGGCGGCGAACACGCCGACGCCCTCGATTGCGCTAGCAGCGATGTAGGTCCTGATCAGCAGCATGTTTTAGGCCCGTCTTCGAACAGAAGTGTCCGAAGAAATTACCAAATCGCGCTGGAAAGCAAGACCGCTTTTGCGACATTGCGGCTCGCTCGCCCACGCGGGAAACGCCTCAGGTTCGGTTGATCGAGACACCGCCATCGGCAAACAGCGCCGCGCCGGTGGTGAAGCTCGATGCATCCGAAGCCAGATAGAGCGCCGAGCGGGCGATCTCTTCCGGCTGCGCCATCCGCTTCAGGGCATGAAGGCCTTCGACGAAGGCCAGCACCTCGGGACCGGCGCCCGGGGCATTGGTGATGCTGGCGGGCGTGTCGGTGCCGCCCGGCAGAAGTGCGTTGACCCGCACGCCTTTGGCGCCGTATTCGGCGGCAAGCACCTGCGTCAATCCGATCAGCCCGGCCTTGCTTGCGGCATAGCTGGTCATGCCGGGCATGCCGACAGTATGGCCGACGAAGGTAGAGGTGAAGATCAGCGATCCGCCGCCGCGTTCGACCATCGCCGGCACCTGATATTTGGCGCCGAGGAAGGCGCTGGTCAGGTTGGTGTCGAGCGTCTCTTGCCAGCCCTCCAGCGACAGCTCCGAAATCGGACCCATCTTGCCGACCGATCCGGCGTTGTTGAAGGCGATATCCAGCCCGCCGAATTTCTCGACCGCCAGCTCGACAAGGGCTCTGGCATAGGCTTCGTCGCGAACGTCGCCGGCAAGAGCAATGGCCGTGCCGTCGGCCTCCTCGATTTCCGCGACGAGCGCGTCCAGCTCTGCCTGGCGACGGGCAGCGACGACCACCTTGGCGCCTTCCTCGCCAAAGAGTTTTGCCGTGGCGCGGCCGATCCCGGAACTGGCGCCGGTGACGAGGGCGACCTTGTTGGCGAGTGCGAGCATTTTTTGCATCCTTTTTCGCGCCAGCTTGCGCCGGCAATCGGATGCTTGGTCGCAGGTCGAGGCGGCGCGAGCCACCCGATACCTGCGAAGGCGTCCGGGATCGTTCGGCTCGTCGCTTCGACAGGTCTTTTTTGTCGCGGCGCAAAACGGCAAGCGCCGTCGCAAACAGCGCAAGGCTGGCAGCGCGGTTTCGCTAGTGATACACCTCGCGCGCCGAGGCTGACTGACTGCCCGGCCGCAATCCGCTACAGCGCCGCGCGCCCTCTTGGACGCGCAAAGGACGCCGTAGCACTTTGATTTGCGCATGATCCTTCCGAAAATCGATTCCGATTTTCGGGGTCATGCGAGACCTTTGGCGCGAGGCTGGAACGTTGAAGAAATACTCGGTATTCGCCATCGCCCGCGAGGCCATGCGCGGCCACAAGGGCTGGGAGGAGCAGTGGTCTTCGCCAGAGCCGAAGAAGG
Source organism: Mesorhizobium temperatum (assembly GCF_002284575.1). GTDB lineage: Bacteria > Pseudomonadota > Alphaproteobacteria > Rhizobiales > Rhizobiaceae > Mesorhizobium > Mesorhizobium temperatum. The sequence continues at coordinate 24,019 of NZ_NPKJ01000028.1, forward strand.
ACTACGACGTCATCATCGTCGGCGCCGGCGGCCATGGCCTGGCCACCGCCTATTATCTCGCCACGGTGCACGGCATCACCAATGTCGCGGTGCTGGAAAAGGGCTGGCTCGGCGGCGGCAACACCGGCCGCAACACCACCATCATCCGCTCCAACTATCTCTATGACGAGAGCGCCGGCATCTACGACCATGCGCTGAAGCTCTGGGACGGGCTCAGCCAGGAGCTCAACTACAACGTCATGTATTCGCCGCGCGGCGTCATGATGCTGGCGCACAATGTCCACGACATCCAGGTGCTGAAACGCCACGTCCATGCCAACCGTCTGAACGGCATCGACAATGAATGGCTGACGCCGGAAGCCGCCAAGGAATTCTGCCCGCCGCTCAACATTTCGCGCGATGCCCGCTATCCGGTGATGGGTGCCACCCTGCAGCGTCGCGGCGGCACCGCGCGTCACGATGCCGTTGCCTGGGGCTATGCGCGCGGCGCTTCGGCGCGCGGCGTCCACATCATCCAGAATTGCGAGGTCACCGGCGTCAAGCGGGCGCCGAACGGCGCGGTCACCGGCGTCGAGACGACGCGCGGCTTCATCGGCGCCAGGAAGGTCGGCGTGGTGGCCGCCGGGCATTCGTCCGTCATCATGAACATGGCCGGCGTGCGCATGCCGCTGGAAAGCTATCCGCTGCAGGCGCTGGTGTCGGAGCCGGTCAAGCCGGTATTCCCATGCGTGGTGATGTCGAACACCGTGCATGCCTATATCTCGCAGTCCGACAAGGGCGAACTGGTCATCGGCGCCGGCACCGACCAGTATGTCTCCTATTCGCAGACCGGCGGCCTGCACGTTCTCCAGCACACGCTTGACGCCATCTGCGAGATGTTCCCGATGTTCACGCGCATGAAAATGCTGCGCTCGTGGGGCGGCATCGTCGACGTGACGCCCGATCGCTCGCCGATCCTGGCCAAGACGCCGGTGCCCGGCCTCTTTGTCAATTGCGGCTGGGGCACCGGCGGCTTCAAGGCGACGCCGGGCTCGGGCCATGTCTTTGCCCACACCATCGCCAGGGACGATCCGCACCCGATCAACGCGCCCTTCACCATCGAGCGCTTCCGCACCGGCCGACTCATCGACGAGGCGGCAGCGGCAGCGGTGGCACACTGATGATGGCCGAGATGGCTGTCGCCATGGGTCAGCGGCTTTGCGATCAACCGGCCGGCGCCCGCGTCGGCCACAGCGAATTGTAGGAACAACCATGCTTCTCATCCGCTGCCCCTATTGCGAGGAAGAGCGTCCGGAACTCGAATTCCGCAACGCCGGCGAGGCGCATATTGCACGTTCGGCGGATATGGCCGCGACAAGCGATGACGACTTCGAAAAGTTCTTCTTCATCCGCTCGAACCCCAAAGGCATCATTTATGAGCGCTGGCGGCACATGCATGGCTGCGCGCGGTTCTTCAATGCCGTGCGCGACACCGTCAGCGACAGGTTCCTGATGACCTACAAGGCCGGCGAGCCCAAGCCCGCGAAGCTGCCGGGAGCCGCCAAATGATCGCAGCGTTCCGCATTCCCGGCGCCGGGCGCCTCAAGCAGGCAGAGACGGCCCGCTTCAGCTTCGACGGCCAGTCCTATGCCGGTGTCGAGGGCGATACGCTGGCGTCGGCGCTGCTCGCCAACGGCGTCCATCTGGTCGGCCGCTCGTTCAAATACCATCGGCCGCGCGGCTTCCTGTCCGCCGGGGCGGAAGAGCCCAATGCGCTGGTTGAGATCAAGCGCGACTTCGCCAGGAAGACACCAAATGTCCGCGCCACGGTGCAGGAGCTCTATGACGGGCTGACGGCACAGTCACAGAACCGCTGGCCGTCGCTTGCCTTCGACGTCGGCGCCGTCAACGACATCGCCTCGCCGCTGTTTTCGGCCGGTTTCTACTACAAGACCTTCATGTGGCCGAAATCCGCCTGGAAAAACCTCTACGAGCCCAAGATCCGGGCCGCAGCGGGTCTCGGCGTCGCCCCCGACCAGCCGGACCCCGACCATTATTCGGCGCGCTTCGCCCATTGCGACGTGCTGGTGCTGGGCGGAGGTGCTGCCGGCATCGCCGCCGCACTTGCCGCGGCCGAGACCGGCGTGCGCGTCATCCTTGCCGATGAACAGGCGGATTTCGGCGGCAGCCTGCGTTTCGAGAGCGGCGCCAAGATCGACGGCCAGGACGGTTTTGCCTGGGCGCAAGGTGCAGTCGCGACGCTCAAGGCCATGGACAATGTCCGCGTGCTGTCCCGCACCACGGCCTTCGGCTATTACGCGCAGAATTTCGTCGGGCTGGTCGAGCGCGTCAGCGACCATCTGCAGAACCCCGGCCGCGAGCAGCCGCGCGAGCGGCTGTGGCAGGTTCGCGCCAAACGCGTGGTGCTGGCGACCGGCGCCATCGAGCGGCACATGGTGTTTGCCGACAATGACCGGCCCGGCATCATGCTGGCGTCGGCGGCGCGCACCTATCTCAACCATTACGGCGTCGCGGTCGGCAGGAATGTCGGCGTCTATACGGCGAATGATTCCGCCTATGCGGCGGCGATCGATCTGAAGAAGGCCGGTGTCGGCGTGGCGGCCATCGTCGACCTGCGCGACAACCCGACTGGGCCGATAATCGATGAGGCGAGGGCGCTCGGCATCGAGATCAATTTCGGCCGGGCGGTAATCCGCGCCGGCGGCAAATTGCGCGTCTCGTCGATGACCGTGCAGCCGAAGAATGGCGGCGGCGAGCGCACCATCCCGGTTGACGCGATCATGATGTCGGCCGGCTGGACGCCGTCGGTGCATCTGTTCTCGCAATCGCGTGGCAAGGTCGCCTTCAACGACGAGACCAAGCGCTTCGTGCCCGGTACCTATGCGCAGGACTGCGTCTCCGTCGGCGCCTGCAACGGCACGGACGGGCTGTCGGCGACGATCGACGAGGCCTATGCGGCGGGCGCCAAAGCGGCGAAGGATGCCGGCGCCAACACCGTCAAGGGAACCAAGCCGAAGGTCGACGCCAGCGAGAGCTGGTCACGCGGCATGTTGGGTGCGGCGCCCGGCGCCGGGCCGGATACGACGGTCAAGGCCTTTGTCGATTTCCAGAACGACGTCACTGCCAAGGACATCCGCCAGGCGGTGCATGAAGGCATGCGCTCGATCGAGCACGTCAAGCGCTTCACCACCAACGGCATGGCGACCGACCAGGGCAAGACCTCGAACATGCACGGCCTGGCGATTGCCGCCGAGACGCTGGACAAGCCGATCCCGCAGGTCGGTCTGACGACGTTCCGGGCGCCCTACACGCCGGTGACCTTCGGCGCGATCATCGGGCACGCGCGGGGTCCGCTCTTCGACCCGACCCGCAAGACGGCGATCCATCCCTGGGCCGAGCGCCAAGGCGCGGTGTTCGAGGATGTCGGCCAATGGAAGCGCGCCTGGTATTTTCCGAAGGCAGGCGAGGACATGCACGCCGCTGTCGATCGTGAGTGTGTCACGGTGCGCAAGACGGCCGGCCTGTTCGACGCCTCGACGCTGGGCAAGATCGAGGTGGTCGGGCCGGATGCGGCGAAGTTCATGGAACTGCTCTACACCAATCCGTGGGAGAAACTGGAGCCCGGCCGCTGCCGCTACGGCATCATGCTGCGTGAGGACGGCTTCATCTATGACGACGGGGTGGTGGGAAGACTGGCGCCGGACCGCTTCCATGTGACGACGACGACGGGCGGTGCGCCGCGCGTCATGAACCATATGGAGGATTACCTCCAGACCGAGTTCCCGCATCTCAATGTCTGGCTGACCTCGATCACCGAGCAGTGGGCGGTGATCGCCGTGCAGGGACCGAAGTCCCGGGAGATCATCGCGCCGCTGGTCGAGGGCATCGACATGTCGGACGGGGCGCTGCCGCATATGTCAGTGCGCGAAGGTAGGATTTGCGGCGTGCCGACAAGGCTGTTCCGCATGTCGTTCACCGGCGAGCGCGGCTTCGAGGTCAACGTGCCGGCCGACTACGGCCAGGCCGTCTGGGAAGCGCTGTGGGCCGAGGGCCAGAAGCACGGCGCCTGTGCCTACGGCACCGAGGCGATGCACGTGCTGCGTGCCGAAAAGGGCTACATCATCGTCGGCCAGGACACCGACGGCACGGTGACGCCTGGTGATGCCGGGCTCGACTGGGCGGTCGGCAAGAAGAAGACCGATTTCGTCGGCATTCGCGGCATGGCGCGGCCGGACCTTGTCGCCAAGGGCCGCAAGCAACTCGTCGGCCTGAAAACCAAAGACCCGAAAGTGGTGCTGGAAGAAGGCGCACAGATTGTCGGCGATCCGAAGCAGGCGATCCCGATGACCATGATCGGCCATGTCACCTCGAGCTACTGGTCGCAAAATTGCGGCCGCTCGATCGCACTGGCCCTGGTTGCCGGAGGCCGCGACCGGATGGGCGAGACGCTTTCCGTACCGATGCCCAATGGGACGATAGAGGTGGAGGTCACCGGCATGGTGTTCTTCGACGAGAAGGGGGAGCGCCTCAATGGCTAAGGCTGCCGCGAGGAAATCTGGCGTCGCTGCGCCGTCGGTCGAACGCCGCCCGGCTCTCGCCGGTCAGGAGCTTTCCGCAACCGGCGTCACGCTTGCTGTCTTGCCACCGGCGGAGCGCATTTCGCTGCGCGCGCCGGACGCCTCGGTCGCGGCGCTTTCGAAGGCGCTCGGCGTGACGCTGCCGCGAAAGCCCAAAACTTCGGCGGCGAAGGCCGGGCGTACGGCGTTGTGGCTTGGGCCAGACGAATGGCTGGTCATCGATGAGGTGGGAAGAGACCCGCTCGCCGACTGCGCCGAGGTGACAGTGCTGCATTCTGCGGTCGGCATCTCGCATCGCAACGTCGCCATATCGGTCACCGGCCCGGCGGCGGCGGCGACGATCAATTCAGGCTGTCCGCAGGATCTGTCGCTCGATGCCTTTCCGGTGGGCGCGGCCTCGCGCACCATTCTCGGCAAGGTCGAGATCGTGCTGTTGCGCACCGCGTCCGACGCGTTCCGCGTCGAATGCTGGCGTTCCTTCTCCGATTATGTCTTTATTTTCCTGTCGGAGGCGGCAGGCGACGCAGCGGCTTAGGAATAATTGCTGCGCTCGGGCCGTTGCCGGAGCAAGTCGAGGGAGGCGGAGCAAGTCGAGGGAGAATGTCGATGCGGTCGAAATCCGCGCCGAATCCACCGGTCCAGAAGACGCCGGCCGTGCGCTCGTTCGAACACGAGCAGCACGACGAACCGAACATTGAAGAGGAACTCGAGGAAGGGCTCGAGGACACGTTTCCGGCCAGCGATCCGGTGTCGATCACCGGGACTTCCATTTCCGGTGCTCCCGCAAGGCCCGGCAAGGCCAAGATCGTGGCCGGAATGAAGAAGCGCAGGAAATAGCTTCCATCAGGTTCGGTTGAGTCGGGCTGAAATGGCCACGAAAACGGGCGGTCAGGATTTCCTACCGCCCATTTGTCTTCGAACCTCAGAACGTGCTTGGTACGATCCACGGATCGATGTCGATACCGAGCCGCGGGCCCTTGTTTTCAGTCGAGCCATTGCGAGTGGCCGAGCCTGACTTTTCGACCGATCCGGTCGCGCCGCAATCGAGCTTGATGTCGGTGTCGGCGCAGGTCGCGGCCGGCACCTGCTTTCCGGGCTGGCTCTCGCCGGCGAAGGCCGCGCCCGAGAATGCCAGGACGGCCACGAGGGCGAAGATCGGCTTTCTCATCATCTGTCTCCAGTCCAACCGCTGAATCTTCCGTACATGTACGATACAGCGTACATATACACCCGACAATCAGAGGGTTCAAGCAGAAGTCGTACATGTACGAAGAATTTTATGTGGATGTTGGGATTCGGGTCGCGCCAGCGCGCGCCGAGTTGCGCACGCGGCGCCGTTCACCCGTGCCATACACGATCTTCAGGTACCCGAAACCGAGGGGCCCTTCAGCAGCAATTGACCGGCGTCTCGGTCAGCGGCGGCACGTCCTGGGTGGCCAGCGCGGCAAGCGTGAAGTCGCACATCCGCTTGACGAAAGCCTGCTGGTCGCCGAACGGATAGAAAGGAAAGGTGATCAGCAGCGAGATCGTGCCGTGGCCGACCGCCCATAGCATGGTGGCGATGGCGCGCGGATCGCCCTTCAGCCTGCCGGCGGCAACGCAGGCCTCGACCCTATTGATCAGCACTTTCATCAACGGGTTGCCCTCTTGCATTTCGGCGAAGGTCCTGCCTTCCGGGGGCTTGACCTTTTCGGTCATGAATACCGTGCGATATTCGTTGGGATTGCCAAGGCCGAAAGCCGCGTACTCGGTCATCACCACCTGCAGCGCCTCGATCGGATCGTCGGCCGGGTGATCCTCGATACGCTTTGCCAGAGTCTCGAACGCATCCTCGGCAAGCGCGAACAGAATGTCCTGCTTGTCGGCGAAATAGGAATAGACCGACATCGGTGCATAGCCGACGCGCTTGGCCAGCTTGCGGATGGTGAGGCCTTCATAGCCTTCCTCCTGCACGAGCTTGTGCGCCGCATCGACAAGTTCGGAGCGCAGTTCGGCCTTTTGTTTCTCGCGGCGTGTCTGGACGCTGAGCGGCAATTTTCGCCTGCCTTCTGTTTGTGGCTGGCTAAATTATATACGCTGTACGGAATCGGACAAGGCGTTGCCAAAATCGGCGTTGCCGAAATCGGCTTCGCAGCGCTCCGATTGGCGATACTGCTTCTGAGTCGTTTTCGCCCCAACATCGATCACAAGTGTTACCCGGGTAGAAACGACGCAACATCGGACTGTTACAACCAGAGGTTAGCTGGCGGTTCTGTAAGAAATTTTGTTTCTGGGGGCCGATACGATCATGACCGAGCTTTCGTCCAGTGCGCTAAACGCGGATCCACTTTCTGATGATGCCCAGACTGGCACTCAGGCGGGTGGTCATGGTTGCATGGCTGGCGATCTCGCTCGGCTTCGCCATGGAAGCCCTTATTCTGGCTGGCAGATTTGCAGTGGGCTCTCACCCGGCTACCACCCAGGTCCTGATCGAATTGGTGCAAGGCGTGACGTGGGCGTTCTTCGTCTGCGCCGGTCTCAGCCTCGGCACGGCGATCGCCAAGGTGCGAGCCTCGCTCGGCGGCCTGATCGCCGCAATCTCGGCACCACTGGCGATGGCCATCGCCAAGGGGGCGCAAAAGGTCATGGTAAGTGCTCTTGATGCGGCCACAAAACCGGCCACCCTCTCTCTCACCACACTTGGCGTGCTGCGGGCCATCGAATACGGCTTGCTCGGCTGGATACTGGCCTCGCTGGCGTCGAAGGAAAGGCCCCGTCCGCTCCATTTCGCGCTGGCAGGCGCCTCGATAGGCGCGATGTTCGGCGGCGGAATCACGGTCCTGACGATTGAGACGGCCGCGGCGAACGGCGTTGCCCTTGAATTGCCGCGGGCGATCACAACCGGCCTCAACGAGATCGTGTTCCCGATCGGTTGCGCACTGGTCGTCTACATCGCCCTGCAGGTCGGCCGGCACATGAGGATCATCTCTGCCGAGGCTCGCTGAGCCGTTCAAGCCGCTTCTGGCTGGCGCTCGATCAATGTCAGCGTCAGCCAGCGCGCCGTCAATGCCGGTTTTTTCGAACCCTCGATCTCGATCGTCACGTCATGCGCCGTCTGCACCCAGCCCGATGGCCTGACCTTGACGTCGGCCAGCACGAAACGGGTGCGGATGCGCGCGCCGGTCTTCACCGGCGCCAGGAAGCGCAGCGAATCGAAGCCATGATTGACGCCCATCTTGCTGTTTTCGAGCGGCGGCATGGTCTCGAAGGTCATTGCCGATAAAAGCGAAAGCGACAGGAAGCCATGCGCGATGGTGCCGCCGAACGGCGTCTCGCGCTTGGCGCGCTCCGGATCGCAATGGATGAACTGGTGGTCGTCGGTGGCATCGGCGAACTGGTCGATCATGCGCTGTGAGACGACCCGCCACCGCGACACGCCGACCTCCTTGCCGACGCTGGCCAGAAGCACATCGAGACTGATCGGTTCCACGCTGATGTCCTCCATTTCAACCGTCCGGAGCGCGAGCGGCTTCATTCCTTGAACAGTGTCAGCCCATGCTGCACCGACTGCCCGCCATCAATCGGCAGGATGGCGCCGGTGATATAGCTGCCGGCACGGCTGCACAAATAGAGCGTTGCGCCGGCAATGTCATCCGGCGCGCCGATGCGGCCGATCGGAACGTGGCCGCCGACATGTCTTGCCTGGTCCTCGGTCGCCGTGGCGAAGGCGGTCATCCGGCTCTGGAAGGGGCCGGGCGCGAACGCGTTGACGGTGATGCGGCGGGCGGCGAACTCGATCGCCAAGGTGCGCGTCAGATGGTGAACAGCAGCCTTCGAGGCAGAGTAGGAGTAGGCGTCGTCGGCTAGCGGCTGCGTGCCCATCACCGAACCCAGATTGATCACCCGGGCCGGATCGGCATCGCTGGCGGCGGCGTCGAGCAGCGGCAGAAGCTCGCGTGTCAGATGGAACACGGCGGTGACGTTGACGCCGAACACCTTGGCCCAGGCATGGTAGGGGAAGCTTTCCAGCGGCGCGCCCCAGGAAACGCCGGCATTGTTGACCAGGATGTTCAGCCGCTCGGTCCGCGCCTTGACCTCATCGACCAGCGCCGCGATGCCAGCTTCGCTGGAGACATCGCCGGCAAAGCCTTCGGCCCGGCCGGAGCCGCCGAGGCCGTTCAGTTCGCCGGCAACCCTGATGCAATCCTCGCCCTTGCGCGAGGCGATCATCACGGTTGCGCCGGCCCTGACCAAAGCGGTTGCAGCCATGCGGCCGATGCCGGTCGCAGCCCCGGTCACCAGCGCGGTCTTGCCGGCCACCGAAAACAGCTCGTCCAGATAGCTCATTGCAACTTCTCCGCGCATCCTTGCCTCGTGGTTCAGGGGGACGACTTAACGCTGACAAGGATATCCGAATTACGATCATCCTTGCCGGGGGTAAAGTGCCGGAGCCGCTGCTACTGATGGGTACACGAAGAACCGCGGGCGACAACGCGCTGGAGGCGATGGGGGGCCATGGTGCGGCGTTCCCTTCTGCCGTTGGCCATGGGGAGAAGGTGACCCGAAGATCGGTTCGATCTCGACGCCTTCGGCCTGCCAGTCACGCCACGCCAGCACGCCATCAAAGGCTGGAATGATCCCCGGGGATGCGTTGAGCAGTTGCTGGTCGTCGAGGATCGGCGTTCCATATTAGCTCGACGCCAGCTTGTTGCTGGGGGTTCCCATGCGGGACACGAGATTCGTCAGGCTGTCGCGCATTATCGATATGACGTTTGTCATCTCGGCCTTCACACCTGATGAGCGGGAGAAATGCGCAGAACGGAGGTAACAATGACATCTGCCGAAACACAGATCAGGGCCTTGTTGGACAGTCGATCAGCCGCCATGGGCGACAAGGACATCGAGTGGGTCATGTCCCTCTATTCTCCAGACATCGTCTATTTCGACCTCGTACCACCGCTCCAGTACGCAGGCTCATCCGCCCTTCGGGAGCGGTTTTCGGATTGGTTCGGCCGCTGGACGGGCCCTATTGGCCAGGAACTTGGCGACCTGAAAGTAATAGCCGGCGATACTGTCGCGGCTGCATGGATGCTCATCCGAGCAAGTGGCACACTGAAGACGGGCCAGGACGTTGACTACTGGGTGCGCGTGAGCAACAGCTTTCAGCGCTCCGGTGACAGGTGGTTCATCACGCACGAGCACGTCTCCCTGCCCGTTAATATGCAGACCAGGACAGCCGTCATGGACCTCGCGCCCTAGAGCGCCTTGCGTTTTGGTAAACCAAAACCGCGCTCCAGGTCTTTGTTTGACGCATTTTGTCGGACGCCAAACGAAGACGTTTGGCTGCAAATGCTCCAGGTCGTCGATCAAACATTCTCAAGCGTGAAGGTCGATCCCAACGCCAGTTCGTTCAGAGCATCAGCGAAGGCGTCGAGGGCTGGATGAGGCAGCACCCATTATTCGCAGGGTTTGCTCCCGCCCCTCACTTGCCTGCCGGCATCCTTTGGCGAGCAGAGCTACTCCGCCGGGTCGACATTGGTGTAGGCGGCTTCCTCGAGCTCGCGCTTCAGCCGCGATGCCTCTTCCACCTTGGGCGTGACGAAGCGGCCGAGCAGGAGATAGGCGACCGGCGTCAGGAACAGCGTCGAGACGGTGGCCAGACCCAGGCCGCCGACGATCACCCAGCCGAGCGCGATCCGCGCCTCGGCGCCGGCGCCGCTCGCCAGCACCAGCGGCACGCCGCCGAGCACGGTGCAGATCATCGTCATCATCACCGGCCGCAGCCGGATGGTGGAGGCCTGCTCGATCGCCTCGCGCACGCCGAGCCCGCGGTCGCGCAACTGATTGGCGAACTCGACGATCAGGATGCCGTTCTTGGCCATGACGCCGACCAGGAGCACCAGGCCGATCTGGCTGTAGGCGTTGAGGCTGGTGCCGCTGAGCAAAAGGGCAAAGATCGCGCAGGCAAGACCGAGCGGCACCGTCGCCATGATGATGACGGCGCTGACGAAGCTCTCGAACTGGGCGGCGAGCACCAAAAGGATGATGACCAGCGAGAAGCCGAAGATGGTGATCATGGCGCTGTTGGTCTCACCCAGCGTCGCCGCCTCGGCCAACGGCACGATGCGGCTGCCCGGCGGCAGAAGCGGCGTGGCGATTGCTTCGGCGCGGGTCAGCGCCTGGCCGAGTGCGAAATCGCCGCTGAGGTTGGAGGTGATCGCCACCGACGGCTGCTGCTGCTCGCGGGTCAGCGAGGGCGGAACGGCGCGCTCGGTCAACGTGGCGATGGTCGACATCGGCACGAAGCGGCCGTCGGCCGTCTTCAGGAAGATGTTCTCCAAATCGGTCGGATCGTTGATCGGGTTGGTCGTCGAGACGAGCTTCACCCCGTAGCTGCGGTCGGCGATATAGACATCGACGACATCATTGCCGTCGAGCATGGCCTGGAAGGTATCGGCAAGCCCGGTGATGTCGATGCCGAGGTCGGAAGCGCGCTCGCGGTCGATGGCGACGGAAAGCTGGGGCTGCGTCGGGTCGACGGAGAGCCGGGGCGACTGGAAGCCGGGGTCCTTCTGCATTTCCGCGATGATCTTCACCGCAGCGTCGCCGAGCGCCGCGCGGTTGTTGCCGACCAGCGCGAACTGCAGGCCGTTGCCGGCGCCGCGAATACCGAGGCTGTTGGGCTGTATCGGAAAGACGCGCACGCTCGGCACCTGCCGGGTGAGCCGGCTGATGTCGGCCATGATCTGCTGCTGGCTGCGGTCGCGCTCGTCCCATGGCGCCAGCGTCATCACCATGAAGCCGGCATTGTAGGCGCCGTTCCGGCCGGCGCTCTCGAACGTATTGCGGATTTCGCCGGAATCGCGCAGCGGCTGGATCAGTTTTTCGATCTTCTGCATCTGCTGCGTCGTGTAGTCGAGGCTGACGCCTTGCGGCGCGTCGACGCGCATGAGCACGACGGCACGGTCCTCCGTCGGCGTCAGTTCCTGGCGGATCGTGCCGAATAGCGTGAAGGCGGTGGCTGCAAACAGCAGCGCGACCAGGAGCACGATCCACGGCGCATCGAGGCAGGTGCGCAGGCAGCGCCGGTAGAGCGTGTTCAGCGCGCCGCCGATGCGGGCGCCGATGCCGCTGCCGCCTTCGTGGTGAAGCGGCGCGACCGACAGCATGCGCGAGGCAAGCATCGGACAAAGGGTCAGCGCCACGATAGCGGACAGAAGCACCGATATGGCGAGAACGAAGCCGAATTCGCGAAACAGGCCGCCGGTCTGGCCGGGCAGGAAGGAGATCGGCACGAACACGGCGACCAGCGTCAGCGTCGTGGCGATGACGGCGAAGAACACTTCCTGGGCGCCAAGCACGGCCGCGGCGCGTGGCCCCATGCCTTCGTTGCGTCGTCGCACGATGTTTTCCAGAACGACGATGGCGTCGTCGACGACCAGGCCCGTCGCCAGCACCAGGGCGAGCAGCGTCAATATGTTGACCGAGAAGCCGGCGAGATAGATGGCGGCGATCGTCCCGATCATGGCGACCGGCATCGCAAGCCCCGGAATGAGCGTCGCGCGCCAGTCGAGGAGAAACACGTAGATGACGATCAGCACGATGGAGACGGACAGGCCGAGTGCGATCTCGACTTCATGCACCGCGCCGTTGACGAAGACCGCATCGTCGCTGGTGACCTTGATCGACATGCCCTGGGGCAGATCCGCCTGCAGAGTGGCGACCGCGGCCCTGACGCCGGTCGAAATATCCAGCGTGTTCGATTCCGCCTGGCGGATGATGCCGAGACCGATGCCGGTCTTGCCGTTCGAACGCAATGTGGTCTGGCCGATGTCGGGGCCGAGCGTGACGGTGGCGACGTCGCGGATGCGGGTTGTGCCGCCGATGATGATGTTTTCGAACTCCTCCGGCGTGGTCACGTCCGCCGTCGGACGCACGATCAGGTCCTGGTTGGTCGTGGTGATCGAACCGGCCGGGGAATCGAAAGCGACCGAAGCCAGCGCTGTCCTCAGCTCGGCGACGGTGAAGCCCAGGCTGGCGAGCTTGTTCTGGTCGACATCGATGCGGAAGATCTTGTCGCGGTCGCCATAGACCTGGACGTCGGCAACGCCGGGCACGGCGGCAAGCTCGTCCTCGATCTGGTCCTGGACCAGCACCGTCATGTCCTGCACCGACATGGTGTCGGAGGTGACAGCCAGCCGCATCACCGGCTCGGAATTGGCGTCGGCCTTGACGATGCGCGGCGCATCAGCCGTGTCAGGCATCTGGTCGACGACGCGGCCGACGCCATCGCGCACATCGGAGGCGGCGACGTCGAGGTCGACGCCGTCGTTGAATTCGATGGTGACGCGGCTCGTGCCGAAGGACGAGGTGGACGAGATCGACTTCACACCGGAGACGCGGGCGACCGCGCCTTCAATCACGTCGGTCAATTCGCGGTCGACGGTCTCGGCCGCAGCGCCTTCAAAGGTCGTGTTAACGGTGACGACGGCGCGATCGACATCCGGCAGTTCGCGGACCTCGACACCATAGAAGGCGGCAAGGCCGGCGACCGCGATCAGCGTGTTCAAGACCAAGGCCATCACCGGCCTGCGGATGAACAGCGCGGTGAAGCCCGTGTCGCCGGCGGCGTTGTTGGTTGCGGTCATCAGCCGTCGGCGTCCGCGGCGCGCTGTTCTTCGCCGGCGATGCGGACCTCGCCGCCTTCGCTGACGCTCTGGGTGCCTTCGGTCACCACCATGTCGCCGCTGACGATCGGGGCGTCGATCAGCACGGTCTCGGTGTTGCGCTGGATGATGCGCACGGCCACCCGCTTGGCCTTGCCGTCCACGATGGCCCAGATATAGGCGCCGTCCGAACCCCACTGGATCGCCAGCGGACTGACCGCCGGATAGCTGTCGCCGGGGAATTTCATAGTGATCTGGAAGGACATGCCGGCACGCAGCGAATCGGCCGGGTTGGCGATCTTTGCCTTGACCAGGAGGGTACGGCTGGCTTCATCGATATGGTTGTCGATAGCGGCAACCGTACCGGTATAGGCTTTGTTGGGATTGGCAATCGGCGTCGCCGACAATTGCGCGCCGATCTTGACGGCGGCGGCGAAGCGCTCCGGCACCCAGAATTCGACCAGTATGCTGGAGCGGTCGTCGAGGGTGGCGACCGCCGACTGGCTGGTCACATAATTGCCGGCGGCAATCGGCAGGATGCCGACGACACCGGCGATCGGTGCGACGATCGAGCGGCGCTGCAAGGCCAGTTCCGCATCGCGAAGCACCAGCTTGGCATTGGCAAGCACCACTTCGGCATCGGCAACGGCGACCGCTGTGGCGGCGTTGGAAGCCCGCAGCGATTTGACCCGGTCGAGCTTGGCCAGCGCGTCCTGCAAGGCAACCTTGGCGCGGTCCTGTGCGATCACCTCGGTGTCGGAGTCGAGGGTGGCAATGACCTGCCCCTTTTCGACATGGGCGCCCGACTCGACCAGGAATTCGACGAGGCGGCCGGAACTGTAGGGATTGACCGTCACCGAGGCATTGGCGCGGCCGGTGCCGATCGCCTGCAGGCGATCGTTGATGATGGCGGCGGCTGCCGGCAATGCGACGATAGTCACCCGTTGGCCGGCCGCGTTGCTGCTGCCTGCTTGCCCGGCGTTATCGACGGCGCCCGTTGGTGGCGTTGCGGCATAAGCCCAGTCGATGCCCCAGCGCGCCAGCACATCCGGCGCGCCTGGAAAAAAGCGAACCCAGGCGGCCGCAGCCGCGACGAGGATCACAAGTGCAAAAACGATCTGTTTCCAGGTGGCCATCGGCGCTCCGGTTGGCAAATATACCGCCTACGGTTCCCAAGGTGAAGTAGACGCGACGGCACACTCCGACACGCAGGATGACTCGTCGATATCAAAGCTTTATGGCAATTCTCCCGCTCGCTTGCACATTAAATCGGCGTAACGTTGATAGGGCTACGCTTGAGTCAAACTGGGTCAGCCGGCTGCCGCCGGCTTCAGATGTGGCTCCCTTGGCTATCAAATCTTCTTCAAGTCGAGCCGCGGAATGAGGAAGTCCAAGAATGCTTTAACCTTGGGGGGCTGAACGCCGCCTCCTGGCCGGATCGCATAGAGGGTCGGTTCGGGCCCTGCCCACTCGGGCAGGACACGAACCAGTCTTCCAGCGGCAACGTCCGACTTGACGCGCATATGGTTGGTCATGAGCAGGCCAACTCCCCCCAGCAGGAACCCGTGAAGAGCCTCTGGATCGCTGGCGACGGCCACTGCTCGTACTTTGAACTGGTACCGCTCGCCGCCGCTCGATAGTGGCCATTCTACCGCCGGACGATTGAAATAAAACTCCGTCAACAGACAGGCATGTTCCGCCAGCTCCGATGGATGCTGTGGCGTTCCCGCACGTTCCAGGTAGGTCGGGGCTCCATAGATGCCCATCGGCAATGCGCCGAGCCGCCGAGCCGCGAGCGTGGAATCGGGCAGGGTGCCTTCCTGGAGCCGGAAAGCGACGTCGATGTCCTTGGTGACAAGGTCGACGACTTCGTGCCCAAGAAGCAATTGCGGGAACACCTCTGGATAGAAGCGGCGAAACTCGGTGAGCAGCGGCGCGAGGACGCGAGTTGCCAGCCAATACGAGGCTGTAATCCGAAGCCACCCGCGCGGATGTTGCTGCAACTCCGCCACTGCGTTCTCCGCATCCTCCAGATTCTTCACGACTCGCTCGCAGTGCTGGAAATATACCGCTCCCGCTTCAGTCAGCTTCAGGCTGCGCGTTGTCCGATTCAGCAGTTGTGTGTGCAGTCTGGATTCCAGCTCCTGCACCTTTCGGCTGACCCGTGTCTTCGGCACCTTGAGCACGCGCGCAGCCGCTGTGAAGCTCCCTTCCTGCACCACCTTTACGAAAGCGACCGTATCGCTGAAGTCGCGCAGCATATGGGTCCTCCAGCAAATTCGGATTGTCTCTCATTTTGAGACATTGATGTCCGAATCCGCTCGATATTCAAGTCGAAACCTTCAGGGTAGATCATGATTGTCCTATCAACAGCAAAATCCAACTGGAGAACTGCCATGATCAAATCCCTAGCGATCGCCGTCGGTGCGCTGACGCTTTCGGCAACGGCTGCCGACGCACAGAGCGCTCCGCTCCGCAACATCGTTCTCGTCCACGGCGCCTTTGCCGACGGAGCTGGATGGCGGGGCGTCTACGACCAACTGACAAGTCGTGGCTATAAAGTCTCGATCGTCCAGAACCCGCTCACGTCGTTCGAAGACGATGTAGCCGCAACGCGTCGCGTGCTCGCCCGGCAGGATGGGCCAGCCATTCTCGTCGGTCATTCCTACGGCGGCACGGTAATTACAGAAGCCGGCAACGCTGCCAATGTTGCGGGCCTCGTCTATGTCGCCGCCTTCGCGCCGGAGGTCGGTCAATCCACGCTGGACCAGTATGCCGAGGTTCCTCCGCCGCCGAACTTTCAGCCTGACGTGCAGCCCGATGGCTTCGCGTTTCTGAAAACTGAGACGTTTAAGGCCGGCTTTGCTGGGGACACCGACAATGCCGACACCGCATTCCTGCGCGACTCCCAGGTGCCGATCGCTATGAAGGCGCTTGAGGCCAAGGTGACGACGGCGGCGTGGAAGACCAAGCCAAGCTGGTACGTTGTCGCGACTGAGGACGGCGCTATTGCGCCCGAACTGCTTCGGAGCACCGCCGATCGTATTGGGGCGGTCACCACGGAGGTCAAAGGCAGCCATGTGGTGTTCCTTACCCAGCCAGAGGCTGTAGCCGACGTCATCGAACAGGCTGCCAAGGGTGTGGTGCTGGGCGATACCGCGGTGGCACCGAACTGACATCGCCCAATCGTAGCTCTGAGCCACGGCCAAGAGCGCAAGCGGAAACGTGCAAGATACTGGTGCTGCCGGGAGCGTCATCGACGCTCCCGGGCAATATGACAGGAAGGTCGGATTAGGGTCTTTGGTGCGCTCTTTGAGACGCGGCAGCGCTAGAGCGGCGGACTTTCAAACCGCCGCTCCTCTTTTTGTTTGAGCATCGGACCCAAAACCGGTACCCACTTTTGGGTCTGATGCTAGCGCGGGCCGCTGAACTCAGTCCGATCCCGCCTGCCGGGCAACACGCTTACGTCGCGTGTGCCCCGCCGGGTACGACCACGCCGGACATCGCGATTCCGACGGTTGCCGGATCTTCCTTCAGCGCCGCGTCCGCGAGCGAGACCACGCCCACCAGGCGCTTGTCGCGATTGAGGACAGGCAACCGCCTGACCTGGATATCACCCATGTTCTGGACGACGTGCTCGATATCTTCGTCCTCGAAGCAGTATTTGACATCCTCAGTCATCACGTCGCGGACCGTCGCGTTGCCGTCTTTGCCTTCGGCGACCGCACGCACGACGATGTCACGGTCGGTGATCGTTCCGACGAGTCGGTCGTTTTCTCCGACGGGGAGGAATCCGACATCGTCAACCGCCATTCGTTTCGCGATTTTCTGCAGTGACTCGTCAGGACTGGCGAGATGGACGTTGGGGGTCATTATCTCAGCGACTTTCATGGTGAATCTCCTTGTTTGCGCCCAGAACGGCACCAGCGCTCTGCGGTCGTCGACCGATATTGGTCTGAAGGACTTATTGAGGGCCTCAGGCCTGTCGCGCTGCGACGCTCGGTCCGTTCTTCGTTGATGGAACTAACAGCCGGGCCGAATGGTTCCACCCGCTTGCCCGCGCCGCCAGCATCCGGATCGGTCGCGGCAGTTCTATGCGATTGCCGCGCTACGGCGCCCCTGCTACGGCGCCGACGATCGCCGTGGCGAGCCCGTCGAGATCGATCTTTCCGTCCGCGACGAGTTCCTCATCGCGTACGGAAATCCGCAGCTTCGAAGGACTGGCTTCCGCTTGTCGTTCAAGCTCTGTGACGATCGCTTCGCGTACTTTTTCTTCCATCATCTGCTTTACTCCTGCCGCGGCAACGAGGCGCCATTATGCAAGTGGCAAGGGAGCACACTACGAGGCGTGATCCTTGAAGTTTCCCGTTTTGTTCCCAAATAATGCGGCAGGACCGGAGACGGTTCCGCCGCATGGGATGGGTTAGCTCCCGGTCCTGTGCGGCTCGAATTTTTCATGGTGAGAACCCTCGGATCGTGGCGATCCAGCCGTTCCACCAGAAGAGATCAGATCTCCGGGCTGCCGCGCACTAAGCGACGAATGTCGTGGAGCGAGGAAAGTCCGGGCTTTGCCGACACACCCCAGCAGGTAGTGCCTGCCCGCCGCGAGGCGAGCCACGGCAACAGAGACGAGCCGTCCCAGTCGGGACGGGTGAAACGGGCGACAGGGTGGGGGAAGCAACCGCAAGAAGTGCCCTGTGACCTGTGTCGGGGAGGGGCCTTGTGGCGGGCAAGGAGGCGCCTGGCGACAGGCGTCCAAGAGGAATGGCAGCCCTCGACAGAACCCGGCTTACAGGGGATCTGGTCTCAAGCATCTCGTGGCGAGAACCGGCAGACGCGCACAGCTCGGCCTACGGGCTCGGAGAGCCGGAGTGTAGCGCAGCCTGGTAGCGCACCTCGTTTGGGACGAGGGGGCTGCAGGTTCGAATCCTGCCACTCCGACCATCCCGGTTCGCGATCTCTGCGAACGCGGCGCGAAGCTGGAAAAGCACTCGCGGACGTGGCGGAATCGGTAGACGCAGCCGGCTTAAACCCGGCGGGCATT
Source organism: Mesorhizobium temperatum (assembly GCF_002284575.1). GTDB lineage: Bacteria > Pseudomonadota > Alphaproteobacteria > Rhizobiales > Rhizobiaceae > Mesorhizobium > Mesorhizobium temperatum. The sequence goes on from NZ_NPKJ01000028.1 coordinate 42,285, forward strand.
CCCGTTGCGAGTTCGAATCTCGCCGTCCGCACCAAATCGGGCTGCATCAAATCGAATATGGAGGGGTGGCAGAGCCCGGTTGAATGCGCCCGCCTCGAAAGCGGGTAGGCCTGCAAGGGCCTCGGGGTTCAAATCCCTCCCCCTCCGCCAGCGGACAGGTGGCCGAGCGGCCGAAGGCGCCCGCCTGGAAAGTGGGTAGACGGCGCAGGTTCGAATCCTGCCCTGTCCGCCAGTTTTGCCAGTTTTTCGAGGCTCGCCCAAAGGCAGGACGCCTGATTTAGTTCGGAGATCAAGGTTCGCCGTAGCCCGAGCCAAGGTTCTGATTCCGGACGTTTCGGAGGGGTGGCCGAGCGGTTAATGGCAGCAGTCTGTAAAACTGCCCTCTTTGAGTTCGTAGGTTCGAATCCTACTCCCTCCACCAATCATTGAAGCTTCGTGTCGGTGGTTGGTCGCTACATCCCTGGGCACCAGTTGCGGCCGTGGCGGAAATGGTAGACGCACCGCACTCAAAATGCGGCGCCGCCCGTGGCGTGCCGGTTCAATTCCGGCCGGCCGCACCAGATCAGTCGGCTATTCGGTCGGTATAGCTCATTCGGTAGAGCGCGCGCCGGGCAGGGATCGTGTCCCAGGGAGTGGTGTAGCTGACGGCTTGGTCGCCGCGCTCTCCGGCATGGGGGCCGGGCTGATCAGCGTGC
>NZ_NPKJ01000025.1 GCF_002284575.1 Mesorhizobium temperatum
CTTTTCGCAGCCGCCGACCTTCCCGCTTGACATCCCCAAGACGCAAATGTGTGCGCACGCTAGCCCACAAGGGGAGAAGGGGGAGCCAATCTCGAATGTCGGCGATTTGCGTGACGATGGTGTGGACGGAGCGCTGAGGCTGGGTAATCTCGCCCCGCCGCATCAGCCCGTCGCCCCGACCAAACGTCGTTTCGCCCGCTCGATGCGCCGCGAGCCAACAGAGGCGGAGGACCGCCTGTGGCACGAACTGCGCGGACGCAGGCTCGACCGCATCAAATTCCGGCGTCAGGTTCCTGTCGGCAAATTCATCGCCGATTTCGTTTGCGCCGAGGCCAGGCTGATCGTCGAGATCGACGGCAGCCAGCATGCCGACTCGAACTACGATCGGGTACGAGACGCCGAATTGAAGGCGAGGGGCTTTCGTGTGCTGCGCTTTTGGAACGACGACGTGCTGCGGGATTTGAACGCCGTCTGCGACACCATCATCGCTTATGTCCGCGATGAGAGTTTGCGACCGTGGCGGTGATGGCGCGGTCTTGCCTTCTCCCCTTGTGGGAGAAGGTGGATTGGCGCGCAGCGCCAAGACGGTTGAGGGGTGTTGGAAGGATCGCCATCCGTGCCAGCTGGAGCACCCCTTGTGTCTCTCGAATCATGCAAGATCGGGCTTGCGGGTGATCCGGATCATAACCGGATCACCCGCTGCGACGGAAGCCCGTACACCCCTTGGTATGAGCCCGTGGATGAGCAAGGCGCTCCGCCGCATCTTCCATAGCCCGAACGGTTGCAAGGGGTTCGACCCCGCACCAGCAAGGAAGGGATCAGAAGATGACACAAATTGCATTGCATGTCGGCATCGATGTGGCCAAGGATCGGCTGGACGTGGCCATTTTGGAAACGGGTGAGTTGTTCAGTGTCGACAACAACGAAGTCGGCCATGCGGCGTTGGTGGAGCGGCTGTCGGGTTGCTTGATCGACGTCATCGGTCTTGAGGCGAGCGGCGGCTATGAGCGCGCTGTGCTCAAGGCGCTGTGGCAGGCTGGCCTTCCGGTGCGTCGCATCAATCCACACAGGTTGCGCCAGTTCGCGCGTGCGGCTGGCATCAACGCCAAGAACGATCGCATTGATGCGCGTCTGATCGCCCGCTTCCTGGCGACGCTGCCGGTCCACTCGATCGATCTCGACCCCCGCCTTGAGTTGGTGACCGAACTGGTCACGGCACGGCGGCAGCTCCACGCCGAACTCAGCCGCGTCAACAATCAGGCCGAGCACGTGCGTGATCCTGCTCTCAAGCGCCTGGCCAAGCGGCGTGCGACCCGGCTCCATGCCGATATCCTGCTGCTCGACAAACGCCTTGCCCAAGCAATTGCGGCCGATCCCGCTCTGGCTCAGCGCGATCGCCTGCTGCGTTCCACGCCAAGCGTCGGTCCGGTCTTGAGTGCCACATTGATCGCGCTGCTGCCAGAACTGGGCCGCCTGTCCAACCGGCAGATCGCTGCCTTGGTCGGGCTCGCTCCCTATGACCACGACAGCGGCAAGCTCAAAGGCAAGCGATGTATTTGGGGTGGTCGTGAGCCTGTACGCAATGTCCTCTACATGGCCGCGCTCAGTGCCGGAGTTCACAACCCCGTCTTCGCCACCTTCCGCCAGCGCCTGCGCGAAAACGGCAAGTTGGCAAAGGTCGCCATCGTTGCCATCATGCGCAAGCTCATCACAACCCTCAACGCTATGATCCGAGACAACCAACCCTGGAGCCCCGCTTCCGTCTGAAGCACGGTTGCTCATCCGACCGAGCTTCGCTCGGCCACCTTCTCCCACAGGGGGAGAAGGGAGAGCGCGCTGGCTAAGCCTCTACATATTCCGCTAGGCTGACACCTTTGGGCACATCCAATAAGCCGAGGCGGCATCGATCCTCAACTGCACCCGCTCGTAGCCCCGCAGGTATCGCACTTTTCGCAAGTACCGTTCCGCACCATCGTAAAATTGTGGCATTCCGAGCATTCGTTGCCGGTGTAGCCCTGCATCAGGGATTGCTGACGCCGGGTAGCGGCAAGCGCCTTGGCCTCGGCAGCTTCTTTCGCGGCATCGTCGGTGAACAGCCCAGTCGGGTCGGTTGCTTCTCCGTAGACGATGTCCTCGACCAGTTCCCTGGCCCGCTCCTCGTAGTCTCGTTTATAGGCGATCGCTTCGTCGCTGGCCGGCTTCAGCGCCAGCACGTTGGAGCCTGAGAACGCCGTCGGCGCCGAGCGAGTGGGGACGGTAGCGGGATTTGAACCCCCAAACCCCTTAGGGTCGGCGCTCATTCCCGACACCAGTTTGACCGGCGAGACGCCGCGCGTCAGCCCCTTCGAGAACGGCGTCGCTTTGCCTTCGTTGATGCCGCGGCCAAGTGCGGTCTTGTCGAAATCCGACTGGTCGACATGGGCGAGGTCGTGGCGTTCCAGATAGGAAACCGCAAGTTCGCGGAACACATAGTCGAGGATCGACGTGGCGTTCTTGATGGCATCGTTGCCCTGCACCATGCCGGCAGGTTCGAACTTGGTGAAGGTGAAGGCTTCGACATATTCCTCCAGCGGCACGCCATATTGCAGGCCGAGCGAGATGGCGATGGCGAAGTTGTTCATCATCGCCCGGAAAGCTGCGCCTTCCTTGTGCATGTCGATGAAGATCTCGCCGAGACGACCGTCATCGAATTCGCCGGTGCGCAGATAGACCTTGTGGCCGCCGACGACCGCTTTCTGGGTATAACCCTTGCGGCGGTTCGGCAGCTTTTCGCGGTCGCGATAGAGGCGTTCGACGACGCGTTCGACGATCTTTTCAGTCACCTGCACGGCGCGCTGTGAAGCCGGCGCCGCGATCAGCTGTTCGACGGCATCGTCCTCGTCGTCCTCGACGTCGGCAAGCAGCGAGGCGTTGAGCGGCTGCGAGAGTTTCGAGCCGTCGCGATAGAGCGCGTTGGCCTTCAGCGCCAGCTTCCACGACAGCATGTAGGCGCCCTTGGCGTCTTCCACAGTCGCGTCGTTCGGCATGTTGATGGTCTTGGAAATGGCGCCGGAGATGAAGGGCTGGGCCGCCGCCATCATCTGGATGTGGCTGTTGATCGAAAGCGAACGCTTACCGATCTTGCCGCACGGGCTGGCGCAGTCGAACACGGGAAGGTGCTCTGCCTTCAGGAAGGGCGCGCCTTCCAGCGTCATCGCACCGCAGACATGGATGTTAGCGGCCTCGATGTCCTTTTTCGAGAAGCCGAGCGCCGGTAGCATCTCGAACGAGAAATCGTTGAGCTGCTCGTCGGTGAAGCCAAACGTCTCCTTCACCCAGTCGGCACCCAGCGTCCACTGGTTGAAGACGAACTTGATGTCGAAGGCCGATTTCAACGCTGCGTTAAGTGCCGCGATCTTGTCGTCCGTAAAACCTTTTGCCTTGAGCGAGCCGGGGTTCACGGCTGGCGCCTGGTTCAGATTGCCGTGGCCGACCGCGTAGGCCTCAATCTCGGCGATCTGGCTTTCCGAATAGCCAAGCGTGCGCAGCGCTTCCGGAACGGCGCGGTTGATGATCTTGAAGTAGCCGCCGCCGGCCAGCTTCTTGAACTTGACCAGCGCGAAGTCGGGCTCGATGCCGGTGGTGTCGCAATCCATGACAAGGCCGATCGTGCCGGTCGGCGCGATTACGGTCGCCTGCGCATTGCGGTAGCCATGCTCCTCGCCGAGCTCGATGGCGCGATCCCAGGCAGCCTTGGCATGGGCGGCAAGCTCCGGCTGCTTCAGGTCCGAGGCGACCAGCGGCACCGGGTTGACGGCGAGTTTTTCGTAGCCGTCCCTGTCGCCATAGGCGGCACGGCGATGGTTGCGCATGACACGCAGCATGTTCTGCGCATTGCGGTCGTAGTCGGGGAAGGCGCCGAGCTCGGCGGCCATTTCGGCCGAGGTGGCATAGGCCGTGCCGGTCATGATCGCGGTGAGTGCTGCGCAGATGGCGCGGCCCTCGTCGGAATCATAGGGAATGCCTGATGTCATCAGCAGGCCGCCAATATTGGCGTAGCCGAGGCCGAGCGTGCGGTACTCGTAGGAGAGCTTGGCGATCTCCTTCGACGGGAACTGCGCCATCATTACGGAAATTTCCAGCACCATGGTCCACAGCCGAACCGTGTGCTCGTAGGCTGATACATCGATGGTGCCGTCGGCGTTGCGATAGGGCAGCAGATTGATCGAGGCCAGGTTGCAGGCGGTGTCGTCGAGGAACATGTATTCCGAGCACGGGTTGGACGCCCGGATCGCACCGGCCGAGGCGCAGGTGTGCCAGTCGTTCACCGTCGTGTTGAAGTGGAGGCCCGGATCGGCCGACGCCCAGGCGGCATAGCCGATCTTTTCCCACAGATCCCTGGCCTTCAGCGTCTTCAGCACCTTGCCGTCCTTGCGGGCGGTGAGGTGCCAGTCGGCATCCTCTTCGACGGCGCGCAGGAAATCGTCCTTCAGCGAGACCGAATTGTTGGAGTTCTGGCCCGAAACGGTGAGGTAGGCGTCCGAATCCCAGTCGGTGTCGTAGGTCTTGAACGACATCGAGGTGTAGCCCTGCTTGGCGAACTGGATGACGCGGTAGATGTAATTCTCCGGCACCCCGTCCTTCTTGGCTGCCTTGATCTCGCGCTTCAGCGCGGTGTTGATCGCCGGGTCGAAGCAATCGTCGTCCTGGCCTTCGCAGTTGATGCAGGCCTTCATGATCGCTTCGAGGTGCTTCTTCACGATCTTGGAGCCGGTGACCAGCGAGGCGACCTTCTGCTCCTCATTGACCTTCCAGTCGATGAATTCCTCGATATCGGGATGGTCGGCGTCGACGATGACCATCTTTGCGGCGCGGCGCGTCGTGCCGCCCGACTTGATGGCGCCCGCCGCGCGGTCGCCGATCTTGAGGAAGCTCATCAGGCCGGACGAGCGGCCGCCGCCGGACAGTTTTTCGCCTTCGCCGCGCAGGAACGAGAAGTTGGAGCCGGTGCCGGAGCCGTATTTGAACAGGCGCGCTTCACGCACCCACAGGTCCATGATGCCGCCTTCGTTGACGAGATCGTCCTGCACGCCCTGGATGAAGCAGGCATGCGGCTGCGGATGTTCGTAGGAAGATTTCGACTTGGTCAGCTTGCCGGTGAACGGGTCGACATAGAAATGGCCCTGGCTCGGGCCGTCGATGCCATAGGCCCAGTGCAGGCCGGTGTTGAACCATTGCGGCGAGTTCGGCGCAACGCGCTGGGTGGCCAGCATATAGGCAAGCTCGTCGCGGAAGGCGCGCGCGTCTTCCTCCGATTTGAAGTAGCCGCCCTTCCAGCCCCAATAGGTCCAGGTGCCGGCGAGGCGGTCGAAGACCTGGCGGGCGTCGATTTCGGAGCCGTAGCGCTCGGCCTCGGGCAGTTTTGCCAGTTCGGCCTCGTCGGCGACGGAGCGCCACAGGAAGGAGGGGACGTCATTCTCCTCGACCTTCTTCAGCCGAGCCGGCACGCCGGCCTTGCGGAAATATTTCTGCGCCAGGATGTCGGCGGCAACCTGGCTGAACTGCGCCGGGACATCGATATTGTCCAAGCGGAACACCACCGAGCCATCCGGATTCTTGATCTCCGAAAGCGCCTTGCGGAATTCGATCTCCGCATAAGCCGACTGCCCCTGCTTGGTGAAACGACGCTCGATGCGCATTGGTCCTATCCCTTGCTTGTCTATATATAGCGCCTTTCCCAGGGGATTTCTGCCCCCTTTGCGAAACGCGCATGTCCGCCGTCTGCCGGCGTTCGAAAACGGCCGGCTCCTTTTCCACAGGCTCCGCCCGCCCTGCTGGTCGAACTCCTTGCGAAGTAGTCGTCCAACGCGCCGACGAACCCTGCGGGTCCCTCAAAACTGAAACTTTTTTGCGACTCCCTCAATCGAGGGACTTTCACACTATCTAGCGTCGAACCTACCTGCAAACACTAAATATAGTATTAACAGACAATTTATTCCAGTCCGACATTTTTCCCTTTCGTCCCCCAAAGACCCCACAATCCCAACGCTTCCGCCGGCCTCGTAACCAGGCGGAGATGCGGCCAAAACGCACATAATCCGGGAAAAAGACCGGGCTCAGAACTTTCCGGTCGCACTCTCAACAGGAGCGCATGGCCTATAAAAGGCGACTCGTTTTGCGCCGTCAAGGATTCGTTTGTGCCGCTTTTGTGACCCCAACATCTTGTGTGTCACACATGTGGATAACGGGGATAGAAGTGGCCCCAGGGGATCTCGATTTGTCCACGCGCGGGCAATCGGCTGCGACACGCATGCCAAAGCTGGAGTGGCCTAATCGATTCTCTTCGCCAAAGAACATCGCCGGTGATGCGCGGCAGGTGCACGGCTTTGGCCGGTGAGCCTATGCTTGCTCAGGAGAACTGGTGCGGGTCGGCACAGAAATAAGCGATGATCTGGCCAAGGTCAGGCTCGTTGACCATGCGCACGGCCTCGGCGGGGCTGACCCATTTGCGGATGCGCGACCGCTTTTCCTTCCACCGGTCGGCGATCTTGTCGACCTGCAGCGGGAATACCAGGACTTCGCAAGGCACTTCCTCGCCGGAAGCCAATGCCTTGGCATAGAAGTAGCGGCCGGCTTCGTGGTGGGAGATCGTGCCGCGCAGTCCGGCTTCCTCGCCGGCCTCGCGCGCCGCCGCTTCGCAAAGCAGTTCCTTGGCCTCAGGCCAGCCCTTGGGAAGCACCCAGCGGCCGGTATCGCGGCTGGTGATCAGCATGATCTCGACGCCATGCCCGGTATCGCGCCAGGGCAATGCTGCAACCTGCAGGCGGCACGGCGCTGTACCGAAGAGCCGCTGGACCCTTTCGGCCAAATGGTTGTGCGTTACTGGCCTCGTCAACATCGGAGAAGCTTGCCCCAGCCTCCAGAATCACTTGCCGTCTCGTGAATCTTACGGCTAATCATAAGCAATAAAAGTAAAAAACCTCATACGAACGGGTTAACCACACCACCAGGTGCCGATTCAGGAAATATCGTGCGCCGCGGCACTCTTTCAAGAAGGGCTCGCCGGCAAGAAGGGCGCGCCGGCATGTTCCGGAAGGAAAAGCAGTTGCCGCGATTCAGCCGGCGTGGTCGTCGGCGATCGGCTTCTGGTAGGTGAAGCCCATATCCCACGGAAAATAGATCCAGGTGTCCTGGCTGACTTCGGTGACGAAGGTGTCGACCAGCGGCCTGCCTTTCGGCTTGGCGTAGACGGTGGCGAAATGCGCCTTGGGCATCATGGCGCGCACGATGCCCGCGGTCTTGCCGGTGTCGGTGAGGTCATCGATGATCAGCACGCCGGCGCCGTCATCGGCAAGCAGTACCGGCGCGACCTCCTTCAGCACCTGCAGCTGCCCCTGGCTGGCGTAGTCGTGATAGGAGGCGACGCAAACCGTCTCAATGACCCGGATGCCGAGTTCACGCGAGATGATGGCGGCCGGAACCAAGCCGCCGCGCGTGATGCAGACGATCGCTTTCCATTGGCCTTTGTTGGCGCCGGCAAGCCGCCAGGCGAGTGCACGCGCGTCGCGGTGGAACTGATCCCAGGAAACAGGAAAGGCCTTTTCGGGAAGGGACATTTTTCTGCGCACTCCGCAGCGCGCGAAAAACCGCGCGCAGACACTTGAAGGAATGCGCGCGGAATTAACTGGAAAGCCTTGGCCTTGGCAAGGGCGGCGGCAAGCGATCCCTGTGGACTTAGCCCTGTGGCTTACCCCTTTGTGGACTTACCGTGACAGGAAAGCTGCCACCGGCAACGTGCGCAGCACCGTGCGCGTGACCCCGCCGAACAGAAGCTGGCGCAGCCAGGAATGGCTGTAGGCGCCAAGTACGAGCAGGTCGGCGCCGGTTTCGGCGACCCTGGTCTGGATCACCTCGTCGACCGAGTGGCCGCCCGATTGCAGCACCGAGACGCTGACGGTAGCGCCATGCCTGGACAGGGCGGCGGCGATTTCGGCGCCGGCCGCCTCCGGGGCCTCGTCGAGCGTATCCGGCGGGTCGATGACGACAATATCAGTCTTCTCGGCCTCGATGATGAAGGGCAGGGCGTCGAAGGCGGCGCGTGCGGCTTCCTTGCTGCCGTTCCAGGCGAGCAGCACGTGCTTGAAGCTGGTCACGAGCGGGCCCGAATGCGGCACGACCAGCACCGGCCGGCCGGCGTCGTAGACCAGCGTGTCGACATCGGCGCTCGGATCGCCGCCCGACTCGCGCTGCGCGGCGATGATCAGGTCCGCAGTGCGGACGGTTGGGATGCCGGTCAGCGCGCTGTCTCCGGAAAAGCTCTCGAGGCTGCGCCACTCGAAGGACAGGCCGGAATCCTCGACATGCCTGAGGAAAACCGCCCGCAATTTTTCGGCACGCTCCTTGTTCATGTCGGCCGAAACCTGCAGGAACTCGGTGTCGGGAAAGCCGGTCGCCGAGGTGTAGGGGACGGGAAGCGCTTCGGCATGAATGCCGATGAGATGGCTCTCGAACCTGTCGGCAAGCGGAATGGCGCATTCGAGCACGCGCTCCGCGTCCTGTTCGTTCTGCAGTATGGCGACGATGGTCTTGAATCGCATGGTAACCCCTCATTTTACGGCGATCGAAACTCGCCCGCGAGAAACGTTACAGCACAGCGCTTGGTTCCGGCCTGGATCAACGGGCCGCGCTGGCGAGGCCTGCGACCATCGCCTCGACATCGGCGCGGGCGGCGTCCAGCGTGTCCTGGCTGCGCGCACGGACGACCAGCTCGGTCCAGAATTTGCCGTCGCCATATTTCGGGTAGGACCCGATGATTGTATCCGGATGCGCCTTCTGGATGTCGCCCAGCGGTCCGCCGACCAGCCCTTCGCCGAACGGACAGAGCACCATGGCCGACAGCATTTTGGTGCCGGCCTTCAGCGTCGGCACCACATTGTCGAGCATGGCCTGGAAAATCGCCGGTACGCCGGCCATGACATGGACGTTGCCGATACGAAAGCCCGGCGCGATGGACACCGGATTATCGATATGGTCGGCACCGCGCGGCATCCGCGCCATGCGCTTGCGCGCCTCGGTGTATTCTATGCCGCGCGCGGCGTAGCTCGCTTCCAGCATGGCATAGGCCTTGGCGTCGTATTCGCAGGGCACGCCGAAGGCTTTGGCAATCGCATCCGCGGTGATGTCGTCATGCGTCGGACCGATGCCGCCGGTCGTGAAGACGTAGGTGTAGCGGGCACGCAGGGCATTCACTGCGGCGACGATCTCGTCTTCCTCGTCGGGAACGATGCGCACCTCCTTCAGGTCGATGCCGATCGCCGTCATGATATCGGCGAGGTGGCCGATATTCTTGTCCTTGGTGCGGCCGGACAGAATCTCGTCGCCGATGACAAGCATGGCGGCGGTGACGATTTCAGGCATGGGAGGCTCCGGCAAAAAGGTCGCCTTAGGCAGACAGAGTCGCCTGGGCAGACAGGGTCGCCTGAGATAGCGCGGCGAATGGCCGGCGGCAATGCGGTATCGATAGCCCTGCTGCAGCAGAGCAATCGCTTCAGGTCGGTGCCGCCCCTCATTGCCCTGCCGGGCATTTCTCCCCGTATAGTGACGGGGAGAAAGACGCCTTCGCAAAGGATTTCGCCAATCTCCAGCGTTGCAGAATGGGTGCCGAGGCCGCGGCCAGCCCCTTCTCCCCGTCACTATACGGGGAGAAGGTGCCGGCAGGCGGATGAGGGGCGGCGCCGACTTCGACAATTGGCCGGTCGAGCGCCGACTGCGGCAGGCGCTATTCCTTCACCGCACCGGTCATCGAGGAAACGTAGTGCTCGACGAAGAACGAATAAAGCACGACCACCGGCAGCGAGCCGATCAGGGCTCCGGCCATCAGCGCTCCCCATTCATAGACGTCGGAGCGGACAAGCTCCGTGAGCACCCCGACCGGCACAGTCTTGTTTTCGGAGGACTGGATGAACGTCAGCGCATAGATGAATTCGTTCCATGACAGGGTGAATGCGAATATGCCGGCGGAAATCAGGCCGGGCACCGACAGCGGCAGCACGATCTTGGTGAGGATCTGCCACCGGCTCGCCCCGTCAATGAGCGCGCATTCTTCCAGTTCGAACGGGATGGAGCGGAAGTAGCCCATCAGCAGCCAGGTGCAGAAGGGCACCAGGAAGGTCGGGTAGGTGAGAATGAGTGCGAAGGGTGTGTCGTAAAGCCCAAGGTTGAACACCATCACCGACAGCGGGATGAACAGGATCGAGGGCGGCACGAGATAGGCGAGGAAGATCGCGAGCCCGACCTGCCGCGCCCCCGAAAACCGCAGCCGCTCGATCGCATAGGCCGCGAACACCGCAGCCAGCAGCGACAGGAAAGTGGCGGCAGTTGAGATGATGATCGTGTTGAGCAGCCAGCCCGGATAGGACGTGTCGAACAAGAGATAGCGGATGTGCTCGAATGTCGGATGCACGACCCATAACGGATTGAAATTGGCGTAGTCGGTCATCTCGAGATTGGGCTTAATCGCCGTGATCGTCATCCAGTAGAACGGGAACAACAGCACGATGACGAACACCAGCAACGGCAGATAGACCGTCACCACGCGCCGCGGCAGGCTCTGAAGGTAGCCCATGCCGCCTTCGTCGAGTTCCGGACGTTTCGTTTTTTTTATCGTGGCCATGTCAGTCTCCGCCGCCTTGCTGCCATTTGCGGCGTTGCAGGCCGAAATAGCTGAACAGGATCGCCGCAAGCAGGAACGGGATCATGGCGACCGCGATGGCGGCGCCCTCGCCAAGCTGGCCTCCCGAAATGCCGCGCTGAAACGACAATGTCGCCATCAAATGGGTGGCATTGACCGGTCCGCCGCGGGTCAGCACATAGATCAGCTGGAAATCGGTGAAGGTGAACAGCACCGAGAACGTCATGGTGATGGCGATGATCGGCGTCAGCAGCGGCAGCGTCACAAAACGGAACAGTTGCCAGCGGCTGGCGCCGTCAAGCGTGGCGGCCTCATAAAGCGACTGCGGAATCGTCTGCAAGCCGGCCAGCAGCGTGATCGCGACGAACGGGATGCCGCGCCAGATATTGGCGGCGATGACCGAAGCGCGCGCGTTCACCGGATCGCCGAGGAAATTGATCCGATGGTCGATCAGGCCCATTTCCATAAGCGCCCAGGACAGGATGGAGAACTGCGAATCGTATATCCACCAGAAGGCGATGGCCGACAGCACCGTCGGCACCACCCACGGCAGAAGGACGATCGCGCGGAAGAACGATTTGAAGGGAAGGTTCTGATTGAGGATAAGCGCCAGCCAGAGGCCGAGCGCGAACTTCAGGATCGAGGCGCTTATCGTGTAGAGCAAGGTGTTGAAGACGGAGAGCCAGAAGACGGCGTCATCCGACAGATATTGGTAGTTTTCGATGCCTATGAAGATACCGGGGCGGCCGATGCGGGCATCCGTGAAGCCGAGCCAGATGCCGAGCCCCAACGGATAGGTGAGGAAGACCAGCAGCAGCGCTGCCGCCGGCAGCATGAAGCCGAAGCCAAGCGCGTTCCGGCTGTCGGCCAGGAGCGACAGGCTCCGCGACAGGATCGACGGACGCGGCTGAACGGCAGCGGACGACACGGCCATAGGACGGCTCCTCATAAGTCTGCTGGCATGGTGGCCTGAGTGGCCGCCACACGATTTCAGGAACCAGACCGGGCAGCGCGGTCGCGGCTGCCCGGCTCGGCTGTGATCAAACGCGATAGTACCGGTTGGCGCGTTTCTCCGCCTCTTCCATCGCCTCCTGCGCCGTCGCCTGGCCGGTCACCGCCTTGGCGAACATGTCGACCAGGACATAGTCGGCCATGGTCGCCGCCGAAGCGTAGCCGAGCGGCCCGGCATAACCGTTGGGACGCAGCGTCGCCGAGGCTTTGGCGTAAGCTGCGTTGTTCGGGTCGGCCGTCCACACAGGATTGTTCTCGAAGGCTTTGAGTGTCTGGCAGCAATAGCCGGCGGAGGAGGTGATCCACTCTGCCATTTGCTGTTCCTCGAACATGAACTGCAGATAGGCCTTGGCCGCGTTGGGGTAGGGCGTGTAGTCGAAGATCACGGCCGTGGTCACCTGGAACAGCTCGACGGATTTTCCGACAGGACCGATCGGCAGGCTGGTCGTGCGCATGTCCTTGGCGATTTCAGCCAGTTTCGGATCATTGTCCTTGTTGGTCTTGGCCGTGTTATACACGGAAATGCCGTTGGCGATGACGCCCAGTTCGCCGGCCAGGAAGGCGCGGTTGTTGTTCACGTCGAGCCAACTTTCGGTGCCGGGGATGAAGGTCTTGTAGAGTTCCTGCGCGTATTCGATCGCCTTGAGCGTCTCGGGGCTGTTGATCGTCACCTTTCCGCTCTCGTCGACCATCTGGCCGCCATGGCTCCAAAGCAGCCAGTGAGCATAGTTGTTGCCGTCGCCGACGCCATGGCCGTGCGTGAAGCCGGCCGGATGCCCCTTCGCCTGCAAGGCCTTGCAAAGCTCGAGGAAGCCCGCCGTGTCCTTCGGAAATTCCGAGAACCCAGCCTCCTTTACCCAGCTTTCCCGATAGACGATGGCATTGCCGATGGTGGCCAGAGGCAGGCCGAGGAATTTCCCCTCCCGCGTCGCATATTGCTTTGGTCCGTCGTGCCAGCCGCCGTATTTCGTGCCGAGATACTCACCCAGTTCCGTTACGTCGTGCAGCTTGTCGGGGTACTGGTGCGGGTCATCGAACCAGACCAACATCAGATCTGGACCGGAGCCGACATTGGCGGCAACCGCCGCCTTGGGGCGAATGTCCTCCCAGCTTTCCTTGTCGACGCGGACCTCGACGCCTGTCGCCTCGGTGAACCGCTTGGTGTTGGCCAGCCATTGATCCTCATCGCCCTGCACGAAGGGCGACCAACGCAGCATCCGCAGCTTCGCGCCGTCCTCGGGCTTGTATGTCAACCCCTCCTGGGCAAAGGCGGAAGAGCCGACGAACCGGCTTCCCAAGGCTCCCGCCGCCACGCCGGCGGTGGTGCGGATCACGTCACGTCTGGTGAATTTCATGCTCGTCTCCTCCTGTTTATGTCCTTGCCGTGGTTCTTACTGCCGGGTGCGCATGTCGAAGCGCTGCCCGGTTTCGCCATGAAAGAGATGGATGAGGCCGGGCTCGGCCGTAAGCCGTACGGTCTCGCCCGGCGTGAAGGAATGGCGCTCGCGGAAATTGGCGACGATCTCTTCGCCGCCGGCCGTCCGGCCGATGAGCTGCACTTCCGATCCGGTCGGCTCGACCACCGCGACGGTGACCGGAATACCCTGGCCGTCGGACAGCTGCAGATGCTCGGGCCGTATCCCCAGCACCACCTGTTCGCCGCTGCCGATCGAAGGTACTGCGGCCAGCGGCAGGGAAATTCCGCCGGAGCCGCGAAAAGACGGTGAGCCGCCATCAGTTGCGATTTCGCCCCTCAGCATGTTCATGGCGGGCGAGCCGATAAAGCTGGCGACAAAGAGATTGTTCGGCCGGTCGTAGAGTTCCAATGGCGGCCCGATCTGCTCGACGAGGCCGTCATGCATGACCACGATCTTGTCGGCCATGGTCATCGCCTCGATCTGGTCGTGGGTGACATAGACCGTCGTGGTCTTCAGCCGCTGGTGCAGTTCCTTGATCTCGGCGCGCATCTGCACCCTGAGCTTGGCGTCGAGATTGGACAGCGGCTCGTCGAAGAGGAAGACCGCCGGATCGCGCACGATCGCCCGGCCCATGGCGACGCGCTGGCGCTGGCCGCCGGAAAGCTGCCGGGGATAGCGCTCCAGCAACGGCACCAGTCCCAGGATTTCGGCGGCGCGCTTAACGCTGGCAGCGCTTTCGGCTTTCGAAACACCCTTGAGCATGAGCGAGAACGCCATGTTCTCGGCGACGGTCATGTGCGGGTAGAGCGCGTAGTTCTGGAAGACCATGGCGACGTCGCGTTCTTTTGGCGCAACGTTGTTGACGACACGGTCGCCAATCGCGATCTGGCCGCGCGAAATCTTTTCCAGGCCGGCGATCATCCTGAGAAGGGTCGATTTTCCGCAGCCCGACGGCCCGACCAGCGTGACGAACTCGCCGTCGTCTATATCGACGCTGACACCGTGGAGAATCTCGACCGTTCCGAATGATTTGTAGACATCGCCAATCGCGACAGACGCCATCGATTTCCTCCCGAATGCTTCCTGCGACGTCTTCGAAGGAAACCGCTTTCCTAACTGGCCGCGGCAGCTCCCAAGCTCCTCCTGGTCACGCGCGATGATGAAACGGTAGCGCTACCAAGCCTGCCTGTAAAGCGGCAGCGCCGCAAGCACTCTTCTTTGTTGCTCGTGATTGTGGGCCCCGGCACGGACTGAAATTCGCCATGTCCGGGATCATAGCAGGGGGATGCTTTGTCAAGCCCCAGCTCTTAAAACCAGAGATGCGAGAAGCCATCAGCAACGACGCCTGCCTAGTCGGAAACTTCGGTTTGCGGCCGGTCCCGGCCGTCGGCGAGCTCGTCGTGCCATTTGCCGTCGGCGTCCTCGTATTGGATGCCGTCCGTGGTGCCGGCGACCTGCTGTCCGGCCGAAGCGATCTCGGCGGCGCGCAGCGCGTCCTCGTGAGTGGGGAACGTCTCCGAGAATGTCTCGCCGACCTTGTAGGCCCAGCCCCCGTCATGCTCGACGATCTTGTAGGTCAGCTTCGCCATGAAATCCTCCAGTGGAAAAAGCTCCGTCTGCTCAATGCACTTTGCCTTGGGGCAGTTTGCCTTGGGGCAATTTGCCTTGGGGCAATCTCTCGTCGGGAACCAGCACGTCCGATTCCTTCGCGGCTTCGACCAATGCCCGGCGCGCATCCGCTGTCGAACGATAACCTTCCAGCACTTTTAGGCAAGTGTCGAGAGCATCGCGATGCCGGGGACCACGATTGAGTGGCCAGACCGTCATCAGGCACTCCGCTGCTTCCTGGGTGCTGCGGATCTCACGGTATTTGCCGACATGGCCAAGTTCGACCACGACCGGCTTCTCAAAGGGCTTGTTGTCCATCATCGCCGCCAACGCGGAGCGGCCGATTTGGTTGCACGCCCCTTCGCGTAAAGGTCTCAAGGGTCGCAGTCGTGGGGCCGCAGCCATTGGAAATGGCCGCTCAGCCCGCCGCCTTCATCCAGTGCTGCATCGTCGTCACCGAGCGGGCAAGCTGCGGCGCCGGGTGGATCGTCTCGCCGAAGGTGGCCGCGGCGCGCCACGCCCAGCGCGGATCGGCGAGGAAGGCGCGGGCCAGAGCCACCATGTCGGCACGGCCCTCGGCAACGATCGCCTCGGCCTGCTTCGGGTCGTCGATCAGGCCGACGGCTCGCGTCGGGATGCCGGCGCCGTTGCGCACGGCTTCCGCCAGATGCACCTGGTAGCCCCGGCCTGTCGGGAGCTTCTGCAGGGGCGAATTGCCGCCGCTCGAGCAGCAGAGATAGGCGACGCCCGCTGCCTTCAGCGCCTTGGCCACTTCGATCGCGTCCTCGACATCGAAGCCGCCATCGACCCATTCCTTGACCGACAGGCGCGCCCCAAGCATCAGCTTGGGCACTGCCTTCCTCACCGCCTTGGCGATCTCGACGACAAAACGCATGCGGTTTTCCAGCGAGCCGCCCCAGCGGTCGGTGCGCTGGTTGGAAAGCGGCGACAGGAACTGGAAAATCAGATAGCCGTGCGCCGCGTGCAATTCGATGAAGTCGAAGCCGGCACGTTCGGCCCGTCTTGCCGCCTCGGCGAAGCGCTCGATGATCCCCAGGATTTCCTCATCCTCCAGCGCCCGCGGCACCTGCCAGCCAGTGTCGTAAGCGATTGCCGAGGCGGACACGATCGGCCACGGGTCCTGATCGGCCTTCAGCGGCCCGCCGCCTTCCCAAGGTTTTTGGTTGGAGGCCTTGCGGCCGGCATGGGCAAGCTGCGTGCCGAATTTGGTGCCGGGGGCGGCGACGCGCTTGGCGGCATCCAGCGCGCGCCGGGCGGTGCCTCGTTGTCGTCGGAATAAAGGCCAAGGCAGCCATGCGAGATGCGGCCGCGCCGCTCGACGTCGGTCATCTCGACGGTGACCATGCCGGCGCCGGACATCGCCAGGTTCATCCAGTGGTACAGGTGCCAGTCGCTGGCCGAGCCGTCTTCGGCGGAATACTGGCACATCGGCGCCACCGCGATGCGGTTGGCAAAGGTGAGGCCGTCAAGCGTGATCGGATGGAAGAGGGATGTGGTCATCAGAAAACTCCGGGGAGGGGCTGTCGCTATTTAGGTGGTGGTTTGCGCCTGCGCCATACACGAGGCGGTGAAGCGCTGCCCATCTGCCTGCCGGGCAGATCGGGGGTGCTGAACGTCCGACCTGTCAAGACCTGGGTTCCTCGCCCCACGAGAGTGGGGAGAGGTGGCTCGGCGGAGCCGAGACGGAGAGGGGGACCGCCCCTTCGAAAGCCCCCTCTCCGGCCGCTTCGCGGCCACCTCTCCCCCGCTTCGCGGTGGGCGAGGAACCCAAGCTGGATAAAGCCGCGATCCTTCCTGAATCGATTGCCCTGAATTGCTGTCGGGATTGCGCGAAGTCCGGTTCGCGGCTACGGCTCGCCGGCAGCACGGAGTTCACCATGGAAGACCGCATTCGCATCCGTTCAGAGGAAGTTCTTTCCGATGACTGGGCCGTCCTGAAAAAGACCGTCCTCGATTATCGCCGGCGCGACGGGCAATGGGAGACGCAGATCCGCCAGACTTACGATCGCGGCGACGGCGCGGTGATCCTGCCGTACGACCCCGAACGATCGACGGTTCTGCTGGTGCGGCAGTTCCGCTACCCGGCCTACGTCACCGGCCACCGCGAGCCGCTGATCGAGGCCTGCGCCGGCCTGCTCGATGAACACGATCCCGAAACCTGCATCCGCAAGGAGGCGGAAGAGGAACTCGGTTACCACCTGAAGGACGTCGAACGGCTGTTTGCGCCCTATATGAGCCCTGGCAGCGTGACCGAGCGGCTCTGGTTCTTCGTCGCGCGCTATTCGCCGACCGACCGCATCTCCGACGGCGGCGGCGCGCCGGACGAAGGCGAAGACATCGAGGTTCTGGAAATGCCGCTCGACGAAGCGCTGGCCGGCATTTACGACGGCCGCATCATCGACGCCAAGACGATCATCCTGATCCAGCATCTGAAGCTGAACCCGATCCGGGGGTGAGGGTTTTAATTCCTTTCGGTAATGGGCTGAGATGCAACTG
The DNA here is from genome assembly GCF_002284575.1 of Mesorhizobium temperatum. GTDB lineage: Bacteria > Pseudomonadota > Alphaproteobacteria > Rhizobiales > Rhizobiaceae > Mesorhizobium > Mesorhizobium temperatum. Next base: position 17,224 of record NZ_NPKJ01000025.1, read on the forward strand.
AAGCTGAGATGCAACTGAAGGGGAGCAGATCCATGATTGTCAAAAACTTGTCGAAGTGGTTCGGCGCGACTTCGATGGCTGTCTTTCTCCTGGCATCGACTGCCCCGTCGCACGCTGAATCCTATTCCAACCTGCAAGGCAAGGGATACGAGACCGGCAAGCTGTCGCGTGGTGCATCAGGCTCGCTGGGCTGGTTCGTTTCCAACGGCGAGAAAAAGTACTTCTGCAGAATGCGAGTGGGGGTCGCCTATGTGGGCAATACAGGTATGGTCGCGTTTACCTCGTCAGGCCGGCAAATCCCGGCGGACAGGAAAGTCTACGAAAATTATACCGGAGGACCGGATCCCTCCATTCCGCAACTTTCGGACTTGAAGGCCGGCAAGCCCAATGCGCGAGATGTCGGCAGTTGCGGTCCTGCGAAATGACCCGTCCGTCAAGCTGTCCTGAATAGTTCAAATCTGGTGCGGACGACGGGAATCGAACCCGTACGATCAGAGATCGAGGGATTTTAAGTCCCTTGCGTCTACCAATTCCGCCACGTCCGCAGGCCAGTCCTTTTCAGCCGCCAGCGAAAGGCCGTCAAGCCACCTTCTGCCATCGAAAAACCTCGCACTGGAAGCACGCCCTTGTCGCTGCGCTGCAAACGCCCTTCCACGTCGTCATTCCCATGGTCTGCGCCGCGTAGCTTCGCTCCTTGCTCCGCCCTAGGATGACGAAGTCGTGGTGACCCTGTGGCCAATCGCTGGCCAGCGGCAATCCCTTCGCCAGCGGGGGCCAATCACCCACTGAGATTCGAACAAGGTCGCTGGAACCATTTCGGAGCGGCTGAGTTTCGGACTGAAGCTACTGGAACCCCTGACATGGCAGAGTTTGACACAGGACAAGGGAAGTCTGTTGCCAACGCCGTACGGCAATTGATCCGTTCCGAAGACTATCGCCGGCACTTGCACGGCGTGCTGAACCTTGCCGTCGACCCACGACTGCCCAGCACCCTTGTCCCATTGCTTGAGGCGCTTGACCGGGCCGGGCGGGAGCCATTTCCGCACTCCCGGTGCCAAAACGAGCGATGACCGGGCAACGCGCCAATCCTCCACCCCCATGGTTCAACGCTACGGCATTGAGAAGACACCTGAAGGCACCTGGGACATCATCGATATGTTCACGGGGCTGCCGGTTGTCGAAGTCGGCGTCCCCTTGATCGACATGCCGATCGAAGAGGCCGACGATCTGGTCGACCTTCTCAACTGCCGCGACAGGGAGCAGCGGGAGGATACTTAACGGCCGTCTCCCAGGCTACCGCGAAAGCGCGTCCCCCGTTCGGAGGATGCGTTGGGGCGTTCTGCCTTGGTAGGCTCCAATCAGTAAGCGGTTCGCGTTTATACCTGGCGTCGTTCTATACGAACCATGGAGAAATTGTCATGCTCAAGCTCGCCTCTGTCCTGGCGCTGCTGCTTGTCGGGACAGCGCCTCTGTTTGCCGATGACATGCCTGTGAATGCGGACAGTATCAAAAGGGGCCCTGCTCCTGCTGTCCTTCCGGCTGGCGCGAACCTGGCTGTCATGGCTGGAGATCCCTCAAAGGATGGCAGCTTTGTGCTGCGATTGAAGATGCCAGCCGGCTACAAGATTGCCGCACACAATCATCCCACCGCGGAATATATAACGGTGCTGTCCGGTAACTTTCATATTGGAATGGGCGATAAGCTCGACGAGGCGAAAGGCACCGAACTGACTGCTGGCGGCTTCGGGATTGCGCCGGCCGCAACGAATCACTTCGCCTGGACGACAAGCGATACGATTATCCAGGTGCATGGCGAGGGGCCGTTCGCGATCACCTACGTCAATCCGGCGGACGATCCGAGCAAAAAGTGACAATTCGGGGAGTGCCCTCTGAACGGCCAGATCAGGCAATTCGAGTTCTGATCTGAGTTTTCCCCGAACGCGATTCAAAAAGGTCCACCAACGAGTGGCAAGCTGATTTGCCGCAAACGGAATCGTATTCCGGTTGGGGCACTTTGCCGTGGATGTCGCCTGAAACAAAAACCCGCCTCGGCGGCGGGTGGTTGGCGCAATCAGCACCACGCCGAAATCAATGGCATATAAGCCGTCACAAGCAACGAATCACGGGCTCGCAACAGGCGCGAAAATCGCGGTCTCGGTGAAGGCCGAGGAGCGCTCAGGCAATCCGCTGATCTCGCTGGTCAAAACGCCATCGGCTTGGCACAGTCGGGAAAATAGGAGTCTCTTCATGGCGAAGACCGCGCGTGCGACAAAACCAAAACCTTGGGCCGAGGCGGCGACGCATCTGGTCGACGTCGCGATGGGCAGGAGGCCCGCCGATCTCGTCATCCGCAACGGGCGCTGGGTCAACGTTCACTCCGGCGAGATCATCGCCGGCACCGACATTGCCATTGCCGGCGGCCGCTTCGCCTATTGCGGGCCGAATGCCGGCCACGCCATAGGGCAGGGCACCAAGGTGGTCGACGCCGGTGGGCGCTACCTGGTGCCGGGCCTCTGCGACGCGCATATGCATGTCGAGAGCGGCATGGTGACGGTGACGGAGTTCTGCCGCGCCGTCATCCCGCATGGCACCACCTCGATGTTCATCGACCCGCACGAGATCGCCAACGTGCTCGGCCTGCCGGGTGTGCGGCTGATGCATGACGAGGCTGTCGCCATGCCGATCAACGTGCTCGTGCAGATGCCGTCCTGCGTGCCCTCCGCACCAGGGCTGGAGCATGCCGGCGCCGAGCTCACGGTCGCCGATGTCGCCGAGGCGATGGCGTGGGAAAACATCATCGGGCTTGGCGAGGTTATGAACTTTCCCGGTGTCGCGGCCAACGATCCGGTGATGGCGGGCGAGATCGCCGCGACGGTGAGAGCGGGCAAGACCGTCGGCGGCCATTATGCCTCGCGTGATCTCGGCCTGCCGTTCCACGGCTACGTCGCCGGCGGACCCGAGGACGACCACGAAGGTACGCGCGCCGAGGACGCCGTCGCCCGCGTCCGCCAGGGCATGAAGGCGATGCTCAGGTTGGGCTCGGCCTGGTACGACGTCGCCTCGCAGATCAAGGCGGTGACGGAGAGCGGGCTCGACCCGCGCAACTTCATCCTGTGCACCGACGACAGCCATTCCGGCACGCTTGTCCATGAGGGCCATATGGACCGGGTGGTCAGGCACGCCATCAGCCAGGGACTGAAGCCGGTGACGGCGATCCAGATGGCGACGCTCAACACCGCCCAGCATTTCAGGCTGGAGCGCGAGTTGGGTTCGATCGCGCCGGGACGGCTTGCCGATCTGCTGATCGTCTCCGATTTGGCCGCAATGACCATCGACGAGGTCTATGGCCGCGGCGTCAGGCTGGCCAAGGGCGGCAAGCTCGACATCGACATTCCCGCCTATGACTATCCGAAGACGGCAAAGAACACCGTCAAGCTCGGCAAGAAGCTCAAACCGGGGGATTTCGACATCATCGCGCCTATCGGCGCCAACGAGGTTCGGGTGCGGGTCATCGGCGTGATCGAGAACCAGGCGCCGACGCGCGCGCTCGAGGCCGATCTCCCGGTGGAGGACGGGCTGGTCGCCATGGACCGCCGCAACGACGTCTGCCAGATCGCGCTGGTCGAGCGCCATCTGGGCACGGGCGGCGTCACCAATGCCTTCGTCTCCGGCTTCGGCTATATGAGCGACTGCGCCATGGCCTCCAGCGTGGCGCATGATGCGCACCACATCATCGTCGTCGGCACCAGCAAGCAGGACATGGCGCTGGCGGTCAACCGGCTGGGCGAGGTCGGCGGCGGTGTCGTGCTGTTCTCCAAGGGCAAGGAACTGGCGCTGGTCGAAATGCCGATCGCCGGGCTGATGTCGGACGAGCGCGCCGAAATCGTCGCGGCCAAGGCCGACAGGCTGACCGAGGCGATGCGCCAGATGGGCTGTTCGCTGAACAACGCCTACATGCAGCACTCGCTGCTGGCGCTGGTCGTCATCCCGGAACTGAGGATTTCCGATGTCGGCCTGATCGACGTGACGACCTTCCAGAAGGTCGACCTGTTCGTCTGACAACGACCAAGGGCGAGCCCCACGTCGCTCATCCGCCAGTGGCGATGGTCAGCACCTTGAACGGCGTGGTGATGACGATCTCGGCGACGGAGCCGACGGCCTTGCCGATGCCCTGGCCGAGATTGTCGATCGGCTGCGCCGGATTGACCTCGTCTGACGCCAGGCCGGCCGGCGCGCGCAGCCGGTCGCCGAGCAACTGCACCAGGAACGGGTTGTCGGCGAATTTGGCGTGGTTCAGACGGTCGCCGCCTTTGGTCTTGCTCAGGTCGACCACCGAAACGCCATAGCTGGCGAGGTCGGCCGCATCGCCATAGTCGCCGACGCGCGGCTTGTCGCCGGAGATCAGGGAGGAGAGTCTCAGGGCGCGATCATCGCCCGAAAGCAGGATGGCGAAAGGCTTGTCGGGCTTGCCGTAGCGGATCATCTGCTTCTTGAACACGTCGACATCGATATCGGGCGAGGCCAGGATCACATAGCCAAGCTTGTCGCTGAGATCGCGGTCGCCGGTGATGGCAAGCTGGCGCAGCGCTTCCATCGTCACCCAGGTGCCCATCGAATGGGCGATGATGTCGATGCTCTTGGCCTTGGTCTTGGCCAGCATCCGCAACGTCTCTTCGAGATCGTCGCGCGCCGCGTTGGCGCTTTCCTTGTCGTAGATATAGCCCGTGGTCTTGCCGCTCGACGCCCATGAGAACAGCACCGGCGTGCCGGAGTATTTCGTGTCGTGCGCGATCTGCGTCAGCCGGTAGATGCCGTCGTCGAAACCGTTGTTGAAGCCGTGCACGAAAACCAGGGCGCGGTCGCCGCGCATCGCGATGTCGGCGCCGACCGCCTTGGCGAATTGCGGGGCGCCTTCGTAGAATTCGACCTCTGTTGCTGTGAAGTCCTTCGCCGGATTGCTGTTGGCGGAGCCCCTGACCCGCTCGATGGCGCCGACCTGATGGACCTTCGGAACGGTGACCTCGACACTGGCAAAACTGGTGGTTGGTGAACGGTCACCGTCAAACACCTGCCGCGGGTCCTTCGTCGCCTTTTTTCGGGTGGTGGCGACGAAGATCTCATGCGTGGCGGCGATGTCGGAGGCAGGCACCGTGACGGTCGTCGTGTTGAGAAGGTCGTGTGTCTTGCGGCCGGCACAGCCGGTAACGGCGAGCGCAAACGCTACGACGAGAAAAGTCTTCGAACGCACGGTCACGCAGGCTCCCGCAGGAGGGACGTCAAGCTGGTGACGTCGCTCGCTATTTCGATAAAGCCAGGGGCCGGCCCGGTCCAGTTGAAAGTGATACGATGCTGCCGCAACTGTGAACATGCACGACGAAAGCCTCCGCAACCGGGAGTAGAGCGCATCTTACTGTCCGAGCAGGCTGATGCGGTCGGTCACCTCGCGGTCGCTGGCAAATCCGTCATCCTCGCGCAGCCGCTGGCCGATCATCTTCACCAACTCGGGGTTGTCGGCAAATTTGGTGTGGTTGAAGCGATCCGATCCCTTAACGCTGGAGAGATCGACGACGCTCACGCCATAGTCGGCGAGGTCGGCGGCGTCCTTGTAGTCGCCGACGCGCGGCCGCGAACCGGCGATCAGGCCGGAGAGCCGCAGCGCCCGGTCGTCGTCGGACAAAAGCAGGATGAATGGCTTGTTCGGCTTGCCGTAGCGGCGCATCTGGCTCTTGAACACGTCGACATCGATGTCGGGCGAGGCCAGCACGACGTCGCCGAGCTTGCCGTTGAGATCGCGGTCGCCGTTGATGGCGAGCTGGCGCAGCGCTTCCATGGTGACCCAGGTCCCCAGCGAATGCGCGACGATGTCGATGCGCCGCGCGCCGGTCTGCGAAAGCATTCTCAGCGTCACTTCCAGTTGGTCGCGGGCAGCACTGGCGCTTTCCCTGTCGTAGACATAGTCCCGGGTCTTGGCGCCCGACGCCCAGGAAAACAGCACCGGCGTGCCCGGGTAGCCGGAATCATGGGCGATCTGGGTGACGCGGTAGACGGCGGCGTCGAAGCCGGTGTTGTAGCCGTGGACGAAGACCATGACGCGGCCGCCGCGCGCGGCGATGTCGGCACTGAGCGCGCTGGAGAATTTCGGCGCGGTGTCGTAGCCGACGACGTCGGAGGCCATGAAGTATTTGGCCGGGTCGTTCGACTTGCCGCGCGAGCGCCGCTCGATCTGACCGGTTTCATGGGTCCCCGGCACGGTGACGTTGGCGCGGGCATAGTTCAGCGTGGCCGAGCGCTCACGGTCGAAAACCTTGCTGGGATCGTCGGAGCGCTTGCGCGTCGTGGCGATAAAGATGCTGTGGTTGCCGGCGATGTCCGTCACCGGCGCGGACACCATAGCGCTGCCGAGCAGTTCCTCGGTCTGCCGGCCGCCACAGCCGGCAACGAGCAAGGCAAGGACAAGGATGCAAATCTTCTTCAACTCTAGAATTCCACTCCGGCCGAAAGGCTTAATCCAATCTCCGCGAACCCTCCCGGACAGTCGAAGTGCGGCAGAAGTAAGTCATATCCACCCGAAATGCGCTCAGCGCCGCGCGACAGTCATCGCACTGTTGCGCGAAAGCCAGAACGGCGGCAGGCGTCACGAGCGCGTTGGGGCTTGTAAGCAACCACTTCAGGTTTGCGCTGCCCCTCATTGCCCTGCCGGGCATTTCTCCCCGTTTAGTGACGGGGAGAAAGACACCTTCGCATAGGATTTCGCCAATCTCGAGCGTTGCAGGAAGGGTGCCGAAGTTGCGGCCAGCCCCTTCTCCCCGTCACTATACGGGGAGAAGATGCCGGCAGGCAGATGAGGGGCAGCGCCGACATCGACGTTTGGCTTTTCCAACATGAGTTTATCTTAAGCGATTGCCCTGATCAAACACGTACGGCGTGTGCTAGCTTCGCGAACACCACAGACGATCCGGGGTAATTTTTCCGATGACCAGTTTCTCCTCCCGCGTCGCTGCCGCCGCCGCCGCGATCCGCGAGATTTTTCCGGAGACGCCGCTGCAGGAAAACGACTATCTGTCGAAGAAGACCGGCGCGCGCGTGCTGCTGAAACGCGAGGACCTGTCGCCGGTGCGCTCCTACAAGATCAGGGGCGCCTTCAATTTTTTCCGCAAGGCGCTCGATGCCGGCAACGATGCCGAGCTGTTCGTCTGCGCTTCCGCCGGCAACCATGCGCAGGGCTTTGCCTTCGTCTGCCGTCATTTCGGCAAACGAGGCGTGGTATTCATGCCGGTGACGACGCCACAGCAGAAGATCGACAAGACGCGGCTGTTCGGTGGCGAGTTCGTCGAGATCAGGCTGGTCGGAGACTTTTTCGACGACTGCTACCGCGCCGCCTTCGAATTCACCGAGAGTGCCGGCGCGCACATGGTGCCGCCGTTCGATCACAAGGACATAATCGAGGGGCAGGCGACCGTCGCCTACGAGATATCAGGCCAGATGCCTGGCGCGCGGATGCCCGACATCATCATGCTGCCGGTCGGCGGCGGCGGCCTCGCGGCCGGTGTGACGCATTATTTCGCCGACCAGCGCCGCGACGCGCGCTTCGTCTTCTGCGAGCCGGCCGGCGCGCCAAGCCTGAGCGAGAGCCTCGCCACCGGCAAGCGCATCAAGCTCGCCAAGGTCGACAATTTCGTCGACGGCGCGGCGGTGGCCGAGATCGGCCGCGAGCCGTTGCGGCATCTCAGGGAGTTTGCCACTGAGTCCGTGCGGCTGATTCCGGAAAACCGGCTCTGCGCGACCATGATCGAGATGCTGAACGTCGAAGGCGTGGTGCTGGAGCCGGCCGGCGCACTAGCGATCGACGCGCTCAAGGATTTTTCCAAGAAGGAAATCAGGGGCAAGACCATCGTCGCGGTGGTTTCAGGCGGCAATTTCGATTTCGAGCGGCTGCCGGACGTGAAGGAAAGGGCGCTGCGTTTCGAGGGGCTGAAGAAGTACTTCATCATCCGCTTTCCGCAGCGGCCGGGGGCGCTGCGCGATTTCCTCGAATTGCTCGGGCCTGACGATGACATTGCACGCTTCGAATACCTGAAGAAATCGGCGCGCAATTTCGGTTCGGTGCTGATTGGCATCGAAACCAAGGACCGTCGCAATTTCGAGCTGCTCAACGCAAATTTCGAGGCCGAGGGCGTCCAGTATCAGGACATCACCGACAACGAGACGCTGGCCGGGTTCATCATATGAGCGCTCAGGCGAAGATATTCGTTGCGTTGTTTTCCGGCATCAATGTCGGCGGCAACCGCATCGTCAAGATGGCCGAACTCCGGTCGTTCTTCGAGGAGCTCGGCTTTGGCGACGTCGCGACCTATGTGCAGAGCGGCAACGTCGTGTTCCGCTCGGCAAAGGGTGATGCCGCTACGCTGACTAAACAGCTGGAAGCGGCCTTCGAGAGGAAATGGGGATTTCACTCGCGCATCATGGTGCGCGATCTCGGCTGGTTCGAGCGGCTGGTGGCGGAAAATCCCTATCCGGAAATTGCAGGCGACCCGACCAAGCTCCACGCCTATGTGCTGGAGCGCGAGCCGACCGCCGACGAGGTCGCGCGGCTGGCCGAAAAATGCACGGGTCCCGAACGGTTCGAGATCAGGGGCGACGTGCTTTACCTGCACGCACCGGAAGGTCTCGGCAAATCGGTGTTTGCCAATCTCATCCCGCGCACGCTGAAAGTGCCCGGCACCGCGCGCAACTGGCGCACGGTGCTGGCGCTGCTGGTGTTGGCCGGCCGAGGCGGCGGAGCGTAGTCGCCTACGCTGCCGAAGCCCTTTTCCAATCGAAGGTCAGCTCTTCGCGGAAAGCGAAGCGTTTGATGTGGTCGGCGACGACCGTTTCCAGGCGCTCCAGCGAGCCGGCTTCGTCAGCGCTTACCGCGATGTGGAGTGCTGCCGGATCGGCATCGAGGACCGTGCGGCCCAGTGAGAGGTCGATGGTGCCGTGGTTCGGATCGAACTTGACAGGAAACTTGTGCGCCCAGTGCTTGCAGAGCTGCTGCAGATAACGGCTCGCATGTTCGGTAGCGACATCGACATGGCTGGTCGGCATGAATGGATTTCTCCTGAGGCAAGATGCGCCAATTTCGGAAGCAGGCGCGATCGCCGGACAGATAGGCGCGATCTCGAGAAACGCCATAAAATGTCCGGCTTGATCGTACCCGCTCTCGATCTTGTGATGGCTACCAGCTTCCGGTGTTCGGCATCGAAGCCCAGGGCTCGGCCTTGGCCTTGGCCGGGCCTTTCTGCAAAAGCTCGATCGATATGCCGTCCGGCGATTTGACGAAGGCCATGTTGCCGTCGCGCGGCGGCCGGTTGATGGTGACGCCGTTGTCCATCAGCCGTTGGCAGGTGGCGTAGATGTCGTCGACTTCGTAGGCGAGGTGGCCGAAATTGCGGCCGCCCTTGTAGTCCTCCGGATCCCAATTGTAGGTGAGCTCGATCAGCGGCGCCTTGTCGGCGATGCCGCTCTGCTCGTCCTCAGGCGCGGCGAGGAAGATCAGCGTGTAGCGCCCCTGTTCGTTTTCATGGCGGCGCACTTCCTTGAGGCCGAGCTTGTTGCAGTAGAAATCGACCGATGCATCGATGTCGGCGACGCGGACCATGGTGTGGAGGTAGCGCATGTGATCTTCCTCGAAATGTTGCGTTGCGGCGGAACATAGGGGCCACCCGGCCAAAGGGCAATTCCCGATAGCCGGTCCCGCCGGCAAACAACAAATCCGGTATTCCTGCAATGAACCGTGAAAAAAGGCGCGGAAGGTCTTGCACACAGCGGAAGCGGCAGTGTTAATCTAACGTCAAGAATCAGTTGCGGTATTCTTGGAAAAAGGGGGGCGTTGTTATGGGGGAAAAGGCCTCTTTCATGGGGCGGGACGGAACCGGTAACGCCTTGCGAAGGGACGAGAGCGGCGATGCGGCCGATCTCGTCGAAGTTGCGGGCGCCATCAAATGGTTCGACGTGGCCAAGGGCTACGGTTTCATTCTTCCCGATGACGGCGTTTCCGGCGATATTCTCCTCCATGTGACGTGTCTTCGGAAGGACGGTTTCCAGACCGCCCTGGAAGGCGCTCGCGTCGTCTGCCTCGTCAAGCATGGCGAGCGTGGATTGCAGGCGTTCCGTGTGCTCTCCATGGATCTCACCACGGCGACCCATCCCGCTGAAATGCAGGATCAGCGCACGCATGTCTCGGTGACGCCGGAAAGCGGTCTCGAGCGGGCGCTGGTGAAATGGTTCAACCGCACCAAGGGGTTCGGTTTCCTGACCCGGGGCGAGGGCACCGAGGACATCTTCGTCCATATGGAAACGCTGCGCCGCTACGGCATTACCGAGCTCAGGCCGGGGCAGGTCGTGCTGGTCCGCTTCGGGCGCGGCGACAAAGGCCTTATGGCTGCCGAAATTCACCCGGATATGGGTACCTTGCCGGTCTCGCACTAAGGTCCCATCCCGATCGAATCGGGACGCTACCTGGTGCTTTCTGCTTGACCATGATCTTTTCCGAACCGTAGGTTCGGGATCATGGTTTAGGACGATGGCCGAGGATTCTGAATGACTTACAGGAACTGGCTGACAACGGGCGTAGTCTGCGCCGCGATCGCCTTTGTCGTCGCCACAGGCGCTTTCTTCCATTCGCAGCAACCGGCTTCGGCAGACAGCCGGGCGATGATCCTTGCCGTCGACCCGCAGCCGCTGGTCGCGGTGACGAAAGGCGGCGAACGCTCTTTCTCCGTCGAAATCGCCGACACCTCCGCCGAGCGCGAGGCCGGCCTGATGTTTCGCGAGGAGATGGCCGACGATCATGGCATGCTGTTCGTGTTCGAGGAGCCTCGGGATGTGAGCTTCTGGATGAAGAACACGCCGATGCCGCTCGACCTGATCTTTGTCGGTCAGGACGGCAGGATCCGGGCGATCAAGCAAGGCGAGCCGCAATCCGAGGCGATGATCTCGCCCGGCGAGCCTGTTCGTTTCGTGCTCGAGCTCAAGGCGGGCACCGCCGCCAGGGGCGGCATCGAGGATGGCGATTTGTTGCGCCACCCGGCAATCGGCCCTGCGCACAACTGAACGCGCAGGATCCGTCGCAGATGCAGTTTTTCTCCCATGACGGTTTTGATCTTGCCTTCCTCGACCGCCAGCCGGCATCGGGGCAGGGTGATCCGGTGCTGATGATCCACGGCTTTGCCTCGACCCATTACGTCAACTGGGTGTCGCCCGGCTGGTTCAAGGCGCTGAACGATGCCGGCTACCGCGCCATCGCTTTCGACAATCGCGGCCATGGCGCCTCGTCGAAGAGCTATGAAGAGGCCGATTACACGCCCGCAAAAATGGCTTCCGACGGGGCAGCGTTGCTGACCCATCTCGGCATCGAACGCGCCCATGTCATGGGCTATTCGATGGGCGCGCGGATATCGGCCTTCCTGGCGCTTTCCGACCCGGAGAAGGTGGCCACGCTGGTCTTCGGCGGTCTCGGCGTCGGCATGGTCGACGGCGTCGGCGACTGGGATCCGATCGCCGCCGCCCTTCTGGCCAACGATCCAGATACCACCAGCCATTCGCGCGGCCGCTCGTTTCGCGCCTTCGCCGACCAGACCCGCAGCGACCGCCGGGCGCTGGCCGCCTGCATTGCCACCTCGCGGGAATTGCTGGCCGAGGCCGACATTACGCGCATTGCCCAGCCGACATTGATTGCCGTCGGCACCAAGGACGATATCGGCGGTTCGCCCGACGAACTGGCCGCCCTGATGCCGAACGCCGAGGCTTTTCACATCGAGGGGCGCGACCACATGCTGGCCGTCGGCGACAAGACCTTCAAGCAGCGGGTGCTGGAGTTCTATGCCGAAAATCCGCTGTGAGTGCAGCGGTGGTTGAGTTTGGATGGCTCATGGCCTGAAGAATGCGGCGGCTCAGGATAAAAGCCCGATCTGTAGCGATCCTTCGCGCCCCCCTCTGTCCTGCCGGACATCTCCCCCACGAGGGGGGAGATTGGCAGCTTCGGCGCTCCGCTCACTCCTGCGGCGTCATGCCTCAAGCGCTTCGAGCGAACGCGCCATGTTTTGCCGAGCCTGAGCCTCGAACCGCTGGCGGAACTCTTCGGTGTGAAAGATATGCGGGCGGGCGAGGAAACTCTTCAGAACAGCACTGCGGCCGGCACGCCACACCGGCTCTTCCACCCAGCCATATTCGCGGCGAACCGCCTGTTCATAAGCGTCGAAGGCATTAGGCGTCGCACCCAGGATCGCCAGGTCGATGTCGAGAAACAGCGCTGCGTCGCTGGCGGCATTCTCGTCGTCAAAGTGCGGCAACTCATGCGTCGCGGTGGCGATGATCATCGCCGTGATGCGGTCAAGGCGCTGCACATCCGTCCGGCCGGCGAGCTTTTTCTCGGCAAGGGCGGCACTCCTGGCTTCGTTGTCCTTGGCCCGGCTGTCATAGATGGCGTCATGAAACCAGATCGCCGCCTCGACCGCCTCGGGGTCGTGCAGGGATGCCCTATAGCCGTCGGCCAACGCCAGCATCGCCTCAATATGGGCAAGGCTGTGATAGTGCCGGTTTTCGGCCCGGTAGAGCGCGGAAAGCTCGTGCTTCAGCGGCTCGTCGATCAAGGGTTCGTTTTCCATGGCCGCTTGAATTTCCGTGAACCAAATCCATTTGACAAAGCACTAAGGAAAATTGAGTTCAACCGTGCTATGATCTGGCTTATAGAGCATGTCGCGCAAAAGTGCGCAGCGGTTTTGGGACAACGACATGCTCAAAACAGGCACTTAATGCGCATCGCCTGAATCACTTTGATCGCGATTCGCATTATGCGGCCGGAGAATAGGCAAGTCGCCAAGCCGGAAACATTAGATGGCCGGAGACCATTGATGAACAGCGTTACGATTGCCCGCCCCAGCATGGTGAAGCCGATCGACCCGATCTGGCGCTCGATCCGCGACGAAGCGATGGAGGCGGTCAACCGCGATCCGCTGCTGGCGGCATTCCTCTATTCGACCATCCTTAACCAGGAAAGCCTGGAGGAAGCGGTCATCCATCGGCTGGCCGAGCGGCTCGCCCATCAGGATATCGGGTCCGATCTCATCCGCCAGACATTCAAGGCGATGGCAGCCGACGACATGGACTGGTCGTCGACAGTGCGTGTCGACATCCAGGCCTATTACGATCGCGATCCGGCCTGCGACCGCTTCATCATGCCGGTGCTCTATTTCAAAGGTTTTCATGCCATCCAGACCCACCGGCTGGCACATTGGCTGTGGAACCAGGGCCGCCAGGACTTCGCGCTCTACCTGCAGAGCCGGTCGTCCTCGGTGTTCCAGACCGACATCAACCCGGCCGCCCGCATCGGCAAGGGCATCTTCCTCGACCACGCCACCGGCCTTGTCGTCGGCCAGACGGCGGTGATCGAGGACGACGTGTCGATCCTGCACGGGGTGACGCTGGGCGGCACCGGCAAGGCCGGCGGCGACCGCCATCCTAAGATTCGCTATGGCGTGCTGATCGGCGCCGGCGCCAAGATCCTCGGCAACATCGAAGTCGGCCATTGCTCGAAGATCGCGGCAGGCTCGGTAGTGCTGTCGCCGGTGCCGCACAACAAGACGGTTGCCGGCGTGCCGGCCCGCGTCGTCGGTGAGACCGGCTGCGACCAGCCCTCGCGGCAGATGGACCAGCTTTTGCCGTCGCAGTCGATGGACCACGTCGTCAGCTTCGATATCTGATTTCACGTCCGCGGGGCGGGCAATCGAACTCCGTTTGCCGGCTCCGCCGCCTGTCGGTTCTCGCATATCCGGTCGGCTTGCCTTTACATCGCCATTGTCGACGTGCCAGAAGCGCGCTCAAACGAGCAAGACCGACGATCGGAGAAGACTTTTGAAGCCGGACGAAATCAGAAAGCTGGACGCCTATTTCAAGCGCGTCTTCCAGAACCCCAAGCTTGAAGTGAAGGCGCGGCCGCGCAAGGACGATTCGGCCGAGGTCTATGTCGGCGACGAATTCCTCGGCATCGTCTTCAAGGACGAGGACGACGGCGACTATAATTTCTCGATGGCGATCCTCGACATCGATCTGGCCTGAGCCGGGGATTCGCGGTTACCGGCAGGCGCCCGTCATCCCTGGGCGGAGAAGGGGGCTTTGCGATTTGTCCCCAAAGCGCGTTGCATAATCCCTTCAGACACAATGCGTTAGCGCCCGGTCTTCAGCAAACGCGCAGCCTCGGCGGCGATGGCTGCGTCGAGCGCCTGCCAGTCACCCAGAAATTCCATGGGAAAGCGGTAGGTGAGGCTGAGATTATCGCCGACCAGAATGTCGCGTTCGCAGGGCGCCAGCGATTGCGCAGCACTTGGGCCGCTCAGGCAGCGGGCCACGAACGGGTCCTTGCCCCGGCGATTGGCAACCGCCAGCACCTCGTTGAAATAGCCTGATTTTTCACTGAAGCCGTAAAACGTCGTGCCGCCCGGGCCGGGCGTGCCGGGCTGGACAATCAGTGCACTGTAGATCGGCGCGAAGCGCCCGCTCATGTCACGCGACATGACCTGTCGTTCGAACGACAGAAAGATAATCCTCTTGCTTGATCCGGTATGGTTGAAATCGTTGCGGGCGGCCTCGCTGTAGCCGTCCATCTCGGGATAGCGCAGATAGAGGTCGAGCCGCGAGGCGATGCCGTCGCGCCGGGCCTGGTCGAAGCGGGTGACATTGCCCGGCACGGCGATGACATTGTTGCCGATCACGACCTCGTGGATTGTCGTGTCGTCGGTGTATCCGGCCATGGCGATCGAGCGGCCGAGCCATTTGCCGCCAAGGCTGATCGCCACCGAAAGCATTGCCAGCGCCGCGAACACGTAGAACACCCGCTTCATCAGCTTGGAATCGACGACGGTGAGTTGCGGACCGTTGGCGGTGGCTGTCTGCTTCATCGCGATCCCCAATTTCGGCCGCCTGTCCCAAGATGTCCCATGGGCGTCCCCCTGGGGACGTCCCTCTTGGGGTGTCCTTAGGCGGCACATGTGGCGCGGCACGGCTCTTGCAACGGCGCCTGTCGAACACGACTGTGCGATTTCATGGTAAATGGAAGGTAAAGATGGGTCTGGTCGAATACACACTCTTTGCTTTTATGGTTGGGCTGACGTCGTGCGGCCTGGCCGGATCGGCTATGGAGCTGATATCAGGCCAGCGGCTTGCCTTCGCCGAGCCCTATGTGTCGCCGGCGCATCTGCTGCGCTCGCTCTTCGCGACGGCCTGCGCCGGGCCCCTGATGTTCGCCAACGAAGCCCTCGACGCCTGGCGGCAAGGCCGCATTTCCGCCCCGGCGCTGATCTCTTGCGGTTGCACCGCTACGGTCTGGGCGTTGGCGTTGGGCGTCGTGCTGATCGACATTGCATCCCGAGCGGGCATTCTCCTAGGTTCGGCTGATTTTTCAGCGTGAGACGATTCGGAGGCGAAAAATGCCGCTCTATGCGATCGACGGAAAGGCGCCCGGTTTCGAGGACGCGGACAGCAACTGGATCGCGCCCGACGCGACATTGATCGGCGATGTCAGGGTCGGTCGCAATGCAGGCTTCTGGTTCGGCGTCGTCATCCGCGGCGACAACGAGCCGATCGTTATCGGCGCTGATACCAATGTGCAGGAGCACACGGTCATGCATACCGACGTCGGTTTTCCCCTGACCATCGGGCAAAGCTGCACGATCGGCCACCGGGCCTTGCTGCATGGCTGCACGATCGGCGATAACAGCCTGATCGGCATGGGCGCCATCGTGCTGAACGGCGCGAAAATCGGCAAGAACTCGCTGGTCGGCGCCAGCGCCCTGGTCACCGAAGGCAAGGAATTCCCCGACAATTCGCTGATCATTGGCTCGCCCGCGCGTGTGATGCGAGAGCTGGACGATGCCGCGGTAGCCAGGCTGCGCGCTTCGGCCGCGCACTACGTTGCCAACGGCAAACGCTTCAAAGCGGGACTGACGAAGGCCTGAGCCCAGCCTTGTTCAAATCTTCGGCTATATGGTCCAATGGCATCGTCCCCCAACTCACCGTCCATTGGAGCCGCGCCTGGTCATCGCATCGCGCAGCAACGAAGCGCCGGCTTCAAAGCCGGCATTGTCGGCGTCCTCGAGGGCTGTCGTATAGTCGTCGATGCGGGTTTCGAGCGATGGGTCGGCGCCCGCCGCCAACAGCAGGCGGATGGCATCGACGCTTCGGATAGCGACCGCATAGTGAAGCGGCGTCCAGTCGTTTACGCCCCGCATGTTGAGGTCTGCGCCACCATCGATCAGGATTCGGACGATTTCCAGTCTGTCAGCCCGGTCGGTGGACAGTGCCGCAATGATTGCAGGAAAACCGCCGTGGTGGTGATAGTTCGGGTCCGAGCCCGCGTCCAGTAAGATCGATATGAAAGCGGTGGGGCTCCAATAGATCGCATACTCTAGTGGATGCCCAAGGCCGAGTTCAAAGGGCATCTGCTCGTCGAACCAGCCGGGTGAGCCGCCGAGAGCCACACCGAGGGCCTCGAAGTCGCCCGCCTTGAACGCGTCGTCGATGGCCTTGAACAGGCGGTGGCGCTCGCATCGATCTTCCGGGATTTCCAACATCGCAGCGATCCGGAGGTTGAATTGACCGCCATATTGCTCCCATCCGCCGCTGCCTGAAAGCCTCATGGGCGGTTGCGATTGGCGAGCAGGTCGATAGCTTTGCGCAGCCGTACGCCGAACTTACCGCATCGACATCAAGTTCGTCATCAGACCTGCCTTGATGTCGAGTGCGGGTCGATGGGCCTCCGGATGACCGATGTCGTTCAGCTGATCGGGCGTCAAGTCGGCTAGTGCGCTGCGTCTTGCGACGGTCCGTCGCCATCCCCTGAAGGCGGCGATCATTAGTGCTATGCTTTTCCTGCTAGATCCAAACAGGCGTTTTTTCGACGCGCTGCGGCCGGTGCGAGTTTCGGTATGAGCCATTTCTAGTCTCCCATTCGATGTTTGTGGGTGGGAGCGTGCCACGCGGGTGTTTTCGGGCTGTTCGGCTGTGCGTGAAAAGAACGGAAAAGTCCGACGAGCTGCTGTTAAATCGGTGTTAAATCCATCTACCGGAATGCTATTCTGCGGCGGCGGTCAAAGTCTGGAGACGGATCTGTGCGCATCAGGTTGCTGGGCGGCCTCGAGGTTACTTCGCCGGAGCGCCGGCCCGTCCGTTTCGCCACGCGCAAGACTTCGCTTCTCTTTGCTGCCCTGGTGCTGGCGGGCCACCGCGGCCATCGTCGCGAGCAGCTTTCCGAAGCCTTTTGGCCGGGACGAAGCAATGGCCAGGCTCGCAACAGTTTGCGGCAAGCGCTGGTCGACATCCGGCGCTCGTTCCCGACCAGCAAGGATGCCACCGTCTACATCGACGGGGATCAGGAAGCCGTCGCGCTGATTACCGGCCCGGATGACGCGGACATTTCGATCTTCGACCGGAAACTGGAGGAGGGCCGAGCGACCGATCTCGCCTTCGCCGCGGACCTCTACCGCGGCGGGGTGCTTGCAGGGGAAGCCATTCCTGAGGAACTGGATGAGTGGTTTGGACCCTATCTGAACAGGTATCAGCGCAAGGCGCTGCAGTTGGTGGATCGGCTGAGCCTCGCGCTGCCCATACCCGGCTCGGCGGAAGAGACGGCCTGCGAAGGCCTGGCGGAGAGATTGCTCGCCTCAGATCCTACCGCGGAGGCCGCCCATCGGGCGCTGATCCGGATCCACGCTCATCGGGGTCACGAAAACGCGGCCTTGCGCCAGTTCGAGCTCTGTCGGACTGTTCTGAAAAAGCAGATGGATGCGGAGCCGGAGGCGCAGACAAGCTCACTGGCGGCTTCTCTGCAGTCCCGCGGACGAACTGGGCATCAGCGGCCGGAGCCAAGCTCTGGCGTCGCGGCGCCGGCGCAGGTGCTGGCAGTCCCAACGAGACGCGACGACCAGCCATCAATTGCGGTGCTGCCGTTTCAGAATCTAAGCGGTGATATCGAGCAGGAATATTTTGCCGACGGAATGGTGGAAGACATCGTCACCGCCCTGGCTCACTTCCGCCACCTGTTCGTAATCGCACGGAATTCGAGTTTTACCTACAAGGGACGGTCCATAGACATAGAGCAGGTCGGGGGTGAGTTGGGCGTGCGCTATGTGGTCGAGGGAAGTGTGCGCCGGGCGGGTGACCGCCTGCGCATCGCCGGGCAGCTCATCGACACCTCGACGGGAGCCTACCTCTGGGCCGATCGTTTTGACGGAACGCTCGCCGAAGTGTTCGATCTGCAGGACCAGGTCGCCTCCAGCATCGTCGGCGCAATCACCCCGAAGGTGGAGGAGGCTGAGATCGAGCGTGCCAAGCGCAAGCCGACGGAAAGCCTCGACGCCTACGACTACTACCTCCGCGGGCTCGCCGTTTTTGACCGGACGGTCAACGATCAGGCGGCTATCAACGAAGCCTTGCGACTGTTCATGGCAGCGATCGCCCGTGATCCGGAGTTTGCCGCAGCCTACGCGCGGGCTGCGCGATGCTACGCCACTCGAAAGAGCAATGGCTGGATGGTCGATCGCGCGGAAGAGGTCGCAGAAGCCGTCCGATTGGCCAGGCGAGCGGTCGAACTCGGCAGGGACGACGCGATTGCGCTTTCCCATGGTGGATACGTCCTTGGTTATGTTGGGGGCGAACTCAAGAACAGTGCGGTCTGCATCGATCGCGCGCTCGTTCTCAACCCGAATTTAGCGGCTGCCTGGGGCCTAAGCAGCTGGGTGAGAGCCTGCTTTGGTGAGCCGGACAGAGCCGTCGAACATGCTGCGGGCGCCATGCGCCTGAGCCCGCTGGATCCGCGTCTGTTCGCCTGGCAGTTCTGTACGGGGCTCGCTCACTTCTGTGCTGGCCGCTACGATGACGCTGTCGAATGGGCAGAAAGCTCCTTGCGATCCCAGCCGAACTACGCAAGCGCCATGCGTGTTGCGGCCGCAGGTCATGCGCTGGCGGGGCGGCTTTTGGAAGCGCAGCAAATGATGGCCCGGCTATGCGAGTTCGATCCCTTGCTGCGGCTTTCGAATCTCGCCGAGGTGCTGCCGCCGTTTCATCGAACGGATGATCGCAGCAGATATATCGAAGGCCTTCGCAAGGCGGGCCTGCCGGACTAACGCGGTGTCAGGAAAAAGGTGGAGCCGGCCCGGGGACGGGGCCGGCTCCTAAAACCCGGTCGTTGGGGACGGGGAGGGTGGGGACTCGACCGGGTTTTTGCGTCGCGTCCTTAGCGGACGCTGGCGACCGCGTCGGAGCGGCCGTCGTTGATCGTTACCCAAGCGCCCGAATTCTGGCTCGATTGGCGTTTCAGGTAGGTGTACTCGGTGGCGGTCCAGGACAGCACTCTGGTTTCGAGATTGTCGAGGATGAACTCTCCGAGGCTGGTGCGCACGGTCAGCACCGCGTGGCCGTCTCCGTTCGGCTGGCGCGCAACCGTCATCAGCAGGTCACCGGCCGGGACGCCGATGTTCATCAACGCGCGGCGCTTTTCCAGCGCATAGTCCTCGCAGTCGCCGAAGCCGCTGTTGGGATAGGACCAGATTTCTTCCTTGCCCCACAGTTCCATATCGGTGCGTGGCACGATCCTGCTGTTGATGGAATTGTTGATGCTCACGATCTTCGCCCACAGCTTGCGGGTCAGCTCGATCGGCGCCTGCTTCTGCGTCCGCTGATTGCATTCCCGCGGAATCTTCTGGCAGAACTCGTAATGGCCGACCGGCTGTGTGGTGCGGCTGCCGGTGTGCATGAAGGCAGGTCCCGCTGCATACGCCGTTCCCCAGGCGGTAAGCTGCATCGCCATTGCCAAGAGCAACAGCTTGCCCCTCGTCTTCTTCATCGTCCAGTCTCCCCGTTTGAGGAGACAGTGACAGGATTGGATTTATTCGACGCAAAGGTCCGAAGTAGACATTAAGTAAAACTCCTATAGAATAAACATAAAATTTGAATCATTTAAGTATAAAATTGTTTAGGTGTTTTTCGCGGGGGTCACATTGTCGCGGCGCGGCGCCTTGGCACGGCATCGGTTGGCATGCCGCGACGGCCGGCGCGGGTCAACAAAAAACCGGCCGAAATGGGCCGGTCGATTGCGGCAATGTGCGCTGTTTGTCAGGTGCCGGATGCGTTGAATTCGGAATCGAGTGTTTCTGGCCGCTGGATGACCGCGAACTCGATAGCGACGCCGTCCTCGAAGTGGCGCACCACCTGGCCGCGCATGGTGCCGAGCATGACCTGGATGCCGATCGCCGGCTTGACGTCGATCTCCACCGCGGCGCCCGAAAGCGACAGATCGATGATGCGGCACTGGTACTGGCGCCCGTCACTGAGCTGAAGCACGCTGGTCGGATTGCGCGGCGCCACGCGTTCGTGACGACGGTCTTCCGGCAGATCGAGCTCGTGCTTGTTGGCAAGCCAGGTCAATTGCGCGGCAAGCTTGTCCTTCTTGCGTTCCGACGCGATGACCGTCATCGCGAAACCATCCTGCAAAATGCGGGTGACGACGCCCTCGATGCGGCCGATGTGATCGATATAGGCGATGACTTTCTCGCCCGGCATGCCGATGCGCTCGGTGCGAAGCGCTACATTGCCCGGCGACATGTCGACCACCTGGCACGGATGTTCGGTGCGATCCTCCAGCATGAAGCGTCCGTAGATCTTCACGCGGACGCGCTGAAAGTTACGCCTTTCAGCTCGGGACGGCGCGGTGTCGACCGCCGCTGACCTCATGACTGCCTACACCCCGTTTGGCATTCCGCGCGTTGATGCGAGGAACTTCGTCGGAAAGCTACAGCAAAGCAGGTTAACAAAGGGGAAAGCCTGACCCCGCTACCTTAGCGATTTAGACTATTCACCGCGCCCGCCGTCGAACACGACCAGATGGCGGATGCGGCGCGCCTGGCCGAGCGCCGAAATCGTCTGGGGCGGATCGAGTTCCGACGGGACAAGCGAAGGAACGTCGATGGCCGGCCGGTTCCTGGGGAATTTCGGTTCCTTCTCCGGATCGACGACACGGATTGAATCGATCAGGGCGTCGGCGATCGGATCCGCGCCCAGCCAGAAGGGTTTTTCAGCAGCGCTTATCACGCCGAGGCAGCGCGGATTTTCGACGCCGCCGTCGAGCGGCAGGGCGAGCAGCTCGAACTTGCTGGAGCGGTCGGTGCGGCTGAAACCTTCATAGGTGATGAGCACCACGGATTTCTGATCGAAGACGCCGTGGATCAGTTTTGAGACAAGCTGCTGGTCCTTCTCGCGCCACAGCGAGGGAAAGGAAAACCCCTTGAGCTCACGGCCATAGACCGCGCAAAGCCTGGTGCCGGCGAGGCGGAATACCGCTTCGCCGCGCGTATCCTTTTCCAGGATGAAGGTGTCGGCCAGCAGCGACTTGATGTCGGCTGGCTCGACTTCCGAACGCTTCGGGGCAGGGCGCCCGTCACGCAGCCGGTTCCAATAATGGAACAGCGTGATCGATCCGTTCTGGTTCATGCTATGCTGCTCCGCGCAATCTGTCGTCTGATGTCCCATCGGTGAACAGAAGGGCGCCCTCCGAGGACCTACATGCGTTGCGGAGCAGGACGCGTGCCAGCATCGTTAACACTTGTTCACGGGTCGGGGTCGTTAAGGTTAACAAGTGGTTTACGTTGCGCCCCGCCCAAGCCCGTGGCACGCTAAAACCACTCCAGAAGCGGTCGTTTCGCAGCGATCGGCAGCAGTTCAGTCAAGAGTTTGGGGGAGCACGGGGGCTCGACCAGCCGTTCAAGGGCAACCTTGGACGGCTTCTTTTTGATTCGCGCCAATTTTGATTCGCCCCAGTTTTGACTTGCGTGGGGCGATTCGCCCCTTTGTGAATCGGGTGACCGTGATCTACATGCTCGCGAAGTCGAATCCAGCGACTGAGTGCGAGCCATATGAGCGAACCAGCAAGCCCATCGGAAATCGAACAGGGCGAGGGCGGACCTGTCGGCCGCGAGTCGGAGCCGCGCCGCGAGCCGGTGTTCAACATGCCGCCCATTGTGCTGGCGCTGATCGGCATCTGCGTCGTCGTTCACCTGATCCGGCTCTACTGGCTCACCGAGGACCAGGATTTCTCCCTGCTGATTCGGACCGCCTTCATTCCGATCCGCTATTCCGGTCGCTTCGACCTCGATTTCTACGCGTTTTCGAGCCCCTTCACCTATGCCTTCCTGCATGGCGGCTTTGCTCATCTTGCTGTCAACATGGTGTGGCTGGCGGCTTTCGGCTCACCGCTGGCGAACCGCTTCGGCGCGCTTCGTTTCAGCCTGTTCTTCGCGGCGACGGGGCTGGCGGCGGTGGTGCTGTTCTGGGCCGTGCATCCGCTCGGCCAGGCGCCGCTGGTCGGCGCATCGGGGGCGATTTCCGGCATGATGGGGGCGGCCGCCCGTTTTGGCTTCCGTATCGACCGCTCGTCCGGCAAAGCCGCCTTTGCCGGCGCGCCGCTGCCGATGGCGGCGGTGTTCCGCTCGCGTGGCGTTGTGACTTTTCTTGCCATCTGGATGGTGATCAATCTCGCCACCGGCCTCGTTGCCTTCGCGCCCGGCATCGACAGCCAGATCGCCTGGGAGGCTCATATTGGCGGTTTCGTCGCCGGCTTCTTCGGCCTGCGCGCTTTCGATCGGCGGCAGCAGGCGGATGAGTTCATGGTCTGAGCCTCGCCGCACTTGAAAAGCGATCGATCGCGGCGCACGATGTTCACTACAGCGCCGCGCGTCCTCTTGGACGCGCAAAGGACGCTGTAGAACTTTGATTTGCGCATGATCCTTCCGAAAATCGAGGCCGATTTTCGGGGTCATGCGCAGAAGGAAAGCCGGTCAGGGCAGGAAACCGGCAAGTAAAACTGAGGAGGACGCCATGACTGTTAAGGCAATTCTCGAGCAGAAAGGCCACGACGTGTTGACGCTCGGGCCGAACGAAAAGCTGAGCGAGGCCATTCGCATCCTGGCCGAACACAGGATCGGTGCGCTGGTCATCACCAATGGCGATCACAAGATCGTCGGCATCCTTTCCGAGCGTGACGTCGTGCGGGTCCTCGCCAGGGAAGGAGCCGCCGCACTGGATATCGCGGTGCGCTCGGCAATGACGCCCAAGGTGAAGATCTGTAATGAGAACCACACCGTCAACGAGGTCATGGAGATCATGACCAGTGGCCGCTTCCGCCATCTGCCGGTGGAAAAGGACGGCCTGCTCGACGGCATCGTATCGATAGGCGATGTGGTCAAGCGGCGCATCGAGGATGTTGAGCGCGAGGCCGCGGAGATCAGGGCCTACATCGCGACGGCCTGACGGGTTGTTTCTTCGGCCGGTTCGGCGGGATTCGACGTGAAGCGCCAGCTTCGGCTTTGCGCTTGTCTCTTTTTGTGGTTTGCACTAGCGAGTGACTTTCACGTCCGACGTGACGGAATTCACGTTGAGAAGTGAATTCCGTCACCGATAACTCGCAGGCCATTATGACCCTCATCGACACCCGCACGCCCGACGCCAAACGCCTGATATCAGGCGCCACCGGCGACTGGGAGATCATCATCGGCCTCGAGGTGCACGCGCAGGTGACCTCGCAAGCAAAGCTGTTCTCCGGCGCCTCGACAGCTTTCGGCGCGCCGCCAAACGCCAATGTCAGCCTCGTCGATGCGGCGATGCCGGGCATGCTGCCGGTCATCAACGAGGAATGCGTCAAGCAGGCGATCCGCACCGGCCTCGGACTGAAGGCCGCGATCAACCATAAGTCGGTCTTCGACCGGAAAAACTATTTTTATCCCGACCTGCCGCAGGGCTACCAGATCTCGCAGTTCAAGCAGCCGATCGTCGGCGAGGGCAAGGTGATCGTCTCCGTCGGCCCGGACCGGCAGGGCGAGTTCGAGGATATCGAGGTCGGCATCGAGCGCCTGCACCTGGAGCAGGATGCCGGCAAGTCGATGCATGACCAGCATGCGACGATGTCCTATGTCGACCTCAACCGCTCCGGCGTGGCGCTGATGGAGATCGTCTCCAAACCCGATATGCGCTCCGCCGACGAGGCCAAGGCCTATGTCACCAAGCTGCGCACCATCGTGCGCTACCTCGGCACTTGCGACGGCAATATGGACGAAGGCTCGCTGCGCGCCGACGTCAACGTCTCGGTGCGCCGGCCCGGCGGCGAATTCGGTACGCGCTGCGAGATCAAGAACGTCAACTCGATCCGCTTCATTGGCCAGGCCATCGACTACGAGGCGCGCCGCCAGATCGCCATCCTCGAGGACGGCGGCAAGATCGACCAGGAAACGCGGCTGTTCGACCCCAACAAGGGCGAGACGCGCTCGATGCGTTCCAAGGAAGAAGCGCACGACTACCGCTACTTCCCGGATCCCGACCTTCTGCCGCTGGAATTCGACCAGGCCTATGTCGATGCGCTGGCAAAGGATCTGCCTGAACTGCCCGACGCCAAGAAGGCGCGGCTGATCTCCTCGCTCGGCCTGTCGACCTACGACGCCTCGATCCTGGTGTCGGAAAAGGCGGTCGCCGACTATTTCGAGAAGGTGGCCGCTGGTCGCGACGGCAAGCTCGCCGCCAACTGGGTCATCAACGATCTGCTGGGTGCGTTGAACAGAGCCGGCAAGGGCATTGAAAATGCTCCGGTTTCGCCCGATCAGCTCGGCGCGGTCATCGACCTGATCAAGGAGGGCACCATCTCCGGCAAGATCGCCAAGGATCTGTTCGAGATCGTCTGGAGCGAAGGCGGCGATCCGCGCCAGCTGGTCGAAAGCCGCGGCATGAAGCAGGTGACCGACACCGGCGCCATCGAAAAGGCGGTCGATGAGGTGATATCAGCCAATCCGGACAAGGTCGAGCAGGCGCGCGCCAAGCCGAGCATGGCCGGCTGGTTCGTCGGCCAGGTGATGAAGGCGACAGGCGGCAAGGCCAACCCGCAAGCGGTCAACGACCTCGTCAAGGCCAAGCTCGGGATCGAATAGGATGATGTTCGTGCGCACCGCCGGCGAGCGCGACCTTGCCGCGGTCCGCGCGCTGCTGGTCGAAACCTGGCACGCAACCTACGATAGTATTTATGGTGCTGCCAAAGTCACCGAGATCACTGATGAATGGCATTCCATCGCCTCGCTCAAGGCGCGGTTGACACGGCCGAATTCCGAATTCCTGGTCGCAGACGACGGCAAGCGCATCGGCGGCATGACTTTCGCCGCAGCCACCACCGATGCGAAGATCATCATGCTGAACCAGCTCTACGTGCATCCGGCCTGCCAGAGGCAGGGGATCGGCCAGGCGTTGCTGGAAGAGGTCGAAGCCAGCTTTCCGGAGGCGCGGACGCTGCGTGTCGAAGTTGAAGAGGCAAACGCTCAGGCCGTCGCCTTCTACCGCTCGAAAGGGTTTTTGCCCGCCGGCAACACCGCTGACTGTGGCGGTGGTTCAGGGCTGCCGGCGCTGATTTTCGAGAAGACGATCGGATAGATTTGCCTGCCCTAACAGGTCGCAGTCAGTTGCGTTCCATGAGCAGCTGCGACGGTCGGTTGCGGGCAGCCGCGCCGAATTGAATTACGGTGACAGTGCACTTTTTGGAATTACGGTGACAGTTCACACGCCGCAGGTAAGAATTCGGCAGTGGCTAACGCTGAGGCAAAAAAAGGCATGGTGCGACGCACAAAAATATTTGCAATGCACTGCAGATGCCGTAACGTCAGGCTCCTGAATGAACGAGGCGGCTTTTCTAAAAGGCCGCCCACCGCAAAGGATGGAAACTATGACCAAGACCGCCGATAAAACTGCTGAAATCACCGAGAACGCAGAAGTCCCGACTGAGGCAACCGATCAGTTCCGCGCTGTCGCCGAAAAGGGCGTCGAGCAGTCGAAAGAAGCCTTGTCGAAATTGGCGACCGGCGCCGAGGCGACCCAGAAGGCTCTCGAGTCATCGTTCGAAACAGCCAAGACCGCTAGCAATGAGCTGTCGCTGAAGACGATCGCCGCGCTGCGCGCAAATGCTGAGGCCAGCTTTGCTCACCTCGAAGCCCTGGTAGCCGTGAAATCGCCCTCCGAGTTCATCGAACTGCAGACTGACTTCTTGCGCAAGCAGGTGGAAAAGACCGTCGAGCAGAGCAAGGAGTTTCAGGCGGCGGCGACGAAAGCCGCCGAAGACGTATCCAAGCCGATCAAGGATGTCTACGAGAAGGCGATGAAAGATCTCAAGGTCGCCTGATTGGCCTAATGCATGTCGCGCAAATGTGCGCAGCGGTTTTGCGATAACGACATGCATAACAACAAGAACTTGAAGCGCGTCGCATGAACCCATCCAAACGCGACGCGCTCTAGGCGGAGAGAAGTTCCACATTGTCGATCAGCCGGGTTTTGCCCAGCCAGGCGGCTGCGAGCAGGCGTCCGTCACGGTTTCGTCGCCACGGGGCGAGCGCCAAGCTCTCGCGCGCCGCGACATAGTCGACTTTGTCGAAGCCAGCCTTGACGAGCGCGCGGCTGGCCTCGGCGGTCGCGCTGCCTTCATCCGCGCCTGCCGCTAGTGCCGCTGCCGTCCGGCGCAATATGGCGTTGAACTGGCGCGCCACCTCGAGCTCGGCTTCGCTCAGATAGGCATTGCGTGACGACATGGCGAGGCCATGTGCGTCGCGTGCCGTTGGCGCGCCGATGATTTCCACCGGCAGATCAAGGTCGCGGCAGAGCTGCCTGACGACGCAAAGCTGCTGGTAGTCCTTTTCACCGAAGACCGCATAATCGGGCAATGCCTGCAGGAAGAGCTTAGCCACGACCGTCGCGACGCCGTCGAAGAAGGTCGGCCGGAAATCCGATTCCAGCCCGGCGGCTGGCCCGCCGACCGAGATCCTGGTGGCGAAGCCGGCCGGGTACATCTCCGCCACACCAGGGGTGAAGGCGAGCTGTGCGCCGGCCTCGGCCAGCCGGTCGAGGTCGCGGGCGAGCTGTCGCGGATATTTGTTGAGGTCTTCGCTCGGCGCGAACTGCGTCGGGTTGACGAAGATCGAGACAAGGCAACGATCGGCCTTTTCGAGCGCGATCCTGATCAGCGAGATATGGCCGTCATGCAGCGCACCCATGGTCGGCACCATGGCAACGCTGAGGCCATCGCGACGCCAGTCGCGGATTTGCGCGCGAAGAGCGGCGACGCTGTCGACGACGAGAGGCCGGCTCATGCTTTGTCCCGGCTCATTCTTTGTCCCCACTCATTCTTTGTCGTTGTCGGCTGCGGCCGAAAAGACATGGCCCGGGCCGGGGAACGTCCGGCTTCGCACCTCCGCTGCATAACTGGCTGCCGCCTGCGATATCACGCTGCGCAGGTCGGCATATTGCTTGACGAATTTCGGCACCCGGTCGACGGTCAGGCCGACCATGTCGTCGATGACCAGGATCTGGCCGTCGCAGTCGCCGCTGGCGCCGATGCCGATGGTTGGAATGGAAATATGCCGGGTGAGGTCGGCAGCGACGGTCTCGACGGTGCCTTCGATCACCACAGAAAACGCGCCAGCCTTTTCGACCGCTTCGGCGTCGCGATACAGCGCCGCCACATTCTCCTCGGTCCGGCCCTTGATCCTGTAGCCGCCGTCGCTTTCCACCGATTGCGGCTGCAAGCCGATATGTCCCATGACCGGAATGCCGGCAGCGACGATCGCAGCAATCTGCCCGGAAACTGTGACGCCGCCCTCCAGCTTGACCGCCTGGCAGCCGGTTTCGCCGACGATCCGCCGCGCCGAGGCAACGGCTTGGCGCGGCGTTGCCTCATAGCTTCCGGCCGGCATGTCGACCACCACGCAGGCTCTGGCTGAACCTCGCATCACCGCTTGTCCATGGGCGATCATCATCTCCAGCGAGGCGCCCAGCGTGGTCTTGTGGCCATGGAGAACCATGGCGACGCTGTCGCCGACCAGAAGCAGATCGACATTGCCGTCGAGCAGGCGAGCGACGGGGTAGGTATAGGCGGTGAGGCAGACGACCGGCACGCCGCCCTTGCGCAGGCGAATGGCGCCGGCACTGATCCGCAGTTCAGGGTCGGATGCATCCGGGGCCATCTTTACCTCCCTCAACCGTCAATCAGGCTGGTACCTGCATGGGACGCGCAGAGCTTTAGAAAGACCAGGCAGCCTTGGCAAGGCATGCCTCGACAGAGGCGAAAGGCTCGCCGGGTTTGCATCGGTTTTTCCGACAGCCATTTGCGCGACGCTTGCGGCAAAACCCTTGCCTTCGCGATGACCTGACGCCATAAGCAGGCAACGGGTGCCGCCGCTGCCGCCGCGAGGACTTGCCGCGAGGATTTTGGATGAAGACGTTCCTTCTGCAGTTTTTCACCTGGTGGAACAGCCAGACGCTGGGCACGCGCTTCCACACCTGGCGGCATGGCAAGAAAGTCGGGCAGGACGAGGCTGGCAACGTCTACTACGAAGGTGGTGTCGATTCGGAAGGCCGCACCCGCCGCTGGGTCATCTATCACGACTATTCGGAAGCCTCGATGATTCCGCCCGGCTGGCATGGCTGGATGCATCACCGCGTCGATGTCGCGCCGCCGAGCGAAAACTACAAGCCACGCGACTGGCAGAAGCCGCATCAGCCGAACCTTACCGGAAGTGCCGCCGCCTATCGCCCCAAGGGCTCCGTGCTCACCAATCAACACCGCCCGCAGGTGACGGGCGATTACGACGCCTGGACGCCGGGGTCGTAACCGCTCGTCGAGACGGATCGGTCCTTTATCGCCACAATTGGCGTTTAGCTGCTTGCCGATCTGACAGCAGCGACTAGCCTTGGGCGCGACAGAATCACCCCGGGCGCTAACCACCGGACCCTTGCATGAGCATTTTCAGCCGAATCTCGATAGGCGGACTGACGATGGCCGCCGCTCTTGTCGCTTGCGCCATGGCCGCCGCACAGACGCTGGAGGCACCAATCGAACCGGAGGCCTGGGAAGAGCCAGCGACGCCGGAGGCGCCAGCGACACCGGAGGCGCCAATGGAACCGGATGCGACGGTGGCTCCGGCGGCACCGGCGGCACCAGAACGCATCACCAATCCCGTCGCCGAATTCGCCGGCATCGACAAGATCACCGGCCGCATCATCACCTTCGATGTCTATATTGACGAGACGGTGCAGTTCGGTGCTTTGCAGGTGACGCCGCGCATCTGCTATTCGCAGCCGCAAACCGAAGAGCCGAAGACCGATTCCTTCGTCGAGGTCGACGAGATCACGCTGGATCGCAAGATCCGCCGCATCTTCACCGGTTGGATGTTTGCCGAAAGCCCCGGCCTCAATGCCGTCGAGCACGCCGTCTACGACGTCTGGCTGAAGGGCTGCAAGCAGAAGTCGGAGGTTCCGGCACCCGACGCTGCTAAATCCAATTAGGGCGCCAGATGCGGAATCACCTGTTCGGGATCACATGCTGAGCCTTCCGGAACCGCCTTATTCTCCGTGCGTTGGTCATGGCTGGCGTTACGGAGATGTCCCCATGATGGCCAACAAGAACGAACTCCTCGATCTCGAAAGAGGGTTCTGGACCGGCGACGCTGCCTATTTCAAAGCCAATGCCGACACCGAATGCCTGGTGGCCTTCCCACAGATGGCGCAAACGATGAGCAACGCCGATCTGGCCGGAACCGCGACGGACCCGAACCGCTGGCGCGATCTCGACATCGACCTCAAGGGCATCATCGAGCCGGGCAGCGACATCGTCATACTGACCTATGAGGCCCATGCCACTCGCGAGAATGGCGAGCCTTATGCGGCGCTGGTCAGCACCGGTTATGTCCATCGCGTAAATGGCTGGAAGATGATGTTCCACGCGCAGACGCCTCTTGAGCCTGCCGCAAAACACTGACCCTGGCGCAGATCACGGGAAAAAGACCGCTTCGCCCTTCAACGCGTCAGCCAGCATCTTTTCATACTTGCCCCTTGGCACGTCGACCGCGCCGAAGCGTTTGAGGTGCTCGGTGGTGAACTGGGTGTCGAGCAGCGCAAAGCGCCGTTCCTTCAGGCGCTCGACCAGATGCACCAGGCAGACCTTCGACGCGTCCGTTTCCCTGGCGAACATGCTTTCGCCGAAGAACACCCGGCCGAGCGACACGCCGTAGAGGCCGCCAACCAGCCGACCCTCACGCCAGGCTTCGACCGAATGGCAATGGCTCATCCGATGGAGTTCGACATAGGCCTCGCGGATCGGCGCATTGATCCAGGTCGACCGGCGTTCCTCGCGCCTCTCGGCGCAGCCATCGATCGTCGCCTCGAAGTCGAAATCGAAACGGATGTCGAACAGGTTTTTCCGGATCGCCTTCCTCAGGCTTTTGGGCGTGTGAAAACCATCGAGCGGGATGATGCCGCGCGTCTCCGGCCGTACCCAGAACACTTCGGGATCGGTGGCGCTTTCGGCCATCGGAAAGACGCCCGAGGCGTAGGCCTTGAGCAACAGGTCGGTCGGGATGCGATAGCCTGGCGCGTAGGGACGGGTCATCGCGTCATTATATTCTATAAGTTCACGACCTAATCCTCTTTGGCCAGATATTTTTCCAGCCAGTGGATGTCATACTCGCCATTGGCGATATCGGCATTGCCGACGAGATCGCGAAACAGCGGCAGCGTCGTCTTGATGCCGTCGACGACGAATTCGTCGAGCGCCCGCCGCAGCCGCATCATGCATTCGACGCGGTTGCGGCCGTGCACGATCAGCTTGCCGATCAGGCTGTCGTAGTAGGGCGGGATCTTGTAGCCGGAATAGACGCCGGAATCGACACGGATGCCGAGGCCGCCCGGTGTGTGGAAGTGGGTGATCGTGCCGGGTGAGGGCGTGAAGGTGCGCGCATCTTCGGCATTGATGCGGCATTCGATGGCATGGCCCTGGAAGCGGATATCTTCCTGGCGCACCGAAAGCCCAGCGCCCGAGGCGACGCGGATCTGCTCATGCACGAGATCGATGCCGGTGATCGCCTCCGTCACCGGATGCTCGACCTGCAGGCGCGTGTTCATCTCGATGAAGTAGAATTCGCCGTTCTCGTAAAGGAATTCGATGGTGCCGGCGCCGGAATAGCCAAGATCGGCGATCGCCCTGGCGCAGACGCCGCCGATATGCGCGCGCTCCTCGGCATTGAGGGCCGGCGATGGCGCTTCTTCCCAGACTTTCTGGTGACGGCGCTGCAGCGAGCAGTCGCGCTCGCCGAAATGCACGCCGTGGCCGACACCGTCGCCGAATACCTGCACCTCGATGTGGCGTGGCTTTTGAAGGTATTTCTCGATGTATACGGCGTCGTCGCCGAACGCAGAACCGGCTTCCGAACGCGCCGTCTGCAGTGCGACGACAAGATCGGCTTCGCTGCGCGCCACTTTCATGCCGCGTCCGCCGCCGCCGGCCGACGCCTTGATGATCACGGGGTAGCCGATCTCGGCGGCGATGCGTTTGGCTTCCTTTTCCTCGGTGACCGCGCCGTCGGACCCGGGCACCACCGGAATACCAAGGCGCTTGGCGGTGCGCTTGGCCTCGATCTTGTCGCCCATGATGCGGATGTGATCGCCGGTCGGGCCGATGAAGGTGATGTTGTGCGCGGCGAGGATATCGGCGAATTTGGCATTCTCCGACAGGAAGCCGTAGCCCGGATGCACCGCGTCGGCGCCGGTGATCTCGCAGGCCGCGACGATCTGGTGGATGTTGAGATAGCTGTCGCGCGACGGCGGCGGGCCAATGCAGACGCTCTCGTCGGCGAGCCGCACATGCATGGCGTCGGCATCGGCGGTCGAATGCACCACCACCGTCTGGATGCCGAGCTCCTTGCAGGCGCGCAGCACCCTCAGAGCGATTTCGCCGCGATTGGCGATGAGGATTTTCTGGAACATTTTTCGGCTGTTCCCGGCTCTACTCGATCACGACGAGCGGCATGCCATATTCGACCGGCTGCGCATCCTCGAACAGGATCGCCGTCACCGTGCCGGCACGGGGCGAGGGGATCTGGTTCATCGTCTTCATGGCCTCGATGATCAGCAGCGTCTGGCCTTCCTTGACCTGCTGGCCGACTTCGATGAACGCCTTGGCGTCGGGCGACGGCGCCAGGTAGGCGGTGCCGACCATGGGCGAGGCCACCGCATTCTTGGACACGTCGGCCGCTGCCGGGGCGGCTGCGGCCGATGGCTGCGCTGCCGGCGGCGCATAGGCGGGCTGCGGCGCGGCGACCGCATGGACGGCCGGCGCTTGTCGCGACACGCGCACCTTCAAGTCACCCAGCTCGACCTCGATCTCGGTGAGGTTGGTGTCGTTCAGTATGCCCGCCAGATCGCGGATAAGCTGCTGGTCAACACCATTCTTCTTTATCGACATTTTCGAGCCTTCTGTTTGTTGGCCGGTCATAGGCGTGCGGCCAGCGCCTGCAGCGCCAGTGTGTAGCCGAGCGGCCCGAACCCGCAGATCACGCCGACGGCGACCGGCGAGACCATGGAGACGTGGCGGAATGATTCCCGCGCATGGATGTTGGAAAGATGAACTTCGGCGACGGGCAATGGGGCGACTGAGCGGATGGCGTCGTGAATGGCGATCGAGGTGTGGCTGTAGGCGCCCGGATTGATGACGATGCCAACAGCCTTGTCGGCGGCTTCCTGTATCCAGTCGACGAGGTCGCCCTCATGGTTCGACTGACGGAAATCGATCTCGAGCCCAAGCGCCGCACCTGCCTGCTTGCAATCGTCGGCGATCGCGGCAAGCGTCTTGCCGCCATAGATGCCCGGCTCGCGCTTGCCGAGCGCGTTGAGGTTGGGACCGTTCAGGACGAAAACCGTTTTCAAAATGCCGACCTTTTCCAGTGTGGTTTTGAATCCGAAATTCGCAATACCTTGGAGCAGCGCTTTGAACGAATTTCGGATTCAAAGCCACACTGGCAATTTTTACATTTCTGATGCGGTGGATTTGAAGTTCCTGAACGCTGATGCCACCAAAGTAGCAGGAACTTCAAATCCACCACATCAGCGCCGGCACCAGTCGGCGCGCCGGACCTCTATAATGGGCTTAGACGCCTGCGAAAAGAGCGCAAGTGGGTTCTTTCGCTGTCCACAACAGGCGGAAAATGGCTTGCGCCGAAGCCGATCAGAGTGCGGCCTTGGCCGCCTCGATCTTCTCCGCCAGCACTTCCTGGCCGAGCGCCCCGAACACCACCTCGTTGCCGACCACATAGGAGGGCGTTCCGGTTATGGCCAGCTTGTTGGCAATGTCATAGGTCTTGGAGAGGGCCTCGGCGATCGACGGGTCCTTCATCTTCTCGCGCAGCGTCGCTTCGTCGGCGCCGAGCGAAAGCGCTACCTTGATGGCCGCTGCTTCGGTGGCGCGTCCCTGGGCGCCGAGCAGCGCGTTGTGGAACTCGCCGTATTTCTCCGACATCATCAGGTGGAAGGCCATCGAGACGACGCTCGCCTTCTGCGAATCCGGGCCGAGGATCGGGAACTCCTTGAGCACGAAGCGCAGGTCCGGATCGGCTGTCGTCAGCGTCTTCATGTCCTCCATGGCGCGTTTGCAGTAGCCGCAATTGTAATCGTAGAACTCGACGATGGTGACCTTGCCGTTCGGATTGCCGACGACGCCGTCGAAGGCCGAGTTGAAGATCTGGTCCTTGGCATCTTTGATTATGGCGAGACTGGCGACGCGCTGCGCCTCCTTCTGCTTGGCCTCGAGCGCTTCCTGAGCCTCCAGCAGCACTTCGGGGTTCTTCAGGAGATAGTCGCGGATGATGCCTTCGACTTCGGCCCGGTCGATCTTGGTGTCGGCGGGCGCCGCCTGGGCGATCTGCACGGCATCGGCCTTTGCCGTCTGCGGACTTCCGGTCACGAACCCGAAACCCAGCATGGCGAGAGCGACCGCCACTCCCGTGGTGCCCAGCAGAATTGCCTTGTTCATCGTCCCTAATCCTCTTGCCTGGTTTCCGGCCCGATTGGTCTGACCTCGATTGGTCCGACTACATGTCGCCGCGCACGGTCGGAAGGTTCACTTTTTCTTGCCTGATGGTGCGTAGTTTATGATGTCCTGCGCGCGGATCCAGCCCGGCTCGCCGCGCTTCATTTTCATCTGCGCGCGCATTGCGAAGATCTTGGCATCCTTGTAGGCGCCGGAATAGAAATGGCCTTCGGCGGTTGCAAGATCGGCGGCCGGAATGTTGCCGAGTTCGCCATAGGCCTGCGCCAGATGGCGGTAACCGACGGCGTTTTCCCGGTCGCGCCCGAGGCCCTTGTTGATCTGCACCACCGCTTTCTCCAGGGAATCGGGCGTGCCGATGGCCATCAGCGCCTGGCCGTAGGAGACCGACAGCAACCCGGATCGCGCCGGATCGAGGCTGACCGCCTTGGCATAGGCTTCGGCGGCAGCCTTCGGTCTGTTCGCCTTCATCAGGATGTCGCCGCGCAATTCCTGGAAATAGGGGTTTTTCGGCTGTGCCTTGATCAGCGCGTTGGTCTTGGCGAGCGCCCCGGCCAGATCGCCGAAAAGGTAGCTCGTCTGCGCGTCGCCATATTGCGAGGCGAGGCTGCCCGGGTTCTTGCGCATCAGCCGCGATGCGGCGGCCTTGCCTCCCATATAGGCGGCGATCTTGATGCGCATCATGTCGTGCCGCTGCTGCAGTGCCGGCGTATCGACCTTGTCGACATAGGGGCTCTGCTTGACCAGGACTTCGAGATTGGCGATGCGTTCCCGCGGCAGCGGATGGCTGATCCGGTAGGGATCGACCTGCGCCCCTGACAGCGAGAGCGCGCTCTGAAAGCGGCCGAAGGTCTTCAGCATGCCCAGGCCGGACTGACCGGTGGCATTGAGATAGGTTATCGCCGAGCGGTCGGCGGTCATCTCTTCGGTGCGCTGATAGGCGAGGATACTGCGCTGCGCCATCTCGCCGCCGCCAGCCGCGACCCCCATGCCGGCGCCGGCGAGGCCCCGGCTTTTGGTGGTGGCGCCGGCGACGATGGCCCCGGCGCCAAGCAGTGTCGCGATGATGGCCATCGTCTTGGCGCGTTCGAGCTGGTTGCGCAATTTTTGCTGGTGCCCACCGGCAATGTGGCCGGCTTCGTGTGCGATGACGCCGATGATCTCGTTGGGCGTCTCCGCCGACATCAGGGCGCCGGTGTTGATGAACAGACGGGGCCCGGCAACGAAGGCGTTGAAACTCTGGTCGTTGACCAGCACGATGTCGACGCCGCCTTCCGGCAGGCCCGCGGCCCGGAAGATCGGCCGCGCATAATCGCGTACCAGCGCCTCGATCTCGGCATCGCGCACCACCGGCACGTTTTGCGCTAAGGCGCTGATGGTGCCGGTCACAGCGACCGTCGCGGCAAGCGAAAGCGTCGCGAAGGCGCGCGCTGCCCTGGCTATCATCGATTTGGGTCGGCTCAACATGGCAGGTCCACTGGTAGACGAGCGGGCGGAGGATGAAAAGTCGGCACTGAAACTTTACCGAACTTGTGATCCTCACATCAATCGGGCATTTGTGCGGCGCGGGACGCCAAAGCTCGGCGCCGGGCCGACCCAAAGGGGCCGACAAAGGAATGAGGTCAAATGGTTGTATCGCTTTCGCGCCGCGGCGAAGTCGAACCGTTCCACGCCATGGACATTCTGGCGGAAGCGAATCGGCTGAAGGCAAAGGGAGTGCCGGTTGTTTCCATGGCCGTTGGCCAGCCGTCCGACCCGGCGCCGGCCGGGGTCAGGCAAGCGGCGACGAACGCATTGAAGATGGGGCGCATCGGCTACACCGACGCATTGGGTCTTTCCGGCCTGCGCGAGGCGATCGCGCAGCACTATGCCGACCACTACGGGCTTGCCGTTTCACCCGGCCGGATCGCCGTCACCACCGGATCGTCGGCCGCCTTCAACCTGGCCTTTCTGGCGATGTTCGATCCAGGCGATCGTGTCGCCATCGCCGCCCCGGGCTATCCGGCCTATCGCAATATCATGGCCGCGCTCGGCATCGGGATCGTCGAGATCGAGCTCGGCGGTGATGCCTATCTCCACGCCGAACACCTCAAGGCCGCGCATCGCGAAAAACCGCTGAAGGGCGTGTTGTTTGCCAGCCCGGCCAATCCGACCGGGGCAATTATCCCCGCCGACGAGCTGTTGGCGCTGGTGACGACGGCGGAAGAGCTCGGCATCGCCGTGATCTCCGACGAGATCTATCACCGGCTGGCTTACGCTGCGCCGGACACGACGGCGCTTGCCTACGGCCAGGACGTGACGGTGATCAATTCCTTCTCGAAATATTACTGCATGACTGGTTGGCGTGTCGGCTGGATGGTGCTGCCGGAAGCATTGGTGCGGCCGGTCGAGCGCATCGCCCAGAGTCTCTACATCTCACCGCCGGAACTGTCCCAGATCGCCGCGATCGAGGCGTTCAAGGCGACCGCGGAATTGGAGGCGGTGAAGGCGCGCTACGCCTGGAATCGCGAGCTTTTGATGACACGCCTGCCCGAACTCGGCTTTGCGCTGGCGGCACCGATGGACGGGGCGTTCTACGCCTTCTGCGATGTCACCAGGCACACCAACGACAGTATGGCCTTCGCGCGCAAGATGCTGGCCGAGGCGCATGTGGCGGCGACGCCTGGCCGCGATTTCGATCCGCTTCAAGGCCATCGAACCATGCGCTTTTCCTACGCCGGCAGCCACGATGAGATGGTCGAGGCGATGATGCGCCTCGAACGCTGGCTGAAGTAGCGCGAATGCCGGAACTCGAACAGGCTTTGACCGAAATTGCCGCCGAAATGGCGGAGCGCACGGATCGCGGCGAAGTCGCGACCTACATTCCGCAACTCGGCAAGGTCGATCCGAAAAAGTTCGGTATCGCCGCCGTGACCAATGACGGTCGCGTGCTGATGGCGGGCGACGCCGATGAGCCGTTTTCGATCCAGAGCATTTCGAAGGTGTTCACGCTGACATTGGCGCTCGGCAATGTCGGCGACGCGTTGTGGCAGCGTGTCGGGCGCGAGCCTTCGGGCAACCCGTTCAACTCGATCGTCCAGCTCGAGCATGAGAACGGCATTCCGCGCAATCCGTTCATCAATGCCGGCTCCATCGTCATTTCCGACATTCTGCTCGCCGGCCACCAGCCGCGCGAGGCGATCGGCGAGATCCTGCGCTTCATCCAGTTCCTGGCCGACGACGAGACCATCATCATCGACCGCGAGGTCGCGGCTTCGGAACGGGCCACCGGTTTTCGCAACTTGGCGCTTGCCAACTACATGAAATCCTTCGGCAATCTCAACCACGCGCCGGACCTGGCGCTGGGCGTCTATTTCCATCATTGCGCCATCGCCATGAGCTGCCGGCAACTGGCTTTGGCCGGCCGCTTTCTTGCCAATGGCGGCAAGAACCCGGCGACCGGCCATTCCGTTGTTTCGGCCGAGCGCGCCCGCCGCATTGGCGCGATGATGCTGACCTGCGGTCATTATGACGGCTCCGGCGATTTCGCCTTTCGCGTCGGCATCCCGGGCAAGAGCGGCGTCGGCGGCGGCATTTTGGCGATCGTGCCGGGGGTGGCCTCGCTTGCGGTATGGTCGCCCGGCCTCAACGCCAACGGCAATTCCAGGCTGGGGTCGATGGCGCTGGAAAGGCTGGCGAAGATGATGAACTGGTCGGTCTTCGCGCCATAGAGATTGTGACGCTTCAGACAAGAAAAATCCCGCGCTGTCGACAGGACAGCGCGGGATTCTTTTGGTCAAAAGATCAGGCTAAACTACCGAAAAGCTTAGAAAAAGCCTTTCCGCTGCCACCAGCCGGCACGCTTCGGCTTTTCCTCGGTCTTTTCCTCTTCGGCAACAGTCGAAGACACGATCGGCTCAACCGGAGCATCTACCGGTACAGGCTTGCGTCGCGATGGGCGGACCTTCGGTTTTTCGTCAACGGTGGCCACGACTGTTTCCTCCGGAACAGGTGCGGGAGCCTCGGCAGAAATTTCCGACTCGGCTACCGGCGTCTCGGCGACGACGTCCGCCGCAGCCTTCTTCGGCTTGGCGGCGCGGCGCGGCTTCTTCGGCTTTTCGGCGCTCGGCATGTCGTCATTGGCCGGAGCAAGGTCCACAGGCTCTTCGACCGGCGTTGCTGCTACCGGCTCGCTGGAGACGGCTACGCCCTCCAAGACTTCGTCAGCAGATTCGGCAGTGCCTGCATCGACCTCGCCTTCGCCGTCTTCACGGCGATTGCGCTTGCCGCCACGCTTGCCGCGCCGGCGCTTCTTGCCCAGACCTTCATCCACCACTTGACCGTCATCCGACGCTTCCACCGCCTCAGTGACGCCGACCTGGTCCTCGTGGTCTGCTTCGACACCTTCATCGCCTAAGGCCTCGGATACGCCTTCGGCAGTGGCCGGGAGGGACGCGCCTTCCATGGGGGCGCCATGCTCGCGGTCGCGATCCTTGCCGCCGCGCCGTCTGCGGCGCTTGCGGCGCTTGCGGTCGCGGCCTTCGCCATCCTCGCTTGGCCTTGGCTGCTGCGGCTGCTGAGCTTGGCGCGGTTGCTCCGCGGGTGCAACGGCCTCGTCTTCCTCCTCCTCGATGACGATTTCGTCGGCGGGCTCTTCCGGCTCGACATAGGCGGGCAAGGTGCGCACCTCGATGAAGCCCTCAGGCTTTTCAGCCAGCGCGCCGCGGAAGATCGCATAGTGCTGGGCGCCGACCGTGTCGTCGGCCTCGACGGTGATGGTCAGGCCGAAGCGGTTTTCGAGCTCCACCAGCGTGCCGCGCTTGTGGTTGAGCACATAGAGCGCGGTCGCCGCCGGCGTCCGCACCGTGATGTGGCTGCGCGAATCCTTGAGCAGAAATTCCTCGATCGCCCGCACCACCATCAGCGCGACAGACGAATCGGACCGCACATGGCCGGTGCCGCCGCAATGCGGGCAAGGCTTCATCGTCGATTCCAGCACGCTGGCACGGATGCGCTGGCGCGACATCTCCATCAGGCCGAAATGCGAGATGCGGCCGACCTGGATGCGGGCGCGATCGTTCTTGAGGTGATCCTTCAGCCGCTTTTCGACGGAGCGGTTGTTGCGGTTCTCCTCCATGTCGATGAAGTCGATGACGATCAGGCCGGCAAGATCGCGCAGCCTCAGCTGCCGTGCGACCTCCTCGGCCGCTTCCAGATTGGTGTGAAGTGCTGTGTCCTCGATCGAGTGCTCCTTGGTGGAGCGGCCCGAATTGACGTCAATGGCGACCAGCGCTTCGGTCTGGTTGATGATGATGTAGCCGCCGCTCTTTAGGGTCACCTGCGGCTGCAGCATGCGGTCGAGCTGCGCCTCGATGCCATTACGCACGAAGATCGGCGTCGTGTCGCGGAACGGCTGCACGACCTTGGCGTGGCTCGGCATCAGCATGCGCATGAAGTCCTTGGCCTCGCGATAGCCCTCTTCGCCGGAGACCAGGATCTCGTCGATGTCCTTGTTGTAGAGATCGCGCACCGAGCGCTTGATCAGGCTGCCTTCTTCGTAGACCAGGGCAGGGGCCGTGGACTGCAGCGTCAGATTGCGGACGTTTTCCCAAAGCCGCATCAGATATTCGTAGTCGCGCTTGATCTCGGCCTTGGTGCGGCTTTCACCGGCGGTGCGCAGGATGACGCCCATGCCCTGCGGCACTTCGAGATCGGCGACGACCTCCTTCAGCCGCTTGCGGTCCTGCGCGTTGGTGATCTTGCGCGAGATGCCGCCGCCACGCGCCGTGTTCGGCATCAGCACCGAATAGCGGCCGGCAAGCGACAGGTAGGTGGTGAGCGCCGCGCCCTTGTTGCCGCGCTCTTCCTTCACGACCTGCACCAGGAGGATCTGCCGGCGCTTGATCACTTCCTGGATCTTGTACTGGCGGCGCACCGGCTTGCGGCGATTGCGCGCTTCTTCCAGCGCATCCTCGGCGCCGACCGATTCGACCTCATGGTCGTCCGGATGCGAGGACTGCACCTCTTCCAGCATGCCGCGATCATTGTCGGTGGACGTGGCTTCGCCGGCCGAGTCCGGCTGCGGCACGGCTTCGGAAATCACATCCGCTTCAATGCTGGCGGCGATGGAATTGGGTCCGCCTTCGGTAGGCCCAGTCTCGTCATGGCTCGTCTCATTATGACTCGCGTCAACATGACCGGCGACATCCTCGCCATGTTCCGAAGTATCGGACGGCGTGTCGACACTTTCGGAAACGGCAGCGACGTTCTCCGCGACCGCATCCTCGCCGTGTTCGCCGCCCTCGTTGGAGCCGCTGTCGTTGGACTCGACAGAATCGTCCGAATCGGCCGCACCTGCATCACGCTTGTGCTCGCCTCGGTCGCGGCTCTTGCCGCCGCGCCGGCGTCCCCGCCGCCCGCGATCGCGGCTCTGGCGGTCGTCGCCTTCGCCGTCCTCATCGTCCTCGTCTTCTGCTTCCTGCGCTTCCGCGCGCAGCAGCGCCTGACGGTCGGCGACCGGAATCTGGTAGTAGTCGGGATGAATTTCACTGAAGGCGAGGAAACCGTGACGGTTGCCGCCATATTCGACAAAGGCTGCCTGAAGCGAGGGTTCGACGCGGGTTACGCGGGCGAGGTAGATGTTTCCTTTGAGCTGCTTCTTGTCCTGGGATTCAAAGTCGAATTCTTCAATGCGGTTACCGCGAACGACGACAACTCGTGTTTCCTCCGGGTGGGAGGCGTCTATCAGCATTTTGTTGGGCATTATTTCGTTTCCCCCCGGCAGCCGTCAGCCGCAGCTTGCGGGGCAAAGCCCGCCGCTGTGAGTGTGGATGAACATGGGTGCCGGGCAATTGAATGTCCGCCGGCCGCTGCCTGAGCGCCATGGCGGTGCCGCCCGCAGCCATAATGGCGCGGTTTGCTGCGGACCTTTCCATGATTGCGCTTGAAGCCATCGTAACCAGCAGAACCTTTTTGAACCAAAGCCCGGGAAAACCGGACCAGCTTGTTTGCTCATACAGAGCCGGCGCGGGACAATCCCGGCCGTTTTCCTCACGCAGACGCTTCCCCCGCCACGGGCTCGCACCTGCGAAATTCGTCGCGATCACTTGATACCTTCTTCGCCTGAAGCGAAAGGAGCCGTCGTTCATCTGACCTGTAGCAGGAAGCTGCGGAGAAGGACGGTTCCAGGATTGCAGTGATCCACCATCGCTTTTATGATTTGGCGGGTTGGAAGGCAACCCCGATTTCCGATGCCGGCAAAAAGCAGTTCCGCAACGGAAGCACGGCTTTGGCGTTGCATGAAAAGGCTTGGTTAACCTTCTCTGGATACCAATCGTTAATCGAGTTCGCGGCCTAACCGGCACTTCGACAAAACGACGACACTCCGACAAAACGACGACACTCCGACAAACAAGACTGGGCGCCTGGCGCCAAACCGGAGCGACTGGAAAGAGATGGGACTGGCAGTCTTCACGCACAAGAGTGGTCGCGCCGGAGGCATTTTTTTCTACGCTGTCTACTTCCGCGCTGCTTGTCTGCTGTCGCTGGTTGTCGCTTGCCTGGTCTTTTCGCCGGTTTCCTTTGCCGCCGACGCGCCGCTCGCCGTGACGAGCTACAAAATGGCGGGTGACGCCACCAAGATGCGCATCGTCATGAATTTCGACCGCGAGCCCGACGTCAAATGGTTCCTGCTGCGCGGTCCCCACCGTCTGGTCGTCGACCTGCCAAGCACGAAATTCGCCATCAATGCCAAGGATGTGAAGGCGCGCGGCCTGGTCAGGAGTGTGCGCTACGGCGACCTCGGCGAAGGGGTGTCGCGGCTGATTCTCACCGGCGAGGGCCCGTTCGCCGTCGACAGGTTCGACGTGCTCAAGAATGATGACGGCAGCGGCTACCGCATCGCAATCGACATGTCTGCGGCGTCCGTACGGGAGTTCGACGCCGCTCTTGCCAATCAGGCGCTGACCACCGGCTCGACGGTCTCCTCCGACAAGGGCGGCAGGGTCGGCACCGGCCCGGTCTCCAATCCAGGCCATCGCTTCACCGTCGTCATCGATCCAGGCCATGGCGGCATCGACGGCGGCGCCGAGGGAATGAACGGCACGGTCGAAAAGAACGTCACGCTCGCCTTCGCCATCGAATTGCGGGAAAGACTTGCCGCAGTCGGCAAATACGACGTGTTCATGACGCGCGAGACGGACCAATTCCTGCGGCTGGACGACCGCGTGCGCATTGCCCGCCAGCACGAGGCCGATCTGCTCATTTCGATCCACGCCGATACGATCAGGGTCAAGGGCCTTCGCGGCGCAACCGTCTACACCGTCTCCGACAAGGCTTCCGATCCCGAAGCGCAGGCGCTCGCCGACCGTGAAAACCTTTCCGACCAATTCGCCGGCATGGAAATCAAGGACGACAACAAGGAAGTGACCGACATCCTGATCGACCTGATTCGCCGCGAGACGCACAGTTTCTCGATGCGTTTTGCCCAGACTTTGGTCGGCCAGCTTTCCACTAGTGTCGGCCTCATCAACAATCCGCAGCGTTCGGCCAGCTTCAAGGTGTTGAAGGCGCCGGATGTCCCCTCCGTGCTGGTCGAACTCGGCTACCTGTCGAACGCCAAGGACGAGGCGCAACTGCTCAGCGCCGATTGGCGCGGCAAGGCGGCCCAGAGCATAACCAATGCCATCGCCCTGTTCGCCTCAGCCCGGGCCGGAGCCGGAACCGGAGGCTGAGATGCCAGCCGCGCTACAACCAGAGGCAGCGTTGCACGACGACAACACCCTGCACTTATTTCCGCCATTCGAAGCCGAAATTCCAAGCTGCCGCATTTTGCCCACATGGTGGCGACATGGGTTTTCGATTACCGGTCGGGATCGTCTCGAAAGCTTGCGCGAAAGGCGGCTTCGTTTAGGCAATTCCCGAACCAAGGACTGGAGCGGGCATGATTCGTCTCATTGGCTATTTCTTCGGAATCGGCACGGCGCTGGCCCTTTTGGTCGCGGCGGGCGTGGCGATCTATATCAGCCATTTGTCGAAGGATCTGCCCGACTACGAGGTGCTGGCCAAATATGAACCGCCGGTGACGACCCGCATCCATGCGTCCGACGGTGCGCTGATGGCCGAATATGCGCGCGAGCGGCGCCTGTATTTGCCGATCCAGGCGGTGCCGGACCGTGTCAAGGCGGCCTTCCTGTCTGCCGAGGACAAGAATTTCTACAATCACCCCGGCATCGACATGACCGGCCTTGGTCGCGCAGTCATGGTCAATCTGCAGAATTTCGGCTCGGGCAAGCGCCAGGTCGGCGCCTCGACGATCACCCAGCAGGTGGCGAAAAACTTCCTGTTGTCCTCGGACCAGACCTACGAGCGCAAGATCAAGGAGATGATCCTCGCCTTCCGCATCGAGCAGGCCTATTCGAAGGATCGCATTCTCGAGCTCTACCTTAACGAGATTTTCTTCGGGCTCGGCGCTTATGGCGTCGCCGGCGCAGCGCTCACTTATTTCGACAAGGCGGTGAATGAACTCACCGTGGCGGAGGCGGCCTATCTGGCGGCTTTGCCGAAGGGTCCCTCCAACTATCACCCGTTCAAATATGCCGACCGCGCCATCGAGCGCCGCAACTGGGTCATCGACCAGATGGTCGACAACGGTTACGTCACGCAAGAGGAAGGCGCCAAGGCCAAGGCCGAGCCGCTCGGCGTCAAGCCACGCCGCTCCGGCACCTATCTGTTCGCAGGCGAATACTTCACTGAGGAAGTGCGTCGCCAGATCAGCGCGCGCTACGGCGAGAATGCGCTCTACGAGGGCGGCCTGTCCGTCCGTACGACGCTCGATCCCAAGATGCAGCTCATCGCCCGCAAAGCCATGCAGAACGGCCTGATGAAGTTCGATACGCTGCGTGGCTATCGCGGGCCGGTGAA
Organism: Mesorhizobium temperatum; assembly: GCF_002284575.1. Lineage (GTDB taxonomy): Bacteria > Pseudomonadota > Alphaproteobacteria > Rhizobiales > Rhizobiaceae > Mesorhizobium > Mesorhizobium temperatum. The sequence continues at coordinate 61,040 of NZ_NPKJ01000025.1, forward strand.
GACCATCAGCGTATCCGGCGACTGGGGCGTGCCTTTGAGCGAAGTCAAGGGATTGGACGACGTGCCCGAATGGTCGCTGGCCGTCGTGCTCGACAGCTCGGAGAGCGGTCTGTCCATCGGCCTTCGGCCGACCCGGCAGATCTCGGGCGAACTCGTCAAGGATCGCATCGAAGGCACTGTCAGCCGCGAGGACATGAGCTTCGCCATGCGTCATGTGGTCGGCGGCAAGACCGTCAAGGCCAAATCGCCGGCGGACGTGCTGAAGCCGGGCGATGTCATCTTCGTGCAGAAGAAAGAGGGTACGGATGGGGCCTATATCCTGCGCCAGGCCCCCGAAGTGGAAGGCGGCATGATCGCCATGGATCCGCATACCGGCCGCGTTCTGGCCATGGTCGGCGGGTTCTCCTACTCGCAATCCGAATTCAACCGTGCCACGCAGGCCATGCGGCAGCCGGGTTCGTCGTTCAAGCCGATCGTCTATTCGGCCGCCCTCGACAATGGCTATACGCCGGCTTCGGTGATCATGGACGGCCCGATCACCATCAAGAGCGGCAACACGACCTGGACGCCGAAGAACTACGATGGAAGGACAGCTGGCCCGGCAACCTTGCGGTCCGGCATCGAGAGGTCGCGCAATCTCATGACTGTGCGCCTGGCCAACGACATGGGCATGAAGCTGGTCGCCGAATATGCCGAGCGCTTCGGCGTCTATGACCGTCTGGCGCCGTACCTGCCGATGGCGCTGGGTTCGGGCGAGACCACCGTGATGCGCATGGTGTCGGCTTATTCGATCATGGCCAACGGCGGCAAGTCGATCAAGCCGACGCTGATCGACCGCATCCAGGATCGTTACGGCAAGACGGTGTACAGGCAGGACGAACGCGGCTGCGAAAATTGCAACGCCGCCGAATGGCAGAACCAGCCTGAGCCGGAACTGGTCGACAATTCCGAGCAGGTGCTCGATCCGATGACCGCCTATCAGATCACCTCGATGATGGAGGGCGTCGTCGAGCGCGGTACCGGCGCCACCGTCGCCGAACTCGGCCGCCACATCGCCGGCAAGACCGGAACGACAAACGACGAGAAGGATACCTGGTTCATCGGCTACACGCCCAATCTCGTTGTCGGCCTTTATATGGGCTACGATCAGCCGAAAGGTCTTGGCAAGGGTGCGACCGGCGGCGGTCTCGCAGCGCCGATCTTCAAGGACTTCATGCGCGTGGCGCTGGACGGCACGCCCAATGTCGATTTCCAGGTTCCCGAAGGCATGAAGCTGATCGCCATCAATCGCAAGACCGGCATGGCTGCCAATCCAGACGACGCTGGCGCCTTTATCGAAGCCTTCAAGCCGGGCACGGGCCCCGCCGACAGCTATTGGGTGATCGGCATGGGTGCGGACGGCTCCAACGCCTCCGGCGGCGCGCTGTCGCCACAGGCCAACCAAGCCATCCAGTCCGGCGGCGGCGGGCTCTATTGACATAGGACATGGTGTTCTGGGCCGGCTTTCGAGCCGGCCCATTTCGCTTTACAGGCGGCGGTGCCGTCCCTATGTATCGCGCCAACCCAGCTCTGATTAAGCAACAGGGCACCATTTCAGCACAGGACAGAACGACCAGCCATGCGCGCGGAAACGCAGAACATTGTCGACGAAATCAGGCAGGCGATAACCCTGCTGAGGAGGCATCTTTGACTGGGATCAAGCCATAAAGCGGCTTGAATACCTGAATGTGCGTGCCGAGGATTCGAGTCTCTGGAACGAACCGCTGGAGGCGCAGAAGCTGATGCGTGAGCGCCAGGGCCTCGAGGAAGGCATCGCCGCGGTCAAAGGCCTTACCCAGGCGCTGGAAGACAATATCGGCCTGATCGAGCTTGGCGAGGAAGAGGGCGATGAGAGCGTCATCGCCGAAGCGGAAGCGGCGATCCGCTCGATGCGCGGCGAAGCAAAGGCCCGCCAGATCGAGACGCTGCTTTCGGGCGAGGCGGACGCCAACGACAGTTATCTCGAAGTCCATGCCGGCGCCGGCGGCACCGAAAGCCAGGACTGGGCCTCGATGCTTCTGCGCATGTACACGCGTTGGGCCGAGCGGCGGCGATTCAAGGTCGAGGTGCTGGAAGTGCATGACGGCGAAGAGGCCGGCATCAAGTCCGCTACGCTGCTGATCAAGGGCCACAATGCCTATGGTTGGCTGAAGACGGAATCCGGCGTTCACCGTCTCGTGCGTATTTCGCCCTACGACAGCAATGCGCGCCGCCACACGTCGTTTGCCAGCGTCTGGGTCTATCCCGTAATCGACGATACGATCGAGATCGATGTTTCCGAATCGGATGTCCGCATCGACACCTATCGTTCGTCCGGATCGGGCGGCCAGCACGTCAACACTACCGATTCGGCGGTCCGCATCACCCATCTCGCCACCGGCATCGCGGTCGCCTGCCAGGCCGAGCGCTCCCAGCACAAGAACAAGGCGAAGGCCTGGGAGATGCTGCGCTCGCGGCTCTACGAGGAAGAGCTGAAGAAGCGCGAGGCGGTGGCGAACGCCACCGAAGCATCGAAGAGCGATATCGGCTGGGGCCACCAGATCCGCTCCTACGTTCTGCAGCCCTATCAGCTGGTGAAGGATCTTCGCACTGGCGTCGAGAGCACAAGCCCGTCGAGCGTGCTGGACGGCGACCTCGACGATTTCATGGAGGCGTCGCTGTCGCAGCGCATCGAGGGCGGCGCCGGCGAAGTGGTGGCCGATATCGACTGAAGCTCCTACGCCCCAAGCAGCAGGAACATCACGCTAGAGTAACAGGCTCTCACTCTAATTGAGCGGTCGCTTTATAGCTTTGTTTTTTCATCGAATTTTCCACAACGACATCTACCTCCGGGCTAGATATTGCTGGCCTGCTGGCACCTGGCCCGGAACCACTGCGAACTGAATCTCGTTATCCGCGATCCCATCTGCCGGGGTTGATGAAGTCACTCTCGTCAACTCCGCAGGCTGGTTCCGGTTGCAGATGTCGGCGCTCGGTTTGCACAGCAATTTTCTTGCGCCAACAAAGGAATCAGCCCAGCATCCGAAGGCTGGGGGAAAAAAGCATTTATGGCCGGACGCGGCGTATCTGCGACCTGACGATCCGGCCACTGGGAAGACACGTTCTGGGAACGGGCAAGCGAAACGCTTGATAACTCGGTGATAGGAACTGCGCCCATGCCTGCTCTCAAGACCCGATCGGCCTCAGCCGTCCAGACGGCGCGCCGCCTCCTGAATTCAATCATTGCGGTGGTGGCTCTGACCGCCGCCATCGTTGCATCTGCAGCGCCGGCTTTGGCGCACGACGCCACGCCGACCGCAGCGAAGCCGCAAGGCTGGAGTTACCCATTCTCCTGTTGTTCTGGCTATGATTGCCGCGCGGTCTCGCAAACGTCGATCAGCGAGCGTCCGGAGGGCTATGTCATCAAAGGGACAGGCGAGGTCGTGGCCTACAGCGATGCACGGATCAAGAATTCGCCCGATGGCGAATATCACTGGTGCTCGGTCGCCGGCGCCAATGACGGAAAGACCATCTGCCTGTTCGTGCCACCGTCGTCGTTTTAATGCGTGTCGCCCAAAAGCTTTGCCCCACGGGGCCTGAGCAATGGCCTGACCCCGAGGGTGCGCAGCGGTTTTGGGATAACGATATGCTTCAGAAGGATTGAAGCGCGCCACGCGTCCGATGCAGGCAAGCGAGTCTGCTGAACGACGGTTGTCAAGAGCGTCTCTTTATGTTGCCTTGCCGCGGGCAGGAGGCAATCGTAAGGGAGGCGTTCATGACAATAAAGGCAAGCTGCCACTGCAGGGCGACGACGTTCGAGGTTTCGCAAGCGCCGCTAACCGTGACGCAATGCACCTGCTCTTTCTGCTCGAAGCGCGGCTCGTTATGGGCCTATTACACGCCGTCGCAATTCAAGCTCACCAGCCCGCTCAAGAATGTCTCTTTCTATCAATGGGGCTCGAAAACAGTAAAACACGGTTTCTGCGCCACCTGCGGCTGCGGCACCTTTACCGAAACGCCGGACTGGTCGACCGGCAAGCCGGATTTCGACAATCCGAAAATCAGCGTTAATTCGCGACTGTTCGACGATTTCGACCTCGATCAGGTCGAGGTCGTCCTCATCGACGGCAAGAATCTCTGGTAGCCGATAATCTCTGGTAGCCGATCAGAATTGCGCAATACCGCGGCCGTGCAATTGACCGGGAAAAGCCATAGCCAGCCGCTTTTCCCGTTCCATTTTTCGCCGCATTTCATGTTACAAGCATTAGAGCGACGTGCGTCCATTTGGACGCACAAAGTACGCTCTAAGACTTTGAATCCATGCATCGGCCCGAAAATCGATGATTTTCGGGCCGATGCAACGGAAGGGCTGATGCGGCGCGCCACCGGTGGGACCGCGGACTGGAGAGGGACTACCCAATGAGAAAGACTGTGCTCGTCGTCGTGGCGACGGCTGTGCTCGTGAGTGCCTGCACCACAACCGATCCGTATACCGGAGAGCAGAAGGTTTCCAACACTGCGGCCGGCGCCGGCATCGGCGCGCTGGCGGGTGCGGGGCTCGGCCTGCTTGCCGGCGGCAACGATCGCCGTAACGCGCTGATCGGCGCTGGCGTCGGCGCGCTCGCCGGCGGCGCCATCGGCGCCACGATGGACCAGAACGAGGCCGAACTGCGCCGGCAGCTTCAGGGCTCCGGCGTCAGCGTCACCCGCACCGGCGACCAGATCATCCTCAACATGCCGTCCGACATCACCTTCAACGTCGACCAGGACGCGGTGAAGCCCGGCTTCTATCAAGTGCTGAATTCGGTCGCACTTGTGCTGAACAAGTTCCGGCAGACCACGGTCGACGTGTTCGGCCACACCGACTCGACCGGTGGCGACGAACACAATTTCGACCTGTCGCAGCGCCGCGCGCTGGCGGTCGCCAACTATCTGTCCGGGCAGGGCGTCGATTCCCGCCGCTTCGCCGTCACCGGCTTCGGCAAGACGCGTCCGATCGCTTCCAATGCGACGGCCGCCGGCCGTGCCCAGAACCGCCGCGTCGAGATCCAGCTTTCACCGCTCACCTGAGCAAGACAGGCAAGAAGACGGCATTGCACATGAGAACGGCCCCGCAAGGGGCCGTTCTTGTTTGCTTTTTGCTGGAGTGACGAGCGTCGGCGCCCGTCGCTTCGGTTTGATAGTGTCAGGGGCGGGCCGGCTGATCGACAATTGCCGCAACGATCCGTCGCACGATCGGGAGGACAATCAGCAGGCTCGGAAACGCAACAAGCGATGATACACCCCATGCGTATGACCACGTCGCTACGAAACCGTTCGTCCAACCCGTGCCGATCGCCGTCGAAACCGCCGAGATGATGCAGGTCATGAGGATTGAAAGAACGAACGGCATAACCACTGCACTGTAGGAAGGCGGCAGTTTTCTGAGCTTCAACGTCTTTTGCGGTGATGCATGCATGGAAATCTCCAATCAGAAAATGTGCGTACGTGCTCGTGAGCGCGATCAGGCACTTGTGCCGTTTGCGGCCTCAACCAAGGCAACACCCATCGCTGCTTCATCGGGGCAGAGGCCGGTCCGATGTGAAAGACGCCAGCCCACGACCAGGACGGTTGGATTGGGTGCTCGCATGACAACTCCCTTCGATGAAACCTGCCCTTTCGGGATTTTCTTCCAGGGAAATAAAAGGTCGCAAACAGCGTTACAATTATGTGGCTTTGCGATAGTCTCTCTCGATTTTCGAGAGAGACGGAGAAGCCATGAGCCGGATAGATGATTTTGAAGCTTTCATGGCAGTCGTCGAGCATGGAAGTTTGACAGCCGCCGCACGTCGGCTGAACCGCTCACTCCAATCGATCAGCCGGTCTTTGGCGACGCTGGAGGAATCCGTCGGGGTCGAGCTTGTGCAGAGGACGACGCGCCGTTCGACTCCAAGCGAAGCCGGAGCGGCGTTTTTCCACCGCATCAAACCCGCCATCGACGAAATTAACGACGCAAGACTTCAGGCCGCCAACCAACGATCGGAGCCATCAGGCATCCTGCGCGTGAGCGCGCCAGTTCTGTTCGGCCCGGATTTCGTTGTACCTGTCATCGCCGACTACATGCAGATGTATCCGCGGGTCGAGGTTGAGCTCCAGCTTTCCGATGGATTTGTTGATCTTGGTGCCGAGGGCCTCGATCTGGCAATACGGATCGGCAATTTGCCGGATTCCAGCTTGCGAGCCAGACGCTTGGGCGCGTTGCGGCGCGTCGTGTTCGGGTCGCCTTCCTACTTTGAACGCCGTGGCCGACCAACGCATCCTTTTGAACTGAGCAAGCACAGCTGCATTGTTCGAACCTCCGACCAGCGTCCAGGTGAATGGATGTTTCAGATTGAGGGGAAACCTCGGGCGGTGAAAGTGGCTGGCAGTTTTCGATCCAATTTGATGGCACCGATCTACGCAGCCGCAGCTCACGGATTAGGTTTGGGCTACTCGCCCCTCTGGCAGATAAGGCATTCGGTGGACGATGGCCGCCTAGAGGTGGTTTTAAGCGAATTCGAGCCGGTGCCGGTGCCGATGCACGCCGTGTGGCCGGAAGGCAGATCATCGTCAGCCAAGGTTCGCGCGTTTCTGGATATGTTGCCGTCCCGTCCGGAATTCAAAAACCTGTAGCCACCGGATCAGACGAGACGAAAGAGCGCGGTCGACCGCCTTGTGGTCATCGGCTTCTAACGCTGCAGCGGCCGACCGAAAAAACGGGACGTCAAGATCCAGCTTTCGCGCTGCACCTGAGCAAAGCAAATATCGGACATGAAAACGGCCCCGCAAGGGGCCGTTTTCGTTGGCATTTGAGAATTTCTGCTGTGATCAGACCTTGGCGACGATGCGCATGAAGGCTGGCATGTCGTCGCCGAAGCCGACGGTCGCGTCGTTGTCTTCCTGGCGATGGCGGGCAGGGCGGTTGCCGTCGCGCTGCGGCCTGGTGTCGCCACGTTCCGGCGCACGCTGTTCGTTGCGATTGCGATCGGGCGAAGCCTTGCGTTCGGGCGAAGCTTGGCGCTCGCTATTGTCCGACCGGATCGCTTCCTTGCGCGCGCGCCGCTCCCCGGCATCGGCGACCGCGGTCTCAACCGCCACTGGCTGTTCCTCGCGCGCCGCATCTGGTGTTGCAGCTTCGCTTTGCCTGGCGTGGCGTTCGCGTGGCTTGCGTTCGCCCCTGTCCTTGCGGTCATCGTCCTTGCGGCCGGCGCGGCGCGGGGCGCCGCGGCCACGGCGGGGAGCATCGTCCTCTCCGCCCTCGCTGGCGACGACCGTCGACAGATCGCCGTCATGCCACTCGATCTTGTTGCCGATCAGCCGTTCGATCGCGTCGATGTATTTGGTGTCGGACTTGGTGGCGATGGTGAAGGATTTGCCCGAGCGTCCGGCGCGGCCGGTGCGGCCGATGCGGTGGACATAGTCCTCGGCATGGATCGGCACGTCGTAATTGAATACGTGGCTGACATCGGGGATGTCGAGGCCGCGCGCCGCAACGTCCGACGCAACGAGGTAGCGCAATTTGCCGTCACGGAAATTGGCCAGCATCTGCATGCGCGCGCGCTGGTCCATGTCGCCATGCAGCGCGCCGGCGTCGAAATCATATTTCAGAAGCGAGCGGAAAAGCTCCGAGACCTCGATCTTGCGGTTGCAGAAGATGATGGCGTTCTTCAGCTCCGCATCCTCGGCCCTAATCAGATTGCGCAGCGTCTCGCGCTTGTCCCAGGGTTTCGAGCCGGATTTCACCAGCCGCTGGACGATGTTGGTGGCGGCGGAAGCGGCCTTCGAAACCTCGACGCGCACCGGCGCGTGCAGGAATTTCTCGGTGAGTTTGGTGATCTCAGGCGGCATCGTTGCCGAGAAGAACAGCGTCTGCCTGGTGAACGGGATCATCTCGCAGATACGCTCGATGTCGGGAATGAAGCCCATGTCGAGCATGCGGTCGGCCTCATCGATGACGAGGATCTCGACGCCGTTGAGCAGAAGCTTTCCGCGCTCGCGGTGGTCGAGCAGGCGGCCGGGCGTCGCGATCAGCACGTCGGCGCCGCGCTCCAGCTTCTTGTCCTGCTCGTCGAACGACACGCCGCCGATCAGCAGTGCGATGTTGAGCTTGTGGTTCTTGCCGTATCTGATGAAATTCTCTTCGACCTGCGCGGCAAGCTCGCGCGTCGGCTCGAGGATCAGCGTGCGCGGCATGCGAGCGCGGGCCCGGCCTTTTTCGAGGCGGGTCAGCATCGGCAGCACGAACGAGGCCGTCTTGCCGGTGCCAGTCTGGGCGATGCCCAAAATATCCTTGCCGAGCAAGGCGTGCGGAATGGCGCCGGCCTGGATCGGCGTCGGTTCGGTGTAACCGGCATCGGTGACTGCGGAAAGGACCTTCGGCGACAGGCCGAGGTCTGTGAAGGTCAACGCTTCTTGAGCGATCTGGGCGTCTGAGGACAAGTTTGGCTGTCTTTGGCTGGTTCGGGGGCGCAACATAAGCAGTCGCGGCAAGCGCCGCGCGCCTGCAAGATTGGTATTGCAGGTAGGCGCAAGCCCACGATTTGTCAACAGAAACGGGCGGGGATTGGCATGATTGTGAAGTCGTAACCTTAATCGCGATGCTTAATCGAACTGGCTATCGCTGTACCGGCTCAGTAACGGAACTGTTCGGCGAGAATGCGCTCGTTCCAGGAGTGGCTCGGATCGAACAGCAGCGTCGCCGTTACCGTTGGCGATTCTTGCACCGTGACCGAGGTTACAGCCTTCACCTCGGTGTGGTCGGCGGCGGCGTTCACCGGCCGCTTTTCCGGCTCCAGAATGTCGAAACGAACGGTCGCCTTGTCGGACAGCAGCGCGCCGCGCCAGCGGCGCGGGCGGAACGGACTGACCGGGGTCAGCGCCAGCAGCGGCGCATCGAGCGGCAGGATCGGTCCGTGCGCGGAGAGGTTGTAGGCGGTCGAGCCGGCCGGCGTCGCGACCATCACACCGTCGCAGTTCAATTCCTCCAGCCGCACTTGCCCGTCCACGGTGATACGGATCTTGGCCGTCTGGTAGGACTGGCGCCACAGCGCAACCTCGTTGATCGCCAACGCCGAGATCGTTTCGCCCTCTGCCGTCACTGCCTGCATCTCCAGCGGACGGATCGTTTCGGCAACGGCCGCCGCGATGCGCCCGGTCAAACCGCTGGCGCGGTATTCGTTCATCAGGAAGCCAATGGTGCCACGGTTCATGCCGTAGATTTTTTTTCCCGTGCTCATCGTGTCGCGCAAGGTCTGCAACAGGAAGCCGTCCCCGCCGAGTGCGACGACGATCTCTGCATCCTCGATGGGCGCCTGGCCATAGCGCGCCGACAGGCTCTCCAGCGCCGCCTTGGCGTCGGCTGTGTCGGACGAGACGAAGGCGAAACGGCTGGCGGCTTTGTTCATGGCTCCCCAATGTCGACGGTTGGTGGCGACCGGCTGGTGGCGACCGGTTGCTTGGGCCGCGCCAGCGCCGGGTTAGCATGGGCGGGCAAATCTGCAAAGGGAGGCATGTGGCGCTGCTCGACACAGCGCCGGCAAGAGCTGCCGGTCAGGTGCTCGCGCATCGTGTCGAGTGACAAGCGAATGTGATGGTTAGACGGAGATTAAACTCTCGTAAAGCCGGATCGACCATGTTAGCCGGCAGTGGATGGGCGGCGTGGGGGCCAGCCAGTCGGACCAATCTATTGCCGGTAACACGCCTGATTATCATCGTCCTGATGCTGGGAAGTTTTGCTCTTGCCTTTGCCCAACTGGTGCGCCAGTCGGAAGAGACGAGTTTGAGACCCCAGCCCACGGCTTCACGCTGCGGCGATGCCGCCGGCACACCGTGCCCGCAAAGGGCGTTGTGAATTCGCCAGGCACTTCCTGCGATACGAAAGACCGGTGCTTATCGCGCCTGCAGCAGATGGCAGCCAGCCTGCCGCTTTTGTGCGAGATACTCGTCGATAAGCTGGCGATAGCGCACCTTGCCGAAGCTCGGGAAGTGGCCGCCATGCACGACCGCGACTTTGAGCTCGCGCATCCGTAACAGCGTCTCGACATAGTCATCGACGGCGGAATGATAGACATCGTCGATCAGCGGGCCGTCATAAATGATGTCGCCGGAAAGCAGGGTGCCGGTCTTCTTCTCGTAGAGCGCAATGCCGCCGGGCGAATGGCCCGGCGTGTGGATCACCTCGAAGGCGCGGTCGCCGAGATCGATCACATCGCCTTGTTCGAGCAGGCGGTCGGCCGGCGCCGGCAGTATCCGGTAGCGCGCCGTATCCCAGTCTTGCGGCATTCCGTCGAACATTGCGTCGGTGGCATAGTGGTCGGCGACCGTCCACTCATTGCGCGGATCGGCGAGGATTTCCGCTTCGGCCGCATGCACGCAGCGGTCCGGAAATTCGTGATGGCAGCCGATATGGTCGAAATGGGTGTGGCTCGCGACGCAGGTGAGCTTTCGCTCCGTCACCAGAGGCACATGGCGCCGCAGGCTGAAATGGCCGAGGCCGGTGTCGAACAGAAGATCGTGGTCGCGACCGCGCACATGCCAGATGTTGCAGCGGAAGAACGGCTTGATCCACGGCTCGTGGATCAGCGTCACGCCATCGGCCATGCGGATGGTTTCATACCAATTCGGAGCGTCGATAACCGGAAGCGCGCCCATGGCTCAACTCGCCAGAAGGATGATGTCGCCAGCCTCGCACGAAACCGCAACGATGTCGCCCGGCTGGACGGCCGCAGCGGCAGGAGCCCTGGCGATGAAGTGCAGCGCCGGGTCTTTCTCGGAGACAGCAAGCACGCGCTTGAAGCTGCCTTGAAACACAACGTCGCTCACCTTGGCCGTGCCGAACCCTACAGCGCCGCCGGGCGCGCCGAGGACAAGATGCTCCGGACGGACGGCGAGTGCGACAGTCGTCCCGGCCGGCAATGTGCCGGTCAGCGAAAGCGGTCCGACCTGCGTAGCGACAGTGATTGTTCCGTCCTTCGCCGCCGTCACCGCTCCGGGTATCAGCGTGCTTTCGCCCATGAAAGTCGCGGAAAAGCGCGTCGCCGGCCGCGCATAGACACGCTCGGGCGGCCCTTCGTCCTCGATGCGCCCGTCATTCATCACCACGCAATGGTCGGCCAGCGCCATTGCCTCTTCCTGGTCATGGGTGACATGGATGAAGGCTGTACCGACGCGCTTCTGGATCGCTTTCAGCTCGTCCTGCATCTGCCGGCGCAATTTTAGGTCGAGTGCGCCGAGCGGTTCATCGAGCAACAGCACCGCAGGTTCGACGACAAGGGCGCGGGCCAGCGCCACACGCTGGCGCTGGCCGCCGGAAAGCTGGTGCGGCTTCTTGTCGAAGGCGGTGGCCAGCCCGACCAGCGCCAGCGCCTCGCGCGCCCGCGCGGTCCGTGTCGCGGCATCGATGCCTTGCATGCGCAGGCCGAAGCCGACATTGCTGCCGACGCTCATATGCGGAAACAGCGCATAGTCCTGGAACACCGTCGTCGTCGGCCGCTTCGCCGGTGGCACGGCGGTGCAGTCCTCGCCGCGGATCAGCACTTTGCCTTCGCTGGGCGTGACGAAGCCGCCGAGAATGGACAGCAGCGTCGTCTTGCCGGAGCCCGACGGGCCGAGCAGGATCGTGTAGCTGCCCGGTTCGATCGTCAGCGAGACGTTCTTCAGCACGGTATGCTGGCCGAAGCGGTGCGAGACAGAGCTTATATCGACCAGTGGCGCGGTCATGCCGGCTTCCTCCGCAACAGCATCAGTTCAAAAAACACGACCAGCACGATGGAGACGGCGAAGACCAGCGAGCCGACGGCGTTGGTCTTGGGATTGAGGCCTGAGCGCAGCAGGTTCCAGATCTCGACCGGAAGCGTCGTGTCGAAGCGCGTCAGCAGGAACGAGATCACGAATTCGTCCCAGGAGAAGGTCATCGACAGGAAGAAACCGGCGAAGATCGCCGGTGCCATGACAGGCACGGTGATCAGCAGCAGCACCGTCCATTCGGGCGCGCCGAGGTCGCGCGCGGCGCGCTCGATATTGATCTGGTGGTCGCCCATCTGGCTGTAGATGATGGCAAAGCAGAGCGGCAGGTTGATCACGACATGGCCGATGCCGGCGGCAAGCAGCGATTTTGGCACGCCGGCCCAGTTGAACAGCACCAGCAATCCCATGCCGATGATGAGATAGCTCACTGTCAGCGGCAGCGTGATCAGCCCGCGCATCAGGCCTGAGCCCGGCAGGGCGAAACGCGCAAAACCCCAGGCAGAGAGGAAACCCAGCGCGACGGCTGCAGCTGAGGAGAGGATCGCGACCAAAAGCGAATTGACCAGCGCCGAGGTCAGCCGCGTGTCGGCGAGCACGGCGTCGTACCAGCGCAGCGACGGCCCGGTGAAGGGCGGGATCGGAAACGACGTCGCCTGCAGCGAGAACAGCACCAGCACGACCACCGGCAGGAAGATGAAGCCATAGATGGCTACGGCATAGATCCAGGAGGTGATGCGGACAAGAGCGCGCATGGTCAGGCCCGCTCGATCTTGAGCCAGCGGGCGCAGGCGAGATAGACGACAGTGACAACCGCCATCAGGATGATCGACAGCGCCGAGGCGAGCGGAAAATCGCCGCGCCGGCCGATCTGCATCATCACCAGCTGCGGCATCAAAAGCTCGTTGTTGCCGCCCAGGATCTGCGGCGTGATGTAGTCGCCGATGCACAGCACGAAGGTGAGAAAGGCGCCGACCATGATGCCGGGCAAGGTCAGCGGCAGGACGACATGCAGGAACGTGCGCACCGGCCCGGCGCCGAGATCGGCGGCGGCTTTGCGGTAGCTTGGGCTGAGCTGCTTCAGATTGGCGAAGATCGTCAGCGTCAACAGCATGACGAAGAAATGGACGAAGCCAGTGATCGTGGCCAGCCGTGTGTTGGCGAGCTGCAGCGGCTCGCTGAACAGGCCGGAGCCGGTCAGCGCACGGTTGATCACGCCGTTCTGCGCCAGCACCAGAAGCCAGGAATAGGAGCGCACGACATAGGAAGTCCAGAACGGCAGCACGGCCAGCATCAGCGCCAGCCGCTGCCAGCGCTCCGGCACCTGTTCGGCCAGGATCCAGGCGAACGGGTAGGCGAGCAGCACCGAAACCACTGTGACAATGGCGGTGACCTGCAGCGAGTTCACCATCGCCTGCCAATAGGCCGGATTGTTGAAGAACTGGCTGTAGTTGGACAGGGTGAAGCCGCCGCCGTCATGCGCCGTCAGGCTGGAAAACCCCATGGCCAGAAAAGGCAGTACGAAGAACAACAGCGTCCAGCCGAGCGCCGGCGTGACCAGCGCCCAAGGCAGGGCACACCCGGCGTTTCCAGTAGCGCTCACGACCGGCGACCGGTCACTGCGCCTGCAGCATTTCGGTCCAGACGTCCTGCATTTTCTTGTCGAGATCGGCGTTCGGCGCCGGGTAGGGCTGGGCGCGGGCGAGGAAATCCGGCTGCTCGTCGAAGCGCAGGATCTTCTTCTGCTCGTCGCTCAGCGCCGCCTTGGTATTCGCTGGCATACCCCAATAGCAGGACGAGGTGGCGAGCCGCGCCTGGCCTTCAGGGCTCATAATGTACTGGATGAACTTCAGCGCCATGTCCTTGTTCTCTGAGCCCTTGAACATGGCCAGCGACTGCGACCACAGCACAGCGCCTTCTTTCGGGATGGAGAAGTCGAGGGCAGGGTTCTCCTTGGCCAGCCCGGCCGTCACCCACTCGCCGCCGCCGACCAGAATGTCGACCTCGCCGGTCGCCAGCGCCGTCTGGCTGGCGGTCACCTCGCCGACCAGCTTGGCATTGGCCTTCATCTTGAGAAGTTCGTCCTTGATGGCGGGAAGGTCGGCTTCGGTCAGCTCGGCGGTTTTCTTGCCGATGGCAAGTGCTGCCATGCCGATGACCGGCAGGTAGTAGTCGTAGATGGCGATCTTGCCCTTGTACTTGTCGCCGGTCAGCGCGGCCATCGACTGCATGTCGGCCGGATCGACCTTGGTCTTGTTGTAGCCGATGGTGTTGTAGCCGAATTTTTCGGTGATGCCGTAGCGCTTGCCGTCGACCACGGTGGAACTGTCCATCTTCACCTGGGGAAAGAGGTCGGCGAGCGGCAGCTTGTCTTCCGGCAGCGGCTCGAACAGGCCCTTTTCGACGCCGCGCGGGATGTCGATGCTGTCGATCACCATCACGTCCCAGTCGCCGGGCTGCGACTGCTCGACAATCGCCATACCGGCACCGGTGCCTTCGAACTCCTTGACATTGACCTTGACGCCATTGGCCTCCTCGAAAGGCTGCAGCAGCGCCGGGTCGGCGTGATCGCACCAGATCAAAGCGTTGAGATCCGCGGCCTGAGCGAAGCTGCCCGTCGCCAGCAGCAGTGCTGTCGCGGCACATGCGGCGTGAAGATGGCTCTTCAGAACGGAAAGCGGATCCTTGGCAGTTGGATTTGGGGTCTTCAGATTGATGGACATCGAGTGTTCTCCCTGCCTTTTTGGCTTCTGGCAAAAAATTGAACCAATTCTAAAATTGAGTCAATTCTGTTTTTATGGCAAATAGCCGATATGAGCGGATTGCGTGCAAGGCAAAAGGCGGATCGGCATCGCCGCATCATCGAGGCGGCGGCGGAGCTTTTTCGCGATGCCGGCTATGAAGGCGCCAAGATCGAGACGATCGCGGCGCAGGCCGAGGTCTCGGTCGGCACGATCTACAACTACTACCAGAACAAGGGCGACATTCTTGGCGCCATCGTTTCGATGGAGGTCAACGAGGTGCTCAACGCCGGGCACGGCGTCGTCGCCAACCCGCCGGCCAATGTCGGCGACGCGCTCGATACGCTGCTCGGCATCTACATAGAGCATTCGCTGCACTATCTCAGCAAGGAGATGTGGCGGCAGGCGATGGCGATCTCGACGCAACTGCCCGACAGCCCGTTCGGCCAGGCCTATACGGCGCTCGACCGGGCGCTGACCGAACAGATCCGCGCGCTGATCGCCCGGCTGCAGGGGCTCGGCCTGGTGCGCCGGGATTTCGATGGACACGCCTTGGGCGAACTGGTGTTCAACAACATGAACATGATGTTCATCGAGTTCGTGAAGCGCGACGAGGCCAGAATTGCCGAATTGCGCGCCGCGATACGCCGGCAGAACCGGATTCTGGTGGCGGCGATCGCGGTGTGAGGGGCGGGATCTCCCGATGGGATTTCTGGTGGCCCGGACGCCGCTAAGCCGCAATGGCGCAGGTTCAATTCAGCTGGTGGTGCGTGGAGCACTCCCCGCTGCTGACTTCCCATATCGGCGCGATCGGCGCTTCAACGAGCATGCCTGGGCGGCCGCGCGCGTGGAAACGGCACGATCGTTAATGGCGCCTTGCGGAATTCCGCGATGGCTATTTCCTCGATCAGGGAGTCGAGTGCCTCGCCGACGCGTTGGCTCGTTTCGTCCATGCCGCAGAGCCGGTTTTGGGCACACTCCAAGAGCTCGCGCGCTGCAGCGAAGTCGCTTCGCATAACACAACCCGTTGTTTAGCCCGCCGCGCAGACATTGTCGGCGCGCTAAATTGAGCGAGTGCTAATATACACAGGCGCATTTTAATCGAATGGCATTGGAATGGCCGCGAGCGGGAGATACCGGCTGGTCCGCATCCACTGTTGCATCCGTTGGTTCGATTGCTGAATTTTTCTGATGCTCCGGGGCACGGCCCGGAGGACCTGGGGAGGGCATGGGCGCTTTATGTTTCAGAACCCGGGGGATCAGTCCCGATACGATCTTGGACGGCCGAGAAATTCTCTCGCGGCAGCGATTTGGCGTCGATGCTCGCGAAGGAAGGTCAGGCTGAAACAAATCGAAAAGGCCAGTCCTGAAAGGGTTATCGTTGCTTGCGAGGTCGGATCAGGATCGGGAATTGTCAGGAAGCGGAAACCGAACGCCAACGCGAGGGCAGCAAGGCTGCCATACATGCCACCAATAAAGGGGACGATCGTGCGTTTCTGCTCCAACGGCGACTCCTATGGTTTCCGCCAGGGGGATACCTGTGGTTCCGCTAGGGGAATATATGCGTTGGACCTGATATGCTACCGATCCTGACGGCCCCGGCCTGTGGAAATCGGGGATGAGCAGATATCGCCAGCCCGTGCTGTTGTTAGTGGTGCCCCCGGACGGAATCGAACCGCCGACCTTCGGTTTACAAAACCGCTGCTCTACCAGCTGAGCTACAAGGGCACGGCGCTCCGGTTAGCATATTTGTTGCGCCAGTAAAGACAAAACTCTTTTTGCCCATGAGCGCGCGCCGGCGCTGCCGGCGCGGGCATCCTGAAAACGGCCAATTCGCTTCCTACATTGATCCAAGGTGCAATCGCATAGGCGAGGGGTGTCGCATGATCAGACTTGTCGTCATTGCCCTGGTCGTCGTCGTGGCCAGAGCGGACCGTTAACCCTCTTCACCGCGAGGATTCCCGTCATGGCTAGAGAAGGGTCTCTGAGAAGATCGACATCGGTGTTGACTAGGGCTCGGCGGCTCGGACGAAAAATCCTGCGCTGGCTGGAGGGAGACAGCCGATCCCAACAGCTCAGAGACGAAGTTCTGTTTTGGAGACACTGGTTCTCCACTCAGGGATCATTCTGGCCAGAGGACTACAAGGAACGTCTTGACCCCAATTTACCAATTCAGGATCACGTTGGGCGATATGTCGACAGGTTGACGACCAACCCAGTTTACATACTCGATGTGGGCGCTGGCCCCTTGACGAAGCTCGGCAAAGTGCATGCCTCGAAAGAGATCATGATTACTGCAACTGACCTGCTGGCAACAGAATATGATCAAGTTCTGAGAGATTTTGGGATCCAACCTCTTGTGCGAACAGTTTTTGGTGACGCCGAAAATCTTAGCACCCAATTTGGCGATTACAGTTTCGACATCGTGCATGGACAGAATTGTATAGATCACACGGCTAGTCCACTCAAGGCAATACAACAGATGCTCTCGGTCACAAAACATGATGGTTTCGTCGTGCTTTATCATGCTGAAAACGAAGGAAAGACGGAATCGTACAAGCAGCTGCACAAGTGGGACTTCACATGTGAGAAAGGACATTTCGTTATCAGAGGGCCTGGACCAGGTGGGGATTCGGTGGATGCCACTGACGCGCTGGCCGCGGTAGGGTCTGTTGAATGTAGCTTGGATGACGGCGCGGTGCTTGTTGCAATCCGAAAGCATCCGCAAAGACGTCAGTGATATCTGGCCAACCTGCTCGCAGGCGGGCCCTCCTATTGGGGGGCGTGGGATTCAGATAGCGGTCACCTGAAGTACCACGGGGTAACACTTCGGTTCCGCTTCGCTCCACCTCCATCCGGCAATAGCGGCGGAGACATCAATGCACTAAACACCCAAACTGGACGACTCGGTGGGGCCGATCACGGCTCGTCACTGCTACACTTGCCTCTAGTACCTCTCCTTCATGATCGTGTCCCAGGGAGTGGTGTAGCTGACGGCTTGGTCGCCGCGCTCTCCGGCATGGGGGCCGGGCTGATCAGCGTGCC
>NZ_NPKJ01000047.1:2500-122180 GCF_002284575.1 Mesorhizobium temperatum
TCGGGGCCGTTCGAGTGTCGCTCACGCGGCTCTCTTGAATTTCGCAGAGGGCAGATCTAGAAGCGAACTTCTTCGTCGCCAGCGGCGCGCCGCCCTCGTTGGTGAGGCGTATATAGTCGGCAGGCGTCCAAAGTGTCAACAACGATTTCGGTCTTTTTTGAATTTTTTGCGACGAAAGATTGCGGCGCCGATTTTCGGTAGCCGACTTCCGCGGCGGCATGGGGATAACAAAGCCGACCACCGCCACGGAGCCCTATTGCCGCCGCATTGCGGTTTGACACCAACGCCAACGAAGCCGGCGCATGCACCACCGGCGCGGCGCCTTATAAGAGGCTGTAAGAGAGCCACTAAGAGAGAAGTATGACTGGGGATCTCGGCCGAAGCCAGGCGCTTCGTTGACTTCGCCCGCCGTGACAGGCAAATGTCATGGCCACAACAAAAGCGACAAGCCGTCCCGCCCGGGGAAGAAGCAGCCTTTCTGGATGCCAGATACGGAAAATGTCATAGCCGAACTCGGCAACGAGCCGCCGCTGATTGCGGACGGTCGCAGTGGCCCGCCTGACCGGCGCGAGGTTTCGGCGCGCTGGCTGTCGGGCACTTTTCTTACCGGCGTGACGTCGAGCGTGCTGATGGGCGTGGCGCTGTTCGCAGCCCTTGACGGCCGTCAGCAATTGGCAACGCCGCCCGAGATCGCCGAACTGATCAGCCTTGCAAGAGGCGACGATTCCGGCGAGATCGCCAAGACCACCAGGCTGGTGGCGCCGCGCCAGATCGCCAAGGCCAAGGACCGTCGGCGCATGGAAGTGTCGATGGTGACCAAGGTCGGCGACCGCGACGTCATCCACACCATGCCTTTCGTGCAGATCAAGATGGCGCTTGCCGCCGGGCACACGACCAGCCGCGCCTATCCGCCTTTCAACCCCATGCAGGTGTTTGGCGATGACCGCAACGGCAATGCCGGTCAGCCGGCGACCGCCGCCGCCGGCCAGATCTATGGCGCCAAGGTCGAAAGCGAGATGAGCCTGAAGACGGTCGATTTCCCGATCGAGACGGCCGCCTTCGACGAAAAGAGTGATTTGTCCGCCGACGAGGTGGAAAAGGTGGTGCGCCAGGCCGGCACGGGCCTGAGCGACGGCGCCGTGCAGGTCGCATCGCTGCATTATGTCGACCCGCAGCGATTCGGCGATGCATTCGCCGAGAGCATGGCCGGGTCCTACGACGTCAGGATCGTCCCGGAAAACGTCTCGGTGTCGCCGCGTGCTGCCCCCGACGATCAGGCGCCGGCCTTCGCCGAGGAGATCATCCCCTTCACCAGGGACCGCGACATAGTCGAGGCCTTCGCCGATTCGGGCTATACGGGCGAGGACGCCACCGGCATGGCCGAGGCGATCGCCAAATTGCTGAATGCGACAGCGCTCAAGGCGGGAACCGTGCTGCGCGTCGGCCTCGAGATCCATGGCGACGCCGCCAAGGTCGTTCGCACCGGCATCTACGACAGGGCCCAGCATATCGTCACCATCGCGCTCGATGATCACGGCCAATATGTGCCGGCGCAGGAGCCGGAGCCCAATCCCGAATTGCTGACTGCCTTCGATGATTCGCCGCCGGTGGTGGTGCGCGGCAATCTGCCGAACGTCTACGACGGCATCTACCGCGCCGCCTACTCCTACGGCATGTCCAAGGCGATGACCAAGCGGCTGATCAAGCTCCTGGCGTCCGGTGTCGATTTCCAGTCGCGGCTCAGTCCGTCGGACCGCATCGAGGTGCTGTTCTCGCAGCCGGACGGCGACGACCGGGCATCCGACGAATCCGAGCTGCTCTATGTCTCGGCGAGCTTCGGCGGTACGACGCGCAATTTCTACCGGTTCCAGATGCAGGATGGCAGCACCGACTATTTCGACGAGGACGGCCGCAGCGCCCAGCAGTTCCTGCTGCGCAATCCCCTGCCCGCGGGAAAATTTCGCTCCGGCTTCGGTGCCCGCAGGCATCCGATCCTCGGCTATGTGCGCATGCACACCGGCGTCGATTGGTCAGCCTCCATCGGCACGCCGATCATCGCCTCCGGCAACGGTGTCGTCGAGAAGGCCGGATGGGCCGGTGGCTATGGCAAACAGATCATCATCCGCCACGCCAATGGCTACGAGACCTCCTACAATCACCAGAGCGCTTTTGCCAAAGGCATCGCGCCGGGCGTGCGCGTCCGCCAAGGCCAGACCATCGGTTTTCTCGGCCAGACCGGTCTCGCCACCGGTCCGCATCTCCACTACGAGCTGATCGTCAACGGCACCAAGGTCGACCCGATGCGCGTTCGCCTGCCGGTCGGCAAGGTGCTGAAGGGCGACGACCTCGTCGCCTTCAAGCGCGAGCGCGGGCGCATCGACGATCTGCTCAAGCAGGAAGACAGCAATTCGCTGAAGGTCGCGAGCGCCAAGATCGAAGGCTGAGCCGGAGCCTTTCCGGGCTCCTCAGCTCTGCGAAGTCTCAGATCCACGCTGCCATGGCAGTCGTTCGCCGGAAACAGTCGTCCACGCCACGATTGCCGAGAGCAGGCAAAGCAGCGCCGTCGCCAAGGCGACGGCTGCGAACGCTGCGTCGCTGGCGGCAAGCCTTGCTGCATCGAGATCCGGTGCCAGGTTCGCCGGCGCCGGTTCGCCGAAACCCGGAACGCCGGATGCGGCACCGCTATTCAGCGCTGCCGCATAGATCCAGGCCGCCAGTGACCCCATCGCCGCCACCGCGATCAGGCCGCCAATGCGCGAGACGGCATTGTTGATTCCCGAAGCAGCACCGGTATCCTTGTCCTCGACCGCCGTCATCACCGCCGTCGACAGCGGCGACACGACCAGCGCCATGCCGAGCCCCATCAGCGCCATCAGCGGAAACACTCCCCACCAGAAACTGTGGATGCCGGCATAGGCCAGCAAGGCAAGCCCGGTAAAGGCGACAGCGACGACGAGACTGCCGCTGGCGATCGGAAACCGCGGACCGATCCGGTCGGACCACCGGCCGACGGGCCCCGACAACAGCGCGATCAAGACCGACAGCGGGAGGAAGATGAAGCCGACCTCGGCAGCGCTCAGCCCCCATCCGGCGATCAGCAGCATCGGCAGATAGAACAGGTTGGCCGACAGCGCGAAATAGAGGAAGAAGGTCGCTACATTGGCGCCGGCGAAGGCGCCGACCCGAAAGAGCGAGAGATCGATCATCGGTTCGTGCTGCCGGCGCTCGAAGACGATGAACACGATGAGCAGCACCGCGCCGGCGGCGATGCTCGGGCCGGACATTTGCCCCTCGCCTTCGCTGCCCATCGAAGTCAAGCCGAAGGCAAGCGCGCCGAACGCCAAGATGGCGAGGGCAGCGCCGCCGAGATCTAGGCTGCGCTTTTCCGTCGGTGCGTCGGCCGGGACCTTGGCGAGCAGAAGGTAGATCGAGACAAGACCAAGCGGCAGATTGATCGCGAAGATCGCCCGCCAGATGCCGTCGCCGAAGGCCGACAAGACAACGCCGCCCGCCACCGGGCCAAGCGCCGTCGTCAGCGCCGAGGCCGCCGCCCAGATGCCGATCGCCCTGCCGCGCTCCTTCTTCGGATAGGCTTTGGCGATAATGGCGAGGCTACCCGGCACCATGACGGCGGCACCGATGCCCTGAATGGCGCGAAACGCAATGAGCACCGGAGGGTTCGGCGCCACCGCGCAGGCAAGCGAGGCGGCAATGAACAGCGCGATGCCTGCCACGAAGGCATATCGCAAGCCAAAACGATCGCCGGCGGCACCGCCGACAAGGATGAGCGCCGAAAGCGTCAGCGCATAGGCGTTTGAAATCCACTGCGCCTCGGCGAGGCTGGCGCCAAGATCGACGCGGATCGCCGGGGTGGCGATGGCCAGGATCGAACCGTCGATGAAGCCAAGGGCGGAAGCCAGGATCGCCGCGATCAGCACGAAGCTGCGCCGCGATTGCGGGCAAAACGTATCGGCCGGGAGCGGCCTGACCAGTGGGACGGCGTCAGCGCCGACTTCGCTTGGAGAACGCATGAAGCCTGCTTAGACCTCCTATGCGCCGGCAACAACCAGCCAGAGGGTTGTTGTCGTTGAAACCAGAACAGGATCGGGACTTCTGTGCCGCCGGATCGCGGCTCCTTCGCTTGCCAAGGATCATCGGCCGATTAACACGTCGCCCAAAGAGCCTGCTCCGGGGTTGACCCAGGGCTGCGCGATGCTTTGGGATAGGGGCGCTCAGTCGATGAATTCCACCGTGACGCCCGGCGACACGATTTTTGCCAGTTCGCGCGCGTCCCAATTGGTCAGCCGCACGCAGCCATGACTTTCGGTCTTGCCGATCTTGGAGGGGTCGGGTGTGCCGTGAATGCCGTAGGTCGGCTTGTCCAGCGCAATCCAGACCGAGCCAACGGGGCCGTTCGGGCCCGGCGGGATGGTCAGGATCTTGTTGTTTTCGCCCTGCTTGAAATTGATGTTCGGGTTGTAGGTGTAGTTCGGGTCAAGAGCGACCCGCGACACCGCATGCGTGCCGGTGGGTGAAGGCGTGTCCGCCGAGCCGATGGTGGCTGGATAGGCCGCGATTAGCTTGCCCGACGCGTCATAGGCACGGACCTGCTTCTTGCCCTTGTCGGCGATGATGTTTGCCACCGGATTCGCCACCAGTCTGCCGAAATTGGCGACCTTGATGATCGTGCCGGGACGGTTGAAATTGGCTTCCGGATTGAGCGCCTTCAGATAATTCTCGTCCATATGGAACCGCTCGGCCAGCGCTTCGGTGACGGAGGTGTAGCTCAGCCGGTCGAGTTGCGCCTTCTGGCCGTAGTCTTCCGGCACCGAGGCGACATAGGGGCCGGCCGCATCCTCGGGCGTGATGTTGTAGGAGGCGAAGGCATCGCCGCCGGATTGCTCAAGGGCCGCCTGGATGCCGACCACATCGGTCGACCGCAGATTGCTGCCGGTGATCTCGTTGTAGGCGGCGAGCGCCTTGTCGACATTCGAGCCGAAGCGCCCGTCGACGACGCCGGGCGAAGCGCCGGCGCGGTCGAGCAGCACTTGCAGCGCAGCGACCTCCTGGCGTGCACCGAGTGAAAGCGACGGATCGACGACAATCTTACCGTCGATCCTTGGCGGCAGTGCCGCTTGGTCGCCCGGCGCCGTCGGCTCGACCGGTTCGATCGCAGCCTCGTCGAGCGGCTGGCGCTTGACGGTGCGCGGCTTTACCGGCTGCGGCGCTTCCGGATAATTGTTGCCATAGTTGCCGCCATCCAGCGGTGCTTCGGGAAAAGCGTCCACCGGATCGCCGTAGGGATCATATTCTTCGACCGGCGGTACGACGATCAGGCCTTCCTCTTCCAATTGCCTGCGGCGCAAGCGCGCCGCGTCTTCCGGGTCGTCGAGATAATAGCGGTCGTCCTCGACCGGTCCGAGATTGCGCAAGCGCTCGCGGCGAAGCGCCCTGCGGTCGAACCTGGTCTGCGGCGGTTGGATGGCGAGGACCGTGCCGGTTTCCGCATCGACGATGACGCGGTTTCCCCTGGCGTCGTAATAGACGTCGAAATCGCCGTTCTGGGCGACCAGCACCCCCCCGGCATCGGCCGCACGGGCAGATCGCGGCGCCATGTCTTCCGTCGGTGCGGCCATCGCGCTCGAAGAAAGCAGCCCGGCGGCGAGCGCCGAAAGGGTGAAGATCGTGCGGAACATTTTGGCCAAATTCTCCGGTCCGTAATTGCCGCCGCCGGCATTGTCTCTTCAGAGCGCCGCGCGTCCTTCGGACGTGCAAAGGACGCTCCAACACTTTAAATCTCCGCATCCTGCTTTCAGAAATCGAATACGATGTTCGGGCCGATGCGGTCGGCGAACCCCTTCGCCAGCAAATCAGTTGCCAACCATATGGTTCCAACATGAACCGGGCATGAAGATGGCGGATTTCTGGCGGTGAGAGCAACATCGCTAGCTGGTGGCGAGTCCCAATTCCTTGCGCGCCTGCTTCGTCAACTTGAGCACGACAAGGCGATGGCTTTCGCGCAGATAGTCCTTCAGCGCGTCATCGTCCACGCTTTGGCTTGTCTGGCGCTGGATCCATTTCATGCCGCGTGAAGCAAGATAGGGCGCGGGCCGAAGGCCCGGCTGTTCCTTCAAGATGTCATAAGCGATGTCGGAGCATTTGAAGGTGACGAACGGCTCCTTGCCCTCGCTCCAACCGCCGATCGCAAAGACCTTGGCTCCGACCTTCCAGACATGGGCGCCGCCCCACTGGACGACGTGGCTCGCCGCAGGCAGCGAGGCGCAGAAGCTGTTGTAGTCATCCAGCGTCATCTGCGCCCCACCGTTTAGTGTTTAATCATGTGGCGGCCTCGAAATCAGGCCGCCGCCTCGGTCGCCACGACTGTCGGCTTCGAGCGGAAGTTCAACCGGTCGGAACCGGCGGTGACCTTGACGGTCGAAGTATCGAGGATGTCGCCGAGCAGGATCTTCTCCGCCAGCGGATCCTGCAGATCCTTCTGCATCACCCGCTTCAGTGGCCGCGCGCCATAGGCCGGATCGTAGCCCTTGGCCGCCAGCCAGTCGATCGCCTCCTGGTCCAGCGAAAGCGTGATCTTGCGATCGACGAGCAGGCTTTCCAGCCGCTTGAGCTGGATCTCGACAATGCGGCCCATATCCTGCCGGCGCAGCCGGTGGAACAGGATCACCTCGTCGACGCGGTTGAGGAACTCCGGCCGGAACGACGCCCTGACGACGCTCATCACCTCGTCGCGGACGACATCGACGTCCTGGTTCTCGCCGAGATTGACCAGATATTCGGCGCCGAGGTTCGACGTCATGATGATCAGCGTGTTGCGGAAATCGACTGTGCGGCCCTGCCCGTCGGTCAGGCGGCCGTCGTCGAGCACCTGCAGCAGCACGTTGAACACGTCCGGATGCGCCTTTTCGATCTCGTCGAACAGCACGACCTGATAGGGCCGGCGCCGCACCGCTTCGGTCAGCGCGCCGCCTTCCTCATAGCCGACATAGCCGGGAGGCGCGCCGATCAGCCGGGCGACCGAGTGCTTCTCCATGAATTCCGACATGTCGATGCGCACCATGGCGCTCTCGTCGTCGAACAGGAAGCTGGCAAGCGCCTTGGTCAGTTCGGTCTTGCCGACGCCGGTCGGACCGAGGAACATGAACGAACCGATCGGCCGGTTCGGATCCTGCAGGCCGGCGCGGGCACGGCGAACGGCTTTCGACACGGCCTGCACCGCCTCGCCCTGGCCGACGACCCGCTTGCCGATCTCGTCTTCCATGCGCAGCAGCTTGTCACGCTCGCCTTGCAGCATCTTGTCGACCGGAATGCCGGTCCAGCGCGACACGATATGAGCGACGTGATCGGGGGTGACCACTTCTTCGACCATGCCGACCTTGCCGTCCTGGGCTTCGGCTGCCTTCAGCTTCTTTTCCAGTTCCGGAATCTTGCCGTAGGCAAGCTCGCCGGCCCGCTGGAATTCACCCTTGCGCTGGGCAATGGCGAGCTCGTTGCGCGCCTCGTCGAGCTGTTTCTTCAGGTCGGCGGCGAGCCCGAGCTTCTGCTTCTCGGCCTGCCATTTCGAGGTCAGTTCGGTCGATTCTTCTTCCAGAGCGGAAAGATCCTTTTCGAGGCGGGCGAGCCGGTCCTTCGACGCGTCGTCCTTCTCGACCTTCAGCGCCTCACGCTCGATCTTGAGCTGCATGATGCGGCGGTCGATCTCGTCCAGCGCTTCGGGCTTCGAATCGACCTGCATCCGGAGCCGCGACGCGGCCTCATCGACAAGGTCGATGGCCTTGTCCGGCAGGAAGCGATCGGCGATATAGCGGTTGGACAGCGACGCTGCCGCGACCAGCGCCGAATCCGAGATGCGCACCTTGTGGTGCTGCTCGTATTTTTCCTTCAGGCCGCGCAGGATTGAGACGGTGTCTTCCACCGTCGGCTCATTGACGAAGACCGGCTGGAAGCGGCGGGCAAGGGCAGCGTCCTTCTCGACATGCTTGCGGTATTCATCGAGCGTCGTTGCGCCGACGCAGTGGAGTTCGCCGCGTGCCAGTGCCGGCTTCAGCAGGTTCGACGCATCCATGGCGCCATCCGCCTTGCCGGCGCCGACCAGCGTGTGCATCTCATCTATGAACAGGATGATGCCGCCGGCGGCAGCGGTAACTTCCGAAAGGACCGCCTTCAGCCGTTCCTCGAATTCGCCGCGATATTTGGCACCGGCGATCAGCGATCCCATATCGAGCGCCATCAACTGCTTGTCCTTGAGCGATTCCGGCACGTCGCCGTTGACGATGCGCAACGCCAGCCCTTCGGCGATCGCCGTCTTACCGACGCCAGGTTCGCCGATCAGCACCGGATTGTTCTTGGTGCGGCGCGACAGCACCTGGATGGTGCGGCGGATCTCGTCGTCGCGGCCGATGACCGGGTCGAGCTTGCCGGCGCGGCCGTCGGAAGTCAGGTCGCGCGCGTACTTCTTCAGCGCATCATAGCCCTGCTCGGCGCTCGCCGAATCGGCGGTGCGCCCCTTGCGGACGTCGTTGATCACCTGGTTCAGCGCCTGTGGCGTCACGCCGGCCTTGGTCAGAATGTCGGCGGACTTGGCGGATTTCTCGACCGCCAGCGCCGTCAGCAGCCGCTCGACCGTGACGAAGCTGTCGCCGGCCTTCTTGGCCAGTTCCTCGGTGGTCGAGAACACCTTGGCCAGCGGCTGCGCCAGATAGAGCTGGCCGTTGCCGCCTTCCACCTTGGGCATTGCCTCAAGTGCCGTCTCGACGCCAAGCTTGACGTCGCGGACGCTGCCGCCGGCGCGCTCGATCAACGACGCGGCCAAGCCCTCGTCGTCGTCGACGAGCACTTTCAATATATGTTCGGGGGTGAATTGCTGGTGGTTGCGCGAGAGCGCCAAGGTCTGCGCGGACTGGATGAAGCCGCGCACGCGCTCGGAATATTTTTCAAGGTTCATCTCTGTCTCCTTCCGTCACCGGCCCGCTTTGCGGCACCGGATCAGATTGCGGTGACGGACCCGCCCGTTCGAGCCGGGTCCTGTTCACGCGAGATATGGGGCGCAAGCCACGGACCCTCAAGACGTCCCAATAATGGTGAATGCATAATATTGCCCGAGCGCGCAAAACAAAAACGGCGGAGATTTCTCTCCGCCGTCCAAGAATGTCTGAGGCCTTGCTCGATCAGTTGTTGACGTCGATGATGGCGGGTTCGCCACCGGCGTCTTCCGCCGGAGCTGCATTCACGTTATCAGCGCCAGCATTGTCGTTACCGCCATCCACCTGATCAGCATTGACGCGCGGGCGG
Source organism: Mesorhizobium temperatum (assembly GCF_002284575.1). Lineage (GTDB taxonomy): Bacteria > Pseudomonadota > Alphaproteobacteria > Rhizobiales > Rhizobiaceae > Mesorhizobium > Mesorhizobium temperatum. The sequence continues at coordinate 11,810 of NZ_NPKJ01000047.1, forward strand.
CGCGGACGCCTGGGGCGGCGGGCAGCGCCGCTTTCGGCGGCTGCTTCGTTCATCTCAGCCTGGGCAGCGAGAGCCGCCGGCGAAAAGTTTTCGAACTGCGGCGCGGGTTCGGCCACAGAAACCGGCTCGACCGGAGACACAGTTTCCGCCTGTACGGGCGTCTCGTTCTGTACCGGTGTCTCGTTGCGCCGGCTCTGATCGCCGCGCCGGTTCTGATCGTCGCGCCGGTTCTGATCGTCGCGTTGTCCGCCCTGCTCGCCGCGCGCACCGTATTCGCCGCGCTGGCCGTTCTGGCCGTAGCCGCCATTGGGGCGACGGTCACGATGGCGGCCGCCATTGTTGTCGCGCCCACCGTTGTCGCGTCCATCGTTATCGCGCCCACGGTTATCGCGATTATCACGGCCGCTTTCCTGGTTGAACGCCAACTCGGCCGGCGTGCCGTCGATGACCGGCTGCGGGCCGCCACCGTGGTTGACCACCGGAGCCGCAGTCTCACCGACATTGCTGTTGCCGGCATTGTCGAACTCGTCGCGATCTTCGTCGCCGTCATCGTCGAAATCGTCGCGGTTCTGCTGAGCGCTCTGGATCGGTAGCTGCGCCTGCGCGGCAGCGATGATGCGATTGTAGTGCTCGGCGTGCTGGAGATAGTTTTCCGCCATCACTCGGTCGCCGGAGCTTTGCGCGTCACGGGCAAGGGTTGCGTATTTTTCGGCGATCTGCTGAGCCGATCCGCGGATCTTCACATCCGGACCGTTGCTCTCGTAGTTGCGCGTCAGGGGATTTGGGCCCTTGCGGTTGTTGTTGTTGTTGCCGCCGCCATTGTTGTTGCGACCGCGCATGCGCCTGTTCTGCTGTTGTGGCCTCATTCGACTCTCTTCATTTTGAAATTTTCGAAAACTTTTTTCACGAACGGAGGCGCTCACGCAGCCAGCCGTTTCGTCTCTTCACCGGCGTTCGCCCGCATCGATTGCGTTGGCGCCACGTGTCATCCTGTTCCGGTTACATCACTTGTCGGACGATTCCCGCACGAAGCTTGGGCGTCGTTTGCGCAAGAAGGCAGCTATTTCCAAGGAAACCGAATCGCTAAGAGCACTGCCTGCTTCGTCTCATCCGGTTAAGGCGACCCTAGCCGCATTCCCCGGCATTGCCAAGCGCTTTTTTGCACTGCATCACGGCTTTGTCAGTTCAAAGATCAGAACCCTGTCGTTTCCGCCAAAGTCGCGGAATACCCCCGCCGGCATATAGCCGGCTGCGGAGAATATGTCCGTGACCTCTTTGCGTTGGGTGTGGCCGATCTCGACCGCAATCCTGCCCTCGGCTTCCAAAAAACCTGCCGCCTCAGCGGCAATGTTCCTGTAGGGACTCAGACCGTCCACGCCGCCATCAAGGGCTTGGCGTGGATCGAAATCGCGGACTTCGTCCTGCAGATTTTCAATGTCTATGGACGCTATATAGGGAGGGTTAGCGGCAATTACATGGTATCGGCCAAAAACTTTTTCGAACCAGTCGGATTTGAGCACCTGGAACCGGTCGGCTAACCCCAATTCCCCGGCATTGCGCATGGCGGTCGCCAGCGCGCCTTGCGAAATATCGACACCGGTGGCGACCGCCGCCGGAACGGCGCTGAGCAGCGCCAGCGCGATGGCGCCGGTGCCGGTGCCGAGATCGAGAATGCGGCATTGGCCTTGCCGTTCCGCTGTCGCCTTCACGAAGGGCAGCACCGCTTCGACCAGCGTTTCGGTGTCCGGTCGCGGCTCCAGCGTTTCCTGTGACAGCGACAGGCGCAAGCCATAGAATTCGCGATGGCCGAGGATGCGATGCACCGGCTCACCGGCAATCCGCCGCCTCAAGGCTGCATCGATCGCGGCAATCGCGCCGGCATCGACCGTGCATTCGGGATCGGCGATGGCTTGTGTGCGGGTCGTGCCGGAAAGATGTTCGACGATCAGCCGTGCATCCAGCGCCGGATCGGCGACTGCGGCCGCGGCAAGGCGTGCCCGCGCCGCTTTCAGCAGCGGCCCGAGCGTTCCAGGCAGACTGTCAGCCATCGAGGCCGATATCGGCGAGCAGCTTCGACTGGTGATCGGCGATCAGCGCGTCGACGATCTCGTCGAGTTCGCCCATCATCACCCGGTCGAGCTTGTAGAGCGTCAAATTGATGCGATGGTCGGTGACGCGGCCCTGCGGAAAATTATAGGTGCGGATGCGCTCCGAGCGATCGCCGGAACCGACCTGCGATTTGCGCGATTCGGAGCGTTCCTCGGCAGCCTTGCTGCGCTCGAGGTCGTAAAGCCTGGCGCGCAGGATCTGCATGGCTTTCGCCCGGTTCTGGTGTTGCGATTTCTCCGCCTGCACCACCATGATGCCGGTCGGCAAATGGGTGATGCGCACCGCCGAATCGGTGGTATTGACGTGCTGGCCGCCCGAACCCGAGGCGCGCATCGTGTCGATGCGGATGTCTTCGGCCCTGATGTCGATGTCGACCTCTTCCGCTTCGGGCAGCACGGCAACCGTCGCCGCCGAGGTGTGGATACGCCCGCCGGCCTCGGTCGCCGGCACGCGCTGCACACGATGCACTCCGGACTCGAATTTCAGATGGGCAAAGACCCCCTTGCCCGAAATGGTGGCGATGATTTCCTTGTAGCCGCCGACCTCGCCCTCGCTGGCCGACACCGTCTCGAAACGCCAGCCGCGTGCCGCGGCGTAGCGTTCGTACATGCGGAACAGGTCGCCTGCAAAGAGAGCCGCCTCGTCGCCGCCGGTTCCGGCGCGGATTTCGAGGATGGCGTTCTTGTCGTCTGCGGCATCCTTGGGCAGAAGCAGGATCTGGATGTCCCTTTGCAGCGCCTCGATGCGTTCCCTGACCTCGGGCAGATCGGCCTCGGCCAATGCCCGCATCTCGGCATCGGTGCTTTTGTCGGCGAGCATCGCCTGCAAGTCGGCCTGTTCATCCTCGGCGGTTCGCAGCGCCCTGATCTTTGCCACCATCTCCTGGATGTCGGCATATTCCGACGCCATCTTGACATAGGCGTCTGCCGCCGGCCCGGCCGACATCTGCGCTTCGAGCATGTCGAAACGCTTGACGACTTGATCCATACGGTCGCGGGGCAGGTTGATCATAGTCCTGGAACTTAGATAAGATTCACGTCAGGGCGAGCCGAAAATGACGAGTTTCGAGAACCGGAGCGGAATGTACATTTAGGTACATGAGCACCGGAAGCGCAGAAAATCGACATTTGCAGGCCGCCCTCACGTGAATCTACAACGGAATGGAGCGGTCGTCGGCAAAGGCTTGCAGCAGCGCCCGCATCGGCAACCCCTGGACCGGCGCCATGAGATTGTCGTCGAAGAACGTCTCCAGTTCGGCCAGCGGCAGTTCCGTCAGCATCGCCTTGACCGGACCGATCGAAGCCGGCGACATCGAGATCGACCGGTAGCCAAGGCCGATCAGCGCCATCGCCGAGATCGGCTTGCCGGCCAGTTCGCCGCACAAGGTCACCGGGGTTTGATTGCGCACCCCGGCGTCGGCAATCTGCTTCAGAACGCGCAGGAACGGCGTCGACAGCGCATCGAAGCGGTCGGAGAGCTGCGTGTTGCCGCGATCGACCGCCATGACGAACTGGAACAGATCGTTCGAGCCGACCGAGACGAAATCGACGGCCTTCATCAACTCGTCGAGCTGGAACAGCAGCGACGGTACTTCCAGCATGGCCCCGAGCTTCAGGCTGGTCGGCAGATGATGGGCAAAACGCGACAGATGCCGCACCTCGCGATCGATGATCTCGCGCGCCTGTGCGATCTCGCCGAGCTCCGTCACCATCGGCAGCATCAGCTTCAGTTCACGCCCACCGCAGGCCTTCAGAAGCGCGCGGATCTGGGTGCGCAACAGGCCCGGCCGGTCGAGCGTCAGGCGGATGGCGCGCCAGCCGAGCGCCGGGTTCTCTTCCTGGATCGTGTCCTTGAAGTAGGGCAGCACCTTGTCGCCGCCGATATCGATGGTGCGGAAGGTCACCGGCTTGCCGCGCGCCGCGTCGAGCACGTCGCGGTAGAGCCGTTCCTGGGCTTCCGCACGTGGAAAGGTCGAGGCGACCATGAATTGCAGCTCGGTGCGGAACAGGCCGATGCCGGCGGCGCCAGCCTCGGCAAGCTGCGGCAGATCAACGGCTAGGCCCGCATTCATCAAAAGGTCGACCTGGACGCCGTCCTTGGTCACCGACGGCTTCTTGCGCAGCTCGCGGTAGACCTCCTGCCGCCGCGCCCGGAAGCGGACCTTTTCGGCATAGGCGGCTTCGAGGTCGGGCTGAGGGCGCAGATGGATCGCGCCTTCCTCGCCATCGACAATGATGGCGTCGCCGTTTTCCGCCATGGAAACGGCGCCCCTCATCTGGCCCGCGACCGGTATGCCCATGGCCCGCGCCACGATAACGACATGGCTGGTCGCCGCGCCGTCCTCGAGCACCAGCCCGCGCAGCTTGTCTCTGGGATAATCGAGCAGTTCGGCGGCCCCCATCGAGCGGGCGACGATGATGGCGTCCTTCGGCAGCGAGGCCGCAACATCGTCCGGCCCGCGCCCCATCAACTGGCGCAGCAACCGGTTGGCGAGATCGTCGAAATCGCTCATCCGCTCGCGCAAATACGGATCGGTCATGTGCAGCATGCGGGCACGCATGTCGCTCTGCACTTTTTCCACCGCCGCTTCCGCCGTCAGGCCGTTGCGGATCGCCTCTTCCAGCCGGCGCACCCAGCCGCTGTCGTTGGCGAACATGCGATAGGCTTCGAGCACCTGGCGGTGCTCGCCTTCGAAAGCGACTTCGCGGCGTTCCAGCATATCGTCGATGGAGAGCCGGAGCGAACCAAGGGATGCATCGAGCCGCTTGATCTCCTCATCGCTGTCCTCGTTGAACAGATTGGTGACGACGATGCGCGGCTCGTGCAGCACGACATGACCGAGCCCGACACCCTCGTTGAAGGACAGGCCGGTAAAGCTCACCGGGCGGCGCAGATCGAGTTCGAGCCCGGGCCGGGTCAGCCGTGCAAGGTCGCCGGTGGCGATCATCTCGGCGATCACCATCGCCGTCGTTTCCAGCGCCTCGACTTCGTCGTCGCGATAGTGGCGCATGGTCTTGTTCTGGACGACCAGAACACCAAGCGTGCGCCCTGCCCTGAGCACTGGCACGCCGAGGAAGGAATTGTAGATCTCTTCCCCCGTTTCCGGCAGGTAGGCGAAGGCTGGATGTTCCTGCGCATTGGAGAGATTGAGCGGCCGTGCTGAGGCCGCGATCGTGCCGACGAGGCCTTCGCCCAGCCTGAGCTGCGCCAAATGGACGGCCTTCGGGTTCAGACCCTCGGTGGCATAGAGTTCGAGCACCGAATCGGCGCGCAGCACATAGAGCGAGCACACCTCGGCGACCATGTTGGCGGCGATATCGCGCACGATACGGTCGAGCCGCTCCTGTGGCTCCAGCGGCTCCTGCATGAGCTCGCGGAGCCGTTTCAGCAAAACGCGCGGGCCACTGGCCGTATCACGCATCGCGGCTTGTTCTCCAATGGACATTTTGCCCGCCGCAGTTTCTCCCGCGGCCGGCGCTCACGCAACAACTCAATTAGAGCGCCATGCGTCCAATTGGACGTACAAAGGACGCTCTAAGACTTTCGATGCTGCATCGTGCTTTCCGAAATCGACTCCGATTCTCGGGCCGATGCAGTCTGCTACTGCTTATCCAGACCGTAGACGGAATGCAAAGTGCGAACCGCAAGTTCGGTGTAGGGACCGTCGATCAGGATCGAAATTTTGATCTCGGAGGTCGTGATCGCGCGGATGTTGATCGCCTTGTCGGCCAGCGCCTTGAAGGCGGTGGCGGCGACGCCCGCATGGCTCCTCATGCCGATGCCGATGACCGAGACCTTCGACATGCCGGCTTCCGACTGTACGACGTCGTAGCCGATCGTGGTCTTCAGCCGCTCGAGCACGGCAAGCGCCTTGTCGACATCGCCGGACGGCACGGTGAAGGTCATGTCGGTGAACTTGCCGTCCTCGGAAATGTTCTGGACGATCATGTCGACATTGATGTTGGCCTCGGCCAGCGGCCCGAAAATGCCGGCGGCGACGCCCGGCCGGTCGCCGACACGGCGCAACGATATCTGCGCTTCGTCCTTGGCATAGGCAATTCCGGTGACGACCTGCTGTTCCACGATCTCTTCCTCGTCGCAAATAAGCGTTCCGGGCGGATTGAGCAAATCCCCCATTCCGGGCGCGTCGGGATCGTCGAAGGACGACCGCACGAAAGTACGCACCCTGTGCACCATGGCAAGCTCGACCGAGCGTACCTGCAGGACCTTGGCGCCGAGCGAGGCCATTTCAAGCATTTCCTCGAAGGAAATCTTGGCCAGCCGCCGCGCTTTCGGCTCGATGCGCGGGTCGGTGGTGTAGACCCCGTCGACATCGGTATAGATGTCGCAGCGGTCGGCCTTGACCGCCGCCGCGATGGCGACAGCACTGGTGTCGGAGCCGCCGCGGCCGAGCGTTGCGATGCGATTGTCCGGCCCGATGCCCTGGAACCCGGCGACCACGGCCACCTGGCCCTCGCCGAAGCGCTTGATCAGGAACGCGCCGTCAATGTCGAGAATGCGCGCCGCGCCATGCGCATTATCGGTCTTGATCGGGATCTGCCAGCCTTGCCAGGAACGGGCATGGACGCCCATGTTCTGCAGCGCGATCGCCAGCAGGCCGGCAGTCACCTGCTCGCCGGAGGCGACGACGACGTCATACTCGCGTGCATCGTGCATAGGCGAGGCTTCGCGCGTCCATTGCACGAGCTCGTTGGTCTTGCCGGCCATCGCCGAGACGACCACCGCAACCTCATGGCCGGCATCGACCTCGCGTTTGACATGGCGCGCCACATTGCGGATGCGGGCGATGTCGGCGACGGAGGTTCCGCCGAATTTCATCACGATGCGCGCCATGGAAGCGAAATGCCTTTGACTGGGTGCCGGACCGGCTGCCGAAAAAACGGAAAGGGGGCGCCCGGCTGGGCCGGCCGCTGAATTCGCGGCCTCCTTAGCCAAATGCTTTGGGTTTCGCAAGGCGTGCCGCCGGTTGCAGCTGGCGACGAAGACGACACACGAGGGCGGCAGCGCGTGCCCGCATGCCTGTCGACGACATGCAGTGGCTTCAGGCCAGGTGCGCTGCGCCTCTCCACAGGCCCGGATAGTCGACAACGAAGCCGGCCGGCGAGACTTTCAGGATCTCATCGTAGCCAAACATGGGCGCAGCATAGGCGTAATGGGCCTCGTCGAGACGCCGATAGGTCTGTTCGAGGCGCACCAGCCTGAGTTCGGGAAATGTCAGATACGCAGCCGGAGCTTGTGTCGACATGCCGACCTCCAGGTCGAAACGGCGGATCGCCATCAGGTTGGTAGCGGGCGTGAAGCCGAGATCGACATCGATGAGGCCAGCGACTTCTCCTTGGCGTTCGCCGTTCAGCGTCCATCCGCCGTCGGCAAGTCGTTCAATCGCATAGTGCAGATCTTGTGTGCCGAGAAAACCCTCGATATGCGCCGATCGTGCATGCCAGCCGGCATCGCAGGTCACCTCGTAGGCAATGCTGCACGGCTTGCTGTCCTGGACGAAAAGCGCCTGCCCTCTGAGGCTGCGCCCACCGTCCGTTTCTGAAGGCCGGCCAGATTCAGACAGGAGGCCAATTTCAGTCAGCAGGCAGGCGTCATGGCCCTCGAGGTCAAGTCGGCGCCAAAGGATCGAAGCTATGCTTCGCATCATGATCTCCTCCCGTTGAAAGCAACGACTCTCCTTCGTCCGCCGGAATAATTTTGTTTCCGCCGTGAGGCGTATCGAGCTGCCACATGCTGACAGATCGCAGTCGGCACCGCCCGGCATCATGAGCACTGCTCTGTCGACAGGCGAAATTGCTGCCTTGACATTCGCTGCCTCGCGACCGACTTCCTAGCGCACCAGAGCGCGATCAGCAAAAGTGGTATCCGGTTTTGCGCCCGATCTCGCTCTGAACCTTGAGTCTGCGGGAGACACGCCATGCCAGAACCCCGACGGTCGACGATCGATGCCGGAGAAGTGGAGCGCTTTTCCGCCCTTGCCGCCGAATGGTGGAATCCGAACGGCAAATTCCGCCCGCTGCACAAGTTCAATCCGATCCGGCTTGCCTATATACGCGACCAGGTGGCGGCGCGCTTCGGCCGCGACGCGCGTGCGGCGCGGCCGTTCGAGGGCCTGCGCTTCCTCGACATCGGCTGCGGCGGCGGGCTGTTGTGCGAGCCGATGGCGCGGCTTGGCGCCGAAGTGCTCGGCGCCGACGCATCCGCCACCAACATCGAAGTGGCCAAGCTGCATGCGGCGGAGGTCGGCGTGACGGTGGATTACCGCGCCACGACGGCGGAGGATCTGGCTGCCGCCGGGGAGAAATTCGACGTCATCCTCAACATGGAAGTGGTCGAGCATGTTGCCGACATCGACCTGTTCGTAGCCAAATGCGGCGAGATGCTCGAGCCCGGCGGTATCATGTTCGTCGCCACCATCAACCGCACGCTGAAGGCGCTGGGCCTGGCCATCATCGGCGCCGAATATGTGCTGCGCTGGTTGCCGCGCGGCACCCACCAGTTCGGCAAGCTGGTGCGGCCAGACGAGCTGGAAAAGGCGCTTGCCGGCGCTGGCCTGACCATCATCGACCGCACCGGCGTCGCCTACAATCCGCTCGCCGACCGCTGGCAGCGGTCGAAGGACATGGACGTCAATTACATGGTGCTGGCGGAGAAGGCACCCGTCTGAACCTTCTCACGCCGCCACCTTCTCACGCCGCCACCTTCTCACCCGTCTGGCTTTGCGCCTTCGTGGTGATCTGGCTTTGCGCTTTGGTGGTGATGAACACGCCGGCAGTGATGATGGCAGCGCCCGCCCAGGTCAGCAATTGATAGTGCTCGCCGAAAAAGATCGTCCCGGCAAACAGCCCGACCGCAGCCGCGACATAGCCGATCTGGCTGAGATAGACCGGGCCGCCGACCGCCTGTAGCCGGAAGAAGAAGGCGAACATCGCCGCGGCTGACGCGACCTGCCCGACGACCACCAGCGGCACGCTGCCGAGCAGGGCGAGCGAACCGCCGCCCTGCAGCGTGAAGATGCCGCAAAGAAGCAGCGCAGCCGATGCCAGATGGCTGCCGACGGCAAGCTCGATCGGTCCGGTCCCTTCGGGCCAGTCGACCGTGCGGTAGATATTGCCGGCGGCAAGGCTGACCGGGATGAGCAGCCCCACCGCCACCCAGAAAAATTCGGCCGGCTGGCCGGCCTCGCCGCGCGTCACCGCCACCATGACAGCACCGAGGAAGCCGACGGCAATGCCGACGACACCAAGCAAATTGGGGCGCCGGACGCCGAGCAGGATCGAAAACACCAGTGTAACCACCGGCGACAGCGTGAACATGATACCGGTGTAGCCGGCGCCGAGATGCGGAATGGCCGAGAACATCAAGAGATTGGGGAAGGCATAGGACACCGCCGCGGTGACGAAGAAATATCGCAGTCTGTGCAGGGTGAGCCGGATGCGTTGTCCGCGCAGCAGCAAGGCGCACAAAAGCACGCTGCCGGCGCCGAACGAAATGACGAGGGCCCAGACCATGGCCGAAACGCCGGCCGCCGTGGCGATCTTGCCGAACGGCAGCGTCAGGCCGAGCAGGCCGCCGGTGACGACCAAAAGACCGAGCGCTGAATCCCAGAGAAATTTCATAACGAACCTTAATGTCTTTGCGGCTCTTGGCCAGCACCGTGTCTTGAGCTAAGATAATACAAAGATTCTTAACGTCAAGATATTTAACGGTGAGTTAGATGGATCGCGCTGCGAAAGCGATCGAACAGTGGAAAAGGGAACGGCCGGATCTGGATGTTTCCCCGATGGCCGTGCTTGGACGGTTGAGCGAAGCCTCGTCGCTGATAGCACGAGAACGCCTCGCTCCGCTGTTTGCACATTTCGGACTGCAATCCGGGGAATTCGATGTGCTGGCGACGCTGCGCCGTTCCGGATCACCTTACGCGCTGACGCCAACCGCCCTCTATGAAGCGACGATGGTGACATCGGGCGCCATGACCAACCGGCTCGATCGACTTGAGAAATCCGGATTGATCATGCGTGGGCCGCATCCCAACGACCGGCGCGGGATTGTCGTGCAGCTGACCGGAAAAGGTCTGGCATTGATCGATGAGGCGGTCGCCGCCCACGTCGCCAACGAACACGAGATACTTTCCGGTCTGACGCGCCAGGAGCAAGATACACTCGCTCGCCTTCTCGAGAAATTGATACGGAGCGTGAGCTAGCCAGTCAGTTCCGCTCGTCGGGAAAACTTGGGATCGGCATGAATTCGACGCCGTCCTCGGCCAGGCTCTTTGCCTCCTCCAGCGTTGCCTCGCCATAGATGCCGCGCGGATCGCTCTCGCCGAAATGGATCTTGCGCGCCTCCTCGGCAAACTTGTCGCCGACATAGTCGGCGTTCTCGCGCACCTTCTCGGCCATCGCCTTCAATTGCGCCAGAGCCTGCTTCTGGGCCTCGCCCATGGCGAGCGCGATCTTCTCTCGGCTGCGCCCGGTGGAGACGGCCGGCGCCATCAACGCCTTCTCGATCTTGTGCGAGCCGCAGGTCGGGCAATCGACGAAGCCACGCTTCTTCTGGGTGTCGAAATCGTCGTTGCTGCGAAACCAGCCTTCGAATTCGTGCTCGTGCTCGCAGATCAGGGAAAACCGGATCAAGATGCTGCACCCCTGAGACTTTGCGCCTCGACCGAAGTGGCGTTCACGGCGAAGTCGCGCGTATTTTTCAGATTTGGGATCTTCTTGCGCGCGGCGACCGACTGCGCCGGGTCGATCTCAGCGATGATCACCGCCGGCTGGTCATGCGCTGCCTCGGCGATGATGCGGCCCCATGGATCGACGATCAGCGAATGGCCATAGGTCTCGCGGCCGTCCTCGTGCAGTCCGCCTTGCGCCGCAGCGACGACATAGGCACCGTTCTCGATGGCGCGCGCCCGCAGCAGCACATGCCAGTGCGCCTCGCCGGTCTGGCGGGTGAAGGCGGCGGGCACCGAAAGCAGGTCGGCGCCGGCCAGCGCCTCGGCGCGGAAGAGTTGCGGAAAGCGCAGGTCGTAGCAGATGGCGAAACCCAGCCTCGCCCCATCGATCTCGGTAACGACGGCCTCGGTGCCCGGCTCGTAAGCGGCGGATTCGCGCCAGCTCTCGCCATTGTCGAGATCGACATCGAACATGTGGATCTTGTCGTAGATGGCTAGTGTCGCGCCATCCGGCCCGAACAAAAGCGCACGGTTGGCGAGCTTGCCGTCGGCGCGCAGGATGGCGGTCGAGCCGATATGCAGGAAGACGCCAAGTTCTTTCGCCAGCTTGCGCGAGGTCGAGACGATGATGTCCTTGTCCTCGGACGTGAACGAGGCGGCCCGTGCCTGGCTGTCCCGGATCAGCGCACCGGTCATTTCCGGTGACTGGATATAGGTCGCACCCTGGCCCGCGGCCTCGCGCACCAGCCGCTCCAGATCGACCGCGTTGCGCTCGGGGCTGGTGCCCGAGCGCATCTGGATCGCCGCCGCCTTGAAAGCACCCATCGTCATGTCCTCAATTCGTCGAGCCATTGGCGAGCAGACGGTCCAGCCGGCCCTCCGCCTCCAGTTCGTGGAGATCGTCGGAGCCGCCGACATGGGTATCGCCGATAAATATCTGCGGAAAGGTCGAGCGACCATTCGCACGGGAAATCATTTCCCGGCGCAGTTCCGGCGAGAAGGAGGCATCATGCTCGGTGTAGGCGACACCCTTGCGCTCGAGCAGCCGCTTGGCCGCCATGCAATAGCCGCACATCATCCGTGTATAGATCGTCACGTCGACCATCGGTCAGCAATCCTGCCTTTTCCCAATCTATATAGTCGCGGACTCGTCGGCCCGAAAGTCCCCCGGCAGCACGCGCGCAAAGGTCAGCACGTCGACCGTCCCGGCACCGCCCTTCTTCAGCGCCCTGGCGACCGCGCGGACAGTGGCGCCGGTGGTATAGACGTCGTCGATCAAGAGCACCCGGCGGCCGGCGATCTCGATCTCGGCCTCCTCCGGCACTCTGAATGCGGCACGCACATTCTCCTCGCGTTCCCGCCGCTCCAGCCCGACCTGCTGGCGGGTGAGCTTGACGCGCCTGATCGCGGAGGGCGCAAAGGGCAGGCCGCCAAGTTGCGATACCGCCCTTGCCAGTTCCGCCGACTGGTTGAACTGGCGCCTGAAAAAACGCCGCCAGTGCAGCGGCACCGGCACGACCACATCGGCCTCCGCGATCAGTTCGGCACCGGCGCGCAGCATCCAGCGCGCCATCCACGGCGCCAGGTCGGTGCGATCCTGGTATTTCAGCCCTTGCACCATCTGGCGGGCCACACCGGAATAAGCGACCGCGGCCCGCGCGCGCTCGAACGGCGGCGGGTCGGCGATCGCCTCGGCCGACAGGAACCCCTCGCCCATGTGATGGATGAACGGCGTGCCCATCACCGGGCACCATGGCCGCTCCAGGAGCCTGAGCTTCGGCCAGCAGGCGCCGCACAGCACGCCGGGCTGCGAGACATGCCGTCGGCAGCCGGCGCAAACCGGCGGAAACAGGATGCGCGCCGGCCAGTCCAATGCCTTTCGAGCGATACTCTTGATATCTGGCATTGGATCGGCCACGTGGTTGCTCCTCCGCCACCCTATATCAGACAGCGGAAACCAGGAACCGTCAGTTGCAACCCATAGTCGACACTTCTCTCTGGCTGGCGCACAAGCGCCGGGCGCTCGCCCGACCGACTGCCGGCGCGGATTTCCTGATGCGGCGGGCGGCCGAGGAGCTTGCCGAGCGGTTGGGCGCCGTCGAGCGCAAATTCGACAGAGCGGCCGTGCTGTTTTGCCAGACGCCGGCGGCGGTCGACGTGCTCGCGACAAGCGGCAAGGTGACGGACATCATACGCGTGGAGGCGGACGCTATGTTCCTGGGCGATGCCGCCGGACTGGTGGCGCCGCTGGAGACCGTGCCGTTCGAGCCGGAAAGCCTCGACCTCGCCGTGTCTCTTTTGTCCCTTCAGGCAATGAACGACATTCCCGGCATGCTGGTGCAGATCCGCCGCGCGCTGAAGCCGGACGGTCTTTTCCTCGGCGCTTTTGCCGGCGCCGGTACGCTTTCCGAACTGCGCGAAAGCCTGCTCGCCGCCGAGACCGAGCTTTACGGCGGCGCCAGCCCGCGCGTCATCCCGTTCACCGACGTGCGCGACGCCGGCGCGCTTTTGCAACGCGCCGGCCTGGCCTTGCCCGTCGCCGATGTCGAGACGGTGACGGTGCGTTATGATTCCCTGTTCGGCCTGATGGCGGACCTGCGGGCGATGGGCGAGACCAGCGCGCTCATCGACCGCAGTAGGCGACCGGGCACACGAAAGCTGTTTGCCCGCGTCGCCGAAATCTACGCCGAGCGGTTTTCGGATGCCGATGGTCGCATCAGGGCGAGTTTTCCGATCGTCTGGATGTCAGGCTGGGCGCCCGACGCCTCGCAGCAAAAACCGCTGAAGCCGGGCTCGGCGAAAATATCGCTGAAGACAATACTGGAAAATCCCGGCGGGCGTTGACCGGATTTCTGTCGACCGGACTTTTATGGATGCTGGTGGCCGGTCGCGATCACTGCGCGAAAGCGTTCACAAGCCTGCTGGAATTGTCGCTGAACAGCCACGCCATTGCGTCAGCGGCCTGGCCGATGCCGCCTATGATGGTCAGCGACAGCACAGTCACGATCAGCCCATATTCGATGGCCGTCGCGCCGGTCTTGTCTTCCCAAAAACGTTGCACCAATGTTCTCATGGCCGTCGATCCCGCTTGCCGGAACCCTAGCGCCGACCTGTTAAGAAAGGTTAATGGCACAGGCTTAACAGGCGGTGAAACGGCTGCTTTAAAACGATGTCAGCAGCCGCCGCTGCGCTTGCCATTGTCGCGTATCACGCAGACCGAACTGGGCAGCGGCTGCAGCACGCTCCTACGCAGCGTGTAGGTCCCACGATGGCCGATCGAGCCCGTGCTTCCAATCGAGCCTGTGCTCCCGACCGATCCTGTGCTCATTCCGTCGAGACCGCCGGCAAAATGGTCGCGGGCGGGTCGCGTCCGGCTGTCGAGCAGGGGCGTCGCGATCAAGGCCAGCGCCACCGCGGCCGAGCCGAACAGCAGCGTGATCCGCAATATGCCCATGCCGGCGTGGACAGCGCTTAAGCTCCGGTCGGGTCGGATCGAATCCCAGTCCCTATCGAGGCTCATGCAACCGCCCTCCGGCGAAGGCCTGAACACGGCCTTCCCACGATTTCCACGCCTCAATTTTTCATAGCGAGATAAATCTTCCATTAACGCGGTCTAAATCGGGCAGTAACGGCACAAGTCACAGAAGATCGATGAGGAATTGGATCAGCGGCGCGTCGGCCGGTGGCATTGGAAAATCGCGCATCTGGCGCGGCCGCACCCATTTCAGCACCTGCCCCTCCTTCGGCTGCGCGATGCCGCGGAAGCGGCGGCAGACAAACAGCGGCATCAGTAGGTGAAAATCGTCGTAGGAATGGCTGGCGAAAGTGAACGGCGCCAGGCAGGGAATATCGGTCTCGATGCCGATCTCCTCGTACAACTCACGGATGAGGCATTCTTCCGGCGTCTCGCCGGGGTCGACCTTGCCGCCCGGAAACTCCCACAGGCCGGCGAGCTGCTTGCCTTCGGGCCGCTGCGCCAGAAGCACGCGGCCGTCGGCATCGACCAGCGCGCAGGCTGCGACCAGGAGCAGGCGCTTGCCGACAGGGTTCACGCCGGTCATGCGTCGGGCGGCCGGCGATAATGGTAACGATAGACTTCGTCGAACCCGAGCGAACGATAAAGCGCCAGCGCCGGCGCATTGTCGGCCTCGGCCTGAAGCCAGGCTTCCCGGGCGCCGCGCAGCCGTGCCCATTTCAGCGCTGACAGGATAATGTGACGGCCGTGGCCCTGGTTGCGTACCGATCTGTCGGTGGCGATCTCGAACAACCCGGCAAGATCGCCATCATGGACGCAAATCAGCGTCGCCAGCGGTTCGGTGCCCTTTTCGAGCGCGAACAGCCCGGCTTCCGGCTGGATGGCGCCGATGATCTCCGACAGGCCCGGCCGCAGCGACACATCCGAGCCGCTTACTTTGAGCGACGCGCCGATGAAGCGGCTGATGTCCTTCAGCGGAATCTGGTCCATGGCGGCATCGAGCTGGGCGTCCGCCAGCGGCAGCCGCATGACCAGCGATTCGTCGAATGTGCTCCAGCCTTCGCTGTCGAGATGTTTGGAAAGGACCGGCCCCGACAGCGGCGATATGCGGAAGGTCAGCGGCCGGCCATAGGCGTCGAAACGGCGGCTGGCGCGGCCAATGCGCTCGGCAATGTGCTGGATGTCGCCGGGATCGAGCGGGTTGACCGAATTCAGCCGCTTGGCCGGATGACCCGCCGTCAGCCGCACCACCCAGGTGCCGTCATAATGGACCGCCGCCGCCGGCCAGGCGCGAAAGCCGGCCGCCTCATAGCGGCGCACGATGGCAAGCACGCTTGCCGGATGTCTGGAAACCAACGCCATCAGCTCCGATAATCGCCGTTGATGGCGACATACTCCTTGGTGAGGTCGCAAGTCCACACCGTCGCCTTGCCGCGGCCGATGCCGATATCGGCATGGATGCGGATCTCGTCGCGCTTCATGTAGGCCGATGTCGCCTCCTCGGAGTAGGCGGCGTCGCGCTCGCCCTCATGCGCCAGCCTGATATCGCCGAACCAGATCGACAGAAGGTCGCGGTCGGCCGGTTCACCGGCCTTGCCGATGGCCATGACGACGCGACCCCAATTGGCGTCCTCGCCGGCGACCGCCGTCTTGACCAGCGGCGAATTGGCGATCGACAGCGCGATGCGCTTGGCCGAGCGGGCCGATTTCGCGCCGGTGACGGTGACCTCGACCTGTTTTCGCGCGCCCTCGCCGTCGCGCACCACTTGCAGCGCCAGCGATTTCAGCACCTTGCCGAGCGCGCGGCGGAAGGCGCCGAGGCGCGCATCCCCGGCATCGGCGATGTCAGGCGCGCCGCGCCTGGATGCCGTGCCGGTGGCGAACATCAGCAGCGTGTCGCTGGTCGAGGTGTCGCTGTCGACGGTGACCGCATTGAAGGTCTTGGCCGTGCCGCGCGACAAAAGATCCTGCAGCACGGGGGCTGCGATCGGCGCGTCGGTGGCGATGAAGGAGAGCATCGTCGCCATGTCGGGGGCGATCATGCCGGCGCCCTTGGCAATGCCGTTGATGGTGACGTCGGCGTCGCCGAGTTTTACGGTCGCGGTCGCCAGTTTCGGATAGGTGTCCGTGGTCATGATCGCCTTGGCGGCTTCGGTCCACAGATCCGGCCTGCCCTCCTTGACCAGTCCGGCGAGCAGATGGCTGAACTTGCCGGCATCCAGCGGCTCGCCGATGACGCCGGTTGAGGCCAGAAACACCTCATCCGGCGTGCAGCCCGCAGCCTTGGCTGCAGCCTCGCCGGTCATTGCCGTGGAGGCTCGGCCCTTGTTGCCGGTGAAGGCATTGGCGTTGCCGGAATTGACGACCAGGACGCGCGCCTTGCCCTGCGCAAGATTCTGCCGGCAGAAATCGACCGGCGCCGACGGGCATTTCGACCTGGTGAACACGCCGGCGACCGTGGTGCCAGCATCGAAGACCATGGTCAGCAGGTCGGCGCGGTTCTTGTACTTTATCCCGGCCTCGGCGGTGGCGATGCGGACGCCCTCGATGTCAGGCATCTCAGGATATTTCTTCGGCGCGAGCGGCGAAATCGTGGCTGACATGAACACCTCGGGCGGGAAAATCGCAAGGGGAACGCCGGTTTGCCCGATAGCGGGCGCCGGCGCAAGGGCGATTTCCCGACCGTTGCTGACGACACCGAACTGCCGCACCACGCTTCCCTCATTGGGCAGGATTGAGGAACCTCCGGAACATCTTCTGCACGCCCGGAATGAGGCCCCAGATCATGATTGCGACCATGAGCGGGGCGATAACCAGCGTGCGCTGCCATATCTCCCACTGTTCGGTCAGCGGGAACACCACATAGAGGATGGCGGTGATCAGCGGATAGACGCCGGCAAGCACCAGCAGGGCAAAGCGGAGGCGCGAGAAGCGGGCGGCGGTCGAGGTCATTGGCTCTCTCCTTATCGTTACGAAACGTTCCGTTATATAAAACGGGCCGTTCCGTTTCGTCAAGAGGTCGTATATGCATGCTGAGGAAACTGCCGATTAGGAAAAAGCTGATGGCTGAGGACGCAGATCGGGCCCGCAAATCAATTGGCGCGCGGCGCAACCCCGACAGCGCCGACGCCATTCTCGACGCCGCCGAGGCGGTGCTGGTCGAGTCCGGTTATTCCAGCTTCTCGATCGAAGCGGTGGCGCGGCGGGCGCGTGCGGGAAAGCCTACGATCTATCGCTGGTGGCCGAGCAAGGCCGCTTTGCTGTTCGACGTCTATCAGCGGCTAAAGCGCGTCGAAAATCCCGATACCGGAAACCTCGAGGACGATCTCGTCGGCTTCCTGAAGAACCTGTTCTCGCACTGGCATGAAACATCGTCAGGCAGCGTCTTCAGATCGCTGATCGCCGAGGCGCAGTCCGATGCGACCGTGGCCGCCGTGCTTGTCGAATACACCAAAGGACGCCATGCCCATACCGGCCAGATGATCGAACGCGCCAAGGCAAGGGGCGAAGTGGCGGCCGACGTCGATTCCACGCTCGTCGCCGACCTGGTCGCCTCCTTTGCCTGGACGCATCTTTTGACCAATCGCCTCAACGAAGACGAAGCGACGCTGCGCAGGGCGGTTGGCTATGTGTTGAAGGGCATAGCCGCTGACGATGCCGGCTCGGTCGACGCCGCGGCGGTCCGGCGGAGGCGTCGACGCATTATAGGATAGGTAGAGAAGCAGAACCATCGTTTGTCGAAGTTTGCGCGCCTCTTGGCTGCTCTCCAGCGTTGGTGGTTGGCGAAAGCCGACGCGGCATCCAATCTCCCCCCTTGCGGGGGAGCTGTCCGGCAGGGGAAGGATCTCGGCTTCATTCCAGCTTGGGTTCCTCGCCCCCACGAAAGTGGGGGAGAGGTGGCTCGGCGAAGCCGAGACGGAGAGGGGGACCGCGCTCTACGAAGCCCCCTCTCCGGCCGCTTCGCGGCCACCTCTCCCCCGCTTCGCGGTGGGCGAGGAACCCAAGTCTTGAGAGGTCGGAGGGACAGCACCCCCTCTGCNGCCCCCTCTCCGGCCGCTTCGCGGCCACCTCTCCCCCGCTTCGCGGTGGGCGAGGAACCCAAGTCTTGAGAGGTCGGAGGGACAGCACCCCCTCTGCCCTGCCGGGCATCTCCCCCGCGGGGGAGATCGGCAGCTTCACCGATGGCTTGCGCTACTTGGTGTTTTCCAGCGCGTCGACCGTCTTCTTCAGCTTCTCGTCCGGGATCTCGACTTTGGCCTCGGCGCGCAGCGACTTGACCAGCGCGATGTATTTGTCGCGGATGACCGCCTGACGGGCCTGGTCCTTGACCTGGTCGAAGGCCGGCGGCTGCTTGGCGCGCTTGTCCTCGACCTGGATGACATGCCAGCCGAACTGCGACTGCACCGGCTGCTCGGTGTATTTGCCGACCGCCAGCGCAAAAACCGCCTTGTCGAATTCCGGCACCATCTGGCCGGGTCCGAACCAGCCGAGATCGCCGCCGCTGGTCTTGCCGCTCGGATCGCTGGTGTGCTCGTTGGCGAGTTTCTGGAAATCGGCGCCGCCGGCGAGCTGCTTGATGATCGCATCGGCCTCTTCCTTCGACTTCACGAGGATATGACGGGCATGCACCTCGTTGGTCGGCGGCGTGTTGGCGATTTCCTGGTCGTAGCGGGCGCGAACCTCGGCATCCGTAACCTTGTCGACGACATCCTTCTCGACCATCTCGCCATGCAGGGCGCGCTGCTGCAGGAACGCCATGCGGCGCTGGAAGTCGGGATCCTTGTCGAGGCCGGTGGTGACCGCCTGGGCGGCCATGACCTTGATTTCGATCGCCGCCGAAAGTGCTGCGGCGCGGCGCTGTTCGGGCGGCATCTGCGCGAACTGCTGCGACAGCTCGCCTTCGGCAAGCGCAAGGTCTGCCTCGGTCAGCGTCTGGCCGTTGATCGTGGCGACCACGGCGTTCGGATCGACCGGCGCGGCCGGTTGGGCGGGGGCGGCCGGTTGGGCCGGGGCTGGTTGGGCAGGCGCAGTGTCCTGCGCCATCAGTGGCGACAGCGACAAAGCCGACAGCCCGAATGCCAGGCCGAGGCTGGCGAGCGACGCGCGGCGGAACAATGAGGACATACGATTAACTCCAATAGGGGATAGCTAGAGCGGGATGGCTTCCAGACCAGCCAGATTGTGGCGGAATTTGGCACGGTCGTCAGGGCGAGCGCGCCGTTGACATCGATTGAGCCCCCTCTTATCTGTCCAACGACTTTGCGTCCAGAACCGTTTTCCGGGCGCTTTTTGCGTTTGTCCGCGTTTCACGTGGATTTGATGGGGCCGCCGGCACCCGTCGCAACGACTTGGAATGCTATCGAAAGGACCATTGAATGGTCAGTTTTGGCGGTCTCGCCCGTAAGGTTTTCGGCTCCTCCAACGATCGTCGGGTCAAGTCGACCCGGCCGCGCGTCGAAGCGATCAACGCCATGGAAAACGAGATGCGGGCGCTCTCCGACGCCGAGCTGACGGCCCGCACGGAAAAATTCCGCCAGGACGTCGCCAACGGCGCCAGCCTCGATGATCTCCTGGTGCCGGCCTTCGCCACCGTGCGCGAGGCGGCGCGCCGCGTGCTCGGCATGCGCCCATTCGACGTGCAGCTGATCGGCGGCATGGTGCTGCACAATGGCGGCATCGCCGAGATGCGCACCGGCGAGGGCAAGACGCTGGTCGCCACGCTGCCCGTCTATCTCAACGCGCTCGCCGGCAAGGGCGTCCATGTCGTCACCGTCAACGACTATCTTGCCACACGCGACTCCGAATGGATGGGCCGCGTCTATAAATTCCTCGGCCTTACCGTCGGTGTCATCGTCCATGGCCTGTCCGACGAGGAACGCGCCGCCGCCTATGCCGCCGACGTCACCTACGCCACCAACAACGAGCTCGGCTTCGACTATCTGCGCGACAACATGAAATTCGAGCGTGCTCAGATGGTGCAGCGCGGCCACAGCTACGCGATCGTCGACGAGGTCGATTCCATCCTGGTCGACGAGGCGCGCACGCCGCTGATCATCTCCGGTCCGCTCGAGGACCGTTCGGAAATGTACAACACCATCGACGCCTTCATGCTGAAGCTCGAGCCGGCCGACTATGAGATCGACGAGAAGCAGAAGACCTCGATCTTCACCGAGGAGGGCACCGAGAAGCTGGAAAACCTTTTGCGCGACGCCGGCCTGCTCAAGGGCGAGTCGCTCTACGACGTCGAGAACGTCGCCATCGTCCACCACGTCAACAATGCGCTGAAGGCGCACCAGCTGTTCCAGAAGGACAAGGACTATATCGTGCGCAACGGCGAGATCGTCATCATCGACGAATTCACCGGCCGCATGATGCCCGGCCGCCGCTATTCGGAAGGCCTGCACCAGGCGCTCGAGGCCAAGGAGCATGTGGCGATCCAGCCGGAGAACCAGACGCTCGCCTCCGTCACCTTCCAGAACTATTTTCGCCTCTACAAGAAGCTCGCCGGCATGACCGGCACGGCGCTGACCGAGGCCGAGGAATTCGGCAATATCTACAATCTCGACGTCACCGAGATCCCGACCAATCTGCCGGTGATCCGTATTGACGAGGACGACGAGGTCTACCGGACCGTCGAGGAGAAATACAAGGCGATCGTCAAGGAGATCAAGGAGGCTCGCGCCAAGGGCCAGCCGACGCTGGTCGGCACCACCTCGATCGAGAAATCCGAGCTGCTGGCCGCGCGTTTGCGCAAGGAAGGTTTTACGGATTTCGAGGTGCTGAACGCCCGCCACCACGAGCGTGAGGCGGCGATCGTCGCCCAGGCCGGAAAACCCGGCGCCATCACCATCGCCACCAACATGGCCGGCCGCGGCACCGACATCCAGCTCGGCGGCAATGCCGACATGCGCATCGCCGAGGAGCTTGGCGATATGCCGGCTAGCCCCGAGCGCGAAGCCAAGGAAAAGGCAATCCGCGACGACGTCGCCCGGCTGAAGGAAAAGGCGCTGGCCGCCGGCGGCCTCTACGTGCTCGCCACCGAGCGCCACGAGTCGCGCCGCATCGACAACCAGTTGCGCGGCCGCTCAGGCCGCCAGGGCGATCCCGGGCGGTCAAAATTCTTCCTGTCGCTGCAGGACGATTTGATGCGCATCTTCGGCTCCGAGCGCATGGACGGCATGCTGCAGAAGCTCGGCCTCAAGGAAGACGAGGCGATCATCCACCCGTGGATCAACAAGGCGCTGGAAAAGGCGCAGAAGAAGGTCGAGGCGCGCAACTTCGACATCCGCAAGAACCTGCTGAAATATGACGACGTCTCGAACGACCAGCGCAAGGTGGTGTTCGAGCAGCGTATCGAACTGATGGACGGCGAAGGCCTCCCTGAAATGATCGCCGAGATGCGCGAGGGCGTCATCGACGAGATCGTCGCCAAGGCTATTCCCGAAAACGCCTATGCCGAGCAGTGGAACGTCGCCGGTCTCAAGGCCGAGGTCGCCGAATTCCTCAATCTCGACCTGCCGATCGAGGACTGGGTCAAGGAAGAGGGCATTGCCGAGGACGACATCCGCGAGCGCATCAGCCAGGCCGCCGAGACCGCCGCCAAGGAGCGTGCCGAGCGCTTCGGCCCCGACGTGATGACCTATGTCGAGCGCTCGGTGGTGCTGCAGACGCTCGACCATCTGTGGCGCGAGCACATCGTCAACCTCGACCATCTGCGCTCGGTCGTCGGCTTCCGCGGCTACGCCCAGCGTGACCCGCTGCAGGAGTACAAGGGCGAGGCGTTCGAGCTGTTCCAGGCGATGCTGGGCAATCTGCGCCAGGCCGTCACCGCGCAATTGATGCGCGTCGAGCTGGTCCGCCAGGCCGCCGAAGCGCCGCCGCCCGAGGCGCCCGACATGTTCGGCAGCCATCTCGACGGCACCACCGGCGAGGACGATTTTAACGGCGGCGAGACCGGACTTCTGGTCCGCCAGGAGACCCACGCCACCGTCGCCCCCGAAAACCGCGACCCGCAAAACCCCGCCACTTGGGGCAAGGTCGGCCGCAACGAGGCCTGCCCCTGCGGTTCGGGCAAGAAATACAAGCATTGCCATGGAGCGTTCGCGTAAGGCGCCGCTTTTCCTTCTCCCCGTTCACGGGGAGAAGGTGCCCGGAGGGCGGATGAGGGGCGGCGTTGACGTCGGCGATTAGCCAATCTCTCCACCTGTGGGGGAGATATCAGGCGGCCAGAGGCGGGCGCTGTCCCGCCGACACCGGAAATGGGCCTTCAGCTCCTTTCCATCAGCTGGCCTGTCGTTTCGTCGCGTTCTGCCGCGAACGGTGAACATGGCACAAAGCCGGCGCCGTCCCTCATCCGCCTGCCGGCACCTTCTCCCCGTGAACGGGGAGAAGGGAGCACTCCCTCCCCACCCAACCGTTTCTTAATGTGTTTTGGCTAGACCCAGCCCCGAAGAAGAAGCCGAAAACGGAGAGTATTTGGTGCGCTTTTCCGCGGCGACGACAGCCGGGCGGTTCCTGCCGCAGCGCCTTGCGCTGCGCGTAAAACCGCTGCTTGGCCGCATCGATGCCGTGCTGTTCACCGCCGACGAGCGTGGCGAAGCCGGCCGCATGTCGCTCATCGCCTTCTCGATCCGCATCGTCAGCGCCGTCATCGCCTTCGCCAGCCAGGTGCTGATGGCGCGCTGGATGGGCTCGTTCGAATACGGCATTTTCGTCCTCGTCTGGGTGACGATGGTCATCGTCGGCAATCTCGCCTGCCTCGGCTTCCACACTTCGGTCATCCGCTTCATTCCCGAATATCGCGAGCGCAACATGCTGGCCGAATTGCGCGGCATCGTGCTGACCAGCCGCCTGTTCGTGCTGGTTGCCTCGACCGCGATCGCCGGTCTCGGCGCGCTCGGCGTCTGGCTGCTCTCGCCGTTTATCGAAAACTACTATGTCGTGCCGTTCATTCTCGGCCTCATCTGCATGCCGATGATCGCCATGTCCGATCTGCTGCAGGGGCTGGCGCGGGCCAACTCCTGGGCGCTGTTTGCGCTGGCGCCGACCTATCTGGTGCGGCCGGTGCTGATCCTGGCGCTCATGGCGCTGATGCTTCTGGTGGGCTTTGCGCCCGACGCCAGGACCGCGATCTTCGCCTCGATCGCCGCCGCCTATGCCACCACGCTCGGCCAACTCATCGGCATCACCACGCGCATCGACAAAAAAATCCCGGCCGGGCCGATGACGGTGCATTTCGCGCAGTGGTTCTTGGTGTCGCTGCCGATCTTCCTGGTCGAAGGTTTCTTCTTCCTGCTCACCAATGCCGACGTGCTGATGGTCGGCGCCTATATGAACCCCAACGATGTCGCCGTCTATTTCGCCACGGTGAAAACGCTGGCGCTGGTGCATTTCGTCTATTTCGCGGTCAAGGCGGGCGTCGCCCAGCGCTACGCGCAATTCACCCATGGCGAGCCCGAAAAGCTAGCCGCCTTCGCCCGTGAAACGGTGTCGTGGACGTTCTGGCCGTCGCTGTTGATGGCGCTGCTGGTGCTGGTGCTGGGCGAGCCGATGCTGAGCCTGTTCGGGCCTGAATTCGTTGCCGGCTATCCGCTGCTGTTCCTGCTGGTCTTCGGCGTCGTCGCCCGCGCCGCCGTCGGCCCTTGCGAAAGCCTGCTCACCATGAGCGGCAACCAGAACATCTGCGCCGCCGTCTACGCCATGACGCTGGTCTTCAACATCGGCCTCAATTTGGTGCTGATCCCGCTTTTTGGCTTGTGGGGCGCGGCGATGGCCACCGCCTTCGCGATGATCTTCGAGGCCGGCGCGCTGTCCTTCACGGTCTGGCGCAGGCTCGGCATCGTCATGGCCATTTTCGTAGCCGCCGAAGGAGCCGCGTGATGGCCGCCATCCCGTTGCTCGAGGAAACCAGCGGCGGCCCGGCCGGCGCCATGGTGTCCGGCCTGGCCGGGCTCGCCCGCGAAGCCGACCCCGCCCATATCGAACTCTTGGCCAACGACCGGCCCGAGCGCAAACTGGCCGTCTACCCGGCCTCGGCCGGCTTCGACCTGGTCGAGGAACTCGACTATCTCTGCACCCGCACGATCGAGCCCAACGTCTTCTTCAATCCGCGCTTCCTGGCGCCGGCCATGCCGCGGCTGGAGGACCGCGAGGTGCGGCTGGCGGTCATCCGCGACGGCAACGAATACCGCAACCGGCTGCGCTTGCTGGTGCCGTTCTCGGTGGAGCGGCCGGCGGTGCCACTCGGCGTGCGCGTCATGCGCACATGGTCGAGCCCGTTCGGCCCGATCGGCACGCCGCTGGTCGACCGTGACGATCCCGTCGGCGTCATCGAGGATTTCTTCTCGATGCTGTCGCGGCCGCATCTCAAACTGCCGAAAGTCTTCGTCCTGCCCGACATCCGGCTCGACGGCCCGGTGGCCAGCCTGCTGACCACCGTCGCCGAGACGCGCGGCCTGACGCTGGTCACCACCGGCAAGGCCGAACGCCCGATGCTCGAAAGCGAGTTCGACGGCGAGGACTATCTGAAGGCCTCACTGCGCTCGCACCACTATCGCGAGTTCCGCCGCCTGAAGCGCCGCCTCGCCGACCTCGGCAGGCTGGAGCATCTGGTGGCGCGCGGACCGGAAAACATCCGCCATGCCATTGAACGCTTCCTGACGCTGGAAGCTGCCGGCTGGAAAGGCCGCGAGCGCACCGCCATGGCCATCGACCGCTACCGCGCCGCCTTCGCCCGCGAGGCCGTGCACCGGCTGGCCGAGCAGGATCTGTGCCGCATCCATTCGCTCACACTCGACGACCGCACCATCGCCAGCCTGATCGTCTTCGTCGAGGCCGGCGTCGCCTATACCTGGAAGACGGCCTATGACGAGACGCTCGCCGCCTATTCGCCGGGCACGCTGCTGATGATCGAGGTGACCAGGCAGCATCTCGACGACCCCAACATCCTGATGACCGATTCCTGCGCCGTGCCCGACCATCCGGTGATGAGCCGGCTATGGACGGAGCGCCGGCCGATCGGCACGCTGGTCATCGGCCTGACGCCGGACGCCGACCGCCTCGCCCGCCAGGCGGCGTCGCAGCTTCACCTCTACCGCGAAACCCGCAACATGGCGCGCCTCCTGCGCAACCGGATAAAGAGCTTGCTGGGACGGCGGTAGGCTTGGTGGTCCTGCTCGGGACCTGGTTTGACAGGTCGGGCCAATCAGCAGCGAACGTCGATATTTCCTGTCAGTGGCAAATCGCAAACCTCTAGGATTAGCCGAAGCATCCCTCCACTTCTTCATCCCAGGGCGGAGCAAGGAGCGAAGCGACGCGGCGCAGACCCTGGGATCCATGCCGTTACCTCGCGGCAGTGCTCCAGGGGGCCAGAACCGAACGCTACCACCCCGTCCCGCGGAAGAGTTCGAACCACTCTGGATTGGTCTTCTCGATCAGGTCGATCTTCCATTGGCGCAGCCAGCGCTTCAGCGACTTCTCGCGCTGGGCCAGTCGCTGCACGCCATAGCGGCTGGTGAAGCGATGTAGATCGTGCCACGCTTCTGGCTCGCGGTGATCGTGGCATAGCCGGTCATGGTGGAAGGGTAGCTGGCACCGTTGCGGATACAAGCGCCGTTCTTGGCCGCAGCATTCTTCGGCGGATGTCACGGAATGGATCCCAGGGTCTGCGCCGCGTCGCTTCGCTCCTTGCTCCGCCCTGGGATGACGAAGCGCAGGGGCTTACGGCTAATCGCAAACGTTGGAGATTGTGCAGCTGGAGGCCGGTCGACAGCAACCGTCAGTCGAAGAACCAAATGACTGTGCAGAGGAACTAGGGCATCAGGATTAATTCTCCCACCCAGCGGAAAGGATTAGCATCAACGCAGTCCCAACCGGGATGAGGCGATAAATTCGGCCGCGCAACCAGCATCATTGCCGCCTCGGTCCTGCACGGCCAGAACAAAAACTGGGAGGAATGCATGACGAAAACAACTTGCTTCAGGCGACGCAGTATTCTCGCTTTGATCGGCCTCATCGGCGCCTGCCTGATTGCGGCCGCAGGTCAGGCCGCCGAGCCCGGCAAGGTCGAGATCGATGCCCTGAAACAATCGCTTTCGAAGTACGAAGACTACAAGGCCGCCATTCGCGACCTCTATCTGTCGACGGTCGGATGCGTTTATTACAGCGGCGAAAAAGTGGCTGGAGCTATGGATTATCCTAAGGGCGCGATGGGCATTCATTTCGTCAACGTCGCGAGCGTCAGCCCGACACCAGATCCGACGCGCCCCAATGTCCTAATCTATGAGCCGGTCGACGGCGGCTTGCGCCTGGTGGCCGTGGAATGGCTTGTTCCGCTGACGCCCGACACCAAGGAGCCGCCGAAACTCTTTGGACAGACGTTCCAGGGGCCGATGGAGGGGCATTATCCGCTTATTCCGGTGGAGTTCTACCATTACGATCTTCACGTCTGGCTGTTCAAGGACAACCCACTTGGAATGTTCAGCCCGACGAACCCCGACGTGAAATGCGACAATTACGCGTTTCCGATGCCGGAGCAGCCGACCAAGATGGTGCCGGGGCCGATGTAATAGCAAATTTTGGCTACGGAGGCCGATCTAATCAGGAAGAACCGGCCCGGGCCTTCAATTGGGGTTATCCCAGGTGCGCCTGGGATAACGTCCCACCGAGCTTTCAAGGTGTCTCGGGTGGAAAATGGTGCCCCTAGCCGGGATCGAACCAGCACTCCTTGCGGAACTCGATTTTGAGTCGAGCGCGTCTACCAATTCCGCCATAGGGGCTCAGGCCGGGCGGCCTGGATGGGCGCGGACTATACGGTTGGAGGCCTGTTCGTCAACTGGCCAATTCCCGACATGCGGCCTTCGCTCGACCCCAGCCTTTCGATTTCGTGTAGCTGCGGCCATTGTGCGGCGCGAAAAATCTTTCTAGACAGGCGGCGCATTGAAGCGCGTCGCGGCTGGAGAAATTCATGTGGCGCGCGTTGGTCTTTGTTTTTATGCATTGTCATCCCAAAACCGCTGCGCATTTTGGGCGACGTGCATCAGGAGTGCCGATGCTTCGCGGACTTTACGACTGGACCTTGTCGCTGGCGGCAAAGAAATCCGCCGAATGGTGGCTGGCCTTCATCGCTTTCGTCGAAAGCTCGGTATTTCTCGTGCCGGCCGATGTGCTCTACCTGCCGATGGCGCTAGCGCGGCCGGATCGCGCCTATCGCTACGCGCTGGTCGCCACGCTGGCTTCCGTTCTGGGCGGCATCGCCGGCTGGTACATCGGCCATTATGCCTACGACACGGTGGCGCGGCCGATCCTCGAATTCTACGGCAAGTACGACGACTTCGAGACACTGCGCGTCTCGGCGGGCACCGGATTCATAGTCCTGATGCTGATCACCTCCGGCCTCGCCCATCTGCCGCCGATCAAGGTGGTGACGATCCTGTCCGGCGTTATCGGCACGCCTTTGCTGCTGTTCATCGCGCTGGCGATCGTGGCGCGCGGCGCCCGCTTCCTGTTCCTGGCCTGGCTGCTGCGCCGCTATGGCGAACCGATCCGCGAGTTCATCGAAAAGCGCCTCGGCATGATCGCCGGCGCCGCCGCCGCTGCCCTGATTTCGCTCTATATCGTCGTCAAATACGCGTTTTAGAGCAAGGATATTCGAATTGACCCATCCTTTGCTCTGACGGGAATGGACGGTAGATCGATGACAGCGACCGTGAATGCCGACAGTGGACGCCAGCGCATGCGGACGGCGTTGGTCCTCGCCGTCGCCATGGCCGCCACCGTCGGCTCGGCGCTGGCCTTCCAGCACCTGGGCGGCTACATCCCCTGCAAGCTCTGCCTGGAGCAACGCACCCCCTACTACATCGGCGTGCCGCTTATGCTGGTTGCGGTGCTGTCGTCGGCGCTGCGCTGGCCGGCCTGGCTGACACGCGGCCTGCTGGCCGTCGGCGGCCTGCTGATGGTCTACGGCGTCTATCTCGGCGTCTATCACTCCGGCGTCGAATGGGCGTGGTGGCCGGGGCCGACCGATTGTGCGGCGGCGGCAGGACCGGTGGATACCGGCGGCAAGGGCGTGCTCGACGCGCTCGACAAATTCGTCCCGCCCTCCTGCGACAAGGCCGCCGTGCGCATCCTCGGCCTGTCGCTGGCCGGCTGGAACGCCATCGCCAGCTTTGTCCTGGCGGTCATCGCCTTCCGCGGCGCCTTTGCCCGCGACTGAGCAAACAGGTTCGGGCTGCCTCAGACCTGCTCGACACCTAGGATGTGCATCGATCCGTGCTCTCCGAGATATGCGGCCAGACAGTCCCAGAATTCGTCGAGCAGGGCCTTTCCGTCGGCGTCAAAGTCATTTCGTGCGATTAGTAGAAGTTTCCCATTGGCATAAGTGCAGCTAGGCCGCTCGTGCCAAGTCCGATGGATGCGAAACTCTTGCTCTATGTCGATGGCAGCTTGCGGACCTGAACCTGGCGCGACGTCAAGGCACTCGATCATGATCTTGTACATGCGTCGGCCAAGCAGCTCAATGTTTGACGCCGACCCTACGGCTCGAGTTCGACATCCCAGTAGAGATAATCCATCCAGCTTTCATGCAAATGGTTGGGCGGAAACAGGCGGCCGTTGTTGTGCAGATCATGCACCGTCGGCTGGTAGGGCTTCTGCAGCGGCCACATCTTGGCGTGCGCCGGCATCATGCCGCCCTTCCTCAGATTGCACGGCGAGCAGGCGGCGACGACATTCTCCCACGTCGTCGCGCCGCCGCGATGGCGGGGAACGACATGGTCGAAGGTCAGATCCTCGGGTGTGCCGCAATACTGACACTGGAAACGGTCGCGCAGGAACACGTTGAAGCGGGTGAAGGCCGGATGCCGCGATGGCTTCACATAGGCCTTCAGGCTGACGACGCTCGGCAGCTTCATCGAGAAGGTCGGCGACGACACCGCGTGCTCGTATTCGGCGACGATATTCACCCGCTCGAGGAACACCGCCTTGATGGCGTCCTGCCACGACCAGAGCGACAGGGGGTAATAGCTGAGCGGACGGTAATCCGCGTTCAGCACCAGTGCTGGAAGCCCATCCGGAGATACGGCAACCGTCACGTCATTGACCTCCTTGGTCCAGTGCATGACCCCGAAAATCGACTGATTTTCGGAAAGGATCATGCACAGATTCAAAAGTCCTACAGCGTCCTTTGCGCATCCAATCGGATGCGCGGCGCTGCAACCTGTCGGCGCGGATACTGTAAGCCCGACATGACAGGGATGTGAAGCGGCTTGTCGATCAAACGCCACGCCAAAAGCGCCTGATTTCAATGCTTTTTTGCGAATTCAGGCCGGAGGCGCGGCGTCCCTGCCCTTCAATTCGCGATAATAGGCCCAAAAAAGCCGCGATGCGACACCTCGCCACGGGCTCCATGATTCGGCGAGCTGGATCAGTGTTTTCTCGGGCGGACGCGGGTCGATGCCGAGCGCGTGGCCGACCGCGCTCTGCAGGGCAACGTCGCGTGCCGGGAAGACATCGGGGTGGCCGGCGGCGAACAAAAGATAGACTTCCGCCGTCCACTGGCCGATGCCCGGCACCTTGGTCATCGCCGCGATCGCCTCAGTGGCGTCGAGCAAGCAGAGATGATCGAGGTCGAGGCCGTCGACCAACGCCTGGGCCACGGCGATCAGACCGCGCTGCTTCGGCCGCGACAGTCCGGCCTCGCGAAACATGGCTTCGTCGGCGGCAAGGATCGCCTGCGGCGTCAGCGGATCGACCAGTTTTGTCAGCCGCCCGAAGATGGCATCGGCGCTTGCGCGGGAAACCTGCTGCGAGACGATGATCGAGGCAAGGCTTCTGAACCCCGGCTCGGAAAGCCGAAGCGGCACCTCGCCGGCCATGCCGCGCACCTTTGCGAGACGCGGGTCGAGCAGGCAGAGCGCGTCGAGCCCTTGCGCGATGTCGTCGAGCGTGGCGATGCGTTGCATGCTTGCTTGTTCCCAGCGCAAAATAGCAATTCGTAATCAGGCGCAAAGTAGCAACTGGCGAAAGCGCCCGCACAACCCGATTGCCGCCGAAGTATGACACTCCTGACATTCCGCTTCGCGCCGAGCCCAAATGGCGAACTGCACCTCGGCCATGCCTATTCGGCGCTGCTCAATCAAAAATTGGCCAGCGCAACAGGCGGGCGCCTGTTGCTGCGCATCGAGGACATCGACACGACGCGCTGCACGCCGGAATTCGAGGCCGGCATTTTTCGCGATCTGAAATGGCTCGGGCTTGGCTGGGAAGAACCGGTGCGCCGCCAGTCCGAGCATTTCGCCGACTATCAGGCGGTGCTCGACCGGCTGATCAGGGAAGAACTCGTCTACCCGGCCTTCATGAGCCGTGGCGAAATCCGCGCCTTCATTGCCGACAGCGAAAAGCGCGGCCGCGATTGGCCGCGCGACCCGGACGGCGTGCCGCTCTATCCCGCCGTCGACAAGGCAATGCCGATGAGGGAACGCCAGCGACGGATTGCCGAGAATGCGCCTTTCGCCTGGCGGCTCGACGTCGATGCTGCGATGGCGCGCGTCGGCACAGACCTGTCATGGCTGGAATTTTCGGATGAGAGGCTTTCCGCAACACGCACGGTGCATGCTCGGCCGCAGGACTGGGGCGACGTGATCGTGGCGCGTCGTGAAATCCCGACAAGCTATCATCTCGCCGTCGTCGTCGATGACGCTCTGCAGGGCATCAGCCATGTGGTGCGCGGCCAGGACCTCTATTCTGCCACCGGCGTGCAGCGCCTGCTCCAGGAGATCCTCGGCCTACCGCAACCAAGCTACTTCCACCATCGTCTCGTCCTTGGCCCAGACGGGCGAAAGCTGTCGAAGAGTCTTCGGGATACCGGTCTTGCCGCCCTGCGCGAGGCCGGCGCATCACCGGCCGATGTCAGGCGGCTGATTGGGATTTAGGGCCAAGCGCATAGTCGCTTCGTCATTCGCAGGGGGGAGCAAGGAGCGAAGCGACGCGCCGCAGACCCTTGGATCGATGCCGTTACCTCAGCCGAGGAATGAAGCGGCTCAGGATTAATGCTCATCTGTAGTGATCCTTCGCGCCCCCTCTGTCCTGCCGGACATCTCCCCCACTTGGGGGGAGATCGGCCGTCACCACCGCCTTCGCGAACCGCCACTGTCGCAAGAGCGAGCGGTGCGCCAAAGCTGCCAATCTCCCCCCTTGTGGGGGAGATGTCCGGCAGGACAGAGGGGGGCGCTGTCCCTCCGCCATCAAAGGTTCTGCACCGTCGTGACGCTCTGAGGTCACGGAATGGATCCTAGGGTCTGTGCCGCGTCGCTTCGCTCCTTGCTCCGCCCTAGGATGACGAAGGTGCGGGGGCTACGGCTAATCGCAGACGTTGGAGATTGGCAGCTGCAGGCCGGCAGCGACCGTCGACAATCCCTTTCAAACGCAGTCGAAGAACGAAATCCTTTGTGCAGAGGAACTGGATCATGTTTTGATCCCCCTGACCAGCGCATCCTTCAATTCGGATGAGCCTATGGATCAACCGTTTGGTTTTGCTTGCCAGGTTGAACCACTTTACAGCAGTCGCGACAGTCAACCCTCACCGACCACGCGGCAGCCTCCGGAAAATGCACAGCATCAAGCGGTTCATCCCCGCCTCTTTTGTCGTCCTGTGGGCGACCGGGTTCATTGGCGCGCGTTACGCCATGCCGTGGGCCGAGCCGTTCACCTTCCTGGCCGCGCGCTTCGTTCTGGCAGCCGTCCTGTTGGCCGCCTTGATGGCAGCACTCGGTTCCAGGCGGGCGACGCGCGCGGAAGCGCTGCACGCGACCGGCGCCGGCATCCTGATGCATGGCGTCTATCTCGGCGGCGTGTTCTGGGCGATCCACAGGGGCATGCCGGCCGGGCTTTCGGCCTTGATCGTCGGGCTGCAGCCGCTGATCACGGCGGTGATGGCCGGCCGATTTCTCCGCGAGGCCATCCTGCCGCGCCATTGGGCCGGTCTCGGCATCGGCCTGGTCGGTGTGGTCATCGTGCTCTGGCCGAAACTCGGTGCCCTCGGCGGCGGCGTGACGGCCGAGACGCTGGCCGCCTCGCTTGTCTCGGTGCTCGGCATGAGCGCCGGCACGATCTGGCAGAAGCGCTTCGCCTCCGGCGGCGATCTCGTGGCTGCCACCAAATGGCAATATGTCGGCGGGGCGTCGGTGATGGTCCTGGCCTCGCTCGCCTTCGAGACGCGAACGGTCGTCGTCAACGGCGAGTTGATCTTCGCCATGGCATGGCTGGTACTGGTGCTGTCGATCGGCGCCATCTTCCTGTTGATGGTGATGATCCGCGACGGCGAGATGTCGAAAGTCGCTTCGCTGTTCTATCTGGTCCCGGCGGTCACCGCGGTCATCGCCTGGCTTTTGTTCGGCGAACAGTTGAATCTGGTCCAGATCGTCGGCATGGCGATCGCGACGCTCGGCGTCGGGCTGGCAACCGCTCAGCCGACCAAAGCATGATCCGAGCCGAAGGTCAGCGAAGCAAAAAGTGGCAACCGGTTTTCGGAGAAGATCATGCTCAAATAAGAATCAGCCGACGCGGGCGCGTGCCTCCAGATAGCGGCTGATCGCGGCGTTGAGCTCACCGCCGAGTATGAAGATCGCCGAGACGATATAGAGGAAGACGACCGCGACCATGATCGAGGCAAGGCCGGCATAGGTCGTCACATAGGACGAGAAACGGTCGAGATAGGCGGCGAAGATGGTCGACCCGATGAGCCAGGCAATCAGCGTGAAGATGATGCCCGGTATGATTGAGACGAAGCGGCGCTTGCCCGCAGGCAGCCAGTAATGCACCGCAAACAGCCCGCCGACGATGACGGCGGAGGCGATGATGTAACGCCACAGCGTGATCGTGCCCATATAGGGCTTTATCCATTCGAAATTGGCCTCGGCCAGCCGCCCCAGTAAGGGCGCGAAAACCACGAGCACGCTGATCACCAGAAAACCTGCCGTGGCGATCAGCACGAAGACGATGCTCTGCACCCGGCGATAGATGATGCCGCGCGTTTCGGAAACGCGGTAGGCGCGGTTGAGCGAGGTGCGCAGCGCCTCGATGCCGTTCGAGGCGAAGAAGGCGGCAAGCAGCACACCATAGGTCAGCAGGTCGGTGCGCTGCACGGTGAGCACGTTGAGCACTTCGCGCGCGATCGGCTTGGCGATTTGCTCTGGCCAGGTGTCGAAGACGAGATGCACGGCGGTGTCGGCAAAAGCCTGCGCGCCGAGAAAGCTGGCCAGCGTCGTGGCGAAAATCAAAAAGGGGAAAAGCGCCATCAGCGCCGTGATCGCCAGATGACTGGCCATCGCCCAGCCATCGTCTGCATCGAAATGGCCGAACGCGTCATAGAGCACGCGTTTGACGGCTACGATCTTCCGCAACACGAACCGCGTTCCCTTCGATTGTCTCGACGCCGCGAATATGGGAAGGGATTGCGGCAAATGGCAAGCCTAGGTCAAACCACGCCTCCTCCTGGAGGAGAGTTGCGCACCATCATCGTCACCGGAGCTTCTTCCGGGATAGGCGCCTATTGCACCCGAGCGCTGAAGGCGGAAGGCTGGCGGGTGTTCGCGACGGCACGCAAGCCGGAGGACATCGCCGCCCTCGAGGCCGATGGCATCGAGGCCTTCTATCTGGACTACCGCGAGGCCGGATCCATCGAGACGCTGGTGGCGTCGGTGCTGGAGCGGACGGGCGGACGGCTCGATGCCCTGTTCAACAACGGCGCTTACGCACAGCCCGGCGCCGTCGAGGACCTGCCTGTCGCGGCACTCAGGGAGCAATTCGAGGCGAATGTCTTTGGCTGGCATGACCTCACCCGCCGTGTCGTCCCGGTGATGCGGCGCCAGGGCCATGGCCGTCTCGTCCATTGCTCCTCGATCCTCGGCCTGGCGCCGCTGCCCTTTCGCGGCGCCTATTCGGCGTCGAAGCACGCGATCGAAGGGCTGATGCTGTGCATGCATCAGGAACTCCAGGGCAGCGGCATCCATGTCTCGCTGATCGAGCCGGGGCCAGTGACATCGAAGATCGCCAGCAACGGCCTTGTGTGGTTTCTCAGGAATATCGACCGTGAGAATTCCGTCCACCGCCTCGCCTACCAGGCGCAGCTGCAACGGCTGCAGGCCGGCGGCAGCACGTCACGGCTGAAGGCCGGGCCGGAGGTGGTTCATGCGGCCTTGCGCCATGCGCTTCTGTCGCGGCGCCCGCATCCGCATTATGTGGTAACGGTGCCGGCCAGGATCGGCGTTATCCTCAAACGCATCCTGCCGGCATCAATGCTCTACCGCCTGCTTGCCAAACGCGCCTGAACGCAATCGACTGGAAACACACTATGGCAACCGTCTTCAACATCCTCGCTGTCCTCGTCATGGTCGCCGTGGTGATCGTGCTGATCCGCGGCCTCATCAACATGATGCGCGGCGGCTCCGGCATGACCTCCAACAAGCTGATGCAGACGCGGGTGCTGCTGCAGTTCGTGGCATTGGTGCTGATCATGCTGGCGGTGTATTTCACCCGCAAGTGACGAGGGTGGCGATTTCGGGAGGCAGAGCGTGGTCAAGCTCAACAAGATCTACACCCGCACCGGCGACGACGGCACCACCGGCCTCGGCACCGGTGAACGGCGGCTGAAATCCGATCTGCGCATCGACGCCTATGGCACGATCGACGAAGCCAATGCCTGCATCGGCATGGCCCGCATCCACACCGCAGCAACATATCCGGCGATCGACGCGATGCTCGGCCGCATCCAGAACGACCTTTTCGACCTCGGCGCCGATCTGGCCGTGCCGGACGACGGCAAGCCGCTCGGCTATGAGCCGCTGCGCATCACCGCTGCGCAGACCGACCGTGTCGAAAAAGACATCGACCTGCTCAACAAGGATTTGCAACCGCTCAAATCCTTCGTGCTCAACGGCGGCACGCCGGCGGCGGCTGCCCTTCACCTCGCCCGCACGGTGGCCCGCCGGGCCGAGCGCATCATGGTGGCTTTGACGCAGGACCCAGGCGAGCATGTCAACCGCGAGGCGATAAGATACATCAACCGCGTATCGGACTTTCTGTTCGTCGCCGCACGCGCGGTCAATGACAATGGAAACGCCGACGTGCTATGGGTTCCCGGCAAGAACCGCTGAAACTGCCGAGGCGGGAGGGGTCCGATGTTTATCCCGCTTTATGACACCAACCGGCTGCGCCACATCAAGCTGCAATATGTGACGATCGGCCTGATCGCGTTCAACACGCTCATCTACTTCGCCACCGCGCTTGGCGGCGAGCAGTTCACCAACGCCGCTGTGCTGGGCCTCGGCTTCATTCCGTCGGTCGTCCACGACAGCGTCGAACTGGCTCCGCAGTTTGTCGTCATCCCGGAGAGCCTGAGCTACGTCACCTATTCCTTCCTGCATGCCGATATTTTCCATCTTGGCGGCAACATGCTGTTCCTCTGGGTGTTCGGCGACAATGTCGAGGACGCGCTCGGTCATGTCCGCTTTCTCATCTTTTACCTGCTTTGCGCCATCGCCGGCGCCTTCTTCCAGGGCCTGATCGCGTGGGACTCGCAGGTTCCGCTGATCGGCGCCTCAGGCGCCATCGCCGGCGTGGTCGCCGCCTATCTGATCCTCTACCCCAGGGTGAAGGTATGGGTGCTGGCCTTCGCCCGCATTCCGCTGCGCATCCCGGCGTTCATCCCGCTCATCCTGTGGATCCTGTTCCAGATCGTGATGTTCGCTGCCGGCGGCGAGGATCAGATTTCCTGGGCCTGCCATGTCGGCGGCATCATGGCCGGGGCCGTGCTGGTGCTCGTCTTGCGCAACCGCGCCGTACCACTGCTTGCCGGTGCTGAGGAAGAGACCACGTTGGTCGTCGGCCCGGCACCTGTTGCCACAGAGCCGGCGCCGAGCGACCCGCTAGCGCAGCCGGCGCCGCGCTGGGGACGGGGAAGCGCCTCCAGTCCGGACTGAACCGATTTGAGTGCGTCGCGGATGATTTGGGCGCGCCCCGGATATTGACGTGCGGGGCCGCCGCAACTACGGAAGCTTTCCCACACTAGGCGGTCGGAGACCAGAATTCCGTCCGGAATGTCGGCTTTCGACAACTCTGATGAGGCGTGCGCTGCTATAGCGCGCCCAATTATCTTGAAAGAGGTGGCTATCGTGAAAGAGGTGACAGGCAAATGAAGATCCTTGTGCCCGTGAAGCGGGTTGTGGATGCGAATGTGAAGGTTCGTGTGAAGGCTGACGGTTCGGCGGTGGAACTCGCCAACGTCAAGATGGCGATGAACCCGTTCGACGAGATCGCGGTCGAAGAGGCGATCCGGCTGAAGGAGGCCGGCAAGGCGGAAGAGATCATCGTTGTCTCGATCGGGCCGCAGCAGGCGCAGGAGACCTTGCGCACCGCGCTCGCCATGGGTGCCGACCGCGCCATTCTGGTCAAGACCGACGAGCAGACCGAGCCGCTGGGCGTTGCCAAGGTGCTGAAGGGCGTGGTCGAGGCGGAAAAGCCCGGTCTCGTCATCCTCGGCAAGCAGGCGATCGATGACGATTCGAACCAGACCGGCCAGATGCTGGCCGCGCTTCTGGGCTGGGCGCAAGGCACTTTTGCTTCCAAGGTCGTCATCGATGGCGACAAGGCCAAGGTGACGCGCGAGGTCGACGGCGGCCTGCAGACGGTGGAGTTGAATATGCCGGCGATTGTCACCGCGGATCTTCGCCTCAACCAGCCGCGCTATGCCTCGCTGCCCAACATCATGAAGGCCAAGAAGAAGCCGCTCGACGAGAAGAGCCCGGCCGACTACGGCGCCGACGTCAAGCCGCGGCTGAAGGTGATCAAGACCGAGGAGCCGGGCGGCCGCAAGGCGGGCGTCAAGGTCAAGAGCGTCGCCGAATTGATCGACAAGCTCAAGAACGAAGCCGGCGTGCTGTAAGCGATCGGGAAAGGAACAACAACAATGGCTATTCTCCTCATCGCAGAACACGACAATGCGACGCTTTCCGACCAGACCGCCAAGGCGCTTTCGGCGGCACTGCAGATCAGCTCGGACGTGCATGTGCTGGTCGCCGGCAAGGGCGCCAAGCCCGCGGCGGACGCCGCCGCCAAGCTCAAGGGCGTGAGCAAGGTGCTGCTCGCCGAAGCCGACGAACTCACCGAGCGTCTCGCCGAGCCGCTGGCGGCACTCGTCGTCGGCATAGCCGGTGCCTATGACACGATCATCGCGCCCGCAACCTCGTCGGGCAAGAATGTCGCGCCGCGCGTGGCAGCCCTGCTCGACGTCGCGCAGGTGTCGGAGATCATCGAAGTGGTGTCATCAGACACCTTCAAGCGGCCGATCTATGCCGGCAACGCCATCCAGACGGTGCAGTCGAGCGACGCCAAGAAGGTCATCACCGTGCGCACCGCCTCCTTCCAGGCCGCCCCCGAAGGCGGTTCCGCCCCGGTCGAGACGGTTCAGGCGGCGGCCAATCCCGGCCTGTCGAGCTTCGTCGAGAACAAGCTTTCCGAGACCGATCGTCCGGACCTGACTTCGGCCAAGATCATCATCTCGGGCGGCCGCGCGCTGGGCTCTTCGGAGAAATTCCAGGAAGTCATCCTGCCGATCGCCGACAAGCTCGGTGCGGCCGTCGGCGCCTCGCGTGCCGCCGTCGACGCCGGCTACGCGCCGAACGACTGGCAGGTCGGCCAGACCGGCAAGGTGGTCGCACCCGATCTCTACATCGCCGTCGGCATCTCCGGTGCCATCCAGCATCTTGCCGGCATGAAGGATTCGAAGGTCATCGTCGCCATCAACAAGGACGAGGAAGCGCCGATCTTCCAGGTCGCCGACTACGGCCTCGTCGGCGACCTTTTCGTCATTCTGCCGGAACTGCAAAAGGCGCTTTGACGCCTTCTGCCAAAGCGTATTAAATTGTGAAGGGCGGGGTAGACGAAGTCGCCCCGCCCTTTTAGTTTGCACCGCACAAAAAGCAGGCCGCGAAGGCCTTTTGACGGGATCGGTGTAATGAACAAGATCGAGACGATCGGCATCATCGGCGCGGGCCAGATGGGCGGCGGCATCGCCCATGTGTCCGCGCTTGCGGGCTACAAGGTGCTGGTCTACGACATCTCACCCGACCGCATCGAAAAGGGCATCGCAACGATCAGCGGCAACATGGCCCGCCAGGTCGGCTCCGGCAAACTCGAGGAAAAACTGCGCAACGAGGCGATGGCACGCATTTCGGCAGCGCCCACCATGGCCGACCTTGCGGGTGCCGATCTGGTCATCGAAGCGGCGACCGAGGACGAGACGGTCAAGCGCAAGATCTACGCCCAGCTCTGCCCGCAGCTCAATCCCGAAGCCATCCTGGCGACGAACACCTCGTCGATCTCGATCACCCGTCTCGCCGCGCAGACCGACAGGCCGGAGCGTTTCATCGGCATCCATTTCATGAATCCGGTTCCGCTGATGAAGCTGGTCGAACTGGTGCGCGGCATCGCCACCGAGGACCAGACCTTCGAAGCAGCAAAGGCCTATGTGAACCATCTCGACAAGACGATCACCGTCTCGGAGGATTTTCCGGCCTTCATCGTCAACCGCATCCTACTGCCGATGATC
This sequence comes from Mesorhizobium temperatum, assembly GCF_002284575.1. Lineage (GTDB taxonomy): Bacteria > Pseudomonadota > Alphaproteobacteria > Rhizobiales > Rhizobiaceae > Mesorhizobium > Mesorhizobium temperatum. The sequence goes on from NZ_NPKJ01000047.1 coordinate 50,687, forward strand.
AACGAGGCGATCTACACGCTCTATGAGGGGGTCGGCTCGGTCGACGCGATCGACACCGCCATGCGGCTCGGCGCCAACCATCCGATGGGACCGCTGCAGCTCGCCGATTTCATCGGCCTCGACACCTGCCTGTCGATCATGCAGGTGCTGCATGACGGCCTGTCGGATTCGAAATACCGCCCCTGCCCGCTGCTGGTGAAATATGTCGAGGCCGGCTGGCTCGGCCGCAAGACCGGACGCGGCTTCTACGACTATCGCGGCGAGCATCCCGTTCCGACGCGCTGACCGGCGATACGAGCTCACGGACATCGCGCGCGGTCGCGCTGAGTGAAGACCATGCGGCTGTTCTGTCGACAGCTTCTTGGCCGCTGATCGAAGACCGCATCAGGCCGATCCTTGCCCGTTTGCTCGCCGACCGCCGAAGCCCGATGGATTTGGCTTAAACCAGCCCGGCAGAGCGTTTCACGTAGAGCATTTGCAGCCAAGTGGAATCACTTGGCGTCACACAAATGCGGCTAAAACAAAGAGATAGAGCGGAATGCCGGTTCAATCCAAACGCATTCCGCTTTAGGGTCAAAACTCAATCAGCGGGCTGCCGCCAATGGCCGAGATGGGTGGTTTCCTGTCGTACGTCTCGTTCATTGGAACGCGCAACGAGCGCCATAATCGGACTTACGCGGCCATCGCTATGGAGGTCGCGTCTCGGACACGTTCCGGACGTATGGTGCCACGGTAGGTCAGCACCCCAGAGATGAACTGTGTCGCGATAGCTCTGGCGTTATTCTCGACCATCACAGATGGATGAACTTCCGCTTGGAGATGCGGCGGAAGCATAGAATACCCGTCTCGACATAGGCCTCCAGTCTCGCCAGCAACCCATAACTAAATTCGATATGGATGGGACGGGTGGTCGTAGCCAAGTCCGCCGAGCCTAACCCAGTCATGCTAATGATGACACGGACGCTGGTTAATCTGCTCTTCGATTCGCGATTGCTATGGTAGTAATAGCCTCTCAACGCCGGTGCCGTAAGCTACTCGCTTACGCGTCGCTTTGCGGAATATCCTGAGGGAATCAGCCATCAGTGTCGAACGAGATAGGTTTCCATCGTGCCGACGCCTCTCAGTTCCACAGTGCCGCGCGGTTCTAGCTCCCAAGAGCCGTGCAGAGCGCGTCTGGTTGCCTCCGAGATTTGCATGCGGTCGGCTACGCCCTGGGACTCGAGCCGGCTTGCGATGTTCACGGTTTCGCCCCAGACATCATAGACGAACCGATGTCGGCCGATCAGACCGGCGATCACCGGTCCGGTGTGTACGCCGATTCGGACGCGAAAACTATCGCTGCCCGACGCCAAGAGCCTCAACGAGTCCAGCATGGATTTTCCCAGCGCCACGGTCCTGTCGGCGTGATCGGCCGCCGGCTCCGGAAGACCACAAGCGGCCATATACGCGTCTCCGATTGTCTTGATCTTCTCCACGGAATGCTTCTCCGCCAGCGCGTCGAACATGCTGAACATCCGGTCGAGGCGCTTGATAAGGTCGGATGCCGGCAATTTCGCTGCGATAGGCGAGAATCCGACAATATCGGCAAAAAGGATGGTCACTTCCTCGAACCGGTCCGCGATGATCTCCTCGCCCCCTTGCAGCCGCGCAACGATTTGACCGGGCAAGACGGCATGTAGAAGCGAGTCGGCCCGCCGCTTTTCCGCCTCGATCCGCTGAAGATACTGGTCCTCGCGGTCGCGCCAACGCTTCTTCTCCAGACTGGAGTTGATCCGGGCGCGCAGCAGGACCGGATTGAACGGTTTAAGCAAGTAGTCGTCGGCTCCCGCCTCGATGCAGCGGACCACGGCGTCGACTTCGTTCAGCCCCGATATCATAATGACCGGGATGTGCCGCCACCGGCGCTCAGCTTTCAATCGCGAGAGCACCTCGATGCCGTTCATGTCCGGCATCAGTATGTCCAACAGAACAAGGTCGAATTCATATTCCGCAAGGCGGGTCAGCGCGGACAGGCCTGACTCGGCAGTGACTACCTGATGACCGTCGTGCAGCAGGCGGCGCGAGAGAAGATCGCGGTTACTGCCGATGTCGTCGACGACAAGTATTCTACCGTTGCGTCCTGAGAATGCATCGCGCTCCGTCTTGCCCAGCGCCCTTTCGAGCCCTGCTGCATCGATCTCTGCCTGATCCGTCGTCCACAGCCCTTCGTTGTCGCTGGCGCGCGATAGGCCGGCAATTGCATCGACATGCGCCAACAGCTCGGCCGCAGCCGCGAGCATCACCCTGACATCTTCGTCCAATGCGTGTTCGTGCAATTCTTCGGCTTCTTCAAGGATCATTTCGGAGTAGCCGATAATCGCGTTGAGTGGTGTTCGCAAATCGTGGCGCAGTTTCGCCTCGATCTCACGCCCTGCATGGTCCGGATAGTCGGCTTTGCCATGGATCAAGCTGTCGATGAGGCTGTTCAATTGCCGGGCAGCGGCGCCGACCCTCTCAATATCTGGAGTGATGTGCACCAGACTGTGGTTCTGCACCTGTTCCAGCAGCAGTTCCTGAAATCCCGAGATTGCCCGTGCTGGTCCAGCAAGCGTCTGCGCCAGATGGGCGGCTATTGCGTGGCGTTGGAACTCGTTGGCAGTCATGTCTCCAATCCGCCGACTCGGCGGCTCACGGATTTGCGGCAAGCAATTGTTCGATTTTCTGGACAAGCCTCGGCAGGTCCACCGGCTTGCTGTCGTAGTCATCGCAGCCGGCCTCAAGCGCCAATTCCCGATCGCTGGTCATAGCATGCGCAGAAAGCGCGATTATAGGGATCCCCGAGGTGGCCGGATCAGCCTTGATCCGCCGTGTCGCCTCCCATCCGTCCATCACGGGCAGGCTCATATCCATAAGGATCAGATCCGGTCTTTCCGAAATGGTTAGTTCCACGCCGGATTGTCCGTTTTCCGCAATAAGCACTTCGAACCCACGCCGCGACAACCGCCGCGAGAGCATGTCGCGATTCATTTCGTTGTCTTCCACCAGAAGGATTCTCGTCATCTTCGGCCTCTTCTAACGATGGGTCAACGAACTGAGATGCCGGGCCAACCTACTCGGCCGCGGAAATCTGGCGTTCGAGCGCCTTGACCAATTGAGACCTGCTGTTCGCGCCCTTGCTCACAACGGCAACCGCCCTATCGCGGAGCCATTCGAGCTCGTTCATCGACAGATCTTTCGAGGTAACTACGACCACCGGAATATTCTGCAGTTCGGGCGTCTGCTGCATCTCACTCAATGTCTGAAACCCGTCCATTTCGGGCATCAGCAGATCAAGCACCACCAGGCGCGGCAACAACCGTTTCATCAGGCCAAGGCCGCGCACGCCGTCGCTTGCCTCGTGAACCCGCCAATCCTTCTTGATCAGGATACGCCGAAGGAAATCGCGGGAGGCTTGGTCGTCATCAATTACAAGCACATCGCGGTTGCCACCGCCGCAAGCCTCAATTGTTTGAATCAGCTTCTCGGTGTCGATCGGCTTCGTCAGGTATTCAACCGCCCCGAGTGAGAGGCCGAGTTCGCGATCTGCAAGTATCGTCGCAAGGATCACAGGAATCTCGCAAAGCTCCCTATCGTTCTTCAGAGATCGCAGCACTGACCAGCCGTCCTGATGCGGCATGATGATGTCGAGAATGATCGCCGCGGGGCGATGCGCTCGAGCAGCGGCTATTCCTTCCTCGCCGCTTGCTGCTTCGAACGATGCCAGTCCCGCCTCCGCCAAGGCGCTGGCGATGACGGTTCGGGCGGCTGGTTCATCATCTATGATCAGAACCGCCTTGTCTCGTGGCGGCAACGGCACAGCTTCGGAGGGGTGTTGCTCGCTAGATTCTTTTTTGAACTCGGCTGGAATCTCCATTGTGAAGGTCGAGCCTTTTCCGAGTTCGCTCTCGACCTTTACAACGCCTCCGATCATTCGGCTAAAACTCCGGGTTATGCTGAGGCCAAGCCCCGTTCCGCCATAGTTGCGAGTGGTGGATGCGTCCGCCTGCGTAAAAGCGTCGAAGAGCCGTTCCTGCTGCTCCGACGTCATCCCGATCCCGGTGTCGGACACTTTGAATATCAGCCAATCGCCGTTTGGTCGCCTGTCGCGACGCACCGCGAGTGTTACTCGACCCCCTTCGGTAAACTTGGCGGCGTTGCTGAGCAGGTTAAACAGGTTCTGACGCAACTTCGTCTGGTCCGAATGCATTTTCCCGAGGTCGTCCTCGAGGTCCAGTACGAAACCGTTTCGGTTTTTCGCCATCAGAGGCGCGACTGTGGCCTGGACGTCGCGCATCAAATCGGCGACGTCGAACATTTCCAAGAAAATTTCCATCTTGTTCGCCTCGATCTTCGACAAGTCGAGGATGTCGTTGATGAGCGCCAGGAGATGGCGACCAGCCGCGGCGATCTTCTCCAGTTCCGGAACGAATTCCACCATGTGCTGGTCGCTCGCATCTTCGATCAGCATCTCGCTGTAGCCAATAATCGCGTTCAGCGGCGTACGCAGTTCGTGGCTGACGGATGCGACGAAGCGGCTCTTGGCTTCATTCGTCGATTCAGCACGGCTCTTGGCGCGCTCGAGTTCGTCTTGTCTCTGTTTCAATTCCGTGATGTCGGTGTAAACGGCGACCGCGCCGCCGTCAGGCGTTTTTCGCCTGCTTACGCGAACCCATCTGTCGCCGAAGCGATCCTCACCGACGACGCCCGCCGGGTCCTTTTGGATGTGTAACCGCTGGGCAATCCACTCCTCCGGCGACGCGCCCGCAAGGTCGACTTGCCCGCCCGCCAGGCGTTGCTCCAAGATTTCTTGGAAGCTTTGCCCAGGAAGAGAAGCTCGCGCATGGTCAGGGAAGAATTCGCAAAATTTGCTGTTGGCCAGGATGACCCTGTCCTGCGGATCGAATAGGACAAATCCGTCAGAAATTGCCTCAAGCGCCGCTGCGATCGTCCGTCTTTGCTGCTCCGCCTCGTCTTCCAGTCGTTTCTTTTCAATCGCGCCCGCGCGAAAAAGTCGAAGCGTCCGCGACATTGCGCCGAGTTCGTCGCCTCCCTCAATCGGTATTTCAATATCGTAGCGTCCTTGCGTCAGTTCGCCGATGACCCGGTTCAGCCGCCGTAACGGGCCAATGATCGAGCGAAGAACAAGGATTGTAAGAAGCGACCCAATCAACAGCACGATGACCACCAGAATGGCAGCGGTAGTCGCGGTTTTCTGGGCTAGCCTTACAGCCTCGTTGCGAGCAGCTTCTGCCTCGGCGCTCACTTGCTCGACAAGTTTGTTAAGGGCGGCATCGACATTCGTGCTGTGGGTTCGCGCCTCGGCCAGGAGAGCGTTTCCAATGATGCGGTTATCCTGAGTATAGCTGTCCGCCGCCTGTAGTGCCCTTTTGACGTAGTCATCGATCTCGACACGGATTTCCCTCACTGCATCGGGGGATGATTTCGAAAGGCCGTCCAGTTGGTCCAGCAGTCGCTCACGCGCCTGCTCGGCATTCCGCTGGGAGTTCATTAGCAAGCTGACCGACAAATCGGTGAGCCAGTATCGCAATTCGCCAAAGGTCACGTGCGCCGCAGCCGCAGTCGCCGCGAGATCGAACAATGCCTTAGTGTCTGCGGTGCGGTCGGCACTGCGATAAAGCGCCTGCGTGAGAAGGATGGAAGATACGATGAGACTGACGAGGCCGGCCGCTGTCAGTGCAGCTACGCGGGCCGCGATCGGCAGACTGGCAAGGCGACGTCCCAGGGATTTCGACGGCGCCGGTATGGCTTCCACCTCGTGGGGTGTCTGTTCCAGGACGCTCATTTGAACAAGACGATGCTGATTGCGCCCCCCAGATCGCCGGCTTTTCCGCCCTCCTTGGGATATCCAGTTATGTCGATGTCGCCCTTCGGCTCGCCGTGGCAGGAAAGGCACGACTCCGTATAGTATTCGGGCAGGAGCATTCGAAATGCCGGGCGTCCCTCCACCTCCGTCACATCCGTGTAGGCTTCGCCTTTTGCTCTCTTCGGATCTGAAAAGACGCTTACGATGATGTTGGCTTCCCAAGCGTCCGGAAGAGATTTGCGGTTGCGCACGAGTTGCTCGGGCGCAGTCACGCGCACCAGAGCTTCGTTGCCAACCTTGGCGGCGAATTTCTCATTCAACATACGCGCGAAAACGGCCGGCACGAAGCCCTTGAACCCGATCCCAGCGCGGTTGATGTCATCTTGCTGCTCGTCCACCACCTCCCGCATAGCCCCAATCTGGGCCTCAAGCAGACGCCGGTCGCGATTGGTCAATTCGCCGGAAAACGGGTCCTGGCCGGTGTTTTTTGAGTAAACGGCGATGGCCTCGCTCGCAAACCGCTCGCTGTCGAGGTGCTTGTCGCCAAGTGCGGGATCGTTGATTAGGGTCTGATAGTTGGAGAGAACGCTTCGCCCCGCGCGAAGCAATTCCGCAAGGCGGATTCCCATCGCGACATCTTCAGTAACTCCCGCTCCCATCGCAGCCGGCGCGAGGAACGCGCAACCGACAAGAGCAACGCCAATGCTTCTCCGCGTCAAGGTTGACAGGGCGAACATCTCCATCCCGTCGAAAGAAGCCAAAGAAAAAGTATAGCACGAAGCAGGTCGATAGCGTAGCGACAAACGCACATGCGCAAGCGGGGAGAGAAGGAACGAAGCATCCGCCGCCCGTTCCAAAGCGGCCCTGGCCCGCAAACCCGTTTTTGTCTAGGAAGCTGACCTCTAGCGGGTGGAGCCCTCCCGAAATGATATGCTTTCACATGACGGCCTTGGTGGTGGAATGTCGACGCGGGCCTAGTACCGCTCACCGCCCCAGATCACCCGGCCGCCCATATCGGTAAGCCAATCGCTGCGCCTCTGCGCGGCACGGATGTGACGCTCGCCGCCGCCGCCCGCTCCGCCTCCGTGACGACCGCCATGACATAGGACGATCTCGTCGGGACGTCCATCTGGGAAGCCCGGCGCGGATCAGCAGCAAGACGAGTGCGAGAGGCAGTGTTGGCGCGAGCCCCGCCAGCTCAGGGCGATGCTGGACGGGATGTGCGTGAACACCATCGTGTCGATGAGCCCGATGCGCCGCGACAGCCAGACGGCAACGGGGAACGAGAATGCCGACAGGACCCCCGACCAGAAAAGAAGACGCCTGCCTCGGCAAGCGACAGACCGAACTTCTCGAACAGCCACAGGGCGAGCAGCGACTGGACGACGAAGCCTCCGGCAAAGGCGTCATGCTGAACAAAGCCGCAAGCTTGAACACGATCTTGCGCGAGGGGCCAAGCGCGGACCCTGTTGTAGAATCCGCCGTGGGACGACGTCGCTGGATCCGCGCGTAGAGGAAGCCGCCGAGGAGGCCCAGAAATGCATAGAGGACGAACATCGCCTTGATGGCGCTCCATTGATCAAGGCCGAGCGGAACCAGCGGATCAGGTGTTGCCGAGGCGAGCGCTCCAACCGCGCCTGCAAGCGCGCCCAAAAGGCTGTAGTGGGCAAACATCCTGGTGCGCTCGGCATCAGCGACTTCGCGCGCAAGTACGGCGTGCTCCAATGGCACAAAGACACTGACGCTGCCGGCCGAAGGATTGACCGTGCCTGCGAACGCGATCACGAGCAGCAGCGCGTAGTCATGGAATAGGGCAAAGGCCACACCGGTGGCGACCATCAGACTGGCAGCAGCAAACAGGAGCCGGCGATGATCGGATCGAACGCCGGCGATGCCGACGCCGATTGTCAAGAGTGCCGAGCCAAGCAGGGACGCGGTCGCGATGACCCTGACCTGAAGAGGCGAGAAGCTAAGTCCAAGCAGGTAAGCGGGCAGCAGGACGGCCAAGAAGCCATCGCCCATGTCGCGCAAGGCGCGCGCCATAAACAGAAAGGTCGTCGAATGGATCCGTTGCACCTGTGCACCGCCCTCCTGTGCTCCGGCTTTGACGCGCCAGAGGTTCGGAAATGATGGCGCGGTCGCCTCAGAGATTCCAGCGAGGGGAAGTTTCGGCCCCGATCCCAGCGTTGCCGCCCATGTGGTCAGACAGTGATGTGAGCTAGTCGCCCGCGGCGAAGGTCGCCTTCGAGTGGCAATCGGCGACATTCCACTCGAACAAGCGAAAGGACCGTGTTGGGTCATGGGCGTGAGTTCAGCCGAGGGCGAGCGAAACTTCCGCTTGGGGTCGAACTAGGTCGCTCAGAATGAATGAGTTTTGACCTTAGAGCATCATGGTCTCCGATCGCGGGCCGTCGCTACCAGCGCACGAAAAGCCGCCCGCCGAGCGCGCCGAGCGCGGCGAGGATGGCAATGGCGATCGTGTACCAGGTGGCGACGAAAAGCGGCGAGTCGTCGAAGCAGTGCGCGGCATAGAAAGTTGCCGCCAGCCCACCGGCGAGCAGGCCCGCCACCGTTCCGGCAAGCACCGGCCGCGTCGGCGCGCCATAGCGCAGCACCGCCAGGAAGATGGCAAGCGGACCGATGCCGATCAGCGGAATGAACGTCAGGCAGACAACCAGATTGCTGCCGACCAGCCGCCGGCCCCAGTCGGCCGCAGGCACGGAAAGGAGCTCCAGCACCACGGCAACGATCACCAGCAGCGGTGCGGCAATCATCCAGGCCGCCGCCCTGCCCGTCGATGCACCGGGTGTCGACAGGGCGCGGATCAAGGCGAAGGCGCTGACGGCTAGAGCCATCGTGAAGACGAACTTGGCAAGGAAGCGCATCGTATGCATGGCGGTGGCGATATCGGTGCGTGGGCCGATCGCCAGCCAGAACACGACCGCCGCGATCACAGTAGCCACACCTGCGCTCATCCACCAGGCCGAGCCAAGCGGCATCGCCGTGCTGCGGGCATCGGCGTCGAGCGCCTTGATGAGATCGTCGGTCCTCATGTCATTCCCGCTTGAGCTGTTTGGCCCGCCCGAATTGTTTGGCCCCGAACCGTTTGGCGATGGTTGCGAGCCCACGATGCAGCGATACGCGCACCGCCGTCTCGCTGATGCCGAACTTTGCTGCCGTCTCGCCGATGGAACAGCCTTCAACCGATACCGACGAGACCACGGAACGTTGCGCCGGCGGCAGGCCGTCCAACGCCCGATTGATGTCGCGCTCGCTGACCGTCTCGGCCTCCGGTTCGGCGAAGGTCTCGGCGATCTCATCGATCTCGATCTCGATGCGCCGACCGCGCCGCCGAAAGGCGTCGATCAGCTTGAAACGCGCTATGGCGTAGACCCAGGGCAGCACAGCCAGATCCTGGCGCCAGGTATGCCGTTTCACATGAATGGCCAGCAAGGTTTCCTGCACAACATCCTCGGGATCGACACCGCCCTGAACGATCTTGCGCCTGATAAAGCCGCGAACGAGAGCAGCCGTCCGGTGCAGAAAATCGGCGTAAGCCCTTTCATCTCCCGCGATCGCGGCCCGCATCAGCCGGGAAAGCTCGGCCTCGTCCTTGCCGGTCACATGAGTTCACTCCCCGATATTCGCGCCTCGGCGCTGATTTGTTACGTGGCCGGCGAAATAATGTCCAAGCCAAAATATGGGAATATCACGAAGGTTTCACCTCCGGCGCCCGATTACGCAGCTCATCAATCTTGACTACACCGATCAGGAATTGATAGGTGCAGCCGTGCTAAATCAAGACCATCGAGATCGAGAGGGATGACGTCCATGAAATATGCTCTTTCCGCCCTTGCCGGTGCCACGGCACTTGCAATCAGCCTGATCGCCGGCCCGGCAATGGCCCAGGACGGCGGCATCATCGTCTACAATGCCCAGCACGAAAGCCTGACCAATGCCTGGGTGGAAGGTTTCACCAAGGAAACCGGCATCAAGGTCACCGTTCGCCACGGCGGCGACAGCGATTTCTCCAACCAGATCGTCGCCGAAGGCGCCGCCTCGCCGGCTGACGTGTTCCTCACGGAAAACTCACCCGCCATGGTGCTGGTCGAGTCCGCCGGCCTGTTCGCGCCGGTCGATGCCGATACGCAAGCGCAAGTTCCGCAGGAGTACCAGCCGGCCAGCGGCAAATGGGTGGGCATCGCCGCGCGCAGCACCGTCTTTGTTTACAACAAGACCAAGCTGACCTCCGAGCAGTTGCCCAAGTCGCTGCTTGATCTCGCCGATCCGAGCTGGAAGGGACGCTGGGCCGCTTCGCCCTCCGGCGCCGATTTCCAGGCGATCGTCAGCGCCCTTTTGCAGCTCAAGGGTGAGGCCGCAACGGCCGGCTGGCTGAAGGCGATGAAAGGGAACTTCACCGCCTACAAAGGCAACAGCACGGTGATGAAGGCGGTCAATGCCGGCGAGGTCGAAGGCGGCGTGATCTATCACTATTACTACTACGGCGACCAGGCCAAGACCGGCGAGAACAGCAAGAACATCGGGCTCCACTATTTCAAGAACCAGGATCCGGGCGCGTTCGTCTCGGTTTCCGGCGGTGGCGTGCTGGCCTCCAGCAAGCACCCGAAGGAGGCCCAGGCCTTCCTGAAATGGGTGACCGGCAAGGGTGGTCAGGACGTGCTGAAGACCGGTAATTCCTTTGAATACGCCGTCGGCAACGGCGCGGATTCCAATCCGGCGCTGGTGCCGCTGGCCGATCTGCAGGCGCCGAAGGTCGACGCGACGACGCTGAACTCCAAGAAGGTGACCGATCTGATGACGGCAGCCGGCTTGCTTTAGTCGGCGTTGGTCCTAAAAGGGGCAACCGACTGCGCTCCTGCGGGAATTCGCTTCCGCCGGAGCGCTCTGTTTTTCGAGGTGGCATTCGTCCATGACGACAAGCTGCGTTTTTGGCCACGTTTGCGGCCCTTCGACCGTTTCCGCCACCGGGCGGCAGCGGCGCGGCGCCTGAGCTGATGCAGTCTGCGGCCGACCTTGCACGTTCAGGCTTGCCGACCGGCGTGGTGGCTGGGCAATGGACGCGCCGGAGGCCCATATCCTGGATTTCGCTCGCCGCCATCCTGGTCTCACTTTTCTCTCTGCTGCCGCTCGCCTTCATCATCTGGATTGCCGTGCAGACCGGCTGGGAAACCGTATCGGCACTGGTGTTCCGGCCGCGCGTCGGCGAGCTGCTGGTCAACACGCTGCTTTTGGTGGTGCTGGCGGTACCGATCTGCATCGTGCTCTCAGTGGCGCTGGCCTGGCTGACCGAACGCAGCAGTCTTCCCGGTGCCCGCCTGTGGGCCTGGCTGTCGGTGGCGCCGCTCGCCATCCCCGCCTTCGTGCACAGCTACGCCTGGATCACCCTGGTGCCGGGACTGCATGGCCTGTGGGCCGGCGTCCTGGTTTCCGTCGTCGCCTATTTCCCGTTCCTCTATCTGCCGGTGGCGGCAGCTTTGCGCCGGCTCGATCCTGCTCTCGAAGATGCCGCGGCAGCCGTCGGCCTCGGGCCGTGGCGCGTGTTCCGGCGGGTCGTGCTGCCGCAGCTCAGGCTCGCCATCTGCGGCGGCTCGCTGCTGGTCGGCCTGCATCTCCTGGCCGAATACGGCCTCTACGTGTTCATCCGCTTCGACACCTTCACCACGGCGATCGTCGACCAGTTCCAATCGACCTTCAACGGCCCCGCCGCCAACATGCTGGCTGCGGTGCTGGTGACATGCTGTTTCGTGCTGCTTGGGATCGAAGTACTGGTGCGCGGCGAGGAGCGTTATGCCCGCGTCGGCTCGGGCGCCGCGCGGCAGCAGCAACGCACAAGGCTCGGCCGCGCCACGATCCCGTGCCTGCTGCTGCCGGTCGTCACCACCCTGCTGGCGCTGGGCGTGCCGTTCGTCACCATCGGCCGCTGGCTTGTGGCCGGCGGTGCCGATGTCTGGCGCCTCGATGAGATCGGCCTGGCGCTCGGCCAGACCCTGTTCCTGGCGCTCGCCGGTGCCCTGCTCGCTACCGTCGCCGCCATGCCGATGGCCTGGATCTCGATCCGCGCGCCGGGACCGCTGCAGCGCCTTCTGGAAGGCTGCAACTACATCGTCGGCTCGCTGCCCGGCGTCGTCGTGGCGCTGGCGCTGGTCACCATCACCGTGCGCATCGCTCTGCCGCTCTACCAGACCCTGTTCACGATTCTCGTTGCCTATGCATTGATGTTCCTGCCGCGCGCCCTGATCAGCCTGCGGGCGTCGATCGCGCAGGCGCCGGTCGAACTCGAACGCGCCGCCGCCAGTCTCGGCCGGTCACCGCTCAAGGCGCTGTGGTCGACGACGATCCGCCTCTCGGCGCCGGGGGCCGCGGCGGGCATGGCGCTGGTGGCGCTCGGCATCATGAACGAATTGACCGCCACGCAGATGCTGGCGCCCAACGGCACCCGCACGCTGGCGATGGCGTTCTGGGCGCACAGCGGCGAGATCGACTATGCATCCGCCGCACCTTACGCCCTCATCATGGTGGCGATGTCGCTGCCCCTGACCTGGCTGCTCTATGTCCAGTCGAAGCGGATGGCCGGACGATGAGCTTCCTCGAACTCACCGATGTGCATAAGCACTACGGCCCGGTGGCCGCACTGGCCGGTGTCGACCTCAGCGTGGCCAGCGGCAGCCGCACCGCGATCGTCGGGCCGTCCGGCTGCGGCAAGACGACCTTGCTGCGGCTGATCGCCGGCTTCGAGGCGCCGGACCAGGGCCGTATCGTGCTCGACGGCGAGGTGCTGGCCAATGGCGGCGCCGCCGTGCCCGCATATCGGCGCGGCATCGGCGTGGTGGCGCAGGACGGCGCCCTGTTCCCGCATCTGAGCATCGCCGCCAATATCGGTTTCGGCATGCGACATCACGAGGACAAGCGCACCGAGCGTATCGTCGAGCTCGCCTATATCGTCGGGCTCGACAAGGCGATCCTGAAACGCCGGCCGCACGAGCTCTCCGGCGGCCAGCAGCAGCGTGTGGCGCTGGCCCGCGCCATGGCCATGAAGCCGCGGCTGATGCTGCTCGATGAGCCGTTCTCGGCGCTCGACACCGGGCTGCGCGCCTCGATGCGCAAGGCGGTGGCCGAGCTTCTGGAGACCGCCGGCATCACCACGATCCTGGTCACGCACGACCAAGCCGAGGCGCTGTCCTTTGCCAGCCAGGTCGCGGTGATGCGCGACGGCATATTTTCGCAGGTCGGCACGCCGCGCGAGCTCTATCTCAAGCCGAAGGACAGGATGGTCGCCGAATTCCTCGGCGATGCCATCATCCTGCCGGCAAAGATCGCGGACGGCTTCGCCAGCTCGCCGCTCGGCCGCATCGCCGTCGACAGCACCGAGCGGCGCGATATCGTCCGTATCATGCTGCGGCCGGAACAGGTGCTGCTGAAACGGACATCGCGTGAAGGCATGTCGGGCACCCCGGACATGCTGTTCGGTGAGGTCATGGATGCCGAATTCGCCGGCTCGATGTGCACCATCGCGGTGCGGCTCTTGAACAGTCCCGATCCGCCGGACGCGGCCGCGATCGGCAATACGCCGTTGATCCTGCGCAAGCCGGGCATGGACACGCCGGTGGTTGGCGAGATCGTCCGGCTGACGGTGTCGGGAAAGGCGCATGTGTTTGCCTGAACGGTCTTGCGTCTCTCGCAGTTCGCTGGTTCAGGACGACAGGCTGGCTTCAATCGACCCGCTTACCGGCCTGATCGAACCAGTGCAGCTTTTCGGCCCTGGCCACGACGCGCAACTGGTCGCCGGGCTTGGCGGTGGCGCGCCCTGAGACGCGCACGACGATACGGCTGCCGGCTGCTGCACAATGAAGAAAGCTTTCGGCACCGACCGGCTCGACCGCCTCGACTGTCGCCGGCAGGACGAGCGCACCGGGCAGCGCCTCCGCATTGAAGGTGACGTCGGCATCTTCCGGGCGAAAACCGAGTGTCACGGCTGGTGTTTCGGGGGCCGCGAAGCCGATCACCGTGCCGTCGGCCAGCATCGGGCCTGAGGAACTTCCGGTCAGCGCCAGAAGATTCATCGGCGGCGCGCCGATGAAGGAAGCGACGAAGATCGAGGCCGGCTTCTCGTAGATGTCGAGCGGCGCGCCAGTTTGCTCGACCAGTCCGGCGTTCATGACAACAAGGACGTCGGCCAGCGTCATCGCCTCGAGCTGGTCGTGGGTCACATAGACCGAGGTGACGCCAAGCTTGCGCTGCAAATTCTTGATCTCGACCCGCATCTGCCCGCGCAATTTGGCATCGAGATTGCTGAGCGGCTCGTCGAACAGGAAGACTTTCGGATTGCGCACGATGGCGCGGCCCATGGCAACACGCTGGCGCTGGCCGCCGGAAAGCTCGCGCGGGCGCCGGTCGAGCAGCGCCGAGAGCTCCAGCACCTTGGCGGTCGAGCGCACCCTGCTGTCGATCTCGTCCTTCGGCGTGCCGCGGTTGCGCAGGCCATAGGCCATGTTGTCGTAGACCTTCATATGCGGGTAGAGCGCATAGTTCTGGAACACCATGGCGATGTCGCGCTCGGTCGGGCCAATGGCGTTGACCACCTTGCCGTCGATGGCGACTGTACCGGCAGAAATAGTCTCCAACCCGGCGATCATCCTCAGCAGCGTGGACTTGCCGCAGCCGGAGGGGCCGACCAGAACGCAAAGCTCCTTGTCGGGAATGGCGATGGAGACGCCCTTCACGGCTTCGACCCCGCTGGGATAGACCTTCTTCACGTCCTTCAGATCAACGGTCGCCATCGGCTTCTCACTTTTCGGATTCGACCAGGCCGCGCACGAACCAGCGTTGCATCAGCACAACCACCAGGATCGGCGGCACAATGGCCAGCATCGCTGTGACCATGACCAGGTGCCATTCGGTATCGGCATCGGCGAAGGAAACCATCTTTCTCAGTGCGATGACGATGGTGTTCATATCGTTGCTGTTGGTGACGAGCAGCGGCCAAAGATACTGCGTCCAGCCATAGATGAAGAGGATCACGAACAGCGCCGCGATGTTGGTGCGCGACAGTGGCAAGAGGATATCGAAGAAGAAGCGCCATGGCCCGGCGCCGTCGACGCGCGCCGCCTCGACCAATTCGCCCGGTATGGTCATGAAGAACTGGCGGAACAGCAGCGTCGCGGTGGCCGAGGCGATCAGCGGGATGATCAGGCCGGCATAGGTGTCGATCATGCCGAGATCGACCATCACCTTGTAGGTCGGCAGGATGCGCACCTCCACGGGAAGCATCAAGGTGATGAAGATCAGCCAGAAGAAGGTCATGCGCAGGGGAAAGCGGAAGAACACGATCGCGTAGGCCGAGAGGATCGAGATGAAGATCTTTCCCACCGCAACGCCGAGCGCCATGACCGTGGTGTTGAGGAGCAGTTGGCCAACGCTGACACCGCCGATGCGACCAATGCCGCCGAACAGCGCCTCGCTGTAATTGTTCCAGAGCTGGCCGCCGGGCAAGAGCGGCAGCGGCGGCCTGAGGATGGTTTGCAGCGTGTGTGTCGAGGCAACGAAGGTGTAGTAGATCGGAAAAGCCACGATCAATATGCCGAGGATGAGCACGGCATGGGCGATGAAGGTGCGGAGCGGGGACTGGCCGATCATCGCTGCCCTCAACCGTAATGAACTTTGCGTTCCACGTAGCGGAACTGGATGGCAGTGAGCGCAATGACGATGGCCATCAGGATGACCGACTGCGCCGCCGAGTCGCCCAGGATCAGATTGACGAAGCCGTCATTGTAGACCTTGTAGACCAGCGTCTCGGTCGTCTTGCCCGGCCCGCCGCCGGTGACGGCATGAACGATGCCGAAAGTGTCGAACAGGGCATAGACGGTGTTGACGACCAGCAGGAAAAAGGTGGTCGGCGCAAGCAGCGGGAAGACGATGGTCCAGAAGCGCTTGGTCTCGCCGGCGCCATCCATGGCCGCCGCTTCGATCAGCGTTTTCGGCACCGCCTGCAGGCCAGCGACGAAGAACAGGAAATTGTAGCTGATCTGCTTCCAGGCAGCCGCCGACACCAGCAGGATCATGGCGTGGGTGCCGTTGAGCAGCGGGTCCCATGCGATGCCGAGGCTTCTCAGCAAATAGGCCAACGAGCCGATCGAAGGATTGAACAGAAAAAGCCACAGCATCCCGGCAATCGCCGGCGCCACGGCATAAGGCCATATCAACAGTGTGCGGTAGAGGCCTTTGCCGCGCACTGCCTTCTCGGCCATGACCGCAAGCAAGAGGGCCACACCCATGGCAACGATCGCGGTCGCAAGCGAGAACACCACCGTGACCTTGATCGAGTTGAGGTAGGCCGGATCGGCCAGCACCTTGCGGAAATTGGCGAACCAGACGAACTTGGTCCTCAGCCCGAACGGGTCTTGCCTGAGCATCGACTGGTAAAGCGCCTGACCGGCCGGCCAGTAGAAGAAAACCAGTGTTATGGCGAGTTGTGGCGCCACCAGCAGGTAGGGCAGGATCTTGTTGGGAAAGACGATGCGTGGAGACAGGCTGATTTTCCCTCGCTATCCAGGGGGCGCCCACGCGAGCTCGCGTGGGCGATATTCCAATCGACCAACCGAGATAATCTCGTCAGTTCTCTAGCGCTTCCTTGATCGCGGCGTTGCCGCGCGTGACCGCGTTGTCAAGCGCCTGCTGAGCGGTTTGCTGGCCGGCCAGCATCTTCTCCAACTCCTCGTTCTGGATATCGCGCACCTGCGGCAGATTCGGCAGGCGCACACCCTTCGAGTTGTCGGTCGGCGCCTTGCCCGTCATCTGCAGGATGGGTGTCTCGCGGCCGGGGTTCTTGTCATAGAAGCCTGATTTCTTGGTCGCCTCGTAGGCGGCGAGCGTCACCGGCAGGTATCCCGACTTCTGGTGCAGATATTCCTGCACATCGGTCTTGGACAGGTAGGCGAAGAAGGCCGCGACGCCCTTATATTGCTCGTCCGATTTGTTGCCGAACACCCACAGGCTGGCACCGCCCGGCGTGGTGTTCTGCGGTGCGCCCTTGGCGTCGGTATCGTAGGGAAGCTGGCCGATGCCATAGTTCATGCCGGACTTGACGATGTCGCCGAGGCCGCCCGAGGATTCGGTGAAGATGCCGCATTCGCCGGCAAGGAAGATCTGCTTGGCTTCGGAGGTGCGCCCGCCATATTTGAAGGTGCCGTCCTTGGCCAGGTCTGCGAGCGCCTGGAAGTGGTTGACGAAAATCGGCGCATTGATCTTGAGCTCGACATCACCGCCGGCGAGGCCGTTCTGCTGGGTGGCCCACGACACATCATTCCATGCCGCGAAATTCTCCAGATGGATCCAGGTCAGCCAGGTCGAGGTATAGCCGCATGAGGCGGCGCCGCTCGTCTTGATCTTCTTGGCAGCTTCCCACACCTCGTTCCAGGTCTTCGGCGGGCTGCTCACGTCGAGGCCCGCTTTCTGGAAGATGTCCTTACTGTAGTAGAGGATCGGCGAGGAGGAGTTGTAGGGGAAGGACAGCATGGTGCCGTCCGGCTTCGAATAATAGCCGACGATGCCGGGCAGATACTGGCTCTTGTCGAAGGTCATCCCGGCACCGGTCATCACCTCGGCCACCGGCTTGATCGCACCCTCGGCCGCCATCATCACGCCGGTGCCGACATCGAACACCTGGAGAATATCGGGCGCCTGTCCGGCGCGGAAGGCAGCGATGCCGGCATTCAGCGTCTCGGGATAGGTGCCCTTGAACACCGGAACCAGCTCATAGTCGCTCTGGCTGGCGTTGAAATCCTTGGAGATCTTGTCGACGACCTCGGCGTTGGCGCCGGTCATGGCGTGCCACCAGCTGATCTGCGTGACGGCGAAAGCGGAGGTGGTGGAAAGCAGGGTCATGGTGGCGGCGACACCGGCCGCGAAGCCGAAGAACTTCATGTTTCATCTCCCGTTTTGTCATTGGCGAAAGGGCACTCTCGCAAAGGCAATATGTGCCGCTCGTGACAATTGGACAACGGTTTTGTTGCGGATCGATGAACTCGATCTCCACTTAAAGTGGTGCACGCTTGCCAATGGGAATCGATGGAAAGGAATTGCCAAGCCGGCTTACTGTTCGAACAAGGGCGATGGGGACCGTCAATCGCCGGCGCCTAAAGCGCGTCGCGTTTGAATGGATTCATGCGACGCGCTTTAGGTTCTTGTTTTGACGCATGTCGTTATCGCACTGCGCATTTTTGCGCGACATGCATTAGTCCGACTTGCCGAGCGCCGTCTCGACCAGCCGCTTGGCATCGGGGCTCGACCACTCGGCAGGGCCGTTCATGTGAGCGATCAGGCAGCCTTCACCGTCGATCAGCATGGTGACCGGCAGGCCGAGCGCCAGGCCGCGCGTCTTGAGATCGTTGAACAGCGCCATCGTCGAATCACGGTAGTAGCCGAGCGCCTCGACGCCGGTTTCCTCGAGGAACTTCTTCGGCTTGGTGTCGTCGCCGGCATCGACATTGACCGCGACGACCTCGAAGGCGTCGCTGCCCATTTCTTTCTGCAGCGCGTCGAGCGCCGGCATTTCGGCGCGGC
The DNA here is from genome assembly GCF_002284575.1 of Mesorhizobium temperatum. Classification (GTDB taxonomy): domain Bacteria; phylum Pseudomonadota; class Alphaproteobacteria; order Rhizobiales; family Rhizobiaceae; genus Mesorhizobium; species Mesorhizobium temperatum. The sequence goes on from NZ_NPKJ01000047.1 coordinate 69,108, forward strand.
ACGGCGCGCACCATGTCGCCCACAGATTGAGCAGCACCGTCTTGCCGGCATGGTCGGCGAGCGTCATCGGCTTGCCGCCAGGGTCGTTGAAGGCAAGGCTTTTCAGCGATTGCGGCGGATCGGCCGGCAAGAGTGCGGCAACCTGGCCGGTGGCAGCCGCCGCGACCGTCTTGGCGCGGTCAGCCTTGGCGGCACAGGCGACATCGTCCTTGCTGTCGTCAACGGCGACTTGAGCGGGCGCGTTGTTGCCAGAACCGCTCTCGCTGACATATACCGCGACCGCGCCGGCCAGCACGCCCGCCACCAAAGCGGCGAGGATGAGGCGCGGGGCCGGAAAAAATCGATTGCCGTCTGCCATTTTTTAAAAACTGCTCCGGAGCACGGGTTATAGCGATGAGCGACAAGAAGGCCAGCAACCAGATGTGGGGGGGACGTTTTGCCTCGGGTCCGGCCGCGATCATGGAAGCCATCAACGCGTCGATCACGTTCGACCGCAAGCTCTACGCGCAGGATATAAGAGGCTCGATCGCCCATAGCGAGATGCTGGCGCAAACGGGCATTATTTCGGCGGCCGATCAAGAAAAAATCGCTCACGGGCTGAACACGATCCTGGCAGAGATCGAAGCCGGCACGTTCGAGTTCTCGACCAGGCTGGAAGACATCCACATGAATGTCGAGGCTCGCCTTGCCGAGCTGATCGGGCCGGCCGCCGGCCGCCTGCACACCGCCCGTTCGCGCAACGACCAGGTGGCGGTCGATCTCAGACTGTGGGTCAAGGACGAGTGCTTTCGGGTCGCCGAGGCGCTGAAGGGCCTGATCACGGCGTTCCTGGAACGGGCCGAGGAGCATGCGGCAACTGTGATGCCTGGCTTCACCCATATGCAGGCGGCGCAGCCGGTGACCTTCGGCCATCACTGCATGGCCTATGTCGAGATGTTTTCGCGCGATCTGTCGCGTGTTCGCGACGCCATCGAACGGATGGACGAAAGCCCGCTCGGCGCGGCCGCCCTTGCCGGCACCAGCTTTCCGATCGACCGGCACAAGACGGCGAAGGCGCTCGGCTTCCGCGAGCCGATGCGCAATTCGCTGGACAGCGTTTCGGACCGCGATTTCGCGCTTGAATTCTTAGGGCTGGCGGCGATCTGCGCGACGCATCTGTCGCGGCTGGCCGAAGAGATCATCATCTGGTCGACGCCGCAATTCGGCTTCGTCAGGCTGTCGGACTCATTCTCTACCGGCTCCTCGATTATGCCGCAGAAAAAGAACCCCGACGCCGCCGAACTGGTTCGCGGCAAGACCGGCCGCGTCACTGGCCATCTGGTCGGCCTGCTGACGGTGATGAAGGGCATGCCGCTGACCTATGGCAAGGACATGCAGGAGGACAAGGAATCCGTGTTCGACGCCGCCGAGACGCTCGACCTGATGCTGGCGGCGATGACCGGCATGGTGCGCGACATGACGGTGAATGCCGCCGCCATGAAGAAGGCCGCCGGGTCAGGCTATGCGACCGCGACCGATCTCGCCGACTGGCTGGTGCGCACGCTCGGCCTGCCGTTCCGCGAGGCGCATCATGTCACCGGCCGCGCGGTGGCGCTGGCCGAAGAGAGGAAGATCGGGCTCGACAGGCTGCCGCTGGAAGACTTGCAGTCCATTCACCCCGGCATCACGGCGGACGTGTTTTCCGTGCTTGCCGTGCAGAACTCAGTGAAGAGCCGCACGAGCTTCGGCGGCACCGCGCCGTCGGAAGTGAGGAAGCAGATCCGATACTGGAAAAAGCACATCGCCAAGGCGTGATGCTCGTGCGGCGAATCCGAAATTCGCATCACGTTGGAGCAGCGCGGCGAGCGAATTTCGGATTCAAAGCCGCACGAGTTAACTAATGAATTCTAGTGTGGTTTTGGATTTGAAGTTCCTCAACGTGAATGCCATCAATGCCAGGAACTTCAAATCCACCACACTAGGTGCAATGCCAGAAAAACTCGGCTAAAAGCGGCGGGCAAAAGTTTCGGACGGATGGATCGATGACCGCAAGCAGGATTTTGGTGACGCTCGCGCTGCTGGCGGCGCTGGCAACCGTAACGGCCTGCGGCAGGAAAGCCGGCCTTGAGACGCCCTATGAGGCGGCCGTGCAGGCGCGCAAGGACGCACAAAAGGCCGAGCAGCCCGTGCCGCCCGAGCCGGAAAAACCGGTCAAGGACAAGAAGTTCATTCTCGACCCGTTGATCTAGAGCCGATGAGATCGGCCGATCTCATCGTGCTCCAACTTCCGGAATCTCTGTTGTGAACCATTTCGACTACCGCGACGGCCTGCTCCATGCCGAGGACGTGGCGATATCAGATATCGCCGCAAGCGTCGGCACACCGTTCTATTGTTATTCGACGGCGACGCTGACCAGGCATTTCCGCGTGTTTGCGCAGGCCTTTGCCGGGCTCGACGCGCTGGTCTGCTATGCCATGAAGGCGAATTCCAACCAGGCGGTGCTGAAGATCCTGGCAAAACTTGGCGCCGGCGCCGACGTGGTCTCGGAAGGCGAACTGCGCCGCGCGCTGGCCGCCGGCATTCCGGCCAACAAGATCCTGTTTTCCGGCGTCGGCAAGACCGCGCGCGAAATGGATTTTGCGCTCTCGGCCGGCATTCTCTGTTTCAACGTCGAATCCGAGCCGGAACTTGAATTGCTGTCGGCCCGCGCCGCGGCGCTGGGCAAGGTCGCGTCGATCTCGCTGCGCATCAACCCGGATGTCGATGCCAAGACCCACAAGAAGATCTCCACCGGCAGGGCCGAGAACAAGTTCGGCATTCCCTGGCAGAAGGCGCGCCAGGTCTATGCCCGCGCGGCTGAACTGCCTGGCATCAAGGTCACCGGTATCGACACCCATATCGGCAGCCAGATCACCGAATTGCAGCCCTTCGACGACGCCTTCGCGCTGCTGGTGGAGCTGGTCGGCGCGCTGCGTGCCGACGGGCACGCCATCGAGCATATCGATCTCGGCGGCGGCCTCGGCATTCCCTACCGCGTCGACAACAGCCCGCCTCCCTTGCCGGACGCTTATGCCCAGATCGTCAGGAAGCACGTCGCCAAGCTCGGGCTGAAGGTGATGTTCGAGCCGGGCCGGCTGATCGTCGGCAATGCCGGTATCCTCGTCTCGCAAGTGATCTTCGTGAAGGCGGGCGACGCCAAGAATTTCCTGGTTGTCGACGCCGCGATGAACGATCTGATCCGGCCGACACTCTATGACGCCTTCCATGACATCAAGCCGGTGGTGCAGCAGCCGGCCGCGGCGCCGCGCATGACGGTCGACGTCGTCGGCCCGGTCTGCGAGACCGGCGATTATCTCGGCCTCGACCGCGACCTGCCGCGGCTCAAGGCCGGCGACCTGATCGCCGTCGCCACCGCCGGCGCCTATGGCGCGGTGCAGGCCGGCACTTACAACACCAGGCCGCTGGTGCCCGAAGTGCTGGTCGACGGCGACCGTTTCCATGTCGTGCGCCCGCGCCAGACCTATGACGAGCTGATCGGGCTGGATTCGCTGCCTGATTGGTTGGAATAGACCACGATCCCATGAGTTCATCTGCAAAATCTGGGCAAAAGAGCCCGAACGCTTCCGACTCGATCCCACCAATCAAATGCCGGGACTAAACACCTAAGCCTTGAGCGGGCGCGCGTTTGTGTAAGCGGATTCGCGCACTGCCAGTGGAACAAGAATTGCTCCGCACCGTTCAAGCTAAGCAATCCGTCGCGGCAGCAATGAAGCGCCGCAGCGGAGTTTGCTTGGAGGTAATATGAGAAAGCAACTTTCCTCGGCCGCGGCAGGAGTCCTTCTGCTCGTTGGTGTCAGCGCCGCCGCCGCCCAGGACGTCGTCATCATTCAACCCGAGCAGGATACTGTGATCCGGGAATACGTGAAAAAGAAACCGATGGCATCCGTCAGCCTTCTCGGCGTGGAGCTCAACATCGGCACAGCTCTGCCCGATACAGTCGAGCTCTACGAGGTGCCGGACGTTCAGTACCGCTACGTAGTCGTCGATGGCCGAACCGTCCTGGTCGACCCATCTACCCGCAAGATTGTGAAGGTGTACGACTGACGAACTCTTCAGACTGACGCCCGCCGTGCCGAAAGGTGCGGCGGGCTTTTTGTTTGGAACAAAGGCTCTAGACGACAGTTTGAAGTTTTGCAGCATGTTCTCGCAGACCGATGCTGCAATCGGTGTCCTCCGATCAGCCCGCGTCCATCTCCCAGAGGGCGCGGGCTTTCATTCCCTAGGCGCGTTACCGGTTTAGCCTTTCGACGGTCTCAATGATTGCCTTCGCAACTGCTTCGCCTTCATGGATAGGCTCGGGGCCGTAGAGCAGAGGACAGCTTCTTCGCTCGGCAGCACGCCGGCCGGGCATGTCTGTTCAATAGCCATGCTCACAACTAGAGCGCCTGCAGCGCTACAGCCGGTCCTGAATCAGCGCCCTGGTCTGCGCGATCCTGCCCTCGTCGCGGCGATAGAATGTCCACTGTTTGATGCGTTTGCTGCGCAAAAGGCCGGCCTGGGTGAGCACCCGCATATGCTCGCTGAGCGTCGCCTGGGTGATGCCAAGCTTTTCCGCGATCAGCAGCGCGCAGACGCCGTCCTCGACCAGATCGCCATCCGCTTGGCGTGGAAAATGCGCGCGCGGATCCTTCAGCCAATCGAGGATTTGCAGCCTGCGCTCGTTGGCAATCGCCTTGAAGACATCAACCTCTTGCATTTAGTCATTTTGCTAAGTTACTAAGTGATGTCAACCCACGGGAGCAGGCCATGCTGAACGGCAATAGGATCACACGCGAACGCATCGCCGCAATGGAGCCGCGCATCCGGCGATTCGTGCGCCACACGCCGGTGCTGCGCGTCGACATGGCCGATTTCGGCCGTCCGCCTCGTGCCGTCGACCTGAAGCTGGAATGTCTGCAGCATTCCGGCTCGTTCAAGGCCCGCGGCGCGTTCACCAATCTTCTCGAACGGCCGGTTCCCGCGGCCGGCGTCGTCGCCGCATCCGGCGGCAATCATGGTGCCGCGGTCGCCTATGCCGCCATGCGGCTCGGCCACAAGGCGACGATCTTCGTTCCCGAAGTGAGTCCGCCGGCCAAGCTGGAACGCATCCGCGGCTACGGCGCCGAGCTGGTCGTCGGCGGCGCGCGCTATGCCGAGGCGCTGGCCTCCAGCGAAAGTTTCGCGGAAAAGTCCGGCGCGCTGCAGATCCACGCCTTCAACCAGGAGGAAACGCTTGTCGGGCAAGGCACGCTCGGCCTCGAGATCGAGGCTGACCTGCCGGAGCTCGACACGCTGCTGGTCGCCGTCGGTGGCGGCGGCCTGATCGGCGGCATCGCCGCCTGGTTTGCCGGCCGCATCAGGATCATCGCCGTCGAGCCCGAGGGTGCGCCGACGCTCTATCGCGCCTTCGAGGCCGGGCGGCCCGTCGATGCGCCGACCGAGGGCATCGCCGCCGATTCGCTGGCGCCGAAGCGCGTCGGCGAAATGATGTTTCCAATCGCCGAGGCCTTCGTCGAGCGTTCCATATTGGTCAGCGACGACGAGATCATCGCCGCGCAGGCGGCGCTTTGGGACCGGGTGCGAATCATATCCGAGCCGGGCGGCGCAGCGGCGTTCGCAGCGCTCCTGTCCGGCCGCTACGCGCCGGCTGCGGGCGAGCGTGTCGCCGTGCTGGTCTGCGGTGCAAACGCCAATCCGGCTAAATTCTGACGATAATGGAGGCAGTATTGTTCACGTTTTCGGGAACCGCCTCGCCTTCGCCGTGTTTGTTGATATGCTTCAAGTGACGTGCATCTAAAACTTTGAGTCCTTCGCATCCGATTTTCGGGCCGGTGCGATAGATTTGTGAGGTTCGGGTTATCCCGCCCGAGCAGGAAGGGCCGATGACGCAACGACCCACCTTCACCAGCGATCGCAGCCTGGCCGGGCGCCTTGCCCTGAGCCGGCTGGCGACGCGGGTCTCGATGACGGTCGAGCGTGGCTGGCCGTTGCTGCTTCCGCTGCTCATTGTCGCCAGCCTGTTCCTCAGCGCCTCGTGGCTCGGCCTCTTCCTTCTGCTGCTCGACGCGGCGCGCATGGGCCTCATGGCAGTGTTCGGCATCGCAGCCCTTGCCGCGCTCTATCCCCTACGTTTCTTCCGCGTGCCGACCAGCGCCGAGATCGACCGGCGCATCGAGGCGGCCAACCAGTTGCTGCACAGCCCGGTGCTGGTGCAGACCGACCGGCCGAGCGGCAGGGAAAGCATATTTTCGCAAGCGCTGTGGCGCGAGCACCAGAAACGCATGGCCGAAAAACTCGGCAACCTCGGTGGCGACCTGCCGCGCACCCGGGTGCCGGAGCGCGACCCGTGGGGGCTGCGCGCCGTGGCGGCGCTTTTGTTGGTCACCGCCTTTGCCTTCTCCTTCGGACCGTCGGGCGGCCGCATCGCAGACGGGTTCAGTGCCCACGCGGCGCGGGACGCCGTGCCGCCGCGCATCGACGCCTGGGTGACGCCGCCGGCCTACACCGGCAGGCCGCCGGTCTTCCTCACGTCCCCAGCCCTCGCCAACCCAGCCCTCGCCGACAATGGCAATCAGGCTGCGCCCACCTTCACTGTTCCGGAAGGCAGCGATGTGTCGCTGCGCGTCACCGGCGGTTCCGGCGAGGAAACGCTGAGCTACGCGGACGCCGACGGCAACGCCCGCACCATCGAGCCGGCCGGGCAGCAGGCCGACGCGGCCAAGCCGGCGGCGGCAACGCCCTCCACGGCAACGCCCTCCACGGTGCGCCAGTTTACCGGAAAGCTGACCGCCAACGGCACGCTGACGCTGCAATCGGGCAATGATGAACTCGGAAACTGGGCCTTCGCGGTGATCCCGGACAAGCCGCCGCAGATCCGCTTCGTCGGCGAGCCGAAACGCGCCGTCAACGGCTCCTTCGAACTCAACTACCAGATCGACGACGACTATGGCGCGGCCTCCGCCAAGGCGGATTTCGTATTGGCCGATCCACCGGCGCCGAATGCGCATCCGCTCTATGGCCCGCCCGAAATGCCGCTGACGCTGCCGCGCCGCGGCGCCAAGGGGAATGCCGCCAAGACAACGAAGGACCTGACCGAGCATGTCTGGGCCGGCGGCAACATTAAGCTCAGGCTTGTCGCCACCGACGATGCCGGACATACGGCAACCAGCGAAACCAAGACGCTGGTGATGCCGGAGCGGCCTTTCTCCAACCCGCTGGCGAGGGCCGTGATCGAGCAGCGCCGCGTGCTGGCGCTCGACGCCAACGCCAAGAGCCGCGTGCTCGACCTGATGGACGCGATCACGCTCAGGCCCGAAGACACGTTCGACAACATGGCGCACTACCTCGCCATCATGAGCGCCCGCACCCGGTTGAAGATGGCCGACAACGACGACAAGTTGCGCGACGAGGTCGCCTATCTGTGGGAGATCGCGGTCGGCATCGAGGAAGGCAATCTTTCGGAGGCCGAGCGGCGGCTGCGCCAGGCTCAGCAGGCGCTGCAGGACGCGATCAAGAACGGCGCCAGCGACGAGGAAATCGACAAGGCGATGAAGGAACTGCGCGAGGCGATGAACCAGTTCCTGCAGGAATTCGCCCAGCGTGCACAGCAGAATCCGAACTCGCCGCAGATGCAGCAGAACGGCCAGGAACTGCGCCAGAGCGACATCGAACGCATGATGGACCAGATCGAAAACCTGGCGAAATCAGGCGACCGCGACAGCGCGCAGCAATTGCTTTCGCAACTGCAGGACATGATGAACAATCTGCAGGCCGGACGTCAGCAGCAGGGCGGCCAGCAGAACAGCGAAATGCGCCAGCAGATGGATAAGCTCGGCGAGATCATGCGGCGCCAGCAGGAGATGATGAACGAGACCTTCCGCTTGGACCAGATGCAGCGCGGCCAGCAACAGCGCGGGCAGAATCGCGAAGAGCAGCTCGGCGAGAACGGTGAGCAGGGCCAAATGGGCGAACAGGGCGAGCAGCCCGGCCCAGGGGAAGACCGCGATCCGCTCGGCCGCCCGAAGCCGATGACGCCGGAGGAATTCGCCGACGCACTGAAGCAGTTGCAGGAAGGCCAGGGCAAGCTGCAAAGCGAGCTCGACCAGCTGAGAAAGGGCCTCGAAGGCATGGGGCTCGAGCCCAATGAAGGATTTGGCGAGGCCGGCAAATCCATGGGCAATGCCGAACAGGCGCTTGGCGACAGCGATGGCGACCAGGCCGTCGGTCATCAAGGGCGCGCGCTGGAAGCGCTGCGCAAGGGCGCCAAGGACATGATGAAGCAATTGCAGGCCATGCAGGGCGACGAGGGCGACGGCGAGCGGGGCGGCCGCCAGCAGAACGCCGACCGCGATCCGCTCGGCCGGCCGCGCGCCACCGAAGGTCCCGATTTCGGCGATTCGGTGAAGGTGCCGGACGAGATCGACGTGCAGCGCGCCCGCCAGATCCTCGAAGCGATCCGCAAGCGGCTCGGCAACGCGCTCAGCCCCGACATCGAGCGCAGCTATCTGGAGCGGCTGCTGGAGCTGAAATAAAGCCGTCCTGCTCTAGCGGTCGGTGAACGCCTCTCGAATCGCCTCTTGCATACCGTCGATGGCCTCGCCGGAGGCGTTCGGATTGCGCCGCAGCACCACGTTCGAGGAATCGATGTCGCCGAACCCATCGGCTGCCGTAAGTTCGCGGCAGCCGGCGGGGATGTTGCTGCGCGAGATCGGCGCGATCGCCAGCCCGGAGGTGACGGCGAGCCGCAGGCCGCCATTGGTATCGCTGGTATAGGCGACACGATAGGCGAGACCGCGCTGTTCCAGCGACTTGATGGCGAAATCCTTGCACCAGCCAGCACGGTTGTAGAGCGCGATCGGCACCGGCCGCTCCTCATGCATGTGATGCAGCTCCGACGTCACCCATACGGTCGGGTCATGCATCAGCACCTCACCGCCGGAGAGATCCTGCCATTCGAACACCACCGCCAGATCGAGCTCGCCCGCGGCGAGCGCCGCGATCTGCGCACCGGAATGCGCGTAACGGACGGTGATGTCGACCTGAGGATGGCGCTTGGCAAAGGCGCCGAGCGCGCGCGACAGGATCGCGTGGCCATATTCCTCCGGAATGCCGATGCGCACCGGCCCGCCAAGCGGCGCTGCGACCATCGATGCCGCCGTCTCGTCCAGCAGCGACACGATCCGGCGAGCGTTGACGATGAGTTCGCCGCCGCGGCGCGTCAGCGCCACACCACGCGAGCCGCGCTCGAACAGGCTGTCGCCGACCACATCTTCGAGCTTCTTCATCTGCATCGAAACCGCCGATTGGGTGCGGCCGGCCTGCTCCGCCGCCTTGGTGAAATTGCCGGTGTCGGCAACCGCGACGAAGGTGCGCAGCAGATCGCTGTCGAGCGTGGGCTTCATTTGTCCGTCATAAGAAAATCTGATTGCTGGCATCATTCCAATTCGTTTGCAACATGTCAAACGGCGGATAATAGTCGCTTCACCCATTGGATATGCGGCTGCGAAATCGGCCGCGGACCAATCAGTCCTCACTCGTACCCGCTGCCCGAAACGGTGGCGGGTTCTTTTTGCCCGAACGCGGGCCCGGCTCTCGGGCCGCACACGCAAGGAGCCGTCGAAAAACATGCAGAACCGGATCGTCCTCGGCATGGCAAGCCTTTGCCTCGGCGTTCTGGTGTTCTCGCTCCAGGACCCGCTGATCAAGGCCGTATCGAGCACATATCCGGTGACCGAGGTGATGGCGATCCGCTCGATTGTCGCCCTGCCCATTCTTCTCGTGCTGGTTCATGCCGATGTCGGGCTCAGGGCGATCTTTTCAAAGCGATTTCGCATGCTGACGATGCGCGCCTTCATCCTGTTCACCTCCTACACGGTCTACTACCTGGCGATCGCCGCCCTACCGCTTGCCGACGCGGTGGCGCTTTATTTCATGGCACCGCTGTTCATCATGGCGCTTGCCGGCCCTTATCTCGGCGAACGGGTGGCGTGGCAGACGCTGGTCACCGTCGTGGTCGGGATGCTGGGCGTGCTGGTGATGCTGCGGCCCGGTGCCGGGCTGTTCGACTGGGCGGCGCTGCTGTCGCTGGCCTCGGCGGTGCTGTACGGTTTTTCGCAGTTGATGGCCCGCAGGATCGGCGACACCGAATCATCCACGGTCATGGCGTTCTATCAGAACGGCGTCTATCTCCTGGGCGCTGCAGCAGTCGCCGGGCTGTTCTGGCTGGCAGGAATTGCTCACGCCACGCATCCGAGCCTCGAATTCCTGGTCAGGCCATGGATCTGGCCGACGCCGGTCGATTTTCTGACGATGGCTGCCTGCGGCTTCGTCGCCTCGGCCGGGATGATCCTGTTGTCGCAGGCTTACCGGCTGGCACCCGCCAACAGCGTCGCTACCTTCGAATACACCGGCATCATCTGGTCGCCGCTGTGGGGCTTCCTGTTCTTTGCCGAAGTGCCGCGATCGACCACCGTGGTCGGCGCCGCCCTCATCATCGGCGCCGGTCTGTTCGCGCTCAATGCCAGCCGGCACCGGAGCAGCGCGCCGGCAATCGCGGCGACCTGCGATCCGGCCTGACCGCGGTTAGGCTTGGATTCTAGGCAAAACAGGCGAGCGCCTTTTCGACACGCGCGCGGATTTCGGCCAGCGTGAACGGCTTTTGCACGACGTCCACAATGACACCGTTCAATTCCTCGGCGCGCTCGCGCTGGTCGGCATAGCCGGTCATCAGCAAGATCTTCATCGTCGGGAAAAGCGACGCCGCCGCCTTGGCCATTTGGATGCCGTCCATTTCCGGCATTCGGATATCAGAGACGACAAGGTCGTAGCCGCCACGTGCTGCGCGGATCAGGGCAAGCCCTTGCGCGCCGTCGGCGGCGATGTCGATCATATGCCCGGCGCGTTCGAGCGCGCGGGCGGCGAGGGTGCGGACGGACTCATCGTCCTCGACGATCAGGAGCTTTGCCATAGCGGAAAGTTTCGCCGGGAAAAGTTGACTTTTCCTGAACCGCAAACGGCATCGAAGATAAATCTAGGCGTCGCCCTTGACGACGCCGACAAACGGCAGTTCGCGAAAGGCGTGGGCGACATCCATGCCGTAGCCGACGACGAAATAGTCGGGGCAGTCGAAGCCGACATAGTCGGCGTTGAGCGCGGTCTGGCGGCGCATGCGCTTGTCGAGCAGCACGGCGATGGCGCAGCTTTTGGCGCCGCGCGACAGCATCAGGTCGCGGGTGAAGGACAGCGTCTTGCCGGATTCGAGAATGTCGTCGATCAACAGCACGTCGCGGCCGGCGACCTCGTTGTCGATGTCGCGCAGCACCCTCACCTCGCCGCTGGTGGTGCCGGCGCCGTAGCTGGAGATGAAGATGAATTCGACCTCGGGCGACAGGCCGACATCGTGCATGGCGCGGATGAGATCGGCGGCGAAAATGAACGATCCTTTCAGCACCGAAATCACCAGAAGGTCCTGATAGTCGCGCTCGGCGATCTCCTTGGCGAGCTCCAGATTGCGGCGAGCAATCGCCGACGCCGAAAACAGAACCTCGATATCCTTGCCGCGCACGACTGGCATTGGCAGCCTTTCCAGAAATGATCGCCCTAGTTGGCGAAGGTGACCGAGACGGTCTTGACCCCGTTTCTAGGCATGTCGAGCCGGCTCGAAAAGCCAAATCTTTCGCCGGGCGCCAGTGAACGGTTGAATGTCTCCAGCGTATAGCGGGTTGTGCGCCTGTCATTGCCGGTGACCCGGATTTCCAGCGGCGGCAACGGCGACGGACTGGCGCCGTCATTCGCGGCCTCGCCACCAACGAACAGGACAGGTGTCGGCCCGGACGCATCGACACGCGACGTAACGCCTGAAATGGTGAGTGCAGCGCCCGTTTCCTGTGCCGCAAGAAGAAGCGGCGCCTGGCGCACCAGCGCGTGCCCGCCCGAGATCCAGAAGGCTGCAAACGCGGCACCGAGGCCGGCGATCCAGAAGATCGGCCCGCCGCGCGACGCCCGCAGCCGTTCCATCGTGGCTTCGGGTTTGCGCAGCATGTCCATGCCTTCGATCGATGGCGTGGCGATTACGCGCGAAAGCGGCGGTGAAGGGTCCATGCTGGCGGTGCGGTGCGGCAGCACCTCGTAGTCGGCATCGACGATGTCGTCGGCCGGATCACGCATGATGCGTTCCGGCGCGGCGGCCGTGTCGGCCATGATTTCGCCGGAAACCGGGCGCGCGGTTCGATCCTCAGCCATCATGGCCCCAGCACTACGGAACTTGTTCGCTCTTCGTTTCTTTTGCGTAAACGGAAATGGTTAACGCTTCCCCATCGGTACCCCTGTGACGCGCCCAAAAAACCTCAGAATTAACCGTCGGTTAACCATGCCGGCCGATGGTCTTTTCTCAGAGAAGGCTGGCTCGTCGCCGCCGCAAGCTTCAGGTCGTCGAACGTGATCCGCTTCGAAAATGTCGGCCTCCGCTATGGCATGGGTCCGGAAATCCTCCGCGACATTTCCTTGCACATACCGGAGCGCTCCTTCCAGTTCCTGAGCGGCCCTTCGGGCGCCGGCAAGACGACGCTGCTGCGGCTTTTGTTCATGTCGCTCAAGCCGACGCGCGGGCTGATCACCATCTTCGGCAAAGACCGCTCGCGCATCTCGCGCACCGAGCTGCCGCATCTGCGGCGGCGCATCGGCGTCGTGTTCCAGGACTTTCGCCTGCTCGACCACATGACGACCTACGAGAACGTGGCCTTGCCGCTGCGCGTGCGCGGTCGCGAGGAGGCGAGCTACCGCACCGACGTGACCGAGCTCTTGAAATGGGTCGGCCTTGGCGAGCGTATGCATGTGCTGCCGCCGGTGCTGTCGGGTGGCGAGAAACAGCGTGCCGCAATTGCCAGGGCACTGATCGAGCAGCCCGAGATCCTGCTTGCCGACGAGCCGACCGGCAATGTCGATCCGCCGCTGGCGCGGCGCCTGCTGCGGCTGTTCATCGAACTCAACCGACTGGGCACCGCGGTGGTGATCGCAACGCACGACCTCGGCCTGATGGAACAGGTCGACGCGCGGCGCATGATCCTGGCCGGCGGAAGGCTGGATATCTATGACTGACCTTTCCGTTCACCATGTCGAAGACCAGCACGCCGGGAAGGCTGCGACGACGCAGCGCGTTCAGCGCAAGATGGCGCCGATCGTGCCGGCGCAGAACATCGCCGGCCGGGCGCTGGTCCTGGTCATCGCCATCATGACGTTCCTGTCCTGCCTGACCTTCGGCGCGGTGACGCTGGTGCGCGACACCGCCTCGGTCTGGGAGAACCAGATCTCCCGCGAGGCGACGATCCAGATCAAGCCGATAGACGGCCTCGACATGGAGGCAGCACTTGCCCAGGCCTCGCAGATCGCCGGCGAATTTCCTGGCGTGAAGAGCGCCAGGATCGTCGACCGCGATGCCACCGCGCGGCTTTTGGAGCCGTGGCTGGGTTCGGGTCTCAACATCGACGACCTGCCGGTGCCGCGGCTGGTCATCGTCACCATAGACGAGAACAATCCGCCCGACTTCGCCGCAATGCGCGCCGCGATCACGCCGAAGCTGCCCAGTGCAGCACTTGACGACCATCGCACCTGGGTCGACCGGCTGGTGGCCATGGCCCGTACCACGGTGACAATCGGCATCGCCGTGCTGGCGCTGATGCTGTCGGCAACCGTGCTGACCGTGGTGTTCGCGACGCGCGGCGCCATGGCCGGCAACGGCCACATCATCGAGGTGCTGCATTTCGTCGGCGCCGAAGCGCGCTTTATCGCGCGCGAATTCCGCCACCATTTTCTGGTCACCGGCATGAAAGGCGCAGCCGCCGGGGGTGCGGCGGCAGTGCTCGTCTTCATCGTCTTCTCATGGTGGTCGTCGCGCAACATGGCAACGCCTGAGGCCGATCAGGCGACCGCCTTGTTCGGCAATTTCGCCATCGGTTCGGCGGGCTATCTCGGCGTCGTCCTCATGGTGCTGGTCATCGGTGCGCTGACGGCGGCAACCTCCCATGTGACCGTCGTCACCTATCTCAGCGACATCGATGTCCGCCAACCGGACGCGGGGTGATCACGAATAGAGAATTAGCGTAACGTAATGTGTGCTTCTCCACCTACTAAACGCCGCATTTCGGGGTTAACGATAGAGACGATGGACGCGCGCGACTCGACCGGAATGGCTGGACAGTTGCCCTTGGTGATTACGCGTTCCCGCGAGCGCGTCAAGCCCAGCCGATTGGCGGGCGCGTTACGCATCTCCGCTTTCTTTCTGCTCGTGCTGGCAACGCTGTTTGCCGGCGGCTTCGGCTGGTTCGCCAATACCGTCAGCCGTCTCGCGACGCCCGCCAATCCGGCAAAAGCCGATGCCATCATCGTGCTGACGGGCGGCCATTCGCGTCTCGACGCCGCTATGGGTCTGCTGGCGTCCGGCAAGGGTGAGCGGCTGCTGATCAGCGGCGTGCATCCTTCCGCCAGCCGCCGCCAGCTTCAGGTCGCGACCCGCGGCGACAAGAAGTTGTTTTCCTGCTGCGTCGATATCGACCGCGCCGCGCTCGACACGATCGGCAATGCCGAGGAAAGTGCCAAGTGGGTGGAAGACCACGCCTATGGCACCGTGATCCTCGTGACCAACAACTATCACATGCCGCGCAGCCTGCTGGAAATGGGCCGGCTGCTGCACAAGGCCAAGCTCGAGCCGTATCCGGTGGTCAACAGCAATCTTGGCAATGGCGGCTGGCTGACCAAGCCCAGGGCACTGCGCGTGCTGTTCACCGAATACAACAAATATCTGCTGGCGCTGGCGCGCGGCATCGTGCCGGTGAAGCCAACGCCAACCGGCATCGCGCTGGCCGAGGCTGCTGCGCCGAACTGAGCCTATCTGGACCGGTATCATTCCTTGACCGTGGCGCTTGAAGTTCCGCGCAGGCGCGCGATCTCCTGTTCGAGCCATTCGATACGCTTGTCCCGCTCGGCCAGCGCCGCCGCCACATCGGCCGCTTCGAACCGCTGTGGAATATGCTGCGGGCAATTGGAATCCCAAGCCGAAACCGTGAACAGGATGATTTGCTCGGGGCGCGCCTTGTAGCCTTCCGGCATCAGCTTCGCCATCAGTTCGGCGTCGTCCTCGACGACACGCGCGCTGCCCCAGATCTTGATGCGCTGCCGGTGGGCATAGTCGATCAGGAACAGGAAAGCCCGGGGGTTATCGTCCAGATTGCCCTGGGTGATGAATTGCCTGTTGCCGGAGAAATCGGTGAAGCCGATCGTCCGCTCGTCAAGCACCTTGAGGAAGCCGGCCGGCCCGCCTCGATGCTGGATGTAGGGCTGGCCGTCACCATTGGCCGTCGACAGGAAGACGCTGGTCTGCGCCTCGATGAAGGCGGCGAGATCGGGCGTGATATCAGCTTGCCAGCTGCCGCGCTCCTCGACGCGGGCATAGGCCTCGCGTGAGCCTTTGCGGGCCTGGATCGCCTTGACGGTTGGCGTAAAGGCGACATCGCTGGTGAAGACGTGAGCATTCATGGAAAGCCTCCTTCAAAGGCCGAGTTCCGTCAGAGAGGGATGGTCGTCCGGCCGGCGGCCGAGCGGCCAATGATATTTGCGGTCGGCCTCGAGGATCGGCAGGTCGTTGATGCTGGCGATGCGCAAGCGCATCAAACCATGTTCATCGAACTCCCAGTTCTCGTTGCCGTAGCTGCGAAACCACGAGCCGCTGTGATCGTGCCATTCATAAGCGAAACGCACGGCGATACGGTTGTCGCGGAAGGCCCAGACCTCCTTGATGAGCCGGTAGTCGCGTTCGCGACCCCATTTGCGTGTGAGGAAGGTCTGGATGGCCTCACGCCCTTGCAGGAACTCGGCCCGGTTGCGCCAGCGGCTGTCGATTGTGTAGGCAAGCGCGACCCGTGCCGGATCACGGGAGTTCCAGGCATCCTCCGCCATGCGTGCCTTTTGTGCGGCGGTCTCGGCGGTGAATGGCGGTAGCGGTGGGCGGCTTTCAGACATGGGAACTCCTTGCGATGGGCTAGAGCGGCGGACTTTCAAGTCGAACCGTACCGCCGCTCTGTCTCTTTTGTTTGAGCATCGGATTTTCCAAAAAACCGACACAGTGGTCGCTGAATTCAGGCTGTCTTGCGGGCAGAAACGACAGGAAAGTCGATCTCCGTCCTGGCAACCTCATTGACATAGTTGGTCCAGACATTGAGAGCGACATGCTGGACGATCTCGATGATCTGCGCATCGTCGTAGCCTGCGAGCCTGACGGCGCTGAGATCCTCGTCACCGATATGGCCGCGGTCGCGCGCAATCTTCGTGGCGAAACGCACGGCTGCGGCGGCCTTGGGATCGTTGGAGCCGCCCGCGCGGTTGGCGACCATTTCGGCATCGTCAAGCTTG
This sequence comes from Mesorhizobium temperatum, assembly GCF_002284575.1. Taxonomy (GTDB): domain Bacteria; phylum Pseudomonadota; class Alphaproteobacteria; order Rhizobiales; family Rhizobiaceae; genus Mesorhizobium; species Mesorhizobium temperatum. The sequence continues at coordinate 85,528 of NZ_NPKJ01000047.1, forward strand.
GCGAGGTTCTTGCCGAGATAGGTGTGGGCGGAAAGGCAGTAGCTGCAGCCATTGACCTCGGCTATCGCCAGAGCGATGCGCTCGCGCGTCGGCGCGGGCAGGCGGCCTTTGGCAAGCGCTCCGGACAGACTGAGATAGCCTTCAAGCGCAGCCGGGCTATTGGAAACAAGCCTGAAGAGGTTTGGCACGACGCCGAGTTGCTTCTCGACGGCATGTAACATCGGCTGCGACGCAGCAGGCGCGGCCTCTATGGACGCGGGTGTAGGGATACGGGGCATCGGCATTCCTTCTCGTTGATCAGCTTCGCCGCCAAAACATGGCCCCTTCCATCATTCGGATGTAGCTGTCATATTTGCAATTGATCCTTCCAATTTCCGGGAGAAGTATGGATCGCCTCGAGGCAATGTCGCTTTTTGTCGCCGCAGTGGAGGCCGGCAGCCTTTCGGCGGCCGGACGCCGTTTCGGCATCCCCCTTGCAACGGTCAGCCGCAAAGTCTCCGACCTGGAGCGGCATCTGAAGACGCGTCTCCTGAACCGCTCGACGCGGCAGCTAACGCTCACCGACGCGGGTCACGCCTACCTCGCTGCCTGCCATCGCATTCTCGACGAGGTCGGCGAGGCCGAGCGTACCGCCGCCGGCGAATACAGCGCGCCGACGGGCGAACTGATCATCACCGCACCGATCATCTTTGGCCGCCTGCATGTGCTGCCGGTCGTCACTGGCTTCCTCGCCGCCTACCCCGACGTGGCTATCCGCCTGATGCTCGCCGACCGGATAACCCAGTTGACCGAGGAGCACATCGATCTCGCCGTCCGCATCGGCGAGCTTCCCGACTCGAGCCTGGTGGCCACCCGCATCGGCTCGATCCGGCGCGTTGTTTGCGCGAGCCCGGCCTATCTGGCCGAGCACGGCATGCCAAAGACGCCGAAAGACCTCGCGGCACACAGCTGCGTCACCTTCGAGGGGCTGACCGCTCCTGCCGCATGGACTTTTTCCACCGGCAAGAGCGACCTCACTGTTCCGATCCGCTCACGGCTTCGGGTCAACACCGCGGAAGCGGCGATCGATGCCGCGATTGCCGGCGCCGGGATGACGAGGGTGCTTTCCTACCAGATCACTGCTGCGGTGCGGTCCGGCACGCTCCGCACCGTGCTGGAGGCATTCGAGCCGCAGCCATGGTCGGTCAGTCTCGTGCATGCCGGCCAGGATCTACTGCCGGTGAAACTGCGCGCGTTCCTCGATTTCGCCGCCCCACGCCTGAAGAAGCGGCTGGTGCAAGCGACGTGGCAGGCCTGACGAACGGGCCATCGCACCGTTTCCTTTTTGCCTGCGCTTGGTGTAACCAACGCACACCTCCTCACCGGGCACTTCCCACATGCTCCTTATTCGCTCGTTGGCGTTCAACCTCGTCTTTTACGTCAATCTGATCGTCCAGATGATCCTCTGGACCCCGTACTATTTTCTGTCGCCGCGCCACCGCGCCTGGTTTGTGCCGAAATTCTGGTCGCGCACCAGCATGTGGCTCTATGACAAGATCGCCGGCACAAAAAGTGAGATCACCGGCCAGGAAAACCTGCCCGAGGGTTCATTCATCCTGGCGCCGAAGCACCAATCCTTCTGGGACGCGATCGCCTTCTTCCCGTTCCTGCAAGATCCGATCTACATCCTGAAGCGGGAACTGACCTGGATCCCGTTCTTCGGCTGGTACATCCTGAAAATGCGGATGATCCCGGTCGACCGCGGCAGCCGCTCGAAAGCGCTGAAAGCGGTGGTCGCCGCGACCAGGCAGGAGCTGGCGCGCAATCCCCGCCAGCTGATCATCTATCCCGAGGGCACGCGCCGGGCGCCGGGCGACGAGCCGGCCTATAAATACGGCATCGTAGAACTCTATACCCAGCTTGGCATTCCCGTGGTGCCGGTTGCCCATGTCGCCGGCCTCTACTGGCCGCGCCGGAAATTCCTTCGCTATCCCGGCACGATCAAGGCGCGCTTCCTGCCGCCGATCCCGGCAGGGCTGGGCAAGGAGGAATTCATGGAACGGCTGATCGGCGAGACGGAAGCCGCCTGCGACCAGCTGCTCATCGAGGCGTCCCAGGCGCCAAACCCGCCGCCAATGCCGCCGACGGCGGTAAAGCGGCTGAGGGAGCTTGGCTCCGATACCCCGGCCTGAACCATCTGCTTGGTCGGCAGTATCCCCTAGGGGACCACAGCCAGCGCCGTTGTCAAAACCAGTGTCGCCGCGAACGTCAGATTGATGATCCGCGAGGCCACGGGTTTGCGCAGGAAGCGCGCAAACGCTGCCCCGGCGAGAAGCCACAGGACATGGATGGCGACGATCATCGAAGCGAGGACCGCCAGCTTGAGCCCTGCATCGAGCTCACCGGCGGACGACGTGCCGGCAAATACGGCGGCAATCGCCACATAGGCTTTCGGGTTGGCGACGGCCAGAAGAAACCCGCCGAGGAATGTGGGACGTGCCGCCCCGCCGGTACGCGCTGCCAGAGGCGGAGCCGTTGCTATCTTGAAGGCGAGGTAGAGGATGTAGGCTGCGGATGCGACCGTCAGGAGCGGTGTGAGCTTCGGCACAGAGGCGAGCATGGCCGTAATGCCCGTCGCCACGACCAAAAGCACGGCGACCGTACCAAGAATGATGCCCGAGGCGTAGCGGAGCGAATCGCGCAGGCCGAAGGCGGCGCCAACGGCGGTGACGCTTATCGTCGCCGGCCCCGGACTGCCCATCACGACCGCCGATGCCAGCACAAGCGCGAGCAATTGCTGCCATAGTTCCGGATGGGAAAAGACCTGTTCGGCCATCTGTATACCAGTATCCAGGCGCGATGCGGGCAATGGTATGGCAGGGCAGACCAGGGCGTCTTGAACGATCGTGCAGGGAGCCTTCCGGCGCAGGCCGCGCACGGTTCTTGGCTGCTGTTTGAGTCTATGCGCTCGTGCTGTCGAGCTCGGCGATATCGTCCGGACTGAGCTTCAATGATGCGGCGCGGACGAGGCTGTCGACCTGGTCCAGCGTCGTGGCGCTGGCGATCGGCGTCGTTACGCCGGGCCGCGCGATCACCCAGGCGAGCGCCACTTCCGCCTGCTTGGCCGCGTGACGCGCCGACACGGCGTCGAGTGCCGCCAGGATGCGCATGCCGCGCCCGTTGAGATAGCCCTTCACACCGTCGCCACGCGCGCTTTTGCCGAGATCGGCTTCGCTGCGGTACTTGCCGCTCAAAAACCCTTTGGCGAGGCTGAAATAGCTGATGACGCCGATATCCTCGGCCATGCACAGCTCGCGGAGCGGCCCGTCGAATGAGGCACGGTCGTAGAGATTGTACTCCGGCTGCAGTACCGCATAGCGCGGCAGGCCCCGCAGGCTTGCCACGTCGAGCGCGGCGCGCAACTGGCCGGCGTCGAGATTGGAGGCGCCGACATGGCGGATCTTGCCCTTGGCGAGCAGTTTTTGGTAGGCGCCGAGCGTTTCCTCGTAGGGGGTGGTCGGGTCCGGCCAGTGCGACAGATAGAGATCGACGACATCGGTCTGCAGCCGCTTCAGCGACGCATCGATGGCCCTTTCGATATAGGCGGCGGAGAGATCTTTCCTGCCCTGCCCCATGTCCGACCCGACCTTGGTGATCACCACGACCTTGTCGCGGTTGCCGCGGCTCTTCATCCATTTGCCGATGATCGTTTCGGATTCGCCGCCCTTGTTGCCGGGAACCCAGCGCGAATAGGAATCGGCGGTGTCGATGGCGTTGAGGCCGGCGCCGATGAACCGGTCGAGCAGGTCGAAAGAGGTTTTCTCGTCGGCGGTCCAGCCGAAGACGTTGCCGCCCAGAACCAGCGGCGCGATGGACAGGTCGGTTTGACCGAGACGACGTTTCTGCAAGACTGATCTCCGTGGGGAATGGAAAGGAGGGGGCGAAAAGCCCTCGCTTACCTAGGTCTCACCGCGCCGAGGTCAAAGGCCTGGCCGTTCTTTCCGACGGACCAGTGCTTTCACAAGGGCGCGATCCGCCGCGTTCGACGTTCCAGCCGATGTCTACTGGCTCTGGCGCCGGTATTCACCAGGCGGCAGTCCGACCACGCGGTTGAAAAGCCGGCTGAATGAGGCCGTGTCCCGGTATCCGACCTGGTAACATATTTCCGAAATACCGAGTTTGGTGCTTTCAAGAAGTGTTTTCGCGGCCTCAAGGCGCCGGTCTTGGATCCATCGGCCGGGAGTGGTGTGCAATTCATCGGAAAACCGGCGCGCCAGCGTTCGCGGCGACAGACCGAGTTGCGCACCAAGGAAGGTAAGGTCGAGCGCCCCGAGCTGTTTTCTGGACAGGGTTTCGAGCCGGTCGCGGAACGGCTCTTGCGAAGGCAGCAGATCGGTGAGCGGGAACTCGTAGGGTGTCTGGATCTGCCGCGACGGCGGCAGTACCAGCAACTTGCGAACCAGGCGCTCCTCCCTGGCGAAGCCAAGGTCCCGCAGAAGCGCCTTGCCGAGCTCCAGACCTGAAAAGCCGCCGCCGCAAGTATAGATCCGTCCGTCCCGGATCAGCACACGTGAAGCGTCCCAACGCACCTTTGGAAAGCGGCGCTGGGCATCGGTCTTCAGCCACCAGGAGATTGTCGCGCGCTTTCGGTCGAGAAGACCGGCGTCTGCCAGGAAGTAACCGGCCCCGCAATGCGCGGCGATGATGGCGCCGTCGCGTTGCGCGCTTGCGATAAGCGGCGCGGCGTGGCGGCTCTCTTCCTCCAGCGCGGCAACAAGCTCCGGGATTTGCATGCCGGGCATGGCCAGCAGGATCAGCAGTTCCATGCGCTGCGAGGGTTCGCGTCTGGTGTGAAAGGAGATTCCAGGCGTCGTCGTGGCGTCGGCCTGCCGTGCCACGAATTCGAAGGAAATCGCCGGCGCGCCGCGAATGGTGTTTACCAGCTCGAACATTTCGACAAGCGTCGCGGCGACAGCCGAATAGAACGTCGACGGCAGCCAGATCACGGCGTGGACGGGACGATTGTCCAAGATGGCTCCTTTGAGCAGCTATGGCAAGTTTAGCACATAGATTGTCAAATCTGCCAATTCCGATTTTTGCCAGCGGCCTTAGGTTCCGCGACGCCGATGCAAACACCGTGCCTGCGATCTGGCCGCGTCCAGATTGCATGGCCAGATCGCCCTCTATTGGAGACCGCCATGAAAGCAGTTGTATTCGACGCAATCGGCTCGCCGCAGGACGTGCTCTATCTCGGCGACGTGCCCATGCCGCGAATCGGCGACGGTGAGGTGCTGCTCAGGATGGTCTCCGCCTCGATCAACCCTGGCGACTTTCTGTTCATCCAGAACCTCTATCCCGAACCGAAGAAGCCGCATTTCCCGCGCCAGATCGCCGGAAACCATGGCGCCGGCATTGTCGAGGCCGTGGGCGCGAACGTCGCCTTGAAACCGGGCACGCTTGTCGCATTCAGCTACTACAACAGCTGGGCTGAATATGCCGCCGTTCCGGCCGCTTGGCTGATCCCGCTGCCCGCCGGCTATCCGGTCGAACGCGCCGGGCAGATGGTGAACCCCATCACCGCCTGGGACCTGCTGGCGGATTCCCGTGTGCAGCCTGGACAGTGGCTGGCCGTCACGGCCGGCTATTCATCGGTTTCGACGATGGTGATGCAGTTCGCCCAACGGCGCGGCATCAACGTGATTGCGCTCGTGCGACGATCTCGCGACAGGCTGGACCTGAAGGGGCTTGGTGCTACCGCCATCCTCGATCTGTCGGGTTTGAAGGTCGGCATCAGGGAAGCGATCATGGACATGACCGACGGCGCCGGGCTGAACGGGATCATCGATAATGTCGGCGGACCCGTCAGTGGCGAGTTGATCCGCACCCTGGCGATGGGCGGGCAGATGGTTATCAATGGCGGCATGAGCACCGAGCGTTTCGAACTGCACAATTTCGACGTGCTGCTGAGCGGCCTCGAGATCAGGGCAAATATCTACCGCTACTTCTTTTCGCCGCCTGTCGAAGCCGACCGACCAGTGTTGCGCGAGATTGTCGACATCTTCGGCCAACCCGATTTCCATGTCCCTGTTGGCGGCATCCATCCGCTGGCGGAGTTCGAGCTCGCCGTGACGAACAGCCTGGATCGCGCCGATCTCGGAAAGCAGATTTTCGGGATGTAACCCGGACCATGATCCCGAACCGAAGGTCAGCGAAGCAAAAAGTGGGAACCGGTTTTCGGGATCATGGTCAAACAACGAAAGAAGATCATGACCCGATCCGTTTCGCTACCTCTTCCAGCCAGTGGTCGCGGATGCCCAGCGCCTCGAGGTGCTCCAGCGTGCTGAGCACGTAGTCCTCGTTCTTTCCCGATTGGCCGACGGCACCGCGAACGACGGTCGCCGCATCGGCAGCATCGAGCGCGCCGGCATATTGCTCGTGGGCACGATCGACGACATAGGCGACCGCCGAGACCGTCTCGCCCCCATCCGTCTCGCCGTTCGTAGCGTCATTGTCGAGGCGAATGCTAAGCATGCGCTCGCGATAGACATTGGTGACCAACTCGCGCTCGCGCAGATAGGTGATGACCTCGTTGCGCAGATCGCCGGGGACGCGGAAAGCCAACCCGATGCAGGAGCCGCCACGGTCGAGGCCGAGCACCAGGCCGGGCCGTTCGCGCGTGCCACGATGCACGAAGGAGTAGACGCACAGCGAGCGGCGGTAGCCGTGGAGGCGGGCGCGCCGCGTCTCGACATGCGCAAAGCCCGGCCGCCAGATCAGCGAACCGTAGCCAAAAACCCAAAAATCGCCCATATCGCCAAGCCTGGTTGCAGCACCGCACTGGAATCGGTGTTTTTTCAATCCGTCTCCGTCTACCTGATGTTGCCGGAAACGACAGTCCCCTCTGCAACACGCGCTAGCGAGAGCCGCAGCATGACGTCAAGTGACGAGCGTCCGCCGAATTTTCGCCGCCGCCTCTTCTGGCTTGGCGCTTTCATCCTTGTGCTGTTCGGCCTCTACAGCGCCGGCTGGTTCTACCTGGCGGACAAGGTCAAGAGCGAAGCCGACAAAGCGGTGGCCGAGCTCAACGGCAATGGCATCGAGGCGGACTGCGCCAATCTCACGGTCAGCGGCTATCCCTCGAGCTTCGCCATCTCCTGCGACAGCCTGGCTTATCAGGACGACACCAGGAACGTCGCCGCCTCCCTCGGCAGCCTCAACGCCGTCACGCACATCACCCAGATCCTGTCGCCCGGCGCCGACCTGCGGGGCCCGCTCAGGGCCTCCGCGCCGGGGATGGCGCCGCTGTGGATCGACTGGGATAATCTGCGAGCGACCGTCAAACTGTCCTGGCCCCTGCCCCGGCGCGTTTCACTGGAGGCCCAGGGTCTGTCAGCCCAAACCGATCCGGCGGATGGCACTGACCCGGTCGAGCTGTTCAGCGCCGGGACAGCGGCCGGACAACTGCGTCCGAACGGCCAGGACATTGACTATTCCGGGAGTTTCACCAATCTCGAAATCGATCCAGGGGCGATCGATGGCCGCGTGCTGCCGCCGCTCGACGGCAGTGGCGACGTGACGCTGAAGAACGGCGTGGCGCTGATCAAGACACAAACAGAGAGCATGCGCGGCCAGGCGGTGGATATCGTCAAGCTCGATCTGTCGTCGGGGACCGCGCGCGTCACCGTTTCCGGACCGGTGTCGGTCGATGCCGACGGGCTGATCGACGCCGACCTGATGATCAAGCTCAGCGATCCGAAGGCGGTGGCGGCAATCCTCGGCAAGGCCATTCCCGAGCAGAAGAACCAGATCAAAACCGGCTTTGCCGGGCTGGCGCTGCTTGGCAACGAACCGTCGATGCCCCTCAAGGTCGTCAAGGGCAAGGCCTCGCTGGGTTTTATCCCGCTGGGTAGGATCAAGCCGGTCGATTAGACCATGATTGCGAACCTTCAGTTCGGAGAAAAATCATGAAGAAACAGGAAGATAGATGAACAGCCCGGTGAAGCTCCTGAGTGTTGGCGCGCTGACGCTCGATACGATCCTTGGCGTCGACACGCTTCCGGCACGTCCGGGCAAGTTCATTGCATCCGACGGCCTCCAGATCGCCTCGGGTATGGCTTCGAGCGCGGCCTGCGCCGCACGCCGCCTCGGCGCGGACGTATCGCTATGGGCGAGCGCGGGCGACGACCTCGTCGGCGATCAACTGGTCGCCGGGATCGAGGCCGAGGGCGTCGATTGCAGCTTTGTCCGGCGCGTCGGCGGCGCGCGGTCGGCACTGTCGGCCATCTTGGTCGACACGCATGGCGAGCGCATCATCGTTCCTTTTTATGACAAGCTCGCCCAGGCCGACCCCGATGCGCTCCCCATTCAAGATCTAACCGCATTCGACGCCGTCCTGGCCGATGTGCGCTGGCCGGGCGCAGCAGCTTTGGCCCTGGCGGCGGCGCGCGAAATCGGCCGTCCGGCCATACTGGACGCCGACACCGCGCCACGGGACGTGCTGGAACGGCTGTTTCCGCTGGCCTCGCACATCGTCGCGTCGGAGCCGGCGGCGTTCATCCTCTGCGGCGAGGAACGAGGTCCGCAAAAGGCCTGTGAAGCGCTGGGCAGACGCACCGATGCGTTTGTCGCGGTGACCGGCGGCGCGGCGGGAAGCTGGTGGTTCGACCGCTCGGTGGGGTCCGTGCGCCATGTCGCGGCGCCAAGGATCAAGGCAGTGGACACGCTTGCCGCGGGCGACGTGTTTCACGGGGCCTTTGCCGTCGGGCTGGCGGAAGCCATGCCGATCGAACGGACATTGCGCTTTGCCAGCGCCGCCGCCGCGCTCAAATGCCAGCGCTTCGGCGGCCGGCTGGGCGCGCCAGACAGGGCCGAGACACTGGCGATGATGGCGGCCCATTGGCCGGCCTGAGACAGCGGCGGGCTTTCAAATCGAATCGGACCGCCGCGCTAAAGCGCGTCGCGTTTGAATGGATTCATGCGGCGCGCTTTAAGTTCTTGTTTCATGCATGTCGTTATCGCAAAACCGCTGCGCACTTTTGCGCGATGCTCTATCCCTTGGATGGGTGCTCGACCGCCTGCCGGCCAAAGTCCGGCACATCGATGTCCTGGCCGGCCTCGATGATCGAGCGGCGGACGGCGCGGGTGCGGGTGAACAGGTCGAACAGCTTTTCGCCGTCGCCCCAGCGGATCGCCCGCTGCAGCGAGGCCAGATCTTCCGAGAACCGCGCCAGCATTTCGAGGATGGCGTCCTTGTTGTGCAGGCAGACGTCGCGCCACATGGTTGGGTCGGAAGCGGCAAGGCGAGTGAAATCGCGAAAGCCGGAGGCCGAATATTTGATCACCTCGGACTTGGTCACCGACTCCAGATCGTCGGCGGTGCCGACGATGTTATAGGCGATGATGTGCGGCAGGTGCGAGACGATGGCCAGCGTCATGTCGTGATGCTGGGGATCCATCGTGTCGATGTTGGAGCCGCAGCGGCGCCAGAATTCCGAGAGTCTTTCCAGCGCCTCGGGATCGGTGCCGGGCAACGGCGTGAAAATGCACCAGCGGTTCTCGAACAGTTCGGCAAAGCCGGCGTCCGGACCCGATTTTTCAGTGCCGGCCAGTGGATGGCCGGGAATGAAATGCACGCCGGCAGGCACATGCGGTTGCATCTGCGCAATGACCGACGCCTTGGTCGAGCCGACATCGGTGAGGATGGCGCCCTGCTTCAGCGCCGGTGCGATTTGCTCGGCGACCTCGCCCGAAGAGCCGACCGGCACCGAAACGATGACCAGGTCGGCATCGCGGACCGCCTCTTTCGCATCCATCGCGTAGGAGGAGCCGAGGCCGAGTTCCTTCGCCCGCGCCAGCGTCGTTTCGCTGCGCGTCGAGATGGCAACGTGGCGGGCAAGGCCTTCGCGATGGATTACGCGCGCCAGCGACGAGCCGATCAGGCCGATGCCGACCAGCGCGATCTTTTCGAACATCGGTGATGTCATGGTCTTCTAGCTTTTCAGAAATGTCGCGAGGGCGGCGACAACGCCGCGATTGGCCTCTTCGGTGCCGATGCTCATGCGCAGTGCATTGGGGAAGCCGTAGCCGGAAACGCGCCGCAATATATAGCCGCGCGCGGAGAGGTAATCGTCCGCAGCCGCCGCCGAATGTTTTTTGTCTTCGGGAAAGTGGATGAGGACGAAATTGCCGACGCTCGGCGTCACCCGCAGTCCGAGCTTGGTCAACTCCTCGCTCACCCATCGCAGCCAAGTGTCGTTATGAGCCACGCTGCGCTCGACATGGGCGCGGTCGCGGATCGCGGCAATGCCGGCCTCGATCGCCGTCGCGTTGACGTTGAAGGGACCTCGCACGCGGTTGATCGCGTCGATGATATGCATCGGCGCGTACATCCAGCCGATCCGCGCACCGCCGAGGCCTAGTTTGGAGAAGGTGCGGGTCATAACCACGTTTTCCGCGCCAGCCACCAGTTCGACGCCGGCTTCATAATCGTTGCGGCGGACATATTCGGCATAGGCTGCATCCAGCACCAGAAGCACGTTTGGAGGCAGGCCGGCATGCAGGCGGCGCACCTCCTGGAACGGCAAATAGGTGCCGGTCGGGTTGTTGGGATTGGCGAGGAAGATGATCCTGGTGCGCGGCGTCACCGCAGCGAGGATAGCATCGACGTCGGCGCGCTCATTGGTTTCCTTGACCGACACCGGGACAGCACCTGCCGACTGGATGTAGATCTTGTAGACCATGAAGCCGTGTTCGGTGATCACAGCTTCATCGCCGGGCGCGAGATAGGTCTGCGCAAGCAGGCCGAGAATCTCGTCGGAACCATTGGAACAGACGATGTTCGCCGGGTTGAGGCCATGCACCTCGGCGATCGCCTCCCGCAGGCGCCTGGCGGTGCCGTCGGGATATATGTCGAGTTTGGCCGCGACGTCGCGCGCGGCTTCTATCGCCTTCGGCGAGGGGCCGAGCGGGTTCTCGTTCGACGACAATTTGTGGACCTTGGCAACGCCGGCCGGCGCCGTGCTTTTGCCCGGCACATAGGCTTCGATGTCCATGATCCCCGCGCGGGGCGTTGGACGTGCCTGATCCGATGCCTGGTTCATATTGCAAAATCCGTCGAGAACGCTTCCACCTAGTGTGGTGGATTTGAAGTTCCTGCCATTTGGTGGCAACAGCGCTCAGGAACTTCAAATCCAGCACACTAGAATTCATTGGTTGCTAGTGTGGCGAATCCGAAATTCGCCCACTGCGCTGCTCCAACGCGATGCGAATTTCGGATTCGCCACACTAGAAGCCGCAGCGGAAATACAAGCCGTGGCCTGGAATGTCGAGAGGCGGCGATCATGGGTGAGCGACTGGCATGGGTGAACGACTGGCCGTTGACGCCGAGACGCTCCGGTCCTAGAAGAAAGGCGAAATCCCGTGGTGATTTGGCCGGTCGGCTTGCAGCCACGTTAAACAACTCGCTAAAGGGCCGTTTGCATCCTGTAACCGGCTTTGCGAAGGCGATGTCGGTTTTTTGTTGTCCGTAGCCGGCCGGACATTCGCATCGACCCGAAAATCGGAATCGACTTTCGGAAAGCGCGATGGGTTAATGTAAGAGGATGCGATGGTCGCGCTGCGCACTAAAAGAACCAATAACGAGGCCGACGAACCGTCGAGCCCGGTGTTGCGTTTCGGTGCCGACAAGCCGCTCAAGCTCGATGCCGGCACGCTGCTGTCACCGTTCCAGATCGCCTACAAGACTTACGGCACGCTCAACGACGCCCGCTCCAACGCCATCCTCGTCTGCCATGCACTGACCGGCGACCAGCATGTCGCCAGCACCAATCCAGTGACCGGCAAGCCAGGCTGGTGGGAAGTGCTGATCGGCCCCGGCAAGATCATCGACACCAGCCGCTTCTTCGTCATCTGCTCAAACGTCATCGGCGGCTGCCTCGGCTCGACCGGCCCCGCCTCGACCAATCCAGCCACCGGCAAGCCCTACGGGCTCGACCTGCCGATCATCACCATCCGCGACATGGTGCGGGCGCAGTTGATGCTGGTCGACCATTTCGGCATCGAAAAACTGTTCTCGGTGCTCGGCGGCTCGATGGGCGGCATGCAGGTGCTGCAATGGGCGTCGAGCTACCCGGAGCGCGTTTTCTCAGCGCTGCCGATCGCCACTGGCGCGCGCCATTCCTCGCAGAACATCGCCTTCCATGAGGTCGGCCGGCAAGCGGTGATGGCCGATCCGGACTGGCATGGCGGCAAATATTTCGAGCAGGGCAAGCGCCCGGAAAAGGGACTGGCTGTGGCGCGCATGGCCGCTCACATCACTTATCTGTCGGAGGCGGCCCTGCACCGGAAGTTTGGCCGCAACCTGCAGGACCGTGAAGCGCTCACCTTCGGTTTCGACGCCGACTTCCAGATTGAGAGCTATCTGCGCCATCAGGGCATGACCTTCGTCGACCGCTTCGACGCCAACTCCTATCTCTACATGACCCGGGCGATGGACTATTTCGACCTCGCCGCCGATCATGGCGGCCGGCTGGCCGACGCCTTTGCCGGCACCAGAACCCGTTTCTGCCTGGTCTCCTTCACCAGCGACTGGCTGTTCCCGACCGAGGAGAGCCGCTCGGTCGTTCATGCGCTGAACGCGGCCGGCGCCTCGGTGTCCTTCGTCGAGATCGAGACCGATCGCGGCCACGACGCCTTCCTGCTCGACGAGCCGGAGCTGTTTGCCGCCATCAACGGCTTCATCGCCTCGGCGGCTCGCGCCAGGGGGCTCAGCGCATGATCCCTGAAGATTGCAGACTTTTCGGACTGGGATCATGCGCCAGGCATCAGCGCATGACCCCGAAAAGTTGCAGACTTTTCGGACCGGGATCATGCGCCAGGCGTCAGCGCATGACCCCGAAAAGTTGCAGACTTTTCGGACCGGGATCATGCGCCAGACAAACGGCACGATCATGAGTGTCAACCACGCCCAGCGCGTCGACCTCGAAGTCGTCGCCGATCTCATCCCGGCGCAGTCGCGGGTGCTGGATGTCGGCTCCGGTGATGGCCTGCTGCTCGAATTGCTGCAGGCGACGAAGCAGGTCGACGGCCGCGGGATGGAACTGTCGCAGCGCGGCGTCAACGAGTGCGTGGCGCGCGGCCTGTCCGTCATCCAGGGCGACGCCGACAAGGACCTCAAATTCTATCCCGACAAGGGTTTCGATTTCGTCGTCCTGTCGCAGACCTTGCAGGCGACCCGCAACCCGAAGCTGGTGCTCGACGAATTGCTCAGGATCGGCACGCACGCCATCGTCTCCTTCCCCAATTTCGGCCACTGGCGGGTGCGCCTTTCGCTGTTCGTCGAAGGGCGGATGCCGGTGACCAAGGACCTGCCCTATTCCTGGTACGACACGCCCAACATCCATTTCTGCACCATCCGCGACTTCGTCAATCTCTGCGAAGAGCTCGGCGCAACGGTGGAAAAGGCAACCGCGCTCGACGCCAATGGCCAGAAGATCGGCCTGTCGATGCCATGGTGGTTCTGGAATTTCTTCGGCCAGCAAGCGGTGTTCCTGCTGAAGCGATAACGGCCGTCGCATATGGGCGCGGCCGGCACGAGTCCGGAGACCATCTAGGATTGATTGCCATTCATCGACCAGTCTACCGATTAAGTTCCGGAAAATACGGGTCGGAGAAAAACCGCCGGTCGCGCTCGCCTTGCAAACAGTCGACCGGTGCTGCCGCATCGACCCGGATCGATCCAGGATCGGCCCCGGGACCGGCAACACCGCTGACCTCCAGGACCAGCTTGCGGCGTATGGCGGTCACGAATTCGGAAGCGGCATAGACGGGCAGCACGAAGGAGCCTGGCCCGCCGGTAACGCACTCGGCATAGTATTGGTCGAGATGGCTTAAGCTGGGCGACGGGCTGATCAGGATCGGCAGGCCGTTGACGACGATGTCCTTTGCCACCGCGGCGTCGCGTGTCGTGGTGACGGGCGTCCCGGTATTGTTGGGGCCATCGCCTGAAATGTCGATGACGCTGCGCGTCGCGTCGAAAGCGGCTCCATCCAAAAGCTTGGCGCCGAAGGCGAGCGCACCGGAAATCGAAGTGCCGCCAAAGCTCCTGAACGGGCGCGCCTCGATCTTGTCGGCGAAAGCGTTGGCGCTCTCAGCATTGTCGATGACCTGCCAGGCAATGACCGCATCGTCGCGGACGGTGCCTGCCCATTCGAAATAGGCCAGCGCGATGCGGCCGGTCACGCCCGAACGCACCGCATTGATGAAGTCGGGGTGGCGCAGCGCCTCGACATAGCCGGCGCGCTGCAGGGCGAATTCCTTTTCGTCCATGGAGTGCGAAATGTCGACCGCCAGCACCAGTTCGACGTCCACTGCAATGGTATCGGCGGGCGTGGCCAGTGGCGCTGCCTGGGCGCAGGCGAGGCAGGCAAACAGGCTAAGCGCGTCAAGCATGGTTCCAACGCCGCAGGCTTCCGAACTATACCGGCGATCTTTCGCCGCGATCACGGCGAAATAAAGCTTGCCGGCGTATGGCCGGCTACGTCTCTTGGTAGGCTGCCGCGACGGCCGGGGGTGGTTCGATCGCGCCGGCCCTGACACGCACTGGCTTGAGAGCTGGTCGCTCGATGTCTTTCACGATCGCCAATGAGCGTGGAAAGAATTCAATGTTCTGCTGGCCTCGGCCGATATTGAGGATTGCGGCGTCGGCCAGACGCGCCTCCAGCATCGACAGCACCCGCCTCAGCGTCGCGCCGTCGAACGTGTCCAAGGCCTCGTCGATGATCACCCATTTCGGCTGCCGCAAGACCAGCCGGGCAAAGGCAAGCAGGCGCTGCTCGTCATCGCTCAACTCGCGCTCCCAGCGCGCCGAGCGATCGAGCGAGGACGACAGACGCCCGAGACCGACCTCGGCAAGCACCGCCGAGATGTCGGCGTCGCTGAGCGCGGCATCGGCGTGGTTGAGCACCTCGCGCAGCGTGCCGAGCGGGAAATAGGGCTTGCGGGGAACGAAGGCGGGCACCTCTCCGGCCGGCATGCCGATCCGCCCGCTTCCCCACGGCCACAGACCGGCAATGGCGCGAAAGAACAGCGTCTTGCCGGCGCGCGGATCTCCGGTGATCATGACGCGCTCGCCGGCGCGGATTTCGACATGGGGTTCGGCGAGCTTCGTACATCCATCCCGCGACGCAACCTCGAGGTTCTCGAATGTCAGCCTGCCATTCGGATTTTCGCCGATCATGATGCGTTCTTCGGTGTCGTGCAGCACATCCGTTTCAACGAGCGCGATGCGGAAATCGGCGACGCGCATCAGCGTGGCGCGCCAATCGGCGATGCCGCCGATATTGTTGATGAACCAGCGCAACGAGGCATGCACCTGGTTGAAGGCGCCGACAGCCATCATCAGCCCGCCGAAGCTGATATCGCCGGCGAAATAGACCGGTGAGGCGACAAGGATCGGCGCGACGACAGTGATCCAGCCATAGGTATCGGTCACCCAGGAAAGATTGATCTGGGCGCTGTAGATGCGCCGCATCGCGCCCAGCACCGTGCCGAGGTCGAGCTCGAGCCGTCGTCTGGCGTCGGCCTCGCCATGCGCCAGCGCGATGGCGTCGACATTCTCGTTGACGCGGACCACCGAGGAGCGCAGTTCCGCCTCACGGGTATAGCGGTCGCTGTTGAAACGAATGAGCGGCCGTCCCACCAGCCAGCTCAGCCAGGAGGCGGTGCCGGCATAGAGGATCGCAGCCCACACCATGTAGCCCGGAATGGCCAGCGAATAACCGCCGATATGGAAAACGAAGCCCGAAGACAGCGACCATAAGACGCCGACGAACGAAACAAGCAGAATGAACGACTGCAATAGCCCTATGCCGAGGCCGGTGGAAAGATCGGAGAGATGTCCGGCATCCTGCTGCAGGCGCTGGTCAGGGTTGACGCCGATAGCGCCGGCGTTGGCGAGCCGGAAGGCGCGCGCCGGCCGCATCCATTCACCGATCAGATCGAGGGTCAACGCCTCACGCAGCTTCAGCCGGATCATCTGGTCGAGCCAGGTCTGGCCGACATTGAGCACCAAAAGCCCGCCGGCGATGGCGGCAAAGACCAGAAGCTGGTGCAGGAAACCCTGCATGTCGCGCCGAGCCAGCGCGTCGTAGAAGGGCTCGTTCCAGCGATTGAGCAGAACCTGCCCGATCGAGGTTGCCACAATGACGGCGACTATGCCGACGCAGGCCCAGAGCAGGTGTTTGCGGATCGGCGAGGTCCCCAGCGCCAGCTTGATCGTCGCCAATTGGTCGCGCAGGCTGCTGGCCTCGATCGACGCGGCAACCGACTTGGCGCTGGCCTCGACATCCGGATGATCAGCCATTGGTGAAGTCCTTGAATTCGCAAGCGGTGCTGAAACCGGTGAACATGTCGACACATTTGGGTAGCAAACCCGCCCTCGACAGATAGGTGAGAAAAAACGCGATTCCGATCACGAACATGTCATCGACGGATCGGCGATGTTGCGTTCCCGGTCGGCGATATCCGGCCGAGCCTTGTGGCGCCGTGCGGCGAGAAAACCGGCACGAAGACGCGGCGAGATGCGCGCTGGACGACCGGCACGCCCTGATAGAGCCGCTTCTGCGCCTCGACCACGATAACGCCGGAAAAGATCGGCCAGAACCTGCGGCCGGCGCGCTCCAGCACATTGTGGAACTGCATCATGAAGCGTCGCCGCGATGGCGGGAAGAACAGGGCATCGGACCAGGCCGCGGGCGTGAAATTCGCTTCGCGCAGCAACTCGGTGAGCTGGCCGCGTGAGAAAGGCCGGCCGCTGCCGAAAGGCGTATGCTCGAAACGGGCCCAGACACCGCGCCGGTTGGGCACGACGATGACGACGCGGCCGGCGGGCGACAGCACCCGCCAGATTTCGTTCAGCGTCTCGCGCGGGTTCTCGGCATGTTCGAGTGAATGGACGAGCAGCATGCGGTCGATGGAGGCATCGACCAGCGGCAATTCCTCATCGAAGACCAGTGCGGTGGCGGTCGGCCCCGTAGCCGGCCAGACCACCGCGCCTTGCGTTGCCGGCATGAAGGCAAAGACACGCTCCGCGTCGGTGCCGAACCGCTCCAGCCACGGCAAGGTGTAACCGAGGCCGACCAGCCGCTCATTGGGCACGACAGCCCATATCGAGGACAAGGCCATGGTGATCGAGCGTTCGGCCAATCGCCCGAGCGTGGTCGAATAAAACGAGCGAAGGTCGATGATATCGGAATGCATGCGCGGGACGGTATCTTCGATGCTGTCCAAGTTCAACAAAGGCGGATGACATCCGCGGGCAAGCGCCCTATGTCTGCGGCGACAACTGCATCGGCCCGAAATCGGTTTCAATTTCGGAAAGCACGATGCAGCAGATGAAAAGTGTTAGAGCGTCCTTTGTGCATCCAACTGGACGCACGGCGCACTAGTGGAGAGACGCCATGCCGGTTGAAATCGAACAGTTCATGTGCCGCAGCGACAATTTCGGCGTGCTGGTGCATGACCCGAAAAGCGGCCAGACCGCGATCATCGACGCGCCCGAGGAGGCGCCGATCCTGGCCGCGATCGAGCGTACCGGCTGGACGCCGACGATGATCCTGACCACCCATCACCATGTCGACCATGTCGAGGCCAATCTGGCGCTGAAGGAGCGCTTCAAGCTGCGCATTGTCGGACCGGAAGCGGAAAAGGCAAAAATCCCCGGCATCGACGAAACCGTCGAGCAAGGTTCGGTCATCCACCTCGGCGACGAGAGGATCGACGTGATCGCCACGCCCGGCCACACGGCAGGCCATGTCTCCTATCATCTGCCGGCATCGAAAGTGGCGTTCACCGCCGACACGCTGTTCGCGCTCGGCTGCGGCCGGCTGTTCGAATGCAAGCCGCCGGTGATGTATGAATCGCTGAAGAAGCTCGCGGCACTTCCGGCCGAGACGGTCGTTTATTGCGGCCATGAATACACGCTCTCCAACGCCCGCTTCGCGCTGACCGTCGACCCGACCAATTCGGCATTGAAGGAGCGCGCTGCGAAAATCGAGGCGCTGCGCGCCGATGACAAGCCGACGCTGCCGACCACGATCGGCGAGGAACTGTCGACCAATCCGTTCCTGCGCTGGCACGACCCGGCAATCCGCAAGCATCTTGGCATGGAGAAAGCCTCCGACTCCGAAGTGTTCGCCGAAATTCGCAAGCGCAAGGACAACTTCTGAACACCATGACGTGCTGGAAATCATGACCAGTTCCGCCGAAATCATCGCAACGCTCGGCCTGAAGCCGCATCCGGAAGGCGGCTGGTATGCCGAAACCTTCCGCGATGGCACGGAGGGCGCGCGCAGCCATTCGACCGCGATCTATTTCCTTTTGGAGCAGGAGCAAGTGTCGGCCTGGCACCGCGTCAAGGACGCGGCCGAGGTCTGGCACTTTTACGCCGGCGCTCCGCTGGCGCTGTCGATGCACCGGGAAAACGGACCGGTGATCGAGCAGGTGCTCGGCAAGGCATTGGCGGCGGGCGAGCGGCCGCAGATCGTCGTGCCGGCAGGCTGGTGGCAATCGGCACGCAGCCTGGGCGAGTGGACGCTGGTCGGCTGCACCGTGGCGCCAGGCTTCGATTTCGCCGCCTTCGAACTGGCCGAATCGGGCTGGCAGCCGGGAACGCCCTAGCTATGTCGAGATTCAGGTCAGGCCGAGCCGGAGTCGAAGACCGGCGCGAAGCGACCAAACAGGTGGACTCCGATAATCGGAACGGAGCGTAACGTTTGGGTACGTGAGTGCCGGAAGCGCAGGAAACCGCCGTTTGCAAACCCGCATCACTTGAATATCGACCTCCCTAACCCAGCAGGAAACCCATCGTGATCGCCAGCTGGGCGGCGTAATACAGCATCCAGACTGCGTAGCGCATCCAGGCGCGGTGTGGCGAGATGGCGCTCAGCAGGAACTTTTCCGAGGCGAGCAGCCCGTCGGACGCCATGAACAGCACGGCGCCGCAGATGATCCAGAAATTGCTCAGGGTGAGGGCTGAAATCGCCATGGCGAGGATTGCCGCGATATAGACGCCGACCGGAAGGCGCAAGGCGGGGCCGACACGGCGCCAGAGCGCAAAAAGCATGGCGAGCGCGAACACGGCCATTGCCATGGCAATCGCCGCGCGCCACGGCTCGGCCGACAGCAGCCCGACCCCGTTGCCGAAGCGCAGGAACAGCGCGATGTAAAGCCCATGTGCAACGAGAAAACTGGCCAGCCCGCCAAGAAAAGCCTTTTCACCGTCGCGTGACAGGAACGCGTCGCCGATGGCGCTGAACGTCAGAGCCGCGACGAGCAGCCACGGACCGCCCTGCAGCGATGCCACCACGGCAAGCATTGCCACGGCCAGTGTCTTGACCGCAGAACGCGCAAGCGTCGGCGGCATGTCGATGGTGAAGGCGTAGATCGCTGCCGCCACCAGCGAAAACAGCAGCGTCGCATTGGCGTTGGCTTCGATGCCGCCGGGAAACGGCATCACGCCCCGGCCTCGCTCGTTGCCCGCTTGCGCAAGAACAGCGATTTCGCCGCAAGGGCTGCCCCGCCGGTGATCAGCACGCAGGCGGCGAGGATGCGCAGGGACGGTTCGGCGAAACCGGCAGCAATCAGCACCAGCGTCGACAGCAGTGGCGCGGCATAGCTCGCCGCGCCCAGCACCTGGATGTTGCCGCGCTTGACCCCGATATCCCAGGCGTAGAAGGCCGCGCCCACCGGCATCAGTCCGAGGCCGAGCACGGCCAGCCACTGGCCGGCGCCGACAGGCAGCACCGTCTGTTCCAGCATGAGATGGCAGACAAGCGAAAGCGCTGCCGTAGCCGCACAGAACCAGGTGACGATGCTGGTCGGCACCGACGGAAAGCGGCGCGACAACAGCGAATAGGACGACCACAGCACGGCGCAGACGCCGGCCATCGCATAGCCGAAGGCATAGCGTGCGTCGAAGGCAAGCCCGCCACCCTTGGTGACGATCAGGAAAGTGCCGGCAAGGCCGAGCAGCGCGCCGACGACATGGTTCCAGGCCAGCCGCTCGCCCGGCATCAGCGCCGATCCGAGCACGATCAGCAGCGGCCACAAATAGGCGATGAGGCTCGCCTCCACCGCCGGTGCGTTGCGCAGCGCGGTGAAATAGAAGAAATGATAGCCGAACAGGCCGGCAATGCCGATCACCCACACTTGCGGCGGTATCTTCTGCCGGCTGGCGGCGGCCGGCATGAACAGCCGCGCGACGAGCCCGACGCCGGTGCCGATCGTGAAGGTGATCGCTGAAAGCAGGAACGGCGGCACCGCGCCGGAAGCGTCCGTGAGCAGCGCCAGCAGCGCCCACATGGCGACCGCCGAGAAGCCGATCAGTGTTGCGCGCCCCATGTCCGTCTCCGGCGGCGCGCGATCGCGCCTATTCTGTCGCTTCGAACCGCTCCGCGCTGACGGTGAGGGTGCCGATTTTCGTACCGACCGTGGCGTGGATCGGCGCATATACGCCGGTTTGGCCAACCGGTGCAAACGTCACCATGATGCGGCTGCGCTTTCTTAGGTAATCCAAGGATTTGCGGTTCTTGCGGTAACCCGCCACCGGCTCAAAGCCCAGCCTGCAGGTGACGGTATCGCCCTTGTAGCCGCGCACCGAGGTCGAGCCTTTCGAATCGTAGGTCAGCGTCAGATTGGCGCGCATCTCGCCGTCATAGAGCTTCACCGTGCGCCCGCAGACCTTGTCGAGACTATCGGCATGGATGACGGTGGCGGCCATCGGATCGAGCACCGACGCGAGATGGCTGGCGCCCAGCGGTATCCAATTCTTGGGATTGCGCTTCTTCGGCGCTGGCACGACCTTCGTCGCGGTAACGGCGCCGTTGGCGAACTGGATATCGATCATCGATGCCTTCTCGCCCGATTTGTAGTCGGCGCGGAACGCCTGCGGCTGCAATTGCTTGCCCGAAATCTTGCCTTTTGACGAGACCGTGCCACGCGTGTCGTCGAATATTGTGGCGAGGCCGGCGCTGGAGACGCTGCCCTCGATCGAATAGGTATCGCCTTCGTAACTGCTGGAAAAGCTTGCCTTGGCCACCGAGAAGCCGTGGACCGAAACTGTATACTCGCCCTTGAAGGATTGTAGCGTGGCGGCAGACGCTGCCGTCGGCAGCGCCACGGCGAGAGAGGCAAGGAGAGCATGGGACGAACGAAGCATGGCGGGATCGATCCTCGATTTTTCAGCGGAAGCGGACAACTCCGGCCTGGCATCTCCTTGTGCGATCGCTTATAGGCTGAATTCCGGCCTTTATGTGAAAGGCGTCGTCACACCCGCGCGCAAGCCGGAGCTTGACGCATCGGCGAAATGCAACTATGGAACGCCAACTTTTTCCATAAGGCCGCCTGACCGAAACCGCGCGCCACCCGGCGCGGGTCGAATGTTTGGCCAGACCGAGAACTGAAGGTTTAGAACCATGTCCCGCACCTGCGAACTCACTGCCAAGGCAGTCATGTCCGGCAACAATGTGAGCCACGCCAACAACAAGAGCAAGCGTCGCTTCCTGCCCAATCTCGTCAATGTGACGCTGATCTCGGAAGCGCTGAACCAGAATGTTCGCCTGCGCATTTCGGCCAACGCGCTGCGTTCGGTCGAGCATCGCGGCGGCCTCGATGCGTTCCTGGCCAAGGCCGACGCCAAGGAGCTGTCGCAGCGCGCGCGCCTGCTGAAGAAGCAGATCGCCAAGAAGCTTGCCGAACAGCCGGCCGCTTAATTTTTCAGGCAACCGCCTTCCAAGGAGTGTCGTCCGAACTCGGCATGACACCCCGCTGGTTCCATTACCCAGGATAAAAAAATGAGTTTTGTCTCCCGATATCTGTCCTTTGTTGCGGCCATGGCGCTTGTCGTGGTGGCGTCGAACATCCTCGTGCAGTTCCCGCTGCAAGGTGCGATCGGCGGCTTGTCGCTGGCCGACATTCTGACCTGGGGCGCCTTCACCTATCCGTTCTCCTTCCTGGTCACCGACCTTGCCAACCGCCGCTACGGCCCGGCCGTGGCGCGCCGGATCGTGTTTGTCGGCTTCGCGGCGGCGGTGATCTGCTCGGTCCTCATCCCGCCCCTGCTGTTCCGCTACGGCTTGATCGAGTTCGAAACGGCCGCCGACCGGTTGGTGCGCATTGCGGCGGCTTCCGGCACCGCGTTCCTGATCGCGCAACTGCTCGACGTGACCGTATTCAACCAGCTGCGCCGGCAGAGCTGGTGGCGGGCGCCGATCGTCGGCACGCTGGTCGGCTCGGTATTCGACACCGCCGTGTTCTTCACCGTCGCCTTTTCGGCGGCTTTCGCCTTCGCTGGCCCGAACGATGGCTTCGCGCTCGAAACCGCGCCGCTGATGGGCGTGCTGCCGGTCGAGGCCATGCGCTGGGTGTCATGGGCGCTCGGCGACCTCGGCGTGAAGCTGATCATAGCCGTGGTGGCGCTGATCCCCTACAGGCTGCTTGCCGCCCGCTGGAGCCAGCCGGCACTGGCGGCATAGAGCATGATCCCTGAAAGTGGGAACCGGTTTTCGGAAAAGATCATGCTCACAGGTTCTCGAGCATGATCCCATGGGTCCAGCTCGATACCGCGAAAACGCCTGACGGCGACCACGAGCTTCGCCTGAAACAACGCGGCACCGAATTCTCGATCATGCTCGGCTCGAACGAGCTGATGAACAGCCGCCTCAGCGGTTCCGAGGAAGCGCTGGCAAGACTGTCCTGCCAAAGGATTGCCGGCCGCCCGCAAGCCAAAATCCTGATTGGCGGGCTGGGCATGGGTTTCACGCTGCGTGCGGCGCTTGCCGAGCTCGGCGCCAATGCCGGTATCGTTGTCGCCGAGTTGGTGCCAGCCGTCGTGGCATGGGCACACGGCCCGATGGCGGCGGTTTTCGGCGGCTGTCTCGACGATCCGCGCGTGACTGTTCGCGAGCAGGATGTCGGGCAGATCATACGATCGGAAGCCTCGGCTTGGGATGCCATCCTGCTCGACGTCGACAACGGTCCGGAAGGAATCGTCCACGAGGCCAACGATGCTCTCTACAGTATAGCCGGGCTGATCAGCGCGAGAGCAGCGCTCAAGCCCAGCGGCGTGCTGGCGGTCTGGTCGCAGGGACCCGACAGCGGCTTCGCCCGCAGGCTCAAGCAGGCAGGCTTCGCGGTCGAGGAAGTCAAGGTCCGCGCCAATGGCAAGCGCGGCGCGCGCCACGTCATCTGGATCGCGACCAACGGACCCCGGCCTGCCGCAACCGGCGCCAAGCTGTAGCTTGTTATCGGCCGTCCCTTGCCGACCGCCTCTCAATCCTCGTGCAGCACAAATTCCAGATAGAGATTGCGCTGCAGCATCGAGTGGTTGTCGTCCGAGATCAGCGACACCATCAGCGCGCCGTCGTCGCGGGTCCAGACGTCTAGCCCTTCCATGTTGTCGATCTGGTAGCTCATGTCGGCTTCCATCAGCACCGGCCCGTCGGCAACGGCGCCCTTCTCGACGCTCTCGCCATAGATGCGCCGCAGCCGGATCTTGACGCCGCGGGCCATCGAATAGCTGCGCTCCAAAAGCAAGAGGTCGCCGTCCGGCAGGAAGGCGCCGTCGGTGATATCGAAATCGCCGTTGCGCTTAACGGTGAAAACGCCTTTGTGCGGCCCTTCGATAACAGCCGCATAGATGTTGCCTGATTTGTCGAGGCTCTTTTCCGAGACCACGACCAGCCCGGCTTCGTGCTGCCCGTGAGGATTGGCGTGGGTGATGGTCTCAAAGCCACGATTCCGTCGGAGCTCCCAGGCAGGAACCAGGAAGTCGAGCTGCCTGAACGGCGGCTTCATGTCTTTCGGGGCAATGCTGAACTGGGCGACACGGGGGTTGCGCTCGAAGCCGACCGTGGCAATGCCGTCCTTGACCGCAAGCCCTTCGGCATCGACCTGCCATTTCTCGTCGATCAGCTGGCCCGCCTCGTCGGCCATTTGCTGCATACGGAAATTCTCGATGCCCGACGGGCGCTTGTCGGCATCATGGGTAACGGTGCCGAAGAACCAGAAACCGGTGTCGGCGACGCCGATGAAATCACTGCCGGGCTTGAGGAAGCGAAACGCCGACAGCGCGCCGAAATCGCGTGATGGCGAGGTCATTTCCAGCCCGCCGACGAATTCGAGCGGGCCGAACCGCTTTTCGTCACGGCCGATGTGAAACCGGTCTATAGGCCGTGCCGAGATTTCGATCGGCTCGACCGAAACGGTGCCGGCGGCGATGCATGGCGACAAGGCGATGCCGGCAACGAACAGCGCTGTGGCGGTGAAAAGCGTCTGCCGAAAGCCGCCCCGCAAAAAAATCATCCGGCGCGCCGCATGCCACCGCGTCGCGTGTCCCGCGTACTTTCCTCGCCAAACAGCGAGGCCAGTTGCTCGGTCATGGCGCCGGCCAGTTCCTCGGCATCGACGATGGTGACGGCGCGGCGATAGTAGCGGGTAACGTCGTGGCCGATGCCGATGGCCAAAAGCTCGACCGGCGAGCGCGTCTCGATCAGTTCGATCACCGCGCGCAAATGCCGTTCGAGATAGTTGCCCGGATTGACCGAAAGCGTCGAATCGTCGACCGGTGCGCCGTCTGAGATCATCATCAGGATCTTGCGCTGCTCCGGCCGGGCGATCAGGCGGTTGTGCGCCCACAGCAGCGCCTCGCCATCAATGTTTTCCTTGAGCAGGCCCTCGCGCATCATCAGGCCGAGATTGCGGCGCGCCCGCCGCCACGGATGGTCGGCGGATTTGTAGATGATGTGGCGCAGATCGTTGAGCCGGCCGGGATTCGGCGGCTTGCCTTCCTTCAGCCATTTCTCGCGTGCCTGCCCGCCCTTCCAGGCGCGGGTGGTGAAGCCGAGGATCTCGACCGAAACGCCGCAGCGTTCCAGCGTGCGCGCCAGAATGTCGGCGCAGGTGGCGGCGACCGTGATCGGCCGGCCGCGCATCGAGCCCGAATTGTCGAGCACCAGCGTCACCACCGTGTCGCGGAATTTGGTGTCACGTTCCTGCTTGAAGGACAGCGGCTGCATCGGGTCGATGACGACGCGCACCAGCCGCGCCGGATCGAGATAACCCTCTTCGAGATCGAAATCCCAGGACCGGTTCTGCTGCGCCATCAGGCGGCGCTGCAGCCGGTTGGCCAGCCGGCCGACAACGCCCGACAGGTTGGCAAGCTGCTTGTCGAGGAAGGCGCGCAGCCGATCCAGTTCTTCCTCTTCGCACAGGTCCTCCGCACCCACCGTCTCATCGAAGGCGGTGGTGAAGACCTTATAATCGATCTCCTTCGACAGATTGGTGAAGGGATTGTCGTTGCGGCGCGCCTCGCCGGGTGTCTCGGCATCGGCGTCGTCATCGTCGGACAGGTCGTCGGCGGTGGCATCGGATGCCTCCGTCTCGGCCGATTGCTCGTCGTCGGACGACGCCTCGGTGTCGTCGGACTGCGACTGCTCGGAGCCGGAATCGTCCTCTCCGCCCTCCTCACTCTGCTCCTCGCCTTGCGGCTGGTTTTCGTCATTGTCTTCGGAGTCTTCGGTCTCTTGGTCGTCACCGAGTTCCTCGGCCATTTCCATGGAAGCCAGCATCTCGCGCACGACGCGGGCGAAGGCCTGCTGGTCGTCGAGCTTTGCCGACAGCCCGTCGAGATCGGCACTTGCCTTCTCCTCGACCCATGGACGCCAGAGGTCGACCAGCCGCTCGCCGCTCTTCGGCACGGCGCGGCCGGTCAGCTTTTCGCGGACCATCAGGGCCAGCGCTTCCTCGATCGGCGCATCGGCCTTGTCCTTGACGTCGATCAGGTTGCCCCTGGCGTATTTGTCCTCGAGCATCGAGCCGATGTTGTCGGCCACACCTTGCATCGCGCGGGAGCCGATCGCCTCGACGCGGGCCTGCTCGACCGCATCGTAGATGGCGCGGGCCTGTTTGCCCTCCGGCGCCAGCCTGGTGTGGATGCGCGTGTCGTGGCAGGCGCGCTTCAACGCCATGGAATCGCCGAGCCCGCGGGTGATGGCGATGTCGGCCTTCGAGGCTTTTTTCGGCAGTTCAGGGAGCCGGGCGCGGCTGCCGGCGAGCGCCGGCCGATCCTTGGCGAAACCGACTTCGAGGTCCTTGTCGCCGGCAATCGCGCGCATGCAGACGGTGACGGCGCGCTTGAAGCTGTCGGCTTCAGACCCCGTCTTCGACTTGTTGCGCGTGTTGTCGCCCGGACCCGCCATCGATCATTCCTTGGAGCATGACCCCGAAAATCGGAATCGAGCCATGCTTACCCCAGCACCACGTTGGCGGCGCTCTCCGGCAGATCCTGGCCGAAGGCACGCTGGTAGAACTCGGCGACCAGCGAGCGTTCCAGCTCGTCGCACTTGTTGAGGAAGGTCAGCCGGAACGCCATGCCGATATCGCCGAAGATCTCGGCATTCTCGGCCCAGGTGATGACCGTGCGCGGGCTCATGACTGTCGACAGGTCGCCATTGATGAAGGCCGAACGCGTCATGTCGGCGACGCGCACCATCTTGTTGACGATCTCCTTGCCCTTGCCGTCGCGATAGTGCTTGGCCTTGGCCAGCACGATGTTCACCTCATTGTCGTGCGGCAGATAGTTCAGCGTGGTGACGATCGACCAGCGGTCCATCTGCGCCTGATTGATCTGCTGGGTGCCGTGATAAAGGCCGGTGGTGTCGCCGAGACCGACGGTGTTGGCGGTCGAGAACAGCCGGAACGCCGGATGCGGGCGGATGACCCGGCTCTGGTCGAGCAGCGTCAGCCGGCCGGACGATTCCAGCACGCGCTGGATGACGAACATTACGTCCGGACGGCCGGCATCGTACTCGTCGAAGCACAGCGCAACATTGTGCTGGTAGGCCCAGGGCAGGATGCCGTCGCGGAATTCGGTGATCTG
Source organism: Mesorhizobium temperatum (assembly GCF_002284575.1). Classification (GTDB taxonomy): domain Bacteria; phylum Pseudomonadota; class Alphaproteobacteria; order Rhizobiales; family Rhizobiaceae; genus Mesorhizobium; species Mesorhizobium temperatum. The sequence continues at coordinate 112,439 of NZ_NPKJ01000047.1, forward strand.
CAGCCCTTCCTTGACGACGATGGCGTCTTTGCCGACGAGGTCGATGCGGCTGACATGGCTGTCGAGATTGACGCGCACCATAGGCCAGTTGAGGCGGGCGGCGACCTGCTCGATATGCGTCGACTTGCCGGTGCCGTGATAGCCCGCCACCATGACGCGGCGGTTGTAGGCGAAGCCGGCGAGGATCGCCATCGTCGTGTTCTTGTCGAACAGATAGTCCGGGTCGATGTCGGGCACATGCTCGCTCGTCACCGAATAGGCCGGCACCACCATCTTGGACTCGAAGCCAAATTTCTCCTTCACCGACACGGTGGTGTCGGGCAGGTTGGCGATGTCGCGATCGACCTTGTTCATCTTTATCAACGTCTCCACGGGCGAAACGCCTGATTTCGCCGGCAATCGATTTGTTCGGGGGCGGTCTTAAAGACTTTTCCAACCTTGTGAAAGTTGGAAAACGACACGAACCGTAACGTCGCTCAGCACAATCCTGCCTGCTTGAGCACGCGATAGGCCTGGAGCACATCGCGGAACCGGTCTTCCGAACCTCTGTCGCCGCCATTCGCATCCGGATGGTGGCGTTTCACCAGTTCCTTATAACGCGCCTTGATATCCTTGCCAGTCGCCTTTGTATCAAGGCCAAGCGTTTCCAGCGCCTTGGCCTCAAGCGGCTTGGCCTTGCGCTCGCGGGCTTCGCGCGGATCCTTCGGGCCTTTGAACAGGTCGAACGGATCGCGCATGCGGTTGTAGTAGCCGGCGCGGCCGGAGCGCTGCTGGGCGAAATCGGGCGAGGAGCGCGTCGAGGCGCCGTTGACGCCCATCTTCCAGGTGGGCCGGTGGCCGGTCATCGCTTCCTTCTGGAAGCGGGCGATCTCGGTATCGGGGACACCGGAGAAATAATTGAAGCCCTTGTTGTACTCGCGCACATGATCGAAGCAGAACTGAAAATATTCGCCCTCCTTCATACGTCCGACCGGCGCGCGATGGGTGCCGGCCTCCTTGCAACCGTCCCACTGGCAGATCGGCGAGCGCGACTTCAGCTCCGCATCCTTCTCCGGGCGGATGCGGATTTTCTCGAAATATTTGGGGTACGGTTTCATCTCACCCATTTATGGGCTGTTCGCTGGTGCGAAACAAGAATTGACATTTTCGCGATGATCGCCCTAACCGCTGAATCGCGGCATAAAGCGGGCGATCGGCGAATTTTGTCGCGGCGGCGGCACCGCGCGTCCTTCTGGACGCGCAAAGGGCACCGATTTTCTGGGGTCATGCGCCAGCCATATGTGGTGAAGGGAAGTACGAATGTCCATACAGTCAACAATGGAAGGCAAGTTGAAGAAGGCGTTCTCGCCGGAGCGGCTGGTCATCATCAACGAAAGCCATCTGCATGCCGGTCATCACCATCAGGACTCCGACCATCACGGCACCTATGACGGTACCGGCGAGACGCATTTCCGCGTCCGCATCGTCTCCTCGGCCTTTGCCGGCATGAGTCGCATCGAGCGCCACCGCGCGGTCAACGCATTGCTGGCCGACGAGCTGAAGGCTGGTGTTCACGCGCTGGCGATCGAGCCGGCCGCGCCGGACGAAAAGACCAGGTGGTAGGCCTCAGCCGAGCGCTGCCTTCAGGAAAATCATCACCGCACGGGTCAAGGCGTCGCCTTCGTCGCCGAAATTGCGATTGATCGACATGTGCGAATAGGCGCTGCCGTCGAACAGTGTCACCTCCGTTCGGGTCGCCCGCAGGCGCTCGGCGAAGGCCCGTGAGGCTGCCGCACGACCCGCTGCGCGCGAATAGGCGATGAAGGTCGGCGGATGTTTGCGGCTCCCGACATGGGTGGCAGGCGACAGCGCGCGCCACTGCGCCGGGTCGGGAAATGCCCGGGCATAGGCCGGTGTCATGCCGCCGCTCCTCGCAAGCGCTTCCAGGTCATAGGCTCTGGTGTCGTTCAGAACCAGCGCCGCGACGCCGGGCAGACCGCCGCGCAGCCCGGTCAATGCAGCGAGATGGCAGCCGGCCGAATGGCCCATGACCGCTATCCGGTTCGGATCGCCGCCATGTTTGGCGATGTTGGCGCGCACGTAGCGATATGCCTGCTCGACATCCTCGGCCTGGGTGGCGACATCGGCCTTAGGCAGCAACCGGTAGTCGATGGAGACGAAGCAGAAGCCATTGTCGAGCAGGAAGGCCGGCTTGACGTTGACGTTGGTGCGATTGCCGGCCCGCCAGGCACCGCCATGGATGAAAAGGACCACAGGCAGGGAGCTTGCGCCATCGCGCGAGTAGATGTCGAGCCTGGCCGGTCCGTAGTCGAAGGTTTGCGGAGACGGCGAGCGCCGGCGTGATGCCGCCGGAGCGCCGACCGGCAACAAGGCCATCGACATCAAAAGCAGGGTTCGCCGATCGATCACCGTCATCTCCAGACAGTCCAGTCGAAAGTGCACGCCGGCGCGGCGAGCGTCCAGTCAAGGATTGGTTAGCCGGGACAGAACCTACCAGAACTACCAGAGCTACCAGAACTAAATGTCGCCGGCCGGCCTGATCCTCAGCCTTGCGATCCGGTTCTTGTCGCGTTTCATGACGACGAAGCGCTTGCCGTGAAAGGTGAAAGCCTGCTTCTCGTCCGGGATCAATTGCGTCTCGTGGATGACGAGACCGGCAATGGTGGTGGCTTCTTCGTCCGGCAGGTTCCAGTCGAGCGCCCGGTTCAGGTCGCGGATCGACACAGTGCCGTCGACGACAACGGAGCCGTCGGCTTCCTGCTTGACGCCCTGCATGTCGATATCGTGCTCGTCGGCGATCTCGCCGACGATCTCCTCGATGATGTCCTCCAGCGTCACCAGCCCCTCGACCTCGCCATACTCGTCGACGACGATGGCGAAATGCGCCTTGCGGCGCAGGAAGGCGTTGAGCTGTTCCTGCAGCGTCGTGGTGTCGGGCACGAACCACGGTTTTGTCGCGATCTTCATCACGTCGATCTGGGAAAAGTCGTTGCCGACATCGTTCAGCGCGCGCAGCAGGTCCTTGGCATGCAGCACGCCGACGATGTTGTCGAGCGAGCCCTTCCACAAGGGCAGGCGGGTATGCGGGCTCTGCAGGATCTCGCGCACCACCGCTTCCGGCGGATTGTCGGCATTGACCGACCGCATGTTGGTGCGATGGACCATGACATCGGACACTTCGAGCTCATCGAGATCGGACAGGCGACCGATGCGGGCGCGATCCTCGCGCACCACCTGGCCGTCGCGCCGAAAATCGTCGACGGCGCCGCGCGCTTCATCATGGTTCGAATGCTGCGGCTCGATGCGCTGCAGTTCATAGCCGAAGGCGGCGAGCAGGCGCGCGCGAAAGGCGAAAGCGAGCAGGCCGAGCCCGGCAAGGACAGCAGCGACAATCCAGCCGGCCGCGTTCATCCCGGTCGGCCTTTCGGCTGACCCGGGCTGCCTTTCGGCTGACCCGGATGGTTCTCCCTCAGAAACGACAGCACTTCCGACGCCGGCACATCCTTGGCGATGAAGGCCTGGCCGATGCCGCGCGTCAGGATGAAGGTCAGCGCGCCGCGCGACACCTTCTTGTCCTGGGTGATGAAGGCGAGCAGCGCCTCGGCATCAGGCAGTTCACCCGGAATATCGGCCATGCGCCAGGGCAGGTCAACCGCGCGAAGATGCGTCTCGACGCGCGCCGCATCGTCGGGACTTGCCAGATTGAGGCGTGACGAAAAGCGATAAGCCAGCGCCATGCCGATGGCGACTCCCTCGCCGTGGACAAGACGGGCGCTGTCATATCGGGTGGCGGCCTCGAGCGCATGGCCGAACGTGTGGCCGAGATTGAGCAGCGCGCGGTCACCGGTCTCGAACTCGTCGCGGGCGACGACATCGGCCTTGGCGCGGCAGGCTTCGGCGATGGCCTCGGCTCGCTCCGGGCCGCCGGCAAACACTTTGCCCCAGTTCTCCTCCAGCCAGGCGAAGAAGTCGGGGCGGTCGATGAGCCCGTATTTGGCGAGTTCGGCGTAACCCGCCCTGAATTCCCGGATCGGCAGCGTGTCGAGCACTTCGGTATCGGCCAGCACCAGTTTCGGCTGGTGGAAGACGCCGACGAGGTTCTTGCCGCGCGCACTGTTGATGCCGGTCTTGCCGCCAACGGAAGAGTCGACCTGCGCCAGCAGCGAAGTCGGGATCTGCACGAAATTCATGCCGCGGCGCACGATGCCGGCGGCAAAGCCGGCCAGATCGCCGATGACACCGCCGCCGAGCGCGATGACGACATCGCCGCGTTCCAGTCTTGCGGCGAGGACGCCGTCCACCACCTCTTCGAGATGCGCGAAACTCTTGGTCTTTTCCCCAGCCGGCAGCGTGATGACAGCAGGCTGGATGCCGCCCTTTTCGAGGCCGGCCTTTAACGTGTCGAGGTGGGCGGCGGCGACGTTGACGTCGGTGACCACGGCGGCGCGCGTGCCGGGCAGGCGGCGCGAAATCTCGCTGCCGGCGCGCAAAAGCAGGCCCGAGCCGATCAATATGTCATAGGCACGATCGCCGAGCCCGACTTCGACGGTGACTGTCACATTGCTGCTCACGAGCGCACCTCGCCTGTCGCGGCTGCAACGCCGAAATACCCGCAAAGCGCGTTCACCACCTCGGCCGCAATGACCTCCTTGCGATCGTCGCGGGTCGGCACGGTGACATCTGCGGCTGCGTAAACCGGATAGCGCTCGGCCATCAACCGCTCGATCACGGCGCGGGGATCGGCGCTTTTCAGGAGCGGCCGGTTCTGCTTCTTGGAAACGCGGTCCATCAAGAGGTCGATCTCGGCCTTCAGCCATACCGACACGCCATGGCCGGCAATGGCCTCCCGCGTCTGCGCGCTCATGAAGGCGCCGCCGCCCGTCGACAGCACCTGCGGCCCGTGTTCCAGCACGCGCAGGATGACGCGCTGCTCCAGCGCCCGGAACTCGGTCTCGCCATAGCGTTCGAACAATTCCGGGACGCTCATGCGCGACACGCTTTCGATCTCCTGATCGCTGTCGATGAAAGGCAGTCCCAGGATCGCCGCCACCTTGCGGCCGATCGCCGTCTTGCCGGCGCCCATAAGGCCGACAAAGACGATGGAACGGTCGCCCAGCCGGCCGAGCAGCGCGGCATGGCTCTCATCAGGAGGATTTGCTGGTAGCGCGTTCATGACACCATGATGTTTCTAAGCAGGTTCCGCAAAAGTGTCCCACGTTTGCGACAAGAACCTGCGACAAGCCAAAGAATCCAAGCAGGCATTCATGGGCCAGCCCACGAATGCCTGCTTAGGGCCTCTTTGCCGGCGTATCGACATCAAAAGCCTGTTTGCGTCAAGCGTGGCGCGGCCGCGCGTCGTCCGAGCTTCGCCCTTGAATTGGCCGGATTGGCGTCTCATAAGGGCACAGGGTTTGGAAACGCAGAACAAGCAGACGGGCGAAAATTGATGCCGACACTGTTTCGCTTTGTCGTGACGCTCACGATTCTGGCCGGCATTGTCTATGGCGCGATGTTCGCTCTGGCGATGTTCGTCGAGCCGAGAAAGGCCGAAATGAGCGTACGCATCCCTCCCGAAAAGCTGAATCCCCAGAAAAACTGAAGAATCAAGAAAAACTGACCCAAGAGACATGAACAGCGCGGCCCGCATCGAAGCCTTTCTGGAAATGATGAGTGCCGAGCGCGGCGCTGCCGAAAACACGCTTTCCAGCTATCGCCGCGACCTCGAAGACGCTTCGGCCGGGATCGACGGCGGGCTCGCGGGTGCCGCCGCCGCCGATATCCGCGGCTATCTCGACGATATCGCCGCGCGCGGTTTTGCCGCCACCTCGCAGGCACGCAAACTGTCGGCGATCCGCCAGTTCTTCAAGTTCCTCTATGCTGAAGGCCTGCGCCGCGACGACCCGACCGGAACCCTGGACAGTCCGAAGAAAGGCCGGCCGCTGCCGAAGACGATGAGCGAGGCCGACACTGGTCGGCTGATCGACCGTGCGGCGAAGGAGGCAGCTGACGCCTCGCTGAACGATGGCGACAGACTGGCGGCGTTGCGCCTGCATGCGCTGGTCGAGGTGCTCTACGCCACCGGCCTGCGCGTCTCCGAACTGGTCGGCCTGCCGATGACGGTGGCGCTGCGCGACGATCGTTTCTTCATGGTGCGCGGCAAGGGTGACAAGGAACGCATGGTGCCGCTGTCGACAAAGGCGCGCACGGCGATGCGGGCCTGGCTCGCTGCCCGAGCAACGGTGCCGGCTTTCGCAGATAGCCCGTTCCTTTTCCCGGCAGCAAGCGACAGCGGCTATCTCTCCAGGCAGGTCTTCGCCCGCGACCTGAAGGGCCTTGCCGCGCGCGCCGGCATCGCCTCAGCGAAAATATCGCCGCATGTGCTGCGCCATGCTTTTGCCAGCCATCTCCTGCAGAACGGCGCCGATCTCAGGGCCGTGCAGCAGTTGCTTGGCCATGCCGATATTTCAACGACGCAGATTTACACCCATGTGCTGGAGGAGCGGCTGGTGCGGCTGGTCAACGATCATCATCCGCTTGCCGACTAGACGTCATATCGCTATGTGAGGACGACGTTCCACCGCCCGGAGCCTCTATTTCCCAGGTTCCGTCAGTCATTGCCTCCCGGCTTATCGGTCCGCCCAAGAATGTACAATTACCTCGATTTCGAAAAGCCGGTCGCCGATCTCGAAGGCAAGATCCTCGAGCTGAAGAAGCTCGCCGAGAATGGCGAGGCGGTCGATGTCGGCGATGAGATCAGCCGTCTCGAGAAACGCGTGCGCGACGCATTGCGCGACACCTATAAGGCACTGACCCCGTGGCAGAAGGTGCAGGTGGCGCGCCATCCGGACAGGCCGCATTGCGTCGACTACATCAAGGGCCTGTTCAACGATTTCACGCCGCTTGCCGGCGACCGCAATTTCGGCGAGGACCAGGCGATCGTCGGCGGCTTCGCCCGCTTCCGCGGCGAGCCGGTCGCGATCATCGGCCAGGAAAAGGGCTCGGACACGGCCAGCCGGCTGAAGCATAACTTCGGCTCGGTGCGACCGGAGGGCTACCGCAAGGCGGTGCGGCTGATGGAACTCGCCGACCGCTTCAATATCCCGTTGCTGACGCTGGTCGACACGGCCGGCGCCTATCCCGGCGTCAATGCCGAGGAGCGCGGCCAGGCGGAAGCCATCGCCAGTTCGACCTCGGCCTGTCTCGGCCTGAAGGTGCCGTCGATCTCGGTGGTCATCGGCGAAGGCGGCTCGGGCGGTGCAATCGCGATCGCCACCGCCAACCGCGTCTACATGCTCGAACACGCCATCTATTCGGTGATCTCGCCGGAGGGCGCCGCCTCGATCCTGTGGCGCGACACCACCCGCTCGAAGGATGCGGCGACCAACATGAAGATCACCGCCCAGGATCTGCTGGAGCTGAAGATCATCGACGCCATCATTCCCGAACCGCTCGGCGGCGCCCATCGTGGCCCGGAAATGGTGATTGCCGCCACCGGCGATCTCATCGCGAAAACGATGAAGGAATTCTCCGGCGCCAACACCGATTTTCGTGAGCAGCGCCGCGAGAAATACCTGGCTATGGGGCGAAACCTCTAGACACCTCTAGACCATGATCCCAAAAAGTGGGAACCGGTTTTCGGAAAAGATCATGGTCAAACAAGAAGATTCAGGCCGTCCGATTTCAATCGGACGGACCACCAGACGGTTCCGGCGCCGCAATGTGGCGAGATTGAGCACCTTCGCCACAAAAATGCCGCTGCACTCGTTTCAATCAGATTGCCGTAAGCGCCCGGCGATTGCGGTAAGAAATTTTCAAGGTTAACGGGATTAGGGTTGGGCCTGACGGCGCTGATGCCTGCGGTCCGAAAGAAAAGACATAGCCATACCCATGTTTGCCAAACTTGCCCGTACCGGACTTCTGATTGCCGCGATAGGCGTCGCCGGCTGCAATGATTCTTCGATGAAGGATTTTGCCCCCCAGGCCAACAAGCCGCTGCCCGACAAGATCCTGGCCAGCATGAAGGCCAAGGGCATGACCCGCACCTCGCCGGTGATGGCTCGCATCTTCAAGGAAGAGGGCAAGCTCGAAATCTGGAAGGCCAAGACCAACGGCCGCTATGACTTGGTCGCCAGCTACGACATCTGCAAATGGTCGGGCAAGCTGGGTCCCAAATACACCGAAGGCGACCGCCAGGCGCCGGAGGGCTTCTATACGGTCCGTCCGGCGCAGATGAATCCGCGGTCGAGCTATCACCTTGCCTTCAACATCGGCTATCCCAACGTCTACGATCGCGCCAATGGCCGCACCGGTTCCCATCTGATGGTCCATGGCGCCTGCTCGTCGTCGGGCTGCTATTCGATGACCGACGCACAGATCGAGCAGATCTACGCCTTCGGCCGCGATGCCTTCCAGGGCGGGCAGACCGAATTCCAGATCCAGGCTTTTCCGTTCCGCATGACCGCCGCCAACATGGCGCGTTATCGCAAAGACCCGAATTACGAATTCTGGAAGATGCTGAAGGTCGGCTACGACAATTTCGAGATCACCAAAGTGCCGCCGAAGGTCGATGTCTGCGAGAAGCGCTATGTCTTCAACCAGGTCGCGGCTGACGGCGCGACCTTCGATCCGACCGGCGCCTGCCCCGCGACGACGCAGCCGGATTCGCTGAAGAGCGCCTTCAATGCTTATCAGAGCACCTACGAAGCTGCTTTCAGCGGCGCGGTCAAGGCCAGCGTGCCGGCGCCCAAGCCGACCATCGCCGGCATAAAGGAAGCCAGCATCGTTTCCGAATGGTCGAAGAAGCGCGCCCGCGGCGAACGCGTGCCGATTGATCCGCCGTCGTTCAACGCCGACGGCTCGGTGACCGAGACGGCGCGCATGGGCCGCATCGATTCGCCGGCGGGCCGCAAGATGGCCGCGCTCGACGCCGAAAAAGCCGCCAAGCAGAAGGCCGAGGAGCAAAGGCTAGCCGCGATAGAAGCGGCCAAGGCCGAGAAAGAGGCGGCCAAGGCTCAGGCTCTGGCCGAGAAGGAAGCTGCCAAGGCCGCCGCAGAAACCCCTGTCGTCACCGCCACCGTAGCGCCATCGGAGGCCGCCCCGGCAGTCGAAACGCAGGCTGCGGACGCCGAAAGCACGGCGACAAGGCTGAAGAAGAAGCTGCTCGGCATGTTCGGCGGCTGAGGTTCATGCTTGCACAAGAAGATGGGGGCCAGGAAGGCAGGCCCTCAACCAGCCCCGCCGCCGTCTACGACCTCAAAGGCCTGAACTGCCCGTTGCCCGTGCTCAAGGCAAAAAAGCGGTTGGCCACAATGCAGCCGGGCAGCCGCCTGTGGCTCGAAACCACTGACCCCCTAGCGGTCATCGACATTCCCGCCTTCTGCGCCGAGAGCGGCCATCGACTGATCGAAACGGCAGCGATCTCAGGCGGCCATCGCTTCCTCGTCGAGCGCGGCGGCGGCTGAGTCTCGACCTAGGTCGTTCTGGCGAGAGCGGCTGAGCGGGATACCCCCTTGAGGCAGGGCAATCGCATTTGGATTCTTGCGAAGATGGACCCCCACCCTAACCCTCCCCACAAGGGGGAGGGAACGCTGCCGCGCGCCCTTACTTTCCCTTTGGCGCCAAAAGGCAGGCAACTTCCCGAGATCAGCGCCAGCGGAAGTCTCCCTCCCCCTTGTGGGCAGGGCTATCGCATTTGAGTCATGAGCTGGAAGAGATAAGCATCGTTCCAGCCTGCACGCATCAT
>NZ_NPKJ01000066.1 GCF_002284575.1 Mesorhizobium temperatum
TTTGTGGCTTCTCCTCGCCGCCTCTCAAAGTCAGCCGAAAGAACTCAAAGCCTGATCCCTCCCATTGTTCACGGCCGACTAACCGGCCAACGGAAAATGCCCTAATGGCATAGGCGACAGCGAATACGGCTGCGCCATGACGCCGCCACGCATCAACGGCGAATTTATCTGGCCGCAGCGCCCCGGAAAGACGTGATCAGGCCTTCCGCCATGCGGACGAATTGCGCACTGGGGCCCTCGGCTCCGACGCTTTGAAGACTGACACGGGCGCCTTCAAGCAGCAGCGACAGTGTATCGGCGAGAAGTTCTGCCTGGCCGATGCCGGCATCCCGGCACAGGCCGACCAGACGGTCACGCTGGGCTTGCTTGAGTTCCTTGATCACCCGACGGGCCGGATGGTCGGTCTCGCTCAACTCGATGGCGGCGTTCGCCATGTCGCAACCGCGGCCGTCCATCATCAGGCAATCGGCTGCCATCCGAACCCAGGCGTGCAGTTGCGCAAGCTTGTCGCCCGGATGCTCGGCCTCGAACTTTTGCCACATCGCGTTGGCGCTGCATGCGGTCGCCCGCAGGCACTCGATGACCAGATCGTCCTTGGACTCGAAATGACGGTAGAGCGTCATCTTGTTGGTACCGGCGGCCTCAGTGATCGCGTCGACGCCGACGCCCTTGATGCCATGCTTGTGGAACATATCCCGTGCCGTCTCCAGGATGCGATCCCGGGGGCGGATGCGTTCCGCAGTGCCGTCTTCCATCAAAACCTCCTTGGTTTCCGGGATTTCCGAAAAATCCCTCGGTACACCTCTTGACTAGGGTGTTACCGGTCTGTAACTTCTAGATGTTACTTACTGGTAACACCCCCATTGCCTCGTGTCAATCTCGCAGGCGCCTGTGAACAGCCTCCGCCGAATCGGCCCAGGCATGAAACTGCGCCCCAGGCGACTTTGGCCGCGAACAGGAAGACCACCCGATCTGCGGCGTACGCCGCAGATCGCCAAGCCAGGAGCCGCTACGATGTCGCAGCGCAAAGATTTGACGATCGAAGAAGTTGTGAAGGATCCGATGATCCGGATGCTGATGAAGGCCGACCGTGTCGACCCGCGCTCTTTCGAGACGATGCTGCGTACCCTTGCGGATGCGCAAGGCCGCGGCCGCAAGGCGCCGCCTCGTTTCCTGGAAGACCCGGGGCAAAGCCGCAGCCGGCGGCTGTCCAGAGTGGCCAAGGCTTTTGGCCAGGCGAGAGCATCGGGCGAGGCGTACGTGTCATGGTAAACTTCTTCATCCACCGACCGATCTTCGCATCGTCGATCGCCATCATCATGGTGCTCGCCGGGGCGATCTGCTATTTCCTGCTGCCTGTCTCGCAGTTTCCCGACATCACGCCGCCTCAGGTCGTGGTCAGCGCCAACTACCCGGGCGCCAGTGCGCAAGTTGTGGCCGACACCGTCACGACGCCGCTCGAACAGCAGATCAACGGCGTTCAAGGCATGACCTACATGTCGTCGTCGAGTTCCAATGACGGCTCCTCGACGATCACCATCACTTTCGAGGTCGGCTACTCCCTGAGCACCGCCGCCGTCGACGTCCAGAACCGCGTCTCGCAGGCGGCGTCCTCGCTGCCGGCCATCGTCAACCAGGGCGGCGTGACGATCAAGAAGCAGAATCCGAATTTCGTCCTTATCGTCAACCTCACCTCGCCCGACGGCTCCGTCGATCCGGTCGCGCTCAGCAACCTCGCCTACCTGCAAGTGGTCGACCCGCTGAAGCGCCTGCCGGGCGTCGGCGACGTGCAGATCTTCGGCGAGCGGCGCTATTCGATGCGCGTATGGCTCGATCCCGACAAGCTCGCCAATCTCGGCATTACCGCCGTCGATGTCCAAAACGCCATCGCCGAGCAGAATGTCCAGGTCGCGGCCGGCAAGATCGGGCAGTCGCCGGCGCCGGCGGGCACCGCTTTCGAAATGCAGGTCAACGCGGTCGGCCGACTGAGCGATCCCAAGGAATTCGGCGACATCGTCGTGCGCGCCGATGCCGCGAACGGTTCGCTGGTGCGGTTGCGCGATGTTGCGCGCATCGAACTCGGCGCCCTGCAATATTCGTCGTCGGCCTTCTTCGGCGAGGACCCGACCGTGGTGCTCGCGGTCTACCAGATGCCAGGCTCGAACGCGCTCGATCTGCAGCAGCGCGTCAAGGACAAGATGCAGGAACTGTCGGCCCGTTTCCCGAAGGGCGTCAGCTACGCCATGCATTACGATACGACACGTTTCGTTTCGGCGTCGATGCACGACGTGCTGGTCACGCTCGGCGAAGCGCTGGTCCTGGTCGTCGCAGTGGTGTTCATCTTCCTGCAGAGCTGGCGCACCACGATCATCCCGACGATTGCGATCCCCGTGTCGCTGGTGGCCACGCTCGTCGTCATGTACATGTTCGGCTTCTCGCTGAACATGCTCAGCCTGCTCGGCATGGTGCTGGCGATCGGCCTCGTCGTCGATGACGCGATCGTCGTCGTCGAGAATGTCGAGCGCCAGTTGGAGGCCGGCCTCAAACCGCTGGCTGCCACGCGCGCGGCGATGGCCGAGGTCACCGGCCCGATCATCGCCACGACCGCCGTGCTGATGGCCGTGTTTGTGCCGGTCGCCTTCATACCCGGCGTTTCCGGCCGGCTCTACAACCAGTTTGCGCTGACGGTGGCGATCTCCTTCGGCATCTCCGCCTTCGTCTCGCTGACGCTCACCCCGGCGCTTAGCGCCGCCTTCCTGCGCCACCGCCCGGCAACGCAGTTCGTGCTGTTCCGCTGGTTCAACACTGGCTTCGAACGACTGTCGCATGCCTATGCCCATGGTGTGCGCTTCCTCATCCGCCTGCGCTGGATCATGCTCGGGGTGTTCGCGGCCGGGCTTGTCGCCACCTATTTCGTCTGGCAGCGATTGCCCTCGACCTTCCTTCCGGTCGAGGACCAGGGCTATTTCTTCGTGGTCATCCAGTTGCCGGATGGGGCGTCGCTGGAACGCACCGACGCGGTGGCGCGGAAGGCACGCGACATCCTGCAGAACACGCCCGGTGTCGACATCGTCGGCTCGATCAGCGGCTTGAACTTCCTCACCAGTGCGGCCCAGTCGAACTCGGCGGTGGAATTCGCCATCCTGAAACCATGGGACGAACGCGGCCCTGACCAGAGCGCCTCGAAGCTCGTTGCCGACGTGCGCTCGAAGCTCATGGAACTTCCAGAAGCGTTCGCGCTGAGCTTCGACCCGCCTTCGATCCCGGGCATCGGCACGACCGGCGGCTTTGAATTCCAGGTGGAGGACCTGACCGGTCGCGGCAGTGCTGCGCTCAACGACGCGACGCAAGCGGTGCTCGCCGAAGCGCGTAAACAGCCCGAACTCAACCCGCAGCAATTGTTCTCGTCGTTCTCGACCTCGACGCCGCAGTTCAACTACGACCTCGACCGCAACAAGGCGAAGCTGCTCGGCCTCAGCCTGCCTGACGTGTTCAACACGCTGCAGATCTATCTCGGCTCGCTCTATGTGAACGACTTCAACCTGTTCGGCCGCACCTTCCGGGTAACGATCCAGGCCGACAAGGATGCGCGTGCGGGTGCCGCCGACATTTCGCGGCTCTATGTGCGCAATGCCTCCGGCGGCATGGTGCCGTTGAGCACGCTCGGCAAGCTGGTGCCTATCGTTGGCCCGGAAACCGTCCCGCATTACAACAACAATGCCTCGGCCCTGATCAATGGCGGTGCCGCACCCGGCTACTCCTCGGGTCAGGCGGTCGCCGCGATGGAACGTGCCGCTGCCACGGCACTGCCGAAGGATTTCGGCTACGAATGGACGGGCATCACCTATCAGGAGCTCAAGGCCGGATCGATCGCCTCGATTGTCTTCGGTCTCGCCATGGTCTTCGTCTTCCTGATCCTCGCCGCCCAATATGAGAGCTGGGCCATGCCCTTCATGGTTCTGCTCGCGGTGCCGCTTGCCCTGTTCGGTGCCTTTGTCGCCCTGTTGATGCGCGGCATGCAGATCGACGTCTATTCGCAGATCGGCTTCGTCATGCTGATCGGGCTGGCGGCGAAGAACGCCATTCTGATCGTGGAGTTTGCCCGGCGCCGGCGCGAGGAAGGTCTCAGCATTGTCGACGCCGCAATGGAAGCGGCGCGCCTGCGGCTGCGGCCCATCCTGATGACCGCCTTCGCGTTCATCCTCGGTGTGCTGCCGCTGATGTTCTCCACAGGTGCTGGTGCAGCGAGCCGCCAGTCGATCGGCACCACCGTCTTTGGCGGCATGGTCGCGGCGACGATCCTGTCGCTGGTGTTCGTGCCGGTCTTCTATGCGGTGATTGAGCAACTGCGCGAGCGCGGCAGCAAGAGCGAACCCGTTGCCGAACCGACTGAACCAACTGCCGAACCCGCTTTCGAGCGATTGGCCGAAGCGGCCGAATAGGATTGGAGAATTGATCATGCGTAAATGGAAAATTGCGTTGGGAGCGGCCGTTGCCGTGGGGGCGATCTCGGTGGCGAGCGTTCACTTGCTCGACATGGGCAATTTCGGCCTCAACGCCGGTACGGCAGGGGCGGCAACGCCCGAACCCGCGGCGTTTGTCATGCCGGTGCCGGTGGTGAGCGTCGTCAAGAAGACGATCCCGATCTATCTCGACTATGCCGCCCGCACAGAGCCGATCCGCAGCATCACGCTGCAGGCGCGCGTACCGGGTTATTTGCAGGAGCAGGTCGCGCCCGACGGCAGCGATGTTAAGAAGGGCGACCTTCTCTACAAGATCGCTCCGGAGGATTTCCAGGCTGCCCTCGACCAGGCGAAGGCTCAGGTCCAGCGCGACGAAGCAACGCTCGACTATGCGCGTTCCAACCTTGGTCGCGGCACCGAGCTCGCCAAGAGCGGATACATCGCCAAGGATGCGTTCGACCAGCGCACCAGCAGCTTGCGCGAGGCCCAGGCCTCGCTCGCCGTGAACCAGGCGGCTGTGCGGACCGCCGAGCTCAATCTGAGCTATTCCGAAATCAAGGCGCCGTTCGCCGGGCGCGTCGGCCGCAATCAGGCCTCGGTCGGAACGCTGGTCAGCGTCGCCGGCACTGTGCTCAACACGCTGGTGCAACTCGACCCGATCTATGTCACCTTCAATCCGAGTGAAACGGATCTGGCACAGATCGAGGAAGCCCGCGCGGCGGGGCCCATCGATGTCGACGTCCTGCTTCCCGGCGATGCCGAACCGCGCCACAAAGGTCAGCTCACCTTCATCGACAACACGGTCGATCGCTCGACCGGCACCATCACCGCACGGGCGACGATCGGCAACGCCAAGTTCGCGCTGCTGCCGGGCCAATATGTTCGCGTGAGGCTGCACATCAAGCAGCAGCCCGATGCACTGATGGTGCCGCAGACGGCGTTGGGATCGAGCCAGCTCGGCAAGTACCTCTACGTCGTCGGCAAGAACAACACTGTCGACCAGCGCATCGTTTCGCTCGGGCCGACCAATGGCGATCTGGTGGCCATCTCGAGCGGCGTATCGGAAGGCGACCAGGTGATAACAGGCAATCTGCAGAAGATCGGCCCGGGAATGCCTGTCTCGCCGCTGCCACAGAAACCGGCCACCTGATACCCCCCCTTCAGGCCCGGTCCAGCGGCGCCCCCGGCTATGCCGAGGGCGCCGTTTTGCTGAGCAGTTCGACAAGGCCGCCTAAGGCGCCGGGTTTCTCAATTGCCGAAGCCGGCGCAGCCCCTCATCGCCCTGCCGGGCACTTCTCCCCGCGGAGAACGGGGAGAAGGGGGCTTGCCGCAACGCTGGCGATCCCCCTCTCCCCGTTTTCACGGGGGAGAGGGTAAGGGTGAGGGGCAGCGCCAACGACAGGAAAAGTAAGCGGCGAATTCAAATCCGTCTTGGGTCTCCGGCTCTGCCCATCGCGAGCATATCGATCTCGATTTCGAAGAATTGCTTGCCTATGCGTGCAGCCTCGAACAGGGTGCTTCCAGAGGCGCCAAGGCCGATCGCGCTGGCCCGACGCGCAACCGACCAGACGGCAGCTGAGCCGACAGAAGCCGCCAATTGGCGGTTTCGTCGCGACATCACAGACAACGGACAGAGAACGTGCAGATCAAAACCATCAAGGCCTACCATGTCGTGCAGCCCTTCGTGGACGGGCCCTACCGTATGTCGAAAGGGCGTGTCGCCGACGCGTTCGACGCGGTGATCGTCGCCATCACCTCCGACAGCGGGCTGACCGGCTGGGGCGAGATGGCGCCGCTCGGCAATTTCTACTCGCAGGCATTTGCGGCCGGCGTTCGCGCCGGCGTCATCGAAATTGCACCGCATCTGCTCGGCCACGATCCTCGCGCGTTGGCCAGTATCGGCAGGCTGATGGACACGGTGTTCAAGGGCCACCCCTACATCAAGTCGGCGCTGGACATGGCATGCTCGGATCTCGCGGCACGCGCCGCCGACGTGCCGTTGGTCACGCTGCTCGGCGGGCGCGAGAGCGAGACGGCGGAGCTCTACAAGGTCGTCACCCATGGCACGGTCGACGCCATGGCGGCACTGGCCAAGCGCATCGTCAAGGACGGGTTCCACCGGCTGCAGGTCAAGGTCGGCGGCAACGTCCATGACGATATCGAGCGCGTCACCGCAGTCGCCGCTTCGGTGCCGAAGGGCACGGTGATCTTCTGCGACGCCAATGCCGGCTGGACGCCCTATCAGGCGCGCCAGTTCACTGATGCGACGCGCGCCATCGACTACACGTTCGAGCAGCCCTGCACCACGATCGACGAATGCATGTCGGTGCGCCGCTCGCTCGACAAGCCGATGGTGCTCGACGAATCCGTCGCCTCGCTGGACGACATGCTCGACATCCACCGCAAGGGCGCGGCCGACGGGCTGACGCTGAAAATCTCGCGGCTCGGCGGCGTGACCAAGACGCGGCAGATCCGCGACCTTGCCGTCGATCTTGGTTTCATGATCACCGTCGAGGACACCGGCGGCGCCGAGATCGACACATCAGCCATGGCGCATCTGTCGCTGTCGACGCCGGAGGAGCGCCGGCTGCACGCCATTGCCTTCCACGAATGGGTGACGGTGCGCACCGCATCGAACAAGCCGCCGGTTTCGGGAAGCCGAATGGGCATTCCGGACGGGCCGGGCCTCGGCATCGACGTTGTTCCCGACCTGCTTGGCGCGCCCTTCTTCGAGGTCGGCAGCTGATATACTGGCGTGGGCCGAGCATGCCGGCTGGCGCTATCTGTTGCGCGGCTTCGTCGTTAGCGATTGGCGCAGCGGCAGCTGAGCGGCCATGAAACAGTTTTTCGCCGCACTCGCTCGCTTGCGAGAAGCGAGGTGACGGTCGTCGCCGCCTGCATCCCTAGAGATCACCGCCTTCTTCTCTGCTCCCTAGCTGACTGCGCTGCCAGGCCGCATGCCAAGGGCGCACAAATTGAAATCACAGAATGTTGGGGGACGGCTGCCGAATTGCAGGTTGAAATATTTTTCATTTGGAAATAGGAATGTTCAAAATGATGACTTCGACGCTGCGGCGCGTCAGGAACTGGAGGAAGCGAAATGGCCCATCCGCAATTTGCAGCGGAACTTTTGCAGCGCGCTGAACAGCAGGGACCGATCACCATCGGGCTTGCCGGCGCCGGGCAGATGGGCACCGACATCGTCGTCCAGGTCGCGCTGATGCCGGGCATGCGGATCGGCGCCATCTCCGAGGTCAGGCCGCAGGCGGCGATCGATGCGGCGCTGCTCGCCGGCCACGACCGCTCGGACATCGTGCAAGCCGGCAATGCAGCGGCGATCGACCGCGCCATCGAGGCCGGCAAGATCGCGGTGACCGAAGATTTGCACGCGCTGGCGGCGGCAGGCCGCATCGACGTCATCATCGACGCGACAGGCAATCCCAACATCGGCACGCTGTTTGCACTCGAAGTGATGAAGAACGGCAAGCACATCGTCATGCTCAACGTCGAGGCCGACATCACCATCGGCCGCTTCCTCAAGGAAGAGGCGCGCAAGGCCGGCGTCGTCTATACGGGTGCGGCCGGCGACGAACCGGCCTGCACGCTGGAGATCATCGGCTTTGCCAGGAGCCTCGGCTTCAACATCATCGCCGCCGGCAAGGGCAAGAACAATCCGCTGAAGATCGACGCCATGCCGGCCGACTACGAGAAGGAGGCGGCCGAGCGCAACATGAATGCGCGCATGCTGGTCGAATTCGTCGACGGTTCGAAGACGGCGATCGAGATGGTGGCGATTGCCAATGCCACCGGCCTGGTGCCCGACGTGCCGGGCATGCACGGCCCGACCGCGACGCTGGAGGAGCTCGCCAGCGTGCTTTGCCCGCGAGAGGATGGCGGCGTGCTGCATCGCAAGGGCGTGGTCGATTATTCGATCGGCAAGGGCGTGGCGCCCGGCGTGTTCTGCATCATCGAGACCCGGCATCCGCGCGTGCTGGAGCGTATGGTCGACCTCAAGGTCGGCAAGGGCCCCTATTTCACGATCTTCCGCCCCTATCACCTGACCAGCCTGGAAGTGCCGCTGTCGGCGGCGCGCGCCGTCGTCTACAAGCGCGCCGACATGGAGCCGCTCGACCATCCGGTCGCCGAGGCGGTGGCGGTTGCCAAGAGCGATCTTGGTCTTGGCCAGTCACTCGGCATGATCGGCGAGAACGACTATCGCGGTTTCGCCATGACCTGGGAAGACGCACGCGCCCGCGGCGCCCTGCCGCTCGGCCTCGCCGAGCGCGCCAAGGTGGTCAAGCCGATCAAGACCGGCGACTTTCTCACCTATGAAAATTGTGTACCCGACGATTCGATGGTGATAACCCAGATCCGCCGTCGTCTCGACCAGTCGGACGGACGGTTCGTTACGAACGCCGCCTAAATCCGCTGGATTTCCGCCTGATGGACGATGTCGTAATCGGGATCGACGCCTCGACCACGGCCGTGAAAGCGATTGCCTTCACGCGCGACGGCAAGGAGCTGTTCCAGGCGCGCGAAGCCTATCCGCTTTCAAATCCCAAGCCCGGCCATTTCGAGCAGGATGCCGAACATTGGTGGACCGCGCTGCTCGGCGCCTTGAAGCAGGTCACTGAGGCGGTTGGCGCTGCGCGGGTGGCGGCGATCTCCATCGCCCACCAGCGCGAGACCTTTACGCTGATCGATCATGCCGGCAAGCCGCTTATTCCGGCGATCCTGTGGCTGGACGAGCGCGCCCGCCCGCAGGTTATCAGGCTTTCGGCCGAACTCGGCCGCGAGGCGATCCGCGACTGGAGCGGCAAGCCGCCGGACCCGACGCCCGCGCTCTATGCGATCGCCTGGCTTGCCGAACACCAGCCGCAAGCGATCGACGCCGCCGCCGCACTCGTCGACGTGCATGGCTTCTTCGTCCACCGGCTGACCGGACGTCTGGTCACCAGCACGGCAAGTGCGGATCCGCTCGGGCTGCTCGACGTCAGGAAAGGCACTTGGCACCCTGAGCTCGTCGCGGCCGCAGGGCTGCGGCCGGACCAGTTGCCGGAACTGGTCGCGCCCGGCGCGATCTGCGGTAGGCTTAGTGAAAGCGTGGCCAGGCTGACCGGCCTGAAGGCCGGCACGCCTGTTGTCGCCGGCGCCGGCGACGGCCAGGCGATGGGACTCGGCATGGGCGTCCGTGGCGAAGGCAAAAGCTATCTTTCGCTCGGTTCGGGCGTCGTCAGCGGCTGTTATTCCCATGGGATGGCGACGTCGGACGCGTTTCGAACGCTGGTCTCGCCCACCGGCTCGGGGTTCATGCTGGAGACCGTGCTGCGCTCCGGCATGCAGCTGGTCGACTGGATCGTTCGCACCACCGGCTCGCCGTCGGCCGCAACGCTGGAGAAGGCGGCGGTGGATGTCGCCGCCGGCAGCGAGGGCCTGCTCGTCATGCCGTATTGGGCGGGCGTCATGAGCCCCTATTGGGACGGCGCGGCGCGCGGCGCCATTGTCGGCCTGTCGTTGGACCATGAGCCGAAGCACCTTTTTCGAGCGGTTCTGGAAGGCATCGCCTTCGAGCAGGCGATCGCCAGCGAGGCAATGGAAACTCAAGCCGGCGGCAAACCGGCGGCGATGATAGCTGCCGGCGGCGGCACCAACTGCGCCCTGCTGATGCGGATCATGGCAAGCGTGCTCGAGCGGCCGCTCTCCGTCTCGCCGGTCAACGAAGCCGCAGCCCTCGGCGCCGGCATGCTGGCGGCTTCGGCCGTCGGATGGTTTGCCTCGCCCGAAACGGCGGCTGAGGCGATGGCCGTGCCGCCGACCAGGCATGTCGACCCCGTCGGCGAGCTGGTCTCCGGTTACCGCGCGCGCAGGGCGATCTACCGCGACCTCTATCAGGCGACGCGCGACATCCATGCCCGCCTTGAGGCGCTCAACAAGGCTTAGAGACCGTTTGGAAACTCTACTCTGGCGGCCATCTGATGGCGTTTTCTGCGCTTCCGGTGCTCACGGACCCAAATGTCCGCTGCGCTCCGGTTCTCGAAACCACCACCATATGACTCGCCAGAGCGAATTTCGAAACAGTCTCTTAGCGGTTGAGCAGGCCCTTGGCGGCATCCTCGTCGGTGATCAGAACCGATACTTTGGTGTTGGCGAGCGCCGCCCGCATGATGGCGATTTTTTCCTGCCCTCCCGAAACCAGGATGATGGCGGGGATGTCCGACAGGTCCGGCAGCGGATAGGCGCAGACCCGGCGGTTGACCTCATGATCGACGAGCCGGCCCTCGGCGTCGATGAAATGGCATAAAATATCGCCAACTGCGCCAGCCGTCTGCAGCTCCTCGAGTTCGCTGGGCTTGATGAAGCCGTAATTGGCGATCGGACTGTCATTGGAAAACGATCCGACGCTGAGCACGGCGATGTTTGCCCGGCGCGCGCGGAAGACGACGTCCTGAACGCTGCGCTGGCTCATGAAGGCTTCGCGCTGCTCCGGCCTGTCGGCATAGACCGGTACCGGCAGCAGGAAGCACTCCGCACCGATCTTTTCGGCGAATTCCCAGGCGCTCTCGGTCGGGTTGAGCGGCTGGGCATGGGTGAGGCCGCCCAGCATGGAGACAACCGTGGTCCTGGCGATCGGCCGCCGCGGCAATTCATTGATGGCGAATTTCAGCGTCCGCCCCCAGCCAAGGGCGATGACATCGCCGGCATTCACATTGTCGGCCAGATAGGCGCCCGCGGCATGGCCGATCATCAGCGGCGCATTGCTTCGGTCAGCGGCTGACGGCACCACAATGGCCTGGCTGAGCCCGAAACGCTGCTTCAAGGCCTCTTCCAGCACCAAGCATTCGACGACGCTGTCGCGGATGCGGAACTGGACGACGCCCTCCTCACGCGCGGCGGAGAGAATGCGATGCACCTTGATGCGGCCGATGCCGAGGATCTCCGAAATCCTCTCCTGCGTCAGCCCCTCGACATAATAGTGCCATGCGGCACGGGCCTTCAGCTCGGCATCCGGGAAGCGCGAGGCCTTGTCATTCTCTATCATCGCCATCTTTTTGCCCTCCCGCGGTCGTCCGAATCCTTAAATGCCATTCAAATGGCGTATCCGACCAAGCGCCACGAAATCGATCTGCGTGCCCAGGATTCAAGATTTAAGACATCGACAGGATATCGTCTACAACGCGAGATGAAAGCCAAAATGGTCAACATTTACTTTGTCTTGGCCGTCTCGGCCTGCTCAAGCAGCCAAAACGAAGTCGCAGGATGAGAGCGGACCTGAAACGCGGCATTTCATACCCTTTCGTAAGGCAAACCGGCTGGCGGCGCAAACCGGCGTGGAATGATGCGGCGGGCCTTGACAATTTTCCGACGAACAGTTTAGCTGAACAAAATTGCATATCAAAGATAAATTGTTCACAGGGAGGTGCCTGGTGAGCAAGAGTGAGCCGACGACGCATCGCCGGATCGCTGATGGAGGAGACAAGATGGCTCTGAGCAACGGTGCAAGCGAGTTGAAGGCCGGCCCAAGTACGCAGGCCGCGGCGGGCGCGAAGCTTTCGGCCCTGTTCGCCGGAACCTTGGGACCGCTGATCGGGCTGGTACTGCTGTGCCTTGCGCTGTCGCTGACCACCGACACGTTCCTGACCGTCCGCAACATCCTCAACGTGCTCGACCAGGTCACCGTGCTCGGCATCATGGCGATTGGCATGACGTTGGTCATCCTGATCGGCGGCATCGATCTTTCCGTCGGCTCCGTGCTGGCGCTCGCCGCCATGGTGATGGGGTTCGTCGCCCATCCTGACCATCTCAATCTCGGCATGCCCGCCGGCATCGTCACGGCGCTTGTCGTTGCTGGACTTTGCGGGCTGGTTTCAGGCCTGCTCGTGACCGTCACCAAACTGCCGCCCTTCATCGCAACGCTGGCCATGATGTCGGTGGCGCGCGGTCTCGCCAACATGATCACCGACGGCTCGCAGATCATCGGCTTTCCCGACTGGTTCACCAGCCTGTCGATTATCCGCCATTTCGGCTTCCTGTCGGTCACCGTCGGCTTGATGATCGTGCTGGCCATCATCTTCGCAATCTTCCTGAACTATCGCGCGACCGGCCGCAGCCTCTATGCGATCGGCGGCAGCGCCGAGGTCGCGCGGCTGTCCGGCATACCGGTCAAGTCGCTGACCAACTGGGTCTACGCGATCTGCGGCGTGCTGGCCGGGCTCGCCGGCATCGTGCTTGCGGCACGGCTCGATTCCGTCCAGCCGAGCTCCGGCTTCGGCTACGAGCTGGACACGATCGCGGCGGTGGTGATCGGCGGCGCCAGCCTGTCGGGCGGCGTCGGCTCGATCGGCGGCACCGCCATCGGCGTGCTCATCATCGGTGTGCTGCGCAACGGGCTGAACCTGCTCGGCGTGTCGCCCTTCATCCAGCAGGTGGTGATCGGCGTCGTGATCGCGCTGGCGGTGGCCACGGATACATGGCGGCGCAGAGCGCAATGAAGAGCGGGGCGCAATGAGATTCACCCGGATGTCCGGGCGAAAACGGATCGGTGATCCGAAACTGGGAGTTGTTCGGCCAAGGGGCGCCGTGATGCGCCGGCAGGACAGATTGAACATCAACGGAGGAAACACATGCTGACCAAACGTTCATTGCTGCTTGCTGCCGCGGCCGTCATTCCGCTGCTCGGACTGTCCGAGATGGCGTCGGCCAAGGAGGCCAAGAAGCTTGGCCTTGCTGTCGCCAACCTGCAGGCCGACTTCTTCAACCAGATCAAGCAGTCCGTCGAAGCCTACGGCAAGGAAAAGGGCATCGAAATCGTCACCGTCGACGCCAAAGGCGATTCGGCGACCCAGGTCAGCCAGGTGCAGGACCTGATCACACAGAACATCGATGCGCTGATCTACATCCCGGCCGGCGCCACCGCCGCCACCGTGCCGACCAAGACGGCCAAGGCTGCCGGCATCCCGGTCATCAATGTCGACCGCAATGCCGAGGGCGCGCCCGGCGACACCTTCATCGCCACCAACAGCGTCGCATCGGCCAAGGCGGTTTGCGACTACATCGCCAAGCAGGCCGGCGGCAAAGGCGAACTGATCATCATCCATGGCCAGAAAGGCACGACGCCCGAGGTCGACCGGTCGAAAGGCTGCGGCGAAGCGCTGAGCGCCTATCCCGACATCAAGGTGGTCGGCGAGCTGTGGAGCGAAGGCTGGCATCAGGACGAAGGTTTCAAGCTGACGCAGGACCTGCTGCAGTCCCATCCCGACGTATCGATCGTCATCGGCCAGGCCGACGCGCTGGCGCTCGGTGCTGCGCAGGCGGTCAAGGTCGCCAATCCCGGCCACAAGGTCTGGGTTGCCGGCTTCGACGGCGACGTGGCGGCGCTCAGGGCTCTGAAGGGCGGCGTTTTCGACGTAACCGCGACGCAGCAGACACAAGGCATGGGCCGGCTTTCCGTCGATGCGGCGATCAAGCTGGTGGCCGGCGAAACCGTTCCCGCAGAACAGCTGCAGGACGCGACGCTGACCACCAAGGACAATGTCGATCAGTTCATCGCCAAGCATCCCTGATCCCAAAGAGTCCGGCATTTGACGAGCGGAACGATGTCCCTGGATCCCAGCCACACGCAGACCCCGCATCTGGGGCTCTTCGTCAGCGGCCTCTGCAAGAGCTACGGACCGGTCCAGGTCCTGGCCGATGCGAGCTTCGAGGTGCGGCCGGGCGAGGTCGTGGCGCTGCTTGGCGAAAATGGCGCAGGCAAGTCCACCGTTTCGAACATCATCGCCGGGTCGACCAAATCCGATGCCGGCACCATCACATGGCGGGGGAAGCCCTATTCCCCCGCCTCTCCCGCCGCCGCCATCGACGCCGGCGTCGGAATGATCCACCAGGAACTGAAGCTGCTGCCGGATCTGTCGGTCGCCGAGAACGTCTATGTCGGTCGCCTGCCGATGCGCGGCGGCCGCATCGATCGCGCGGCAATGAATGCACGGGCATCGGCGCAGTTGAAGCGGCTCGGCCTCGATGTCTCGCCGGAACGCAAGGTGCGCACGCTGCGCATCGCCGCCCAGCAGCAGGTCGAGATCGCCAAGGCGTTGACGCTCAATGCCGAGCTTCTGATCTTCGACGAACCGACAGCAGCACTTGGCAGCGAGGAAACGGAACTGTTGTTCCAGCAGATCCGCAAGCTCAAGGCGGAAGGCATGTCCTTCATCTATATCAGCCACCGGCTGGACGAGATCGCTGAGATCGCCGACCGTGTGGTGGTGATGCGCGACGGGCGCATCGTCGCCCGCCACGAGCGCGCCGACATTCCGGTGCGCACCGTGGTCGAGCAGATGGTCGGCCGCAGCGTCGAGCGGATGTTCCCGCCGCTCTCGGAACCGGGCAGCGAGACGTTGCTCGAGGTCGAGAACCTGTCCTCGCCGGAACGCAGTTTTCAGAATGTCAGCTTCTCGGTGCGGACCGGCGAAATCCTTGGCATCGCCGGGCTGATCGGCGCCGGCCGCACGGAACTTGTGCGGGCGATCGCCGGCGCAGATCCGATTTCGTCCGGCTCGGTGCGCGTCGCCGGCAAACCGGTGCACCTCAATGGCCCGGCGGCGGCGATCAAGGCCGGCGTCGTGCTGGTGCCGGAAGACCGCAAGGCGCAAGGCGTGGTGCTCGACCAGACCATCGGCGAGAATCTGGCGATCGGCAATTTCGATCATGTCGCGCCGAATGGCTGGGTATTTCCGAAGGCGGTACAGAAATTCGCCGAGGCCGGCATAAGCCGGCTCGGCGTCAAGGGCCGACCTAACCAGGCGATCAGCAAGCTTTCCGGCGGCAATCAACAGAAGGTGATTATCGCCAAATGGATTTCACGGCCGCCCAAGGTGTTCATCCTGGACGAGCCGACACGCGGCATCGATGTCGGCGCCCGCGCCGCAATCTACGATGTCATCGCCGACCTCGCCCGCTCCGGAATGGCGGTGGTGGTGGTGAGCTCCGACCTCGAGGAAGTGCTCGGT
Source organism: Mesorhizobium temperatum (assembly GCF_002284575.1). GTDB lineage: Bacteria > Pseudomonadota > Alphaproteobacteria > Rhizobiales > Rhizobiaceae > Mesorhizobium > Mesorhizobium temperatum. The sequence goes on from NZ_NPKJ01000066.1 coordinate 15,464, forward strand.
CTGTCACATCGCGTGCTGGTGCTGAGCCGTGGCCGCCAGCGCGGCATTCTCGACCGCAGCGAAGCGAGCAACGTCGCCGTCATGGAGCTCGCCACAAGCTAGGACGTGACCAGCGATTGGGGAATCGGAATAAAGCGCAGCAGGTGATACCCTCCCAAGCACCGGACCGCGCGGGGCGCCAGCTAGGACTGGCGCCCCTTCCTTCCTAGGCAGCACCGGCGGCTCAACAGGAAACATTTCGATGAAACTATTCGATCTTCATGGGGACGTTGCCCTCGTTACCGGCGCCGGCAGCGGCATCGGCCAAGCAATCGCCATCGGCCTGGCCGAGGCCGGCGCCGACATCGCCTGTTTCGGCCATGCCTCGAAAGGCGGGCTGGACGAAACCGCGCACAGGATCTCGGCTCTTGGCCGCAAGGCACTGGTGCTGACCGGCACGGTGACTTCAGAGGCCGATTTGGCAGTGGCGATCGAGCGCGCTGAAACCGAACTCGGCGCGCTGACCATCGCCGTCAACAATGCCGGCGTTGCCGCGGCCGAGCCGGCCGAGACGCTTTCGCTGGAGAAATGGCAGAAGCTCTACGACGTCAATGTCAACGGCGTGTTCCTGTCCTGCCAGGCCGAAGCGCGCGCAATGCTGACGCGGCGCAAGGGCTCGATCATCAACATCGCCTCGATGTCGGGCTCGATCGTCAATCGCGGCCTGACCCAGGCGCATTACAATTCGTCGAAGGCCGCCGTCATCCATATGTCGAAGAGTCTCGCCATGGAATGGGCCGATCGCGGCCTGCGCGTCAACGTCGTCAGTCCCGGCTACACGCTGACGCCGATGAACAAGCGGCCGGAGGTCGCCGACCAGGTCAGGATCTTCGAGCGCGACACGCCGATGGGGCGCATGGCGGCGCCGGAGGAGATGGTCGGCCCGACCGTGTTCCTGGCCAGCCGCGCTTCGAGTTTCGTCACCGGCATCGACCTGATCGTCGATGGCGGCTTCGTCTGCTGGTAGGAGAGAAAATGCAGAAGCGATTTGAGGGTAAGACGGCTGTCATCACCGGCGCCAGCGGCGGCATCGGCGCGGCGATGGCCAGGCGCTTCGCGGCGGAAGGTGCTGCGGTCGTCGTCAGCGCCATCGACCCGCGCGTCGACGCGGTCGCCGCCGGACTGAGGGCGGAAGGCGCCAAGGTCGCATCGCTGCGCATGGACGTGACGAAGAAGGACGAGGTCGCCGCCCTCTACGATCTGGCCGAACAGCAGTTCGGCCGCGTCGACATCTCCGTACAGAATGCCGGCGTCATCACCATAGCCAGGATCGAGGCGATGACCGAGGCCGAATGGGACAAGGTAATGGCGGTCAACACCAAGGGCGTGTTCCTGTGTTGCCAGGAGGCGATCGCGCGCATCCGCAAGCATGGCGACGGCGGCCGGCTGATCAACACCGCATCCGGCCAGGCGCGGCAGGGTTTCATCTACACGCCGCATTATGCGGCGTCGAAATTCGGCGTTGTCGGCATCACCCAGAGCCTCGCCAAGGAAGTGGCAAAGGAGAAGATCACCGTCAACGCGATCTGCCCCGGCATCATCGACACCGACATGTGGGCCTACAACGACGCGGCATGGGGCAAGCTGATGGGCGACTACAAGCCGGGCGAGTTGATGGCCGAATGGGTGAAGAACATCCCGATGGGCCGTGCCGGCAGCGGCGAGGACGTTTCCGGCCTGGTCAGCTTCCTGGCCAGCAACGACGCGGCCTATATCACCGGCCAGACTATCAATGTCGATGGCGGCCTGATCATGTCGTGAGCAACGGAGCAGGTTCACGCGTCAATCTGCTGATATAATCGGCAGGCGGCGAAACTGCGGCCGAATTGCGCGATCCGCGCCGCGTTAGTCGTTGCGCGACATGAACGTTGGTATATATAATTTCATCCCATGAAAATGGCTTCGGCGACTGCCGAGAGCCGACATCATGGGACCTTGATGGCTCGCAAGCTTGAGGGCGCCGCAAGACCGGCGATCAATCCGCAGAACACTGCTTCGGCAGCACGGCAGCCATGACGCGGTCCCGTCCCGCACGACATCTTCATCGAATTGGGCATCATTGCGTCTGCGGCGACTTTAGCGCCGACAGCAATTTGGTGCCAATGGCCTTGCGCAACGACCAGCTTTTCCAACACAATCAAAAGAAGACGCAAGAAGGGAACGAACGATAACTTCCACCAGAGCTTGACAGGAGAACAAGCATGTCACTTCGGAGTATGATTTCCAGATTATCAATGGGAGCCTTAACACTTGCCGCGGCAAGTGTGCTGACGCCTTCGGTCCATGCTGCGGGGCCAGAATCCAACGACCCGATCAAGATCGCGCTGTTCGACTGGACCAGCGTCAACCTGAACGCAAAGATCCTCGGCGGCATTCTGGAAAAGCTTGGATACACGGTCGAGTACCCGACCGCCGACTATCTCTCCAGCCTGACCACCGGACTTACCAATGGCGATCTCACAGTCGCGCTGGAATTCTGGGACACGACTGCCGGCGAAGCCATGAAGGCCTCCGACGCGACCGGGCAGACCGAACGCCTCGGTGCGCTCGGGCCCAAGGCCAAGGAAGAATGGTGGTATCCCGAATACATGAAGGAGAAATGCCCGGGCCTGCCAAACTGGGAGGCGCTGAAGGACCCGAAATGCGCCGAAGCCTTCTCGACGGCGGAAACGGCGCCGAACGGCCGCTACCTCGGTGGTCCGGTGACATGGGAAGGTTTTGACGACGAGCGTGCCGCAGCGCTGAAGCTGCCCTTCACCGTCATCCATGCCGGCACCGATGCGGCGATGTTCGCCGAACTGGATTCGGCCTATCAGCGCAAGGCGCCGATCATGCTGTGGGTCTATTCGCCACATTGGGCGCCGGCCAAATATAAGGGCGAATGGGTCGAATTCCCCGATTACACGCCGGAGTGCTACAACGACCCGAAATGGGGTGTGAACCCTGAAGCGAAATACGACTGCGGCAAGCCGCATGGCGAGATCTGGAAATATTCCTGGGCCGGCATGAAGGACAAATGGCCGGTCGCCTACAAGGTCGCGAAGAACTACACGGTCGACACCGACGAGCTCAACAAGATGAGCGGCGAGATCGATCTCGAAGGCAAGACGCCGGAAGACGTCGCCGCCGCCTGGATCGCCGCCCACGAAGCCGACTGGAAAGCCTGGGCCGAGTGATCGTTCCAACTGGAAACTGCGAGATCCGGTCATTCACGGCCGGGTCTCTATTCCATATTCCAGAAGGACGATTGCATGGCCGATACGACTGAACAGGTGCCGCAAGCGGCGGGCACGCCAAAGGATGCCCGCCCGATAAAGCTCGCCTGCCGCAACGTCTGGAAGCTGTTCGGCGCGAACGCGGCCAATTTCATCCGCCAGCGCGACGGCAAGGCCAGCATGGCGGACGTCGCGGCGGCCGGGCTGGTCGGGGCGGTGCGCGCCGTCGACCTCGAAATCCGCCAGGGCGAGATCTTCATCATCATGGGCCTGTCCGGCTCCGGCAAATCGACGCTGGTGCGCTGCATGTCACGGCTGGTCGAGCCGACGCATGGCAAGGTCGAGTTCGAGGGCAAGGATCTCCTCAAGATCTCCGATGCCGCGCTGATCGAGTTGCGGCGCCACCGCATGGGCATGGTGTTCCAGAATTTCGCCCTGCTGCCGCATCTGAACGTGCTGGAGAACATCGCCTTTCCCTTGGGCATCCAGGGACAGGACCGGCCGACGCGCGAGAAGCGCGCGCGGGAAGTGATCGAGCTCGTCGGCCTGCGCGGCCGCGAGCATTTCTATCCGCGCGAGCTTTCCGGCGGCCAGCAGCAGCGTGTCGGCATCGCCCGCAGCCTCGCCACCAAGCCAGAGATCTGGTTTCTCGACGAGCCGTTCTCAGCGCTCGATCCGCTGATCCGCCGCGAGATGCAGGACGAGCTGATGCGGCTGCAGACCATGCTGCACAAGACCATCGTCTTCATCACCCATGATTTCGACGAAGCCATCCGGCTGGCCGACCGTATCGCCATCATGAAGGACGGCGAGGTCATCCAGATCGGTACGCCTGAAGAGTTGGTGGTCAACCCGGCGACCGACTATGTCGCCGAATTCACCCGTGACGTCGACCGCGCCAAGGTGATCTCGGCGCGAAGCCTGATGCGCGCCTGCGACGGCACCGAGCATGGCGGCGTGGTCGCGCCGGATGCCAAGATATCAACTTTTTCGGCAAGCATCGTCTCGGCCGGCAAGCCGTTCGCCGTCGTCAACGGCAGCGGCAAGCCGATCGGCGAAGTCACGCCGCAAGCGGTGATCGATCTTCTGGCAGGCATCGAACGTCCCGGGGCAAGCGCATGACGGTGACGGCAAGCACCAGCGAGGCGCGATCGCGGCCGGTTCAGATCTGGCTGGTGGTCTGGGCCTGCGCCCTTGCCGCGGTGCTTTCCGTATTCCTGCTGCAGGACAGGCTGCCCTGGGCGGTCAACTATCCGGCCGGCGCAATCGTTCCGGTCGCCGACTGGGTCAGCGCGCTGATGAACCTGATAAAGTCGAACTTCTCCTGGCTGACGCGGTCGATCACCGCGGCGCTCGGCGTGCCGCTCGATTTCGCGCTCAATCTGCTTGCCAAGAATTTCAAGATCGGCCGTGGCGCGGATATGATCATCTTGCCGCGCCTATCCTGGGTCGGTGTGTGCATCGCTGCATTCCTGGCCGGCCGCGCCGCCGGTGGCTGGAAGCTCGGCGCGCTGGTCGGCGGCTGTTTTCTCTACATCGCGCTGTTCGGCCAATGGACCAGCGCAATGCTGACGCTCGGGCTGATTTCCATCGCCGTGCCGTTCTGCATCGTCACCGGATTGTTCGTCGGCATCTGGGCGTGGCGCAAGCCTTGGGCGGAGAGGCTGTTGATCTCCCCTGCCCTCGACCTGATGCAGACCATCCCGACCTTCGCCTATCTGATCCCGATGCTTCTGCTGTTCGGCAACAGCCCGGTTTCGGCGATGATCGCGACGGCCATATTCGCGACGCCGCCGATGGTGCGCGCGACGATGCTGGGACTGTCGCGGGTGCCGTCCGAAATCGACGATTTCAGCGAGATGGCCGGCTGCACTGCGCGCCAGAAACTGTGGCGCGTGCTTTTGCCGTCGGCGCGTCCAGCGCTGATGGTCGGCGTCAATCAGGTCATCATGCTGGCGCTCAATATGGTGATCATCGCTTCGATGATCGGCGCCGGCGGCCTCGGCTACGACGTGCTTTTGGCGCTCAGGGCGCTGAAGGTCGGCGAAGCGATGGAAGCCGGCCTTGCCATCGTCGCGCTGGCAATCGCGCTCGACCGGCTGAGCCAGGCGATCGCGCGCAATCACGCGCAAGGTCATGTCTATCAGGAGGTCAGCCCTAGCTTCTGGCGGCGCTACCCCAACCTGACGCTGGCCATCGCCATCCTTGCAGCCACGACGCTGCTTGGCCTGCTCGTGCCGGCGTTCGCCGCAGTGCCGAAGGCGATCACCTTCACCACCGCACCGATGTGGAAGACAGCAGTGAGCTGGATCACGATCAACTTCTTCGACACGATCGAAGCGTTCCGCGTGGCGCTGATCCTCAATGTGCTGAACCCGGTGCGCGCCTTCTGCGAGGGCTTCCCGTGGCTGGGCGCGGTGTTCCTGCTTGGCCTTGCAGGCTACCAGCTCGGCGGCCTGCGCCTCGCCGCCCTGGTCGCGGCGCTGACCGTCTTCTGCGCGGTGACCGGCCTCTGGGAAAAGACCATGGCGACGGTCTATCTCTGCGGCATCTCGGCCTTCATCGCTTGCCTGGTCGGTATCCCGATCGGGCTGATGGCATCGCGCAGCGACCGTGTCGAGAAGATCGTCACCCCGATCATCGACACGCTGCAGGTGCTGCCGTCGTTCTGCTTCATCATCCCGGTGGTGATGCTGTTCCGCGTCGGCGACGTGACGGCGATGATCGCGACCGTCGCCTTCGCCGTGGTGCCGGCCATCCGCTACACCAATCACGGCCTCAGGCAGGTGCCGCCGGCACTGATCGAGGCGGCAAAGGTGTCGGGCTGCACCAAGCGCCAGACATTCCTGCGCGTGCAGCTGCCGCTGGCGCTGCCCGAGATCATGCTTGGCGTCAACCAGACGATCCTGATGGCGCTGGCGATGATCATCATCTGCGCCATGGTCGGCACCCGCGATCTCGGCCAGGAGGTGTTCATCGCGCTGTCCAAGGCCGATTCCGGCCGCGGCATCGTCGCCGGACTGGCCATCGCCTTCATCGGCATCGTCGCCGACCGGCTGTTCAACGCCTGGACGGCGAAGGCACGGGCAAGACTGGGATAGCCGGGAAATAGAGGATCTCGCGTCCCACCTTCGTCTTGCCCAAAATGCATCCCAAGCTGGCTTCATGCTGAAGCGTCCCACCGTGATTCTAGCCTTTCTCCTCATGCTTTCCGTCGCTGCTCACGGTGCGGACGGCCTGGAGGAGCGGCTTGAAAAGCTCTTTGATGAGGCCGAGCGCCTGACGCCGCTGCGCACGGTTGCCATCGCGCATGAGGGCGCGGTGGTGGCGGAGCGTAGCTATCGCGGCCACTCTCCGGCACGTCCTGCCAACATAAAATCCGCCTCCAAGTCGATCATCTCCGCGCTCGTCGGCATCGCCATCGACAAGGGTGTGCTCCAGGGCCCTGACCAGAAGATCGCTCCGCTTCTTCAGGGCGAACTGCCCGCCGACGTGGATCCGCGGCTCCAGCAGGTTACGATCGGTCATCTGCTTTCCATGCAGGCGGGGCTCGGTCGGACCTCCGGCCCAAACTACGGGCGTTGGGTGGCAAGCGACAACTGGGTGCGGGCAGCGCTCGCCATGCCCTTCGACGACGAACCGGGCGGTACCATGCTCTATTCCACCGGCTCGACCCATCTCCTATCGGCGATCCTGACGCGGCGGACTGGCCGCTCAACGCTGGAACTGGCGCGCGAATGGCTGGGGCCGCAGGAGGGCTTTTCCATCGCCGCCTGGGACCGCGACCCACAGGGCATCTATCTCGGCGGCAACCAGATGGCCATGAGCGCGCGCTCGCTGCTCGCCTTTGGCGAGCTCTACCGCAGCGGCGGGATGAGCCGCGGCGGACGGCAGCTCGTGCCGGCCGATTGGATCAAGCTCTCCTGGCAGCCACGCACCGCCTCCCGTTTCACCGGTGACGGTTATGGCTATGGTTGGTTCATGCGTCAGATCGCGGGCGAAGCGGTCTTCTACGGGTGGGGGTATGGCGGGCAGATGGTCTATGTTGTGCCCGGGCGCGCGTTGACCGTGGTCATGACATCCGATGAAAACGGCCCCGCCGGCCGCAGCGGCCATCGCGACGATCTCCATGCCCTGCTCGAGCGGATCATTGAGGCGACGAAAGACGTGCGCGAGGCTCGCAGCAACTAGTATCTCTGCACAGAGGATTTGAAGGGCTTGGCGTCTACCAGACGATCCTGATGGCGCTGGCGATGATCATCATCTGCGCCATGGTCGGCACGCGCGATCTCGGCCAGGAGGTGTTCATCGCGCTGTCCAAGGCCGATTCCGGCCGCGGCATCGTCGCCGGACTGGCCATCGCCTTCATCGGCATCGTCGCCGACCGGCTGTTCAACGCCTGGACGGCGAAGGCACGGGCAAGGCTGGGGTAGCCGGAAGTAGAAGGTCGCGCCCTAGAGCTGTCGCCAATGGCCGAGATGGATGAAACCTTGCCGTTTGAATTGGTCGGCGCGAACGAGCAGACAGCGTCATTTTTCCGACCGCGGCCGAATGACCCCCAAAGTCGGAATCCGGGCCCAAAATCCGACATTCGCCGCGCTAGCCCTAAACGTCTGCTTCGCGCCATGAGCCGCCGTTCCCGGCGGATCTCCGGACCGGACGTTCACGCTCCGGCAGGTGTCGGACCCCTTGCCGACATCGGCAGCGCCCCGGCTTGCGGCGGAATCGGGCGTCAAACGAGAGGACGACTACAACGTCTGTACCGTATCGCGGTGAAGATCGCGATCTTCAGCGACAAGCATTGTCGGAACTCCCCGCAGTCAGCCGGCCTTCACGCCGCGCCCTCCGGATCGTCCTCGCCGCGCCATCGGATATGCTTCGACTTCGCTAGCTTCAACAAATCATCGGCTTCCGAGTTCAGGTGCTGGGCGGCTTCGCGCAGCGCGAATCCTGGCGTCGGGGAAATAGGTTTGCGCCTTGGCCTCATTGCTGCGCTTCCTCCATGGCCTTCCTGTTACCAATCAGCCGCTCGGCGGTGGCAAAAGCGCGCTGCCATTGTTCCAGCTCGCCCGGCGGCAAGGGCTCGTCCCACGGCAATAGCTCCTCAAACGCCGAGCACCAGGTGATGTTGAACGCACACGGGAGGAGATCAGCGAATCGCAGCTCCCGGCCGAAGTGTCTCCGGATCGCTTCATGTGCACACGCCTTGCACAGCGTTTCGTTCTTCCGCGCTATATGTCGCCAGATAACATCCTTCAGCATCGGCGCCACTTCGTCCGGTTCACGCCCGCAACGATCGCAACGAATGTTCATCGCGCCTCCTCGATGGCTTCGGCCGCGCGCACCAACCGACGTTCGAAGGTCCGACCAAGGCCGAAGAAGGCGGGATTGCGGGCACACAGGCACATCACGTTGTTGATCAGCATAACCCAAGCCATCGCATCCTTGTGCGTGTTCACGATGCTTCCTCGATCTCCAGAGCCAACCCGAATTGCCGCGCCTGATCCTTGGCGGCTTGGGCGAAACGGCCCTTGTCGTCACGCGGCTGCGCGGGCCGATGCACAAGATGCGCGGCGGAGGTCTGCGCGGGATGGGCGGGGTGCTCCCTTTTCAGGCGAATCAAGTCACTGAAACCCACGATTTACCTCCGTAGCGGCGGTTTTCATAAGCTACCTGCCGTTCGCGTTCCGCCAGCTCGGTCTCGTTTTCCGGGACGCTGAAGCCGGGGTAGAACCAGTCGGTGCCATGGCCGTGTCGCTGCCCATAGCCGCGGTCTTCCAGTTTTTGCGTAAACGCCTTTTCGAGCCGAGGTTTCGTCGTTGCGCTCGCCCAGCTTTTCCACGATGCGTAGGCGCATTTGGTCGGCACTTCGCCGCCTTTGCGCGCAGCATTCGGCCAGCCATTGGCCGATGGCGTCTTCGGCCTTGAGATAGGCGGTGGTGGCGTCGCGCACGCATTGCGGCGGCATAGGGCCGTGCTGGTACCAGGTGCGGCAGCCGGTATCCACGCCAGGATTTGCGGCCATTCGGCTTTCAGCTCTCAATCCGCGAGGCCCGGAACAACGGGCAGGCCCGGGTGTTAACCGGGCGAAGCCTCCTTCGAAAATGAAGCTCACCTCGTTGCAGAGGGCCTAATATGGCGATCCATTTCAATCATACGATTCTGCCGGCTCGCGACAGCAAGGCCTCGGCAGATTTCCTGGCCGAGATGCTGGGGCTGCCGGCGCCGCGGCGCTGGGGGCCGTTCCACATGGTCACGACCGACAACGACGCCAATCTCGACTATATGGATACCGAGGAGAAGGTCGTGCGCCAGCATTACGCCTTTCTGGTCGACGACGCCGAATTCGAACAGATATTCAACCGCATCCGCGAACGGAACTTGCCTTACTGGGCTGACCCGGGCCAACGAAAGCCGGGGGAGACCAACGACCACGACGGTGGGCGCGGTCTCTACTTTGAAGACCCGAACGGGCATCTGCTCGAAATCATCACGCGTCCGTACGGCAGCGGCGGCTGGAATCCGTGAGCGTCGCGCCAAGGGAGCCGGCCCGATGGCAATCACCGCCGTCGAACCCTCCCAATCTGAGGAATCGGTGTGTCACTCCTGGCGCGACTGAGCCGTTGGCGAACCGGGCAATAGACCCGTTCCGGCCGTTCGGAGCCGAGCGCCCTTTACAAACCGGCTAGCTGATTGATCTTCGCTGCCATGATGAAATCGTTCTCGTGCAGGCCCCTGATCTTATGGGTCTGCAGCGAGATTTCCGCGTAGCCCCAGCCGAAGCAGATGTCCGGATGGTGCCCCTCCTCTTCCGCCAACCGGCCGACCTCGTCGACGAAGGTGAGTGCTTCCCGGAAGTCCGCGAACTTAAATTTGCGGCGTATCAGGTGTCCCGCCTCCAGAAGATCCCAGCCGGGCGTCTGGGAAAGATATCCGCCGGCTTCCTTCTCGGTCAGCGGCGGTATGCCGCCGCGGCAGGGCGTACAGGTTTTCTGGGCAATGCTCTCCGCCATGACGATCTCCCTTATTGCACATCGCGGTTCCAGGTGCAGCGACCACTGTTTACCGCACCCGATATTTGCTCGCATAGTGCTTGCGGAGAAACTTGCGAATCTGCTCCGGCAAGGCGCTTGTTGTCGGTCTCCCTCGGCCGATCGCTGTGCTTTTGTGGACTCAGTCGATCGGTGCCCCGGCTCTGTTTCGGGTGATTGTGCATCTCAAATCACCTGCGGCAACGGGGCCGCCTTCCGTTCAAGAGACGATCTCGACCGGGGGCCGCCGATCGTGAGCCCGAACCGAGGACGCTCTCTGGCCACCAGCGCCGGCGACTTGTCTGTATCGCCTTGTCACGCCAGCCAGCGGATCTTGATACCCATCGGTCGCTTCATCGACGGCGTTGCGAAAATCCATTCCCACATGACCTTTATGGCGCAGGTATTGTGAACGGCAAGCTCAAACCCGAACAGAACCGGTTTGCGCCGCCGATCCTAGCCGCCGGATTGGGTCAGTAAACGGCGAACTCGCGCCAGGAGCGGTCTTTCATGGTCCAGCCAATGAGTGTCCGCATCACCCTCGCAGGTGGCGCGGCGGCTTGCCGGTCCAGCGGCACACCGCGCGGTAAATCACTGGAAATCGAAGGGAGGCTTTGCGTTTCGCCGCCTATACGGCCTGATCGCGAAATTGGCATAGCTGGAGCAAGCTTTTACGTGTAGAATTTCTAGGGCGTTGAGGGGACTAGACGCTGCAATCTTCCCCAGCGCCTCTCGCGCGCTGCCTGGCAAAGGGAGGAAGTCGCCATGAGATCAATCGCCAAGGAGTTTTTGCTTGCAGCGGCGGTAGTGATTGGTGTCATTCTCACGGCGGGCGCGCAGCAGAAGAGCCTTTATGAGCGCCTAGGCGGACAGCCGGCGATTACCGCAGTCGTGGACAGGTTCGTCGCTAATCTCGCCGCTGACAAGCGCATCAACACCTTTTTCGCCAACACCGATATTCCGGCCCTCAAGAGCAAGCTGGTCGATCAAATCTGTCAGGCCTCGGGCGGACCCTGCACTTACACCGGCAAGGACATGAAAGCCGCTCACCAAGGCTTGCGGATTACGGAGGCGGACTTTAACGCCCTGGTTGAAGACCTCACCGCGGCGCTCGATCACTTCAAGGTGCCAAAGCAGGAAAAAGACGAGTTGCTCGGTCTTTTGGCTCCGATGAAAAGCGACATTGTCGAGGGGTAGGACTTATCCGCTACACGCTGCCGGATGGGTCACGTCTTCCCGTACGACGCCTTCGATGGAAGGGTCCGCAAGGGTCGACTCCGGTGGTTTACGCGAAAGTCTGCTTTGGCAGCGCATCGCGAACGTCGGGAAACTGGTGTGCTCGCGTCATACATTTTTCTGCTGGCAATGTTCCACCCGATTGGGACGTAGAACGCTCCATCACGGTATAATCCGAGCCGATGCGTCGGCCGGCTCGGTCGCGCCGCTTCCGGACATTTGCGCAGACCACGACGAAGGTCTCGATCCGCCCAACGCGGCCATTCTTGAGACCGTCTGGCGCCCGAAAGCGACGATCAGCGGAGCCGAAACTTCTTATCATTTCCACCTAGGGCAACAGCATATGCTCTTCGACACCCTTGCAGGACGTGCTCCGCTGGAAGCCGCCCAGGAGGTTCCCTCGCGATCCTATTCAGGGCGTCGCGAGGCCGGTTCCGCGACGGGCCGCATCGACGCTCCACGCGCCGCCTCCCGCGAAAAAGAAGTACAGGAAAATGAAGCAGTAGAGGATCGCCGCGTCGCCCTGGNGGCCGCATCGACGCTCCACGCGCCGCCTCCCGCGAAAAAGAAGTACAGGAAAATGAAGCAGTAGAGGATCGCCGCGTCGCCCTGGTTGACAACCGGAAAGAAGTTTTGCGGCGCGTGCGCCCATGAAATAGGCGACCGCCATGTTGCCGGACAGAATGAACGCGACGGGCCGGGTGAAGAGTCCGAGGGCAAGCAGCACGCCTCCGATCACCTCGATCAATCCCTGAATCACAAAAGGCCCCGACAGTTGCATCGGTTCGGCAGCGGGCGGAAAATTGAAGAACTTTTGAGTTCCGTGCTCCAGAAACAGCAGCGCCGACATGATCCTCACGACGCTTAACCACTCCGGAGCCCAGGCCGAAATCTTGTCGAAATTCATCAGTTGGCCTCCATCATGACCCGGTGATTCCGGCCGGCAGGCTGAATTATCAGCGGGTCTGCTCTTCGCACCGATTTTGCGAAGAGGGTATGATGCACAGCGCGAGGCGTAAACCAATACTCCCAGTTCACAGTCGCGTGACATCCGGTCGTACTAGTGATGGAGTGCCGAGCCGCGGGAGCCTAGACCTTGCCGATTGCGCTCGCTCCGCCAGTGACTAGCGCCGACGAGGCGCGTGGGACTAGCAGGTCGCGCCACTCCACAAGCAAAGCCGCCAAAGCGAATACCCTTCGTCAGGACCGCGCTCGAGTGGCCCTGCAATGTCCGCTTTCCGTCACAGCACCGGTTCCTGCGAACGTCGGCTATCGGGTAGAGAAACGGGTTGATGGAGGGCGGCTCAGGGTCAGGAACGCTGGTTGGGGTGAACGTCGGCCATCGGGCAGCGAAATGGGCTGATAAAGGTCGCGTTTGGGTCAACTTGCGTCGTCCCCGCTCTCGGCGTCAAATGCCCGAGAAGGTCTGAACTCGGTCCTCAGAACATGGTCTACTCCGCCGCGACGCCTTTCACCTCGAGATAAGATTCCATTGAATCATCCATCGCCTGCAGCCACGGCGTATGGTGCAACGGCGCCATCGTGCCGGTCATCAGCGAGCGGTAGGCGTGGTCGCGGAAGCTCATGATGTCTTGCGCCTTGTGGTGCTCCCATTCCATGAAGGTCTGATTTGTCGCCTCGACGTCGAATCCCGGATAATCGGTCTGCTCCATCAACTCCTTGGTGTAGTCGCCCTGGAACCAGATCATCTGCTCGGCGTCTTCCAGCGTTTCCTCGCGCGCCCGCCATCTCCTGCCATGTTCCGCCATCACTTCTGCCGAGGGCAGTTCGATGCGGCCCATGATGACGTCGCGCGCGAACCAGGCCTGCGCGTCGAACATGTTGAAGGTGTAGAACTGGTCCTGCATGCCGATATAGAACAGCTGCGGGTTCTTCTCCCAGACGACGCCCTCATAGAGCCCGTCCGGCCACATGCGGTTGGCGGTCTTGAGCTTCAGATCCTCGGTGAGGAACGGGAATGAATGGAGGTAGCCGGTGCACAGGATGATGGCGTCGACATCCCTGGTGCTGCCGTCCTTGAAATGCGCGGTCTTGCCGACGACCTTCTGCAGCAAAGGCACTTCCTTCCAGTTGTCAGGCCATTTGAAGCCCATTGGCTTCGAGCGGTAGCTGGAGGTGATCGATTTGGCGCCGTATTTGTAGCATTGCGAGCCGATATCCTCGGCCGAATAGGAGCGGCCGATGATCAGGATGTCCTTGTCCTTGAATTCCATGGCGTCGCGGAAATCATGGCTGTGCAGGATGCGGCCATTGAAGCTCGAAAAGCCCTCGAAATAGGGAACGTTCGGTACGGAAAAATGCCCCGAGGCAACAACGACGTTGTCGAACTCTTCGGAATAGGTGACGTCGTTGGTGCGGTCATGCGCGGTGACGGTGAACTTTTTCGTCGCGTCGGAAAAGGTCACCATGCGCACCGGGCTGTTGAAGCGCACCCATTTGCGCACGTCGGATTTTTCGACGCGGCCCTTGATATAGTCCCACAGCACCGCGCGCGGCGGGTAGGAGCCGATCGGACGGCCAAAGTGCTCCTCAAACGTGTAGTCGGCGAATTCGAGGCATTCCTTCGGTCCGTTCGACCAGAGGTAGCGGTACATCGAGCCATGCACCGGGTCGCCATGCTCGTCGAGGCCGGTGCGCCAGGTGTAATTCCACAGGCCGCCCCAGTCGGACTGCTTTTCGAAGCAGACGATTTCCGGAATGTCCGCACCCTTGTCGGCCGCCGACTTGAAGGCTCGAAGCTGGGCCATGCCGGAAGGTCCGGCTCCGATGACGGCAACACGACTTTTCATTACGGGCCTCCCGGTCTCATTTCTCTAACGAAACAAATTTCACTGACAGGACAGTAATTGCCCGTTCGATGCTGTCAACAGGCCTTCTGCTGAAACCACGTTTCAGCAGATCGGATTTTCAGCAAAACCGCTGATGGCGGAAACCCGGAGAGCACGCCGTTCGACATTAAGTGGCTTGCTGTCGCAGTTGCGCTCTGTATCCGCACTGAATATGTTCACCGTGAGTGAAATAAATCTGCAGAACGGGTGGCGACATGGCGAAGAAAGCTTCCAATTTCAGGAATGGGGCAGCCGCCAAGGCCAAGCCGTCGCCGAAGGGTGTGGCAACGATCCGGACGCCACTGACCCAGGACCCGCACGCTGTTCGCGACACCCGCGAAAAAGTCCTGGAGGTGGCGATCGGCCGCGAGGTGCGGGCGTTTCGCAAAAAACTCGGCATCACCGTCGCCGATCTTGCGGCTGCCACCGACATTTCGCTTGGCATGCTGTCGAAGATCGAAAACGGCATCACCTCGCCATCGCTGACCACTTTGCAGGCGTTGTCGCGGGCGCTCGGCGTTCCGGTCACCGCCTTCTTTCGCCGCTTCGAGGAAGAGCGCAGCGCCGTCTTCGTCAAGGCTGGCGAAGGCCTCGACGTCGAGCGGCGCGGCACGCGTGCCGGCCACCAGTACAATCTGCTCGGCCATATCGGATCCAACACCAGCGGCGTCGTCGTCGAACCCTATCTGATCACGCTGACCGAAGATTCCGATGTGTTTCCGACATTCCAGCACGAAGGCATGGAGTTCCTCTACATGCTTGAAGGCGAGGTTACCTACCGCCACGGCAACAACCTCTATCCGATGAAGCCCGGCGACAGCCTGTTCTTCGACGCCGATGCGCCGCACGGACCGGAAGTGCTAACCGTTCTGCCGATGCGCTATCTCTCGATCATCTGCTATCCGCAGAGTAGCGCGGGTTGAGCGGGTTTTCTAATGAACGCCTGTTCATTCCAGCTTGGGTTCCTCGCCCCCACGAAGTGGGGGAGAGGTGGCTCGGCGAAGCCGAGACGGAGAGGGGGGACTGCGCCCTACGAAGGCCCCCTCTCCGACCGCTTCGCGGCCACCTCTCCCCCGCTTCGCGAGGGCGAGGAACCCAGGTCTTGAGAAGCAGGCAGGAAACTCAATCAGGCCCAAATCCTGGGCTTGTCGGGCTGCCGTCATCGAGCTTCGAAAGCCACTCGACCAGCGTCGCGCGGTAGCGCGTGAGGCCTTTATAGTTGGCGAGCTCGTCGGGCAGGTCGCGGATGACGCGATGCAGGCGCCTTGCCCATTTCGGCTGCGTCACCAGCTCGTCCATCTTGATCAGATAGCAGCGGATCGGGAAGACGATGCCGTTTGAGCGCGGCAGCCGCCAGAAGCTTTGCAGCTCGACGCGCAGATGGACTTTTTCGCCGACGTTTTCAGGCGTTACCGTCGCGCGGTCCGGACCCCATTTGTGATAATTTTCCGGACTGGTGTCGAGGCGCGGATTGATGGTCATCGTCCAGTTCAGCCGCCGCGCGGGTTTGCCTTGCTGGATGTTGGTGAGAAACTTCAGCGCCCGTACGAATATGCCCTTCTCATGCGCCAGCGGCACCGGCGCGTGCCACTCGAAGAAATTCATGCCGATGTCGAAATCGAGCGACCAGTCGGCCTGGGTGGTGACCATGCCGGCATCCATCCACAGATTGCCGTCGCGCTGGTCGAGGATGCAGAAATCGCCTTGTGATTGCCGCGTGATGTATTCCATCGGCCCATAGGGCAGCGTCGACACGTCGCCGAAGGTGAAGGTGTCGTCGATGCCGAGCGGCCGGTTGATCCAGCGCCAGCGGTCGCCGTCGCGCGTCAGCGTGAAATGCTCGGGATAACCTAAAGCCTGCTGCTCCATCAGAAGTTCGAGCAGGTCCCAGCCGGCCAGCGTCATATGCGACAGCGACTGACAGCGCAGCGGATCTTCCGCCAGCACCAGTGCGCGGTCCTGCATCTCGGCAACATAGTGCTCGTCGACGTCGATCAGGTTTTCGAGCACGCTGCCCTTCGGCCCCAGAACATGCGGCTCTATGTTGACCGCATACATGTAGCTGTCTTCGTGGAACGGGAACGGAAACCGCCTGATGTGCTCCGGGCTGTTCCTGAAGGTGAAGTCGTCGCGGAACGTTTCCTTGCGAAAGGTGATGCCCAAGCTCGCCTCCTATCTTTCCAGCACCAGCGACCTGCCTTCGAAGCGCGAAACGCAGGGCATGATCTTCTTGCAGGATCGGTGCTCTTCCTCGCTCAGCCAGTGGTCGTTGTGGATGAATTTGCCGTCATGCGCGATGACGTTGGTTTCGCACTGGCCGCAGACGCCGCCGCGGCAGAGATAGGGCGGATCGACGCCGGCCGCCTCGATCGCCTCAAGCAGGCTCTGCTGCTCGCCGACGCGGATCGTGTTGCCGCTGACGGCCAGCGTCACGTCGAACGGCGCGCCGGGCTGCGGGGCTGCGAAATGCTCGAAATGCACGGTTTCCGCCGGCCAGCCCAGCGCAGCGGCACGATCGCACACCCAGCCGATCATGCCGGACGGGCCGCAGACATAGAGATGCGTGCCGAGCGGCTGCGACGACAGCAGCCGGTCGAGCTCGATGCGCTCGTCGCGATCGTCGTGATAGAGCCTGACCCGGCGATCATAGCGCTCTCTCAGCACATCGGCATAGGTGCCGAGCGAAGCGGTGCGGCAGGTGTAATGCAGCTCGAAATTGCCGCCATCCGCCGCCAGCTGCGCGGTCTGCGCCATGAACGGTGTGATGCCGATGCCTCCCGCCAGCATCAGGTGCTTCCTGGCGCGCAGGTCGAGCGAGAACAAATTGACCGGGTAGCTGATCACCATCTCCATGCCGGGCCTGACATGCCTGTGCATGAACAGCGAGCCGCCGCGGCCGACATCGTCGCGGCGCACAGAGATCATGTACTCGCGCGTGTCGAGCGGCGAGCCCATCAGCGAATAGGGGTTGAGCCTGGTCCGCTCGCCGTCGCGCATCTCCACCACAACATGAGCGCCGCCGGAAAATGTCGGCAAAAGCTGCCCGTCGCGCCTGCGGAAATGGAAGCGCGTCACCAATTCGTTGACCGGAACGACGTCGCTCACCACGACGTCAAGCTTGGTGGTGCCGGTGCTCATCGAAAGATCTCCTCCGTCGGAGGAATTTCGCTGCGGTCTTCCGCATTGATGCAGACGCCCTGGAATGCCGCGAGACGCCTGGAATAATGATCGCGTACCAGGAGAAGCAGGCCACAATGCGAACAGGTCGCCGGCTGCGTCGTCACGCTTTCGGTGATGCCCTTGCAGTGAACGCACTGCACACGACGCGCCAGCGAGCCGCGATGCTCGGTTTGGATCGCGGTGTGATCGATGCCGGCTTCGAGTGCAGCCTGCATGGCTTGGCCGATCAGCCCCTCGGTGCCGGCGAGATAGAGGCGCAGGCCCATATGCGCGTTGGCCAGGGTCTGCTTTAGCCGCGGCAAGGCGCTGGCGAAGGAAGGCCCCTGGTAGAACTGCGCCGGGTTCAGCGCCTCGAGCGCCGCGACATGTTTGCCGTCATTGCCGGGGATGAAGATGATGTGGGCATCGGCAAAGAAGCCCGCGGGCACCTTGGCGGCCAGGTCTGATATCGCCAGCGCTCCCTCTGCATCCGCTACGAAAAGATGGTGCTTGCCGGGCTGCGCAGACAGGGTTCCGTAGACCGGCCGGCTGATGATGCTTTTCGCTGCCATCCTCTCAGTATGCCTCAGCCCTTTGCCGTGCGCTTGGTCTTCTTCGGGTCATCGAACGGAAGCGGCTCAGCGGTCGCGCTGATGGCGCCGCTCTGGTTGCGTATCTCGAGCCTGGTACCCTGGACGGCACAGTCGATGTCGAGCCGGGCGATGCCCATCGATTTCTTGACCAGCGGCGAATACATGGCGCAGGTCACCACACCGACCTTTTTGCCGTCGCGATAGACCGGTGCGCCCTCGTCGGCCGGTTCCTTGCCTTCAAGCAGCACGCCGAAGATCTTGAAGCGTTCCTTGCCCTTGAGGCGGTAGTGCTCCTCGGCGCCGCGAAAGCCTGTTTTGCCGGGGCTGACGGTAAAATCGAGGCCGAGTTCCCACAGCGTATCGCCGGGGCCTTCGTTCTCGAACGGATATTTCTGGGAATTGTCGTAGGGGTAGAACAAGAGGTAGCTCTCGACGCGCAGCATATCGAGCGTGGTGAACCGGCACGGGATGATGCCGGCGCTCTTGCCCTCGTCGAGGATGGTGTCCCAGATCGTGCCGGCATCCTGGCCGCGGCAGAAGATCTCGTAGCCGCGTTCGCCGGTGTAGCCGGTGCGCGAGATCATCACCGGAAAACCGAACAGCCGCGTCTGCATGTGATGGAAATAGGCGAGGTCGCGAATGCCCGGCACATGCTTTGCCAGATAATCGACGGCTATTGGCCCCTGCAGCGAAAGGTCATGCAGATTGTCGTCGAAACGCAGCGAGACATCGCGGCCCATGGCGGCCCGCTGCAGCTCCTCATGGCCGGTGCCCGAACCATGCACGACCATCCAGGCATTCGGGCCAGTGCGGTAGAGGATGCAGTCGTCGGTGAACTTGCCGGCCTCGTTGAGCATGCAGGCATAGGCCGACTTGCCGGGATAGATCTTTTCCACGTCGCGCGTCGTCGCCAGGTCGATCAGATGCGAGGCGTGCGGCCCGGTGATGTGGACCTTCTTCAGGCCCGACACGTCCATCAGCCCGGCCTTGGTGCGGATGGCGATATATTCCTCGTCGGCGTCCTTGTCGTAGGTCCAGGCGGTGCCCATCCCGCTCCAGTCTTCGAGCTTCGAACCGAGCGCACGATGGCGATCCGCCAAGGTCGAAAATCTCCAGGATGCGGTCATGGACTTGCTTCTCCTCAACACGATTGCCGACGATCCGCGCTGCAGGCACTGAGTGCCATGCGACGGTCCGCGCCATATTGACTCAAAACTCCAAAAGCGCGCAATACTAAGATGCAAAAAGTTTTACTGAGAGGCAAGGAACGCAACTGAACGGAGGGGACATGTAATGGAAGGGAATCTCAACGCTCTAACGACCATTTTCACGGAATTCTATTACTGGGTGACCATCGTCATGATGTTCCTGATCCATGTCGGGTTCTGCATGTACGAGGTCGGCGTGTCGCGTCGGCGCAATCATCTGAAAACGCTTATGAAGAACGCGATGGCGATCCCGCTCGTCACGATCACGTTCTATTTTTTCGGCTGGTGGATCTATTTCGGCTTCCCCAACGGGCCGGGCATCGCCGGCGGACTTGTCACCGCACCTTTCGCCGAATCGTGGAATCCGCTGATGGGCACCCATCTCTCCGGCGTCAATCCGGGCGAGACGGGGGTCACGCCTACCGACGCCGCGCTGTGGCATCGCCTCAACGGCGTGTTCTGGGGCGCCTTCCTGCTGTTTTCCATCACGACGGCGTCGATCATCTCGGGGTCGATCATTGAGCGCGCGCGCTCGGGTGCGTTCTGGATCGTCGCGGTGCTGGTCGGCTCGGTCCTATGGATCCTCGACGCGTCCTGGGGCTGGCATCCGCAAGGCTGGATGGTGAAGCTCTGGGGCTATCATGATGCCTATGCATCGGGGGTCGTGCACGCGATCGCAGGCGGAGCGGCGCTCGCCTTCCTAATCGTGCTCGGACCGCGTATCGGCAAATTCAAGCCCGACGGCACGCCGCGCGACATCCCGCCCCACAATGTTTGGCTGGTCACGATCGGCCTGTTCCTGATCTTTACCGGCTTCTGGGGCTTCTATGCCGCGTGCAACATTCCGCTGATCAGCCCGGCCACGATTGCCGGCCAGATCACCGGTGAGACCTGGACGGCGACCAACATTTATCTCGCGCCGACGACGCTCTCGGCGATCACCTTCAACTTCCTGATGTCGCTGTCGGGCGGCATGTTGGCCGGCTACATCGTCTCGAAAGGCGACCCCTTCTGGACGTTCTCGATGGGGCTTTGCGGCATTATCTCAGCCTCGGCCGGCAACGACCTCTATCACCCGATCCAGGCACTGCTGATCGGCGCGATCGTCCCGACCATCTGCTATAAGCTGCACTATTTCGTCGAGCGCCGCTTCAAGATCGACGATGCGGTGGGCGCCGTTGCCGTGCACGGTTATGGCGGCTTCCTCGGCGTCGTGGTGGCCGGCTTCATGCTGTGGGGACAGCCGTCCTCGCCCTATGAAGGCTTCGCGCACGTCAACCCGCTCGGCAATTTCGCTGGCGCGGTACTGATGTTCGTGCTCGGTTTCGTCCCCACCTTCGTAGTCAGCAAGATCCTCAACAGCATGAACCTCCTGCGCGTGCCGGCGAAGGTCGAACTCGAGGGCGTCGACTTTGCCCTCAACCATGCGTTCGACGCGTCGGTCCGCGAAGTGGGAACCGCCGAAAAGGCCATGATCAAATAGTCAACGGGCAAGGAGAACCGCAATGTCTACCAATGGAATGGAAAGCTGGGCCGTGGACCTCAAGGACATCGGCGCGATCTACCCGTTTCAGGGTTCTGAAGTCGTGATGGTCATCATCGGTCTCGTCTTCTGGATCGGGTGGCATGTCCTCCAGACGCGCCACGAGAACGCTGAAATCGAAGCCGATATGGCTGCGGATCGCAGCGGAGAGGAAACCAGAAAGGCGATCGATCGCCATTAAGTCGCCGCCGGTCGCCTGGCGCGTCATTTGCGCCAGGCGACTTGTCCAAGATGAAAAAAACTTTCATACGAGTTGAATTCGCTTGATGAAGCTGGTAGCACCTAAATCATACCTCAGCTCGGGAGCCTGACATGTGCGGAATCGTCGGACTGTTTTTGAAGGACAAGTCGCTCGAGCCCCAGCTTGGCTCGATGCTTTCGGAGATGCTGATCTCGCTCAGCGATCGCGGTCCCGACAGCGCCGGCATCGCCATCTATGGAACGCCATCCGGCAGCGAGGCCAAGATCACCATCCAATCGGCAAAGCCGGAGCACGATTTCCGCAACCTGGATGCCGAACTCGCCAGGGCGATCGGAACGCCGGTGAACATCGCGGTGAAATCGACGCATGCGGTCGTCAGGACGACGCCCGACAAGATCGATGAAGTGCGCGAGGCGATCCAGGCGCTGCGCCCCGATATCCGCATCATGGGCGCCGGCGACGTCGTCGAAATTTACAAGGAAGTCGGCTTGCCCGAAGCGGTCGTCGACCGTTTCGACGTGCGCAGCATGACCGGCACGCACGGCATCGGCCATACCCGCATGGCGACGGAATCGGCAGTTACGACGATGGGCGCGCATCCGTTCTCGACCGGCGCCGACCAGTGCCTGGTGCACAATGGCTCGCTGTCCAATCACAACAATGTCCGCCGCGAGCTGATCCGCGAAGGCATGAAATTCGAAACCGAGAATGACACGGAAGTCGCGGCCGCCTATCTCTCCTCGCAGATGGCGCATGGCAAGAATCTCGGCGAGGCGCTGGAAGGCACGCTGAGCGACCTCGACGGCTTCTTCACCTTCGTCGTCGGCACCAAGAACGGCTTCGGCGTGGTGCGCGATCCGATCGCCTGCAAGCCTGCCGTCATGGCCGAGACCGACCAGTATGTCGCCTTCGGCTCGGAATATCGCGCGCTCACCAAACTGCCCGGCATAGATAATGCGAGGGTCTGGGAACCCGAGCCCGCAACCGTCTATTTCTGGGAGCATTGAGTTCATGCCGGCAATCAACGTCTCCACGGCACTCGACCAGAGCCATGCGTCACGAGTCTTCGACCTGGCCGAGATGCCGCTGCGCGAGCTCAACCAGGCGCTTCATAATTTGACCCTCGGTTCGAACGAGACCGCCTGGGAAGTGCTCAATCCGAAAGGCAGCCATTCGGTCGCCGTCGGCGTCGACCAGCCGGTCACCATCGATGTCCGCGGCAGTGTCGGCTATTATTGCGGCGGCATGAACGACGGCAGCGCCGTCACCGTGCATGGCTCGGCCGGACCCGGCGTCGGCGAAAACATGATGTCGGGTTCGATAACGGTCAAAGGCGACGCCAGCCAATATGCCGGCGCCACCGGCAGGGGCGGGCTGCTGGTCATTGAGGGTAACGCATCGTCGCGCTGCGGCATTTCGATGAAGGGCATCGACATCGTCGTCCATGGCAATATCGGCCACATGTCGGCCTTCATGGCGCAGTCCGGCAATCTGGTGGTGCTGGGCGATGCCGGCGATGCGCTCGGCGATTCCATCTACGAGGCGCGGCTGTTCGTGCGCGGCAAGGTCGGCAGCCTCGGCGCCGACTGCATCGCCAAGGAGATGCGGCCAGAGCATCTGGAATTGCTGCAAGGCCTGCTCGACCGCGCCGGGGTGACCGGCGTCAAAGCGGCGGAGTTCAAGCGTTACGGCTCGGCGCGCACGCTCTACAACTTCAACATCGACAACGCCGACGCGTATTGAGGCTCAATGACTTATCGCAACCCGCCGACGACGCCGCGCAAATCCGCGACCTTCGACGACTACACACTCTCCGAGATCCGCCGCGCCGCGGCGACCGGCATCTATGATATTCGCGGCGCCGGCGCCAAGCGCAAGCTGCCGCATTTCGACGACCTGCTGGTGCTCGGCGCTTCGATCTCGCGCTATCCGCTGGAAGGCTATCGCGAGCGCTGCGACACCAGTGTCGTGCTGGGTTCGCGCCATGCGAAAAAGCCGATCGAGCTGAAAATCCCGATCACCATCGCCGGCATGAGTTTTGGCTCGCTATCCGGTCCGGCCAAGGAAGCGCTCGGCCGCGGCGCGACGCTGTCGGGCACCTCGACGACCACCGGCGACGGCGGCATGACCGAGGAAGAGCGCGGCCATTCCAAGACGCTGGTCTACCAATATCTGCCGTCGCGCTACGGCATGAACCCGCGCGACTTGCGCCGGGCGGATGCGATCGAGATCGTCATCGGCCAGGGCGCCAAGCCCGGCGGCGGCGGCATGCTGCTTGGCCAGAAGATCTCCGACCGGGTCGCCGAAATGCGCACGCTGCCGAAGGGCATCGACCAGCGCTCGGCCTCGCGCCACCCCGACTGGACCGGGCCCGACGATCTCGAGATCAAGATCCTGGAACTGCGCGAAATCACCGACTGGGAAAAGCCGATCTACGTCAAGGTCGGCGGCGCGCGACCCTATTACGATACAGCGCTTGCGGTGAAATCAGGCGCAGATGTCGTCGTAATCGACGGCATGCAGGGCGGCACCGCCGCAACCCAGGAAGTGTTCATCGAGAACGTCGGCCAGCCGACGCTTGCCTGCATCAGGCCGGCGGTGCAGGCGCT
This sequence comes from Mesorhizobium temperatum, assembly GCF_002284575.1. Lineage (GTDB taxonomy): Bacteria > Pseudomonadota > Alphaproteobacteria > Rhizobiales > Rhizobiaceae > Mesorhizobium > Mesorhizobium temperatum. The sequence continues at coordinate 39,148 of NZ_NPKJ01000066.1, forward strand.
GCAGGATCTCGGCATGCACCGCAAGGTGCAGCTGATCGTCTCCGGCGGCATCCGCAACGGCGCCGATGTCGCCAAGGCTCTGGCGCTCGGCGTCGACGCGGTGTCGATCGGCACCGCCGCACTTGTCGCGCTCGGCGACAACGATCCGCGCTGGGAAGCGGAATACAACGAGCTCGGCACCACCGCCGGCGCCTATGACGATTGGCACGAGGGACGCGACCCGGCCGGCATCACCACGCAGGACCCCGAACTAATGAAACGGGTCGATCCGATAGCGGCCGGCCGACGGCTGGCGAATTATCTCAAGGTGATGACGCTGGAGGCGCAGACGATTGCCCGCGCCTGCGGCAAGAACAGCCTGCATAATCTCGAGCCCGAGGATCTCGTCGCGCTGACGATCGAAGCCGCCGCCATGGCCGGCGTGCCGCTGGCCGGGACCAACTGGATACCGGGGAAGAACGGCTTCTGATACCAAGCTACCAAATACCAATAAGCGAGGAACTATAATGGGGAACGATCTCGCCGCCTTCGCCAAAGGGAACGGCGTCAAATATTTCATGATTTCCTACACCGACCTGTTCGGTGGGCAGCGCGCCAAGCTGGTACCGGCGCAAGCCATCGCCGACATGCAGAAGGACGGTGCCGGCTTTGCCGGCTTTGCCACCTGGCTCGACCTGACGCCGGCGCATCCAGACATGCTGGCGGTGCCGGATCCGGATTCGGTCATCCAGTTGCCGTGGAAGCCGGAAGTCGCCTGGATTGCCGCCAATTGCATGATGGACGAAAAATCGGTCGAGCAGGCGCCGCGCAACACGCTGAGGCGGCTGATTGACGAGGCGGCGGGCGACGGTATGCATGTCAAGACCGGCGTCGAGGCCGAGTTCTTCCTGATCTCGCCGGACGGCAAGACGATTTCCGACGAATACGACACGGCATCAAAGCCCTGCTACGACCAGCAGGCGGTGATGCGGCGCTACGATGTCATCACCGAGATCTGCGACCACATGCTGGCGCTCGGCTGGGGCCCCTACCAGAACGACCATGAGGACGCCAACGGCCAGTTCGAGATGAACTGGGCCTTCGACGATGCGCTGGCGACCGCCGACAAGCATTCCTTCTTCAAGTTCATGGTCAAATCCGTTGCAGAAAGGCACGGCCTGCGCGCCACCTTCATGCCAAAACCATTCGCCGGCCTGACCGGCAATGGCTGCCACGCCCACATCTCGGTGTGGGACAAGGACGGCAAGACCAATGTCTTTGCCGACAACGCCATGGAGCTTGGCCTGTCGGCGAAGGGCAAGAATTTTCTCGGCGGCATCATGAAGCATGCCTCAGCACTTGCCGCGATCACCAACCCGACGGTCAATTCCTACAAGCGTATCAATGCGCCGCGCACTATTTCGGGCGCCACCTGGGCGCCGAACTCGGTGACATGGACCGGCAACAACCGCACCCACATGGTGCGCGTGCCCGGCCCCGGACGCTTCGAGCTGCGCCTGCCCGACGGCGCGGCAAACCCTTATCTGCTGCAGGCCGTCATCATCGCCGCCGGCCTCGACGGCATCCGCTCGAAGGCCGATCCCGGCAGGCGCTACGACATCGACATGTACCAGTTCGGTCATACGGTGGAGGGCGCGCCGAAGCTGCCGCTCAACTTGCTCGATGCATTGCGCGAGTTCGACAACGACAAATCGCTCAAGGCGGCGCTGGGTGAGGAATTCTCGTCGGCTTATCTAAAGCTGAAGCACCAGGAATGGAATTCCTATGCTTCCCACTTCACCCAGTGGGAGCGTGACCACACGCTCGACATCTGATCCGGAATTGTTGCACGCCCGGCGCGAAACAGGTTCATGAAATACTCGATCTTCTCCCTCGCCCGCGCCGCATTTTCCGGCCACAAGAATTGGCAGCGCACCTGGCGCGACGCCAGCCCGAAGGATCACTACGACGTGGTGATCATCGGCGGCGGCGGTCACGGCCTAGCGACGGCATGGTTCCTCGCCAGCGAGTACGGCATCAGGAATGTCGCCGTGCTCGAAAAGGGCTGGATCGGCTCCGGCAATGCCGGCCGCAACACCACCATCATCCGCTCCAATTACGGGCTGCCCGGCAATACCGGCTTCTACGAGCTGTCGATGAAACTGTGGGAGCGCATGGAGCAGGATCTCAACTACAACACTATGGTCAGCCAGCGCGGCGTCATCAATCTCTACCATTCCGATGCGCAGCGCGACGCCTATGCGCGGCGCGGCAACACGATGCGCATCAACGGCATCGATGCCGAACTCTTGGACCTGGCGGCGGTCAAGAAGATGATGCCGTTCCTGAACTTCGACAATGCACGCTTTCCCGTGCAAGGCGGCCTGCTGCAGCGGCGTGGCGGCACGGCGCGCCACGACGCGGTGGTCTGGGGCTACGCCCATGCGGCGAGCGCGCTCGGCGTCGACATCATCCAGAATTGCGAGGTGACAGGTTTTTCGCGCGACGCCAACGGCAAAGTGACCGGCGTCGAGACTTCGCGCGGCACAATCGGCGCCGGCAAGGTCGGCATGGCCGTTGCCGGCAGTTCGTCGCGGGTCGCGGCGATGGCGGGACTGCGGCTGCCGATCGAGAGCCACGTGCTGCAGGCCTTCGTTTCCGAGGCGATCAAGCCGCTGATCCCCAATGTCATGACCTTCGGCGCCGGCCATTTCTACGTCAGCCAGTCCGACAAGGGCGGACTGGTCTTCGGCGGCGACATAGACGGCTACAATTCCTATGCCCAGCGCGGCAACATGCCTGTGATGGAAGACGTCTGCGAGGGCGGCATGGCGCTTATGCCGATGATCGGTCGCGTGCGCCTCTTGCGCCAGTGGGGCGGCATCATGGACATGTCGATGGACGGCTCGCCGATCATCGACAAGACGCCGGTGGACGGGCTCTATCTCAATGCCGGCTGGTGTTATGGCGGCTTCAAGGCAACGCCGGGCTCGGGCCTTGTGTTTGCCCATCTTCTGGCCCGCAACGAACCGCACAAGGAGGCCGCGCGGTTCCGCCTCGACCGATTCCGGCGCGGCGCGATGATCGATGAAAAGGGCGTCGGCGCCCAACCGAACCTGCACTGAGGACGGTCCAGAAAACATGCGTATTGTCTGTCCCTTCTGCGGCGAACGCGAACTCGGCGAGTTCACCTATCTGGGCGACGCCAAGCCGGTGCGTCCGTCAGCCGGCGGTTCGGAACACGACGTCTTCGACTACCTCTATCTGCGCGACAATGTCGCCGGTGCGATGAGCGAACATTGGTACCATGGCGGCGGCTGCCGAGCCTGGCTGAAGATCACCCGCAACACGCTGACACACGAGATTTCCTCGGTCGAGCCGGCCGCGGGCGTCGGCGCTGCAAAGGTTGGCGGCTGATGGTCAGTCACGCGCAGACACATCGTCTCGCATCGGGCGGTCTCATCGACCGCTCGGCGCCGCTGAACTTTCGCTTCGACGGCAAAACCTTTGCCGGCTTCCAGGGCGACACGCTTGCCTCGGCGCTGATCGCCAATGGCGTCAAGCTGGTCGGCCGCTCGTTTAAATACCACCGGCCGCGTGGCATCCTGACATCAGGCTCGGAAGAACCCAACGCGCTGGTCGAGCTGCGCACGGGCGCGCGCCGCGAGCCCAACACCAAGGCGACCACGGCAGAACTTTATGACGGTCTGGAAGCGGCCAGCCAAAACCGCTGGCCGTCGCTGCGCCACGATCTGATGGCGGTAAACCAGCTGTTCTCACCGATCTTCGTGGCCGGCTTCTACTACAAGACCTTCATGTGGCCGGCGAAATTCTGGGAAGCAATCTACGAGCCGGCGATCCGCCGCGCCGCAGGCCTCGGACGCGCCGCAGGCGTTGCCGATCCCGACCATTACGACAAGGCCTGGGCGCATTGCGACGTATTGATCGCCGGCTCCGGCCCGGCAGGGCTGGCCGCAGCGCTCGCCTCAGGGCGCAGCGGCGCCCGCGTCATCCTGTGCGAGGAAGATTTTGCGCTTGGTGGCCGCCTGCTGGCCGACGGCGGCACGATCGACGGCATGCCGGCGGCCGAATGGATTTCCCGCACGCTGGCCGAGCTCGCCTCGCTGCCCAACGTCCGCATTATGAACCGCACGACGCTGTTCGGTGTCTATGATGGCGGCACCTATGGCGCGATCGAGCGGGTCAACGACCACCTGCCCTCCCCGCCGGAGCATCAGGTGCGCCAGCGACTGTGGCGGATCGTAGCCAAACGCTCGATTGTTGCCGCCGGCGCCATCGAACGGCCGATCGTCTTTGCCGGAAACGACACGCCCGGCGTGATGATGGCTTCGGCGATGCGGACCTATGTCGAACGATATGCGGTGACCCCTGCGAAGAGGATCGCGCTGTTCATCAACAATGAGGATGGCTGGCGCACGGTCGAGACGGCGCTCGGCGCCGGATTGCAGATCGCCGCCGTCGTCGATGCACGCCCGGATGTGTCCGCCGCGCATCGCGCGCTTGCCGCCAAAGCCGGCTTTCCCGTGCTGAACGGTTTCGTCAGCGGGGTGGACGGCGGCAAGGACGGCGTTCGGAAAATCTCCGTGGCACTCGTCGGCGGTGCACGCGCCGAGGTCGAAGCCGACGGGCTTGGCGTCTCCGGCGGCTGGAACCCGGCGGTCGGGCTGACCTCCTACCATCGCGGCCGGCCGAAATGGCAGGACGATATATCGGCCTTCGTGCCGGACAGCGCCCCTCCGGGCATGGTGGCCGCCGGTGCCGCCAACGGCGCTTTTGGGCTCGGCGCCTGCCTGCGCCAAGGATTTGCCGCCGGTGTGGCAGCAGCACAAACTGCCGGACACGGCGTTCCGCCAGTCGCCGACGATGAGGCCTTTTCGCTAACCCCGCTCTGGCATGTCGCCGGCAAAGGGAAAGCCTTTGTCGACTACCAGCATGACGTCACCGCGTCGGACATCGAGCTGGCGCAGCGCGAAGGCTTCGAATCGGTCGAACATCTAAAGCGCTACACGACGCTCGGCATGGCCACCGACCAGGGCAAGACCTCGAACGTCGCCGGCCTCGCCATCATGGCGGCGGTATCAGGCAAATCCATCCCCGAGACCGGCACGACGATCTATCGCCCGCCCTATGTGCCGGTCGCCATCGGCGCCTTCGCCGGCCATCATCGCGATGAGAACTTCCATGCGACAAGGCTGACGCCGTCGCATCACTGGGCAGCCGAACAGGGCGCGGTGTTCGTCGACACCGGCCTGTGGAAGCGCGCGCAATGGTATCCGCGCGCCGGCGAGAAGGACTGGCTGGAATCGGTCACCCGCGAGGTCAAGGCGGTGCGCGGCGGCGTCGGCTTCTGCGACGTCTCGACGCTTGGCAAGATCGACGTGCACGGCCCGGATGCCGGCGCCTTCCTCGACCGCGTCTACATCAACACCTTCTCCAGTCTCGCTGTGGGAAAAGCTCGCTACGGGCTGATGCTGCGCGAAGACGGCATGGTCTATGACGACGGCACCACGTCGCGGCTGGCCGAGGATCATTATTTCCTGACCACCACAACCGCCAAGGCCGGGCCGGTGATGCAGCATCTCGAATTCTGCCGGCAGGTGCTGTTTCCGGAACTCGACGTGCAATTGACGTCGGTCTCCGACCAGTGGGCGCAATTCTCGATCGCCGGGCCGAAGACTCGGGACCTGCTCGGCGAAATCGTCGAGCCGGTCGCGGATTTGTCGAATGAGGGCTTTCCGTTCATGGGCGCGCGGGAAGTGCCACTCCGCGGCGGCATCATGGCGCGGCTGTTCCGAATCTCGTTCTCCGGCGAGATGGCGTTCGAGATCTCCGTTCCGGCCCGCTATGGCGACGCGCTGGTGCGCAATTTGATGCTAGCCGGCAAACAATTCGGCGTGACGCCCTACGGCACTGAGGCGCTCGGCGTCATGCGCATCGAAAAGGGCCATGTCGCCGGGCCCGAGCTGAACGGCGCGACGACAGCGGCCGATCTCGGGCTCGGCAAGATGATGTCGACCAAGAAGGATTTTATCGGCCGCGTCATGGCCGGGCGCGAGGCGCTGGTCGCACCGGATCGGCAGGTCGTGGTCGGCATCAAACCGACCGACAAGACGCGCCGCCTGCGCTCCGGCGCGCATATCATTCCGAAGGCCGAGATACCGGGTCCCGACCACGATCAGGGCTATGTCACCTCGGTCTGTTTCTCGCCGACGCTTGACCAGTGGATCGGGCTCGCGCTTGTCGAGCGCGGGCGCGAGCGCATCGGCGAGATCGTCCATGCGCATGACCCGCTGCGCGGCGAAAACTATGATGTCGAGCTGTGCAATCCCGTCTTCTACGATCCGGATGGAGGGCGTCAGCGTGGCTGAATTTTCGTGGCTTCCCCGCAGTCCGCTGGAGCATGTCCTTGTCGTGGGCGCCTATGGCGCACGCGACGTCGCGCCGGGCATTTCGCTCACCGAGATTCGCAATTTCGACCTGATCCAGATCATGGCGCGGCGCGGCAAAGGGGCGGAACTGGCAAACGCCGCTAAGGCCCGTTTCGGCATGGCGGCTCCGGAGGTGCCGAAGGCCGTCAGCGCTTCGGACGTGACGCTCATCTGGTCGGGACCGGATCAGTTCCTCGTCCTGTCCAAGGGCGGCAAGCACGCAATGGACATTTTGAGCCAAGCGTTTTCGCAATTCGCCTCGCTGTCCGATCAGTCGCATGCGCGCGCCCTGATCAGCGTCTCGGGAATGAAGGCGTGCGCCATGCTGGCCAAGCTGTCGTCGCTCGACCTGCACCCGGCGTCGTTCCCGATCGGCGCCGCTGCCGCAACATCGATCGACCACACCAGCGTCAATCTCTGGCGCGGCAGCGATCTGCCGGATGGGCAGGCGGTGTTCAATCTTCTGGTGTTTGCAACCTTCGCCGAAAGCCTGTGGCGCACGATGCTCGACGCCGCAGCAGAGTATGGCGTCGATATCGGGTATTCCGAGGAGCTGGGGTAGCGTTGTTCGCTTCCCTTCTCGCCTTGTGGGAGAAGGTGGATTGGCGCGTAGCGCCAAGACGGTTGAGGGGTGTTGGACGGAGTGCGGCCGATGCCAAGCTGGAGCACCCCTCATCCGACCGAGCTTCGCTCGGCCACCTTCTCCCACAAGGGAGAAGGAAGCGCCGCTCGCCACCTTCACCTTGCTAAATCCGGCCTTCCTGCCTATTCTTGCTGCTAAAATAATTTCACGTACAGGCAAACTTGTTTCTCAAGGCATAGGGTTGAGATGAGCCAGTCGCCCTACCCCGCCGTCGCAGCCGGGCCGCCCCGGCCGAGCCTGATCCTGCGGCCCGGCCAGATCGCGTTGCCGGCCGGGATGGAGCGCTATTGCGTCCAAGGCAACGGCGCGGTGCTCATCGACATCGAGGCCGGCGACACGATCAGCGTGCGCAATGTCGAAGGCGGCCAGGCCTGCGAGCTGCTGGCATGGGACAAGAGCGGCGCTACCGACCCCAGCATTTTAGGCGAGAAATCGAACAGCAACGCCGCCGGCATCAAGGCGCTGCTGGCCGATGGCGACGACAGCCTGGCCGCGCTGCGCCGAGGGCTCGAGCGACGCCAGGTGCAGCTCGACCAGCCAAAGGCGGTGCGCGTCTTCGGCGGCGCCACCCCTGCCGGCACCGAACAGAGTTTTGCCGTCGCCCGCGACGGGTCGATGCTCATCGCCGCCCCGGGTGGGCCGATGTTGGTCGACGGCCACGACACGGCGACACCGCTCAGCGTCATCGTCCGCCGCGCCACGATCCGGCCGGCGGCGAAGTCCAGGCTTGGCGATCCACTGGCCGACCCGGTGCTCGACCTGCGTGTCCATTCGGCGACCGCGGAAGCCTACTTCGTCAAGGCAGGCGACTATCTGCAGATCATCGATGTCGACGGGCGCCAATGCACCGACTTCCAGTGCTTTTCGGCGCGCAAGCTCGACAAGGGCAGCGACCATCCGCTCGACGTGACGACGACGCGCACGCTGATGGGCTCGAGCTATCCGATGCCCGGCCTGCATTCGAAATACTACGATCAGGACATGGAGCCGCTGGTCGAGGTCGTGCAGGACACGTGCGGCCGGCATGATGCGTTCGCGCTCGCTTGTGCGGCCAAATATTACGACGACATCGGCTATCCCGGTCATCCCAACTGCTCGGAGAATTTCAACCGCGCGCTCGCCGATAAGGGTGTAACTCCTCGCGCCGGCTGGATGGCGATCAACTTCTTCTTCAACACGGCGATCGACGCGCATGGCGTCATGGTGTCCGACGAGCCGTGGTCGCGGCCGGGCGACTACGTGCTGCTGCGCGCCTTGACCGACATCGTCTGCGTTTCGTCCGCCTGTCCCGACGACACGACGCCGGCCAATGGCTGGAACCTGACCGACATCCATGTGCGGACCTATTCCGGCCAGCACAAATTCTCGCGAGCGATCGCCAGACGCATGACGCCCGATTCGGAACCGAAAATGACCCGCGAGACATCATTTCATTCGAGCTTTGCCAAGCACACCCGCAACTTCGTCGAGTACAGGGGCTATTGGCTGGCCAATTCCTTCGCTAGGCAAGGCCCCATCGACGAATACTGGGCCTGTCGGCAGGATGCCGTGATCATGGACCTGTCGCCACTGCGCAAGTTCGAGGTCACCGGCCCGGATTCCGAAGCGCTGCTGCAATACACGCTGACCCGCGACGTGAAAACGCTCGGCGTCGGCCAAGTGGTCTATTCCGCCATGTGCTACGAGCATGGCGGCATGATTGATGACGGCACGCTGCTGAGGCTCGGCAAGGACAATTTCCGCTGGGTCGGAGGTGACGATCTTTCCGGCGAATGGCTGCGCGAAACGGCGACGAAACTTGGCCTCAACGTGCTGGTGCGCTCGTCGACCGACCAGATGCACAATGTCGCCGTGCAGGGACCGAAGAGCCGCGACATTCTCAAGGAGATCATCTGGACCTCACTGCTGCAGCCGTCGATCGAGGAGCTCGAATGGTTCCGTTTCGCCGTCGCCCGCATCGGCGGCGGCAATGGCATTCCGGTCGTCGTCTCGCGCACCGGCTACACCGGCGAACTCGGATACGAGATCTGGTGCCATCCGCGCGACGCCGAAAAGGTGTTCGACGCCATTTGGGAAGCCGGCCAACCACACGGCTTGAAGCCGATGGGGCTGCAGGCGCTTGACATGGTTCGCATCGAGGCCGGGCTGATCTTTGCCGGCTATGAATTCTCCGACCAGACCGATCCGTTCGAGGCCGGCATCGGCTTCACCGTGCCGCTGAAGACCAAGACCGACGATTTCATCGGCCGCGAGGCGCTGATCCGGCGCAAGGAAAACCCGCAGAAGAAACTGGTCGGCCTCGACATTGACGCCAATGTCGCGGTTGGCCATGGCGATTGCGTCCATGTCGGCCGCGCCCAGATCGGCGAGGTCACTTCGAGCATGCGCTCGCCGGTGCTGAACAAGAATATCGCGCTGGCCAGGCTTGACGTCACCCATGCTGCCATCGGCACCGAGGTCGAGATCGGCAAGCTCGACGGCCACAGCAAGCGGCTGCCGGCGCGGGTCGTCGCCTTTGCCCACTACGACCCGCAAAAGACCAGACCGCGCTCCTGACGCCTATTTCAAGGATCGCGAATGGCGCAAGCCATGCCCGCGCAAGTCGATTTCTCGCCTGAAATCGGCTGGCGGTGAGTGCCGCCTGCGCGTGTTCCACATCTCCGATGTGCACAGCTTCACAAAATGCTTGACGTGAAAGCGCGACGCGTCAATCTTCACTGCCAAGAAAAAAATACTACTGAGTGGAAAACGCCTGAGGTCGTTCAACGCGTGCGTCGGTGACGCATCGCGAGGTATCGGCTGTCGCCGATGGGGAACATCAAAAATGGGGAATTCACGCATATGAGCACGATAGTCTCTGCCTTGGTGCCGGCTGCCGAAGGGAAGCTGCACCGGAACATCGATTGGCGCGGCGCCTTCTGGGTGGCAAGCGGCGTTCCCGCCCTTGTCCTGTTTTCGATCGGCGGCATTGCCGGCACAACCGGGAAGCTGGCCTTCCTGATCTGGACCATGTCCATGATCATGGGCTTCCTGCAATCGTTCACCTATGCGGAGATCGCCGGCCTGTTTCCGAACAAGTCCGGCGGCGCCTCGATCTATGGCGCCACCGCCTGGCTGCGTTATTCCAAGTTCATCGCGCCGCTTTCAGTGTGGTGCAACTGGTTCGCCTGGTCGCCGGTACTGTCGCTCGGCTGCTCGATCGCCGCCGCCTATATCCTCAACGCGCTAGCGCCGGTGCCACTATTTACCGACACCTCGCCGGAAGTCGCCGCCTATATCGCGGCTAATGCCGGAACGAGTGCCGCCGACGCCATCGCGGCGGTGACCGCGGCCGCTACACCGGCGATCCGCAACTGGACGCTCTACGGGCACACGCTGGGCCCGGTCTCCTTCACCTTCAATGCCACCTTTTTCATCGGCGCAGTGCTGATGCTGATCATCTTCTCCATCCAGCATCGCGGCATCCTGGGGACGGCCAACGTGCAGAAATATATCGGCCTGTTCGTGATCATTCCGATGCTGATCGTCGGTGTGGTGCCGATCATCACCGGCCAGATCGACTGGGCGAACTTTTCGCCGCTGGTGCCGCTGGCGGCCGCCTATGCACCAGAGCCCGGTGCCTGGAGCATCGCCGGCTGGACGCTTGTTCTCGGCGGCATGTTCATTGCCGCGTGGTCGACCTACGGCTTCGAGACCGCCGTCTGCTACACGTCCGAGTTCAAGACTCCCGGCACCGACACGTTCAAGGCGATCTTCTATTCCGGCCTGCTCTGCATGCTGCTGTTCATCCTGGTGCCGTTCACCTTCCAGGGCGTGCTCGGCTTGAACGGCATGCTGGCCACCCCGATCGTCGATGGCTCCGGTGTTGCCGATGCCTTGGCCGGCATGGTCGGCGGCGGACAACTCATCCATAGCCTGCTGGTGATGCTGATGATCCTGGCACTGGTGCTGTGCATCATGACGGCGATGGCGGGGTCCTCGCGCACGCTCTATCAGGGCTCCATCGATGGCTGGCTGCCGCGCTATCTCAGCCATGTCAACGAGCATGGCGCGCCGACGCGGGCGATGTGGACCGACCTGATCTTCAACCTGGCCGTGCTGGCCATCGCCTCGGCCGACGCGACAAGCTTCTTCTTCATCCTCGCCGTATCGAACTGCGGCTACATCATCTTCAACTTCCTCAACCTCAATGCCGGCTGGATCCATCGCATCGACAACGGCCATATCGCGCGGCCATGGCGCGCGCCGAGCTGGCTGCTCGGCCTCGGCGCCATCTTTGCCTATGTCAACATGATCTTCATGGGCGCCGGCGCCAAGGTCTGGAACCCGATGGCATTGTGGGCGGGACTGATCACGGCTGCCCTCATCATCCCGGTGTTCTGCTTCCGACACTACATCCAGGACAAGGGCAAATTCCCTGACCACATGCTGGCGGATCTCGGCATGAATTCGTCCGATCTCGCCGTCAGAAAGGCGGGCATCCTGCCCTACCTGACGTTGATCGCCGGCGTCGTGGTGATGCTCCTCGCCAACTGGCTGTTCGTTATTTGACGACCGCCTCAAGGATCGAGCGCGCGATAATTCACTCCGCTTGGGTTCCTCGCCCCCACGAAAAGTGGGGGAGAGGTGGCTCGGCGAAGCCGAGACGGAGAGGGGGAGCCGCGCTCTACGAAAGCCCCCTCTCCGGCCGCTTCGCGGCCACCTCTCCCCCGCTTCGCCGGGGCGAGGAACCCAAGTCTTGGATATGGTTCCGATTGGCACCGATGACCCGCCACCGAGGCGGGTTTTTCGTTTCAGGGCCTATTCGGCGGATCGCTCAATCGATCTTGATGAACACGCCTTTGGTGTTGAGATACTCGTCGAGGTGCTCGGCACCGCCCTCGCGGCCGTAGCCGCTCATCTTGTAGCCGCCGAAAGGCACGGCCGGATCTATGGCGTGATAGGTGTTCACCCAGACCGAGCCGGCGCGGATTTTCCTTGAAAGCTGGTGGGCGGTGGCGAGATTTTGGGTGAAGACCCCGGCAGCAAGACCATAGGGCGTGTTGTTGGCCCGCTCGATCGCCTCGTCGAGCGTATCGAACGGCAGTGCCGAAATGACCGGCCCAAAGATTTCCTCGCGCGCGATCCTCATCTCGTCAGAGACACCGGCAAAAACCGTCGGCGCGACGAAATTGCCGGCGGCCAGTTCCCCCTCCATTAGGCGTGTGCCGCCGGTGACGAGCGTCGCGCCCTCCGCCGTGCCGGCCTCGAGATACGCGGCGACCCGTTGCAGCTGCTTTTCGGAGACGAGCGGGCCGATTTCGGTCGCCGGGTCAATGCCGTCGCCGATCCTGAGACCTCTGGCATAGGCCGCCAGGCGCGCGACGAACTCGTCATGGATGGAGCGTTCGACGAACAGGCGCGAGCCGGCGATGCAGATCTGGCCGGAATTGGCGAACACCGACATCGCCGCCACCGGCACCGCTCTGTCGAGATCGGCGTCGGCGCAGACGATGACCGGCGACTTGCCGCCGAGTTCCAGCGAGACGCGTTTGAGGTTGCCGGCCGAGGCGCGGACGATCGACTGGCCGGTCGCCGTCGAGCCGGTGAAGACGATCTTGTCGACGCCCTTATGCTCGGCAAGTGCCGCACCTGCCTCGCCGCCGGTGCCGGTCACGATGTTGACGACGCCTGGCGGAACGCCGGCCTCGTTCATGAGGTCGGCGATCAGAAGCGGCGTCAGCGGCGCCTCTTCCGAAGGTTTCAGCACCACCGTGCAGCCGGTCGCAAGCGCCGGCCCGATCTTCCAGATCGAAGCGGCCGTCGGTGCGTTCCACGGGATGATGGCGCCGACGACGCCGACCGGCTCCTTGCGCGTGAAGGAGACGATTTCGCCCGGCAGCGAGTTCTCGATCGTCTCGCCATGCAGGGAGGTCGCCATGCCGGCGTAATAGCGCAGCATACCGATGACGCGGGTGCGGTTGGCCAGGGTGCGCACGATCGGCATACCCATATCGGTCGTGTCCGAGCGGCTGATCTCCTCCCAATGCTTTTCGAAGAGGTCGGCGATCCTGAGCAGCAGCACCTGCCGCTCATAGGGCTTGAACCGGCTCCACGGCCCGTCGAAGGCCTTGCGCGCCGCGGCCACCGCCAGCTCGACATCCTGGCGGTCGCCGCGCGGCACCGTGGCAATGACCGCGCCGGTGGCTGGATTGCGGGTTTCCATGGTGCGGCCCGAGCGGGCGTCGACCCAGGCGCCATCGACGAACATCTGGCGGTGGCGTCCGTCGATCGGCTGGCGCAGCGTCGCCGGTGTCTGAGCTACGGTCATGACGTCCTCCTCCAGCGCTCCTGCCGGTGGGCGGATTTAACCCCTGGACGTCACATCTGCCAACAGCTCTATTCGGCGGCCAGAGCCAGTCGCGGCCTGTCGTCGTTTTCTGCCAGCTTCGGCTCGGCCGCCTGCTCCGAGTCCCCGGCCTTCTTGCGCTCCCTGCCGAAGAACAAGGCATAGCCTGCCGGAAGGACGAGGATGGTGAGCACGGTGGCGACGAGGATGCCGCCCATCATGGCATAGGCGAGCGGACCCCAGAAGACGCCGCGCGAAATCGGGATCAGTGCCAGGACCGCCGTCAACGCCGTCAGCATGATCGGCCGGAAACGGCGGACCGCCGAGCCGATGATGGCCTCCGAGCGTTCCATGCCGGCCGCGATATCCTGGTCGATCTGGTCGACCAGGATGATCGAGTTGCGCATGATGATGCCGAGCAGCGCGATCACGCCGAGGATGGCGACGAAGCCGAAAGGTGCGCCACTGATCAAAAGTGCCGCCGCCGCGCCGATGATGCCGAGGGGTCCGGTCGCCAGCACCAGCATCGCCTTGCCGAAGTGCTGCAGCTGGATCATCAGCAGCACGACGATGACGGCCAGCATTATCGGAGCTTTCGCAGCAATGGAGGCCTGGCTTTCGGCCGAATCCTCGGCGCCGCCCTGGATCTCGATGTTGTAGCCGGGTGCCAGACCGTCGCGCAGGCCTTGCATCTCGCTGTACATCTTCATCACGACATCGTTCGACTGCACGCCATCCGGCAGCGTGGCACGCACGCTGATGGTCGGCAGGCGGTCGCGCCGCCATTCGACGCCTTGCTCCAGCACCGGGACGACCTTGGCGACCTGCGACAGCGGCACGAAGCCACCGAAATCCGTCGGGACAGAGACGGAGTCGACCGCCGACAGCAGGTGACGGCTCGCCTCCGGTTCCCGGGCGACGATCGAAACGGTCTCCTCGCCGTCGCGGAAATCATCGAGCGGCGCCCCCGACATGCTTGCCTGCAGCATCTGGCGGATGCGCTGCGAGGTGACGCCGAGCGCCCGGGCGCGATCCTGGTCGATCACCAGCTTCATCTCCGGCACTGGCTCCAGCCAGTCGTCGTGAACGGCGCCGAGCAGCGGATTTGCCTGGAACTTCGCCTTCACCTCGTCGGCGATGCGGCGCACCTCCTGGCGATCCGGGCCCATGACGCGCATCTGCACCGGCCAGCCCGTGGGTGGCCCGAGGAACAGGCGGTCGACCTTGGCGCGGACCGACGGGAAATCCTCGGCCAAAATGGTGCGCAGCTTGACGATCAGCCGTTCGCGGGCCGGTTCGTCATTGGCCATCACCAGAAGCTGGGCGAAGTTCGGATTGCGAAGCTGCTGGTCGAGCGGCAGGAAGAAGCGCGGCGCGCCCTCACCGATATAGGTGGCGATGAAGCGCTTGTCCTTGTCGTCCATCATCCTGGTTTCGAGCGCCTTGGCCTGCGTCTCGACTTCCTTGATGCTGGTGCCTTCTGGCAGCCAGAGGTCGACAAGGATTTCCGGACGCGATGACTGCGGGAAGAAATTCTGCGGGATGAACTGGAACGCCCACAGGCTGGTTACGAAAGTCACCAGCGTCATGACCAGCACGATGATGCGGTGGCGCACGGACCAGCCGACGGTGGCGCGAAGCCGGCGGTAAAAGGGCGTATCGAAAACATCGTGATGGTTGCCGGCGTGTTTTCGCTGCTTGAGGATCATGTGACCAAGCCACGGCGTGAAGTAGACCGCCACGAACCAGGACACGACAAGCGCGATGCCGACGACGTAGAACAGCGTGCGTACGTATTCACCGGCCGTCGAGGCCGCGAAGCCGACCGGAATGAAGCCGGCGGTAGTGATCAGCGTGCCGGACAGCATCGGGAAGGCCGTCGAGGTATAGGCGAAGCTCGCCGCCTCGACCTTGACCAGTCCTTCCTCGAGCTTGCGCTCCATCATTTCGACGACGATCATCGCGTCGTCGACGAGCAGGCCGAGCGCGATGATCAGCGCGCCGAGCGAAATGCGCTGCAGATCGATGCCGATCTCGTACATGATGGCGAAGGTGGCGGCCAGAACGAGCGGAATGGTGATCGCGATCACCAGGCCCGAACGCCAGCCGATCGTTAGGAACGAGACGACAAGCACGATCAGCAGCGCCTCGCCAAGCGCTTCCATGAACTCGGTCACCGCTTCCCTGACGACTTCCGGCTGGTCGGCGATCTGATCGACCGAAACGCCGTAAGGCAACGCCTCTTCGAAGCGGTGATAGGTCGCCTCAACGTCCTTACCGACATCGGTGACGTTGAAGCCCTTGGCCATGACGACACCGACCTGGACACTGTCGTGGCCGTTGAAGCGGTATTTGCGCTGATAGGGGTCTTCGAGGCCTGTGGTCACGGTGGCGATGTCGCCGAGGCGCGTCACCTGGTTGCCGGCGCGCAGGCGAAGTTCGCGGATGTCGGCCGCCTCCGTCACGTTGCCTTCGACCGAGATGCGCACCGAACGCTGGCCGGTATCGACCGAGCCTGCCGGATCGACATTGTTTTGGCCCTTGATCGCGTTCTGCAGATCGGTGAGCGTCAGGCCGCGCTCGGCAAGCACCTTGGACGAAACGTCGATGTAGAGTTTTTCCGGCTGGTCGCCGATGATCACGGCCTTTTCGACGCCGGGCGTCGTCAGCAGCATGTCACGCGCCTGGATGGCTAATTTCTTCAGCTCGGGATAGCTGTAGCCGTCGCCGCTGATCGAATGCAAGGTGATGAAAGTGTCGCCGAATTCATCGTTGAAGTAGGGCCCGAGCAGCCCCTGAGGCAGCTCATTGGCGATGTCGCCGACCTTCTTGCGTACCTGGTAAAAGGCATCCGCGACCTGCGTGGGATTGGTGTCGCCTTCCACCTGCAAGGTGATGATGGCGCTGCCGGCGCGCGTGTAGGAACGGACGAAATCGAGATGCGGCGTTTCCTGCAGCTTGCGCTCGATCTTGTTGACGACCTGGTCCTCCATCTCCTGGATCGAGGCCCCCGGCCAGACAGCCTGGACGACCATGACGCGGAAGGTGAAGTCCGGGTCTTCCTTCTGGCCCATGCGCATCAGGCCGAGCGCACCGGCAACGATGATCAAGCCGAACAGGAACCGCGCAATGCTCGGGTGCCCGATTGCCCAGCGCGAAAGATTGAAGGGCCGCTTTTCATTGGTGTCGGTGGTCATAGCGCCAGTCCATTTGTCTGATCGTCTCGCACGCACACGGCATGCCCACGGAGCTTCTAATGCTGGCTTCCGGGCGGCGAGGCTTTCCGAGCGGAGAGACACTCATCGCGGTGGGACGCGAGGATCGATGTGGGGGGTTACACCGACCTGACGTCTCGACAATCGGGCACCTGCCGCCCGGAAACCGTGAACCCGCTTGACCGCGCGGCTTGCGCCGATGCGAGGAGAAGCCGGTTTAATTTGCTTGGCCGTCAGCGCACGCGCTTGACGGCATCGCCATCATCGTCCGCCGATGCGGACTGTTGCACCGCATCGCCGGTCAGCTTGACTTTTAGATTTTCGGCCATGAATTGCGTGCCCGCCGCAACAACGACATCGCCGGGGCTCAATCCTTCGGCAACGTGCACGCCGTCGGCGGTGAACTCGGCGACCTTGATCGGACGCGCATGGACGGTCTCGCCGTTGCGGTCCACGGTCCAGACGATCTGCTGGCCATCTTTTTGCGCCAGGGCGCTCAACGGGATCGATACGCTTTGCGGGCTGCTGTTCGCCGCCGAAGCCTCGATGTTCGCGGTCATGCCGAGAAGCACGCGCGGATCGTTGGGCAGGCTGACGCGAACGGCAAAGGTACGCGACTGCTGATCGGCGCTGCCGGCGACTTCACGGACCTTGCCGTCGAGCGTCAGCGCATCGTCGGACCAGAAGCTTGCCTTGACATTCTTGCCCGGCTTGAACTGGGCGATATCCATTTCCGGAACGGCGATCAGCACTTCCTTTTCGCCATCGACGGCAACCGTCACAACCGGCGTGCCGGAGCCGACCACCTGACCGATATCGGCGGCGACTGATGTGACGATGCCGTTCCTGTCCGCCTTGAGGTCGGTGTAGAGGACCTGGTTTTTCGCCTGGTCTAGCGCTGAGCGGGCGGAATTTCGGGTGGCGACCGCCTGATCATAGCTGAGCGTTGCCTGTTCGAGCTGCGATTTCGATGCAAAGTTCTTGGCAAACAACTGTTCGGCACGACGGCGGGCAAGGCCTGTCGTCTCGACCTGCCGTTCGGCCGCCTCGAGGCTGGCCTCGGCGCTGTTGACCGAAAGGTCGTAGTCGGCGGGATCGATGCGGGCCAGAACGTCGCCCGGCTTGACGCGCTGGCCGATGTCGACCAAGCGCTCGGTGATCTTGCCGTTGATGCGGAAGCCAAGGTTCATCTCGGTGCGGGCGCGCACCGATCCGGAGTAAGAAAGCTCTCGGGTATCGTTCGCCTTGGCGATCTCGACGACCTTGACCGGCCGGACGATGTCCTTGACTTCCACTTTTTCTTGCGAGCAGCCGGCGAGCCCAAGCGCCGCGACGACGACCAGAGCCGGACCAATGGCCGGCAGCCTGTTCATGATGGATTTGGACAAAGGCACTTGCGTACTCCCGAAATGTGTCGACGACCGGCGGACGCCGGTCATTTCTTCAAGGCCCTGATCGCAAACTCGATAAGCTCATCCGGCATCGCGCGGTTTTCTTTGGCGAGACACTGGGCGACCATCTGCGGGTGACAGAGGGTAATGATGGCGGCGCCGAAGCATCGCGAGGCGACTTTCGGGTCCTGGTCGGCAAACTCGCCGGTTGCGATTCCCTCGCGGATCACCTCTTCCACCAAGCCGCGGATCCTGTCGATGTGCTTCTCGATGACATGCCAATCGCGTTCGATGGCAACGATCACCATTTCGTGCACCTTCTCCTGGTCGAGCATGGTGTCGCGGGTCCAGTGATAATGCGTTTGCACGTAGCGGCGAAGCCTTTCGCTGGCCGTTCCGGGACTATGGCAGGCGTCGTAGGTCAGTTGGTAGCAGGTAGCGAGCATACGGCCGCAAACGGCCTGGTGGATCTCAACCTTGGAGGCGAAGAACCGGTAGATGTTGGCCGTCGACATGCCGAGTTCACGCGCTATGTCGGCGACATTGGTCTTGCCGTAGCCGTAGTGGCGGAACAGCCGCTCCGCGCAATCGAGGATGCGCGCGACATTCTCCTGTCGGACCACGTCGACCGCCTTGTCGAGGGTATCTAGGGTATTATTCATCCTGTTTCATTAGCTCAATTACGAGTGACGAATTTTGAATTTCGTCACTCGTAATTCGAAATCATCCGCCTGTCAACTGCGACATTATCCGTCTTAGGCGACTGGTGACATCTGTTGACACAACTTGGGCGTGAACAGCGTTAATGAAGCCTGCTGCGGGCCGTGCACGGGCCACCCGCCAGGCTCAGGTGATCGGGCGCCTTATTTTATTCAAGACGTGCTCCATTTTATTCAAGACGTGCTCCGCGGCGCGCAGCAATGCGTTATCATCCAAGCCGCGGAAAGGAGAGTTGGGATGACCGTGCTGCGCATCGTCTCGAATATCGCAACAGACAGCATTCCGGATGTTCGGAAGTTCTATACCGACCTGTTCGGGCTCGATGCCGTCATGGATCACGGGTGGCTCGTCACGCTGGCGTCCAGTGAAACAACCATCCCCCAGGTCAGCATCGCCAGCGAAGGCGGCTCAGGCGCCCCGGTGCCAGATCTGTCGATCGAGGTCGACAATGTCGACGAGGTGTATCTTCGCGCAAGCGAGATCGGTTGCAGAGTGGTCTATGATTTGACCGACGAACCGTGGGGCGTAAGACGTTTCTTCATTGCCGACCCGACCGGCAAACTGCTCAACGTGCTCTCGCACCTTCGGTAGAGATTGTTCTGCAATGCAGGACATTGGCAACCGTGCAAACATTCAGCCGAACGACTGAAACGGGCCCGCGGGTCAGCGGAGGAAACCATGAGCAGAACAATTCCATTTCATTTCGTCGATGTCTTCGCGGTAGAGCCGCTGACGGGCAATTCACTTGCGGTGGTCGACGGCGGTGGCGAGTTGGCGCTCGAGCTCATGCAGAACATTGCACGTGAGTTCAACCAGTCCGAGACAACCTTTGTGCTACCGGCGACCCGGGAGGACGCCGACTGGAAGTTGCGCTCTTTCACGCCGAAAGGCGTAGAGGTTTTCGGTGCAGGCGGCCACAACACGCTAGGGGCTTGGTGGTGGCTCGCTGCAGCGGGGCGGCTCGATCTGGGCAATGGCCCAACATGGTTTCACCAACAGATCGGCGACTTGGTATATCCATTGGCTATCTGGCAAAGCCAAGGGAAACTCGAAAAGATCATTATGCAGCAAGAAGCCCCAGTGGCCGGCCGGCAGCTCTCAAATCTTGGCGCTCTTGCCACGGCACTCGGCCTTAATGCTGAAGAAATAGCGGCTGAGGTCGTGCCTTGCCAGGTGGTCTCGACCGGTGCTGCCCATCTCCTGGTGCCGATCCGCGATCGCGAAGCCGTCGACCGGATTTCGCCGGATGCCAAACAGCTTTTCGACCTGCTCAACCAGATCGGCGGGGAAGGCTGCTACGTCTTCTCACTCGATCCACGGCAGCCCGAAACCAGGGCGTATGCACGCTTTTTCAACCCGACTGCTGGCATTTCCGAGGATCCGGCAACCGGTACGGCGGCTGGTCCGCTCGCCGCACATCTCGTTGCACACGGTCTTGCACAGCCCGGCGAAATCAAGATCGAGCAAGGCACGGCGCTCGGACGTACCAGCATCATCGAGGTAGATGTAGATGCCGACTCAGTGAGCGTCTCTGGACGCGGCATCGTGGTGGCGAGCGGGGCGTTTTCGATCTAGTCGAAGGTGTAGTCCGCGTGGCCGCGCAGGCAGCCTGTGCCTGTCCCACAATATCGCAGCAGGTGGAGCCCGCCATTTGGCGCGGCTGTGCGGATGGCGTGGTCTGCCACTCGCCTTCGGCCTGGATTCGCTTAGGTAGCCGATTTGTTTAATCTGTTCAGGTTT
This sequence comes from Mesorhizobium temperatum, assembly GCF_002284575.1. Taxonomy (GTDB): domain Bacteria; phylum Pseudomonadota; class Alphaproteobacteria; order Rhizobiales; family Rhizobiaceae; genus Mesorhizobium; species Mesorhizobium temperatum. Next base: position 59,613 of record NZ_NPKJ01000066.1, read on the forward strand.
TCGCCCAGTATGACAAGCGCGATGCCGAGCAGCGCAATGTCCTTGATCAGGAACTGACCGGCGGGACCGAGCGCGGGAAAGCCCAACGCAGGCTCCCAGATCGGCAGGGCAACCATGATCGAACAGGTGACCAGGAAAATCAGGGCGGCCACTGCCCCGCCGGCGACACCGGCGCGCGTCGACCAGGGAGAGGCAATCAGGAGAAGCGCGGTCGCGATCTCGACGACGCCAAGCACATAAGAGGCACCGGCTTCACCAAATACGGGATACATCCAGGCGAGCCAAGGCGTGCCGCCGATCAGCGGCCTCAACGCCTCGATCTCAACAGCCGTGAACTTCATCCCGCCGATCATGAGAAGCGGCAGTATGACCCCGGTCAGGGCGAGGATCCGCCCGGCTTTCCTGACCGCTGCGGCTTTTCGCGCCCATGGCCGAGGAAGGGTCTCGTCTTGACCTTCAGGCTCTGATGTTCTGAGAACCGGCATGAGTTTCCTCCTCCAACCGCCAATTGCACCACCCGCGCTGTCACGATCGCTCGACCCCGATGCGCTGCTCAGTCCGGCTTGTAAGGATACGAGTGATGCTCGTGAGCGATGATCCAAAGGTCATCTTCCTTCCGTAGCCCGACGGTGAGCCGGAGGCGGGTTGCCGGGTCCTTTTCAAGCTCTTCCCTGGTGCCGCACCGCAGCAATGCGGTCGCAAAAGCAACCCGGTCGCCCGCCGTGACATCCAGCCGCTCGATCGCGAAAACGCCGCCCCGCTTGAAGTGCTCGAAGAACGGACCCCAGCTATCCCGGTAGGCCTCAATTCCCCTGAGTTCGTTCGGGGGTGGGACATCGAACATCACAAGGTCCGTCGCGTGATCCGCAATGATTGTCTCCAGGTCTTGCTGCTGCACGGCGTTCGCCCAACGCTCGATGAGCGCCCGGATCTGTGCCTCGGCGTCGCGCTCCGTGTTCTCCATTGGAATGCTCCTCCTGCTAGATCTTCTTCCGAGTTGGTTCTGTATCGAGGACGATCGGGAGGCACTCAATCCGACACTGAGTGACCTTTTTTGCTCCGATCAAGTTGGGCTTAGCTGGGCCAATAATGATCTGACACGGATAATGGGTCCTGATCTACCTCTCCTTGGCCATCTCCCTCAGCTTGAACTTCTGGATCTTGCCGGTCGAGGTCTTCGGGATTTCGGCGAAGATCACCGCTTTCGGTACCTTGAAGCGGGCGAGCAGCGCGCGGCAGTGATCGATGATCTCGGCCTCGGTCGCCGTCCTGCCCGGCTTCAGCTCGACATAGGCGACCGGCACCTCGCCCCATTTGTCGTCGGGCCTGGCGACGACGCCGCAGGAGGCGACGGCAGGATGCTTGTAGAGCGCCTCCTCGACCTCGATCGAGGAGATGTTCTCGCCGCCGGAAATGATGATGTCCTTGGAGCGGTCCTTGAGCTGGATATAGCCGTCGGGATGCCTGACGCCGAGGTCGCCCGAGTGGAACCAGCCGCCGGCGAAGGCCCCGTCGCTCGCCTTGCGGTTCTTCAGATAGCCCTTCATGACGATGTTGCCGCGGAACATGACCTCGCCGATCGTCTCGCCGTCGGCCGGCGTCTCCGCCATCGTCTCGGGGTCCATCACCGTCAGATCCTCGAGCGCGGCATAGCGCACGCCTTGCCTGGCCTTCCTCGCCACCCTGAGACCCTTGTCGAGCCCGTCCCACTCGCCATGCCATTCGTTGACGACGGCCGGGCCATAGGTCTCGGTAAGGCCATAGAGGTGAGTGACCGCAAAGCCTGCATCGGCCATGCCCGACAGCACTGCTTCCGGCGGCGGTGCCGCGGCCGTGCTGAAGGTGACCGTCTGCGGAAATTGCCGCTTGTCCTCGTCCCTGGCATTGATCAGCACCGACATCACGATCGGCGCGCCGCACAGATGGGTGACGCCATGATCGGCAATGGCGTCGTAGATCGGCTTCGGCCGCACCCAGCGCAGGCAGACATGGGTGCCGACCTGCACGGCCAGCGTCCACGGAAAGCACCAGCCATTGCAGTGGAACATCGGCAGCGTCCACAGATAGATAGCGTGCTTGCCCATGCCGGCATGGATGGTGTTGGCGTAGGCCATCAGTGCCGCACCGCGATGATGATAGACGACGCCCTTCGGATTGCCTGTCGTGCCGGAGGTGTAGTTGAGCGAGATCGCATCCCATTCGTCGTCCGGCATCGACCAGGCGAAATCCTCGTCGCCACCCGCGACGAAGTTCTCGTAGTCGAGCGTGCCGATCCGCTCGCCCTTGGGATAAGGGGCGTCGGCGGCGTATTCGGGATCGTCATAGTCGATGACCAGCGGTTTTACCTTAGCCAGCGCCAGCGCCTCGCTGACGACATTTGCAAATTCGCGATCGACGACAAGCACCTTGGTTTCGGCATGGTCGAGTTGGAAGGCGATGACCGCGGCATCGAGGCGGGTGTTGAGCGAATGCAGCACCGCCTTGGTCATCGGCACGCCGAAATGCGCTTCCAGCATCGGCGGCGTGTTGGACAACATCACGGTGACGGTGTCGCCGTTGCCGATGCGGCGCCTCTGCAGCGCCGAGGCAAGCTTCAGCGACCGCCGCCAGAAATCACGATAGGTCGTGCGCTGGCGGCCATGGATGATCGCGACATGGTCGGGAAAGGTCTTTGCCGCGCGCTCCAGATAGCTGAGCGGCGTCAGCGGCTGGTGGTTGGCTGGATTCCTGTCGAGATCCTGTTCGTAGGGATTGCCCATCCCGTCCTCCCAATGTCTGATCGAGAACTTCTACCCCACAGGCTTCCGGCCCGTCACCATCCACCATGCCACGATAGAACGCATTTGGCACAATGGTGATCTAGATTTAGCGAGCGAAGGGGCATCGTTTTCCCTTGCTCGGTTTGACTTTTGTCGAGAGCCGTGAATAATGTCAGCGAGGAGATGGCATGGCGATCCGACCGGCAGAACAGCTTATTCACAAGGCCGCCTGGCTCTACTATGCGCACGGCCTGCGCCAGGACCAGGTGGCCAGCCAGCTGAAGATTTCCCGAGCCTCGGTCGCCATGTATCTGCGCAAGGCGCGCGAGACCGGCATCGTCAACATCTCGACCTCGACCCAGCTTTTCACCGACGATGTCATGGCGCGCAAGCTTGAAGACGCGTTGAAGCTCGACGCCGTCTGGATCGCGCCGGAAAACGGCCATGTCGCCGATCCGTCGACCGATATCGCGGTGCTGGCGGCCAGCGTCTTTCTCGAATTGATCAAGAAGGGAGACCGCATCGGCGTCGCCTGGGGGCGGACCATTTATATGATCGCCGACGTCATGTCCTACGCCGATCTGCAGGATGTCACGGTGGTGCAGCTCTGCGGCAATCTCGGAGCACCCTATTCCTACCGGCCCGACCAATGCACCATGGAAATTGCACGCCGGCTCAACGCCGAGGGGCTCAATTTCTATGCACCGCTGGTGCTGACGACGGAGGAACTGGCGCGCGGCCTGCGCGCCGAGCCGGTGATCCGCGAGCAATTGTCGGGCATCAGTGAATGCAACCTGGCGCTGTATTCGGTCGGTACCGTCGACGCCGACAGCCATGTCGTCAAATGCGGCGCGCTGACGGCCAGCGAAATGGAGGTGCTGCGCCGTGCCGGCGCTGCCGGCGTCATCGCCGGGCAGATCATCGACGCGCAAGGCAAGGCGCTCGACTGCAGCTACAACCGGCGGGTCATTTCGGCGGAGCTGTCATCGCTGCGCAAGATCGAAAAGCGCCTCGTGGTGGTGCAGGAGGACAGCAAGTTCGAACCGCTGGTGGCGGCGATCGCGGGTGGGCTGTGCACACATCTGGTGGTCGGCGCCCGGATGGCGCGACGGCTGCTCGACCATGCCGGGCCGGCAGCGGAAAAGGTCGCCTAGATACGCAAAACTCTGCCGCGGGCGCATTGCCATCAAGGCGTCGCGGCATTCCTGTTTCACAACGAGAGCAAATCGGACGAAGCGAACATGAAGAACCTGTGGAATGACGGCGACGCGGAGAAAATCGTTGCCGACTATGCAAAGAAGGGTGTTGCCCGCGACCTGGCGCTGCGCGTCTATACGACCAGGCTTCTGGGCGGCGAACCGCGGCTTGTCCTGCATGGCGGCGGCAACACATCGTGCAAAACAAAGGCCACTGATCTCGTCGGCGACAAATGGGACGTGCTCTGCGTCAAGGGCAGCGGCTGGGACATGGGCGTCATCGAGCCGCAGGGCCTGCCGGCGGTCAAGCTCGGTGCGCTGCTCAAGGCGCGATCGCTCAAAAAACTCTCCGACGAGGACATGGTCGCGCTGCAGCGGGCGAACCTCATCGATCCGTCTTCGCCCAACCCTTCGGTCGAGACACTGCTGCACGCCTTCCTGCCGCATAAATTTGTCGACCACACGCACTCGACCGCCATCCTGGCCGTCGTCGACCAAGACGACAGCGAGGCGCTGAGCAAGAAGGTCTTCGGCAGCAAGATGGGATTTGTGCCCTACATCATGCCGGGCTTCGACCTGGCGAAGGCGGCGGCCGATGTCTTCGACGCCGATCCAACGGTCGAGGGCCTGATCCTCGACAAGCATGGCATTTTCACCTTCGGCGACGATGCCAAACAGGCCTATGACCGGATGATCCATTATGTGAACCTCGCCGAGGATTTCATCACCAGCCACGGCAAGCCGCGCACCGAAAAAGCCGCCTTGCCAGCTAGGCTGGCGAAGCCTGCGGATATCGCGCCGATGCTGCGCGGCGCCGTGGCGGTGGCACGCGGCGAAGGCCGCTTCAACCGCATGATCAGCGATTTCCGCACCTCGGACGCGATCGTCGATTTCATCAATTCGGCAAAGATTGCCGACTATGCCGGACGCGGCGTGTCGACACCCGACCTGTCGATCCGCATCAAGACCGGACCGATGGCGCTGCCGGCACCCGACGCTGACAAGATCGGCGACTACAAATCCGTCATCCGCCAACATGTCGAGGAATTCGCCAAGGACTATCGCGCCTACTTCGAAACCAACGACGCGCTCGACGATGTGAAGCGCACGATGCTCGATCAGATGCCGCGGCTGACGCTGGTGCCGGGACTCGGCATGTTCGGCCATGGCCGCACGCTGAAGGACGCGAAGATCGCCTCCGACGTCGGTGAAATGTGGATCGAGGCGGTACGCGGAGCCGAAGCAATCGGCGATTTCCATCCACTGTCCAAAGCCGACCTGTTCCCGCTCGAATATTGGTCGCTGGAACAGGCCAAGCTCGCCGCCAACAAGCCGAAGCCCCTGACCGGCCAGGTTGTGCTGGTCACCGGCGGCGCCGGCGCAATCGGTGCCGCCACCGCAAAGCTGTTCGCCGATAATGGCGCCCATGCCGTCGTTGTCGATCTCGACGCGTCAAGGGCGACGGAAGCGGCGAAGAAGGCAGGCAACAGTTCGATCGGCATCGGCGCCGACATCACCGATCCGGCGCAGATGCGCGCTGCGTTCGACCAGGCGGTCGCCGTTTACGGCGGCCTCGACATCCTCGTCTCGAATGCCGGTGCGGCCTGGGAGGGCAGGATCGGTGAGCTCGACGACGCCACTTTGCGCAAGAGCTTCGAGCTCAATTTCTTCGCCCACCAGTCGGCGGCGCAGAACGCGGTGCGCATCATGCTCGAACAGGGCACCGGCGGCGTGCTCCTTTTCAACACCTCCAAGCAGGCAATCAATCCGGGTCCGAAGTTCGGCGCCTACGGCATACCGAAGGCGGCGACGCTGTTCCTGTCCAGGCAGTATGCCCTCGAGTACGGCGCCCATAGCATCCGCTCGAATGCCGTCAACGCCGACCGCATCCGTTCCGGGCTTTTGACCGACGCCATGATAGCGAGCCGCTCGGGCGCGCGCGGCGTGTCGGAGAAGGAATACATGGCGGGCAACCTGCTCGGCCAGGAAGTGACGGCCGAAGACGTCGCCCAGGCCTTCCTGCATCAGGCGCTGGCCGAGCGGACCACCGCCGATGTGACGACGGTAGATGGCGGCAACATCGCGGCGGCGCTGAGGTAGGCTCAATAACGGTCCAGACGCAAAAAGAGCGGCCCGAAAGCCGCTCTTTTCTTTTGCCTGCCGTAAAAAGCTATTTGGCGTTGGGGTTCGGCATCCAGGCCGGCATCGCGACATCGGCATGAGCGAACTGCGGCAGCTTGACCGAGAGGTCTTCCATGTTCTTGATGTCCTTGTCGATCAGGTCCTTCTGGGTGATCAGCGTCGGCGGCACGATGACATTGTGGCCGGGGTCTTCGCCGGCCAAAAGCTGAGCCAGGGCGCGCACCGAAACCTGGCCGACGACAGCCGGATTGGTGGCGGCGGTTGCCGCCCAGGCGCTGTCGGGCTCGCGCATTGCGGCGATGTCGGAGGTCGAGATGTCGGCCGAATAGATCTTGATGTCTTGGGACAGACCGGCCTCGTCGACGGCGATCTTCACGCCCTTGGCGAATTCATCATAGGGCGCGAACATCACCTTGATGTCGGGGTTGGCCGACAGCACCGAGCGGGCCTGGTTGGCGACGGAATTGGCGATCGGATTGTCGAGCGTGCCGAACATCGCCGCCTCGTTGATGCCCGCATATTTCTTCTTGAAGTCGACCCAGGTCTCGTTGCGGCGGTCGAGCGGCGCGATGCCGGCGACATAGACGTAGCCGGCCTTCCAGCTCTCGCCATTGTCCTTGACCGCCTGTTCGAGCGCGAGGCGCGCGAGGTCGCGGTCGGACTGCTCGATCTGCGGTATTTCTGGGTTTTCGACATTGACGTCGAAGGCGACGACCTTGATGCCGGCGTCGACCGCGCGCTGGGCGGCTTCCTTCATCGATTCCGTCAAGCCGTGCTGGATGATGATGCCCTGGACGCCAAGCGCAATGGCCTGGTCGACCATGTCTGCCTGAAGGGCGGCGTCCTGACGGCTGTCGAGGACGCGCAGATCGACGCCAAGCGCCTTGGCCTGCGCTTCGACACCGGAAAGATAGGCCTGGAAGAAGTCACCGGTCGAGAGATAGCGGACCAGCGCGATCTTGACGGCACCGGGTTTGTCGAACGGCGCCGGCTTGTCCTGCGCCATCGCCGGGACCTGCATCAGCAGCGCGGCGCCGGCAAGCCCGAGTGCTGCCTTCCCCAAAAGTCTTCTTGTGATCTTCATGTTGTTTCCTCCACTTGTTGAACTCAAATTTCAGCCGGTCGAAATCCTGTCTGTCGAAATCCTACCTCTTGCCCCTGCCGGACAGGGCGAAGGTGAAGACAAGGGCAACCACGAGAACCAAGCCCTTGATGAAATCCTGCGTGTAGTAGGGCGCGTTCATCATCGTCAGGCCCTGCAGCAGCACGCCGACAAACACCGCACCGACGGCCGTGCCGAAGGCGTTCGGCTTGGCGGCGCCGAGGACCGCGTAGCCGATGAGCGCCGCTGCGACAGCATCGAGCAGGAGATTATTACCCGAGGCGATGTCGCCGCGTCCAAGCCGGGCAGCGAGCAAAATGCCACCGATCGAGGCAAAAACCCCTGAAATAACGTAGGCCCAGATTTTGTATGCCTTGACAGGCGCGCCGGCGAGTTCGGCAGCCCGTTCGTTGCTGCCGACCGCATACATCATGCGTCCGAAACGGGTGTATTCAAGAAAGAACCAGATCATCACTGCAAGCACGAGCAGCACGACCACCGAAACCGGGATGAGGTTGGGGATGAAGAAATCGAAGCGGTGGCGGCCGAGCGCCAGGAAGGCGGCGCCGAACGTGCCGTTGGCGACCGAGCCGTCGGGCATCGTCATACCGGTGGCGATCGAGCGGCCCTCGGTCGGGATTCGCTGCAAGCCGACGAGCAGGAACATCATGCCGAGCGTCGCCAGAAGGTCCGGAACACGCATATAGACGATCAGCCAGCCATTGATGAGGCCGACGATGACACCGATCGCGAGACAGGCGACAACCGCGACGACAGCGTTCTGCTCCAGCACCACCATGACATAGGCGGCTGCCATCATGGCGCTGGTGGCGACGGAGCCGATCGACAGGTCGAAGCCGCCGACGACCAGGGTGGCGGTGACGCCGAGCGCCAGCACGCCGGTGATGGCGACGGACTGAAAGATGAAGACGGCGCTCTGCGGCGAGACGAAGCCATCGGCGGCGACGGCGAAATAGGCAATCAACCCGAACAGCAGAACGATGAAGCCATAGCGGATGGCATGGTCGCGCGCCGCTGCCATCCTTACCCAACCCGAACTCATGCCCTCTCCATTCCACGTCCCATTATCTGCCCGCCCTTTACGCTGCGCTGTGCAACGGCCCGCCCGCCACTTCGGCCAGCAGGCGCTCGAGGTCGATGTCGGCATTGCGATGTTCGCCAACGATTGTCTGCTCCGACATCACCAGGATGCGGTCGGCGGTCTCCAGCGCTTCGTCGAGTTCGGTGACGAACAGCAGCGTCGCACGGCCGTTCGCGCTCGCCCGCAGCTTGGCCGCGATATCGCGCCTGGCCGAAATGTCGACGCCCTGAAACGGCTCGTCCAGGATGAACAGTTTTGCCGCCTGCGACATCCAGCGCGCGACCATCACCTTCTGCTGGTTGCCGCCGGAAAGCGCCGACATTTCGTCCTTCTCCGAGCGGCAGACGATGCCCAGCTCCTGGATCTGGTGGCGGGCGGTGGCGCGCTCGATGCGGCGATTGAGAACGCCGAGACGCGACATCCGCCTGTGGAACGGCAGGCTGATATTTTCCTGGATGTTGAAGTCGCCAACGATCCCGTTTTCGCCCCGGTCCTTGGCGACGAGAAATACGCCGGCAGCGATCGCCTCGCCCGTCGAACCCGGCGCATAGGGTTTGCCGTTCAGCACCATGGTCCCGGACAGCGGCTTGCGCACGCCAAACAGCGTCTCGGCGAGCGCGGTCTTGCCGACGCCGACGAGGCCGGTGATGGCAACGACCTCGCCGTCGCCGAGCGTCAAAGAGATCGCACTGGAACCTTCGGCAATGCGCAACCCGTCAATCGTCAGGACAGGCTTGGCGGAATTCCTGGCGACGATCCGATCGAGGTGGATCTTGCGGCCGAGCATGGCGTTGACCGCGCCTTCATAATCGAGCGGCTTGCGGTCGAAGACACCTGAGATGACGCCGTCGCGCATCGAGACGATCCGGTCGGCAAGCCGCCTGATGTCCGACATGCGGTGCGAGATGTAGAGGATTGCGACGCCGTGCTCGCGAAGCCTGTCGAGCAACGCGAAAAGCCGGTCAGCTTCGGCGCTGGACAGAGAGGACGTCGGCTCATCGAGGATCAGCACTTTCGGCTGATGCGCCATGGCGCGGGCTATCGCCACCAGCTGGCGGTCGGCCAGCGAGAGATCGCTGATCCGGGCTTTCAGGTCGATGGCCAGCCCCATTCGGTCGGCAACCACCTTTGCCTCGCGACGCACCCGGCCTGGATTGAACAGGGTCGGCGCGCCGCTGCCACTCAACCTGTCGAGCGTCAAATTGGTGGCGACGTCGAGGTCGGCGACGACACCATCATTGATGTTTTGATGAACGGTGACGACACCGGCGCGTATCGCCTCCGCCGGCGTATTCGGCGCGAAATCCTCCGGCGCAAAGTCGTGGCCGGCAAGGCTCATCGTGCCGCCGCCGCGCTCGTAGACACCGCTGATGATCTTGACGAGGGTGGATTTGCCGGCGCCGTTGGCGCCCATCAGCACGGTCACTTCACCCGCATGCAAATCGAGCGAGACGCCGCCAAGCACCTCGATATGGCCAAAGGACTTCCTCAGGCCGTGCACGCGGAACACGGCATTATTGCCCATTCGTTCCTCCCTGACTATGACGCTAGGGGCTGTTCCGGCAATTGTCAACACGATTGACAATTGCCAGAGAGCTTCCTAGCTTGGACCAACCGCCTTGGCTCCACTATGATGGGAGCACATCAGCGGGAGGGTAAGGATGACTGGGAAATTGCCGTTCGAAGCACTGTCGGTCGACACCCTGGCAGCACGCCTCGGCGCCAACGATGCCCTGTGTTCGCATATCGGCAAAGATACAAGCCGCTGGAAGGTCCGCGAGGTCGGCGACGGCAATCTGAACCTGGTCTTCATCGTCGAGGGCGCCATGGGTGCGGCCGTCGTCAAGCAGGCCCTACCCTATGTCCGCCTGGTCGGCGACAGCTGGCCGCTGCCGTTGAAGCGCTCCTTCTTCGAGTATCACGCGCTGACGCGGCAGGAGGCGAGAGCGCCCGGTTCGGTGCCTGCGATCCATCACTTCGATGAAGGCCAGGCGCTGATCATCATGGAATATCTGTCGCCGCACATCATCCTGCGGCGCGCGCTGATCGAGGGCCGGCAGCTGCCGAACATCGCGAGAGACATCGGCCTGTTCATGGCCCGCACCCTGTTTCGCGGCTCCGACCTGCATATGGCGACCAAGGATCGTAAAGCCGATCTGGCGCTGTTCGCCGACAATGTCGAACTCTGCGACATCACCGAGAACCTGGTGTTCTCGGACCCGTATTTCGACGCCAAGATGAACCGGCATACGAGCCCGCAGCTCGACAGCATCGTCGCAGAGTTGCGCGCGGACCGCGATCTCAAGGTCGAGGCGCAGCGGCTGAAGCACATTTTTGCGGCCAATGCGGAGACGCTGCTGCATGGCGACCTGCATTCCGGCTCGATCATGGTCACCGAGACAGAAACGCGGATGATTGATCCCGAATTCGGCTTCTACGGCCCGATCGCCTTCGATGTCGGCATGCTGCTCGCCAATTTCTGGATGGCGTTCTTCTCGCAGCGTGGCCACGAGCAGAATGGAAAGCGCGACACCATGCGCGCCTATCTGCTCGATGTGACGGTCGATACATGGTCGGTGTTCCGCACCGAGTTCTCGCATCTGTGGCGAACCGAGCGCACGGGCATGCTCTACCAGAAGAGCCTGTTCGAGGATCAGGGCGACAGGCTTGGCGCCGAACAAGCGCTCGACCACATGCTGCATCAGGTCTGGACCGACATGCTGGGCTTTGCCGGCGTCGAGGTGCACAGGCGCATTCTGGGCCTCGCGCACAACGCCGATTTCGAGACCATTGCCGACGAGGATCTGCGCGCCACATGTGAGGCAAAGGCGCTGAAATTCGGCCGTCACATCGCCGTCAACCGACGCCAGATCCACAGCATCGACGAGGTCAACAAATTGGCCGCGCTGATCGAACAGGAGAACAGAATTTGAACGTCGGCGACCGCCACTATCGCACCATCTGGCTGAGCGACGACGGGCGTTCGGTGGAGATCATCGACCAGCGCTGGCTGCCGCATGATTTCCGCGTGGTAAAAGTCGGCACCGTTGCCGGCATCGCCGCGGCGATCCGCGACATGTGGGTGCGCGGCGCGCCGCTGATCGGCGTCACATCAGCCTATGGCGTCGCCATGCAAATGGCCAACGATCCTTCCGATGCAGCACTCGACGGCGTCTGGGAGGTCTTGCACGAAACGCGCCCGACAGCGATCAATCTGCGCTGGGCGCTCGATGAGATGCGCAATTTCCTGCGGCCGCTTCCGCCTGGACAACGCGCCGAGGCTGCTTACCGGCGCGCCGGCGAAATCGCCGACGAGGATGTCGGCCTCAACCGCGCCATCGGCGTCAACGGCCTTGAAATCATCAAGGACATCGCGGCGCGCAAGGCGCCCGGCGAGCCGGTCAACATCCTGACCCACTGCAACGCCGGCTGGCTGGCCACCGTCGACTACGGCACCGCCACGGCGCCGATCTATCTGGCTACGGAAGCCGGCATTCCCGTTCACGTCTATGTCGACGAAACGCGCCCGCGCAACCAGGGCGCTCAGCTGACCGCATGGGAGATGGCCGGCCACGGCGTGCCGCATACGCTGATCGTCGACAATGCCGGCGGCCATCTGATGCAGCGCGGTCAGATCGACATGGTCATCGTCGGCACCGACCGCACCACCGCCGACGGTGATGTCTGCAACAAGATCGGCACCTATCTGAAGGCGCTGGCCGCGGCCGACAATGACGTGCCGTTCTATGTCGCGCTGCCCTCGCCGACCATCGACTGGACGGTGGGCGACGGGCTGGCCGAAATCCCGATCGAACAGCGCTCCAGCGACGAGGTCTCGCTGGTCTGGGGCAAGACCGCAAATGGCGAGATTGCGCAGGTCCGCATCTCGCCGGAGACGACGCCCGCGGCGAACCCGGCCTTCGACGTGACGCCGGCGCGGCTGGTCACCGGATTGATCACCGAACGCGGCGTCGCCAAGGCGTCGCGCGAAGGTTTGAAGGCGATGTTTCCCGGACGCTGATGATCCTGTCCCGCGGATACTGCTGAACGGTTGGCAGCGGACCACCGCCTAAACGTCAAGACTGCCGGTTTCGCCGGACCCTAAAAGACCCGCCCTCGCGGGCAATGCAAAAGATCTGCGTCTACAAGACTCGGGCATTCCGAGATGTCGATCCACCTCATGATCCGACAAGGCCGCCACCCGCTGGCGCAGCCAACGGCGTGGGACTGCGCCACTGGAATTGGCTCTCTTGAACTCGTTCTTCCCAAATCGGATTGCCAATCCATGGTAGGGTGATTATACCAGCTACTAAGATGACGATCGGCAGGGCCATCGTTCGAGATCAGGAGTATGGCAAGATGACAACGATTGCGCTGTTTGGTGCCGGCGGCAAAATGGGTTACCGCCTTTCGACCAATTTTCGCGGCTCTCCCTACACGATACGCCATGTCGAAGTCAGCGACGCCGGCTGCGAGCGGCTGAAGACGGGGCTGGGTATTGACGCGGTCAGCGCCGATGAAGCCCTGAACGGCGCCGAGGTAGCGATCCTGGCGGTTCCCGACACCCATATCGGCAAGGTCGCGGCCAGCATCGAGGGCAAGCTTGCTTCCGGCACCATGGTCGTCGTGCTCGACGCCGCGGCACCTTTCGCAGGCCATTTGCCGAAACGGCCGGACCTGACCTATTTCGTCACCCATCCCTGCCATCCGCCGATCTTCAACGACGAAACCGATATGGCGGCCAAGAAGGACTATTTCGGCGGCGTCAAGGCCAAGCAGCATATGGTCAGCGCACTGATGCAGGGGCCGGAGGAAGATTTCGCCAAAGGCGAAGCAATCGCCAAGATCATCTGGGCTCCGGTCATGCGGTCGCATCGCGTCACGGTCGACCAGATGGCGCTGCTCGAGCCGGGCCTTTCTGAGACTGTCTGCGCCTCCCTGCTCGTTGTCATGAAGGAAGCAGTCGACGAGGTCGTCGCCCGCGGGGTCGACCAGCAAGCGGCGCTCGACTTCCTGCTTGGCCACATGAACGTGCTCGGCGCCGTCATCTTCGGTGAAACCAAGGGTGTGTTCTCCGACGCCTGCAACAAGGCCATCGAGTTCGGCAAGCCGGTGCTGATGCGCGACGACTGGAAGCGGGTCTTCGAGCCGGAAGAGATCGCGGCCAGCATCCAGCGCATCACCTGAGGCGGAAGTAACTGAAAATCATGGAAGCATTTTGAGCCGTCCGCCCCCGGGCGGCTTTTCATTGATTGATTTGCATCCTCAACAATGCGGTTGTGGCCCGGCATCGAGGGGCAATCCCATGCAACGCTGGCCAATCCCGACTGTATTTCTCGTGCTACGCTTTGCGTGACAGGGGCGTCCTATGTCACCGCGGTGACCCTACCCGCCGCATCGAGGCGACAGCCGACTCGCGCCTGCCGAACCTCGATGCCGCCTTGCCTTGCGTAGTGTATGCGCACCTCGATCCGCGCCGTGAGCGCGCCCCGACGTTGCTGTAACGGACCTGCGCTGACCGCGTGAACACGCACGGCACCGAGGGGCGTCGCAGCCGAGGCGATCGCCGTGCGGCAGGCACGCACCACAGCTTGTGGGATACCGGGTTTGGCTTTCAGTGGCGCCAGAAATCCCAACGGATAGCCATTGGTGATCGGCGCCAACGCGTCGCGACCCGTTTTGGAGGGCCTGAGCGCGCGTGGCAGGAAGGCGGATTGTCTCGCGGCATTGGCCTTGGCAATGGCTGGCGTGATGCCGGCGCTGCCGCTCGCGACTTGCCCAGAGCCTAGGGCCGGGTTGCCAGGCTTACCTCCTGGAGCGGTGGCCGATCCGGACGAACGGTCGCCCACCCCGACACCTGTGGATAGGCCCCCGCTTGCACCGCCGAGGTTGCCGCTGACGCCAAGTCCGGCGCCGAGCGATCCTTTGCCCACGCCGAGCGACCCGCCAAGGCTTGCTCCCCCTACTCCGTCGACGCTCGCGCCGCCCGCCACGGAGGCGCCTCTCGGGCCGACGCCCAAGCCAGCACCGACCCCGACACCGCCAAGTCGACCGCCAAGCCCCGCGTCAAGTGCCGAGGCAGGGCCAATTGCGATCGCGATTGTCAATCCGGCTGCGACGTATTTATTCATTATCATACTCCTACTGCGATGTATTTCGGCCCACGGAAATGCCGTTCGCGATCAGCCCTCGCTAGCGAGAGCCGAGCTTCGGCGGTCGCGTCGGGAGCAACGCGTCGGGAAGCGCGATGGTCGCCACCAGAACAGGCCGCGATGGCCTTTTTGCCTTCACTTTGTGGTTTTCCCGCAACCCGGGTTGACGGGCTGGTCGCGAGCGCACAGACACATCTCCACGCGAAGTTGCGCCGGCACGTGCTTTCGGAGCGCGGGTCACGCGCTCGGTGCGACGCTCATCCCGGGCCTTTTCAATGTCAATCGCCTTTCGCGCGGCGCTGAGGTCGCGGGCTAGACCGATGGCCTTGTTGCGTTCTTGCTCCAACGCCGCGCTCAGCTCCATCGAGACGCGGCTCGCTTCCTGCTTTGCCGCGTCGCGTTCTCGGCGAGCGCTGTCGAGGTCACGTGCGGCTGAATCTGCCCGTTCGCGCTCCAGTTCGAGTGCATCGCCAGCTCGCTTTAAAGCCGCCTCTGCCACCTGTCGTTCCTTGATGGCGTTGGTCTGCGCGGCCGCAGCTAGATCTGCGCTTGTCTTAAGAGCGTCGATAGTTTGGCGCGCCACGGTGAGTTCGCGTTCGAAGCGCTCGGCCTTGTGCCGCTCCTCATCAAGCGCTCGCTGCGCCTCTGCCACAGAGGCCTCCATAGAGTGACGCGCTTCAAGCCTGGCGGCCTTCTCGTGATCGGCGAGAATGGCTTTGGCCTTTAAGCCTTTGACTTCACGTTGCGCCACTTCCAGATCAAGCGCGAGCTCTTCGGCTCTTCGCCGCTGCTGATTTAGGGCTTGTCCTTGTTCAGCCATCGTGTCGGCTACCGCACGCGCCTGCGCGCTGGCGTCGCGGGCGCCGCGCTGCATCACGGCCAGTTCCGCTCGCGCCGCCGCCAATTCGCGGCCCTCATGGTCACCGCGAGCCGGCTGCACGCTCTTCCTGAGCGCGTCGACTTCCCTCAGCGCCGCAAAGAGCTGCTGTTCCAGTGCGCCGCGGTCAGTCCGCACCGCATCGAGTTCCCGCACCAAGGCGGCAGCCCGTTGACGCGCTGTCGCAAGGTTCTGATTGTGTCGGACGGCATCGTTGCGAGCAGTCTGGCGAGCCGCAAGTGCTTCCTCGCGAGCTGCCGCAATTTCCATGCGAGCGGCGGACAGCTCATTCAGCAATGCCCCTTCCAGAGCTTGCTGTTGCTCCGCTGCAGGCTGCCAAGGTGTGTGGGAACCGCGCACGCTCGGTTGCGCCTCGGCCTTGCCCTTCTCGACACTGGCGCGTTCCGAAGCCACGGCCGAAGAGCTGTCGTCGGCTGCGTCTGCCGGCGGTTCGGGCGCTTTTCGTTTGCCCGGGTGTTCCACCGAACCTGTGATGTCCGAGGGCAGATTTCGTATCAGTTTGACGGTTGTATCCGCCCGTTCTTGACGGCCGCTCCTGGCTTGCAAGCGATCGGAAATCAGCTCTGCCAGCTCCCCCTCACGCAGACCTGCGGCGGCAATGTTCCCGATCACTGGAAGGTCAAGCGTGCCAGCCGAGTCGATGGTGAAAGTATGGTTGAGCTGCAACGCCTCCAAAACGCCATCGCGCAAGGCAGTCCATCGCCAAACGTGCAGTTCGATCGTGTCTCGCGGGGCAAGTCTGTCGTCGGCCTTTGGCCGACCGTGTGCCGCGGATTCCAGCAGCAGGATGATACAGAACGAAATCAGGCACAACATGGCGCTGCAGCTCCTGCCGCACATGCCACGAAATGAAGCCAAATGCCGTTGGTCAGCAAAGCTTAGCGCGGGGCTGCAGGATGGCGGCCTGGAACTCTGCACAAAATTCATAGCTGAACCTCACCGGCAACGCGATCCTTGCCGCGAACGGATTCATAAGAAACCCGCGCGCAGGCTGGGGCCGCGGAGAAATTCCACAACCAAAGCGCGATACTAGCAAAGCCTGCGCGTGCCGCTGAGCACCGAATAAGGCTTAGGAGTGTCTCCTCTTTACTTACTTATTACGCTCTCACCCCGCGTATCGTACCCCTTACGGTGAAGGTTATCCGGCTTGGCCAGTTGCCGGCGCATCGTAGGGAACAAAGTATCGCTCTTGGTGGATGACTCTCCGATGGCCGGTGGCTGATGCAGGAGCCGCTCGCTGCTCATCAGATACATATCATCTGAATTTGTGGTTGACTCATTATACCAGTTGGCTTAGCTGTTGGAATGGCTTTGGCGAGCCGAGGCCGGGCTGAAAATTGGGTAGATGGCAGGTGGAGGGGCAGCCTGGGGGCGGAATCGAACAGGATGATCCGCCCAGGTCAGCCGGCAAATGACCGATCCGCGACACGGACGCGATCCGCCTGGCGAACTGGGATGCATTTTAGCCTGGGCCGCGGAGGCACAGGCTTTTTCAAACGGGAGGAAATCATGAAACTCACTCGCAGAATGACACTTGCGGCTTTCGCCGGCATGCTGGCGCTTGGCACCGCCGCACCCGCCTACGCGGCGGATCTCATTGCCATCATTACGCCTTCGCACGACAATCCATTCTTCAAGGCCGAAGCCGTCGGCGCGGAAGCCAAGGCTAAGGAACTCGGCTACGAAGCACTGGTGCTTGTCCATGACGACGACGCCAACAAGCAGTCCGAGCTGATCGACACCGCGATCGGCCGCGGCGCAAAGGCGATCATCCTCGACAATGCCGGCGCCGACGCCACCGTCGCCGCCGTGCAGAAAGCCAAGGATGCGGGTGTTCCCTCGTTCCTGATCGATCGCGAGATCAACGCTACCGGCGTCGCCGTCGCGCAGATCGTCTCCAACAACTACCAGGGCGCCCAGCTCGGCGCGCAGGAGTTCGTCAAGCTGATGGGCGAGAAGGGCAATTTCGTCGAACTGGTCGGCAAGGAATCCGACACCAATGCCGGCATCCGCTCCAAGGGTTACCACGATGTCATCGACGACTATCCGGACCTGAAGATGGTGGCGCAGCAGTCGGCCAACTGGAGCCAGACCGAAGCCTATTCCAAGATGGAATCGATCCTACAGGCCAACCCGGACATCAAGGGCGTGATCTCCGGCAACGATACGATGGCGATGGGCGCCTATGCCGCCCTTGCCGCCGCCGGACGCAAGGACGTCATCGTCGTCGGTTTCGACGGGTCGAATGACGTGCGCGACTCGATCGCCTCAGGCGGCATCAAGGCCACAGTCCTGCAGCCGGCCTATGCGCAGGCGCAGATGGCAGTTGAGCAGGCCAACGACTTCATCAAGAACAAGAAGTCTCCGGCCGAGGAAAAGCAGCTGATGGACTGCGTCCTGATCAATGGCGACAATGCCGCCAAGCTGGAAACCTTCGCGCTGACCAACTGAGCCGGCGTGACATCAATAGCAAGGGACGAGCTTCCGGCTCGTCCCTTGCTTCCGTTTCCTGGGGCCCCTGACCGCCATGCCGAACAAGCCGACATGTTGAACAAGCTGACTTGGCCGACCGTTGCCTGGCCGATCCTCGCCGCGCCGATGTTTGCCGTTACCGTCGGCATCAGCCTGACCGCCTGCAAGATCCTGCCGACCGGAGAAAACGACGGCAAAGCGCCGGCCTTCAATGCGGACAAGATGGTCGGGGATATCTGGGCTGCCAAGGTGGTGCCCTATCTCCAGCAGAAGGCCGGACCGTTTCCCGAGGTTCATGCCCTGGCGAAAGCCGATCCAGCGGCTGCCGGCGCCAAGTACGGCAATCCGAAGAAGCAGGCGAACTCGCCATGGACCTTTGCGGTTCGCCTCGAAGGCAAGGTGGTCACGACGAATACACAGTCACGCGCGGCGACCATGGACGTCGATGCCGACGGCGACGGCAAGGCGGATGCGCGGGTGCAGATCGGACCGGCGATGCGTGGCACCGCGCTGCGCGACAGTCTCGACTTCATCCAGTTCAACGATTTCACCAACCAGATCGACTTCGCCCAGTTCGGCAAGGCGTTCAACATCTATGCCGACAGGACAGTGCTTTCCAAGCTGCCGCGCGAAGCGCTGGAGGGCCGGAGCGTTAGGGTTGTCGGCGCCTATGCCATGGGCAGCGGCCAGGACCTGCCGCTGGTGACGCCGGCGGAGGCAGAGATCGGGCCGAAGCCATGAATGCCGCCATCGATCACGATGTGATCCTGAAACTGGTAGACGTCTCGAAGGTTTACTCGGGCACCGTCGCGGTCAAGCGCGCGAATTTCGAGGTGCGCAAGGGCGCGGTCAACGTGCTGGTTGGCGAGAACGGTGCCGGCAAATCGACGCTGATGAAGATCATCGCCGGCGTCGAACAGCCGACGCTCGGCCGTATTCTCCTGGAGGGCGAGGAGGTTTCCTTCTCATCGTCGGGGGAGGCGGTGAGCCGCGGCATCGGCATGGTGTTTCAGGAGCTGAACCTGTTCGGCAATCTGACCGTCGCCGAAAACATTTTCGCCACGCGCGAAATCACCAACCGGTTCCGCAAGATCGACAGCCGAGAACAGGAGCGCCGTGCGGCGGAATTCCTCGAGCGGCTGGAAGCCGGCATCCGGCCCGACATGCTGGTCGAGGACCTGCGCATCGGCCAGCAGCAACTGGTCGAGATCGCCAAGGCGGTTTCGCTCGATGCGCGCATCCTGATCATGGACGAACCGACCTCGGCGTTGAGTGCAGCGGAAGTCGAGATCCTGTTCAAGGTGATTGCCGACCTCAAGGCGAGCGGCGTGGCGATCGTCTACATCTCGCACCGGCTCGAGGAGCTGATCCGTATCGGCGACTACATCACCGTGCTGCGCGATGGGCGGATCACCGGCCAGGAGAAGATGAAAAACGTCGACACGCAATGGATCGTGCGGCAGATGATCGGCTCGGACGCCAAGGATTTTGCCAAGGCCGACGGCCATGTTCCGGGCGAAGAGATATTCCGCGCCGAGGACATCTGCCTGCCGCGTGTGACCGGCGGGCTTGCGGTCGATCACGTCTCGCTGTCGCTGCGCACCGGCGAGATCCTCGGCATATACGGCCTGATGGGCGCCGGGCGCAGCGAGCTGTTCGACTGCATCATGGGACGCCATGGCCATGCCACCGGAACGATCTTCATCGCCGGCAAGAAGGTCAGAGAACGCGACACGACGCGACGCATCCGGCGCGGGCTGGCGCTGATCCCCGAGGACCGCCAGCGCGAAGGTCTGGTGTCGATCCTCTCCGTCGCCAGCAATCTGACGCTGGCCAGCCTGTCGCGGTTTGTCCGTCTGTTCCATATCAGCGGTGCCAAGGAAAACCAGGCCGTGGCGCAGATGGTGCGGGAACTGGCGATCAAGGTCGCAGACCCGGCACAGGAGGTCTCGTCGCTGTCGGGCGGCAACCAGCAGAAGGTGGTCATCGGCAAGGCGCTGCTCACCGGACCGAAGGTGCTGCTGATGGACGAACCAAGCCGCGGCATCGATGTCGGCGCCAAGGCCGACGTCTTCCGCACCATGCGCAAACTGTCCCGGGACGGACTGGGCATACTGTTCGCCACCTCCGATCTCGACGAGGTGATGGCGCTGTCCGATCGGATCGCGGTGATGAGCAATGGAAAACTGACCGGCATGTTCGATCGCGCCGAGGCGACGGAGGCGGCACTCGTCGCCGCATCGGCGCTTGGCCACGGACCGGTCCCGCACACGGAGAGCCACGCCCATGACTGACATCCCGGCCAAGGCTTCTGTTGCCTCCGCCTCGAACGGCTCCGTGCTGCTGACGCTGATGAAGGCGAGGACGTTCATCGCGCTGATCGCCGTCCTGATCTTCTTCTCGATCGCGGCACCCAATTTCCTGTCGGCCGCCAATCTGATCCTGATGTCGAAGCACGTGGCGCTGAACGCCTTCCTGGCCATGGGCATGACCTTCGTCATCATCACCGGAGGCATCGACCTGTCGGTTGGTTCGATCGTCGGCCTGTGCGGCATGGTCGCCGGCTATCTCGTGCTCAACGGCATCGACCTGCAGGTCGGCTACACGATCTATTTCAACGTCTTCGAGATCGCACTGATCACACTTGCGGTCGGCATACTGATCGGCGCCGTCAATGGATTGTTGATCACCAGGCTGAATGTCGCGCCGTTCATCGCCACGCTCGGCGTGCTTTACGTCGCGCGCGGCCTGGCGCTCCTCTCGTCCGATGGCCGCACCTTCCCGAACCTCGTCGGCAAGCCCGATCTGGGCACGACAGGATTCGGCTTTCTCGGCGCCGGCCGGCTGCTCGGCCTGCCGGTCTCGATATGGATTCTTGTCGTCGTAGCACTTGGGGCGGCTTATCTGGCCAAATACACCCCGCTCGGCCGCCACATCTTCGCCGTCGGCGGCAACGAACGGGCGGCGCGGATTTCGGGCGTCAGGGTCAATATGGTGAAGATGTTCGTCTACATGTTCTCCGGTTTCTGCGCGGCAATCGTCGGCCTGATCATCTCGTCCGAGCTGATGGCCTCGCATCCGGCGACCGGCGAAAGCTTCGAGCTCAACGCCATCGCCGCGGCGGTGCTCGGCGGCACCTCGATGTCGGGTGGCCGCGGCACGATCGGCGGCACCATCGTCGGCGCCTTCGTCATCGGCATTCTCTCGGACGGGCTGGTGATGATGGGCGTAAGCTCGTTCTGGCAGATGGTGATCAAGGGCCTAGTCATCATCGTCGCCGTCGTCGTCGACCAGGCGCAGCGCCGGCTGCAGAGCCGCGTGACGCTGATGCAGATGGCAAAGGCAGGCTGATGGTGGCGGAACTGCGTGGAGCGCTGATCGGCTGCGGCTTCTTTGCCGTCAACCAGATGCACGCCTGGCGCGACATCGCCGATGTCTCGATCGTCGCCGTCTGCGACCGTGACCCGGAACGGCTCACGGTTGTCGGCGACCAGTTTGGTATCGCGCGACGCTACACCGACGCGGCAGCACTTTTCGCCGGCGAAAGCCTGGATTTCGTCGATATCGCCACCACCGCGCCGAGCCATCGTTCGCTCGTCGAGATGGCAGCACGGCACGGCGTTCCGGCGATCTGCCAAAAACCATTCGCGCCGTCGCTTGCCGACGCCAAGGCCATGGTGAAGGCATGCACTGACGCCGGCGTGCCGTTGATGGTGCATGAAAATTTTCGCTGGCAGTCGCCGATCCAGGCGGTGCGTGCCGTGCTCGACAGCGGCGACATCGGCACGCCCTTCTTCGGCCGGATCTCGTTCCGCTCGGCCTATGACGTGTTTTCCGGCCAGCCCTATCTGGCGACGGGAAAGCGCTTCATCATCGAGGACCTCGGCATCCATAGTCTCGACATTGCCCGCTTCCTGCTGGGCGACGTTTCGACGATCACGACACGAACCGCTCGCATTAATCCTGAGATTGCCGGCGAGGACGTCGCTACCATGCTGATGGACCACAAGAGCGGCGCAACGTCCGTGGTCGATTGCAGCTATGCGACGAAACTCGCCACTGAGCCGTTTCCGCAGACACTGGTCGAGATCGACGGCAGCGATGGCACGATCCGGCTTGAGCAGAATTACCGGCTCACCGTCACCGGCAGGAACGGAACAGCGGTCAGCGACGTCTCGCCGCCGCTGCTGCCCTGGGCATCGCGCCCATGGCACAACATCCAGGAAAGCGTCGTCGCCATTCAAAAGCACTGGGTCGATTGCCTGGCGAACGGAACCGAGCCGGCAACCTCCGGCGCGGACAATCTCAGGACTTTGGCGCTGGTCGAAGCCGCCTATGCCGGTGCTGCGAGCCGGGAGCCGGTGCAGCTCGACGCCTTGCTGAGATGACCGCCGACGCCTTCCTCCTCTACGGCACGCATGCGGTCGAGGCCGAGCCGGTCAGGCTGCGCGCCGGCACGCTCACCGCCGACTTCGTCAACGGCAATCTGCGCACCATCCGCCATGGCGGCATCGAAGTACTGCGCGCCATCGCCTATATCGTCCGGGATCGCGACTGGGGCACCTATGAGCCGGCGCTGACGGACCTGGCTATCGACCAGGGCGCCGATACTTTCTCCGTCAGCTATTCGGCAAGTTGTGTCGGACCGGAGGGAAGCCGGCTCGACTTTCGCGCGATGATTGAGGGTTCCGCCGACGGCCAGCTCGTTTTCGACGTGAGCGCCGTCCCCGAAAGCGATTTCGAGACCAATCGCTGCGGCTTCTGCATCCTGCATCCGATCGCCGGCCTGGCCGGCAGCCCGGTCACGGTCGAGCACACCGACGGCAGCGTAGTGGAAACAAAGCTTCCGCTGCTGATCGACCCCTGGCAGCCTTTCAAGGATCTGCAGGCGATCGCCCATGAGGTTCGGCCCGGCGTCACCGCCGAATGCCGGATGGAAGGCGACGCGTTCGAGATGGAGGACCAGCGCAACTGGTCGGATGCGTCCTACAAGACCAATGTCCGGCCGCTCGCGCTGCCATGGCCCTATGTGCTGCCTGCCGGCGGGACTGTGCGCCAGACGATCAGTCTGCGTGTGACCGGCGCCGTGAAGGCGCCGGCTGCCGCAGCAACCGCCGAACCAATCCGCGTTGAACTCGGCGAAGCCGGACCGCTGCTGCCGGATATCGCCGTCATCATCTACCCGGATGAGGTCGAGACGGCGCTGGCGAACCTGCCGGCACTGTCCGCGCTTGGCCCGCAACAGCTGATGTTCCACTACGATCCGACGCGTGGCCACCGCCTCGACGCCTTGCAGTCCTATGCCCGGCTCGCCGCCGCCTACCCGGCCGTGACGACGCTTGAATGCGTCGTTTCCTGCGTTGGCGATCTCGATGCCGAGCTTTCAGGTGTCGCTGACATGGTGCGACAGGTCGGGCTGAGGCTCTCGGCCATCGCCGTTTCGCCTTCGGTCGACCGACAGTCGACGCCGCCGGGCAGCGCGTGGCCCGAATGTCCGCCGCTCGAAGACGTTTATGCCGCGGCGCGGCGCGCCTTTCCTGATATCCGCCTCGGCGGCGGCATGTTCAGCTATTTCACCGAACTCAACCGCAAGCGTGTTCCCCGCCGACCTGCTCGATTTCGTCACCCACTGCACCTGTCCGATCGTGCACGCCGCCGACGATCTCAGCGTCATGCAATCGCTGGAGGCGCTGCCTTTCATCACCGCCTCGGCGCGGGCGATCTTCGGGCCAAAACCCTACCGGATCGGCCCGTCGACCATCGCCATGCGGCAGAACCCCTATGGCGGTGCGACCAAGGCCAATCCGCACCGTCAGCGCATCGCCATGGCCGACCGGGATCCTCGCCATGCCGGCCTGTTCGCGGCTGCATGGACGATCGGCTACGCCGCGCGAGTCGCGCCGGCCGGGCTGGAGATGCTCACGCTGTCCAACTTCACTGGACCGTTCGGCGTGCTGGCGACATCCGGGGAACCCGTCGGCGAAGGTGAACTCCGGCCGATCTTCCAGGCCGTACGAGGGCTTTGCGAACTGGCCGACTTCAGGCACGTGACGGCGGCGACGAGCGATGAGACGCGGGTGCTCACGCTGGCCGCCCGTTCTCCCACGGGCAAGACCGTCATGTGGCTAGCGAACCTGACAGCGAGCGACGTGTCAGTTGATATTTCCGGCTTCGAACGACGCCACCTTGTGATGACGCCTCACGCGATCACCCGGATCGGGTGAAATCAGTTGCCGGAATTCATCACGTAGAGCGCGCGCGAGCGTTCGAGGTGCTTGATCATCGCCTTCTCGGCGCCGTCCGCATCCTTCAGCTCGATGCGCCCGATGATCTCTTCATGCTCGGTGAGCGTGAACTTTTCCTTGCCGGTCCAGATCAGCATTTCGGTGTGATATTCCTTCAGCCAGCCAAGCATTGCTTCGCTGACCGCAACATAGATCGGGTTGCCGGATATCGCCGCGATCTGCGTATGAAACTTCATGTCGGCGGATATGAAGGCCTCGGAATCGCCGCGAAAGCTCCGCTGTTCGGCAACGGTTGCCCGCAACCGCTGCACGTCCTCGGCGGTGGCTTTTTCTGCGGCTTCCCTGACCATGCCGCGCTCGAAGAAAATGCGCGCGTTCTTGAGATGCTCCAGCGTGTCCTTCGATGACGACAAGATGATCTTGGCCGCGCCGTCGACCTGTTTGATGATCGACTTGGCGGTCAGCTGCAGCACTTTCGCCCGCTCGCCATGCGAGATCGCGACGAGACCCATATTGCTCAACGCCTGCATCGCTTCGCGGATCGCCGGCCTGCCGACCTCAAAGCGCTCCATCAGCTCGCGCTCCGACGGCATATCGTCCCCCGGCTGCAATTCGCCGCTGGTGATCAAGCGCTTCAGTCTCAAAAATACTTCGTCGGAAAGCTTGCGCCGGACGATCGGCTCCGAACGGTTCATCGTCGCGAATCACTCCCTTGACCAGTGTCTGTTTAGCATTGCCATCACGAATCCCAGAATGCCTGCCCGAGAGGATATCGCTTGCAATACTCATGTACTCATTATACCAGATTTCGAAGATCAGGGAACTTTTTTCGAGCTATGATCACACTCACCTATCGCATCGAGACATCGTCGAGCATCGAGGCGCTGGCGGCCAAGATCGCAAGCGACCAGTCGACCGGAACCTTCGTCGCACTGGCCGGCGAGACCGAAGAGCTCAAGGCGCGGGTGGCGGCGCGCGTCCTGGCGATTAGGCATCTGCCGGAAGCCGATCGCCCGTCCCTTCCCGAAGCCGGCGACGGGCCGTTCAATCGCGCGGACGTCGACATCACGTTTCCGCTCGATGCCATCGGCACCGATCTTTCGGCGCTGATGACCATCGCCATCGGCGGCGCCTTTTCGATCAAAGGCCTGTCCGGCATTCGCGTCGTCGACATGAACCTGCCGGAGGAATACCGGAGAGCGCATCCAGGTCCGCAGTTCGGCGTCGCAGGCAGCCGCCGGCTGACCGGCGTGGAGGACCGCCCGATCATTGGGACGATCGTCAAGCCGGCACTGGGGCTGCGGCCGCACGAGACGGCCGAAATGGTCGGTGAGTTGATCGCCGCCGGCGTCGATTTCATCAAGGACGACGAGAAGCTGATGAGCCCGGCCTATTCGCCGCTGTCGGAACGGGTGAAAGCGATCATGCCGCTCGTCCTCGACCATGAGCAGAAGACCGGCAAAAAGGTGATGTATGCCTTTGGCATCTCGCATGCCGATCCGGACGAGATGATGCGCAACCATGATCTGGTGGCGAAGGCCGGCGGCAATTGCGCCGTGGTCAACATCAATTCCGTCGGCTTCGGCGGCATGGCCTTCCTCAGAAAGCGCTCCAGCCTGGTGCTGCATGCCCACCGCAACGGCTGGGACATTCTCACCCGTCACCCCGGCCTCGGCATGGATTTCAAGGTCTGGCAGCAGTTCTGGCGGCTGCTCGGTGTCGATCAGTTCCAGATCAACGGCATCGCCTCGAAATACTGGGAGCCGGACTGGTCCTTCATCAGTTCCTTCGAGGCGGTGACCACGCCGATCTTTTCGCCTGATGATTGCGCGCTGCCGGTCGTCGGCTCCGGTCAGTGGGGTGGACAAGCCCCCGAAACCTACCGGCGAACCGGCCGAACGGTCGATCTTCTCTATCTCTGCGGCGGCGGCATCGTCAGCCACCCTGACGGACCGGGTGCCGGCGTGCGCGCAGTGCAGCAAGCCTGGCAGGCGGCCGTCGATGGCATACCATTGGCGGACTTCGCCCTGAGCCACCCCGAACTGGCGCGGTCGATCGAAAAATTCGGCGATGGCAAAGCGTCCTGAGCAAAGCGACGCAATGCGAAACCTGCTCCTGACCTATTATGGCGATGATCTCACCGGCTCGACCGACGTCATGGAGGCGCTCGAGCTCGGCGGCGTGCCGACCGTGCTGTTCATGCGTCAGCCGGACGAGGCTCTGCTTTCGCAGTTCAGGCATTGCCGTGCCATCGGCCTGGCCGGCACCAGCCGAAGCGAGACGCCGCAATGGATGGACACGCATCTGCGCGGCGCCTTCGCCTGGCTGAAGACCCTGAACGCCGAGATCTGCCACTACAAGGTCTGCTCGACCTTCGATTCCAGCCCGGCGATCGGCAGCATCGGCCGGGCCATCGATATCGGCCGCTCCGTGTTCAGCCAGGACAGCGTGCCGCTGGTGGTCGGCGCGCCGCAGCTCAAGCGCTATACCGCCTTCGGCCATCTGTTTGCGGCTTACCGCGAAAGATATTACCGCATTGATCGCCATCCCGTGATGAGCCGCCACCCGACCACGCCGATGGATGAATCCGACCTGCTGATCCATCTGTC
This sequence comes from Mesorhizobium temperatum, assembly GCF_002284575.1. Classification (GTDB taxonomy): domain Bacteria; phylum Pseudomonadota; class Alphaproteobacteria; order Rhizobiales; family Rhizobiaceae; genus Mesorhizobium; species Mesorhizobium temperatum. The sequence continues at coordinate 86,290 of NZ_NPKJ01000066.1, forward strand.
GCGCCAGACGGACCTCAGCTCGGGGCTGATCGACCTAGCGACGCTGCAGTCGGCGTCCCGCTCGGAAGCGTTTGATCGCCTGATCGAGAATGGCAGCGACATCGTGCTGTTGGACGTCGACAGCCTGGAAAGTCAGGCGCTTGCCGGCAAGGAGATATGGCGCGGCCGCAGGCCGGGCGGCACTTTCGTCGTCGGCTCTTCGGGCATCGAATATGCGCTGCTGGCCGAATGGGCGTCCAACGGGACCGTCCGTGCCGAGCCCAGCTTTTCGCCGCCGGGCGCGGCCGACCGGATCGCGGTGGTCTCGGGCAGTTGCTCGCCGACAACGGAACGACAGATCCGCCATGCTTTGACGGATGGTTTCGACGGGATCGAGGTGGATCCTATCGAACTGGTCTCGGAGGGTTCAGACAAGGCAATTATGCGCGCGGTTTCCGCCGGCCGCGCCAGTCTGGAGGCCGGGCGCAGCGTCGTCCTCTACACCGCCCTCGGTCCCGCAGCCGACCGGGGCGCCGAAATCGACCGGCAGGAAGGCGCCCGCCACAAGCTTGGCCGCTGCCTCGGCGAACTTCTTCGCAAGCTGACGATCGAGCAGCAATTGCGGCGTGTGGTCATTGCCGGCGGCGACACGTCTAGCCATGCGCTCGGCCAGATGGGCGTCGATGCGCTGACGGTGCGGATGCCGCTGCCCGCCTCGCCGGGCTCTCCGCTTTGCGTCGCCCACTCGCGCATCAAATCAATCGAAGGATTGGAGGTTGCCCTCAAGGGCGGCCAGGTCGGAACCGATCGCTATTTCTGCGCCATCCGCGATGGGCTCGGCGGCTGAGAGGCGCGCTGGATTTGCCTTATCTCACGACTTCTTGAACACGGCGCGGTTACCAACGCACGATGACTGTCCCACATAAACCGCCGTATGCGTAGCGGCGGGGCGGCGCACAACAAGCCGGGGCTGACGACGGCTCCGCGAGTGAACCAGCGGGATGCCTCGATGTCATTCAGACCGTTGCTTGGTGACGGACGGGTTCGGAGCCAGGAGGAGAAATCGGAGCCCCTGCAAACCGCGTCGTGGGGCAGCTCCTCGATCGTATTCGACAATCGGCGATGGGCGTGCCGGGAGGCGGAGCTCCGCTGGACAGCCCCTCATCACCTGATCGTGCTGACCGAAGAAGGCGGAACGTCCCATACATCTATCCGGCACGAGGCAAAATCCCTGTACGACGGGATGGACCGGCCCGGAGCCCTCACCTTCGTCCCCGCAGGCGCGGAGCGGCAGGGCTTTTATCGCGATGTAAACCTCTCCTACTCAGCCTTGTGGATCGATCCCGATATCAGGCTTCCTGGGTGCGAACGCCTGAGAGATCTGCCGATCCTGGTGAACAAGAAAGACGTGGTCGTCGCCACGCTGCTGAGTTCGCTTCGCGACGAGATGGCACTCGGCCACAGGCCGGACACTGCCTATGTCGAGCATCTGGTCGCCCTCGTCAGCCTCCGCGTGGCCAACCTGAACCGAGAGCAACACCCGTCTATACGTCACGGCTGTCTCAGCCGTCGGGCGCTTGGTCGAGTTCGGGATCATATCAATGCACATATGAATTCCGACATTTCGCTAAGGGAGTTGGCGGCTGTCGCGGACATGGCCGTCGACAGTTTTGCACGCCGATTCAAGGCGACGACCGGCCTGCCACCCTATGCCTATGTGATCGAGGAGCGGGTGCGACGAGCGGAGATGCTGCTGCGCGAAACGGGTTTGTCGATCGGCAGCATTGCCTTTCGCCTCGGCTTTTCAAGCCAGAGCCACTTCACCACGACCTTCCGGCGTCTCAGGGGCATGACGCCTCGGGCCTATCGGGTGAATTCTTCTCCGGAATCCTGACATTGCCGCCGGTTTCTTGAAAGAAAGCCGCCGGGCGCACCCCCACCTCCAGTGTCGATGAGTGACAGAACTGCGACTGGGAGATCATGCATGGCCAAAACAGACAGCAGGAGCGGGCCGACTCGTCGAACGGTGCTGGAAGGCGGAGTGGCGACCGGCGTGCTCCTGGCTACCGGTATACCGGTTCACGGCGAGCCGGCCGACACCGTCACGGCGGCCGATTCGCCCACGCCGGTACCGACGATGCCAATGTCCTTGCGGATCAACGCGAAGGATTTTGCCGTCGAGCTCGACCCGCGGACGACGCTGCTCGACGCGCTGCGCAATCATCTCGGCCTCACCGGCTCGAAGAAAGGCTGCGACCACGGCCAGTGCGGCGCATGTACGGTGCTCGTCGATGGGCGCCGGATCAATTCCTGCCTGACGCTTGCCGCAATGCATGAAGGCGACGAGATCACCACGGTCGAGGGCCTTGCCGAGGGTGACCGGCTGCATCCGGTGCAGGCCGCCTTCGTCGCCCGCGATGGTTTCCAGTGCGGCTATTGCACGCCGGGCCAGATCTGCTCCGCCGTCGGTATGCTGGGCGAGGCCAGGGCCGGCTGGCCGAGCCATGCGAGCGCCGACGTGGCGGCGGCTTCCATCGCCCTCACCGATGCCGAGATCCGCGAGCGGATGAGCGGCAACATCTGCCGTTGTGCCGCCTATCCGAACATTGTCGCTGCAATTCGCGACGCGGCAGAGGGGGCGTGAGCAATGCAGTCCTTCACTTATGAACGTGCGGCAAGTGCCGAGCAGGCAGCCGCCGCGGTTGCGGCGCGGCCGGACGCCAAGTTCATCAGCGGCGGCACCAACCTGCTCGACCTGATGAAGCTCGATATCGAGCGCCCAGCGCATCTCGTCGACATCAGCCGGCTGCCGCTCGATCGGATCGAGGAGACGGCGGAAGGCGGGCTTCGGGTCGGCGCCCAGGTCCGCAACAGCGATCTCGCCGCCGATCCGCGGGTGAGGTCGCGCTATCCGATGCTGACGCAAGCGCTGCTGGCGGGAGCGTCCGGCCAGATACGCAACAAGGCCTCGACCAGCGGCAATCTCCTGCAGCGCACGCGCTGCCCCTACTTCTACGACCGCAACATGCCTTGCAACAAGCGCGAGCCGGGTTCGGGCTGCGCGGCGCTTCAGGGCTTCAACCGTATGCACGCCGTACTCGGCGCGAGCAAAGCCTGCATCGCGGTCCATCCATCCGACATGGCGGTCGCCATGGCCGGGCTCGACGCCAGGATCGAGACCATATCGCCGGGCGGCGAGACCCGCACGATCCCGATCGGCGATTTCCATCAATTGCCCGAGGCGATGCCCCATGTCGAAACCGTGCTCGGCCACGGCGAGATGATCGCAGCGGTCACCCTGCCGCCGCCGCCGGCCGGCCGGCAGGTTTACCGCAAGGTGCGCGACCGTGCCTCCTACGCCTTCGCGCTGGTGTCGGTGGCAGCAATCGTCGAGAAAAGCGGCGATCGTATCCGAAGCGCTCGGATCGCCATGGGCGGCGTGGCAGCGAAGCCCTGGCGCGCAACGGAGGCGGAGCGCACGCTCGCAGGAGCCGCAGCGTCCGACGGCGCCTTTACCGATGCGGCCGAAGCCGCGCTCGCCGGAGCCGTCGGGCATGGCGGCAATGATTTCAAGATCCCGCTGGCGAAACGGACGATGCGGCACACGCTCGCTGCTGCCGTCGAAAGTGCGTGAGGTGACACGATGACAGAGACGAAGACCAGCGAGAACCGTCCTTCCGAAACACACACCGGCGTCATCGGGCGCCCAATCGATCGTATCGACGGTCCGCTCAAAGTGACAGGGGGCGCCACCTACGCCTACGAGAATGCGCTGGAGGGTGCAGCCTATGGCTATATTCTCGGCGCCGCCGTCGCCAAGGGGCGCATTGCCGAGATCGACACGGCCGAAGCCGAACGGGCGCCGGCAGTGCTGCTGGTCATGACGCACCGGAATGCGCCGGCCCAGCCGGATTTCGGCCCGGCGGTCACGCCGACGGTGCCGGAGGTCTTCACGCGCGCCCGGCCCGCGCTCAACAGCGAGCGAGTGCGCTATTACGACGAACCCGTCGCGCTGGTCGTTGCGGAGACGTTCGAGGCGGCACGCGCTGCCGCCGGCTTCATCAAAGTGCGCTACGACGAGGAGCCGGGCCTCTACGATTTGCCGGGACATATGGCCGACGCCTACGCACCAAAGCGGACCAATGCCGGCTTCGAGACCGACAGCATGATCGGCGACTTCGAGAGCGCCTTTGCGGCGGCTCCGGTCAAGATCGATGCTACTTACCGGACGCCCTTCGAACATCACAATCCGATGGAGCCTCATGCGACGCTCGCCGCCTGGTCAGGCAACGAGCTGACGATCCATACATCGGCGCAGACTTTAGCGAACTTCCGGGCGGGGATCGCCAGCACGCTTCGCATCCCGCCCGAGCGTGTGCGCATCGTGAGCCCCTTCATCGGCGGAGGCTTCGGCTCAAAACTGATTGCCCATTCCGATACAATCCTGGCCGCGCTTGCAGCGCAGGTCCTGCAGCGTCCGGTGAAGATCGCGCTGACGCGACAACAGATGTTCGCCAATGCCGGTCACCGCGCCGAGATGATCCAACAGGTACGTTTCGGCGCGGACGCCGACGGGCGGCTCACCGGGATCGCGCACGATGTCTGGTCGGCAGCGTCCAGCTTCGAGGAGTACTGCGAGCAAACGGCAGTTTTTGCCCGCTCGCTCTATGTGGCGCCGAACCGTGTCACCCGCCATCGCCTGGTTCCGCTGGATATCAACCGCGGCGAATGGATGCGCTCGCCCGGCGAAGCGCCCGGCATGCTGGCTTTCGAATGCGCCATGGATGAGCTCGCCGACCGGCTCGGCCTGGACCCAATCGAACTCAGGATCCGCAACGAACCGGCACAGGATCCCGAGCGCGGCGTGCCGTTCTCCACCCGCAATCTCGTCGCCTGCATGAAGGAAGGCGCCCGCCGTTTCGGTTGGGAGCGGAGAAACCCGACACCCGGCCGCACCCGGGAGGGCCGGAAGCTCATCGGCTACGGCATGGCGGCGGCGATCCGTCCGAACTACATCGGCGCGGCGACGGCGCAGGTTGCGGTCGACCGGGACGCTCGGGTGACGGCGCGGCTCGACATGACGGATATCGGGACCGGCTCATATACGATCCTGACCCAAATCGCTGCGGACAGCCTCGGCCTGCCGATCTCGTCCATCAAAGTGGAACTTGGCGACAGCCGCTTCCCGAGGACCGCCGGCTCCGGCGGGTCTTGGGGCGCCGCGAGCGCGGGTTCGGCGCTGCACAATGCCTGCAATGCCCTCAAGCAACGAATCCTGAAGGCGGCGCAGTCGAGCGAGGCCTCACCGTTGCACGGCGCGAGCGCCACCGAGGCAAGCTTTGCTAATAGCGAGGTCAGGATCGGCCAGAGGTCGGCAGGCCTGGCTGACCTCATCCGGCGGATCGCTCCCGACGGGTTCGAGGCCGAAGGCTCCGTAGCCGCGGGCGCTACAACCGAGTCATACAAGGCTTACTCGCAGCATTCCTATGGAGCACATTTCGCCGAGGTCGCAGTCGATTGCGATACCGGTGAGATCCGCATGCGCCGGATGCTGGCTGTGATGGGCGCCGGCCGTATACTCAACGCCAAGACCGCGCGCTCGCAAATCATCGGCGGCATGACCTGGGGGATCGGTGCGGCGCTCATGGAGCAGACGGTGCTCGACCGGCGCTACGGCCACTTCGTCAATCACGACCTTGCCGAGTATCACGTTCCGATCAACGGCGACGTCCCCGAGATGGAGGTCGTCTTCCTCGAGGAACATGACGACAAGGCCAATCCACTTGGCGCGAAGGGTCTCGGCGAGCTCGGCGTCTGCGGTGCGGGGGCTGCTGTCGCCAACGCCGTTTACAACGCGACCGGCGTGCGAGTGCGTGAATTTCCCATCACCTTGGACAAGGTTCTGCCTGCCTTGCCCGTGATCGCCATTTGACGCGGCACGTTGCCACGCTCCTCGCTTGCCCTCACAGGTGATCAGGTCGGAACGGATCGCCATTCTGCGCCATCGACGACGACGTCGGTGGTTGACAGCGCTATCCGGCCCTTCCATACAAACGCCGTCAATGTTCTCAGGGCGGGGTGAAAAGTCCCTGCTTGCGGCGGTGCTCACCCCGCACAACTACCATGACGGCGCGGACCATCACCGCTTCTTCTTCGAGCACTTCAAGCTCAAGGGCAAAGAGGCAGCCAATGCCTGCATGCAGATCCTGGCCGCGCGGGGGCGTATCGCCGCTGAAATGTCCGTCACCGGGTAGAAATCCCGGTAACACGCTGTACTATCTGCGAAAATACCGAAATCGGGAGGATGCAGGTGCAGACCAAGAAGATCATCAACGACGGCAACCGCACTGTCGACGAGATGCTGGAAGGCATCCTGGCCGCGCATCCCCGCCATCTCAAAAGCGCGGAGGGCAGCCCACGCTCGATTATCGCCCGCGATGGACCTCGCCAAGGCAAGGTCGGCCTCGTGATCGGCGGCGGCTCCGGCCACGAGCCGACCTTCCTTGGTTTCGTCGGCAAGGGCCTGGCCGACGCGGCGGCAATAGGCAATGTCTTCGCCTCGCCGCCGCCCGACCCGATCCTCGAATGCGCCAAGGCGGCCAGCGGCGGCGCCGGCGTGCTGTTCATGTATGGCAACTATGCCGGCGACGTGATGAATTTCGACATGGCCGCCGAAATGGCGGCGATGGACGACGTCGAGGTGCGCACCGTACTGACCACCGACGACGTGGCATCGGCGCCGCGAGACCAGAGACACAGAAGGCGTGGTGTCGCCGGCAATTTCTTCATCTTCAAGGCCGCTGGTGCCGCCTGCGACCAGATGCTGTCATTCGATGAATGCGAGCGCATCGCCAGGAAGGCCAACGGTCACACCTTCACCATGGGTGTGGCACTGTCGCCCTGTTCGCTGCCGCAGACCCGGCGGCCGAATTTCGAGATCGGACCGGACGAGATGGAGATCGGCATGGGCATTCATGGCGAGCCGGGCATCGCGCGCGGAAAACTGAAAACAGCCGACGAGATCACCGACGAGATGCTGGACAAGATCCTCGACGAAATGGCGCCGACACGTGGCGACAAGGTCTCCGTGCTCGTCAATTCGCTCGGCTCGACGCCGCTGATGGAGCTCTACATCATGAACCGACGCGTCAAACAGAGGCTCGATGACATCGGCGTGTCAGTTCACGCGACCTGGGTCGGCAATTATTGCACCTCGCTCGAAATGGCCGGCGCCTCGGTGACGCTGATGCATCTCGACGCCGAATTGCAAACGATGCTCGACCATCCTTGCGACTGCGCCATGTTCCGCGCCGGCTGAAAGTAGCATCCATGACATCCATCGATACGGCCGGCTTGAAAAGAATGTTCGATGCGATCGCGGTGGCGATCGAAGCCGACAAGGACAGGCTCTGTCAGCTCGACGGCGTCATCGGCGACGCCGATCATGGCATCGCCATGGCGCTTGGGTTCGGCGCGGTGCGCGATGCGCTCGCTTCGCTGGACCTCGCGGCGACCGAGCCGACGGCCTTGCTCAACACTGCTGCGAAATCGTTCCTCAACGCCGTCGGCGCTTCGTCAGGTCCGCTCTATGCGACGGCCTTCATGCGTGGTGCGGCTGCCGCCAAGGGCAAGGCGACCTTGGCGGGCGCCGACATCGTCGCCCTGTTCCAGGCGATGGCGCAAGGCATCCAGGATCGCGGCAAGGCCGAGATTGGCGAAAAGACGATGATCGACGCCTGGCTGCCGGCTGCACAAGCCGCCACCGCCGCGCAGGCCTCAGGCAAAACTGTGTCCGAAAGCCTCGCAGCCGCCCTTGAAGCAGCCGAACGGGGCGCCGAGGCGACCAAGGACATGATTGCCGCGAAGGGTCGCTCATCGCGGCTCGGCGAACGATCGCTGGGGCACATGGACCCCGGCGCCGCGTCGGCCGTCACCGTCATTGGCGCGATGCGGAAGAGCCTGGCTTAAAGCGCATCGCATCAACAGGGATTCATGCGACGCGCTTTAAGTTCTTGTTTTTATGCATGTCGTTATCCCAAAACCGCTGCGCACTTTTGGGCGACATGCATTAGCCCAGCTTCGCCGCGTCGAGCCTGTCGATCGCCTGGACATTGCCGGCCGACGGTCCCTTTTCATCGAACTCCGATGCGAGCCAGGCGTCGACGATCGACTTGGCCAGTTCCGGGCCGATGACACGGGCGCCCATTGTGATGATCTGGGCATTGTTGGATTTGGCCGCGCGCTCCGCCGAATAGGTGTCATGAGTGAGTGCTGCGCGAATGCCGGGCACCTTGTTGGCCGAGATGGAAACGCCGATGCCGGTGCCGCAAAACAGGATGCCGCGATCGTTCTCGCCGTCGAGGATGGTCTGGGCGAGCTTCTGCGACAGGTCGGCATAGTAGCCTGCCTGGCTGAGGTCGCTGACGGTGAGGCCGGGTTTGGTGGCCAGGTGAGCAGCGATGACGTCGAGCAGCGGCTTGCCGGCGCTGTCGGCTCCAATGGCTATTTTCATGGTCGTGTCCTTTCCTTGTTCGATTGATTTAGAGCCTGTTCCATCCCGATGAAATCGGGATGGGGCTCTATCTTTTGTTCGAGCATGATCTTTTCCGAAAACCGGATTCCACTTTTCGGGATCATGCTCTAGATCGCCGCCGAGGCGCGTTGGAGGATGTCGATATAGCCTTCCGCCTGCCAGGCGGAGCGGCCGATGAACAGCCCGTCGATATGAGGCTGGCCGATCAGCTCGGCGGCATTTTGCGGATTGACGCTGCCGCCATAAACCACCGGCGGTATGGACGGCAGAAGATCGCCGGCGATCTTCTTGATCAGCGCCTGCTGCCTGTCGGCATAGTCCGCACTTGCCGGAATGCCCTTGTCGCCGATCGCCCAAACCGGCTCGTAAGCAAACAGGATCGTCGCCGCCTTTGCCTGGCCTTCGAGGTGTTGCAGCGCGCCATGCACCTGCAAGGCCAGCACCGCATCGGCCTGGCCGCTGTTGCGTTGCGCCAATGTCTCGCCGACGCAGATGAGCGGCACCAGCCCGCTCCGCACCGCCGCCGCGGTCTTCAGGCCGACAGCACTGTCGGTCTCGCCGAAATGCTCGCGCCGTTCGCTATGGCCGAGCTCGACGAGGTCGAGCCCGCAATCCGTCAGCATCACAGGCGAGATCTCCCCGGTCCAGGCTCCGGCGTCGGCCCAATGCATATTCTGCGCACCGACCTTGACCCGTGTCGTCGCCAATGCCTTCTTGACCTCGCGGACCGCCGTGAAGGGCGGAATGACGAAGGGCTGGATACGGTCGTCGAAACCGGGGACGAACCCCGCCAGCGCCTTGGCGAATTCAGTCGCCTCTGCAAGCGTCTTGTTCATTTTCCAGCTTGTGCCGACCCAGTAAACCATGCGTCCTCCTTCTAGAGCCTGCCCCATCCCGCGTAGCGGGATGGGGCTCTATCTTCTTCTTTGACCATGATCTTTTCCGAAAACCGGTTCCCACTTTTCGGGATCATGGTCTAGTCCTTCTCGACTAGTGTTAGCGAAACACCGGCGCCATCCAACGCCTCGCGCATCTGCGGTCCCAGTTCACAACCGGTGAAGACGGCGTCGAACGCCTTGAGATCGGTCAGGAAATGCAGGGCCGTGCGGCCGAACTTGCCGTGATCGACCAGCAGATATTTACGCGCGGCCGCGGCCATCATCAGCCGCTTCGTATGGACCACTTCCTGGTCCTGGTGGAAGGCGGAAGCGCCGTGGATGGCAGACGACGACAGGAAGGCGACATCGGCGCGCAACGATCTCAGCGTGTCCTCGGCAAGCAGGCCGAAGAAGCCGTGAAACTTCTTGCTGTACTGGCCGCCGAGCGCGATCAGGGTGATGCCGCCAACGCCGGCCAGATCCTGGATGACGGCCAGATTGTTGGAGATCACCGTCAGCGGGCGGAGATCCGCAAGGTGGCGCGCAATGCCGCCGGCCGTCGAGCCGTCGTCGATGATCACCGTCTGGCCCGGTTCGATCATCGCCACGGCAGCAGCGGCCAAACGCTGCTTCTCCTCACCGGCCTGCTTCTGACGGTAGCGGAAATCGCTCTCGAAGAGGCCGCTCGGCTGGATCGAAGCACCGCCGCGCACCTTGCGCAGGAAGCCGCTTTCCTCAAGCTCGTCGAGATCGCGATGCACGGTCATCTTCGACACGCCGAAGCGCGAGGCAAGCTCATCGACACTGGCCGTGCCAGTATCCATCAGAAAATCCATGATGCCTTGCCGCCGGCCGTCGCTCTTCATTGTCCAGCCTGTTTCCCGAATTCCAGTCCGCTGCGAATCCGCGGTGGCGGAAACGGCGAGCCAAAGCCATTATAACAGAGGAAATCGCATAGATGCCGAATTTTTTGTGATAGTGTTGCATTTTTTTGGGATATTGCTCGCTCCTGATTGCTGTCCTGTAACAAGAATTGCTCCCGGCGGCATGGCCAAAGGTTGCGGTTCTCCGGAAATCCGGCCAGAAGCATCAGTGGGCTGAACGACGAACGAACGGCTCGCAACCATAGGCTTGAAATCAAATACGGGAGACTATTGGGTGGCTCGCATCACATTGAGACAATTGCTCGACCATGCCGCCGAACACGGCTATGGCGTGCCTGCGTTCAACATGAACAATATGGAACAGGGCCTCGCCATCATGGAGGCCGCCGAGGAGACCAAATCGCCGGTCATTCTGCAGGCGAGCCGCGGCGCCCGCGCCTATGCCAACGACGTCGTGCTGGCCAAGCTGATCGACGCGCTGGTCGAAATCCACCCCGATATCCCGGTCTGCATGCATCTCGACCACGGCAACAACGAAGCCACCTGCGTGACCGCGATCCAGTATGGCTTCACCTCGGTGATGATGGACGGGTCGCTGAAGGAAGACGGCAAGACGCCGGCCGACTACGATTATAATTCCGGCATCACACGGCGCGTCGTCGATATGGCGCATTGGGGCGGCGTGTCGGTGGAAGGCGAGATCGGCGTCCTCGGCTCACTGGAGATGGGCGGCGGCGAACAGGAAGACGGCCACGGCGTCGAAGGCGCCGTCAGCCACGACCAGTTGCTGACCGATCCTGAACAGGCGGTGCAGTTCGTCAAGGACACACATGTCGATGCGCTGGCCGTCGCTATGGGCACCAGCCACGGCGCCTACAAGTTTTCGCGCAAGCCGGACGGCGCGGTGCTGGCGATGAATGTGATCGAGGAGATCCATCGCCGCCTGCCGAACATGCACCTCGTCATGCACGGCTCGTCCTCGGTGCCGGAAGAACTGCAGGAGATCATCAACAAATATGGCGGCCAGATGAAGCCGACATGGGGCGTGCCGGTCGAGGAGATCCAGCGCGGCATCAAGCACGGCGTGCGCAAGATCAACATCGACACCGACAACCGCATGGCGCTGACCGGCGCGATCCGCAAGGTGCTGACCGAGAACCCGAGCGAATTCGATCCGCGCAAATATCTGACGCCGGCAATGGCCGCTATGAGGAAGCTCTGCAAGGAGCGGTTCGAGCAGTTCGGCACCGCCGGCAACGCTCCCAAGATCAAGCCGCTGCCGGTCTCGGAAATGGCCAAGCGCTACAAGTCGGGCAGTCTCGACCCGAAATTCGGCTGACGTATTCTGGTTCTAAGCAGGAGCCGAATTGGCTCCTGCTTATCTATCCTGTTCGCGGCAAAATTGCCGCCCTGCCGGTCTCGATAAACGGCGCCCAATAGTCGACCGACTCGCGGATCATGGCGACGACCTGGTGGTCGACCGGCTCGCGTTCGCGAAACGACAGTTCGAGGCAGATCTCGTTGTCGACGCCGCCGCCGCGGCGAACCGTCTCCAGAAGCTTTTCCGGCGTGATGCGGCCGTCCTTGTTGTAGGCGGCGATGAACGGCCAATGGCCGCCCTTGTTCATCGACGACTGTTTGATGTGGATGATCGGCGATACCCTGGGAAAGGCTTCGGCCCAGGCATAAGGATCGATGTCGGCCGGGTTGCTCGAGGTCACGTCGCCGTGGTCAATATCGACCATCATCTTCAACGGAATGGCCATGCCGGCTGCTTCGATCTGGTTGTGCAGTGCCCAGCAACTCTCGATCGTATGGCCGAATTCGCGGCCGACCGACATCGGCTCCCAAAACAGATAGGTTAATCCGGCCGCCTTGGCGTGCTCGGCGACCTCGCGCCAGCATTCCAGTGCGATCTCGAAAAGCCGCGCGCGACGCTCCGGATCGTCAAAATCCCTGTGTGTGAAGATCGCGAACTGCGTGCCCATGCCGCTGGCGCCGAGCTCGGCCGAAATGTCGGCAAAGGTCTTGAACCAATCGACGTAGTAGCGGCGCACATCGACATCGGGATGGCCGAAATGATTGAGCCTGCCGTAGGGGCCGGTCATCCCAGACGTTACGCGCACACCGGTGCGATTGAGCGCAGTGCGGAACTGGCGGATGAATTTCGAGATCGTCGCCGCCGGCCAGCCGGGATTGACGAATTCATGCGTCAGCTGCACGTCCCGGATGCCGATGTCGTAGGCGATTGCATCGATCAGATCGTCCGGTTCGGCGAAACGATTGACCAGCGGATTGGTGTTGAGGGAAAGCGTAAACGCCATCAGCTTGCTTTCACCAGCCGACCCGCGCACCAGTCCTCGAAGGCGGCTCTTTCTGCGGCGGACAGATGCAGCCCATGCTTGGTGCGCCGTTCGAGGATATCGGCAGCGGTCAGCGCCCATTCATGCTCGAACAGATAACTCGCCTCGCGTTCGAAAAAATCCTTGCCGAAGCACCGCCCCAGATCGGTGAGCGACCTGGACGCACCGACCAGAATGCGCGTCCTGGTGCCGTAGAGCCGGCCATAGTGCTTGACCAGCGATGCCGGCATCCAGGGATATTCGCGGCCGAGATCGCCGAGAAACTGCTCAAAGTCGGCGTTGGCGATATCGCCACCCGGCAGATGTCCTTTCGACGTCCATTGCTTGCCCATTTTCGGAAAGAACGGGGCGATCCGGTCCAGCGCATGCTCGGCCAGCTTGCGGAAGGTGGTGATCTTGCCGCCGAAGACGGAGAGCAGCGGCGCCTGCTCGACTGAGGCGTCGAGTTCGAAAATATAGTCGCGCGTCACCGCGCTTGGGTTGTCGGCGTTGTCGTCATAGAGCGGCCTGACGCCCGAGAACGAGTAGATGACATCGCTGCGCGCAAGCCCGCGTTTGAAGTAGCGGTTGACCACCTTGATCAGGTAGTCGACCTCGCTGGCATCCGCCGCTACGTCTTCCGGCCGCCCATCATAGGGAATATCGGTGGTGCCGATCAGGGCCAGATCGTTCTGGTAGGGATTGATGAAGATCACCCGCTTGTCGCTGTTCTGGACGAGATAGGCCTGCCGCCCTTCCCAGAATTTCGGCACGACGATGTGGCTGCCCTTGACCAGGCGGACATTCCGCTTGGAGTTCTGGCCGGCCACGCGGTTGATGATGTCGTTAACCCAGGGACCGGCGGCGTTGATCAGCGCACGCGCCCGAACCGTGGTCCTGACGCCGGTCCGGCTGTCGCGCATCTCGACCGACCACAGGTCGTTTTCACGGCGGGCGGCGGTGCAGGCGGTCCGGGTGAAGATCTTGGCTCCCCGTTCCGCAGCGTCGAGCGCATTGATGATGACGAGACGGGCGTCGTCGACCCAGCAATCGGAATATTCGAAACCGCGCTTGAACGCATCCTTGATCGGCGCGCCTTCGGGCGCGGTGCGCAGGTTGAGCGTGCGGGTGGCCGGCAGCCGCTTGCGGCCGCCGAGATGATCGTAGAGGAACAGGCCGAGCCGGACCAGCCAGGCCGGCCGGTCGTCAGGGCTGTGCGGCAGCACGAAGCGCATCGGCCAGATGATGTGCGGCGCCGATTCAAGCAGCACTTCGCGCTCGATCAGCGCCTCGCGCACCAGCCGAAACTCGTAATATTCGAGATAGCGTAGGCCGCCATGAACGAGCTTTCCCGACCGCGAACTGGTGCCTTCGGCCAGATCGTCTTTTTCGCACAGGATGACGGAAAGGCCGCGGCCGGCTGCGTCGCGTGCGATGCCGGCGCCGTTGACGCCGCCGCCGATGACGAACAGATCGACGATGTCAGTGGCGCCGCTCATCTCGCCGGGTCCTCAGTGCCTGGATTGTGTTTCATGGCTGCCGCGACCTTCAGCATGGGTTGACCGGTGGGAGCCCGGCGATAAAGCGGCGCACCTCTTCGGCCGCCTGCTCGGCCGCATAGGTCACCGTGCGCACCGACGCGCCGGCGATATGCGGCGTCAGCGTGACATTCGGAAGCTGCAGCAGCGGCCAGTCGGCAGGCACCGGCTCGACCGCAAACGTCTCCAGCATGGCGCTGCCGATATGGCCTGAGACCAGCGCATCGTAAAGCGCGTCGTAATCGACCAGCGGCCCGCGCGCGGTGTTGACGAAGATCACCCCCGGCTTCATCCGAGCGATGGTGTCCTTGTTGATCAGGCCGCGGGTTTCCTCAGTCACCCGGGGATGAAGCGTGACCACATCGGAGCGGGACAGGAGATCGTCGAGCGCGACCAGTTCGACGCCGTCATTGCGGTCTTCGGCGCTCAGTTGCACATAGGGATCGGTGACCAGGATGCGGCAGCCGAACGCGCGCAGCAGGCGGACAACCTTGGTGCCGATATTGCCGTAGCCGATGACGCCGACGGTCATTTCGTTGAGCTCGCGGCCGGTACGGTCGGCCCGGTAGAGATCGCCGCGCCATTCCCCTTTGCGCAAGGCCTCGTGCCCGACCCGGATCAGCCGCGTCTCGGCAAGGATCGCACCGATGGTGAACTCGGCCACAGCACTTGCATTGCGGCCGGGCACATTGACGACGGTGATGCCGTGGGCCCTGGCGGCAGCCATGTCAATGTTGATCGGGCCGCCGCGCGAGACCGCAACCAGCTTCAGCGTAGGCAGACGCTGCATCATGGTCTCGGAGAGCGGCGCAAGCTGGGTGACGAAGATCTCGGCGTCGCCAATGAAATCGACCACCTCGTCCGGATCGCCAAAATACTCCTTCACCTTGTCGAGGCCGAGCGCCGCATTGCCGAATTCCATCGGCTCGTCGGGCCAGGCCGCCTCAAGGGTGCGAATGTCGAGATTGTCGCCGCAGGCCTTCTCGATTTTCTCGCGAAACACTTCGGGAAGCATGAAGCGGTCGCCAATAACTGCAATCTTCCTACGCATGCTCGACTTCTCAGTTTGCCCTGGATGCGGCCATCGACCGCCAGACCGGCCGCAGCGCCTCATGCGCCAAAGTGTAGGACGGAACCGCCCGCTCATAGATCGCGGCAAGTTTTGGGTCGCTCGGCTCCGCCGCACCCAGCAGCGGCGTGACCCACTCGCCGACGCATTCGTCCATCGACTTGTATTGGCCGACGCAAACCGCGGCGATCATCGCGGCGCCCGCCGCACCAGCTTCCTCGCGCTGGCTGGTGCGAATGTCGGCGCCGACGACAGCGCCCAGGATCTTGCGCAGAGCCGGGCTTCTGGCGGCACCGCCGGTCAGCCGGATTTCGCTCGGCAGCGGCCCCATGGCGGCGTAGCAATCGCGCGACGCGAATGCCAGTCCCTCGAAAACGGCGCGGACCATGTCGGCATAGCCGTGCCGCGACGAAATGCCGACGAAACCGGCTCTGGCATTGGCATCGACGAACGGTCCGCGCTCGCCGGCTTCCGACACATAGGGCTGATAGAGCAGCGATGCCGGCTCGGATACGGATATCCACTGATCGACCAGCGCGATCATCTCGCCATTGGTGCGCGTAATGCCTTGCGATGCAAGGATGCCTGAGGCCAGACCCAGAACCCAATCGATGTTGAGCGTCGCCGCCATGTTCGACTGCATTTGCGCAAAGACGCCGGGCGCCGGCATCGTCATCGTGTAGCCGGTCGCCGCCTCGTTGAGCAGCACCTCGTCCGGCGTCTGCGCAAGCCGCATATGCATGCCGGTGGAGCCGATGATGGAGCAGCCGGGCTTGCGCTCGCGGTCGAGCAGGCCGGCGCCGAGCGCGGTGCAGGCCACGTCGACATAGGCCAGCACCACCGGCGTACCGGAAAGCAGCCCGGTCGCTTCGGTAGCCGCCGCCGACAGGCCGGCGCTATGCCTGGTGCCGTCGACGATCGGCGGCAGCAGATGCCTGAGATCGGCTACGCCGAGCACCTCAAGCACATCATCGCAATAGCCACGGGTGCGGAAGTCGCCGAAGGTGAAGGTTCCCTCGGACGGATCGGTTGCGCGTTCGCCGGTCAGGTTGAAATAGAGCCAGTCCTTGCAATGGAATGCTGTCGCGGCATCGGCAAGCATGTCAGGCGCGTTGCGCTTCATGAAGGCAAGTTGCGGTCCCTGCTGGCAGGCGGCCAACCCGCTGCCGGTCTTTTCGAAGCGAAGCCGGTCATCGGGCCGCGCACGGATCTCCTCGACTATCGCGGCAGCGCGCGCATCGAGCCACAGCCAGCCCTTGGCGACTGGCTCACCGTCCTTGTCGATCAGCCAGGTGCCATCGCCCTGTCCGGTCACGGCGATGGCGATGGTGCGGATGGCGAGATCCGGTACCTTGTCGGCAAGCTGGCGCAATGTGGTCGCGGTATCGGCCCAGGTACGCGCCAGATCCTGCTCGGCGCCGCCGCCCGGCAAGGTCTCATACCGGTTCGGCACCGCCGCGGCCGCGAGCTGCCGGCCCGCCGTGTCGAAGGCGACGGACTTGATGACGGACGTGCCGGCGTCGATGCCGATCAGCACATCCCGCATCAGGCAAGCTCCATGCCGTGCGAAATGGCCATTCCGCTGGCCCGATCGAAGACGTGCAGGTTTTTCGGATCAATGCTGATATTGATCGGCGCGCCAAGCTCCAGCCGGGTCCGGTCGTGCTCGACCAGGACCAGCGAACCGCCGGCGAAATCGGCGGCTATATGCGTCTGGTCGCCGAGCCATTGGTTGGCCGAAACCGTGGCCGGCACGCCGTCCTTCGAGCGGCGAACAGCATAGGGCCTGATGCCGATGACGACCCGCTGCCGTTTGAGCAATTCGTCGCGAACCGAGCCGCTGAACGCGTCCTTGTCATAATCGAGCGAAAGTCCGTCGGGCAGTCGCAGATTGATCTTGTCGGCAGCCGTGCCGACATAGGCTTCGAAGACATTCATCGGCGGCTCGCCGACAAAGGTGCCGGTGAACAGGTTGGCCGGCCGCTGCTTGAGCATGTCGGGCGTGTCGAACTGCTGCAACACGCCGCCTTCCATCACCGCGATCCGGTCGGCAAGCGCGTTGGCCTCGGTCTGGTCGTGGGTGACCAGGATCGCGGTCAGGCCGCGTTCCTTGATGAAGTGCTTGATACGGCCGCGCAGCACGGCGCGAAGCTGCGGTTCGAGCTGGCCCATCGGTTCATCCAGCAGATGAAGATCGGCCTTGCGGATCAGCGCCCGGCCGAGGCTGGCGCGCTGCTGCTGGCCGCCGGAGATGGAGCTCGGATAGCGCTCAAGAATGTCCTCGATCTCGAGCAGCTTGGCGATGTTGGCAACCTTCGCGTCAACCTCGCTCCTCGGCAGCTTGGCCGCCTTCAGCGCGAACGCCATGTTCTCGCGCACGGTCAGCGGCGGATAAAGCGAATAACCCTCGAACGCCATCGCCACATTGCGCTTGACTGGCGGCAGCGTGTGCACCTTGCGGCCGGCAACCGAGATGGTGCCGCGCGAGACCTCTTCGAAGCCGGCGATCATGCGCAATGTCGAGGTCTTGCCGCAGCCGGACGAGCCGAGTAGTGCGACGATCTCGCCCTTGTCGATTTCCATCGTCAGATTCTGGACGGCATGCACGCCCCTATCGATCGGACCGTAGAACTTGTCGACGCCTGAAATGGCGAGTGCGCCCTGGCTCATGCCGCTTCTCCGCTGCGCAAATTGACGACATTCCTGGCGCCGATGCGGTCACCGCTCGCATGATCGAACAGCAGGGCGCTTTTGCCGTCGACAGCGATATGGGCCCTGCCCTCGGTTTGACCCGGTGTTCCGGCCGGCCGGGAGACCAAGATTTCGCGGCCGCGCACAGTGCGCACCAGCGTGACGATCTTTTCGTTGAGCGGCGTCTCGGCCTCGACCGTCACCGGTATGGCAGCGGGCGTTCCTTCGTCGACGAAGCTCAGCGCTTCTGGTCGCAAGCCGATCACGCAATCGCGGCCGACCGTCGCGTCATAGGCGCCCGTCAGATGGACCTGGACATTCGACAGGCCGACATAGATGCCCTTGGCGTCGCGCGACGGCTTGACGTCGAGCAGGTTGATGGTCGGATCACCGAACAGCCGCGCGATCTCGATGTTGGCCGGCTCACGATAGATCTGCTCGGGTGTGCCGAGCTGCTTGATGACACCTTGCGACATCACCGCGATGCGATCGCCGAGCGCCATGGCCTCCTTGTAGTCCTGGGTGACGTAGACGACGGTCGCGCCACGGTCGGCCAGCAGCCTCGGCAGTTCGAGCCGCATCTCGAAGCGCAGTTTGGCATCGACATTGCGCAGGGGATCGTCGAGCAGGAGCACCGGCGGCGAGCCGACCAGAGCGCGGGCGAGCGCGGTGCGCTGCTTCTGGCCGTTGGACAGCGCCCGTGGTTTATGGCTGAGTACGTGACCAATCTTCAGCAGCTTGGCGACGCCCTCAACGCCCGCCTTCATCGCGCTCTGCGACGAGCGCTTGGCCTGAAGCGGCGTGGCAATGTTGTCGAAGGCGGTCATGTGTGGAAACAGCGCGAAATTCTGGAACGCCATGCCGACGCCGCGGAACTCGGCATCGAGGTCGGTCATGTCCTCGCCGCCGATGAAGATCTTTCCCTCGTCGGGGTCGATAACGCCGGCGACGAGCCGCAGCAGCACCGTCTTGCCGGCGCCGGACGGTCCGAACAGGACAAGAGTTTCGCCGTCGGCGACGGTCAGCGACAGATTGTCGAGAACAGTCTGGCTCTTGTAGCGCTTGACGACATTTCGCAGTTCGAGGCTGGCCATCGGAGCTATCCTTTCACGGCGCCGAGCGACAGGCCTTCGACGAGATAGCGCTGCGCATAGAGAGCAAGTGCCAGCGTCGGCGTGATCGACAGCACGATCGCCGCCGAGATCTGGCCATACTGAATGCCGGAGGAGGTGATGAAGGCCAGCGCGCCAACCGTCACCGGCTGCTTGTCGGCCGAGGCGAGCACGAGCGCGAAGACGAAGTTGTTCCAGGCGAAGATGAAGGCGAGCAGGCCGGCAGCCGCAATGCCCGGGCCGGCGAGCGGCAGCGCGATCTTGCGGAAGGTGGCGAACCAGGAATGACCGGCGATGCGATAGGCATATTCGATGTCGGCCGGGATATCCTCGAAATAGCCGCGCACGATCCACAGGATCAGCGGCAGGCAGATCAGCTGATAGACCCAGATCAGCCCGATATAGGTGTTGGCCAGTCCAAGCTTCTGGAAATAGAGGGTGAGCGGCAGGAGCACCAGCAGCGCCGGCGCGAACCGGAACGACAGCAGCGTGAAGGCGATGTCCTCCGAGCCGCGAAACTTATGCCGCGCAAAGGCGTAAGCCGCGGGAACGCCAAGCAGCAGCGCGACGGCGACTGAGGTGACCGACAGGAACACCGAATTCCACAGGTTGCGCATGAAGGCGATGTCGAGCGTGCCGGCTGCCGTCGTCAGCTTCCCGGTGATGAGCGCGGTGTAGTTGGCCAGCGTCGGCTTGAAGACAAGCTGCGGCGGAATCCGCAGGATAGTCTCGTTGGTCTGGAACGACATCATGAAGATCCAGACAATCGGGAACATGAAGAAGATCACGACCAGCGTCAGTGCTATGCCGCGCAGGACGCGTTCGAGAAGGGAGGTGTGTTCCATCTCAGCCTCCTATGCCTGGCCGCGGGCGCGTTCGCGCAGCCGCAGCCAATTCTTGATGAAGATGTTCGAGAGGAAATAGGTGATCGCCCAAAGGATGATCATCAGCGCCGCCGAGCGGCCGACATTGGTCGACTGGAAGAAGTTGAGATAGGCCTCGACCTGGAAGACGGTCAGCGTATCGCCCGGACCGCCCTGGGTCATGGCATAGATGATGTCGAACTGCTGGATGGAATCCAGCAGGCGGAACAGCGTCGCCGTCAGGATGTAGGGCGTCAGCATCGGCAAGGTGATGCGGAAGAACACGAAACTCCTCGGCACGCCGTCAAGTGCTGCCGCCTCGAAGGGCTGCGTCGGCAGGCTGCGCAGCCCGGCAAGCAGCAGGATCATGATGAAGGGCGTGTAGACCCAGATATCGACAAGGACCACGGTGAAAAGTGCGGTCGACGGAGACGAGGCCCAGCGGAAATCCTGCAGTCCGATCAGGCTGGCGAGATAGCTCAGCACGCCAAAGCCGGGATTGGTCATCAGCTTCCACATCAGCGCGGCAAGCGCCGGCGCCGTCATCAGCGGCATCAACAGCATGATCGAGATGAAGTTGTTCAGCGTCGAGCGCTTCTGCAGGAGCATGGCGATGCCGAGACCGAGAAGCAGTTCGAGCAGGACGGTGATGCCCGCATAGAGCAGCGAAACCTCAAGTGTGTTCCAGAACCTCGGGTCGGTGAAAAAGGAGATGTAATTGTCGCCCCAGTTGAACTGCCGCGCCCAGGGCTGGCTCAGCCGGTAGCGCTGGAACGAATAGACCACCGATGTGAAGAACGGGATCAGGATGCCGATGCAGACGAGCAAGGCCGGCAGGCTGAGCACATAGGGCAGCACCCTCTTGCTGATCCTGAAGCCGGAAGGCCTGTTTCTTTGCATTGTCGCCGCAGTCATCGTGCTGTTCCGTCATCTCTGTTGCTTCGCCCTGCCGGCCGCCCAGGGAGCTAGGCGGCCGGTTGGGCGAGTGGCGGCACCGCCAGTGGTTGAGCATCGGATTTTCCCAAAACCGATTTCCACTTTTGGGTCTGATGCTCCAGGCGCCGCTTCGCAGTGGAATGGCCGGCTGGCCCGCAAAAGCGGGCCAGCCGTTCGCCAGGACTCAGCCGAGCCCGGCTTCCTTGAGCTGGCCGTCAACGCTGGTGGCCAGCATGTCGAGGCCTTCGTCGATCGGCACTTCCTTGGCCACCATCTTCTGCAGCGTCGCCGCCCATTCGGTGGTGAGATCGAAGAACAGCGGCTGCGGGGTGAACTTGATGCTGGCGCCCGGCGCCGAGACGTCGAACATCTCGACATAGCCCGGATAGCTCTTGTTCAGCTTCTCGCGGAACATCTCGTCGTTCCAGACCGACTGACGGACCGGATTGACGAAGTCCATCTTGGTCGCACCGAACAGTGCATGCTCGGGCCCGGACGCCCATTGCATGAAGTACCAGGTGGCGTCCTTGTCCTTCGAGAAATTGGACATCGACAGCGACCAGATCCAGATATTGGGCGTCGGCGCCTTGGCGGCGGGATTGGCTTTGAAGGCGGAGAAGGCGAGCTTGCCGGCCATCTTGTTGTCGCCGCCATTCATGAAGTAGCCGAGAATGTCGGCGTCGTAGATCATCGCCGAGGCGCCTGCACCGAGATCGGTGCCGACCTGATACCAGGTATAGGTCGACCAGTCCTTGGGGCCGCTCTCCTGGATCATCTGAACCCACTGCTTGTGGAAGGCCTTGGACTCGGCGGTGTTCATCGCGGCCGACAATTTGCCGTCAGCCGATACGTTCAGGTCCTTCTGGTCAAAGTTGGCGTAAGCCGACAGGAAGCCGGGATGGATCGTCGCCCAGGAGCGCGAACCGCGCACGCCGATGCCGTAGACACCGCCGCCAACATCCTTGGTAAGCTTCGCCGCCGTAGCGACCATCTCGTCCATATTGCCGGGAACGCTGACGCCGACCTTGTCGAACATACCCTTGTTGTAGGTGATGTTGTTCTGTTCGAAGCCCCATGGAATGCACCACTGCTTGGCGTCGTCGGAACCGAGCGCTCCGCCCGGCTGGCCGTTCCAGGCGCAGGACTTCCAGACGCCGGGCAGGAAATCGTCCCAGGCATAGTTCACGTTGGTCTTGGTCG
This sequence comes from Mesorhizobium temperatum, assembly GCF_002284575.1. Lineage (GTDB taxonomy): Bacteria > Pseudomonadota > Alphaproteobacteria > Rhizobiales > Rhizobiaceae > Mesorhizobium > Mesorhizobium temperatum. Next base: position 108,315 of record NZ_NPKJ01000066.1, read on the forward strand.
GATCCTTGATCCACTCGTTAAGGTCGGTGATCCAGCCGGCCGGGCCATAGGTCCAGGTCATGTAGGCGCCGGTCATGAAGGCATCGTATTCAGGCGAGCTGGCCGACAGCGCAGCGGTGACCTTGTCGAAATAGACATCCTCCGGGAAGACGTCATAGACGACTTCCATGCCGGTCAACTTTTTGAAGTTTTCAAGGTTGGCGATCATCGCATCCGCGTAAGGATGCTTGTTGAGCAAGAGCTTGATGGTCTTGCCCTTGTGCGCCTGCCAGTCGAAGTCCGCCGCCAGCGCACGGGTCTGCCCCAGATTGAGCAGCGTGCCGGCCGTGCCAGCGGCAAGGCCCATCGCGCCAAGACCCTTGATCAGCCCACGACGATCAACTTGTCCGCGCAGGAACGCATCGATCAGGTCTTTTTCTTTCTCATGCATTTGTCTTCTCCTCCACAGGGTAGTTTCAATCGAATGGCTGCCGGCTACCCGACCGGCGTCTGCTCCACGAGTGATCGTGCCGTCCGCTCATCGGTGACCAAGCCCTTGAGATAGCGGCCCTCCAACACCGATTTGATGGCACGAACCTTCACCTTGCCGCCGGCAACGGCGACAATCCTGCGATTGCTGATATCTTCTCGCGCCAGCGCCAGCGCCCGGTTGGAAAGGGTCGTCTCGACCGCCTTTCCAGCATCGTCGAAGAAATGGCCGAGCAGTTCGCCGACGCCGCCCTTGCGACGGATCTCCTCCATTTCGCCCTTCTCGATCATGCCGGTGGCGACCAGCGACGCCTCGCGCTCGGCGGTGCCGATACCGGCGATGAGCAGGTCGGCGGCTTTGCCGAGATCGAAGACCTCGCTGATGCCCTTCTGCCCAAGCAGCACAGTTCGATCCTCGACCGTGTTGGCGAACATCGGCACCGGCATCACATAGGCTTCCGCGCCGGTCCGTTCGGCCAGACGGTGAATGACGTCGTGCGGATTGGCCGAGAACTTGCGCGTCAGGCCGCCAAGCAGGGAAACGAAGCGGATCTTTTCGGCCGATATGCGCGGCAGATACTCCACGCAGGCGGCCAGCGTGCGGCCATGACCGACGCCGATCAGCGTATCCTCGCCGCGTTCGATCTCACGCTTGAGGAACTGCGCGCCGGCGATGCCGAGCGCCTTGAGCGGCAGGTCTTCCCCGTCAAAGTCGGGAACGACCTCGCAATAGTCGAGGCCGTAGCGGCTGGACAAATCGTCTTCAAGCGCGACGCATTCCGACACTTCGCCGTCGATATAGACTTTGACCAACCCTTCCTGATTGGCCTTGGTGATGAGACGATGCGCCTTGAGGCTGGTCAGGCCGAGCCGCTTGGCGACCTCCGACTGGGTCAGGCCGCCAGCATAATGAAGCCAGGCGGCACGCGTCGCCATACTGGTTTCATCGTCGCGCAGCAGGCCGTTTCCAAAACCAACCATTTCCGCCCTAAGATATTTTTATCAGTTGATGCAAAATTTTTCACAAGCCGCCGCCGGAGTCAAGCGCCGCGTGGTTCAATTTGCACCAAGGAGGCAAAAACTAGCCTGCTGGAGAGCCATCCTGCAGGTCGGCCCCCGGTTGAAATGCCACGCCTGTCGACCTGCCGGAGCCGCGATCAGCCTGCCGGCCCTGCTCGTCATCGACGCTCAGGTTGGCTAGGTGGCTCAGCCGGCTGACCAGATTTATGGTTTGCAACTGCCTGGGACCCATGCCTGCTCCGCCGTCCGACACCGCGCGTTGCTGGAACTGGCGAAGGCCGTTTGCAGAAAATGCCCTGCCTGCCGAACGGCGGTAGACCTCGCTTGCAGATCAGGCGGATTCGGGCACATTAGAACAGGGGCAGAGACGTATCGATCTTCGCTTCACCAGAGCTACAATAATTCTTCACAAACGGCTGTCTATCCTGGCGACAGGCGTTTGGTTCGAGTCACGAGGGGCGCGGCTTGGAATTCGATTTGAAGACCATTGAGGCGCTTGCTCCCGATCAAGCGTCGCTGAGCGCCGCCTCCAAACTGACCAAGCGATCGAACTGGCCGCGGCTCGAGCGGAATGAGCAGCAGGCGCTCATCTGGGGTGAATGCCAGGGCTCCGGCTCCAATCCTTATCGGGTGGTGGTCGACACGGGCGATCACGGCTACAAATGCACCTGCCCGTCGCGAAAATTCCCCTGCAAGCACACGCTGGCCCTGATGTGGATTGCCGCCACCGCGCCAGCCAGTTTTGCCGCGGCCGAATCCTCGCCGGAATGGGTGAATGACTGGCTTGGCAGGCGCAGGAAGACGACGCCACCGCCAGCGCAACCGATAGCCGGTGCGGCGGCCAAGAGCATCGATGACGCCGCACGGACGGACGAGAGCGCCGCGGTCGAAGACGTTGCGGCGGTGGAGCGTCGCGAGGCAGCGCAGCGCAAGCGGGCGGAAGACACTCGACAAGCAGTGTCGGCGGCGCTCGATGAGCTCGACCAATGGATCGCCGACCAGTTGCGGCTTGGTCTTTCCGGGTTTGTCGACGGCAGCAGCGACCGTTGCCGCCGGATTGCCGCGCGGCTGGTCGACATGAAGGCAACCGCGCTTGCCGGCCGCATCGACGAGATCCCTTCGCGGCTGATGGCGCTGCGCAGCGAAGAAAGACCGGATGCGGCGATCCGTGAGCTTGGCAAGCTTGTGCTGCTAGCCAAGGCATGGCGGGCGGCGCCGGATGATCCCGAATTGAAGCGACTCGTATCGACATCGGAAACCCGCGAACAGGTTCTGGCCAGTCCCGATGCAAGACAGGTCGAAAGCTTCTGGGAAGTTCTGGGCGAGAAGATCGAGAGCCGCCGCGACGGTCTCGTCAGCCATTCGACCTGGCTGCTCGATCTGAAGAGCACTACCCCGCAATTTGCCGTGCTGCTCGATTATTTTCCGGCTTCTGCCGGACGCCGGTCCAACGCTTTTGCTCCGGGTGATCGTTTCGATGCCCGGCTGGTCTTCTACCCAGCCCGCAAACCGCTGCGCGCACTGGTGGCGGAACGCATGGGTGACGTGATGTCCGGCGCATGGCCTGATTTCAGCTTGGGCGCTACAAAGGACCCACTCGCCGGGCATGCTTCCTATCAGGATGCAGCGCCTTGGATTACCGATTGTCCTCTCTTGCTGCCGCCTGGTGCGATCCTGGTCGATGACCGCGGCACAGGCTGGTGGCAGGCCGCGGGCGATCCGCAAGGGATAGCCTTGCCGATCGCCGGCGCTGTCAATCAAACATTGCTCGGCCTCGACCTTGCGGCCACGGCAGCGCTCTGGGATGGCGCCAGGCTTGACCTCCTGGCGGCGCAAAGCGGATTCGGGAGGCTCGACCTGTCGTGAATGAGAGCGAGCAAACAGGCCTGGCGACAATGCGCGATTGCTGGATCACCGGCGGAGCCACCTTCGATCTGGCTCCAACCGCCTGGAAGACAATCGCCGGCGGTGCAAGTCCCGACGAGCAGGAGCGCCGGCTTCTGGCAATCGCAGCACAGGCGCTCGACGTCGCCCTGCGGCCGGCGGCGCCGAAGACACTCAGGCGCCGACCGCCGCTGCCCAGGCTTGCGCTCCCTATGCTGCCGGAGCGGTTGCGGCCGCTGTTGAGAGCCGCTCTGAAACACGCCGCCGACGCGAGACGCAAGACGCGCGTGGTGACGCTTGTCGCCAGCCGCGGCTTTGTCCTCCATCCGATGGACTGGATGCCCATCGCGTCGGATCAGAACAGTCCGGACGTCTACGCTCCCTGGATCGACTGGCAAGCAAGCGTGGACGGGGAGAGACATGCCCCGCAAGAGAAACTGACGGCGGAAAATTGGGATGAGTTCTATCCCGCCGCGCGACGCATCGCGCTGGCAGACATGCGCCGCAGTGAACCGGCTTCGGCCCGAATGCTGGTCGAGGCCAAGGCATCGGGCGAGCCCGCCGAGGTCAGGCTTGCGCTCGTCGAGCTCATGCGCTTCGGCCTGAATCCTGAGGACGCGCCGTTCCTTAAAAGCCTCTCCGCCGACAGGTCCGGCAAGGTGCGCGAACTGGCTGGCCGGCTGCTGGCAAGGTTGGGAGAGCACGGCCGTTCAAACGATGGCGGACCGGGTGATCCCGCAGCTGAACTCGCCGCTTTCATCAGCGAAGGCAAATCCGGCTTCATCCGCCGCCGCAGCATCTACACGCCGGCGAAGTTGAAATCGCCGGCGCAGGAAAAGCGTCGCGCCGAATTGTTCGAGACCTGCAATCTGGTCGACCTGGCCGCGCGGTTCAGTGCTACCGAACCTGAGTTCATAGGAGCTTGGCAGTTCGGCGCCGACAACAATGCCGACATCCTGATCGCACGAATGGTCGCCGCTTCGGGGAGCGACGTCGCGGTGACGCATATGGCGGACGCACTTGTCGCCGATGGCGGCAAGCCAGCGCTGTTCGTACTGCTCACGCCGCGCCTGGACAGTCGCAGAAAACGAGCCCTCGTCCGGCTGATCCTCAAGGAGGCGAATTACCTCAACGCGATCAATCTGGCGGAAGGCATTGATGCTGGCTGGCTGGAATGGGACGATCTTTCGAATGGGTCGGCTCTTGCGGCGCTGCGTTCCGCCGTTGCGGGAAACGACGACGCCATGCGCCGGGGCGCCGACGATATACTGGAAACGATCGGCTTCCTTGCCACGGCGACCACAGCAGCAAAATTGATCGACGAGGTCGTCGCAGCCGGCATGCCGCCCGCAGCCCCATCACTCGGTGTCCTGCGTCTCAACGCGGCGCTGGCCGAATATCAGTCTAGAACCGACACATGATCAATCCGGAGAATTCATATGAACGCTGCCATCCGTCTCCCGGTCGAGCAGGCCTATGCCTCTGAATTGCAGGCGCTGGCGCGCAGTGACGACAGGCAAAAGCCGGCCGGCTGGAGCCTCTCTCCACAAGCTGTGCTGACTTATCTGCTGGGCGGGAAGGCCGGTGACGGCACGCCGGTAACGCCAAAATATGTCGGTCGCCGCCGACTGATGGAGACCGCGGTGGCAACGCTCGCCACCGACCGCGCACTGTTGCTGCTCGGCGTTCCCGGAACGGCCAAGTCCTGGGTGTCGGAACATCTGGCCGCCGCCATCATGGGCGACTCGACGCTGATCGTGCAGTGCACGGCCGGCACCGACGAGAACCAGATCCGCTATGGCTGGAACTATGCACAACTTCTGGCAAAGGGCCCGAGCCAGGAAGCATTGGTGCCGACGCCGCTCTACCGCGCCATGCAGACCGGCAAGCTCTGCCGGCTCGAGGAACTGACGCGCATGGGCTCGGATGTGCAAGACACGCTGATCACTGTACTTTCCGAAAAGATGATGCCGATCCCGGAATTGAACACATCGATCTATGCCCAGCGCGGCTTCAACATCATCGCCACGGCAAACAACCGGGACAAAGGAGTGAATGAACTCTCCTCGGCACTCAAGCGTCGCTTCAATGTCGTGGTGCTGCCATTGCCGGAAGACATGGCTGAAGAGGTGGCGATCGTCTCCAAGCGGGTCGATGAGATGGCCGGCGGGCTCGACCTGCCGGTGCCGAAAAATGTCGGCGAGGAGATAGCCCGGGTATTGACCATCTTCCGTGAATTGCGATCCGGTGCGACCGCCGACGGCAAGGTGACGCTGAAGACGCCCTCGGGCTCGCTGTCGACCGCCGAGGCGATCGCGACGATGGTTGGCGGGCTGAGCCAGGCGGCGTGGTTCGACAGCGGCAAGCTCGGCGCCGAAGGTCTCGCCGCCAGCCTTGTCGGCGCGATCGTGAAAGATCCGGTACAGGACAAGGCAGTGCTTGAGGAATATCTGGAAACAGTGCTCAAGAAGCGGCCTGACTATGCCGGCTACTATGCGGCCTTGAACGCAGCGATCTGACGCGTCATGGGACACAGCGACGTCGCCTATTTCGGCATACGCCATCACGGGCCGGGTTCCGCCGACAGCCTTGTGCAGGCATTGCAGGATTTGCAGCCGGAAGCCGTGCTGATCGAGGGGCCGATCGATGCCTCCGCGCTACTGCCGTTGCTGGCCCGCCCGGAGATGCAGCCGCCGGTAGCACTGCTTTGCTATCCGGAGGAGGATCCGGCTTCGACAAGCTTCTGGCCATTCGCCGAGTTCTCGCCGGAATATCAGGCGGTCCTTTGGGCCGTGGACAACAAGGCGGCGTTGCGCTTCATCGACCTGCCGTCGTCGGCGCGCTTGACGGCAGCGGCGGCCGATGGCGCGGAAAAAGTCGATGCTGGCGAAGCGAAAGAAGCAAGCGAGCATGACGACGTGGCTCCGCATCGGCGTGATCCGATAGGCACGCTGGCCCGCGCCGCCGGCTATGAGGATGGCGAAAGCTGGTGGTCGGACATCATCGAGCAGAATCCGGAACCAGGCCCCATATTCGCGGCCATCTCCGACGCGATGACGACGCTAAGGGATGGTGAAGGCTCGATCGCGCAGTTCGAGGCCCAGCGCGAAGCGCATATGCGGCTCGAAATCGCTGCGGCGCGCAAGGAATTCGACGGAACTATCGCCGTCGTCTGCGGGGCGTGGCATGTGCCGGCACTGCAGGCGACACACACGCAGAAAAACGATCAAGCCCTGCTCAAGGGGATTGCAAGGCGCAAGAGCACGATGACATGGGCGCCGTGGACGGGCCCGCGTTTGGCGCTGGGCTACGGCTATGGCGCGGGCGTCGTCGCACCCGGCTGGTGCAAGCATCTCTGGCGCACGCGCGGCCGGCGCGATGCAGCAACCTTGTGGCTTGCAATGATTGCAGCGGTGCTGCGCGTGAAGGGTCACCTGGTCTCGACCGCTTCGCTGATCGAAGCGGAGCGGCTCGCCCGCACGCTCGCCGCGATTCGCGAGCGGCCGAAACCCGGGTTTGAGGAATTGCGCGACGCCGCAATTGCGGCTCTGTTCAATGGCGAAGCGTTGCTGTGGGCCCTGGTCGAGGCCGAGCTGCTTCTAGGTGCGGACGTCGGCGAAATTCCACCCGACACGCCGTTGGCGCCGTTGATCGAAGATCTGCAGCGCAACCAGAAGGCGGCGCGGCTGAAACCTGAAGCGCTGGAGCGGGAACTATCCGTCGACCTGCGAAGCGACAGCGGGCTGTTTCGTTCGACATTGCTGCATCGGCTGAACGTGCTTGGTGTGCATTGGGGCAAGTTGACGGACGCCGGTCGCAGCCGTGGCACCTTCCGCGAGCGGTGGACCCTGGCCTGGGAGCCGGAATATGCCGTTCGCCTGGTGGAGAACCTGATCTACGGGCCGACCATCGAAAAGGCCGCCAACGGCCGCCTGATCCAGATGATCGAAGCCGCAGCAACCCTCGATACTCTTGCGGCACTGGTCCAGGGCGCCATCACGGCAGGCCTGTCGGAAGCATCGACGGCCGGTCTCGCGGCCTTGGAGGCGCGCGCGGCGCGCAGCAGCGAATGCCTGGAGATTCTGGCCTCGGTGCCGCCGCTCGCCGACATCATCCGCTACGGCGAGGCCCGCAAAACGGAGACGAACCGGCTTTCCGGCCTCATGGAGCGGCTGATCGTCGAAGGTGCGATCGCGCTTCCCTATGCGGCACGCGACCTGGATGAGCAGGCCGCCGCGACGCTGGCTAGCGCGATGCGCAAGGCCGATGAGGCGATCAGGCTGGTCGAGCCCGGGGAAGACGTGCTGAACGGATGGCGCAACGGGCTGGCTGCCGTGCTGGAGGGGTCAAGGGCGACGGCGCTGCTGGCCGGATGCGCCGCGCACCTGCTCTACGAGGCCGGCCGCCTGTCCGCCGAAGCCGCAGCCGGGCTGCTCGCGCGACGCCTGTCGCCGGGCACGCCAGTCGCCGAGGCGGCGGGGTTCTTCGAGGGCTTCTTCAGCACAGCCGGTCAACGGCTGATCTATGACGAAGGTCTGCGCGGCGCGGTCGATTCCTGGCTCAAATCTCTCGACGAAGATGCTTTCATCGCGCACCTGCCGTTGCTGCGCCGCGTCTTTTCCAATCTGGACAGCATGGAGCGCCGGCGGCTGATCGAAGCGGTTCTCGGCCGCGCCGCGCGCTTGCCGGCTGGCCTAACGCCGACGCCGGATGGCGGCGAGGCATGGCGCCGACACCTGGAACAGCTTGGACCATTGCTCATGGGAGGAAACGGCAATGGATGACGAGGGCGAAATGAACGGGCCCGGCCCACTCACTGCAGATGCCGGAGGGGAGCGCCGCTGGCGCCTGGCGATCGGCGCCGATGACGAGGCGTCGGCGGCACTTTCCAGCGACGACAAACGACTTTCGGCGGCACTCGATGCTCTCTACGGCGATGGTGCCAGCGCGGCGGCCAGTGACCCGCGCAAGCGGCGTGGCGGGCTTGGCCGCTCGGCACCGCGCGTTGCGCAATGGATGGGCGACATTCGCTCCTTCTTTCCCGCGCAGGTCGTTCAGATTGTCCAGAAGGACGCTTTCGAACGGCTGGACCTGAAGCAGATGCTGATGGAGCCGGAGTTCCTCAAGGCGATCGAGGCGGACGTCAACCTGGTCGCCGACCTGATTTCGCTGCGTTCGGTCATGCCGGCCAAGACCAAGGACATCGCCCGCACGATCATCGCCGACATCGTCGCCATGCTGATGCAGAAGCTGGAGCAGAAGACCGCCGAGACGATACGCGGCGCGCTCGACCGATCGAAGCGCACCAACCGTCCGCGTGCGCGCGATATCGACTGGCAGCGCACCATCTCGGCGAACCTTCGCCACTACCAGCCCGAGCACAAAACTATCGTGCCGGAGAAGCTGGTTGGTTTCATGCGCAAGCAGCGCCGGCTGGTCGATCTTGACGAAGTCGTTCTCTGCGTCGACCAGTCCGGCTCGATGGCAAGCTCGGTCGTCTACGCCTCGATCTTCGCGGCGGTGATGGCCTCGCTGCCGGTCGTGCGCACCAAGCTCGTCTGTTTCGATACGGCCATAGTCGACCTTACCGAAGAACTCAGCGATCCCGTCGAAGTGCTGTTCGGCGTGCAGCTTGGCGGCGGCACCGATATCAACCAGGCCGTCGCCTATTGCGCCGACCGTATCGAGCGGCCAACCAAGTCGCATCTGGTGCTGATCACCGACCTCTACGAAGGCGGCAATGGACAGGAGTTGCTGCGGCGGCTGGCGGCGCTGGTTCGATCCGGCGTCAATGTCGTCGTGCTTCTGGCACTGACCGACCAAGGCCGGCCCGGCTACGATCCGGCAATGGCAGGTTCGGTTGCCGCACTTGGCATTCCGGTCTTCGCCTGCACGCCGGATTTGTTTCCGGACATGATGGCGGCGGCATTGCGCCGGGAAGATATCGACGCCTGGGCCGCGGGAGCCGACATCAAGCTGGTTCGCGCCGAGGCCGAGGCGCCTAGGGCGAACGAGTGAGCCCCATGTCACAGAAGGTTGCCGAGCTCCTGTTGCGGCTGGAAAAACGGCTGGACAGATCAGCGATCGTTTCGGCCGATGAGGCCGGACCGCGCTACAGGGAAGATCCCGACGGCAAGACCAGCGCACTGCCGGAGTTCGTCTTGCGTCCGCGCACGGCCGGCGAGGTGTCGGACATACTGCGCCTGTGCAACGAGGCGCGGCAAAGCCTTGTCGTCCAGGGCGGCCGGACCGGGCTTGCCGGTGCGGCTCGCATCCAGCCCGGCGAAGCGGTGCTGTCGCTGGAGCGCATGACGGCGATCGAGACCCCCGACCGCGAGGCGGCGACGATCGTCGCCGAGGCCGGCGCGCCGCTGCAGATGGTGCAGGACGCGGCCGATGCGGCCGGCTTGCTGTTCGGCGTCGACATCGGCGCGCGCGGCACGGCCACGGTCGGCGGCAATGTCGCCACCAATGCCGGCGGTATCCGCGTACTGCGCTACGGCATGTACCGCGCGCAGGTGCTCGGGCTGGAAGCGGTGCTTGCCGACGGTAGCATCCTGACGTCGCTCAAGGGCTTGCCCAAGGACAATTCCGGCTATGATCTCAACCAGCTCTTCATTGGCAGCGAAGGCACGCTGGGCGTCGTCACGCGCGCCTGCCTGCGGCTGCACCCGAAGCCGGCCACCGAGGTCAACGCCTTCTGCGCGCTTGCTTCGCTCGACGCGGCGATCGCGCTGCTCGGTCTGCTCAGACAGAGACTTGGACCCCTGCTCTCGGCCTATGAAGTGAATTTCGCGCCGCTCTATGGCGCCATGGTCGCCGGCATGGATGCGCCGGCGCCGCTGCCCGTCGGCTCGCCCGTCTATGTGCTCGCCGAGATACAGGGCAGCGAGCCCGACCGCGACGGCGAACGTTTTGCCGCTGTGCTGATGCAGGCGGTCGAGGACGGCGTGATCGACGACGTGGTGGTCTCGCAGTCGCCGCGCGAATTCCGCGCGCTGTGGGCGGTGCGAGAGGACGCCAATCGCTTCCTGTTTTCGATAAAAGACCTGGTCGGCGTCGACATCAGCATTCCGCTGGCGCGGATGGGGACTTTCCTGCGGGAAGCTGAAGCGGCAATCCAGGCCGTTGACCGCAACGCCGACATCTACGTCTTCGGCCATCTCGGCGATGGCAATCTGCACTATCAGGTGCGCACCGTGGATCCGGCGGCCGCATACGATATCGTCTATCGGGGCGTCGCTGAGGCTGGCGGCGGCGTCTCGGCCGAGCATGGCATCGGCCTCGACAAGAAGGAATGGTTGCACCTCGTGCGCAGCGATGCCGAGATCGCGGCCATGCGGCGCTTGAAAGCGGCTTTCGATCCGAACAATATCCTCAATACCGGGCGGGTCTTCGACCTCGCGCCGGCGGCTAGCATACGTGACGTGCCGCCCCAATGAGGCTGGAGATCGAAGGCCGGTAGCGCAGGACTGGTGCTGACTCTAACTGCCCACGCGCTTCAACCGCGCATGCGCCACGGCAATGCGGGCAGCGAGCGCGGCGTTGTTGCCGACCAGCGCAATATTGGCCTTCAGGCTGCGACCCTGCGAAAGCTCATTGATACGGGCGAGCAGGAACGGCGTCAGTTCCTTACGCTCGATGCCGCGTGTCTCGGCTTCGGCCACCGCCGCCGCGATCGTGCCGTCGATGAAGGCCGGATCGAGCGCATCCACTTCCGGAATTGGATTGGCGACGAGGATGCCGGTGCACGAGCCGATCTGCTCGTGCAGCAGCATGGCCTGCGCAATGTCCTCCGGCGTATCGAGGCGGTGATCGGCTTTCAGTCCGCTGGAGCGCGTATAGAAGGCCGGAAAATCGTCGCTCTGATAGGCAATCACCGGCACGCGCTGGGTCTCCAGATATTCCAGCGTTTTTGCAATATCGAGGATCGATTTCACGCCGGCGCAGACGACGGTCGTGCCGGTCTGGCCGAGTTCGGTCAGGTCGGCCGAGATATCGAAAGTGGCCTCGGCGCCACGATGCACGCCGCCGACGCCGCCCGTCGCGAAAATGCCGATGCCGGCGAGTGCGGCGATCCGCATCGTCGCCGAAACCGTGGTTCCGGCCGAGCCGCCGCCCACCATGATGGCGGCGAGGTCGCGCCCGGAGGCCTTGACCACGTCTTTTGCCGCTGCCAGCTGCTCCAGCTCCCGGTCACCGAGCCCGACTTTGATCTTGCCGGCGACCACCGCGATCGTGGCGGGCACAGCACCGTTCTCGCGCACCACGGTTTCAACGCCACGCGCAGTCTCCAGATTGGCAGGAAAAGGCATGCCATGGGTGATGATCGTCGATTCCAGGGCCACCACCGCGCGGCCTTCACGAAGTGCTGCCGCGACTTCGTCGTTCAGGTGGAGAAGGGAAGGTTTCATCGTCAATTTCGCTTTCAGGGTTCGGCTCGCGTTCAGGCGGGAATTCGGTACATGCCGGCGGTGAGGAAGCGCGGCGACAGATCGGGATGAACGCTGGATTCGCTCTCGGTGGTCAGCGTGGCGAGCAGCGCGCCGGTGCGCGCAGCGTGAGGAACGGGATCTCCCGAAAGCACCTTGTACATGGTGCCGGCAATCATCGCGTCGCCTGCACCGGTGATGTCGACGGCGCGGGCCGGGACGGAACGCATCGTCGCCACGCCGCTCTCGGTCGCCACTGCAAATCCATGAGCGCCCATGGTCACGATCACCTCGCTGGCGCCGGCCGCGCGCAGCGCCGCCGCAGCCTCCTTCGGCTTCAGCCGCCTGTCGGCATCGGTGATGCCAAGCATCATATTGGCCTCGTCATGGTTGGTGAACAAAAGATCGATGCCGGTCAGGTCCTTCGGCAGGCGTGCCGATTTCGGCGACGACACCGTGTCGACGGCGAGCTTGAAGCGCGCGCCCTGCTTGCGTGACATCAGCGACTTGATCGTCGCAGCCGGCAGGTTGCAATCGATGAACACCCATGTCGCCGAAGCCAGATGCGGCCAGAAGCGGTCGAGATAGGAGGGCGAAAACAGATCGAATATCTCCATGTCGGCGATGCCGAGCACGAGATCGTTATTGAGGTCGAGGATCGCTGCATATTCCGCCGTCGGCCGCTCCGTGGTGGTGATCACCTGGCTGACATCGGCGCCGAGGTCGCGCAGATGCCGCACCAGCGAGCGGCCGGTCTCGTCGTCGCCGACAATCGAGACGAAGCTTATGTCGACGCCGAGGCGGACAAGGTTCTCGGCGACGTTGCGGGCGACGCCGCCGAAGCTGCGATAGCCGTCGACCGGGTTCGACGTCCCGAAGATCAGATCCTTCTTGGCGTGATACTTACGGTCCAGAACTGCGCCGCCGATGCAGATCATGCGCTTGGATGCCGGCAAGACATAGCCGCGACCAAGAATGTAGCCCTTGTTTACGAGCTGCACGATGTGGGCCGCGACGGTCGAGCGGGCAATGCCGAGCGACGTTGCTATGTCCTGCTGGCCGGCGAAGGGATTCGCCGCGATGAGATCCAGAACCGCTTGTTCCTGTGCTCCAAGGTCGTCCATCGCCTCACCCGGCCCGTTCATTCTGTGGCCGAACATTTTCGATATCAACAACAACAACAGATGCTATTGTCAACATTTGTTTGCGAAGAGAGCGCAATGCAGCATCGTGAACCGGAAAGCGCCAACCAAGCGATGCGATGCTCGGCCACCTCAGAACAGTCGAACGCAACCTTCTGGGCCGGTAGTTCTGAAAGCCGCGCTCCTCGGCGCGGTCGAGATACTTGAATCGCGGCGGGTCGGGGATCGAACCCGGTTTCTCACGTTACGAGGATCGGTCCGCTTTCAGCACCGAGACGGCCACTTCGCTGTTGTGGACATAGTCATTGGCGTCCGGCTGCTTTTGCACGAGCAGGATGAACAGCAAGTCGGTCAGCGTCAGCTGCGCATCGCGTGCGGTGATGGACGAGGAGCGTGCCCGCTCTTCGTCGGCGATAGTGTAGAGGCGGATGTCGGCGACGCGGCTCAACGGATTGTCATGCAGGCCGGTGACGGCGATCACCGTCGTGCCGCGCTTACGGGCAAGTTCGGCTATCCGCAAGGTTTCGATGCTGGCACCGGAATAGGAGAGCGCGAACAGCACGTCGCCGGGTCCGAGCGTCGAGACGTTGGCCATCTGCACATGGCTGTCGCTGTCGTGCAGCACATTACGGCCGAGCTTCATCAGCTTGTAGGAAAAATCGCGCGCCACCAGCGAGGAGGCGCCGACGCCGACCAGATGAATACGACGCGCGCGGTCCAGCATTTCCAGCGCCCTGGAGATGATCCGCTCGCTGTTGGCGGCGACGGTCTGCTGCATCGACAGAAGCTTGCTGCCGATCAGCTTCTTCAGGATGATCTGGTAGCTGTCGCCGACCTCGATCGAGCCGTGGATCACTCCAGCCGGCACTTGCCATTCCTGCAACTTCGCCTCGCTGACCGCGAGCTTCAGCTCCTGATAGCTGGCATAGCCGAGCTTCTGGCTGAACTTGACGACGCTCGACTGGCTGCGGCCGATCTCGGCCGCGAGAGCCGCCGTCGACAGGCGCAGCATCCGGTCCGGGTTGTCGATGATAAATTGCCCGATCTGGCGATCACCGGGCGCCATGGTTTCGAGCCTGGCCTCGATCTTCTTCAGGACGGACATCAAGTTCCTTTGCGCTGTTCAAGACGCCAGCCGGTCACCGGTTCTGGGCAATGCCAGCTCAAGGAATAAATTATTCCAACTCTGATTGACAGCCAAGAATGATCCATCGACTCTCGAACCGATATAGGTTCGGCCCTCGATTCGAACATGAAAGACAGCTTGCAAGGGCGTAGTCTCGCAGAGACGACAGATAAGGTTCCAGAGCCATGGACAAATTGCGGATCGTCGGCGGACAGAGGCTGCAAGGCGCGGTGACGATCTCCGGCGCCAAGAACGCGGCTCTGCCGCAGATCGCGGCGGCGCTGCTCAGCCCCTACCCGCTGGAGCTGACGAACCTGCCTGATGTGACCGATGTCGAAAATATGCTTGGGGTCGTCACGCTTCACGGCGCCGAGGTCACCAGATCGGCCCGTGCCGCCACCATCGATACAAGTGCTGCCCTCTCGAAGGAGACATCCTACGACACGGTCAGGCGCATGCGCGCGACGGTCCTTGTTCTCGGCCCGCTGCTTGCCCGCTTCGGGCAGGCAAGGGTTTCGCTGCCTGGCGGATGCGCGATCGGCGCACGACCGGTCGATATGCATGTCGCGGCGCTCGCCGCACTTGGCGCCGACATTGCCATCGAGAACGGGTTGATTGTTGCTTCAGCGCCGACCGGATTGAGAGGCGCGCGCATCGTGCTGAGCTCGCCGTCGGTCGGAGCGACCGAAACCGCGATGATGGCCGCGACCGCGGCGAAGGGCGAGACCGAAATCCTCAATGCGGCGCGCGAGCCGGAGGTGGCGGACCTCGCCGCCTGCCTGAACGCCATGGGTGCCCGGATTGAGGGTGCCGGCACGCACCGCATCCTGATCGAGGGCAGCAGCAACTGGCGTGCTGCCACGCACGACATCATCCCGGACCGGATCGAGGCCGGCACCTACGCGATTGCCGCAGCCATCACCGGTGGCCAGCTCGAGCTGACCCATGCACGGCTCGAGCACATGGCATCGGTGGTGCAGCTGCTCGAGGCCACCGGCGTGAAGGTCTGGCCCGGCGATCGCGGACTGATCGTGTTGAGGGACGGACCTCTCAGGGCGGTCGACGTTGCGACAGAACCCTACCCTGGCTTTCCAACGGATCTCCAGGCCCAGTTCATGGCGTTGATGTGCTGTGCCGACGGCGCATCGCTGTTGCGCGAGACGATCTTCGAGAACCGCTTCATGCATGTGCCCGAGCTGATGCGGCTCGGCGCCAACATCAAGCTGCAAGGGACCATGGCGCTGGTGCGCGGCGGTGAGAAGCTGAAGGGCGCGCAGGTGATGGCCACCGATCTGCGCGCCTCCGTCTCGCTGGTGCTGGCGGCGCTGGTCTGCGAAGGCGAGACAGTCATCAACCGGGTCTATCACCTTGACCGCGGCTACGAGCAGCTGGACCGCAAGCTCCGCCTGTGCGGCGCTCAGATCGAGCGGATAAGCGGATGAGTGCCGCCGCCGCGTCTGCGCATTATTTCCTGGGCGTCGACGGCGGCGGAACCGGCTGCCGGGCGCGCATCGAAGACGAAGCGGGAACGGTGCTGGGGCAAGGCCTGTCGGGCCCGGCAACGACGCGGCTCGGCATCGATGCGGCCTGGGCCTCCGTTGCCAAAGCGTTTGGCGCGGCGATCGAGGAGGCAGGTTTCGGGACGGCGGAGATCGCCCGGATCCGGGCAGGAATTGGCCTCGCCGGCATCGGGCGCAAGGGTGCGCTGGAGGCGCTTCGAGCGATTGCACATCCCTTTGCCAGCATTGACTTCGTCAGCGACGGCGTCGGCGCCTGCCTTGGCGCGCATTCGGGCCAGGACGGCGCCATCGTCATTGCCGGCACCGGCTCGATCGGCATCGGTTTTGTCGACGGGCGCGAGCTGCGCGTCGGCGGCTACGGCTTTCCGATCTCCGACGAGGGAAGCGGCGCCGATCTTGGACTGAAGGCCGTGCAGCTCGCCTTGCGCGCCCACGATGGCCGGCACGATCGGACGGCGCTGCTGGCGGAGGTCATGCAGCGTTTCAAGGACGACCCGATCGAGGCGGTCGCCTGGATGGACCGCGCCACAGCGACCGACTATGCCGCCTTCGCACCGATGGTGATCCGCCACGCCGACCAGGGGGATCCGGTCGGACGGCGCATCGTGCAAAGTGCGGCCGAGCACGTCGATACTTTCGTGCGTGTGCTTTTCGAAAAAGGCGCGCCACGGGTGACGTTGCTCGGTGGGTTGTCCAGCCCGCTCGAACCATGGCTTGCTCCCGACGTCCGCCGGCGTCTGAAGCCCGCCGATGGCGACGCCGTTTCAGGGGCCATCATCCTGGCCAAAAAGTCCCCTTGGTGACCGATAGCGTTTCCAACGTTAAGGAATATTATATTCCACCATCCGTTGACACTGCGAATATTCAATTCTAGAAAGTTAACAAAGCAGAAACCGGGACAGCCGACACGAAGCCAATGCCGCCCGCTGGCACTGGTCGACGCTTGGCGCGGCATCACATTAGTACTTGCTGCCGACGGCAAGAACTTTGAAAGCAAGTGGATGAGCGAACAAGGGTTGATGTCGGAGCTGGAGCGGTTGGTTTCCGAGGATCGGAACCCGAAGACGATGGATATCGACCTGCTGCCGACCATCGATATCCTGCGCAAGATCAATGACGAGGACAGAGGCGTTCCGGCCGCCATCGAGAAGGTCATTCCGGAAATCGCCGCCGCCGTAGACCGGATCGTCGGTGCTTTCCAGAAAGGTGCGCGGCTTGTCTATATGGGTGCCGGCACGAGCGGCCGGCTGGGGGTGCTCGACGCTTCGGAGTGTCCGCCGACTTTCGGCGTGCCCGAGACCATGGTGGTGGGCCTGATCGCCGGCGGTCCCGATGCGCTGGTGCGGTCCGCTGAGGGCGCAGAGGATGATCCAAAACAGGGCATGAAGGCCCTGCAGGAGATCAATCTCACCGCCGACGATGTGGTGGTCGGCATCGCGGTCAGCGGGCGCACGCCCTATGTCATTGGCGGCTTGACCTATGCAAAGCAGGTGGGAGCGACGACCGTAGCGCTGTCCTGCAACCCCAGATCGATTATTGCCGGCATTGCCGACATTGCCATCTCTCCGCTTGTCGGCCCCGAGGTTCTCACCGGCTCGACCCGGCTGAAGTCGGGAACGGCGCAAAAGCTCGTCCTCAACATGCTGACGACCGCCAGCATGATCCGGATCGGCAAGAGCTATCAGAACCTGATGGTGGACCTTAATCCCAGCAACAAGAAGCTCGTCGCCAGGGCCGTCAGGATGGTGATGCAGACGACCGGCTGCGCTGCGCAACAGGCACGACAGGCACTCGACCAGACCGGCAATGACGTCAAGCTGGCGATCCTGGTGACGATCACCGGCATGGGCGTCGAAGAGGCGCGCAAGGCGCTTGGCAATGCGGGAGGGTTCCTGCGAAAGGCGATAGGCGAAAAGACGGTGTGAAGCCGCATGGATACTGGGCCGATAGACTGGGCCGATATTCTGGAGGCACGTGTCCCTTTGAAGCGGTCCGGGGAACTGCAAGGCATCAAGTTCGATCACATGGGAGACGACGATGGTACAGCACCTTACGAAGAAACTGCTTTCCGGCATGACGCTATCTGGCATTGCCTTGGCGGCACTGCTCGGCATTGCGGCAGTCCCGGTGCAGGCGGATGCGGCGACGTTGCGTATGGCCTGGTCACAGGACGCCACCGGGCTTGATCCGCACAAGCAGACGGCCTTCTCGTCACTGCGGCTGCTGGAGCTGATCTACGAACCGCTGGTGCGGCTCGACACCAGCCTGCAGATCACCCCGGCCATCGCCGATTCCTGGCAGTTCTCGCCGGACGGCAAGGAGCTGACCTTCAAGCTCAATCCGAAAGCAAAATTCCAGAACGGCGCAGCGGTGACGTCAGCCGATGTGAAGGCATCGTTCGAGCGGATACTCGATGAAAAGACAAGTGCAGCCGCCCGCGCCAACTTTCTTTCGATCGCCAGCATCGATACGCCAGATCCGGCCACTGTCGTGTTTCACCTGTCGCAGCCGGATGTTCCGATCCTGACGGCGATGAGCGACATCAACGCAGCCATTGTCCCTGCCAGCGAAATCGCAGCCGGCTCGATCGGCACGACGACGATCGGCTCGGGTCCGTTCAAGCTCGAGAAATGGGATCCGAATTCCAAGGAAGTGCTTGTCGCCAACAACGACTGGGCCGGTGGCGCGACCGGCGTCGAGGGCATCGACATCTCGGTGCTTCCGGACGAAACGGCGATCCTGGCGGCGCTGCGTACCAAGCAGATCGATTTCGCGCTGCTCAACGACCCGCTTGTCGCCACGCTGGTTCCAAAGGAAGCCGGCCTGCAATTGAACCGCATGCCGGTTCTTGCCTATCACGTGCTGCAGCTCAATCCGTCACGCAAACCGATGACCGAGCTCAAGGTGCGTCAAGCCATCTCTTGCGCCATCGACCGGCAGGAGGTGCTGGACACCGCCTCGCTTGGCGAAGGCAAGATCACCGGTCCACTGACGATCCCTGCTCTGGCGACCGATCCGAACCAATTGTTCTGCTACACGCGCGACATCGAGAAGGCCAAGAAGCTGATGGCCGAGGCCGGCTATGCCGACGGCTTTTCAGCGAGCGTGATCGGCGCCACCGGCGAGCCGCCGACGGCGGCAGCCGAAGCCCAGGTCATCCAGTCGCAGCTCGCCGAGATCGGTGTGAAGCTCGACATCAAGATGATGGAGCTCAATGTCTATGTCGATGCCTGGCTGAAGGGCGATTTCGACATGGCCATCGCCTTGAACGGCGGCAGGGCCGATCCCTACACCATGTATAATCGCTACTGGACCAAGGCCGGAAATCTGCAGAAGGTGGCGAACTATATCGATGACACGCTCGACGGCCTGATGCAGAAGGGCCGCACCGAGACCGACCCGGCGGCGCGCAAGGTGATCTTTGGCGATTTCGAGAAGCATATCACCGAGATGTCGCCCTGGATCTGGCTCTACACCTCGTACAGCTATACGGCCCAGCAGAAGAATGTCGGGGGATTCGTGCCCGTGCCTACGGGATCGCTGTTCAGCCTCGCCAAGGTGACGCTCCAGCAGTAACCAATTCCGGCTTCGGACCCATCGCCCGAGAGGTATTCTTCGCGTGAACTATCTGATGCGACGGCTGGCGACGTTTCCTCTCGTCCTGATTGGCGTGTCCGTTCTCGTTTTCGTGGCGATCCGGATGGTTCCGGGCGACTCGATCACGGCGATGCTGGGGACCGAAGCCGGCCTCCTTACGCCCGCCCAGCGTGATGCGCTTGCGGCCTATTTCGGCATCGACCAGCCCTGGTTCATCCAGTACTGGCGCTGGCTGCTCGGTCTCTTGCACGGCAATCTGGGCATCTCGGTCACCTATGGCAAGCCGGTCCTCGACGTCATCCTCGAGCGCTTCCCGCTTACGCTCGAGCTGGCGCTGCTGGCGATGATCATCGCGCTTGCGGTCGGCATGCCGGCGGGGGTTTTCGCCGCCACGCACAATGAGAAGCTGTCGGATCTCGGCGTGCGGGTGGTCGCGATGATCGGTCAGTCGACGCCGAATTTCGTCCTTGGCTTACTGATCATCTACACTCTGTCCGCCGGCTTTGGCGTGCTGCCGGCGATGGGCGCGTTTTCACCCCTGTGGCAGGATCCGTTGCGCAATCTGGGCCAATTGCTCCTGCCCGCGGTGACGCTTGGATTTGCCTTCGCGGCCTCGGTAACCCGGATATCGCGTTCGGCCATGCTCGACGTGCTGAGCGACGACTATGTCAGGACGGCCCGCAGCAAGGGCGCGTCCAACCGCAGCGTCATCTGGCGCCACGCCTTGCCCAATGCGCTGATCCCAGTCGTGACGCTGAGCGGTATCGAGTTCGGTTACCTCCTGGGCGGCGCCGTCATCGTCGAGCAGATCTATGCGCTGCCGGGTCTCGGACGCATGGTCCTGGATGCGATCCTGCAGCGCGACTATGCGCTGGTGCAGGGTAGCGTCTTGTTCATCGCCTTCAACTTCATGATCGTCAATCTCCTGGTCGACCTCGCCTATGTCGCACTCGATCCGCGCATCCGGCTGGGGGAGCGTTGATGCGTATTCTGCGTGCCATCTTCGCGCATACCAGCGGCCGGATCGGCGGTGCGATCGTCGCGCTCTATCTGCTGCTTGCCGTGCTCGGAATGCTGGGACTGACGCCGCACAATCCGCTGATGCAGTATCGCGTCGACCGGCTGCATGCGCCGGATAGCGCCTACTGGATGGGCACCGACCTGTTCGGCCGCGATGTGGCAAGCCGGCTAATGACCGGGATCGGCCAATCCTTCACGGTGGCATTCTTCTCGGTCGCCTTCGCCACGCTCGCCGGCACCATCCTCGGGCTGGCGGCAGCGTGGTTCGGACGCTGGGACGGCCTGCTCATGCGCATCATGGACGTGCTGCTGGCGTTCCCGGCGATCCTTCTGGCACTGCTGATCGTCACGGTTGCGGGGCCGGGAACATGGACCAGCATCGTTGCCATCGCCATCGTCTACACGCCGATCTTCACGCGAGTCGTGCGCGGCCCTGCTCTGTCGCTCAAGGCGCGTGAATTCGTCGACGCCGCGCGCACTTTCGGCTCCAGTTCAAGCTACATCCTCACGCGGCACTTGCTGCTCAACCTGGTGGCGCCGTTGACCGTTCAGGTCACCCTGGCGCTGGCCTGGGCATTGTTGACGGAGGCCGGCTTGAGCTTCCTCGGCCTTGGCACACAGCCGCCCGCCGCGTCGCTCGGTTTGATGCTGAGCGACAGCCGCAACCTCATGGAAACGGCCCCCTGGCTGATGATCTTCCCGGGGCTCGCCATCATGATCAGCATCCTGGGCTTCAACCTGCTTGGCGATGCCTTGCGCGATATCCTCGATCCGAAGATGCGGAGGTCGATCGCGTGATTCCGCTTCTGTCCGTCAGCGACCTTCGCGTCGGCTTCGGCCGCAACCCTGAAGCCAATGAGGTCGTTCGCGGCGTCAGTTTCGACCTCGCCGACGGCGAGACA
Organism: Mesorhizobium temperatum; assembly: GCF_002284575.1. GTDB lineage: Bacteria > Pseudomonadota > Alphaproteobacteria > Rhizobiales > Rhizobiaceae > Mesorhizobium > Mesorhizobium temperatum. The sequence goes on from NZ_NPKJ01000066.1 coordinate 129,426, forward strand.
CTGGCAATCGTCGGCGAAAGCGGCTCGGGCAAATCGGTCACCGCGCTGTCAATCAACCGTCTCGTCGATTATGGCGGCGGCCGCATCACCGGCGGCTCGATCAAGCTGAGACGGGCCGACAACAGCGTCGTCGACCTGTTGACGGCGACAGAGCAGCAACTGACAAAAATCCGCGGCGCCGAGATCGGCATGATTTTTCAGGAGCCGATGACGTCGCTCAATCCGGTGCTGACCATCGGCACGCAGATCGAGGAATCATTTCGCCTGCATCGCGGCCTGACCGGCCGGCAGGCCACGGCAGCAGCGAAGGATGCGCTCGATCGCGTACGCATTCCCGATGCCGCGCGGCGGCTGGAATACACGCCGAACCAGCTGTCGGGCGGGATGCTGCAGCGTGTGATGATCGCCATGGCGCTCGCCTGCAATCCACGCCTGCTCATCGCCGACGAGCCGACGACGGCGCTTGACGTGACGGTGCAGGCGCAGATCATGGCGCTGCTCGCCGAGCTCAAGCGGGAGACCGGCATGTCGATGATCTTCATCACGCACGACATCGGCCTGGTCGCCGGCATCGCCGACAAGATCATGGTGATGCAAGGCGGCGAGGCCGTCGAGCAAGGCGAGCTGAACCAGATACTCGACCATCCGCAGCATCCCTACACGCAGCATCTGCTGCACGCCGTGCCGCATTTCGCCAGCGGTCGCGCGACGCGTTCGGACGGGCGACGCGAAAAGGACAAAGGCACTGAGCCGGCGCTGAAGGTCGACGGCCTGGTGGTGCGGTTTCCCGTCAAATCAGGGTTTTTCGGCCGCGCCAGCGGCGCCGTGCATGCGGTCGACGGTGTGGATTTCGACCTGATGCCCGGCGAAACTTTGGCCATCGTCGGCGAGAGCGGTTCCGGCAAGTCCACCACCGCGCGCGCCGTCCTGGGGCTGGTGCGATCGACGCGCGGCACATTCTCGGCCGGCGCACGGAAGGCTGCCGCCGAGCAGAGCGCCCTGCCCGTGCAAATGGTGTTCCAGAACCCCTACGCTTCGCTCAATCCCAGGCTCACCATCGCGAGCATTCTGGCGGAACCGGTGATCGCCACCGGCGGCCGTGTGAACGCGCAGACGCGGGCGAAAATGGCCGCGCTGCTGAAACGCGTCGGCCTGCCGGAAAGCAGTCTTGAACGATACCCGCATGAATTTTCGGGCGGGCAGCGGCAAAGGCTGTGCATCGCTCGCGCGCTGATGCTCAACCCTTCCGTCGTCGTCCTGGACGAAGCGGTCTCCGCGCTCGATGTCTCGGTGCAGGCCAGGGTGCTGGAGCTGCTGGTCGACCTGCAGCGCGAGTTCGGGCTGGCTTATCTGTTCATCTCGCATGACATGGCCGTCGTGGAACGGATCGCTCACCGCATCGCGGTGATCTATGCCGGCCAGATTGTCGAGATCGGCGATGCCACATCAGTGTTGTCGGAGCCGAAGCACTCCTACACCAAGAAGCTTATTGCTGCCGTTCCCACCATCGACCGGCGGCATGAGCGTTTCGAGATTGATACGCGCCAGGTCCCCTCACTGGTGCGGCCGCTGGGATTTGAACCAAGTCCGGCCAAGTGGGATAAGTTCGGGCCGGATCACAGAGCGAGGGTGGAGGCGTGATGGATATCACCCAAAATTATCCAGACGCAGCGGGACAGCACCCCCCTCTGTCCTACCCTCTTTGCCAAAACTTGGCATCTCCCCCGCAAGGGGGGAGATCGGATGTCGCCGCCGTTTTCGCCAATCGCCGACGTTGTAGAAGTGAGCGGGGCGCCGAAACTGCCGATCTCCCCCCTTGCGGGGGAGATGTCCGGCAGGACAGAGGGGGGTGGGAAGGATCACCAACTTTTCGGTTTGACCACACACTGTCGGATGGAGGCGCGCGATGACCGACCTCGCCGACCTCTTCTCTCGTGCCTTCGCCCCTCTCGAAGCGGCGGTGGCGGCCTCGCGCATTCCCGGCGGCGTGCTCGGCGTTGTCGACCGGGACGGCCAACGCTTCGTCCGGGCAACCGGCTCGGCTCAAATCGTGCCGAAGGTCAGGCCCATGCATATCGAGACCTGGTTCGATCTGGCCTCGCTGACCAAAATCATCTTCACGACGCCACGCATCCTGGCGCTGGCGGAGGAAGGCGTCATCGATCTCGACGCGCCGCTGATCTCGGTTCTATCAGATCTTCGCCAGTACGATGAAAGGGCCTGGGAGCGGAGGGTGACGTGTCGCCAGTGCCTCGGCCACCAGACGCCGTTTCCCGCCGTCGCACCGATCTACACCTATGGGCGCGACCCCGAGCTGTTGCGGGCTTTCGTCCTGCAGCGCGAATGGCAGGCCGGGGAACCGGTCTATTCCGATATCAATTTCATCCTGCTTGGCTTTGCCCTGGAGCGCCTGTCGGGGAAGACCATCCGCGACATGGACCCCGGCCCGGGCTTTGCGTTCTCCGCCGAGCCGGATGCCTCGGCGGCGACGGAAGACTGCACCTGGCGTCATCGCGTACTCTGCGGCGAGGTCCACGACGACAATTGCTCGGCGCTGCAAGGTGCGGGTCACGCCGGGCTGTTCGGAACGGCTGCATCGATCCTCGATTTTGCGAAAGGGGTGCTGGACGGGACCGGCGCATCCGCGCGTACGATCGCGCTGATGCGCACGCCCTTGTCCTCGACCCGCACCCATGGCTGGGAGCGGCCCCATGAGGGCTGGTCCGGCGGCCGGCTGTGCAGCCCCGGGACGATCGGGCATACCGGCTTTACCGGTACCGGGCTGTGGATCGACTTCGACAAAGACAAGGCATGGACCTTGCTCACCAACCGGATCCATCCGACACGTCATTTCAACAGCGGGATCGCAGCGCTTCGCCAATCGGTCGGCGATCTCGTCAACGGAGCCTAGGGATAGATATGGAACCAATCTGGGCCGTCGGCCTGATGACCGGCACCGTCCTTGACGGCAATATCGACGTCGCGCTGATCAAGACCGACGGCGAGCGCATCGCGGATTTCGGCACCTACACGCTGGCGCCCTACCCCAGGTCGATCCGGACCCTACTGGAGGAGACGTTGCGCCAGGCCAGGGTGTGGAATTTCACCGGACCGGAGCCGGCGATCTTTGGCGAAGCTGAAGAAGCGCTGACGCGCGCCCAGTCAGCAGCCGTCAAGGACCTGGTCGAAAGCTACGGGCTGACGATGGCCGATATCGGCGTCGTCGGCTTTCATGGCCAGACCGTGCTGCATCGCGCCCCGCAAACCGGCCGGCTCGGCCAGACCCGCCAGCTCGGCGATGGGGCATTGATGCATGCCATACTGGGCACCAAGGTCGCCTACGACTTCCGCTCGGCCGACATGCGCGCCGGCGGGCAAGGGGCGCCGCTGTCCGCGGCCTACCACGCCGCGCTGCTGCGCGATGCCGATATCAGCGGCGACACGGCGGTCCTCAATCTCGGCGGCGTCGCCAACATCACCTGGTGGGACGGCAAGGACTATGTCGTCGCCTTCGATACCGGACCGGCCAATGCGCCGTTGAACGATTTCATCAAAGCGAAAGGGCTTGGCGACATGGATCGCGACGGCGCGCTCGCGCGGACCGGCACCGTCGACGAAGCCAAGCTGGCCAAGCTCCTGCAGCATCCCTATCTGGCCAAGCCCTATCCAAAGTCGCTTGACCGGTTCGATTTCGGCGCAGCCATGGCGGATGGGATGAACGCTGAGGATGGCGCCGCACTGCTGACGGCCTTCACCGCCGCAGCCGTCAGCAAGGCGCTCGACCTCCTGCCGCACCGGCCGAAGCGGCTGGTGGTCAGCGGTGGCGGCCGCCACAACCCGACGATCATGGCCATGCTTGCCAGCCGCGCCGGCGTCGAAGCCGTGCCGGCGGAGGCGCTCGGCTGGAAGGGTGACGCGGTGGAGGCGGAGTGCTTTGCCTTCCTTGCGGTTCGCGTGCTCAGGGGTCTGCCGATCAGCTTCCCGACCACTACCGGGGTGCCACAGCCGATGCGCGGCGGGCGCCTTGCCGGCTGATCAAGTCGACAATTTCTTCTGCAAGAAGACGCGGGCGCGGCCGACGGGAAAATCGGGAAGCACGCCGAAAGGCTGATATCCCTGACGCTCATAGACGTTTGCCGCTTTCGGATTGAACGTGTCGATCAGGGCGCCATGACAGCCGCGTGCGACGGCCTCCTGTTCGGCTGCGTCCAGCATCCTGCCGGCCATGCGCTGGCCGCGCAGTCGCTCATCAACCCACAGCCATTGCACATAGAGCCAGCCCCAGGCGGTGTATCCCGAGATGCCGGCGACAACCGCGCCGTGCTTGTCGCGCACGAACACGGCGAGCACCTTCCTATTGGCCGGACCGACTTCGCTGTCGTTGAACGCGCTGAGCCGCTCCCCGAGAAAAGCGAGTTCTTTCGGCGAAGGGTCGGCGGTGGTTTCAAGCGTCATGTTCATCGCTTGTCCAGACAGGCTCACAGCCGGATACCCGTATACAGCGCTTCAGGACGCGTGGCACTTTCATTTGCATTTATCGAAGGAAAGGAGGGGAGCGCAAGCTCTGCCGCCGCGTGGCTCCGCGACTACACGGGCCGCGGCGAATGCCACGCCGCCACCGAAGCGGCAACAAGCATGAGCAGCGCTGCGACCATTGCAGATGCCGCAAAACCAAAGCTGGAATAAAGCGGTCCGAAGGCGGTGGTGCCGACAAACACCGCGAGGTAGGTCACCGCGCTGTTCAAACCCATGATCGTGCCGCGCCGCGCCGGATCGAGCGCCGAGAGGCGCATCACCAGGACGTTCAACCCGAAATGATTGGCAAGGCCCCAGACCGCCACCATCGCGATGGTCAGGCCGAGGCTGCCGCTTGATGCGGCAAGCGCGACATACACGACCGCGACCAGCAGATAGGCGAACGGCATGACGCGTCGCGCGCCGAGGCGATCGATCGCGCCGTCAAGAAGTGCCGCCATGCCGAAGCCAACGCCATAGGCGAGCGCGGCCAAGCCGTTCGCGCTGACCGGCCGTCCCAAGCCATTGTGAAGGTGATCGCCGAGATAGCCATACACACCGTAGAAGGCGGTCATGAAGGCGCCGCAGGCGACCAGAAGCGGCACTATGCCGGGAACGGCCAAGGCGCCGAGCGGCGTCGGCGCCGGGCCACTTTTCCTGACATCGCTCAGCGACGTCAGCGTAAGACCGGTCAATGCAAGCGCCGCAAGCACTGCGACCGCCGCGAAAACAGCGCGCCAGTGCAGCAGATCGGCAAGCACCGCCGACAATGAGACGCCGGCCACCATGCTCAGGGTCCATCCGGTCAGCACGACGCCGATCGTCCCGCTTTCGCGGCCAGGCGGCGCGATCGCAGCGGCGCTGGCGTAGATTGCCGGCATGGCGACGCCCGCGGCGATGCCGGCGAGAAACTGGGCCGCAGCCAGCGCGGTTACCGTCGGCGCGGCGGCGCTGGCGAGGAGCGCTATCGCCAGCAGCAGCAACGCCCCTTGCAGCATGCGGCGAGCGCCAAGCCGGTCGATATAGCGGGCCAGGAACAAGGCGCTTGCGGATGTCCCGAGGCCGAACGCGGCGGACGCGATCATGACGGCCGGCACGCTCGTCGCAAACGACGCCGCCACCGCCGGTGCTATCGGACCGAGGACCAGCGAGTTCGAGCCGATCACGGCGATGCATCCGGTGAGCAGATAGGCGAGCGCCGGGATAGGCGGCCTTGCCGTCAATGTTGCGACTTGATCACTGTTCGTCATACGGCGATAATCGCCGTATTAAATTCTGTATCAATAAGGAATTTCACCATGGATGAAGAAACAGATGGCATTCTGCAGAACAGGCCTGCTGCCCGCGATGTCGACGCAACCGACCGAAAGATATTAGGCGTTCTGGTCGACGACGCCACGATCAGCTATGCCGAGCTCGGTGATCGTGTCGGCCTGTCGCCGCCGGCAGTGCATGAACGGGTGAAGCGGCTTCGGCGCAGCGGCGCCATTCGCAACACCGCGGCAATCATCGATCCCAAGGCGGTGCGCAAGCCGTTGCTCGCTTTCGTGCACATCGACACCAAGGGCTGGGGAAAGACCCCCGAACTGATGGCGATTTCCGAGCACCCGGAAGTCGAGGAGATTCATTCGGTGGCCGGCGACACATGCATGCTGATCAAGGTCCGCACCGAGGACACAAGGGCGCTCGAAGGCCTGCTGTCGCGGCTTTACGAAACGCCTGGCGTGACCTCGACGCGAAGCTATGTGGTTCTGTCGACCTATCTCGAGCGGCCGGTGCAGCCCGGGATCACGACCGAATGGCCGACGCCCCGGCACATGGCCAAGCCGCTGTATTAGGGTTGGCCTGGGTTCAATCAACCAAGTTCCAAGGTCGTTATCGCAAAGACGCCGGACTGCGCGAGCTGCGGCGCCTTTCCCTTGTACATTCGAGCGGTTTCGAAGCCCGGTTGAAGACCAGTGGACGACAGCAAAGCTGCAAATTGCCCGCTGGTCTCGGGAACGTCGAGATGGATATTTCCGGGTCCGGAGGCATTGGCGAGTGCCGCGAAGAGACGGCTTGCCGCGTCCAGACTGTTGGCAAAGAGCGGGCCTATCTTGCAACCGTCCCGGCACTGGCGCGCGACGCCATATCCCTCGATCGCGCCGTCCCTGACGATCGCAAGCGCCACGTGCGGCGGACGCAGCCAGTGTTCCAGGAAGGACCGCCTCGGAGCGGGAAAGAACCGGCTGTCGTAGTCCAGGACGTCGGGCACGAGTTCCGGGCCTATGGCACGGATGTTGCTGTCGGCGGCTGCCGGAACATTCGGCGATCCGACGAACCGGATCGTCCGGTAGACCGGCGCAAACTCCATGCTGCGATAGTTGGCCTGCTGTTCGACGACACCATCGAGGCCGATGGTGCGGTTTCCGAGCCGCGCCATGCCGGCATCCCAGACCGCCTTGCCATGGCCCTCTCCACGCCTGTCCGGCCGACAGATGTAGAGGCCGATGAAGCCGAAATCGTCGCCATAGGCCACAGCCGAAATACCGGCCACCATCTCGCCATCGACAATGGCGCCGATGAAGCCGTCGGGATCCGCCGCCTGGAACGCTGCGGCATCGCCAAGGCCAGGGTTCCAGCCTTCCGCTGCCGCCCAGTCGACAAGGATTTCCACTTCTTCAAGTGCGAGCGTTCTGATCGTTCGGCGCATTGCGATCACTCGGCGGCAACAGTACCGGGGGCGAAGGATTTCAATTCGCCACGATAAGGCTTTGCCAGCGGGCTTGCATAGGCGCCACGCTTGGAGGTCGACAGGCCAAGCGCGATCAAGGCCTCGGCCTGCTTGACCGCTGCGCCGACGCCGTCGATGACTGGAACGCCGAATTCCTGCTGCAGCTCGGCGGCGAGATCGGCCATGCCGGCACAGCCGAGCACGATGGCCTCGGCGCGATCCTCCTCGAGCGCGCGCGCGATCTCGCGGCGCAATTTCAGGATCGCGTCCGATGCCGGATCTTCGAGCGCAAGAACCGGAATATCGGCAGCGCGCACGCGTGCCCGCCCCGCCATGCCATAGCGCTGCACCAGCGCTTCGACCGGCACGCGCGAGCGCTCAGTCGTGGTGACGACGGTAAAGCGCTGGGCGATGAACGAGGCCGTGCTGAGCGCTGCCTCGCAGATGCCGATGACCGGAATGTTGGCCATGGCGCGCGCGGCATCGAGGCCGGTATCGTCGAAACAGGCGATGATCGCGGCCTGCGCGCCCGAGCGCTCGCCGGTGGCGATCTCGACCAGCAGGCCCGGCACGGCCAGCGCCTCGTCATAGTAGCCTTCGATCGATACCGGACCCATCGACGATGTGACGGCGACGATGTCCGTCTCGGCGCCGGCGACCAACCGCGCCGCCGCTGCAATGGTTTCAGTCATGCTGGCGGTGGTGTTCGGATTGACAACGAGGATTTGCACTGAAGGTCTCATGCACGCGCTCGGCGGCGGCCGACATAGACGATTGCACCGAGCGTCAGCAGGATCACCAGGAAGGAAAATACGGTGGTCACGGTGCCCAGCGCATAGAGCACCGGCGTCGTGACATTCGTCGTCATGCCGTAGATCTCGAGCGGCAGCGTGTTGAACGTGCCCGAGGTCATCAGCGTGCGGGCGAACTCGTCATAGGACAGCGTGAAACCGAACAGGCCGACACCGATCAGGCTGGGCGCGATCATCGGCAGGACGACATGCGCGAAGGTCTGCCATGAGGTCGCGCCCAAGTCCCGCGCGGCCTCCTCATAGGCCGGCGAGAACCGGTTGAAGACGGCGAACATGATCAGCACGCCGAAGGGCAAAGTCCATGTCAGATGCGCACCGAAGGCGGATGTATACCAGGCGGGGCGCAAGCCGATCTGCTGGAAGACGACGCCGATGCCGAGCGAGATGATGATCGACGGCACGACCAGGCTGGCGACGGCCAGATAAAACAGTGCGGTGGCGCCGCGAAATTTTTGGCGGAAGGCAAGACCGGCAAGCAGCGACACGCCGACGGTGACGATCATCACCATCAGGCCAAGGATGAAGGAGCGTTTGAAACTGCCGCCGAAATCGCCGACCGCCTGGCGCTCGAACAGATTGGCGAACCAGTGCAGCGAAACGCCGTTCAATGGGAATGTCAGCCCGCCATTCTCGCCCTGGAAGGAGAGGATCAGGATCGCCGAGAGCGGGCCGTAGAGAAACAGCACGAAAAGGGCGAAGAAGGCCGCCAGCACGTAGAATTCGAGGGTGCGCTTGTCGTGGCTCACGTCACAGCTCCTTGCGAATGTCGACGATGCGCAGGATGCCGGCGACCATCAGCAGCACCAGCACCAGGAGCACGACCGCGTTGGCGGCCGCCGCCGGATATTGCAGCAGCGACATCTGGTTTTTCATCATCAGCGCGACGGAGGCGCTCTGCCCGCCGGACATCACCTGCACCGTCGAAAAATCGGCCATCACCAGCGTGACGACAAAGATGGTGCCGATCGCCATACCGGGCTTGGCAAGCGGGATAACGACGTTCCACAACACCTGCCAGCCGGACGCGCCAGCATCACGAGCGGCCTCGATCAGCGACTTGTCGATACGCATCAGCGTGTTGAAGATCGGCGTCACCATGAACAGCGTGTAGAGATGCACCATGGCGAGCACCACGGCGAATTCGGAATAGAGCAGCCACTCGATCGGCTTCGGGATCAGTCCGATCTGCACCAGCGTCGAGTTGACCAGGCCGTTGCGGCCAAGCACTGGAATCCACGAGATCATGCGGATGATGTTGGAGGTCAGGAACGGCACGGTGCAGATGAGGAACAGCACCATCTGCATGGCCGTGGTCCTGATATGGAAGGCGAGGAAATAGGCGACCCAGAAGCCGATAAGCAGCGTCAGCGCCCAGACGATGGCGGCATATTTCAGCGTGTTCAGATAGGTTTTCCAGGTGACCCAGGAGCCGAGCGTGTCGGAATAGTTGGTGGTCAGGAAATCCGGGTACATCGCCGCGAAGTCGTAGTCCCAGAAGGAGACCACGGCGATCATCAGGATCGGCAGGAGGAGGAATGCGCCGAGGATCAGCGCCAGCGGCGTCGCCTGGAGGTAGGGGGCGAAGCGGGCAAGAGACAGGCGGCGTCTGGTCGGCTTTGCGGACGTGACGAGAGCGGATTGTTCGAGTGCGGCTGCCATGAACATCTCGATGAAAATCGGCGATGCGGCCGAGGCCGCGTTTTCCTTCTCCCCCTGTGGGAGAAGGTGGATTGGCGCGCAGCGGCTAGACGGATGAGGGGTGCTGGGAGAAACTCAGCGTTGGCGATCCGTCCAACACCCCTCATCCGACCGAGCTGAGCCTGTCCTCGGGCTTGCCGGAGGCAAGACCCGTGGGCTCGGCCACCTTCTCCCACAAGGGGAGAAGGCAAGAAGGCACTACGCAGCGATGAATTCGTTCCAGCGCCTCACCATGTAGCGGTCCTCGTCCATGACCGAGTTCCAGCAGGCGACCTTACCCATGCGCTCGACGAAGGAGCCACCGTCGCGCACGGCGCCTGCCTTCTCCATGACCTTGCCGTCCGGCGCCATGATATCGCCCTTGGCCGGCTTGCCGTCGACCCAGTAGCCCCATTCGTCCTCGGACATGAACTGCTTGGCCGTATCCATGGCGGCCGAGTAGTAGCCCTGGCGGTTGAGATAGGCGCCGACCCAGCCGGACAGGTACCAGTTGATATATTCGTAGGCGGCGTCAAGCTCGGCGCCCTTGAGATGCGCTGCCAGGCCAAGGCCGCCGCCCCATGAGCGATAGCCTTCCTTAAGCGGCTGGTACTTGCAGGCGATGCCCTTGGAGCGCACCGCCGCGACCGCCGGAGACCACATCGACTGGATGACCACTTCGCCTGAAGCCATCAGGTTGACGCTCTCGTCGAACGATTTCCAGAACGCCCGGAACTGGCCGTCCTGCTTGGCCTTGATCAGGAAGTCGATCGTCTTGTCGATCTCCTCCTTGGTCATGTTGCCCTTGTCGGCATATTTGATGTTGCCCATGGCTTCCATGATCATCGCCGCATCCATGATGCCGATCGACGGGATGTTGAGGATGGCGGCCTTGCCCTTGAAGGCCGGATCCATGATGTCGGCCCAGGTGGTGATATCGCGACCGACAAGGTCGGGGCGGATGCCGAGCGTATCGGCATTGTAGATGGTCGGCACCATCGTCATCCACTGGGTCGGTTCCTTGGCGAAGGTCTTGGCGTCCTGCGCCTCGACGAAGCCGACGGTATGCGGCGCGGTGCCCTGGGCGATGACGCTGTCGGGCGTCAGCTTGCCGGTGATGAACAGCGGTACGATCTTGTCGTAGTATTTCAGCTTCTTGACATCCATCGGCTGCATCACACCGGACGGATAGACCTTCTTGGCGATCCAGTATTCGATGTCGGCGATGTCGTAGCTGTCCGGCTGGGTCACAGCGCGCTGGGCGGCGGCATCGGAATCGGTCGCCGTCATCTCCAGCGTGATGCCGAGATCGGCCTTGCACTTGTCGGCAATGGCGTTGAGGTTGGACACGCCGGTGCCGAACTGGCGCAGCGTGATCGGGTTCTGCGCCCAGATCGTCGGGAACCCGGTGATGGCACCCGAACCGGCGGCAAGACCGACGGCGGCAGCACCTGTCTTGAGCAGCGAGCGGCGGGAAATTCCTATCTTCTTGTCGGTGGTGTTGGTCATGTCAGTTCCCCTGTTTTGATTGGTTGTTCTGGTTCAGGAATCGAGACGGCCAAGGACGATCGCGTCCTCGGGATCCCAGGCGATCGGCACGGCGTCGCCGACGGCGACCGGCTTGGCGAAGAAGCTGGTGTCGTCGACGATCACGGTAAAATCCTCGATGCCGGCGCCGTTGACCGAGAGCTTCACGGTCGAGCCGCGGTATTCGACGTTGGAGGCGATGCCGGTGAAGCCCAGCCCGGTGGCCGGCGGATCACCGATCCGCACATGGTCGGTACGAATGGCGATATCGATCGGCTCGCCGATCGCCCTGCCCTGCCCGCTGGCCGCTAGCGAGGCGCCACCCGGCACATCGAAGACAACCATGCCGTCGCGGCTGCCGCTGACGCGGCCGGAGACGACGTTGTGATCGCCCATGAAACGGGCGACGAACGCAGTGGCCGGCCGCTCGAAGACGACGCGCGGATGCGCCGCCTGCTCGATGCGGCCGTCATTCATAACCACGATGAGGTCGGCGAGCGCCATGGCCTCCTCCTGGCTGTGGGTAACGTGGACGAAGGTGATGCCGAGCGACGTCTGCAGCTTCTTCAGTTCCGCCCGCATGCGGATTTTCAGGAACGGGTCGAGCGCCGAGAGCGGTTCGTCGAGCAACAGCGCCTCGGGGTCGGTGATCAGCGCGCGGGCCAGAGCGACGCGCTGCTGCTGTCCGCCCGAAAGCTGCGACGGGCGGCGGCCGGCATAGGCTTCCATCTGCATCAGCTTCAACATGACGAGCGCCTTGGCGCGGCGCTCCTCCTTGCCGACGCCCTTCATCTTGAGGCTGAACGCAACATTGTCGATCAGGTCGAGATGCGGAAACAGCGCGTAGGACTGGAACATCATGGCGGTGCCGCGCCTGGCCGGCGGCAGGTCGGTGACCACCGTGTTGCCGAGACGCACGTCGCCGCTCGATAGGCTTTCGTGCCCGGCAATCATGCGCAGCGTCGAGGTCTTGCCGCAGCCGGACGGGCCGAGCAGGCAGCAATAGGTTCCCGCGGGGATTTTCAGGCTGATGTCTTCGACGGCAGTGGTGGCGCCATAGATTTTCGAAACGGACACGATGTCGATTTCGGCGGCTTTGGACATCCGGTTTCCTCTCTAAATCAACTTAAGCAAAGCATCATGCATGCCAATTGCCCTGCATCGGCCTCAAACGACTGATTTCTTGGGTAAATCGGGACTACATCCGGCCGCCCGCCGAAACGGCACGCTTGTGCTATGCACAAATTATAGGCGATAGCCGGCGATTCTCGCAAAAATCGTATGCAATCTTTCCTGACATCGTATTCACTTTGGCCCTCTGCAAGCGACCCGATTCAGGGTAGAAAGGCGCAGGGACTACCATCATGAATATAGCCGACCAGACTTTCCCTGCTGTCGACAGTGCCAACGAGGATCGCGCCCAGACGATCCGCGATCAGTTGCGCGACGCGATCGTCGATCGCCGGCTGGCACCTGGAACCAAGCTGTCGGAAGGCGAGGTCGGCACTTTGTTCGATGTCAGCCGCACCGTGGCGCGCGCGGCGCTGCAGATGCTCTCCTTCGAGGGATTGGTGCGGACCGAGCGCAATCGCGGCGCCTTCGTCGCCAATCCGTCGCCGGAGGAAGCGCGTCAGGTCTTTGCTTCGCGTCGGCTCATCGAGCCCGGCATCGCGATTGCCGCAGCCGGGCGGATGACGCCGGCGCATGTCGCCGCCTTCAAGGCTCAGCTCGATGAGGAGGGCCGCTTCATTGCCGAACGCGGACCAAATGCAAGGCGGTCGGAAATCAAAGCTTCGGGCGATTTTCACCTGCTGCTGGCTTCGGTTGCCGGAAACGCCATCCTCCAGCGCTTCATGGAAGAACTGGTGGCGCGGTCATCGCTGGTGATCGCGCTCTATGGCCGCTCGGGCGTCTCGAGCTGCGGTCATAGCGAGCACATGAATATCCTGGAGGCGCTGGAAAATGGCAATTCCGAACGCGCCAGCGCGCTGATGCTGCATCACATCGACCATATCGAGGCCGACCTCGATCTGCGCGTCCGGGGCGGTCCGGCGCTCAGGCAGGCGCTCGAGTTCTGAGGCCTGCCGATCGGCGGTCAGGAGACTGCGCTTCTCAAAGCCGCTCAGCTCGGACCTTCAAGACCTGGTACAGCATATCGCGAATGCGCTGCAGCCTCATCAACCATTTCTGGCTCATCTGCATTCCAGTTCTGTTTGCCGACTGCCTGCGTTGATCGCCTCACTCAGAAAGTTTGTGCCGCCATGGCCATTCCAACCAGCGAGGTGGCGACCCCAGCGGTGCGGACCGTCATCGGCCAACGGGCGAGCTTGAAGACGGACAATACCCCGATCGCATGCAGCATGGACGTGCCGAGCACGAAACCAGCGGCGTAGGCGATGCCGCTGGCGCTCTCGGGGATCTCGAGGCCGTGGGCATTGCCGTGGAAGAGGCCGAACAAGGCCGTCAGTGCTGCCGCGGCGGCCAGCGGCAGCGGCCTGGCAAGACCGACCATGGCGCCGAAGACCACCAGCGACAGCGCGATGCCGGTTTCAAGGGAAGGCAGGCCGATGCCGGCCATGCCGAGCAAGGCTCCGGCGACCATGGCCGAGACAAAGAACAGCGGCACAAGCACAATACTGCGCCCGCCGGCGCGAGCGCCGATCATGCCGACTGCGACCATGGCGAGCAGATGATCCATGCCGAAGAGCGGATGTTCGAGGCCGGCGAAAAAGCCGTGGATGTGGGCGCCGCCGCTATGGGCAAACGCCAGCGACGGTGTGACGGCGGCGAGAGCTGAAAGGATGCCAAATCTTACAAATGTTTTCATGATTGTACCTGTTCGATGAGAGTGACGGGATCTGGTTTCAGTGCCCGGGAACGGCGAATTGCGAGGTGGCGGAACGGTCCGCGAGAGCGCGCGCCGCGGCGAAGCCGAGAGGCTTTTGCTCAGTGCCATCGTGATAGATGAAAGCGAGGCGGCGGCGGTGCGATGTCAGGCGCGCCGGCAACGGGTGATAGGCGACGCCGGTGCCGCCGACGAGCGGCATGACAGCGCCGACGTCGACCAGATCCTCGGTCTCGACGCGCAGCAGATGAAGCCGCATGCCGTTCGCGGTCTCGCCGACAAACGGTATGCCGGCAAGCCGCAGAAAGCTGGATGGGTCCGGCGCCCGCGCAAAGCCTTCGAGGAAGGCGGTTTCAACAAGATCGAGGTCGACGGAAGCGAGATCAACCGGTGACTCTTGGGCCTGGTCATGTGGTAGATGCGGCGTCTGCCATTGAACCGGCTTGCCCGCAGGTCCGTTGTGGCCGAGGGCGTGCGGATGATCATGATGATGGTGGCCGTCGCCATGGTCATGACTGTGGTAGTGATGATCGTCATGCATGGTCAAAAACTCACCGGTTTGTCGATGATCGATTTATGCTTGCCGAGATTGCCGTGGGCGACCATCGAGCCGAGCGCCTCGACGACGACACGCACGCCGAACAGCGCCGTGATGTCCGACGTGTCGTAGGGCGGCGAAACCTCGACCACCTCCAGTCCGCAAATACCGGGCGCCGTCACCAGCCCAAGCAGCTTGAGCGCCTCGCGCGGTAGGAAGCCGCCCGGCTCAGGCCAGCCTGTGCCGGGCACGAAACCGCAATCGAGGCTGTCGACATCGAAAGAGATGTAGACGGCGTCGGTGTCTTTCCATGCGAGTTCGAGCGCGATTTCCGCCGCCTTCTCAAGTCCCATCTGCTCGATGTCGGCAATGGTGAGCACGTTGGTGCCGCGTTTTCTCGCCTCGGCGACGCCGTAGCGGGGAACCTGCCAGCCGCCGATGCCGAGTTGCACGAGATTGGTCGCCGAGACATTCGGCAGGTTGGTCGCCCAATGCCAGGGCGTGGTGTGCATGCGCTCGTCGAGGTCCTTTTCCTGGATGTCGATGTGGCGATCGAAATGGATAATGCCGATGCGCTTCGAGGTCACGTCGGCGATGCCGCGCACGCAAGGAAAGCCGATCGAATGGTCGCCGCCCAGCATGATCGGCAGCGCGCCGGACGAGGCGACATGACTGACGCCCTTGGTGATCTGGTCGAAGCTCTTTTCGAGGTTGGCGGGAATGGTGAACACGTCGCCGGCGTCGCACAGCGTCATCTGCTCACGCAGATCGACGCCGAGTTCGTAATTGTACGGCGTGTAGAGCGCCGAGATGCGACGAATGCCTTGCGGCCCGAAGCGGGTTCCCGGCCGGTAGGTGGTGCCGCTGTCGAAAGGAATGCCGATGACGGCAGCATCATATTTACCGACGTCGCGGACGTTCTCGACATAGGGCGCCTTGAGAAAGGTGTTGATGCCGGCGAAATGCGGCAGCTCGCCGCGCGCGAATGTCGGGATCGATTTGTCGACGATCGACTCCGACCCTGGCAGGCCCATGTCGAGCGCCCATTGCTGCTCCTTGCGCCAACCGCTTTCCGGCAGCTTGCCCTCGGCCTCGATCGACTTCCAGCCCTGCGTTCCGCGGGCGTCGAAGTCCGGGTGGTGGAAACGTTCCCTGGCCTCCCGGGCGACGAGCCCTGCCCGGCGGTGGCTGCGTTCGGGGATATTTCTGGACATTCACGGTCTCCGTTACGACGCCGTCGTCGCCATTGCTGTTTCCGGTCGGGTCGTCCCGACCATCGCGGCCACCTTGGCCAAGTGATGAGAGGAAGCCCGGGTCTTGCGATCGAGCTTCAGATCGTAGGTGATCGTCGCGCCGTAAGCGGACGGGAACTGCGGATCGTGGCGCACCTTGTCGAAGACCAGCACGCGGGTGCCGAGCTTGAAGGCCTCACCGATATCGTGGGTGACCATCACCACCGTCATGCCGTGCTCGGTCCAGAGCTCGGTCAGCAGGTCGTGCATCTCGACGCGGATGCCGGGATCGAGTGCCCCGAACGGCTCGTCGAGAAGCAGGATCTGCGGACGGCCGAGCAAGGTCTGCGCAATCGCCAGCCGCTGCAGCATGCCGCCGGAAAGCGATGCCGGATAAAGGTCGCGCGCATGGGCGAGCCCGACCCGCGCCAGCATGGCTTCGGCCTCTTGCCTGGCATTTCTACGCCTGGCGCCGAAGACGCGGCCAAACGGCCCGCCCGAGCGAAAGTCTTCGACCAGCAGCAGGTTCTGGATGGCGGTCAGATGTGGAAACACCGAATAGCGCTGAAAGACGATGCCGCGCTGCGGCGTCGGCTCGGGCACGATCGGGCCATCGCCGACGATGACGACGCCACTGCTCTGCTGCTCCTGGCCGAGCAGAATGCGCAGGAACGTCGATTTCCCGCAGCCGCTGGCGCCGACCAGCGACAGGAATTCGCCGGCCTCGGCGGTGACGTTGACCCGCTCGAGCACACGGGCATCGCCGTAGCTCTTTTCCAGCCCGTGAACGACGATGCGGCTCATCTGGCCTCCACGGGATGCGCCCAAGGGGACACCGCCCGCGACAGCCGCACCAGCAGCCAGTCGGTGATGACGGCAAGCAGCGTGATCCAGGCGACATAGGGCAGGATGACGTCCATCGAGAGATAGCGGCGGACGAGGAAGATGCGGTAACCCAGCCCTTCGGTCGAGGCGATGGCTTCGGCGGCGATCAGGAAAAGCCAGGCCGGCCCGAGTGCCAGCCGCACGCAGGTGATGAGGCGCGGCATGACTTGCGGCAGCACCAGCCGCAAGACCATGGTCCAGCTGTTGCCGCCAAGTGTTTGCGCCTTGGCCACCAGTTCGGGCGGCAACTCCCGCACCCGGTTGGCGATGTCGCGCACCATCACCGGCGCGACGCCGACGGCGATCAGCGTGATCTTGGCCGTTTCGCCGAGGCCAAGTGCGATGAACAGGATCGGCAGCAGCGCCAGCGGTGGGATAACGCAAACGACGGTGACGAAGGGCAGCAGGAAGGCCCGCACCCGCGGGATGAAGCCGATAGCGATGCCAAGCGAAAGCGCGGCGAACGTGGCCACGCCCACGCCCGCGAACAGCCTGATGAGACTGGCATAGGTGTCGACCCAAAGAATGAGGTCGCCGGAGCGTTTGTCCGGAACCGTGGCAAGGTCAAGAAAGGCCGACCACATCTGTACCGGCGAAGGCAGCAGCTTGTCGCTGGGATTGACGGCCAGTCGCTGCGCCGAAGCGGCCAGATAGGCGATCGCCACGAACAAGAATGGCAAGCCGCCGAAGAACAAGGCGCTGCCGCGCGAGACCTTCGCATTGATCATGCGAAGACGCACCTTCGGCCTTGGCGGGGACGGGCGCGCGGTGCCCTCCCCGCCCGTCTCGGAGACTTCATCCCTGGCACTCATTTCCTTGGCCAGCATGTCGCGTCAGGGCGTTGCGGTTGCGGCCTCGGCCATGAAGGCTGGATCGAAACGCAGCTTGACGTTCTTGGCGTCGCCCAGAGTGGATCCGTCGGGAAAACTCATGCCGACCACGTCGACACTCGTCGCATTGGTGCCGAGGATGCCGTGGCTGAACAGGAAGTTGCGGACCAGATCCATCGTCCTCGGCAATTCGGTGCCGTTGGTGAACTCGACCGCCTTGGCTGGGTCGAAGAACATTGCCGTCGAAGCGAGCTGCGCGTCGAAGCCCGCGAGGTCGGTACCGGACGCCTTGGCCATCTCCTCCTTGGCTGCCTTGCCTTCCGGCGTGTCCGAAGTCATCAGCTCCATCGCTTCGTACCACGCGCCGACAAGCGCCTTGCCCAGTGCCGGATTGTCCTTCAGCGTCTCGGTGTTGACGACCATCAAGTCGATGATCTCACCGGGAATCTGCGAGGAATCGAAAACCTTCTGCGCACCCGGCATGGCGACGATCTCGGAAACCAGCGGGTTCCAGGTAACGACCGAGGTGACGTCGCTGGTGCCGTAGGCGGCAACCATGTCGGCGTCGGACGTGTTGACGACGGTGATGTCCTTCTCGGCGAGCTTGACCGTGTCCAGTGCCCGCGCCAGCAGGTAATGCGAGACGGAGAGCTCGACGAGATTGACCTTCTGGCCGGCAATGTCGGCGAGCGCGGCCTTGTCCTTGAGAATCACGGCATCATTGCCGTTGGAGAAGTCGCCGATGATCAAAGCGGTGGTGTCGACGCCGCCGCCTGCGGGGATCGACAGCGCGTCCATGTTGGTCATCGAACAGCCGTCGAAACCGCCGGCCGTGTACTGGTTGATGCTTTCGACATAGTCGTTGATGCGGGTGATCTCGACATTAATGCCGTTTTTTTCAGCCCATTTCTTCATGATGCCGCTATCGGACAGATAGCCCCACGGCATCCAGCCGACATAGATCGACCAGCATATCTTGAAGTCTTTCTTGGGCGCCGCGTCGGCGGCGGAAACGATGGGAAGGCTGAGCGATGCGGCTAGGATGATTGCGGCCAGCTTGCGAAGCATTGCGTACCCCTGTTCGCGATCCGGATTGCGTCCGGACTTTATGTTGGGGCTTACGGAGCGCGCATCCGGGAGAGGTTCGCGCCAGCAAACCCGTGCAGGGTTCTCCCGGGATTTTGGCCCGCCGTGTTCCGCCGGATGCCTCAGTGCATCCCTGGCGGTCGCATCTCTTGGACCAGCACCGCTTTGTCGCGGCCGGAACCCTAGACGCTCTGCACGCCATCAACGAAGCAAGGAGCATGCCAAAGCCGAATTGTGCCAAATCCCGGCATTTGTGAAGCTGTGCGGCTTCGAGCATTCGCACGAGTGACGCGAAAATCATCGCATCGCCGACGGATTGGGCAGTTCGCCTGATTGCTAGGTAGACATCCCGATCGAATCCGTCCCCGGCTTCTTCGGGTCAACCGCGGCAAACACGGCGCTCGCCTCGCTAACGATGGAAACGTGATCCTTGGCTGCTTGTCCTGCGGCAGCGACGTCGCCGCGCATGATTGCGGTAACGATGACGTCATGCTCCTGCCAGGATTTGGCCAGGCGGCCCGGCAGCATGAATTGCGCGCGCCGGAACGGCGCCAGCCGGCTGCGTGTCATGACGGTCAGTTCATAGATGTGCTTGCTGTGCGCGCCGCGATAGAGCCGGGTGTGGAACTCGGTGTTGAAATACTCGTAGTCCTCCTCTGCACCCAGTTGCACGAGGCGCGCCGATGCCTGGTGCTCGATTTCAAGCGCGCGGCGCTCGGCCGTAGTCATGCGCTCGGCCGAGAACCGTGCGCAGATCGCTTCAAGCTCGGCCATGCTCTCGAACATCGAGGCAAGATGCTCCTGCGTCACCACGGCGACGGTGGCGCCGCGGTTGGGCCGCCTTTCGACCAACCCCATGGCGCTCAGCCGGCCAAGCGCCTCCCTGACGGGGGTGCGCGACACGTCGAAGCGGGCAGCGAGTGAGGCCTCGTCGAGCTTTTCGCCGGGGCGCAGGAAACCGGTGACGATCCGGTCGCCGATCGCCCTCACCATCTGATCGACGGTCGTGCCCGACCTGATCAAGCTGCGCTTCCCCGACAATTCTCCTCCGTCCAGTCTTTTTCGCGGCCGTGCGGCAAGTGGCTCGCCGGAAGTTTCGACTCGGGCGCCCTCTATGCCTTTATTTTAATCTAGATGTCAAACTGGCTAATTGAAAGGCAAAAAGTGTATGCAATTGCCTTTCGCTTGAGCACGGCAAATTGGCACCACAACTGATTTAATTGGATAAATTCTAGCTTTTGAACTGGCACAGCGATTGCATGCACTTTTACGAGAAGGGAAGTAATCGACCCGGAAAAGGACCAACAGGGAGCATTCACATGACCGAGAGATTCATGCTTAGCCGCCGCGATCTGCTCAAGACCTCCGCCGCCGGAGCGGCGCTCGGTCTGGCCTCGGCGTCATTCCCGATCAGCAGGGCGTTCGCCGCTGCCGTCACTGTCGGCTTCATCTATGTCGGACCGAAGGACGACTACGGCTATAACCAGGCGCATGCCGAGGGTGCCGCCACATTGAAGGCCATCGAGGGCATCTCCGTGGTCGAGGAGGAGAACGTCCCCGAAACGGTCGATGTCCAGAAGACGATGGAATCGATGATCAACCTCGACGGCGCGTCGCTGATCTTCCCGACCTCCTTCGGCTATTTCGATCCGCATATGCTGGCCATGTGCGAGAAATTCCCCGACATGCAGTTCCGCCATTGCGGCGGCATGTGGAACAAGGACAAGCATCCGATGAATGCCGGTTCCTATTTCGGCTATATCGGCATGGGCCAGTACCTCAACGGCGTCGCCGCCGGCCACGCCACCAAGACCAAGAAGATCGGCTTCGTCGCCGCAAAACCCATTCCGCAGGTTCTGCTCAACATCAATTCCTTCCTGCTCGGCGCACGCTCGGTCGACCCGGCCATCACCTGCCAGGTGATCTTCACCGGCGAATGGTCGCTGGCGGTCAAGGAGGCGGAAGCCACCAATGCACTGGTCGATCAGGGTGCCGACGTCATCACCTGCCATGTCGACAGCCCGAAAGTGGTGGTCGAAACGGCGGCGGGGCGCGGCGCCTTCATCTGCGGCTACCATGCCAATCAGAGCCCGCTGGCGCCGGAAAAATATCTGACCGGCGCGGAATGGAACTGGGCGAAGGTCTACAAGATGTTCGTCGACGACCTCGTGGCCGGCAAGCCGATGCCCAATTTCACGCGCGGCGGACTGGCCGACGGCTTCGTCAAGATGAGCCCGCTCGGCCCCGCCGTCAGCGAGGCGGCGCGCGCGCAGTTCGACGGCACGCTCGCCGAAATGATGAAGGGCGGCTTTTCGGTGATCAAGGGGCCGTTGAAGAACAACAAGGGCGATGTCGTCGCAACCGAGGGCCAGACCTTCGTCGAAGCGGCGATCGAGCTGGAAAGCATGGACTATCTCGTCGAGGGTGTCGTCGGCTCGACCGCTTGAGCATGGATCGGAGACGGGGCCATGGCAGACACGGTGAGCAGTGCGAGCGTGCCAGTGATGCTCGGCGCCCGGGGCTATCCGACGGCGCTCGAATGGATCGCCCGGCGGGCGGAAGCCTTCGTCATCCCGGTCGCGGCGCTGATCGTCGGCATGGCCCTGTTCAGCCTGTTCATCGCGCTGGTCGGCAAGTCGCCGGTGCAGCTCTATGAAACGATGTGGCGCGGCGGCTTCGGATCGTGGTTCTCGATCCAGAACTCGCTGTCGCGGGCCGCACCCTTGCTGCTTGCGGCGCTCTGCGTGGCACTGCCGGCCCGGCTCGGGCTCGTCGTCATCGGTGGCGAAGGCGCGATCGTGCTGGGCGGCGTTGCCGCGGCTGCCATGGGCGTGGCCACCAGCGGCGCCCCCGCCTTTTTCGTTATTCTTGCCATGGGCGTGGCGGGCCTGGCCGCCGGCGGCATCTGGATCGGTGCCGTCGGCGCGCTACGCCACTACCGTGCCGTCAACGAAACCATATCGAGCCTTTTGATGGCCTATATCGCCATCGCCCTGATGAACCATCTGGTGGAAGGGCCACTGCGCGATCCCGCCTCGCTCAACAAACCCTCGACCGAGCCGCTGGCGGAGGCCTACCGCATCGGCAACATTCCGGGCATGGACGTGCATTGGGGCCTGGTCGTCGGCGTCATCGCCTGCATTCTGTCCTGGCTGCTGATCGAAAAGACCAGCTGGGGGTTCGCCGCCCGCATCGCCGGCGGCAATGTCAGGGCAGCCCAGGTCCAGGGACTTGCCGTCGGACCGCTGATCGTCGGTTTCACCGCGCTGGCCGGCGGCTTCGCCGGTCTTGCCGGCATGCTGGAAGTTGCCGCCGTGCAAGGCAGCGCCAACGCCTCGCTCGCCGCCGGCTATGGGTATACCGGTATCCTGGTCGCCTTCCTCGCCCGCCACAATCCGCTCGCCATCATCCCGGTCGCCTTCCTGCTTGGCGGCATCGACGCCTCCGGCGGGCTGATCCAGCGCCGCATGGATCTGCCCGACGCCACCGTGCTGGTGCTGCAAGGCATGCTCTTCGTCGTCATCCTGTTCAGCGAAACCTTCTACGGCCGCTTCAAGGCCTTTAATCCCGACCTCTGGCAGAGGGGCGATCTCTTGAAGAGGCCCGATCTCCTGAAGGGAACTGCCTGATGGATGCAACCGAGATCGGCCTCTGGGGCGTTCCGCTCGCCGTGCTCGGCGGCGCCATCCGCGTGTCGACGCCCTTCATCTTCGTGTCGCTGGGCGAAGCCATCACCGAGCGTTCGGGGCGCATCAATCTCGGTCTCGAAGGCACGCTGGTGTTCGGCGCGATGACCGCCTATGCCGTGGCGGTGATGACCGGCTCGCCGTGGCTCGGCCTGCTGGCCGCCGCCGCTGCCGGTCTTTGTTTCGGCCTGTTCCACGGCTGGATCTGCAAATTCCGTGGGGTCAATGACATCGCCATCGGCATTGCGCTGATGCTGTTCGGCTCGGGTCTCGCCTTCTTCTTCGGCAAACCGTTCATCCGGCCCTCGGCGCCCGACCTGCCGGCCATCCCCTTTGGCGGCTGGTCCGATATTCCGCAGGTGCAGGCGGCGCTCAACGTCAACGTGCTGTTCCTGATCGGCGCAGCACTTGCCGTGTTCCTGTGGTGGGCTTTCCGCAACACCCGCGCCGGCCTGATCCTACGCGTGGTCGGCGACAGTTCCGACGCCGCGCGCGCCATGGGCCTCAACCCGAACACCGTGCGCCTCATCGCCACCGGTATCGGCGGCGCGCTGGCCGGCATCGGCGGCGCCTATCTGTCGCTCTACTATCCCGGCAGCTGGACCGAAGGCATTTCGTCGGGACAGGGGCTGATGGCGGTGGCGCTGGTCATCTTCGCGCGCTGGAACCCGCTCGGTTGCTTTGCCGCCGCGCTGCTGTTCGGCGGCGCCGGCGCGCTCGGGCCGGCGCTGCAATCGGTCGGCGTCACCCAAGGCTACTATCTGTTCTACGCCGCACCCTACATTCTCACCCTCGTCATCATGATCGCCACCTCGTCGCCGAGCCGTTCGCTGGCCGGTGCGCCGGGCGAACTGTCGATCACCAAATGACGTTTTTGGACCGGAGTTTTGCTCAATGAACGCCAGAGCCGAAATCACGCAGCGCTACATCGATGCCGATCCCTATCCATGGCCCTACAATGGCGAGCTTCGGCCCGACAACACGGCGCTGATCATCATCGACATGCAGACCGATTTCTGTGGGCCGGGCGGCTATGTCGATCATATGGGCTACGATCTCTCGCTGGTGCGGGCGCCGATCGAACCGATCAGATCGGTGCTGTCTGCCATGCGGGCGAAGGGCTACACCATTATTCATACGCGCGAGGGCCACCGGCCCGATCTCGCCGACCTGCCGGCCAACAAGCGCTGGCGCTCGCGCCGCATCAATGCCGGCATCGGCGACCCCGGACCCTGCGGGCGCATCCTGGTGCGCGGCGAGCCGGGCTGGGACATCATCCCCGACCTTTATCCGGCCGAAGGCGAGCCGATCATCGACAAGCCAGGAAAGGGCTCGTTCTGCGCCACCGACCTCAAGCTGATCCTCAACCAGCGCGGCATCGAAAACATCGTGCTGACCGGCATCACCACCGACGTCTGCGTGCACACGACGATGCGCGAAGCCAACGACCGCGGCTTCGAATGCGTGATGCTGGAGGATTGCTGCGGGGCGACCGACTACGGCAACCATCTCGCTGCGATCAAGATGATCAAGATGCAAGGCGGCGTGTTTGGCGCGGTGTCGAACTCGGCGTCCTTCGTTGCCCAGTTGCCATGAGGTTCGACCATGAGTGACCGCGGCAAAAAAGCGCTTGGCGTCGAGACCATCGGCATGAGCATGCGCTTCGGCGCCTTCACCGCGCTCGACGACGTCTCCATCAAGGTGCCGGCGGGATCGTTTCATGCGCTGCTTGGCGAAAACGGCGCGGGCAAGTCGACTCTGGTCAAATGCATCATGGGTTTTTACCACCCGACCACCGGCGACATTCTGGTCGACGGCCGCGAGGTCACGATCGCCAGTCCGAAGGATGCCTCGGCGCTCGGCCTCGGCATGGTCTACCAGCATTTTACCCTGGTCCCGTCGCTGACGGGTGCCGAGAACCTGGTCATTTCGCGCGAAAAGGTGCCGGGGATTATCGACTGGCGCAAGGAGCGCGCCGCACTTGCCCAGTTCATGGAGCGGATGCCGTTCAAGCTGCCGCTCGATGTCAAGGTGGCCGAACTCGCCGCCGGCGAGAAACAGAAGCTCGAAATCATCAAGCAGCTTTATCTCGGCCGCAGTTTTCTGGTGCTGGACGAGCCGACGTCGGTGCTGACCCCCGGCGAGGCGCAGGAAGTGCTCGGCCTCGTGCGCGGCATGACCAAGGCGGGCGACCTCACCGTGCTGATGATCTCGCACAAATTCCACGAGGTGACGGCTTTCGCCGACGACATCACGGTGCTGCGCAAGGGCAGATTGACCGGAACTGGGAAAGTATTGGAGCTGTCTCACAAGAAGATGGCGGCGATGATGATCGGCGACCAGCCGATCGCCGCGCTCGACAGCCGCGCTCCAGTGCCTGTCGGCGCCAGGCGAATCCTGACGGTGAAGGCACTGAAGGCGCCCGACCGCACCGGCCTGAAGACCATCAACATCGGCGAGCTCGATGTGAAATCCGGCGAGATCGTCGGTGTCGCCGGTATCTCCGGCAACGGCCAGAAGGAGTTTTTAGAAGTCCTGGCCGGGCAGCGCACGCGTGATGCCGGCGACGTCCTGGTGAAGGGATCGCCCTACGGCGCCAGCCGCGCCGAGGCACGCACGCTCAATGTGCGCTTCATCCCGGAGGAACCGTTGCGCAATGCCTGCGCGCCGAGGATGACGGTTGCCGAAAACATGGCTTTCCGGACCTTCGACCTGAACGAGGCCGGCAAGCCGATAAGCTGGATCCGGATGAGCGCCATCAGGGACTATGCGACGCGGCTGGTCGAGCAGTTCAAGGTTAAGACCGCCTCGCTCGCCTCGCCGATTTCGTCGCTGTCCGGCGGCAACGTCCAGCGCGCGGTGCTCGCCCGCGAACTGACCGGCGAGGTCGATCTGCTGATTGTTTCGAATCCGTGCTTCGGCCTCGACTTCTCCGCCGTCGCCGAAATCCGCGCGCGCATCATGAAGGCGCGCAACGCCGGCGCCGCGGTGCTCTTGATGTCCGAGGACCTCGACGAATTGCTGGAACTCTCCGACCGCATCTTCGTCATGTCCGACGGCGCGCTGGTCTATGAGACGCCGATCGCGCAGGCGAGCGTCCAGACGATCGGCGAGCATATGGCGGGACATCACTGATGGCGGAGATCGACGCGCTGCCGTTTCCGTTTGCCTTCACGCCTGAGGCGATGGCGCTGGTCGTCATCGACATGCAGCGCGATTTCGCCGAGCCGGGCGGCTTCGGCGCCAGCCTCGGCAACGACGTCGGCCGGGTGGTGGCGATCGTGCCGACGGTGAAGAGACTGATCGAGGGATTTCGCACCGCCGGCCTGCCGGTGATCCACACGATGGAGTGCCACAAACCCGACCTTTCCGACCTGCCGCCGGCCAAGCGCAATCGCGGCAATCCGTCGATCCGGATCGGCGATGCCGGTCCGATGGGCCGCGTGCTGGTCGTCGGCGAGCCGGGAACGGCGATCCTCGACGAGGTGGCCCCGCTGCCTGGCGAAATCGTGATCGAAAAACCCGGCAAGGGCGCGTTCTACGCTACCAGCTTCGGCGAGGACCTCAGGCGGCTCGGCGTGCAGCAGCTCGTCTTCGCCGGAGTCACGACGGAAGTCTGCGTGCAGACGACGATGCGCGAGGCCAACGACCGCGGCTATGAGTGCCTGCTGGCGGAGGATGCGACGGAAAGCTATTTTCCGGAATTCAAGGCGGCCGCGCTGGCCATGATCAGGGCGCAGGGCGCGATCGTCGGCTGGACGGCGACGACGGACCAGGTGCTCAAGGGAATTGCCAATGCCTAACACTGCATACTCGGCTCTCATCCACGGAGGCTGGCGTGAACTGGCATTTGAGCATTTTCGCGAAGGCATCACGGTGCATTGGCTGCTCAAGGGCGGACCGGCGGAACCGTCCGTCGCGATCCTGAACTATCGGCCCGGCGCCGGCGTGCCGCGCCATCGCCATGTCGCACTGGAAACCATCGTCGTGCTGGAAGGCACCCAGAGCGACGAGGACGGCGACTATCTTGCCGGAAGCGTGATCCTGAACCCGGTCGGGACCGAGCATTCAGTGTGGACGAAAGACGGTTGCGTCGTGCTGATCCAGTGGAATCTGCCGGTGGTCATTCTGGACGAGACGAAATGAGCGACATCCGCTTCGATATCGGCAGCCTGCACGCGGCCTATGCCTCCGGCATGTCAGTTACGGCCGTCGTTGAAACTGTGTTTCAGCGCATAGCGGAAGCGGACGATCCAGGCATCTTCATCCATCTGGCGAGCAAGGCGGACCTGCTCGCCGAAGCCGAGGCACTCGGCGGATTCGATCCCGTGGCAAAGCCGCTCTGGGGCGTGCCGTTCGCGGTCAAGGACAACATCGATGTTGCCGGCATGCCGACCACGGCGGCCTGCGCCGAATATGCCTATTTGCCGGCGAAAGACGCCACCGTCGTCGCGCGCCTGAGGGCAGCCGGCGCGCTGGTCGTCGGAAAAACCAATCTCGACCAATTCGCCACCGGGCTAGTCGGCGTGCGCACGCCCTATCCGATCCCGAGAAACGCGATCGACCCGAAACTGGTGCCGGGCGGTTCGTCGTGCGGCTCGGCCGTGGCGACGGCGCGCGGTATTGTTTCCTTCGCGCTCGGCACCGATACCGCGGGCTCCGGCCGCATTCCCGCCGGCCTCAACAACATCGTCGGACTAAAGCCGACCGTCGGCGCGCTGTCGGCCGCCGGCGTGGTGCCGGCCTGCCGCACGCTCGACTGCGTCTCCGTCTTCGCGCTCACCGTCGATGACGCCTACAGCGTCTTCAGGGCCGCGGCGGCCAAAGATGACGCCGATCCTTATTCGCGCGCGATCGCGGCACCGCCGCTCGGTCCGCGTCCACCCGTTCTGTCTGTCGGCGTTCCGGCAAAGACGGACCGGGAATTTTTTGGCGACGCGGCCATGCAGGCGGGATTCGAAACGGCGCTGCGGACGCTGGAGGAGCTCGGCTGCCGACTGATCGAAATTCCCTTCGGCGATTTCTACGCCACCGCCAACCTGCTCTACGAAGGCGCCTGGGTGGCGGAGCGCTATGCGGCGATCGCGGATTTCATGGACGTGAACGAAGCAGCCATGCACCCGGTGACGCGCACAATCATCGGCGGCGCACGAAAACTTTCCGCAGCAGATGCTTTCAAAGGCCTCTATGCGCTGCAGGCCTACAAGGCCAGGCTCGCGCCTGTCATAGCCTCGGTCGACCTTTTCTGCGTGCCGACCGCGCCGACGCACTATTCGCTGGAGACTGTTTTGGCCGATCCGATCGTCACCAACAGCCGGCTCGGCACCTACACCAACTTCGTCAATCTGCTCGACATGTGCGGCATCGCCGTACCGACGGGCAAGCGCGACGACGGCTTGCCGATGAGCGTCACTTTGCTTGCCGCCGCCGGCAAGGACGCCCTGACGGCGTCGCTGGCCAGCGGGCTGCATGCAGCCAGCGGTCTCGGCCTTGGCGCGACAGGATGGGCGATGCCTGCCAACGTCGCTAAAATCCCGGAGTTCGATGACGACATGATCGAGCTCGTGGTCGTCGGCGCGCATCTGTCGGGAATGCCGCTCAACGGCCAACTATGCGCGCTTGGCGCGCGAATGAGCAGAGCCGCCAGGACAGTCGCCTCCTATCAGCTTTATGCACTCGCCGGCCAATCCGTGCCGAAGCCCGGGCTCGTGCGTGTTGCCGATGGCGACGGGAAGTCGATCGATGTCGAGGTTTGGCGGCTTTCAGCAGACGCGTTCGGACGCTTCGTGGCCGCGATCCCGCCGCCGCTCGGCATAGGCACGATCGAACTCGATGGCGGGACATCGGCCAAAGGCTTCCTGGTCGAGACCGCCGGGTTGTCACAGGCTATCGACATTTCAGCCTATGGCGGTTGGCGCAGCTTCATCGCAAAAGCCGGCAGAGAGCGACAGCGACCGGAAGCCGTTTCGACGTAAGCGTTGTTCTGACTCCACCCTCGTCGGCGCGGATGATAGGGAAGACGATCCAATCTGACGATCCGACTTAGGGGATGGTTTCGTATTTAGGCTTGTCCCTAGACTTGTAGACTTGAACCGAAAGGCGAGGTTCGGCGCTTCCGGAGGCATCGGTCGCGAGCTGCTTTGGTCGACCGGTCACAAGATCGAGCGGCTGTATCAGAAGGCGGTTGGCGAACGCCGCGGTCCGCCATTAATCGGCAACGCTTGGAGCACTCGCAAAAGTCCCCTATTGTCATACCGTGGGGTCTTTTCGAAGTTGAGCATTGGGCCCTCGGCACCGAGAAGGTCAAGCAGACATGAAGCTCGTCCTCATCGCTCTCGCTGTCGCCCATAACTGGTATTCCGGCCACCATGATCCGGTCACCGGCTACGAATGCTGCGACAACAAGGACTGCCGGGTCATCAGTCCGCGCTATGTCGAGCCGCTGCCGGGCGGCAACTTCAACATCCGCACCGGGTCCAAGACAAGATACTTCATCCCCAAGAACCGGGTTTTGGAGAGCGAAGACAGCCAATATCACATCTGCACGTCCGCCCCGCATATGACGATCCGCTGCTTCTTCGCCCCGCACACTGAGGCAAAAGCCATGGGCAGCGTTGCGGGCTCACTTGAGAGGTAGGCTGAGCCTCCGGCCGGACACGGCGCGCATCCGCGAGCTGAATGATTTTTTTAGGTCAGCCATCGACTAATTGTTTGTATCGACCGATTTGAACGACCGGCCGTTCGCACCGGCAACGTCAGCGCGACCTCAAATCATAGCAGCGATGCTCGGCTCGCAATTGGTACCGGCGAGCCAGTCACGCCGAATGCCGTAAGCCATCCGTAAGCGCGCGTGTGCGAAAGTTGCACCGTGAGTGGCAGGCGTCACCAAGCGCTTGCAACCGCCGGAGATCTCGCGATGCGAACAGTGGCTCCAACAGATTTCGTCGGGACTCATCAGATCCGGCGATGGTCCGTGCTGTCGGGTTTTTCTTCTCGCCGGACCATCGCAATGGCGGCGATATTTCTCAGCCTGCTGCCGGGTTCGGGTGTCGCTGGGGAGCAGACTCCCGATTGGCGCCTGAGCGCTCGCATCGTCGCGGTCGGGCTGCCCGACGTGGCCGGCGTGCGCGAGGTGGGCCGCTTTCATGTCGGCGGGCCGATACCTGGAAATCCGGAATTCCTTATGGCGACGCGCGAAGGGCGGGTGCTCGATCCGCTCAGGGTTCTCGTCGCCGTGGGCAGCAATTTCGGCGTACCGCCAGGCGATCCAGCATTTGAGGTCGGGGCGATCCTGTCCATCGATCCGCGCGCCGGCAAGTCTGATGGCGCCATTGTCGTTCCGCAGGACCTCACCGGCAACGACGGAGATGGGAGGGTTCAACTCTACACGGCACAGAGTGAACGGTTCCTCAACCAGCGGTACAATGCCGGGGCTCGAACCGCGCGCCTCGCAGCCGCGACCGGACCACGATATATTTCGATCAACAACGCGTTCGGAAGGCCCTGGATCGCTAACGCCCCGAACGGGGTGGCTGGCGAGGGCAGCGTCACGGTCGTCGACCCCGACGGTGCGCCGCTCGCCAACGCGCCAAGCCGCGAGGCCGGCGGCGTGTTCGCCGGCCAGCATACCGATCGCGAGCAGACGCCGAAAGCACAGCCCAGCGGCTGGCTTGGCAAGCTGCTGAACTATCAGGCAAGCGGCCAGCTGACATCGGGCGGCATGCAGACGGGCGCGCTCGGAACGGCGTTTCTCGGTCCGTCGCCGGACGGCAGCGGCTTTGCCGTGTTCGCCGCGGTCACCGCCGATGGCGGCGTGGTTCAAATCCATGTCCAGGACGGCGTCGACGGCTTGGCCGGGCCCGGCACGGTAAGCACCGGCCTGGGCACGGTAAGCACCAGCCTGGGCACGGTAAGCACCGGCCTGGGCACGGTAAGCACCGGCCTGGGCACGGTAAGCACCGGCCTGGGCACGGTAAGCTCCGGCCACGGCATCGGCGACGATCCCGGCGTCATCGGCATCGCCTTCAAGTGGAACCCGGACCGCGCTCTCTACATCGCCGATCCAGGCCGTGACCGGCTGGTGCTGCTTGAACTGGAGGACGACCGACGGCATTTCACGGTGGCCAGGACCCGCCCGATCTCGCTGCCGGAATTCGACCGTCCGGTCGACATCGCCGCTGCCATTCCCGAAATCGCCAATCCGCAGTTCTCGAGCCATACGACACTGGCCGGCGGGTCCGATCTGTTCGTCGCCAATCGCGGCGACGGTTCGCTGCTGCGCTTGAGCCAGGACGGCCGGCTTCTCGCCCGGGCGACGATCGAGGTTCCAGGGCTCGGCCCTTTGGGAGCCGATCGCCTTCGCGCGATCGCGACGTCGGCGGACGCACAGCATATCTGGATAACGATTGGCGGCGAGGTTCCGGGATTTCCGGGCCACGAAGGGGCGCTCGTCGAGGTTGGGGCCTTCGATGAGCACGGCGCGGCGGCAGCGACGCAGGAGACACAGGGCGCTGCCGCCGACGCCAATCTTGCGGCGCGCGGAAAAAAGTCGTTCCTGACCGATTTCACGCCGCGCATGGGCCTCGGCCCACTGTTCAATGCGGCGTCCTGCGTGGCCTGCCATCCCGGTCCCGGCGGCGCGAGCATTGATGAAAGCCACTTTGCGCGCAGGATAGCCCACATGGATCCGGTGTCTGGGCGCACGGTTCCGATCGATCATCCCAACAGCCCGGTCGCCAGACGCCATGCCCTGCGCGCTGGCATGGGGATCGTGCCGGCGGCGATGCCGCGCCAGGCCAACGTGATTTCGCTGCGCATGCCGCTCGCTCTCTACGGGATCGCTGGGATCGACGAGATACCCGACAGCGTCATCGAAGCGCAGGCGGTCAGCAAGGGCGACGGCATCAAAGGCCGCGCGCATCATGTCGTCGACTCCCAAGGCGCATCGCGGGTCGGCCGATACGGCTGGAAGGCTGATATCGCTACCCTCAAAGACATGGTGGCGAACGCTTTCGCAAACGAACTCGGCGTCACCAGCGCGACTGTCAGCCGCGAGGCGGACGCGCAGCCAATCGAAGGCGATACCGCACAGATCGACGCGGTCGCTTCCTATCTGCGAACGCTCCGCCTGCCCGATGGGGCAAAGCCATGAGCCTCGCCCTGACGCTCTCCCATGCGCCGGAAAAAATGCGCCCGGTCTTGCCCGGCGTCATCGTTGCTGCGGCACTCGCCCTTGCGGCCGGCTGGATCGCCGGCGGATTGGGCGAGCCGCTGTCGCGCAACCCGGTCCTCGTCGCCATGCTCTTCGGACTGCTGATCGGCAGCAGCTTCGCCTGTCCAGATGCCTTGCGCCCGGGGCTCGACTTCACCAAACGCTATCTGTTGCGGCTCGCCGTGGTGCTGGTCGGCTTCCGCATCACGGCGCGGCTGTTCCTGGATCTGGGGTTCATGCCGCTCGCGGTGGCGGCCATCGAGCTGATCCTGGTGCTGACGCTGCTCTACGCCATCGCGCGCAAGCTGTTCAGGCTCGACGCTGAGATCGCGCTGCTTGTCGCCGTCGGCAGCGCCGTCTGCGGCGCCGCGGCGATCCTCTCGATGGCCGCGCTCGTGCGTGCACGCGACCAGAGCGCCGGCATCGCCATCGCCTTGATCACGCTGAGCGGCACGGTGGCGTTGCTCGCCTATCCGGTCATGTTCCTGGGCGGATGGCTGCCGCATCTCGACGACCGCCTGTATGGTGTGTTCGTCGGGGCGAGCATTTTCGAACTGGCGCAAGTCTACGGCGCCTCCTTCGCCATTTCCGATGACGCGCTGAACACCGCCACGCTGGTCAAGCTCAGCAAAGTGCTGATGCTCGTCCCGCTGCTGCTCGCCGCCAGCCTGGTCTTTCGCAGCCGCAACAAGGCGCAAGAGGCCGCGCCGATACCGTTCCCGTGGTTCATCGTCGCGTTCATCGGCGTGGTGATGCTCAATTCGGAGATCACCCTCAATCCGCAACTGCGCCGCGTCATCCTCGATGTCGACCAGTTCCTGTTCCTGATGGTGATGATCGCGCTTGGCATCACCACCCGGGTCGGCCGGCTCGGAGAGGCCGGCGGCGCCTGGCGCCTGGTCGGCGTGGGTTTCGTCGGGGTGGCTCTGTCGGCGGCCCTGGCCTATGGCGCATTGATCCCGTTCTCGGCGACCTTCCGGGCCGCATCACCTTCATCGAGCCAAAGCGCGATGCTCGGCAGCCATGGCGGACGGCTTTTCGCCTCGGTCGGTTGCGCCAAATGCCATGTGCCGGCGCTGGAGGGTGTCAACGGCGAAATCCAGCTCTACTCCGACCTCTTGCTGCACGATATGGGGCCGGCGCTCGACGACAAAATCGTCCAGGGCGATGCCGTCGGCGCCGAATGGCGGACCACGCCGCTCGTCGGCATCCGCCTGCGCCAACGCTACCTGCACGACGGCCGCGCGACCACGCTGCGCGATGCCGTCTTCGCCCATGGCGGCACGGCACAGATCGTGCGCGACCGCTTCTTCGACCTGGACGAGACCGACCGCCAGGCGCTCCTCGATTTCGTGGCGAAGCTATGATGCGGCCTCGTCACGCCACCACCGTTTTTGATCGGCCGAACCGCCATGTATGAAGCCCTCATCGCAGAGCTGAACCATCTCGACGGACCCGACCTGCTGGCGCCGCTCGTCAGCGACGTGTTTTGCGGAAACATAGCGCTCGTGTCCTCGTTCGGCGCGGAATCCGCGGTGCTGCTGCATATGGCGGCCTCGATCGACCGTTCGCTCCCCATCATCACGCTCGACACCGGAAAGCTGTTCGCGGAGACGATCGCCTATCGCGCGCAGCTGACAGCTTTGCTCGGTCTCACCGATCTGCGCGTCATCACGCCTCAGGCGAATGTCTTGCAGGTGCTCGACGGCGCTGGATCGCTGCACCGCCGCGATCCGGACCGATGCTGCCACATCCGCAAGGTTCTGCCACTCGAAAATGCCCTGACTGGTTTCAAGGCCTGGATTTCCGGTCGCAAGCGATATCATGGCGGCCTTCGCGCGGACGTTCCGACGCTCGAGGAAACTGGCGGACGCCTGAAAATCGATCCGCTTGCCCGCTTCACCGGTCAACAGATCGAAGCCTATCTCGATTACCATGATCTTCCCCGGCATCCGCTCCTCGAAAAAGGCTACCTCTCGATCGGCTGCGCGCCCTGCACGGTCGCGTGCGGCAGCGCGGACAATCCGCGCGCGGGCCGCTGGAGCGGACTGTCGAAGATGGAGTGCGGGATTCACCGGTCGCCCATTCTCTCTCGCAATTCGGCCCCGCCTGCTTCCTGATTTCCGGTTGCGCAGAGATCGTCCGCACCCCGGGCAATCGGCCATTGCCGCTTCATCTGCGAAGCCACTACGAATTGTCGCATGATTGAAACTAGGCAAGCTCGCGAAAACCAGGAGATCAGCAGCCGGGAAACCAGATGACCGTACCGATGTGCGCGGATGCCACCGCGCGCAGGATGAACTCGTGAGTTTGGAAAGGACTGCCAGGCAGTCCATGAGCTCGCCAGGACGCTCTCGACCGATGGGCCAGTGATGGTCCGCCGCTCAGTGCGGTCTCGTCGTGCGAGACGATGCAGGCCCGCGCCGACAGGACCTCGGTCGCGAACGGCCCGGCAGTTAGCCACAGCACGATGACGTTCACGAGTTCATCCGTGGCATCGCTCCTCACCAAGGTCGGGAGAACATCGGGTTCGCCTCCAGATCGGGATCTGCACCGATTGAACCGGGTCGTCGTCAGCGGCTCGTGAACAGCACGTGATCGGCGGTCGACGCGCGGCAGACGGCTCCGAGGCTTGCAGGCGGGAGGAATCACGCTGCCCTCACGCAAGGCGCAGAAAAAGGTGGCCTCGACCCTTGGGGCAACG
Source organism: Mesorhizobium temperatum (assembly GCF_002284575.1). GTDB lineage: Bacteria > Pseudomonadota > Alphaproteobacteria > Rhizobiales > Rhizobiaceae > Mesorhizobium > Mesorhizobium temperatum. The sequence continues at coordinate 163,687 of NZ_NPKJ01000066.1, forward strand.
GAGGATGAGCGAGCCGACATCAAGCCCTGGGCGCCGAACGCCGTACATCGAGTGCTTCCTCAAAGTCCACGAGGTTTCCTATGACTAGGATCGAAATGGCAACTGTCCAGGATACGAACGGTGCGACTGCGGTCTCTTATCGGACCTGGAGCCTTTTCGCGGCATCGCAGCTTTCCACTATCGCTTACGCCCTCGCAGCGGTACCGGACTGGCAGATGGTGCCCGTGTTCGCGATCAACGCTGTTTGCTGCATTTCCATCATCCTGCTCACGTTTCATAAGCGTCATGAGCATCGGAGCCAACGCAAACCGCACGGCGATACGGTCGATCCGGAACCCGTTCAGCCCGAGGTCCTCAACCGATTTTCGCTTTCCCATGGCTTGGCGGACGTCGACAATTTACACGATGCCGACAGGCCCCAGTTTCAAGGGGAGCTTTCGGTGATGTTCCGCGAGCCTCCAGAGACGGTCCGATGTGTCTGCGTATCGCGCGCGTTGTCAGTGCCGCCTCATCTGCGAAGCCACTACGAATTGTCGCTTGATTACGCTACCCTAAGGTCAATCTGGGCGGCGGAACGGTCATCGCGGCACGACCGACGCTCGATGATTGGTCGAGCGGGAGCCCTCATGACCCCCCTAGACGCCGTTGAAGCCGATGCGAGGCGCCCGCTGTCGGGCACAGGCCGGATCGCCAAGCTGGCGGCGCCGCGCAGCGCTAGGATATTGAGGCGGAACCGCGTTCTCGAAGCGATCGATCGGAAGTCGCGGTCAACCATATGCTGGGTGGCTGCGCCGGCCGGCTACGGCAAGACGACGGCGGTAATCGATTATCTCGAAAGCACAGTGGCACCGCATGTGTGGTTCCGCATCGACGAAGGCGACCAGGATATTGCGCGCTTCTTTCAATATCTGGCGCAGTCAATCGCCGCACCCGCGGTTGGAAACATGCCGGTCTTCGGCGTCGAATATGCCGAGCAGCCGAGGGAGTTCGCCAGGCGCTTCTTCAGAGCCTATTTCGCGCGGCTGAAGCCGGGCACCATCCTGGTCCTCGATGATCTGCACGATGCCGACACGCCCGAATTCCGGGCGGTGCTTTCCGTGATGTTCCGTGAGCTTCCTGACACGGTCCGCTGCATCTGCGTCTCGCGCACGTTTCCCCATGAGGAACTAGGCGACCTCGTTCTCAAGGGCCAAATGGCCGTTATCGACCGACGGGCGCTCGAATTCTCGACATCGGAAGCACGCGATTTCGTCAAACTGCGTTCGAAGAACGGCGTCGTTTCAGTCGATGTCGAACCGGCGCGCGGCTGGGCGATCGGGCTGGTTCTCCTCGCTGATCACGGCTCGGCGATCGGACCCGACGACACGAACGGGACAGCACCTGGCGGGCAGAACGCGCTGTCGGACATCCTCGGCCGTCATTTCTTCCTTTCCCTTCCCGCTGCCGATCAGGACATGCTGCTGAAACTCAATCTGCTGCCCGAAATCAGCGCCGAACTGGCGGACGTGATGATCGGGTCGGGCGAAGCAGGAAAGCTGCTCGACAGGCTCTACAGGCGGCAGTTGCTGGTCACGCGCTTGGAAAACAGCCGCGACACCTTTTACCTGCACGACCTCTTGCGGGACTTTCTTGACCGGCGCTTCGCACAGCACGTGGTCATGGAAGAGCAGCGATCGCTTAGGCGAAAGGCGGCGAAGGTCCTCGCGGACGCCGGTCGTTATGACGAAGCCATACCGCTTGCCCTGCAGGCAGAGGACTGGGACCAAGCGAGTGAGCTCATGCTGAGCCGCGCGGAGGCCGTGCTGGCGCAGGGACATCGGACAACCTTCATCGAATGGGTCGGCCGGTTGCCAGAAGCTTTCATGAACGGCTGGCATTTCTATTGGCTGGGCGTGGCCCACATGCCGGACGACGCAGCGGCAGAGCACTGGCTGTCGAAGGCATGGCATGCCTTTGGCGAGGCCGACGATCGGCGCGGGCTTTGTCTTACGGTGTCGCGCGCGGTGCTGGTCAAGACGGACAGTTGGCGGACCTACGAGGGTCTTTCGGCCTGGACCCGGCGGGCGTTCGAAATCATCGAGCGCGGCCTGCCGGAGCTGCCTTCCGAGGAAGCGATGCTGGTGCGCATCGGCATGGTGCGGGCGCTGAACTTCGGCGACGACTACTATGGCAACAGCCCGGCCGGACAAGCGCTGGAAACCGAACTCCTGGAGCGGTTGACCCGGAACCCCGAGCACGATCCGAGTGGATTGCGGCTGCTTGCCAGCGTATCCCTGATCGAGCATTCGGTGTCGATCATGCGCGCCGATCTGTTCACCAAGGCCGTCGACAGCGTCGTCGAAGATTTGAGCGACAAGAACGTGCTGCCTTGGGTCCTTGGCATGTGGCTGGTCGAGTTTGGCGCCAAGAGCGGCCGTTATTTCCCCTACAAGAGACGGGGTTTTCCCTATCCTTCAGCCGAAGCGGCGTTGCGGGAGGCGATCGCCATCGGCGAGCGCGAGTCGCTGAAGGGCGTGGAGTTCGGTGGCCTCTATCATCTTCAGATGCAGATGAAATTCCGCAATGATTTCGCCGAGCTCCACCAAGTGATCGAGCGCCTAGCCGAGATCGCCGACAGCCGTTTCAGCACGCAGGTCGCCATCGTCGCCAATTGCTGCGCTACGCTTCATGCCAGGCAAAGCGATTTCGCGGCTGCCTATCAGGACTGCGAGCGCTTCATGGCCGCGAGCGAGGCCGCCAACGAGCCGATGGTCGAGCGCTGGGCGCACAATATCACGAAATTCCAGGTGTTTCTCGCCGACAGGAAGCCTCGCGAAGCCGCCACCTTGCTTGGCGATTTGCTGCCGCGGCTGGACGGCGGCGCCCGCAAACGTACCGAGATATGCATTCTGGCAGCGGCCGCGCTGGAGAGTCTGTGGGACGGGGATCCGCACTATGGCGACCGGCTGAAGCTCTTCATGGAGGCGCTGCGCGACATCAGTTGGCCAATGGTGCTCCTCAACGTCCCGGAGTTGCTCGCCGAACTGCTTGGCGATGCGCTTGAGCGCGGCATCGAGCCCAAGCTTTGCCGGTCGCTGATCGGCGAACGCCGGCTGGACGTGCCGCAGCGGCGGCCCGCGGCCTGGCCATGGCCGCTCAAGGTCCACGTTCTCGGAGGCTTTCGGCTCGAATTCGATGGAAACCCTCTTAATCTCGGCGCCAAGCCACCGACGAAGGCTCTCGACATCCTACGGGTGCTGGCGATCTCGAAAGACAACACCTGCTCGCTGGAGACCCTTCAGGACTGGCTGTGGCCCGACCTCGACGGCGATCAGGCACGGGCGGCATGCGAGCAAGCGCTGCATCGGCTGCGCAAGCTGCTCGGGCGGATCGACCTCATCGTCCAGCGCGAAGGCAAGCTTCGGCTCGCATCGGACAAGGTCTGGGTCGACCTCGCCGACTGGGATGCACGGCTCAAGGCCATCACGACAACCAATGGCGGGGCGTCGGGACTGCGCCTGGAAGCGGAAGCGCTCTTCCTTGCATTCCCCGGTCCGCTGTTTCTGCACGAGCGAGCCAGCTTCTGGTCGCTCGCCGCCGCTGAAAAAGTGCGTCGCGATCTGATCGATCTCGCCTTGCGGATTGGCCAGCGGCTGGAGGCGACCAACGCCGATGAAGCGCGCTCGATCTATCTGAGGACGTTGGACCTCTATCCGGATGCCGGACCCGTTTGCAAGGCGCTGATCAAGGAGCGGCTGTCGCGCCGTGATTTCGAAGGTGCGGTCGACGATTATTGGCGCTACGAACGGGCGCTGCGTGCTGCCGGAGAAGCGGCGCCTGTGGAAATACGCGCCTTGGTCGACCCCTATCTTGTGCGGCACACGCCCTGAAGTCGATATGCCGCGCTGTCTCACGAAATCCTGGGCTATCGTCGGTCCGGCGGCCATCACTCAAGCTCCGTGCAGGATGTTTGCAGCCAGGAGAAGGGCTGCCAGGATCAGAACGAGACCGGCGATCGCGTCCATCCGCTTGCGGCAGATCGGGCGGTCGAAGCGGCGCGACAGGCTCACCCCGGCCAGGCTCCAGCCATAGAACTTGATTGCGGAAGCCGTGAGGAACCCGGCTGCGAACCCCGCCTGTTCCTCGCTGCCGTAGCTGAACGAGAGAACGCCGACGAGAAACATCGCCTCGAGCCAAACCAGAGGATTGAGCCAGGTGACGGCGAGCATCGACCCGATCGCCCGAGATCTGGACTTGCCGCCTGTTGTGGCAGCCGCCGTACTGCGTTTCCGGCTGATGTTGAGCAAGGTGCGCGCGCCCCACCAGGCGAGGAATACGGCGCATACCGCCTGCAGGACACCGGAGATTGCGGGATGGTGCGTCAGCAGCGTTCCAAGCCCGCCGATTCCCATGGTCACCAAAGCGATTTCCGAGACGTAACCGGTGGAAGCGACCGCAAAGGGGTGGCTGCGCGTCAGTCCCGCCTGGATCAGCATGAGGTTCTGGGGGCCGAGGGAAAAGATAAGCCCGAGGCCGAACACGAAGCCGGACGCCGCTGCCGGCGACAACAGGGCGTCGGCTGTCATGTCACGCCACCTGGCTTTTTCGCTCCCGCACCCTTCTGCATCTGCCGCCTCCCACGCGACGCAGTGTGGAAGGCAGGCGCATATGGATCGCTTACGGCAAAGCCGGCAGTCCCAGTTCACGGTTCGACGACCACAGCTGATTTGCCGAAATCGCACGAAAAAAATGGCCGGGCTCGAATACGGCCCGGCCAAAAGAAGGTTACAACCTTCAGAGGGGAACGCCGTTCAACGGAATGGGAGGAAACCGTCGAACGGTCTTACCTGTTTGAGCTTGTTTGGGCGTGTTGGCGACGAACAAAATTCCAAAAGCCGGCGGGACAACGAAAATTCCCGTTCTATTTGCTCAGACGTCTTCAGACAGGTGACGCCCTCGTCTCAAGGAGATCGGCATAGTGCCGGCGCGCCACGTCAGAATGCGAGCGCAAGCGACTTTTCAGCACGTTGGTTCCGACGTCACGAACCAGCGGATTGTCCGGATCGCTCGCCGGTCCGTGCGCCTCGGCAGCCAGTTCTTCAGGCAGGGTGAGCAACGGGATCGTCGCATCTAGCTGGGCGCTGAAGAAGAACGGAACGGAAATCCGCTCGACACCGGCCGGCGGCGTGACGACACGGTGGACCGTCGCCCTGAGATAACCGTTCGATGCCAGTTCGAGGAGCTCGCCGATGTTGACCACCAGCGTTCCGGGGATGGGATCCACATTCACCCAGCTTCCGTCGTATTCGACCTGCAGCCCCCTGTTGTTGTCCTGAAGCAGGAGCGTCAGGAAACCGCCGTCCTTATGTGCGCCGACGCCCTGGTCGCCGCCGGTTGCGTTGCGTCCGGGATAGCGCACGATCTTCATGCGATGGTTGGGCTCACCGCTATAGATCGGATCGAAAGCGTCCTCGGCCTGGTCGAGCGACAGCGCGAAAGCCTTCAGCAGGCGGATCGCCACCGCCGTCGCCTTGGTCTGCCATGCCAGCAGCGCCGGCTTGAGTTCCGGCAGGGCCGAAGGCCACTGGTTCGGCCCTTGCAGCCGCGTCCAGGCAGGAATGCCCGGCCCCTGTGGAATGGGTCGACGCTCGACGCCGATGTCGAGCTGTTCGCGCCAATCGGCCTTGCCCTTGGTCAGTTCGCCACCGGTGCGCGTGTAGCCGCGGAATTGCGGGGACTTGACCATTTCGATGGCCAGCTTGTCGGTTTCCGGCAAGGCAAAGAACCGCCGCGAGGCGTCGAGCACCTCGTCGATCTCCACAGCCGAAATTCCGTGGCCGCTGAGATAGAAGAAGCCGACATCGCGGGCCGCAGTGCGCAGGTCGAACAGAAAGGTCCGACGCTCCGACGCGCCGTGTTCGAGACGGCTGAGATCGAGCACGGGTACAATCCTGGCCATGGTCAACCTCCTCCTGCCTCAGGCTTGGATCAGGCCCTTACGGTGACACGCAGGTCGTTGCGATCAAAGCAATGGTCGATCCAATCTCGATGCCAATGGAGAAAGTCAGCGCTGCGTTTGGCGGCCAGCAGGCAAATAACGTCCGAACGGGTGTTCCATGGCACGAAGGCATCATGGCAAACACATGCACGAATTGCAGTCCGGCCGAGACTCAGAAATTTTCGACCCACGGCCTGAGTTCGAGTTCCCAAGTCCAGGCGCTGCGATGCTGCCGGTGGATTGCGAGATAGGTTTCGGCGATCGCGTCGGGAGATAGCCGGCGATCCTGCCGGTCGGGTTCGCCGGCCTGTCCAGGCCTATTCTGTCCGGGCTCGTTCGGCGCGATCACACCGTCGATGATGAAATGCGCGACATGGATGTTTTTCGGGGCAAGTTCGCGGGCCATGGATTGCGCCAGCCCGCGCAGGCCGAACTTTGGCATGGCAAAGCCGGCCGAACCCGGAAACCCTTTGATGCTGGCGGTGGCGCCGGTGAACAGGATCGAGCCGGAGCCGCGGGAAAGCAACCGGCGCGCGGCCTGCTGGCCGACCAGGAACCCGCCATAGGCGCCGACCAGCAATGCCTGTCTGACCGCTTCGGGTTCGAGGTCGGCGATCGGTCCGCGGGCGCGGCCGCTGGCGTTGAAAACCACAAGCGACAGAGGACCGGCGTTGTCGGCGACATCGAACAGGTTTTCGACCGACGCGACATCGGCAACGTCCGTTTCGACCGCCAACGCTCCGGTCTCGTCGACCAGCGTGGTCAGCTTGCCGACGTTGCGGGCAGCCAGGACCACGCGAAATCCCTCCTTGGCGAGAAGACGTGCAAGCGAGGCGCTCAGCCCCGGTCCTGCTCCAGCGATAATTGCCACATCTGATGTCATGGAGCTTCTCCCTTACGGATTCTGGTGTGGTACGGATTCTAGTGCGGCGGATTGGCGATTCAGGTCCTGCCACTCGTATTTCTGAGGCAGATCGGAAGTCGGATTTCGAGCCGACATGGATATGTTCGCCGAGACGAAGGCCGGTCGACCGATCGAGGCTCCCGGCCGTGACGATTGTCATGGCATTCGAAGGTTTTCTGTTGTCTCAGGTCGCTCTCCATCTGCCCTCCTCTTTAGTGAATGCGGCTTGATTGCGGGCGTGCAGATTGCTCGACAAGTCAAACGAGGCGCCATAGCCGGGTATTGACAAAATATTTTGTCAATACGAAAAAGAGAATGCTTGAGCTTGGGCGGGCGGCCGTATCGGCCAGTAGTGGCGTCGTACCTGGCAACGCCGAACCCTGAAAGGAGTTCCCATGCCAGTCAAGAAAGACGAAACCGGAAAGCGCTGGGTCGAGATGGAGTTCATTACGCCCGGTACACCCGAGCAGGTGTGGCGGGCGATGGCGACGGGTCCCGGCAATACCGCCTGGTTCACAAAGACCAAGATAGACGAGCATGTCGGCGGCAGGCTTCATTTCGACTTCGGTCCCAATGGAGCCTCCACCGGCGAAGTGACGATCTGGGAGCCGCCCTACCGTTTCGGCTATGTCGAACGCGAGTGGAGCGAAGGGGCGCCGCCCGTCGCAACGGAGATCACCGTGACCAGCCGGTCGGGTGATCGGTGCGTTGTTCGCATGGTCCATTCGCTGTTTGCCTCGACCGACGATTGGGACGATCAGTTGGAAGGATTCGAGAGCGGCTGGCCCGGCTTTTTCGAGGTGCTACGCGTTTACCTTTCGAACTTCGCCGGCGAAAAGGCCGCCAGCTTCAGCGTCATGGCCAGCACGCAGGCCGACCAGTTCTCGACTTGGAGGCGACCTACCGAGACGATCGGCCTGGCCGGCGCAAGCGTCGGTGAGGAGCGGAATGGCCCGCAGCAGCCGGAGAGACTATCCGGCATAGTCGAACGCGTGCGGCAGGACGACAAGCAGCGCTTCATCGTGCTGCGCCTGAATTTGCCTGCTCCCGGCATCGCCCTGATCGGAACCTATGGTACCGAGGGCGGCGCGAATGCCAGCATGGCCCTGTATCTTTATGGCGACGACGCCGAGCAGCGCGCCGCGGAGGGCGAGACTAAGTGGCGGAACTGGTTTGGCGAAACCTTCAAGCGTCCGCGCTGGCGGATGCTTCCGGATCAGCCGGCCAGAAGGTCGGCATCGAGCGGTCTCTTGATATTGGTTTCCTATGGATATACATATCACTCGACGTATATCCATAGGAGAGTGTGATGCAGGTCGCCAAATGGGGCAACAGCCTCGCTGTCCGTCTTCCTGCCGTCGTGGTCGAGGCCCTCGAACTCAAAGAAGGCGATGAGATTGAAATCCATGTCGCCGAAGCCCGACGACTCGGCGTCGCGCGCAAACCTGCGCGCGAGGAATTGCTGAAGCGGCTTCGCGCCTTCCGCGGTCGCCTTCCCGCCGATTTCAAGTTCGATCGGGATGAGGCGAATGCCCGGTAGCTTCTTCGACACCAATGTCCTTGTCTATATCGCGTCGGGCGATTCCGTAAAAGCCGACCAGGCGGAGATGGCCATCGCCGCTGGCGGCGCGATCAGCGTGCAGGTTCTCAACGAGCTCTCCAATGTCGCCCGCCGCAAGATGCGGCTGTCGTGGATGGAGACCCACACGTTTCTGGCCACGCTACGCGGCCTCCTGACCGTCCATCCCATCACCATCGAGACGCACGAGACCGCGCTGGCGCTGGCCGAGCGTTATAGCTTTTCCATTTACGATGCCATGATCGCCGCCGCAGCTCTTCACGCTGACTGCGACACACTGTGGTCAGAAGATATGCAACATGGGATGGCGCTCGACGAAGGGCTGCGTATCGCCAATCCGTTTCGGCCAAATGCCTGATCCTTCGCGGATTTCCTCCCTGGCTGTATAGGCACACGACGCATCAGACATGGAGTTCCCTCGAGATCGCCGGGCCGACCGAAAAATCACTGAATGTGACTTCGAAACCTTCACGTTGCGGCGAACAGCACATCATGCCGATATCGACTGTTTTCGAGGGCGGGAAGTAGGCGAGCCGCACCGGCTTCCAGTGATGGTCGGAGGCATCAAGATACTGAACACGGACGGTCTCGGCATGGCGGGTCAACCGGATCCTGACGCCGTCTGGACCAGCCGGGATTCTGACCAACGACCAGTCGGAAGCATCATTGGTGACGACGACGGAAAAATATGCCAGCCCGTCGGTGAACTCGATGCCGGCCTTGACCCAGTGCGTCTCGCTCAGCCGGACCATCAAACCGGCCTGATCATAGAGCACCTTGTAGGCCCCCTTGACGGTGACCTCGGCGCTGAAGTCGCCCTCGACCTGCCGGTAGAGGAAGTGGCCATTGTCGCGCCAGAAGCCATAAAACGTCTCGCGCCAGAAATCGGTCTCCTTGCCGGTCCGCACATGCACGGAGCAGTCGCCGAAAGCATGATGCGGAGGCGGGTTGAGCCAGGTCAGTTCTGCATTCTGAGATGTCATCGACTTGCTCGTCTCTCCAGTTCGTGTTGCCTTGTCCGTCGCTCATGCGAAGAGGCGGCTACGATCTCATCCAGATCATTTGTACCCGGCTTCAACCGTTTCATTTCGGCGCTTGGTAAAGCTCGGTCGCGGCCTCTCTCAGCGCGCGCCGGCTGTCTGGCCTGAAATACATCATGTGGCCGCCTTCCAGCAGGTCGACGCGGATGGGCTTTGCGCCAGGAAGCGAAGGAACCTGGCCGACCAGGTAGCGTGACACCAGATAGGGTGTCACCAGGTCGGTGTAGCCGTTGACGATCAAAACGCCGAGGCCGGGATTTAGCGCGCGCGCCTGCTGAAGGTCATCCATCACGCCGACATAGCCCTGACGCGTCGGGCTCGTCCCGTAATCCCAATTGCCGCTGACTTCGCGGTTGAGAAGCCGGTAGCTTAGATCGGTGCGGAATTTCAATTCCTCCCTGATATAGCTGACAAAGGCGGAAGTGAGCGCCGGCACGCTTCGGTCGAGCACCGGATCAGGGCCGCGAGGCCTTGGACTTTCCGGGGCAACGTCTGCCGTTTCGATCGTGCCGTCATAGGCGCTGAGAACATTGCCCCTTGCCCGAGCAAACTCCTTGGCGAAGAGGGCGGTGGGAATGCGTGCAAAGTTTCGTTTGACGAGTTCTAGCGGCAGGCCGGTGATTTCCGCAACGCGCGGGCTCGCCAGGCGCCCACCTTGTTCGAGCCCGCTGGCAAGCGCGACGAGGTAATCGCCAAGCGCATAGCGTTCGACATCGGCCAACCGCTCCTGCAGCTCGGAACCGGTGACGCCTTCGCTGCGCAGGCGCACCGCCGCCAGCGACGGCAGCTCAAGCGCCCAGTGTAGCGGCTGGAACTCGTCGGGTCGCACGAGTGTGAATTCGAGCGCCGGCGAGATGAGCACGATGCCGCGAGGACTGATGCCGATATCATCCTGAAGCGTCTTGGCAAGCAGTGCCGCCCGAAACCCACCATAGCTTTCGCCGGCAAGAAACACCGGCGACGCCGTGCGGCCCGCCTGTGCCAGGTAGAGCCGGATAAAGGCGCCCATCGCGGCGGCATCCTGGTTGACGCCCCAGAAGCTGCGTGCCTCGGTTCCGGGTGCTTCGCGGCTGTAGCCCGTTCCGACGGGGTCGACAAAGACCAGGTCGGTCACGTCGAGCCAGGTGTTCGGGTTGTCCAAAAGCCGCTGCGGCGATGGGAGAAAACTTCCATTAGCCGCCGTCGCCATCACGCGTGGACCGAGCGCGCCGAGATGCAGATAGGCGGAAGCCGCTCCGGGACCACCGTTGAATACGAAAGTGATCGGGCGCTGGGGATCTGGTTCCCGGCTTGGCTCGGGACGTAGCGTGTAGGCGACATGAAAGATTTCCGCGGTGACGTCGCCCTTGCCCGATAGCAACGACAGCGTGCCGGCCTTTGCCTGATAGTTGAGCGTGCGTCCCGCGATCACGATCGAATGATCAGAGACCTGGGGCGGCGGAAGCAGCGACAGAACGCCGCCCGAAGGCGACGGCCGCTCGGCCACTTCCGCATGGCCGGCTGGAAGGCCGCCAACCAGCAGCAGCATAGCAAGGGTGATTTCTAGCAGCTTGGTACGCATGACGACTCCGCAGCGGAACAACTGGAAGCTACCACGCTGATGGCTCAGCCGAAATCACAGGACCGTGCACGCCCTCGCTGCTGGAAGGAGACAGCGTGACTTTCAACGCACGATCTTCACGCACATCGGCGTGCCGACATCGATGTATCGCCCGGTGTCGGCCAGCCGGCCCGTGGCCGCGTCGCGCGCGAAAATCGAGATGCGGTCGGCGTTCTGGTTGGCCGAGAAGAGATGGCCGCCCGAGGGCGTCAGTGCCAGATTGCGCGGCGTGGCGCCCCCGCACGGCGCATAGTCGACGAGCGCGAGCGTGCCTGTCTGCTGGTCGACGGAAAACACCGCAACGCTGTCATGGCCGCGGTTGGAACCGTAGAGGAAGCGGCCATCGGGCGAGATCTGGATATCGGCGCAATGATTGCCGTCGCGCGCCTGCTCCGGGACCGCCGGCTTCGTGTCGATGACCGAGAGCCTTCCTGACGGATCGTCGAGCGCAAGCGACGCCACCGTTGAATCCAGTTCGTTCATCACGAATACGAAGCGCCCGCCTGGGTGCAGCGCCACGTGATGTGGGCCGGCGCCGGGCGCAAGCACCGACTCCGCCAGTCTGGTCAAGCTGCCGTCACGCCCGATGCGGTACGAGACAAGCCGATCGATGCCGAGATCGGCGACGATCGCCACGCCGCCGGCGATCGTCTCGGTTACGCTGTGAGCATGGGAGCGTTCCTGGCGAGTTGTGTCGGGACCAGTCCCTGTATGGGCGACGCTCGACAACGGCGCGGTCAGGCCGCCATCCTCGCTCAGCCCATAGACGACGACCGAGCGATCGGGACCGCCTTCGCCGATGCCGTAATTGGCGACCAGCAGCTTCGTTCCGTCGCGAGTGATTGTGTTGTGCGCGGTGATGCTGCCAAGCGTCGGCTGCTTGTTGATGTAGGAGAGCGCGGCGGTTTGCCTGTCGAAGCGGTAGGCCGAGACCACGCCTTCTCGCCAGGTGAGCACCTCGGAATTGGCATAGACGTGGGAGCCGTCCGGCGTCACCGACAGAAAGGTCGGATTGTCGATGTCACCCGTCTCAGTCAGTTTCCTCGTCTCCAGCGTCTCTTCGTCGAAGCTGTAGACGCCGAGCCCGACGCCGCGCGCGCCCTGAAAATAAGGCGCCTCGCGGTTGAGACTGCCGACAAAGACCAGACAGGCATTCCGCATAAAACCTCCCTTGTTCCGCCGGCATTGGCCGCCGCGGATTCGCACGAAATTTCGCCTGTTCACGCTTGCAAGGCAATCCCATATGTGAAAAGTCTATTCACAAAAGAAGATTGACGGGAGGATAGATCATGCAATTCGCTGTTCCACGGTTCGTCGGCACTGGCGATCGCGAAGGAGAGCTCGTGCTTTATTGCGAGCACCTGCAGACGGTGAAGTACCGCAAGCCGGCCGATTTAGCCGGCAAGATGGAGAAATAGGCAATGGCTGCCACTGCCGAATTGCCGCTGACCGGGCTCGTCGTCGTCGACATGAGCCAGTTCCTGTCCGGGCCCTACTGCTCGCTGAGGTTGCTCGACCTTGGCGCCCGCGTCATCAAGATCGAGCGGCCGGATGGCGGTGACCTGTCGCGCCGGCTTTATCTCAGCGACACCGAGATCGGCGGCGACTCTACAATCTTCCACGCCATCAACCGCGCCAAGGAAAGCTTTGCCATCGACCTCAAGGACGAGGCCGACCTTGCGGCGCTGCGCGGCCTGCTGGCCAAGGCCGACGTGCTGATCCAGAATTTCCGCCCCGGCGTCATCGAGCGCCTGGGCTTCGACTTTGAGGCGGTGCGCAAAATCAATCCGCGCCTGGTCTATGCCTCGATCAGCGGCTATGGCGAGGAAGGCCCGTGGGTCAAGCGGCCCGGGCAGGATCTGCTGGCGCAAGCCCGTTCCGGCGTGATGTGGCTGAACGGCGATGAGGACCAGGGACCGGTGCCGTTCGGCCTGGCGATCGCCGACATGCTGGCGGGCTCCGCCGCCGCGCAAGGCATCCTTGCCGCACTGGTGCGGCGCGGCGTGACCGGCGCGGGCAGCCATGTCGAGACCAGCCTGTTCGAAGCGCTGGTCGACTTCCAGTTCGAGGTGCTGACCACGCATCTCAATGACGGACGCCGCCTGCCGCGGCGATCGGCCTTCCGCAGCGCCCATGCCTATCTGTCGGCGCCTTACGGCGTCTATCCGGCCAAGGACGGCTATCTGGCGATTGCCATGACGCCGATCCCGAAGCTGGCCGACCTCCTGGCGCTCGAAGAGCTAGCGCCCTATCGCGATCAGCCGTCGACCTGGTTCACCGCCCGCGACGAGATCAAGGCGATCATCGCGCAAAAAATCGCGACGAAAACGGTCGACGAATGGCTTGCCATCCTCGAGCCTGCCGACATCTGGTGCGCCAAGGTGCTGACCTGGCCGGAAATGATGGCCAGCGAAGGCTTTCAGGTGCTCGACATGCTGCAGACGGTGACGCGCGAGGACGACGTCTCGATCCTCACCACGCGCTCGCCGCTCAGGGTCGATGGCGTCCGCGCCAAGGTCGAGCGGGCTGCGCCACGCATCGGCGAGCACAGCGCAAAGATCCGCAAGGAGTTCGGATTGTGAGCGACGTGATGCTCAAAGGCATGACCTGGAGCCATCCGCGCGGCTACGATCCGATGGTCGCCTGTTCGGCGCTGTGGAAGCAGCGCACCGGCGTTAACATAGAATGGGACAAGCGCTCGCTGCAGGATTTCGAATCCTTTCCGGTCGAAGAACTGGCCCGTGCCTATGATTTGATCGTCATCGATCATCCGCATGTCGGCCAGATCACTGCCGAGAATTGTTTGGCGCCGCTCGATGTCGTTGGCCGCGAAGCGGAGCGCGCGGCGCTGGCGGCGGGCAGCGTCGGCCGGTCCTATCCGAGCTACAACTGGCAGGGCCGGCAGTGGGCGTTTCCGATCGACACGGCGAGCCAGGTGCAGGCGTGGCGGCCGGACATGCTTTCCGCCGCCCCGGCGAACTGGTCCGACGTGCTCGACCTGGCGCGGCAAGGCCGCGTGCTGTTGCCGCTCAGGCCGCCGCATTCGCTGATGACTTTCTACACGCTTGCCGGCAATCTCGGCCGGCCCGCCGTCGAAGGCCCCAGCGACCACGTCAACCCTGCAACGGGCAGCCGCGTTTTCGAGGTGATGCGCGAGATCGCGGCTCTCATCGATCCGGCCTGCCTTGGCATGGACCCGATCGACGTCCTGGAGGACATGGCCGGCTCTGGCTCGCGGATCGCCTGCGCGCCGCTGATCTACGGCTATGTCTCCTATGCCATTGCCGGATTCCGGAGCAGCCGCCTTGCCTTCGCCGACATTCCGTCTGTGGGCGATGCCGGTCCGGTCGGCTCGGCGCTCGGCGGAACCGGCATTGCCGTGTCGGCCTTTTCGAACGCCATGCAAAAGGCAATCGACTTCGCCTACTGGATCGCCAGCGGCGAGGTGCAGCGCGGCCCCTATGCGGCGGCCGGCGGCCAGCCCAGCCATGCCGCAGCCTGGGACGATGCAGCCGTCAATGCAGCCGCCGGCAATTTCTACAAGGACACCCGCCCCACGCTCGAGGGTGCCTGGGTCAGGCCACGCCACGATGGCTACATGGCCTTCCAGCAGGCCGCGTCCGATCGCATCAATCTCGGCCTGATCGAAAAGCACGATGCCGATCGCGTCGTTGCCGATCTCAATCGCCTGTTTGTGGAGAGTTTCCCGGCACCCGGCGCTGCCGGTGGAGGTCCTGAAACCAACTGAATGGAGGAGACCATGAACAGTCTGATCCGGGGCAACCCACGCTGCTGATCGGCCTCGGCTTCCGGCCGTCGACCGTGCGCACTTGGCCTGGTGATCGTGCTTGTGTCGCTCTATGGCCGCGAGAGGCACGTGTCGGCGACGATCTGAAGCCGCTTACAAACTCCAAAGCCGCTTCGCATTGCCGGAGAGCAGCTTTTGCCGCTCATCGAGGCTTGCACCGGCAAGCAGCGCGTGCGTCGCCGCCACCCAGGTCGCAAGCCCGCCGCCAAGCGTGCAGACCGGCCAGTCGCTGCCCCACACGACGCGGTCCCAGCCGAAGCATTCGATGGTGTGCTCCACATAGGAACGCAGCGTTTCGACAGTCCACGATCCAGCGTCCGCATAGGCGACCACACCGGAAATTTTGCCGACGACGTTTGGGCGGCGCGCAATCTCCGCCATATGCTCGCGCCAGGGATGCTCACTGGTGCCCTTGATGTCGGGCACGCCGCAATGGTCGAGCACGAACTGCACGTCCGGCGCGAGATCGGCGAGTGCAATCGCCTTGGGGATTTGGTGCGGCAGGACGACGAGATCGAAGGTCAATTGCGTGCCGGCAAGCCGTTTGATGTTTTCCCGAAACAGCGCGCCTTCCGAAAGCTCGTCCGGCATGACGTGGAGCACACGGCGAAAACCCTTGACGAAGGGATCGGCGCGCTGGCGCTCGATATAGGCGGCAAAGCCCGGCGCTTCCGGACGGCAGGAGGCGATCGCCCCGCGCAGTAAACTATCCCTCTGTTGTGACAGCGCTTTCACATGGCTGGTTTCGGCCTCGATGTCAGCCGGATCGACATCGACCTCCATATGCAACGCGCCCTCTATGCCGGCACGCCGGGCCTGGATTGCATATTCGTCGTAGGAAAAATCGCGGTTGAGCGCCGGCACGCCGGAGAGCCAGGGATAGCGCAGCGCCGATTGGTCAATCAGATGCAGATGGGTGTCGAAAATCATGACGACGCGCTCCTCCTCCGGCGTTTCAAATCATCTCACCGAGAAATCGTTCATTCAAATAAGAATTCACTTCGCCTGTCTGACCGTTGATCCCGCCAGTTGCGATAGCTTCTCGGTCGCCGCCAGCAGCAGTTCTATTGTCCTGGTGATATCGGGCGCCTTGGGTGCATTGACCAGGGTTATGTAGGGGATCGACAGCGCGGCGATCGCCTTGCCGTCCGAGCCAAGAACAGGTGTCGACAGGTTGAACACACCGGCCGTCTGCACCGACGCCATCATCTCATAGCCGCGTTCACGAATCTGATCGAGGCGGGCGAAGAATTCCGGCGATTGAGGCGGCTTGTCGGTGCTGCGCAGATGTTCGGAGATCATCATCTGCCGCTCTTCCGGCGAGCGAAATGCCAGCAGCACATGCCCGGAGCCGGTGTCGAACAGGCTGACATGCGCGCCAACGCGAATCGAGATGCCCCAATAGTCCGGAGCTTCCTGCTGCGCGATAACCACGGCAGAACCGCGGTCGAAGACGACAAGCTGGTTTGCCTGCCGCGAGGTTTCGGCAAGTTCACGCATCAGCGGCGTCGCATAGGAAACCAGCCGCCGCACCGGCGCGTGCAACTGCGCCAGACCAAACAGCTTGAGCGTCAGCGAATAACGATCACCGTCGGGCCGCGTGACGTAGCCGCGTCGCACCAGCCGGTCCAGCATACGGTAGAACTCGTTGGGGCTGCGGTCGAGCTTCTTGGCGATTTCCGCCTGCGTCAGGCCGCCGTCGACGCCGGCCAGAAGCTCGAGGATGTCGAGCCCCTTGTCGAGCGCCGGGGCGCGATAACGGTCCTCGTCCTCGTCCTCCGCCATAGCACTCCCCAGTGAATTTTGACTTTCATATACGCACAATGGCTTGCATCCGGAAAGAACTTTCAAACTTGACGACATCGTAAAGGTTTTGTTTGTATATGAATTAAGCACTGCAAATCGGGTCGGCGCGACGGGAACCGCTTAAGGCCAGGCGACCGGGTGAAAATGAGCCTGGACCTGTTCGCAGGCCCATCTGTTTTCTGCCGATACCGGCAACACATTGCGAGGTTAACGTCATGGCAAAGATCGAAAAAGTCGAACTGCGCATGGTCGACCTGGTGCCGAAGGTCAAGCGCACCGATGCGATCCAGAGTTTTGTCAGCCAGGAGACTCCCATCGTCACCATTACCGACGCCGACGGTGCGGTCGGCACCGGCTACAGCTACACGATCGGCACCGGCGGCTCCTCGGTGATGCGGCTCATGGCCGATCACCTCGCGCCGCGGCTGATCGGCCGTAACGCCGACATGATCGAGGCGATCTGGCACGAGCTCGAATTTGCCACCCATGCCACGACGATCGGCGCGATCACGGCCATCGCGCTGGCGGCCATCGATACGGCGCTGTGGGATCTCAGGGCAAAGAAGCAAAACCTGCCGCTGTGGAAGCTGGCCGGCGGCGCCAAGGACCGCTGTCCGCTCTACACGACCGAAGGCGGCTGGCTGCACATCGAGACCGAGGCGCTGGTCGAGGACGCGCTGGCCGCCAAGGCCAAGGGTTTTCGCGGATCGAAGGTCAAGATCGGCAAGCCGCACGGTTCAGAGGATCTCGCCCGGCTGACCGCGGTGCGCCAGGCGGTCGGGTCATCCTACGAGATCATGACCGACTGCAACCAGGGCTTTTCGGTCGACGAGGCGATCCGCCGGGCGGAGCGGCTGCGCGATCTCGACCTCGCCTGGATCGAGGAACCGCTGCCGGCCGACGACATTGACGGCCATGTGCGGCTGTCGAATGCGACGTCGACGCCGATCGCCATTGGCGAGTCGCTCTACTCGATCCGGCATTTCCGCGAATATATGCAAAAAGGCGGCTGCTCGATCGTGCAGGTCGATGTCGGCCGCATCGGCGGCATCACGCCATGGCTGAAGGTCGCGCATGCGGCCGAGACGTTCGACATCCCGGTCTGCCCGCATTTCCTGATGGAACTGCATGTCAGCCTGACCTGCGCCATTCAGAACGGCCGATATGTCGAGTATATTCCCCAGCTTGACGAACTGACCGGCAACAAGATGCGCATCGAAGACGGGCACGCGCTGGCGCCGGGCGAGCCCGGCATCGGCATCGACTGGGACTGGGATGCCGTCAAGGCGAAGAGCATCGCGGAATTCACGACCGATATAACAAAATAGGGAGCCGGACATGCAGCGGATGGGAATGGTGCTCGGCCTCAAGCCGGAAAAGGTCGCCGACTATGTGCGGCTTCACGCCGCCGTCTGGCCTGACGTGCTGGCCATGATTTCCGCCTGCAACATCAAGAATTATTCGATCTACCTCAAGGAGCCGGAGCACCTGCTGTTCAGTTATTTCGAATATCACGGAACCGACTATGCCGCCGACATGGCCAAGATGGCCGCCGATCCCAAGACGCAGGAATGGTGGGCACTGTGCATGCCTTGCCAGGAGCCGCTGCCGACGCGCGGGCAAGGCGAGTGGTGGGCATCGATGGACGAAGTCTTCCATCATGACTGATGGTGTTTTCGATCCTGCCTCGCTCTCCCAGGCGTGGGCACAGCCGTCAAAGCCCAGGCCGATTGTGATTTTCGGCGCCGGGTCGATCGTCGGCGATGCGCATTTCCCGGCCTATGGGAAAGCCGGCTTCCCGGTCGCCGGGCTTTTCGATCGCGATCAGGCCAAGGCGGAAAAGCTCGCGGCAAAATGGGGTGTCGCCGCTTACCGGTCGGTCGAGGAGGCCGCGGCGATCAAGAACGCCGTCTTCGACCTGGCGACGCCGCCGGCTCGTCATGCCGGCGTGCTCAGGGCGTTGCCCGACGGTGCGATGGCGCTGATCCAGAAGCCGATGGGAAGCGATCTCACCGAGGCGACCGAAATCCTCGAAATCTGCCGCTCCAAAAACCTGAAGGCGGCGGTGAATTTCCAACTCCGCTTCGCGCCGATGATGCTGGCGCTGAAGGATGCGATTGCCATGGGCTGGCTCGGCGACGTGGTCGATTTCGACGCCTGGCTGGCGCTTGCCACCCCCTGGCAACTCTGGGAGTTCCTGCTGAAGGCGCCGCGCGTCGAGATCGCGATGCATTCGATCCACTATCTCGACCTGATCCGGCAATTGCTCGGCGATCCCGGAGGGGTTCACGCCAAGACGCTCGGCCATCCCAACCACAAGGTCGCGCAAACGCGCACCAGCGCGATCCTCGACTATGGCGATACCGTGCGCTGTGCGCTGTCGATCAATCACGATCATAAATTCGGCCGAAAACACCAGGCCTGCGAGTTCCGCATCTGCGGCACCGAGGGCGCCGCCTATCTCAAACTCGGGCTGAACCTCGACTATCCGCGCGGCGAGCCTGATATCCTTGAAATCTATCCGAAGCGCGGCTCCGACTGGGTTACAGTGCCGCTCGTCGGCGAATGGTTTCCGGACGCCTTTGTCGGCCGCATGGCCAATGTCCAGCGCTACGCGTCAGGCGAGGATGCCGAACTTGTCAGTTCCGTCGAGGACGGCTGGAACACGATGGCACTGGTCGAAGCCGCCTACCGATCGAGTGCGGCGCCGGCAACACCGATCGCGGCGAGGCCCTGACATGGAGCAGACGATCTACTTTGAGGACTACCAGATCGGCTCGTCGCGCATGACCAGCGGGCGCACCATCACCGAGACCGACTTCGTCGTTCATGCCGGCCATACCGGCGATTTCTTTCCCCACCACATGGATGCCGAGTTCATGAAGACGACGCCGTTCGGCCAGCGCATCGCGCACGGCACGTTGGTCTTCTCGGTCGGCGTCGGGCTGACGGCAAGCGTCATCAACCCGGTCGCCTTCTCCTATGGCTACGACAGGTTGCGCTTCATCAAGCCGGTGTTCATCGGTGATACGATCAAGACCCGCACCACCATCTCGGCTAGGGAAGACGATCCCAAGCGGCCGGATTCGGGCCGGGTCATCGAGCGCTGCGAAGTGATCAACCAGCATGGCGATGTGGTCCTGGTCGCCGACCACATCTACATCGTCGAGCGCCGCGCCAAGCCGAACAGCGGTTCGAGCTCAGTTTGACAAAACGCGCAGTTTTCAAGCCAGGGCTCAACCTCCCGGAAGTGGCCGACGGTTAGGTCAAGTCGTGCCGCCAGCCTCGAATTCGCGGGCCTGTGAGAGATGGCGCCGAAACCCGAGACAAAAAACCCGCCTTGGCGGCGGCCATCACCTGTCAAGTTGAAACTACCTACAGTTGCAATTCCATCGCTTCAGATTTGCGCTGCCCCTCATTGCCCTGCGGTCCAACGTGGATTCCACCAACCCAAGGGCGGCGGCGGAACGGCGCTATCTGTGCTGCCGCCAAGAAAGAGCGGAGGCGCACCGACAGGCGATCGGCTTGCGCAGGGCTACAGCGGTCCAGTCCGCCGCGTCGATGGCCGCCTCTGCTGGCAGGACCCGGCGGACGGTTCGTCAAGGGGGAAAGCGCGCCCGCGAGGGCCGCTTCGGTTACTTGCTCGTGGAGCCTCGCCTGGGCCGGCGGATGGCTCTCACCTTGCCGCTGTTTCCACCGCCGCAGAAGAACTGATCGCCACCATCGGACTCGAGCCCCGACACGCCTGTTCCAGGCGGCATATCGAGCTTCTCCAGGACCTTTCCCGTTTCAGGATCTATCCGCCTGACGTCGCTCTCGTCACCTTCCCAGGTGCCGTGCCAGAGTTCGCCGTCGATCCAGGTGACCCCTGTGACGATGCGGTTGGAATCGATTGTGCGAAGAACTGCCCCTGTCTGGGGATCGATCTGATGAATTTTGCGACCGCGATTCTGCCCCACCCAAAGTGTCCCTTCGGCCCAGGCGAGCCCGGAGTCGCCGCCGCCACCTGGCGCCGGGATCGTGGCCAGCACTTGGCCGGTCTTCGGGTCGATCTTCTGGATGCGATCTTCGGCGATCTGGAACAAGTGCTGACCGTCGAAGGCCGTTCCTGCGTGCGCGGCGACATCGATCGCGCGCACCACCTTCCCGCTCGCAGGATCCAAGGCGTTCAGCCTGTATCCGGACGCAAACCAGACGTGCTGACCGTCGAACGTAACCCCAGCCACCTGGTCGACACCCGGAAAGGGTCCATATTCGCGGAGGACTTCGGCTGCAGATCGCTTCATGCTTCTATCCTAGTAGCCCGACAGTGAACCGGGGAGTAACAAGATTGTCGGGAATCCCGGTACGGGTGGGGTCATCCAGCGACGCGCTCGCCCGCGACCGAACGACTGCACCTTGCCTGCTGCCGCAAGCTGCTCGAGCGATCGCTGCACGGTGCGCGAGCTGGCTCCGAGCGCAATTGCGAGCGCCGAGCTCGACCACGACTCGCCATCGGCGAGGAAGGCAAGCACCGCTGCATGCTGCTCGTCGACGGGCGGCGCCAGCACCACGACATCGCGTGGGCGGCGCGGCTTAAGCGCAAAGCCTCGCTTGGTCGCGCTCACATCCGCCAGTGACCGCAGCTCCACGCGAAGCCGACCGACTTCGACCCGCAACCGTGCGCGATGCGATTCATCGGCGTGCTTGCCGCCGAAGGCGCGGGCGACGAGCGTGCTCCTCGGCACGTCCGCGGGCCAGGCTTCGCCCAGCGTGCGCGCAAGCGCGAACAAGACCGGGCGCGTCGCGAGCGAGACGATCATGCCGGCGTCCCGCACGACATTGCGGCAGGCGTCGACGACGAGCGCCCCCGACGTCAGCAGCGCTTCGACCTCCTCAAGCAGGAGCGGGCGCTCCTCACCACGGGCGATCAGGCGCGCGGCGGGCGTGTTCATCACGAGGGATGCGCCTTCAACCTCGGCCGTCAGCGCGGGAATGTCCGCCTGGCGCGCGGCATGCTCGGCCCGCGCGAGCGCAACGCGCGCCGCCTTGGTCCGGAGGCGTCGAATCGCGAGCCCCGCAATCACCAGCTCGTGGGCGGCCCTCGACGCGGGTGGGAGCGTTGTCGGGTCGAACCCGGCGAGCCTGCTCTCGGCCTCATCGAGGCGTCCGATCAGGAGCAGGCGCCGAGCTTCGAGATTGCGCGCATGCGCGGCATTGACGTGGTCGCCGTGCTTTTCAAGCGTCGACCGCGCGGCGTCGAGTGCCTTCGCCGGCCAGCCCAGGTCGCGCGAGACGAGTGCGATCTCGGCTTCGGCGACGACGCACCTCGCGCGGGCCACGGCCTCTTTCGGACCGAAGGCGCGCGCAGCACTTTTGAGGAGAGCCTTTGCTCGAACGAGATCGCCGAGCTGCGCCATCGCGATGCCGCGCAGCGCAAGCGCAGGCGCATCGTCACGCAGGGCGACCCGCTTCAATGCGCCGAGGGGATCACCCGTTGCGAGGGCGCGCGCCGCAGCGGTGATCAGCGAGTCCATCGGAATCCCGTCACACTTGTAACTCTCACCATTCGAAATCAGGTCCTAATCTATCTCAGGACCAACAGCCAGCGCGCCGTAAGAAAACGGTGCGAACGAGGCAGGACATAGAGGACAGAACATAGAGGAGAAGAACGATGCCGACACACAGGACCGGAACACGTGAGGAGTGGCTGGCAGCGCGGCTTGATCTGCTCAAGACGGAGAAGGAGCTCACGCGACAAAGCGACGAGGTGGCGCGGCGGCGGCAGGAATTGCCTTGGGTTCGGATCGACAAGGATTACCGATTCGAGACCGATGAAGGCAGCGCCTCACTGGCAGACCTTTTCAGGGGACGCTCGCAGCTCCTCGTCTACCACTTCATGTTCGGGCCCGATTACACGGCGGGCTGTCCGGCCTGCTCAGCGATCGCGGACGGGTTCGACGGCTTCGTCGTCCATCTGGCCAACCACGACGTCACGCTTTCGGCGGTATCGCGGGCACCGCTGGCGAAGCTGCAGGCGTACAAGCAGCGGATGGGGTGGACGTTCCCCTGGGCCTCCTCACACGGCAGCGACTTCAATTTCGACTTCGACGTTTCGTTCACCGAGGAGCAGCAGCGCGAGGAAGGCATCGAATACAATTATGTGCGCGAGGCGCCGTTCGCCGAGATACCCTCGCGTACGACTGCCGACGGCTCCGCGACGTTCGCTGCAATGAGCGGAACAGACATGGCCACGTACACGCGCGAGAGGCCGGGCATGAGCGCGTTCGTGCTCGAGGACGGCGTCGTCTACCACGCCTATTCCACCTATGCGCGCGGACTGGACGGCCTCTGGGGCATGTATCAGTGGCTCGACCGCGCGCCCCAAGGGCGTAACGAGACGGGCGTCTGGTGGCGCCGCCATGACGAGTACGGCCAGGGCTGACGTTCGATGACACTGCACTCCAACCACACCCGGAAGATGCCGCCCGCAGGCAGCGGATCTGCCGATTTCCCAAGCGACAATGTCGCCGCCCGCGGCGCGGCCGACTGGCTGTCCCTGGCGGCCGCGCCAACCTTCGCAATGATGGGGCTGCTGACGGCCGTCACCGGTGATGCGGGCATGATCTGCTCGGCGGCGGAAGATGCGTCACCGCTGAGTGGAATGGTCGTGATGTACTTGCTGATGAGCGCCTTCCATTCGGCGCCTTGGCTGAAGCTGGTCGCCAGCCGACGAAGCGCTGTCCGCCGGTCGTGATCCGGCGTTCGCCGATCAAGCGGCGACTTCGCGCAGCCCCTATGTGGCGATATTGGCCTCGCCTGCATGACGCATCATGCGGCGAAAACTCATCGAGATATGAGCTCGCCTTATGTGCCCGATGGACTCCCAGTCGCCGATCTCGGCGGCGGCAAGCACCTCTTCCATTTCGCGGCGGAACGCAGTGAACTCCTCCACAAGGCCCAACTGCGGCATCATCTTCAGGACGACGCGCGCAACCTGAAAATACAGACGCTCGCTGATCTCGCGCAGCGGCTGGTTGCCGGTCATCGCGGTGAGCTCGTAGAAAAAATCCATGTTGAGGCGCAGGAAAGCGCGCTGGTCGGGGTTGAGCACATCGGAATCGCAGCGCGCGATGAGTGCCCTTATCCGGTCGAGGTCGTCCGCCGTGCGCGGGATCGGCGAAAGCTTGCCGACGAGGAGCGCCAGTTCCAGGCGCAAATGATAGACCTGCTGCAATTCCTCAATGTCGACGTCGGTGACGATCGTGCCGACGCCATGGACGGATTGAACCAGACCCTCGGATTCGAGGCGCGCCAGGACACGGCGAACCGGCGTGCGGCTGATCTGGAATTCCTGGGCAAGTTCTTCCTCGGAGAGATGGCTCCCCGGCGCGTAGTCGAGCAGGCAGATACGGTCGCGCAATATCCGGTAGATACGCTCGAACCGCTCCCGCGCCGAAAGCGGACGCGGCGGCGCGGCGGTCACGGCCAGGGGCGAGGCATCTGTCTCAAGCGTCATCCAGCCTCCAGGACAGCGTGCAGGAACTGCCGTGTCCGCTCGTTCTTGGGGGCGCCGAACAACTCGCTTGGCGGCCCCTGCTCGCAGATCTTGCCGGCATGGAAAAAGCAGACGCGATCGGAGAATTCCTTGGCAAATCCCATCTGGTGGGTGACCATCAACATGGTGAGGTCATGTTCCCTACCGAGTTTTCGGATGACTTCAAGCACTTCGCCGACGAGTTCGGGGTCGAGTGCCGAGGTCACCTCGTCGAACAGCATGATCTTGGGCCGCATGGCGCAAGCGCGGGCGATGGCGACACGCTGCTGCTGGCCGCCGGAAAGCTGCGAGGGATAGTGGTCCTTCTTCTCCGACAAGCCGACCATGTCGAGCAGCTCGGCCGCACGCGCCTCGGCATCGGCGCGCTTCATGCCGAGCACGGTTATCGGGGCCTCGATGCAGTTCTGCATCGCCGTCATGTGCGGGAACAGGTTGAACGACTGGAACACCATGCCGATTTTGGCGCGGATCTTGCGGATGTGCGCGAGATCGGCGGGAACAAGCTTGCCGTTCCTCTCCATGTGGGTGAGCGGCTCGCCTTCCACCCAGATGACGCCGTCATTGATCGTCTCCAGCGTCATCAGCATGCGCAGCACCGTGGTCTTGCCGGAGCCGGACGGCCCGATGATGGAGACCTTCTCGCCGCGTGCTATTTCCAGATTGAGCCCGTCGAGAACGGTCAGCGCGCCGTAGCGTTTCGAAACATTGTCGAAGCGGACCATCGGTTGTTCCGTCATCGCATGGTCCTCCGGTTGAGCAGGCCTTCGAGGGAGCGAATGAGCGCGGCAGAAACCAGGCTCATGGCAAGGAAGAACAGGCCGACCAGCGTCATCGGCTCAGTGTAGCGGAAGGTTTCGGAGCCGATGATCTTGGCCGTCTGCATCAGCTCCAGCACGGCGATTGCGGAAAGCAATGGCGTCTCCTTGAACAAGGCAACCAGATAGTTGCCGAGCGCCGGAACGATCGGCGGGATCGCCTGCGGAATGATGATGTCGCGGAACGTCGTCCAGGCTGACAGATTGAGTGCGACCGAGGCTTCCCACTGGCCGCGATGGATGTTGTCGAACCCGGCGCGATAGACCTCGGAACAATAGGCTGCGTAGTGGATGCCGATGGCAAGCACCCCGGCGGTGAAGGCGTCGAGCACGACGCCAAATTTCGGAAAGACGAAATAGAGAAAGAATATCTGGATCAGCAGCGGGGTTGACCGGATCAGTTCGACCAGCACCGAAATCGTCCAGCCGGTCCACGGCACGGCGATGCGGACGACCGCCAGCACCAGGCCAAGCGAGGCGGCAAGCGCAAACCCGATCAGCGTCGCCTCGATGGAAACGATGGCAGCGCGGGCGAGCACCGGCAGGATTTCAAAAGCAAATGCCCAGTCCCAGATCATGCTGCCTTCCCCCGCGCCAGTCCGAGCGAAGCCCGCCTTTCGAGAAGCCGCATGCCGATGGTCACAACCAGCGACATTGCCAGGTACATCAGCAGGACGAGGGTGAAGATCGGAATGGTCTTGAACGTGTTCTGGTTCATTTGCTGCGCCTTGAAGGCGAGGTCCGAGAGCGTGATCAGCGAGACCAGCGCTGTCGATTTCAAAAGCTCGATGAACAGATTGCCCCACGGCGGAATCATGGCGACGAAAGCCTGCGGCAGGATGATCCGGCGCAGCATCTGGGGGCGGCTCATGTTCAATGCGGTAGACGCCTCCCATTGGCCGCGGGCGACGGACTGAATCGCGCCGCGCACGACTTCCGATCCGTAAGCTCCAACGTTCAGGCCGAGCGCCAGAACGGCAACCAGAAATGCGTCGAGCGTGACACCGAATTGCGGCAGCACGAAAAACAGCCAAAACAATTGCACCAGCGCCGACGTGCCGCGGAAGATCTCGACATAGACCGTGGCCAGCCATCTGAGCGGCGCCGGGCCATACATCCTTGCCAGCGCCGCCAGCACGCCCATGACAATTGCCAGCAGGCTGCCGAGGATAGCGATCTCGATCGTCAGGACCGCGCCTTGCAGCAGCCCCGGCATAAATACTTTGTAAGATTCCTGCGTTGCTAAGGCACCGATCACGACAAGCGCGGTGACCAGCATGGCAACAAGCGTACGGATTCCCATGCGGATTCCCCTAGAAAAAAGGGCGGCGCTTTCGCGCCGCCAGCAGTTGGGAACCTATTTGCCCGCGCAAAGCTCCGCGGTGGTCTTGTTGGGGAGGTAGTCCTTGCCGAAGCCGAGCGGCTCGACCAGCGCGATGTGCTCCGGCGAGCCGAGGAACGTCTTCAGCTCGGCGTTGAACGCCTCCTGCAGATCGGTATCTTCCTTGCGGAAGCCGAAGCCGCCATGGCCTTTCACCGACTTGCCGGCAACCTCGCCGAACGGCTTGGTCGATTCGACGCCGTCAGCCTTCTTGGCCATGTCGGCGATCGAAAGAGCGGTTAGCGCGGCAGCGTCGGCGCGGCCCGACTGGACGGCGGCGACCAGGCTGGACTGATCGGGCAAGGCAACGATCTGCCCTGCGGCAACGCCCGCATCCTTGGCATAGCCGCCCTCGACGGCGCCGGCCATCACGGCGAGCTTGAGATCCGGGTTTTCCTTGATGCTGGAAAAGTCCTTCACGCCCTTCGGATTGCCTTTTGCCACCAGCATGGCCTGACCGATGCCGTAGGACGGCTCGGAGAAATTGATCTCGGCGCAGCGCTTCGGATTGATGAACATGCCGGCGGCTATGATGTCGAAGCGGCCGGCCTTGAGACCCGGAATAAGCGAGCCGAATTCGGTCAGCACGCCGTCAACCTGCGCGATGCCCATCTTGGCGAGCACCGCCTTGGCAACTTCCGGCGCTTCGCCGGTCAGCTTGCCGTCAGGCGTGGCGTAACCGAACGGCGCCTCGTTGGCAAAGCCGACGCGGATGTAGCCGTCCTTCTTGGCCCGTTCGAGGGTGGTTTCCGCATAAGCGGGCAGCGCCGTGAGTGATGTCGCGGCAAGCACGAGGCAGGCGGCGGCTTTCACGACCATCCGGCGCGATATCGATGATTTGAACATGCTTTTCTCCCATTGAACAACTGACTGATGATTCCCAGGGCGCGGCCTTCTTCGAGGTCGACACCTGTTTGTCAAGACGTATACAACTGCCCTAGACATTGTGCAAGCGAAGATATAAAAGCGCTAGAAATTCGGGCGATAATTCGTGGTCAAACGACAAATTGTTGTCCAGTTGTGCACAATTTAAGCAAATTGCCCTGTTTAAAAAGGGGCAAAACAGCGTATCCGCAAGGCAGGATTTCGGTGGCGAGCGCGAGCGGTTTCGGGACATTCACGCAAGCGGAGTATGCGCAGCGCCTGGCCGGCGTGAAGTCACGCATGGAGAAGGCCGGCTTCGACCTCATCGTCTGTCAGGATCCAGCCAATATGTGCTGGCTGACCGGCTATGACGGATGGTCGTTCTATGTTCCGCAGTGCGTCCTCGTTCATCTGGAAGAGGACCGGCCGATCTGGTTCGGCAGGGCGCAGGACGCCAGGAGCGCACGCCTGACCACAGGCCTGCCAGAGAAGAACATCGTGCCGTTCTCGGAACGGCTGGTGCAGCAGCCCGTCGAACATCCCTATGACGAACTCGCCCAGATGATCCGGTCGCGTGGCTGGAGAAAGGCTCGCATCGGCGTCGAAATGGACGCGCATTATTACACCGCGCGCTGCCACGCCCATCTCATCAACGGGCTGCCTGACGCGCACTTCGCCAACAACCACGATCTCGTCAACTGGGCGCGGCTGGTCAAATCCGAAGCCGAGCTGGTGCTGATCCGCGAGGCCGGTGCGATCTGCACGTACGCCATGAACCGCGCTATCGAAAAGATGCGACCTGGCGTGCCCCAGAACCATGTCATTGCGGAAATCTATCACGCACAGATCATGGGCGTGCCCGGAGCTGGCGGCGACTATGCCGCCATCTGTCCGCTGATGCCCGTCGGCGAGGGCACCAGCACGCCGCATCTGACCTGGTCCGACGCACCGCTGCCGGACAGCGGCCTCGCCATTCTGGAGATCGCCGGGGTGCGGCGGCGCTATCATGCGGCGCTGACGCGGACCGTACATTTCGGCAGGCCGCCGCAAGCCATCCTCGATATGGCCAAGGCGATCGTTGAGGGCGTCGACGCCGGCCTTGAGAAGGCGCGCCCCGGCTACACCGCCGAAGAAGTAGAAGCCGCCTGGCAGGCAGTGTTGAGGAAGAACGGGCTGAAGAAGGAGAGCCGCGTCGGCTATCCGGTTGGGCTCGCCTACCCGCCCGATTGGGGCGAACGCACCGCAAGTCTTCGTCCCGGCGACACCACCGAGATGCAGTCCGGGATGTGCTTCCATTTCATGACTGGCGTTTGGCTCGACGATTTCGGCATCGCCATCTCGGAATCCTTCGTCGTCACGGATCGCGGCGGCGAACGCCTCTGCGACGTGGCGCGCGAACTTATCGTCATCGACTGACCATGAGGGCGGGAAGCCGGAACTGACGAAAGATCAAGCCGGCAACGAAGCCGGCAACAAGCACGAGGACGCCTGATGGACCGCAATCCGTTTTCCGAAGCCGAAGTCGCCGGCCGTCTGGTCAGGGTCCGCACGGCGCTGGCCGAGCGCGAGCTCGACGCGGCGGTCTTTGCTTCGCCGGAGAATGTCTTTTACCTCACCGGGCTCGATCACTGGGGATATTTTGCCCCTCACCTGCTGATCGTCCCGATCGAAGGAAGGCCTGTTCTGGTCACCCGCTCGATGGAAAAGGTGACTATCGAGAAACAGGTGACGGCAGCGGAATTCCGTGGCCATTCTGACAGCGAAACGGCGGCCGATCTTGCCGCGCGGGTGCTTGCGGAGCTCGGCCTGTCCGGCAAGCGGATCGGCCTCGAATACTGGACGGCCGGTCTCAGCCATGGGCTTGCCATCGCACTCCAGACGCAGGCCGATGCCAGATGGAGCGACGTCTCCGGCCTGATCGACAGGATGCGGCGGGTGAAGAGCGCCGAGGAACAGGCGCTGATGCGTCAGGCGGCACAAGTGACCGACGCCGCCGCCGGCGCCGCGATCGCCGCGATCTCGGACGGCGCTTCCGAACAGGAGGTCGCGGCCCAATGTGTTTCAGCAATGATCCGCGCCGGCGGTCATGCTCCGGGCTTCGGACCTTTCATCCGCCCGGCCGCGCGCCTGGGCGAGGAGCACACGACTTGGGGCGACGGGATCTACCGCAAGGGCGAGCCGGTCTTCGTCGAACTGTCCGGTTGCATCTCGCGCTATCACGCGCCGCTCGGCCGGCTCGTTCGCATCGGCTATATCAGCGACGAAGACGCCGCGATGGCGGAGGTGACCGCCAAGGCGTTCAATGCGGTCGTCGAGGCGCTGCGGCCCGGCGCCAGGGCGCGCGACGTCTACGCCGCCTGGCAGGCAGTCGCCGACGAGGCCGGTCTCTCCCACTATCGCCGCCATCACTGCGGCTACCTCGTCGGTGCCGGCCAGCCGCCATCATGGACCGGCGGCAACTCGGTGACGGGCTTGAGGCACGATTCCGACCTCAAGATCGAGACCGGGATGAGCTTCCACATCCTGTCGTGGCTGATGGGCACCGGTCGTGGCGATGACTTCGTCTCCAACACCGTACTTCTGACCGATGCGGGCGCCGAAGTGCTCACCCGCACACCGGCCGGCCCGATCGTTCGATAGGCCCGCACGCATGGCGCGCTATTCGGCATTTTCGATTTTCCGCAACGCGCTGTCCGGCCAAAAGAACTGGCAGCGCGCCTGGCGGGCGGCGGAGCCAAAACCGTCCTACGACGTGATCGTCATCGGCGGCGGTGGGCACGGCCTCGCTACCGCCTTCTACCTCGCCGAGAACCACGGCATCCGCAACGTCGCGGTGCTCGAAAAAGGCTATGTCGGCGGCGGCAATGTCGGTCGCAACACCACCGTCATCCGCTCCAACTACCTGCTCGACGGCAACACCCAGTTCTACGAATTCTCGATGAAGCTCTGGGAGGGCATGTCGCGGGCGCTGAATTTCAACGTCATGTTCTCGCAGCGCGGCCAGCTGGTCACCGCGCATTCGGCCGATCAGCTCGATAGCTTCAGCCACCGTGCTAACGTCATGCGGCTGAACGGCATCGATGCCGATATCCTCGACCGCGAAGACGTGCGCCGGCTGGTGCCCTATCTCGACTTTTCCGACACCGCCCGCTTCCCGATCCACGGCGCCATCTTCCAGGGCCGGGCGGGCACGGCGCGCCACGACGCCGTCGCCTGGGGCTATGCACGCGCCGCCGACGGCCATGGCGTCGACATCATCCAGAATTGCGAGGTGACAGGCTTCCTCCGCGACGGCGACAGTATCGTCGGCGTCGAAACGACGAAGGGCCGGATCGGCGCCGGCAAGGTCGGCCTCGCTGTTGCCGGTCATACATCCGTGCTCGGCGCCAAGGCCGGCCTTGAACTGCCGATCGAAAGCCACGTCCTGCAGGCCTTCGTCACCGAACCGCTGAAGCCGTTGGTAGACCATGTCGTCGCCTATGGCGCCGATCATTTCTACGTCAGCCAGTCGGACAAGGGTGGGTTGGTCTTCGGCGGCAATCTCGACGGCTACAATTCCTACGCCCAGCGCGGCAATCTCGGCGTCGTGCGCGAAGTGGCGGAGGCGGCGATTGCGCTGATGCCGTGCATTTCGCGCGTCCGCCTGCTGCGCCATTGGGGCGGCGTCATGGACATGACGCCCGATGCCAGCCCGATCATCTGCCCGACACCGATCGAGGGCCTCTTTCTCAACGGCGGCTGGTGCTATGGCGGCTTCAAGGCGACGCCGGCTTCCGGCTGGTGCTTCGCCCACACGATCGCCACCGGCAAGCCGCATCCGTTGATCGCAGCCTACGGGCTCGATCGTTTCCGCACCGGCCACACGCTCGACGAGGCTGGCGCCGGTCCTTCAGCCTGGCTGCAATAGGAGGCGCAAGACAATGCTGCGCATCGAATGCCCCTGCTGCGGTCTGCGCGACCATGACGAGTTCCGCTACGGCGGCGATGCTTCCGTCATGCGTCCGGCCCACGACGATCCAGATCCGCAGGCCTGGTACCGTTACGTTTATATCAGGGCAAATCCGGCAGGCCTGCATCGCGAGTTCTGGCAGCACGTGATCGGTTGCCGCCAATGGCTGGTGGTCGAACGCGACACGCGCAACCACGCCATCGCATCGGTCGAGCTGGCCAGGCAATTATCGGCTAGGAAATCACCCGCCAGGAAGCCACCGGCATGAGTTCGAACCACAAGCGGCTGTCGATGGGTGGCCGTATCGACCGCGAGCAGCCGGTCGAGTTTACCTTCGACGGCAGGAGCCTGATCGGATATCGCGGCGACACGCTTGCCTCCGCGCTGCTCGCCAACGGCGTCACCCTGGTCGGGCGCAGCTTCAAATATCATCGGCCGCGCGGCATTTTTTCCGCCGGGCCCGAGGAGCCGAATGCGCTGGTCACGCTCGCAACCGCAGGTAAGCGCGAGCCGAACCTGCCGGCGACGACACTGGAACTTGCAGACGGCATAGTCGCGGAAAGCCAGAACCGTTGGCCTTCGCTTGCCTTTGACGTGCAAAGCGTCAGCGGCCTGTTCGCGCCGTTCCTTTCGGCCGGCTTCTACTACAAGACCTTCATGGGTCCGACGCGCCGCGCCTGGATGTTCTACGAGCACTTTATCCGCAAGGCGGCCGGGCTGGGCAGAGCCGGCAGCGACCCTGATCCCGACCGCTACGACATCAGTCAAGCCTTTGCCGATGTCGCAATCGTCGGCGGCGGCCCGGCGGGATTGTCGGCGGCGCGTGCTGCCGCAGCGGCCGGCGCGCGGGTCGCGCTGATCGAACAGGATTTCCTGCTCGGCGGCCAGCTTCTGGCGGAGCCGTCCGACAGCGCAGCGGCCGCATGGTTGAGACAGGCCGAGGCCGAGCTGGAGAGCTCCGAAACCGTCACTCTGATGAAGCGGACAACCGCTTTCGGCATCTATGACGGCAATGTCATCGGACTGGTCGAGCAACGCGACCCAACCAATCCGCAGCTGGCGGGCGAGGCGCGGCAGACATTCACCATGCTTCGCGCCCGCTCGATCGTTTTCGCCACCGGCGCGATCGAGCGACCAATGGTGTTCTCGAACAACGACCGGCCCGGCGTCATGCTTGCCTCGGCCGCCCGGACCTACCTCAACCGTTTCGCCGTCCTGCCCGGCAAAAAAATCATCGTCGCCACCACCAATGACAGCGCCTGGCGCGCCGTCTTCGACCTCGCCGATGCCGGCGCAGACGTGACAGTTGCCGATCTGCGCGCAGCGCCGCCGGCCGCGCTTGCCGCAGAAGCCGCACGGCTCGGCGTGGTGGTGCGGGCGGGAACGCACATCGTCGACCTGCGCGGCGGTCATGCCGTCAGGCGTGCAACGCTCAACGGACCGGACGGCCAGTCCGAGGCGTCCTGCGACCTGGTCTGCGTGTCCGGCGGCTGGTCGCCAACCGTGCATCTCACCTCGCACCTGGGCGTCAAACCTCAATATCACGACGACATTGGCGGCTTCGTACCGGGGGCGTTTCCGGCGGACCGGTTCGGCGCTGGCTCGATGATGGGAAATTATTCGACCGCCGGTGCCATCGAGGACGGTCATCGCGCCGGCACCGAGGCGGCATCGTTCTGCGGCAAGTCGGCGCCGGCGCCCACTCCATCGAAACTCGATCTCGGCGAGACCGCCACGGCACTGCTTTTCGAAATCCCTTCTGTCGGGCGTGGAAAGGCCTTCGTCGATTTCCAGATGGACGTGACGACCGGGGATGTCGAGCTCGCCCATCGCGAGGGCTATGAATCGGTCGAGCACCTGAAGCGCTACACCACGCTTGGCATGGGCACCGACCAGGGCAAGACCAGCAATTTTGCGGCGCTTGCCTCGATGGCTACCCTGCGCAACGCGACGATCCCCGAGACCGGCGCTACGACCTTTCGACCGCCCTACACGGCGGTCGCCCTCGGCGCGCTTGCCGGACGCGCCATCGGTCATCATTTCAAGCCGATCCGCCGCACGCCGATGGACGGCTGGCACATGGCGAACGGCGCCGAGATGCTGGAGGTCGGGCTCTGGATGCGGCCCTATTTCTACAGGCAATCCGGGCTCGACGTGAACGAAGCCTATGTCGCCGAAATGCGGAGTGTGCGGCAGGCAGCAGGCCTGATGGACATCTCCACCCTCGGCAAGATCGACGTCCAGGGCCCGGATGCGGCGATTTTCCTCGATCGCATCTACGCCAACGGCTTTGCCAAACTGCCGGTTGGCCGTGCGCGCTACGGCGTCATGCTGCGCGACGACGGCATCGTCTTCGACGACGGCACCACGACGCGTCTGGCCGAGAACCGGTTCTTCATGACCACCTCGACCGCCAAGGCCGCCGACGTGCTGTCGCGTCTGGAATTCCTGCTCGATACGGCCTGGCCGGATTTGCGCGTAGCCGTGACCTCGGTGAGCGATGAATGGGCGGCGATGTCGGTTGCCGGGCCGAAAAGCCGCGCAATTCTGAGTGCGGCGTTTCCCGCTCTCGATGTTTCCGACGCGGCACTTGCGCATATGGGATTGCTCGAAAGCGAATGGCAGGGCCGTGCGCTCCGCATCCTGCGCCTCAGTTATTCCGGCGAGCGCGCCTACGAAATCTATGTTGGCGCAACTGCCGGTGAACAGCTCTGGACCCACCTGCTCGAAGCCGGCAGGCCGTTCGACCTGAAGCCTTACGGCGTCGAGGCGCTTGGCGCGCTGCGCGTCGAAAAGGGCCATGTCGCCGGACCTGAAATCGATGGGCGCACGACGCTCGACGATCTTGGCCTCGGCCGCATGGCCGGCAAGCGCACCGGCTTCGTCGGCGACGTGCTGCGACGGCGCCCCGCCTTCCAGGCGCCCGACCGCCAGCGCCTGGTCGGACTGGAATGCATCGAGGAGGGAAAACGCCTTCGCGGTGGCGCCATCCTGTTTCTGCCGGACGAGAAACCTTACGGCCACGGGCACGGGCGCGTTACCTCTGTCAC
This sequence comes from Mesorhizobium temperatum, assembly GCF_002284575.1. Taxonomy (GTDB): domain Bacteria; phylum Pseudomonadota; class Alphaproteobacteria; order Rhizobiales; family Rhizobiaceae; genus Mesorhizobium; species Mesorhizobium temperatum. Next base: position 197,997 of record NZ_NPKJ01000066.1, read on the forward strand.
CTTCAGCCCAGAACGCGGCCACTATGTCGGGCTGGCCTTGCTTGCCGGCGATGTCGCTAGCGAAGGAAGCGAGGTCGTGGCCGTCTATCCGATGAAAGCCGAAACGGTGCGTGCCCGCATCGTCTCGCCGGTGTTCCTCGATTCGCAGGGAGAGCGGCTGCATGGCTAGCCCGGATTTCAGCCTGTCCGTAGCCGATTGCCCGCTCATCCAGGTCGACGGCTGGGACGGCGCGCTGGGGCAATTCGAATCGAGCCTCTCGGCGTCGCTCGGCACCAAGCTTCCCGCCTCGGTCGGAGAGACGGTTCGCCAAAAAGGTCTCCTCGTGATCCGCGTCGCGCCTCGCCGTCTCTGGCTGGCTCTCGACGACGGTATTGAAGCGCCTTCGCTTGCCGTCGATCCAGATCTCGGTTGTTCGGTCTCTCTCGACGAAGGTCGCGTGCGTTTCAGAATGGCTGGGGCCGACGTCGCGTGGGTCGTCTCCAAATGCATCACTGTCGACTGGCGCGCGCCGGCGGCCGCCCCGGGCCGCGCCGTGCTGACATCCTTGCACCATGTGCCCGTGCTTTTCCTGCGCACCGGCGATACCGCGTGCGAACTCATCGTGCCGCGAAGTTTTTCGCAAAGCCTCTCGGACTGGATTTCCGGACTGGATTGCTGACGCCGCAGGTAGGGAAAGGACCAGGGCGCGAGCGCTCGTCTCAGGCGGCGCTCCACGGTCTTGCCCCTTGGATGATCTCTTGAGCACGTGCGGCAAAGCGACCGGCGAGCGGCGACTTGCTGGCGGCATCGGCCGACGCCGCGCTGCCTGCCCGCGCCCGGTCGGCGATGCCGATGAAGATCACCGCGAAACGGAACAGCGAAAAAACCAAGTGGAAGCGTTGCAAGGGCGCAGTGGGTACGGCATGCGCGAAATAATGGTCGAGGAATTCGCGCTGGCTGGGGATGCCGAGGGCAGCATGATCGAGGCCGAGGATGCCGCCATATTCGTCCGGGGTCGAATGCCAGGTCATCGAGCAAAAGCCGAGATCGGCGAGCGGATGGCCGATCGTCGATAGCTCCCAATCGAGAATGCCGATCACCTCCGGCTTGTCGGGATGGAACAGCAGATTTCCGAGGCGGAAGTCGCCATGGGCGATCGACACGCGTCCATCATCCGCGGGCACATGCTGCGGCAGCCAGTCGGCGACCGCTTCGAGTGCCGGAATTCTGTCGCTCGGCGATTCCCTGAGCTGCCTGGTCCAGCGACCAATCTGGCGCTCGAAATAGTTGCCGGGCCGGCCGTAGTCGCCGAGACCGACCGCGCCGGGACGGACAGCATGCAATTTGGCCATCGCTTCGGCCATGCCGAAATAGATGCCGCGTCGCTCCGCCGGCGAAAGGCCGGGCAGCGAACAGTCGTGGAAGACGCGACCATCCAGCCGCTCCATCAGGTAGAAGGGCGTGCCGAGCGGCTCGACACCGTCGTGATAGAGCACCGGCCCGGGCACCGGGACATTGGTCGGTGCGAGCGCTTCAAGCACGCGGAATTCGCGGTCGACGGCATGCGCCCCGCGCAGGATCGGCCCGGCCGGCTTCTTGCGCAGCACCATGCGATGCGCACCATAGTCGACGAAATAGGTAGGGTTGGACTGTCCGCCGCCGATCCGCTCGAGCGTCATTGCGGCATCGCCGAAGCGGTTCGCGAGAAAGCCCTTCAATGCCGCAGGATCGAAATCCGCATTCGACGGCTGCGCCATCTTTTCCTCCGGAGACGCCAGTGCGCGTCCGCTATGCCTCGCCTTCGACATTCCAGCGCCAGAAGCCCCTCTCTTCCTCATCGAGGAAACGGTTCAGCACCATCTTGTGGACCTCATCGGCGCCATCCACCAGCCGCGCCTGGCGAGCATAGCGGTAGATCCATTCGAGCACCGTGTCCTTGGAATAGCCTCGCGCGCCATTGATCTGGATCGCCACATCGGCCGCGTCATGCAGCACATTGGCGACCTGGACTTTGGCCATCGATACTTCCTTGCGGGCAAAGGCGCCGCGGTCCAGCTCCCACGCAGCCTTCATCACCAGGACGCGGCCGATCTCGATGTGCATGGCGAGGTCGCCGAGCTTCAGCTGGACGCTTTCGCGGTCGGCGAGGCGCTGGCCGAAACTATGGCGTTCGGCAGCGTAGGCGCGCGCGATCTCAACGCAGCGCTTGGACAATCCGAGCCAGCGCATGCAGTGGGTAAGTCGCGCCGGGCCGAGCCGCACCTGCGTCACCTTCATGCCCCTACCCTCGCCGGCCAGGATATCTTCGACAGGGATTTCGAGCCCGTCGAATTCCAGCTCGCAATGCCCGCCATGCTCCTCCGGGCCCATGATCTCGATGCGGCGCGTGATGCGCCAGCCGGGCTGGTCCTTGTGGAACATCAGGGCCGACAGACCATGACGCGGGTCGTCCGAGGTTCGCGCGATCAGAATGAAATGGCTGGCCTCCTCCGCGCCGGTGATGAACCATTTGCGGCCGGTCACCACATATTTGTCGCCGCGCCGCTCCGCACGCGTCATGATCATCGAAGGGTCCGAACCGCCGCCGGGGTGCGGTTCGGTCATGGCAAAGGCCGAGCGCACCTTGCCCTCGACAATCGGCTTCAGCCATTTTTCCTTCTGCGCCGGCGTGCCGAGCGCCTCCAGAACCATCATGTTGCCGTCGTCGGGCGCTGCCGAATTGAACACCACGGGTCCGAAGATCGACCGGTTCATCTCCTCGTAGCAGACCGCCATATCCATCTTGCCGAGACCGGCGCCGCCGGTTTCGTGCTTGAGCTGCAGGCACCACAGGCCCGCCATCCGCGCCTTGGCGCGAAGCCCCTCCAGCAGCGGCAAGGCGATATTTCCATGCGCGTCATAGGACATCTTGTCGGCTTCGAGCGGCAGGATCTCACGCTCGACGAAATCGGCAATGCGGACGCGGTAATCTTCGGTGCGGGCGGGAATATCGAAATTCATGGACAAACTCTCAGCGAAGCGAGGTGGCCGCCATCGTCTAGAAATCGAGCGAGCGCTCGTTTTCCTTATTCGCCTCTATCCCCTTTTGCAGCCGCCGTCATCCGGCGAAGCGTGGTTCCGCCACGCCCTTGATGCCAAGGCCGGTTATTGCGAACAGGCTGCCGCGCAGGACGCCATCGCCGGGGAAGCGCGGCAGCGGCGGTTTTGCCATCGAGGTCACGTAGTGGATGTCGAGCTTCGGTCCGCCGAACATCACGCTGGTGATCTTCTTGATGGGCATGTCGATGATGCGATCGACATTGCCGTCGGGCGCGTAACGCACCAGCCGGCCGTCATAGACGAGGGCATTCCAGAGGAAGCCTTCGGCATCGACGGTCGACCCATCGGCAGCGCCACCCCGGCTGGTGTCGACGCGGACGAAGGTGCGCCGGTTGCTGGCGGCACCAGTCGCGATGTCATAGTCGTAGGCCCAGATCTCGCGAGCCGCCTCAGAACGCGACCTTGTCGCCGCCCTTCAGTGACAGGATCTCGCGCGCCTCGTCGGGCGTCGCCACCCCCATGCCGAGCCCCTCGATGATCTTGCGGGCAAGCACCACCTGCTCGGCGTTCGATTTGGCAAGCTTACCCTTGCCGGCCCAAAGACTGTCTTCGAGCCCGACGCGGATGTTTCCGCCAAGCGCTGCCGATTGGGCCGCGATCCGCAATTGGCTGGCGCCGGCACCGAGCACCGACCAGCGGAACTGGTCGCCGAACAGCCGGTCGGCGGTGCGCTTCATATGGGCGACGTCTTCGGGGTGCGTGCCTATGCCGCCAAGCAGACCGAACACCGACTGCACGAAGAACGGCGGCCTGACCAGCCCGCGGTCGGCGAAGTGCGAGAGATTGTAGAGATGGGCAATGTCGTAGCACTCGAACTCGAAGCGCGTGCCGTTGTCGTAGCAGGTCGCAAGAATGTATTCGATGTCTTTGAACGAGTTGCGGAAGACAAGGTCGCGCGTCGCTTCCAGATGCGGCTTTTCCCAGTCGAACTTGAAAGTCTCGTATTTGTCCACGAGGTGATAAAGCCCGAAATTGATTGAGCCCATGTTGAGCGAGGCGACCTCAGGCTTGAACTCGGCGGCCGGGCGCACGCGTTCCTCGACCTTCATGTAGGGACTGCCGCCAGTGGTGATGTTGATGGCGGCATTGGTGGCCTGCTTGATGCGCGGCAGGAAGCGGGCGAACGCCGCCGGCGTCTGGTCAGGCTTGCCGGTCTCGGGGTCACGGGCATGCAGGTGCAGGATCGCCGCACCTGCCTCCGCGGCCGCGATCGCCTCGGCGGCGATCTGGTCCGGCGTGATCGGCAGATAGGGCGACATAGTCGGTGTGTGGATCGCCCCGGTCACCGCACAGGTGATGATCACTTTGCCTTTGGGCAGCTGGGCGCCGGGCTTGCGGCTTGTTTCCGTCATCTTCCAAACTCCTGATCCGATTTTTTCTTGTGCGCCGCCAGCGCCATCAGCCGGCGGTCGCGCCACACCTGCCGTTCGCCGAGTCCTTCCCGCGGCAGCCGCTTGCGGCGGTCGGCCTCTACCGTTTCGATGACCTCGCCGGCCCAGTCAACGCGGCGCTGCATCTGCGGAAAAATGTTGGAATAGATCGTCTGATAGCGCTCGACATAGTCGCGTACACCGCCCGGCGCGTTGAGGTCGATCGTTTCGAACGGACCCATGAACGACCAGCGCAGCGCCAGCCCGTCGCGAATGCCGATATCGACGTCCTCGACGCTGGCATAGCCGTCGGCGACAAGACGAAAAGCCTCCTCCAGCAGCGCGCCCTGCAGGCGGTTCATGATGAAGCCGTCGAGCTCGTGCTTCATCACCAGCGGCGCGTGGCCTGCGGCGACGAGGAAGGCGCGGGTCGTTTCGACCGTTTCGGGAGAGGTCCATGGCGCCGGTACGACTTCCGCGGCCGGGATGAGATAGGGCGGATTGATCGGATGCACGACCAGGCAGCGGTGCCGCCCTTGCACATGGTCAGTGAATTTCGACGGCAGCAGCGCCGAGGTGGAGCTGGCGATCACCGCTTGCGGAGCGGCAATTGCATCGATCAGGGAGAACACCTCGCGCTTCACGTCGAGACTTTCGGGCGTGTTCTCCTGGATATGGACCGCATCGGCCAGCGCTTCTTCCAGCTCCGCAACGACGGCGATGCGATCAAGCACGGCATCGATTGCCTGTCCCCGCAGCAGATCGTTCGCGGCGAGGTCGCCCAGAACGCCGGCGATGTAATCGTGCGCGCCGGCCGTCGCGGCCGGCGACTGGTCCCACATCCGCACATCGTGGCCGGCGCGGGCGAAGCTGATCGCCCAGGCCCGTCCGATGAACCCGCTGCCGACAATTGCTACCTTCGTCATGGTCCGTTCCTCAAAGCGTTTCGACATTGCCGTCGACGCCGAGCGACTGGCCGGAAATATTGATCCCTGCATCGGACAGCAGGAAGGCGACCATCGCGGCGACGTCATAGGGGCTGGTCATGCGGCGCAGCGAGATGTTCTGGAGATAGCGCTCCGTCATCTCCTTGTTCGACACACCGAGCTGCCTGGCCCGGTCGGCGATGACCTTATCGATGCGTGGTCCCTCGATGATGCCGGGCAGGATGGCGTTGACCCTTATGCCGTGCGGCCCGAGTTCCTTGGCGAGGCTTTGCGTGAAACCGATGACGCCGAACTTGGCCGCCGAATAGGGGGTGCGGAAAGCATAGCCGTGGCGGCCGGCGGCGGACGACATCGAGACGATCGAGCCGCCGCCCGCCGCCTTGATCAGCGGCACGGCACGCCGGGCGCAGAGGAACTGGCCAGTCAGGCAGATGTCGATGCAGCGCCGCCAGTCTGCCGGTTCGATTTCGTCGACGCCGCCGGTCGGCCCGGCGATGCCGGCATTGTTGATCAGCGCGTCGAGGCCGCCGAGCTTTTCCTTCACAGTCTCGAACAGCCGGTCGACGTCGTCTTCGCGCGAGACATCGGCCTTGACCGCGGCGACGAGGGCGATCTTGTCCGGAGCAGCAGCCAGCGCCTCGTCGGAAACGTCGCAAACGACGATGCGCGCGCCGAGCCGCGACAGCGTGTCGGCAATGGCCAAGCCGATACCGCCGGCACCTGCCGTCACCAGCACGCGCTGCCCCTTCAGCCCGGTTAGAAAATCGTCCGCCGATGTCGGCGCCCCTTTACTTATCGCCGTCGCACTCATCGTCCGATCCTTTCTCATTGCAGCCGCCGTTCGCGCAGCGCCGACAGCGCCCAGAACGACCAAACCGTACAGTATTGCCCTTGTCGCATAGGGCAGCTGAAATAGTGACGAAAGCATTGCCCGCTGGTGGCTTGGCGAGCAAAGGCAGCTGCTCGGGCACGTCAGACTTTCGAATTTCAGGTAAGCCGCCCATGGATTTGCATTGATCTCCACGACCAAGACATAACGCGCGGCTTGCTCGCATAGCCCCTAAGGGCGCCCTGGAGGCTGCTCCTGCGGAAACTTGTTTTCGTCTATGATTGCCACGGCCTGCTCGATCCTATCTCTCACCTCGAAACCGATCCAGTGTCCGTCCATCAGATGCGTTTGCCTCGCACAGGCGAGGAAATAGCTCCCGGCCTGCTGCGCAACAAAGTTGAGTTGCCTCCGCTCATTGATTTTAATTCCCTCTGGCGGATCGGTGTACACCCCAGATCGCATCCTCGGCCGTCAACTTCACTGGCATCTCTGACTGAGCGTAGACCCTGGTCACCATCAGGCTGTGCCGGAAAGACGAGGAGCCATTGATGAACTCGATCTCTACCGACCATTCTGCTGGCACGACGATGGTGAGATTGCCGCCCCAGTAACCGTTGAAGTCGATAATGTCGGTCCGGATGTTGTCCCTGCATACCGCTCGACTTGGTTCCAATCGGCAACAATCTCTATGGCCACTGTCTTGGCTGCGGGATCGTTCTTGATCCAGCTCGGGACGAAAGGCTCCCCAGCCAGTGCAATTCCAGGCAAAAATCCCAAGGCGACGGCGAGAAGAGCAAGGTGGGCAAAGCGCGCCATCGCAATCAGAGGCTCCTCCCGAGCGGGGCGGCCGAGCGCAAGCGACCGCCAATCGAGGTCGACCTGGCTTGTTCCCTAAGGAAGAGAATACGCTCGAAATAGCATCCACACCAGCAAACCCAGAGTGCGCTATTGTCAGCCGTCAGAAACAACGCCATTGCTGCTATATCATCGGGATGCGCGTTGGAATTGCCTGCAGTGCGTCAGTGCGAGGGCGACGGGTGATTCCGTAATGTGAAGTTTCTGCTTCAGCTGTTGCGAAGGGTCTGTTGCGCAATTCGCCAAGCCTGCTCCACATGCCGCCGGGCCGCCGCTTCGGCCTCATCGCCGTTGCGCGACTTGATCGCGTTCATAATATCGGTCATTTCGGCAATTGCGGCATCGCGACGATTCTCCGAAGCGATGGTCATGGAACGCAGCTGGTTGATGCGGACGTTCAGCCCCTGGACGATCTCCCAGGCGATGCGCTTGTCGGCGGCATCGAAAAGCACTTCATAGAATTTTGTCGTCGCCCGCATCACCTCGATCGGATTGGTTGAGGCCCACGCCGTGAGCAGCACGTCCAATGCACGCTCAAGCGCGGCGATCTGGTCCTCAGTCGCCGTCAGCGCGCAGGCGCGCGCCGCGATGCCCTCCATCAGAGCACGCAGTTCATAAATCTCATCAGTGCGGCTGAGATCCGGCCGGGCCACCGCGGGTCCATGGCCCGGTATCATCTGGACAAGGCCTTCGGTCTCCAACTGCCGCAGAACTTCGCGCACCACCGAGCGACTGACGCCGAGCTGGTCGCAAAGCGGCCGCTCGACCAACCGTTCGCCGGGCTGGAAGTGAAACCCCATGATCGCGTCGCGCATGCGCTCCAGCGCCAGCGTTCTCAGCGTCTTGGTGGATCGTTCGATCCTCAGTGTGTCGTCGGCCAATTCATCTACTCCCAGCATCCGCAAAGAAACAGATTCGACGATCCGTTGACAAGGCATTTGGTCTTCAATAGTATGGTATACCATAAGATTGTAGAGGCAAAGGAACTTTTCCGGATGTCTCAGCCTGATCGACCACAGAGGATTCGATGAAGCCGACCATCCGAAAGATCGTCACCTATGTTGAGAACACGCTGATTGAAGGCGGCAAGGCGGCCCCCCGGCCGCTGCGCCTGATCGGCGTGGCGGCAGTGCTCGACAATCCCTGGGCCGGGCGCGGTTTCACCGAGGACCTTTCTCCCGAAATCCGCGCCTATGCGCCGGTCTTGGGGGAAATGCTGACCCGCGAAATCCTCGCAGTCGCGGGATCGGGCGAAGCCATCGAAGGCTACGGCAAGGCCGCAATCTGCGGCACATCGGGCGAGATCGAGCATGCCTCGGCGCTCATCCACACGCTGCATTTCGGCAATCACTATCGGCGTGCCGTCGGCGCCAAGACCTATCTTGCCTTCACCAATCTGCGTGGCGGGCCGAACACGCCGATCATGATCCCGCTCATGGACAAGAACGATGAAGGCCGACGTTCGCACTACCTGACGGTGCATTTCCAGATTGGCGACGCACCGGCGCCGGACGAGCTGGTGGTGGCGCTTGGCGCCTCGATCGGCGGACGACCGCATCATCGCATCGGCGATCGCTACCAGGATCTCAAGGAGGTCGGCGATCTGCATGGCTGAGCTGACGGACCGTGGTTGGCATCGCGGAACGGCGCCTGACGGCACCGGCTACATCCGCGCCGGATCCGGCGCGCCGGTCCTCCTCATCCACGGCGTCGGCATGAACGCGGCGATCTGGGGGCCCCAGATCGAGCTGATGAAGGGCAGATGGGATGTGATCGCGATCGACATGCTGGGGCATGGCCGGTCGCCGCTGCCGCCCGAGGACGCCAGTCTTGCCGACTATGCAGGACAGGCAATCCGGCTTCTTGATCACCTTGGCCTGGATGCTGTCTCGATCGTTGGCCATTCAATGGGGGCGCTGGTCGGGCAGCAAATCGCTCTCGATGCGCCCGAACGGGTCCGCCGCATCGTATCGCTCAACGCGGTCTTTCGCCGCCCGGCGGACCTTGCGCAGGCGGTGCGCGAGCGCGCCGCCGAATTGAATGGCGCGGAAAACCCGTCAGGGACGGATGCAACGATCGCGCGCTGGTTCGGCAACCCGGTCCCCGACAGCTTGGCCGAGGCCGCAAGGACGACGCGCGTGGCACTGCAAAGCGTCAACCCGGACGGCTATGCTCGCACATATCGACTTTTCGCCCATGCGGATGCGGCGCATGGCGATCGTCTTCCCGGTCTCGCGGTGCCGGCCTTGTTCATGACCGGCTCGCAGGACAGAAATTCGTCACCTGCGATGTCGGCGGCGATGGCGCGCCTCGCGCCGCGCGGTCGCTGCGTCGTTCTGGAGGGCGAAAGACACATGATGGCCGTAGCCTCGCCTGACACGGTCACACGGCGCATTGTCGATTTTCTCGACAGCAACGACGGCGCAAGCGCCTCGGCGCGACCGGCGATGGACGCAGCCTTCGACGCGGGCGAATTCAGGCGGGCGCTCGGTTCCTTCCTGACCGGCGTTACCATCGTCACCGCGATCGGGCCGGAAGGAGAGCCTCGAGGCTTCACCGCCAATTCGTTTACATCCGTTTCGCTCGATCCGCCGCTTGTGCTGGTCTGCATCGCCAAGAAAGCGCTGGGTCATCCGGTGTTTTCGACCTCGAAGTGCTTTGCCGTCAACGTGCTCTCGGAGGAACAGCGAGCCGCATCCGGCGTCTTCGCTTCGAAATCGCAGGACAAGTTCTCGGCTGTCGAGTGGCGCTTCGGCCCGACCGGCAGCCCGCTGCTCGCTGGATCGGTGGCTACGTTTGACTGTGACATGGAGCAGTTGGTCGACGCCGGCGACCATTCGATCCTCATCGGCCGCGTTCGCGAATTCTCCCACAATTCATCGCAGCCCCTCGGCTATTGCCGTGGCGCCTATGTCTCGCCCGGTCTCAGCCAGGAAGCGCTGGCGGCGGCGCCTCCGGACATGGAGGTCGGCGCTATCCTCGAAGATGAAGGCCGCGTGCTGTTCTTCGAAACCGTCGACGGCTTTTTCGAATTGCCGGCGGGCCGAGGGCTCGGGACGCCCGGCGACACGCGAAGCCTCAAGGGATGCCTCGCTGCGAAAGACATCCAGGCTCATCTCGGATTCCTGTTTGCGGTCTGGGATGACGCCGCAAATCCATCGCGAACGCATGTCTACTACCGCGGCACGGTAGTCGAGCCCCACTCCAGCGATCGCCAGGTCCGGCTCGTCGACATCGACAGGATTGCCGGACTGAACATCGCCGACGCTGCCGTGCGCTCGATGCTCGCCCGCTATGTGCGCGAATGTCGGGAGGATGCGTTTGGGGTCTATGTCGGCAACGAGGTCGAAGGTGAAGTCCGCCCGCTCGCCAGGCCGGTATCCATGAACACTTCCAATCCGGGTCAACAGATATGAAGTTCTCGCTCTTCGTCCATATGGAACGCTCGGACCCGGCAAAGCCGCATGCCGAGCTCATCGACGAGCTCGAGGAGTTGGTCCTGATGGTCGAGGCGGCAGGCTTCGAGACGGCCTGGATCGGCGAACACCACGGTATGGAGTTCACCATCTCGCCAAACCCGTTCATCAACATCGCCTATCTCGGCGCCAGGACGAAGCGCATCCGGCTCGGCACAGGAACGGTCATCGCGCCGTTCTGGCATCCGATCAAGCTCGCCGGCGAGGCAGCCATGACCGATGTCGTCACGGGCGGCCGGCTCGACATCGGCATCGCCCGCGGCGCCTACAGCTACGAATACCAACGCCTGTTCCCTGGGCTCGATGCCTGGGGCGCGGGCCAGCGCATGCGCGAGATCATCCCCGCTATCAAGGGCCTCTGGCAAGGCGACTTCGAGATGTCCGGGGAGTTCTGGTCGTTTCCCTCCACCACCTCGTCGCCCAAGCCGGTGCAAAAACCCCACCCGCCGATCTGGGTGGCGGCGCGCGATCCGAACTCGCATGACTTCGCCGTCTCCAACGGCTGCAACGTCCAGGTGACGCCGCTCGCCTCCGGCGATGACGAGGTAACCAGCCTGATGGAGCGCTTCAACGCGGCGTGCGCCGCGCATCCCGACATGGCCCGCCCCGAGATCATGCTGCTGATGCACACATTCGTTGCAGAAGACGCCGCCGATGCGGAGCAGCTGACGAAGGACCTGTCGCTGTTCTACTGCCAGTTCGGCGCGTGGTTCCAGAACAAGAAGCCTGTTCGCCAAGGCATATTGGAAGCGCTCACCGGCGACGAGATCGCGGCCATGCCGCAATACGCGCCCGACAAAATGCGACAGAACCTGGTTATCGGCGAAGCCGAAGAGGTGATCGCCCGGCTGAAGGCATATGAGGCGCTCGGCTACGACCAATATTCGATCTGGATCGACAGCGGCCTGCCGCACGAACGCAAGAAGAAGTCGCTGCAGCTGTTTGTCGACAAGGTGATGCCGGCCTTCGGGCATGGGAGGCCGCAATGACCCTTGTGGCCTTCAGCAACTTCATAGATGGGGCGTTCGATACGCCGACAGCCACCTTCGAAAGCATCGATCCATCAACCGGAGCGCCCTGGGCGACGATGCCCGCCGCAACCGAGGCCGATGTCGACCGCGCCGTCGAGGCGGCGCACCGGACGCTGCACTCTGCCGCGTGGGCCTCGCTGACAGCGACCGCCCGCGGCAAGCTGCTGGTGCGCCTCGGCGACCTGGTCGTCGCCAATGCCGGCCGCCTGGCCGAACTGGAAACGCGCGACACCGGCAAGATCATCCGCGAGACCCGCGCCCAGATCGCCTATGTCGGCGACTATTACCGCTACTATGGCGGGCTTGCCGACAAGCATGAAGGCTCGCATCTGCCCATCGACAAGGCCGATATGGACGTCACCATCAGGCGCGAGCCGATCGGCGTCGTCGCTGCCGTCGTGCCGTGGAATTCGCAGCTCTTCCTTTCGGCCGTCAAGCTCGGTCCGGCACTGGCGGCCGGCTGCACGGTCGTCTTGAAAGCCTCGGAAGACGGCCCAGCACCGCTGCTGGCCTTCGCCGAACTCGTTCACGAGGCCGGATTTCCCGCCGGAAGCGTCAACATACTGACCGGGTTCGGGCACGATTGCGGCCGGCGCCTGACAAGTCATCCGCTGGTTTCACGCGTCGCCTTCACCGGCGGACCTTCGACCGCTCGCGCTATCGTCCGCAACACGGCGGAAAATCTCGCCTATACGACGCTGGAGCTGGGCGGGAAAAGTCCCGTTGTCGTTTTCGCCGACGCCGACCTGGACAGTGCGGCCAACGCGGTCGTGGCCGGGATTTTTGCGGCGTCTGGACAAAGCTGCGTCGCCGGCTCCCGGCTGCTTGTCGAGCGTTCGATAAAGGCCGAGTTCCTGGACAGGCTGAAGCACAAGGCCGAGGCCATCAAAATTGGTAATCCGCAGGATCCGGCCACCGAAATGGGACCGCTGGCAACGCCACGCCAGCGTGAATGGATCGAGAACGTCGTTGCCGAGAGCCTCGCCAAGGGCGGGACGCTGGTCACCGGCGGAAAAAGGCCCGACGATCATCCGCACGGCTTCTACTACGCACCGACCATCATCGACGCCGAGAATCCAGGACTGCCCTGCTTGCGGGAGGAATTGTTCGGTCCGGTGCTCAGCGTTCTCGCCTTCGACACGGAAGCCGAAGCCCTGGCGCTTGCCAACGATACGCCGTTCGGCCTGGCCTCGGGCGTGTTCACCACCAATCTCGCCAAGGCGCACCGCATGGCGCGCGAAATCCATGCCGGCGTCGTCTGGGTCAACACATACCGCGCCGTTTCGCCGCTCGTGCCGTTCGGCGGCTATGGTCAGTCGGGGCTCGGCCGTGAGGGCGGACTTGACGCCATCCGCGATTACACGCGCTCGAAATCCGTCTGGATACGGATATCCGACGAGCCAATCCCGGACCCGTTCGTCATGCGATGAGGGCAGCGCCAATCGCGCAATTTCATAAAAACAAGAAACCAAGCGACCAACAGAGGAGAATGACATGAAACTGATTTTGACCGGCATTTTGGCCGGACTCTTGGCAGCCACCGCCGCACGGGCCGATGAAATGGTGTTCACCAGCTGGGGCGGAACCACCCAGGAGGCGCAGACCAAATCCTGGGCTGCTCCGTTCGAAGCCAGTTCCGGCATCAAGGTCCTGCAGGACGGCCCGACGGACTACGGCAAGCTGAAGGCCATGGTGGAAGGCGGCAGCGTCGCCTGGGATGTCGTCGATGTCGAAATGGATTTCGCCATCAAAGCGGCCAAGGACGGCCTGCTAGAGCCGATCGATTTCAACGTCGTGCCGAAAGCCGATCTCGATCCTCGCTTCACCACCGACCATGCGGTCGGCAGCTTCTACTATTCATTCGTTCTTGCCTGGAACAAAGGGGCCGTGTCGGGCGAGCCAACCGGCTGGGCCGACATGTTCGACCTGACGAAATTTCCCGGCAAACGCACGTTTTACAAATGGTCGGCACCGGGCGTCATCGAGATTGCGCTGCTGGCCGACGGCGTGCCTGCAGACAAGCTCTATCCGCTCGACCTCGACCGGGCGTTCAAGAAACTCGACACGATCAAGTCGGAAATCGTCTGGTGGGACAGCGGCGCGCAGTCGCAGCAGCTGATCGCCTCCGGTGAAGCAGCCTTCGGGCAGCTCTGGAACGGGCGAGTCTTCGCCCTCCAGCAGGACGGCGCCGATGTCGGGGCATCCTGGAAACAGAACATGACTGCCGCCGATGTACTCGTCATCCCCAAGGGTTCGAAGAACAAGGCGAGCGCGATGAAATTCCTGGCCACGGCGACAAGCGCGAAAAGCCAGGCAATGTTTGCTGAAGCAAGCGGCTACGCACCGATCAACACGGCAGCCAAGGCCGAAATGCCGGCCGATGTCGTCAAGTCGTTGCCGGACGCCTATGTCGACGGACAAATCGACCTCGACATGAACTACTGGGCTGAGAACCGCGATAAGATCGCGGAGCGTTGGTACGCCTGGCAGGCCAAATAGCCGCCGATCTCACCCATGAACCGGCGGGGCGTCGCTAGGCGTCCCGCCTGAGCTGCCGGGATCATCGCCATGTCGGGCAATTTGCTTCATCGACTGCCAATCCTCCGAAGGTCAGACGGCATCGGCGGCGCCTTGCCGGCGCTGACCCTCATCACCCTGTTCTTCGTGGTGCCGGTCGTGGCATTGCTGTTGCGCAGCGTGACCGATCCCGTACCGGGCCTGCAGAACTACGCCACCCTGTTTGGCGACGGTACCTACGCGCGGGTCTTCTTCAACACCTTTCTGGTCGCCACCGTCGTCACCGCCGTCACTGTCATCGTGGCGTTTCCGGTCGCCTGGATGCTGGCGATCATGCCGCCCGCCCTCGGCTCGATCGTCTTCGGCATCATCATCCTGTCGATGTGGACCAACCTGCTCACCCGCACCTATGCCTGGATGGTGCTGCTTCAACGCACCGGCGTCATCAATCGGACGCTGATGGATATCGGCCTGATCAGCGAGCCGCTGCCGCTGATCAACAACCTGACTGGCGTCACCATCGGCATGGTCTACATCATGCTGCCGTTCATGATACTGCCACTGGTCGGAACGCTGCGCGCCATTGATCCGATGACGCTGCGCGCCGCCGCTCTGTGCGGTGCGAGCCCCTTCGACGCCTTCCGCCGCATCCTGCTGCCATTGTCGCTTCCCGGAATCGCTGCAGGCGGCCTGATGGTTTTCGTCATGTCGCTCGGCTATTTCGTGACGCCCACGCTGCTCGGCGGCACCTCCAACATGATGCTCGCCGCAATGATCGCCCAGATGATCCAGTCCTTGCTCAACTGGGGGCTCGGAAGCGCGGCGGCTTTCATCCTGCTTTTGGTCACCATGGCACTCTACGCGCTGCAACTGCGCCTCGTCGGCGCCAAGCGCATGACAGGAGGCATCTGAGATGCTGCTCGACTACGACCGGCTGGGCTGGCTGCGCGCAGCACTTCTGGGGTTCACCGGCCTGGTTGCCGCGTTTCTGCTACTGCCGGTAGTTTTCATCGTGCTGCTGTCGTTCGGATCGTCGCGGTGGCTGGCTTTTCCGCCGCCCGGCTGGACGCTGAAATGGTATGAGGAGCTCTTCGCCGATCCGGCCTGGCTCGAAGCGGCGCTGACCAGCGCGCGCATTGCCACCACGGCCGCGATTCTCGCCGTCGTCATCGGGCTCCTGGCTTCTTTCGCCCTGGTCAGGGGACAGTTTCGCGGGCGCAACACGCTTCGCGGCCTGCTGCTGACGCCAATGGTGCTGCCGGTCGTCGTCTTCGCCATCGCCATCTATGCATTCTTCCTGCGGATCGGGCTCGGCGGCACCACGGCAGGCTTCGTCATCGCACACACAGTCCTGGCACTCCCCTTCGCCATCATTCCCATCACCGCGGCACTCGAAGGGTTCGACAAATCCATCGAGGATGCGGCGATCGTCTGCGGCGCAAGCCCATTCGAAGCAAAACTCCGGGTCACCTTGCCGGCGATCAAGATCGGGATCTTCTCGGCGGCGATCTTCGCCTTTCTCGCCTCATGGGACGAGGTGGTGGTCGCGATCTTCATGGCCAGCCCCACCTTGCAGACTTTGCCGGTCAAGATCTGGGGCAGCCTGCGCCAGGATCTGAGCCCGGTCATCGCCGCGGCGTCCAGCCTTCTCGTTCTCCTGACGCTGAGCCTGATGATCGTAACCGCACTCATTCGGCGGAAATTGTCGAAATGATCGAACCGTTCCTCTTCATTCGCGACCTGCGCAAGACATTCGGCAGCTTCGTCGCCGTGCACGATGTCACGATCGATATACCCAAGGGCGAGTTCCTAACCTTTCTCGGCCCTTCCGGCTCCGGCAAGTCGACGACGCTCTACGTGATCGCCGGCTTTCAGCAGCCGACATCCGGCAACGTTCTTCTCGAAGGCAGGTCGCTGTTGTCGGTGCCGTCGCACAAGCGCAATATCGGCATGGTGTTCCAGCGCTACACACTGTTCCAGCATCTCACGGTCGCCGAGAACGTTGCCTTTCCGTTGCGCGTGCGCCGCCGGCCGGACGCCGAGGTGAAACGAAAAGTCACCGAGATGCTGTCGCTGGTGCGGCTCGAGAGTTTCGGCGGCCGATATCCTGGCGCGCTGTCCGGCGGACAGCAGCAGCGCGTGGCGCTTGCCCGGGCGCTGGCCTACGATCCGCCGATCCTTCTGATGGACGAGCCGCTTTCGGCGCTCGACAAGAAGCTGCGCGAGGAAATCCAGGCCGAGATACGGCGCATCCACCGCGAAACCGGCGTAACGATCCTGTACGTCACCCACGATCAGGACGAGGCGCTGCATCTTTCGGATCGCATCGCCTTGTTTCGGGACGGGCGCATCGAGCAGATCGGCACCGGTGAGGACCTCTATCTGAGACCTGCGAGCGAATTCGTGGCCAGCTTCATCGGAAATTCCAATTTCCTGCCGGCCGAACATCTTGAAACCGTCAACGGCTCCGCCACGATCCGCCTGGCCGATGGCTCGGTTGTCTCTGGGGTCAGGATCGATCAGGACTTCAGCCATGGCCAGAAGACCAGGCTGATGGTGCGACCGGAAGCGTTTCGGCTGAAACCCGGCCCGGCGACTGCCGGGCTTGCGGTCGAATTCATCGACACCGCTTTCTTCGGCGAACGGCGGCGCGTCATCGCGCGCACGGCCGCCGGCCAGGAGATCGACGTCAGGCCGACATCCGACATGGCGCAAGCACATGAAGGCATCGCCTCGCGCAGACAGATTTTTTTCGATCCCGCCGCCGCATTTCTGTTTCCGGCCTGACAGACGACAGTTTGACCTCAGCGCGGCGGATCAGCCGGCGGCTCGATGGTGACGCCGTATTTGGCGGCGATGGCCAAGACCTTTCCCATTTCCGGCATGCCGGCGGCGGTCGCGGCGTCCAATTCCGCAAACATCTGATCAAGGCCGCAACTCGGCGCGCAAAAGACGAGCACGCGGGCCGGCTTGTCGCCGACATTGCGGATGGCATGGCGCCGGCCGCGTGAGCCGAAGAAGAAACCGCCGGGCGCAACGCGATGGGGCGCGGATTCGCCCTCGAATTCGATGACGAGTTCGCCGCTCAGCACATAGAAGGCTTCATCCTCACGGGCATGGGTGTGCGGTGGTACTCCCGCGCCCGGCGGAACCACGGACTCCCAAAGCGAGAAGGACCCCTCTGTCTCGGCGCCGGTGGCTTTGTAGATATGGGTGATGCTCAGAACGTTGAGCGTCGAGCCGACCGCCGGCTCGCGAACGAACGGCTCGGCTGCTTTAACTTTGGCATCCATCGTCGATCTCCTTTGCGGTTCAGGTGGCTCACCAAGAGATAGGCCCGTGCTCGCCCGTCGATTAGCCGGAATTGTATAGGACATTCTGTCCGGATTTCAGGACAATCGGGAAATGGACCCGCTCGACGGCATCGCGGCGTTCGCTCGCGTCGTGGACAGCGGCAGCTTCTCGACTGCGGCAGATCGGCTCGGACTCTCCAAATCCGCCGTCAGCGCCCATGTGCAGCGGCTCGAGGAGCGGCTGGGCATTCGCCTCCTCAACCGCACCACGCGTCGACTCTCGATGACCGAAGCGGGCGCAGCTTACTACCGCCACTGCGCGCGGATTCTCGCCGAAGCTGAAGCTGCGGAACGAGAGGCGAGCGCGCTGCAGCGCGAACCGCGTGGTACGCTTCGCATTTCGGCGCCCGACAGCTTCGGCTGGATGCATGTGGCGCCGGCCGTTCCCGAGTTCCTGAGGCGCTATCCGGAACTTTCCGTCGATATTGCTTTGAGCCCGGCGCATGTGAGCCTGGTCGATGAGGGGCTCGATCTGGCGATCCGCATCGGCGTGCTCGAGGATTCGCCGCTTGTCGTGCGCAAGCTCGCGCCATCCCGGCTCGTCGCCTGTGCTGCACCCGCTTATCTCGACAAGCATGGAATGCCGCGCGAGCCGGGCGACCTTGCCAAGCACAACTGCCTCTGCACCAGCCTTTTGCCTTGGGGCGATGAATGGCGCCTTGCCGGCAAAATTGGCGAGGCGCGCGTGGCCGTGGGCGGCAGCTTTCGCAGCAACAATGCGGAGATGCTGCGCGTTGCGGCGCTCGACGGCATCGGCATTGCCCTACTGCCCACGTGGGCGGTAGCGGAGCCGCTGCGCACTGGCGCGCTGCGACGCGTGCTTGATGCCTGGGAGCCTCCAGCCAGCACGATCTACGCCGTCTATCCCAGCAACAGGCTCATGTCGATGAAGGTCCGAGCCTTCGTCGACCATCTTGCGCGATGCATAGGGCGCACGCCGTATTGGGATGAAGGCCTTTGAGAAGAGCGCCCATTTTGGATCGTTTTGAGCTAGCCCATTGATCCAGCCTCGCAAGTTTGTCTCTGAATACGGTCAAGAACCGCCTCGCCACCGGTCGGAAAACTTGCGGTCTTAACTTCAAAAGGGAATTGGGCGGGTTGAAATTTCCTCAGCTTTGTCCACTTCGGTATCAATTGCCCGACTGGTGCGACCTCCGGCGAAAACAGCGCGATCGAATTGACGAGAAAAATACCGTCAGCGGTGCTGGAGACAACGTCGAAGAGCGTGGCGGCCTGAAGCGTACCGAGAGGTGTTGCGTACCGAGGCTACGTCGGCTGCGAGGTGAGTTTGGCCGCAAAAGCATCGCTTATGTGGCCGTCAAACCGGCAGCCGCGCAGCCCTCAGTAGCGAAGACCGCCGCGTTGCGCCGGCTCTCACTCGCGATAGCTGGAGCATCTGATGCCGACCCGCCCCTATGCCATCCTTGAAGCGCCGTCCTCGCTGGGTCTGGCGACCGACGGCGTGGAGGGCTTGCCCGGTCGGCTGCTGGAACTGGGCCTCGCCGAACGCATCCATGCGCGCAGCGCCGGGCGGCTGGCCGTCCCGCCGAAGGACCCGAAGCCCGACCCTGCCACCCTGACGCTGAATGCCAACGCGATCGCGGCGTGGTCGCCGAAGCTCGCCGACGCCGTGGAGGAGGTGCTGGACGCTGGCGAGTTCCCGGTGGTGCTGGGCGGCGACTGTACGATCTTGCTGGGTCCGATGCTCGCGCTGCGCCGGCGCGGTCGCTACGGCCTGTTCTTCATCGACGGTCACGCCGACTTCTTCCAGCCGGAAGCGGAGCCCAACAGCGAAGGCGCGTCGATGGACCTGGCCCTCGTCACCGGCTACGGGCCGGCGCTGCTGAGCGACCTGGAGGGCCGCCGCCCGTTGGTTCGCTCCGCGGACGCTGTCGCCTTCGCATTTCGCGACCACGAGGACCAGGCCGAATTCGGCAGCCAGCCCTTGCCAGCGGAGCTCATGGCCTACGATCTGCACGCCATCCGCCGCCTGGGCGTCGAATCCGCCGCCCGGGCGGCCGTTGGCCACCTGACGCGGGCGGAACTCGACGGCTTTTTCATCCATCTCGACGCCGATTGTCTCGATGATGCGATTATGCCGGCGGTCGATTTCCGCGTACCGGGCGGGCTCTCGTGGGACGAGTTGTCGGCGGCGCTCCAGATCATCCTGGCGAGCGGAAAGGCGGTCGGACTCGAGGTCACCATCTACAATCCGCGCCTTGACGAGGACGGCAGCGCCGGCCATGGCCTTGCTGACGTCCTGGCCGCAGCCCTCGGCACAGCCGCACCCGCTTAGTACGGGCAAATCCGACACCGTGACCCATTCACCTGGACCGGCCCGTTTCCCTGTTGATGAAATCAAGGATCAGGTGAGCTGCCGTTTCCGCACGGGTTTCGAGCAGGAGATGACCGGCGTCGAGGATATGGGCGTCCATGCGGGGAAGCGCCTCGATCCAACTCATGGTTTCGGCGAGTTCGAAGAAGGGGTCATGGCGACCCCACACCATCAGTGCAGGCGGCTGATAGGTTTGCAGATAGCCCTGGATCTCTGCGAAGCGGCGCACATAGTTTCCATAGTCCGCCAGGAGGGCACGTTGTGCCTCGAGCCGTCCCGGCAGGCTCATCACGCGCCAGTCCTCATCCCAGTTTTCGGCAGCCATGGACTTTGCGACATCGTCGGGCAGGCCCCCGACATACTGATACCGTGTCCCTTCCCAGGTCAGATGAGCGGTGGCGGCGGCCTCATTCTCCGCGGTAGGCTTCGACCAAAAGGCGATGGTGTCTGCCCATTGGCGGCCGAACCCACTGGTATGAGCGTTGGCATTCTGGATGATCAGACCCGTCACCAGCGCGGGTGCATGCATCGCGACATGAAAGCCGACTGGCGCGCCGAAATCGTGAAGGTAGATGAAGCGAGGACCGACGGAGAAGTGGTCGAGGACTTCGAGGATTGCGTTCCCCATTGCTTCGAAGGATGTCGAGGCGAGGACATCGGACTCCCCGAACCCCGGAAGATCGGGAGCGATGACGAACAGGTCGTCGAGGAGCATCGGGGCCAGACGCCGGAACGTGCGCGCTGAGCTGGGAAAGCCGTGCAGCAGCAATAGGGCGGGACTGGAGGGATCCCCTCCGACATCCACCGCGAGACGGCTTCCGCCCATGACACGAAGATAGTGCCGGATCATCGCAGGCCTCCTTCTCTCACCGAGCCATTGCTCGTTTCGCCCGCCTTTCTCCCGGATTTATTCTAAATCTATGGGTTACGTCGCGCCATAGCGTGCTTGCGGATACGCTCGTACGGGCAAAATCACTCCCAGTCGATTGCTTTTTAGGGACAATCTGTTTCCTCACACAGGCGCCGTCGGACTCTTCGGGATCCCAGCTTTCCACCTGTCTCCCCGAATGATCCCGCGCCCTACCCGCCCCCCGGTCCAGGCATGATCCCGTGATCAGCTATCTGCTCGATACCAGGATGACCTGCGGCGTCACCGTGCCCATCCGTCTTGCCGGCGGGGATCTGGCCACGTTCACCGCGATCCGCGCCGACCCCGAGACCGGGTTCGAGGCCGAAGCAGGCAGTTCATCGCCGAAATCGGCGATCTGGGCCATCTTTTGCACGACTCCGTCTATGCCGGTTTCGATGCCGGAATCCGCACCTGCCAATATGTCCATCTGACGTCGCGCGAGCGTCAGTGCCTGCGCCTCGCCGCCGCCGGACTGACGGCCAAGCAGGTCGCGCGCGAGATTGGCCGCGCGGTGCCGACTGCAACGCTGCATCTCAATGCGGCGACGCGCAAGCTTGGCGCGCGAAACCGCTTCCACGCCATCGCGCTGGCTGCCCACTACCGGCTGCTCGCGCCGGAGCATTGAGGCTCTCCGCCTGAGGGCCACCGGCCCCGCCAGGGCAAACCTATAAATAGTGCTAGCTGTAAATGCGCCGGGCCGCTTAGTACCGTCGGCCGCAAACGAGGCTTGGGAGGGTCCGTCACTATGGTTCCTGCCGCGCCATGACGCGGAGCTTGGAACTGTGACGGCACATGCGACCACCGAAGGATTTAGCGACTACAGGGGTTACCGCACCTGGTATCGCGTAATCGGCGATCTCAACTCGGGGAAGTTGCCATTGGTCGTCGCTCATGGCGGGCCGGGTTGCACGCATGACTATGTCGATTCGTTCAAGGAGTTGGCCGATACCGGGCGGGCCGTCATCCACTACGATCAGATCGGCAACGGCAAATCGACCCATCTGCCCGACAAGGGCGGCGACTTCTGGACCGTCGATTTCTTCCTGGGCGAACTCGACGCGCTGCTCGCTCACATTGGCGTAGCCGACCGTTACGCCCTGCTCGGCCAATCCTGGGGCGGCATACTCTCGGCTGAACATGCCGTGCGACGCCCCGCCGGACTCAAAGCATTGATCCTGGCCAATTCGCTGGCCTCAATGGCGCTATGGATGGAAGGCGCGCTGCAATTGCGCGCCGGGCTGCCGGCCGATGTGCAAAATGCACTTGACCGGCACGAGGCAGCCGGAACCACCGATCACCCGGATTATGTTGCGGCAACCAAAGCCTTCTATGACCGCCACGTCTGCCGTGTCCTTCCGACGCCGCCGGAAGTCGCCCGGACATTCGCGGCAATCGAGGAGGATCCGACGGTTTATCACACCATGAACGGACCCAATGAATTCCACGTCATCGGCACCATGCGGAACTGGACCATCGTCGAGCGCCTGCATCTGATCGAGGCGCCAACCCTGGCGTTCCGCGGATTTTACGACGAAGCGACCGAGGCCTGCGTCCAGCCCTTTCTCGATCATATTCCCGACGTCGAAGGCATGGTCTTCCCGAATTCCAGCCATATGCCGCATGTCGAGGAGAAGGACGATTGCCTCGCCGCCGTCGGACGCTTTGTGGCCAAATACGATTGAGGTCCGCGCTCCACAGCAGCCTATCTTTGCACAAGCTTATCGTGCCGGGCTTGGCCATTGCATTCATCTTGATGCGTTCCGTCGTTCCTTGAGCGCCTGGGCCAGGAAATCCTTGACCGGATCGAGAACCGCGTCGCGTTCGTGGGCTACCCCGGGCAGCAAATCAAAGCGTACGCGCGCACCCGCTTGCTCGAACGATCGACACAACGTCCTGAGGCGTTCCGGCCTCGTTTGTCCTGCATCGTTGGCGCCCGGCATCCAATGGGTGCTGCCTTGGACATGCGTGATTTCCCAGGTCTCCAGGTCGGCATCGCCGACGATCATCTGGACAGGCACTTTTGCCAGCGCTGCGGCGTCGAAGGTGATGCCGAATTTCTCCGGCAGGTCACGAATGCCCACCCACCAGTCCCGCGCGGGATCGAGCAAGGTCACGGAGCCCGGCGCGCCGATCGAAGCCGCCCATAGCCTGTCGGGATGGAGGATGGCGAAGCGATGGGTGAAATGCCCGCCACCGGAAAATCCAAACATGGCGAACCGGGTCCAGTCCTGACGGTATTTGGCGCTGACCTCCTCGATTATGGCGAGCAGCACCTGATCGTAGCGGATGTCGCCCTCGATCATGTATTTGTATCCGCTGCGGGCGTCGTCGCCGAGAACGCCGATTGGAAACAGCGGGCACAAAATGGCGCACTCGTTCCAGCGTCCGAATTCGGCGAATGCGTCGCGGAAGCCCAGGAACGAGGTGCGGCCAGTACCATGGACAGCCACCAGCAGGTCGACTTTGGCGCCTTCCCCAACCGCGGGCGGTACATACAGACAATAATGGAAGCGTGGGTCTGATTTGGAAGCAAAGATGGCGGTCGCGCCAAGATCGTATGTAGCGCGACCGCGATCCGCGAATCCCGTGGCGATGCTGGTCAAGTCTACAACTCCTCAGCCAGTCTTGTCATTCACAGCCAGCGTATACTGTTCGGTCCGCGTCGTGAACTGAAGGTCCTTCCGGGCAGCCAAGAGAGGACCGAGGACCTCGTAGCGCATCGGGATCAGGGCGACGTCGTTGAAGACGATCTCGCTGAGTTCCGAGAGCATCTTTTCGCGCTTGGCATCGTCCAGCGTCCGCTTAGCCACAGCCAGTTTGGCATCGAGATCGGGATTTGAATAGCGGCCCGAATTTGCGTTGCCCAATACCGGCATCCGGGTTCTGCGTCGTGACCAGCGCTGTCATCGTGGGCATCCGCCTTATCGGCATAAACCGACCAGCATAAGCGAACTGGGCGACATGGTAGCCCGGGCTGCCCATCGTATTTCCGCCGCCCTTGGCTTTCGCTCGCCGGCTGCCAATGACATAGCGAGTTGAACTGGTGCCAAGCATCACACGACTGCCTCGGCAGATTGCGACGAGGGGTGTATCTCCGGAACGGTGAAAACCGGCACCTCGCCCTTGAAGCCTTGGAGTTCGAAGGCACCCGCCTGGACAACCGGCATCGATGCTCCTTGCGCAAATCCGGGACCAAGCACCAGGGGGATGCTCAGCTTTTTGGTCGTTGACTCGAGCCGTGCCGTGCGGTTCACCGGCGAGCCGATCGCGGTGTAATCGAAGCGCCGTTCGGAGCCGAAATTCCCTACGGAGCAGATGCCAGTCTCGATGGCGACGCCGATTTCGATAGAGGGGTGCCCGCGCGCGGTGAACGCGGCATTTTCGCGCTTCACCCGTTCGATCAGAGCAAGCCCCGCTTCGAGCGCGCGCTCGCGATGATCTGGCTGGTCAAGCGGCGCGTTCCAGAAGGCTAGCACGGCATCGCCCATGAACTTATCGATGGTCCCGTCGCGCTTGAGTATCTCATCGGTCGCAAGGCCGAGGAAGTGATTGACCACCTTTCCGATTTCCTGGGCATCGAGTTGTTCGCTCATCGCCGTGAAGCCGCGTATATCACTCAGCAGGATTGTGATCTCGCGCTTCTCTCCGGACAGGATCGCTTCGGTATCCGAATTTGCGAGGCGTTGCACCACGGAGGGCGACAGAAATTGCGAAAACTGCCGGGCCAGGGTGGACCGGCGCTGCTCGCTGCGCCTGTAGAGGGCATAGCCTTCGAAGCCAGCTACGAGGATCGTCGCAAGCGCCGGCTGCAGTGGGTCATAGAGCACACCCTGCAGGCTGTATTCGAGAGCGCCAAACACGAAGGGCGTGGCAGCCAGGAGCGCCAGAGCGAATGCGCCAAGCACGACCCGCTCGGCGAGCACTCCAGAAAGCCCGATGAAAACGATGCCACCAAGGACAAACCAGAGCCGCTCGAGCATCCGCCCTTGCGTAGGCTCTACAAGATAGCGCCCGGCAAGCATCTGGCCGATTGCATCAGCGTGGATGTCCACGCCTGGTCGCGCCGGACGCGTCGGGGTGGGCAGATACTGGGTCAGTCCCACGGCCGACAGATCAACAATAGCTATGGCGTTCCGCAGCAGCGGATCGCCGCGGCCCGAAAGGATATCACTGGCAGATGTGCGCGGCGTATTGGTGTCGGTTTCCCAGAGGCGGATGCTGCCCTGCGGCTCGAGTGGCACAATGGTGCCGGCCATCCTGAGTGCGTCAAACCCGGCGGCATTCATCCGGGCCACGTAGCCGTTCTCTCCGGCGTAGAGGCGCAGGAGTTCGAGCGCGAAGGACGGCCAGAGCTGCACGCCTTGAGCCGTATTTCGGAGCCAGAGCAGCGGCACATGGCGTAATACGCCGTCGGGATCGGGCAAAGTGCGAATTACGCCGAGGCCTGCAGCGGCGCTCGAGAAATCAGGAAGCGAGCCTGTCAGACCGGTGAAGCCAGGAAGCGTCTCGGGTACTTGCCCGACGATCGACCAGCCGGCTTTGGGCTCTGCTTCTGATACGGTCGCCTCATTGCCCAGGCTGACGGCGAGCGCCGTTCGATTTTTCGCCAGCGCGCTGGCAAGGCGCTTGTCTCCGGCGATGCCATCAGGAGAGATGTCAGCCTCGGGCAGCACCAGCGCAAGCCCGATCACCGCGGCACCAGACTCGGCGACACCATCGACCAGATCGGCCAAAAGGCCACGATTCCAAGGCCATCGCCCATACGCCTTAAGGCTCGCGTCGTCTATCGAGACAATCACAACAGGATTGCTCGTCGCCTCGCGCGGGGCGAGGAACTGGTAGAAGTCATACGTACGCTCGCGCAGGTGCGATAGCGGCCGGTCGAAAGCAAAATGGCAAGCGAGCAGCAAGAGTACGACCGCAAGACCCGGAAGCTTGCGCCGGGCAGCCCGCCGCCAATCAGCCAAGGGGCTCATGCCGGTCGGCCGGGCCTACCGGCAGTCGGGATAGCAGTCATCCTCATCCACTCCGCTGCCCGCAGGTGGCGTTGGGCTGTCAGGGAACTCCATGACAGCTCCTGGCAATGCGCCGTCGGTGGACTTGCAGGCTTTGAGCGAGCTGCCGAGTGCTGACGCACAAATCGCGCTTACGTCCAGCCCCGGACCCGGCTCGCCTGGAAGGCCGGTGCCGGCTATCCGCTCTATGCTGTCCAATATCGGGAAGGCGTCGATACCGCCGTAGCCGGTCAGCAGTTTGCCATTGTCCGACGTGCAGGCGTGGCCCGGGTTTGTGATCACGAGCTTGCGGCCATTCATCATGCAGGTCATGCGGCCGGCGCGCAGTATGCCGACGGTCTGACCAGCTATCACAAGCACTTCAATGATGCCGCCTCTGGCTCCGAGCACCATGTGTGGCGTCGCAACTTGCATGTCGCCGCCCTTCGAAACCTGACCGCCGTAGAAACGGGCCAGGCCGCTGTTCATCCCGATGTCGATCTTTCCTGATCGGGACCCCGGGTTGTAGACGAATTCATCGATCGTCAGGCTGGTGTTCGGACCAATCTTGGCGCTCGACTCGTCCCGGAACACGAGCATTCCGAGACCGGTGATATTGCTGCGCAGCTGGTCGCCGAGTTCGACGGCAGCGCCGACGTTCATCGCCTCGCGATCATTGCGGATGATGTTGGTCTGGTAGGCCGTCATGGACCCGACCGTTTCAGCGACAGATGGTGCCGCAAAGGCAAGGCAGGCGATACAAGTCGCTATCTGACGATACAGGGTCCTCATCGCGGCCTCTTTCAGTTGAGCGTCAACGTGTAGCTCACGAGCAATTCGAATGAATTTCGGTCGCGGCTAGCGATATCGAAGTCGGTTTCGCGATAGGCGAGGTCGACACTGACCTTCTGCCACTCCGTGAGCTGAAAATCGCTTTCCGAGGCAACGCGCCAGAAATCGCTCTCTATGTTCGTGCCGATGCCGACGGACAAGTCGGGAGTGTCGCTGTGGCCGGCCGAGAAGGCGACCTGATGTGACCATACGAAAAGGTCCGGCACTTCCATCATCACGCCGCCGTAGCGGACCTCTCCCATGTAGCTGCGGCCGATTTCGCCAGCTCCGGAGGCGAAGTCATTCGAGCCGACCAGGCGCAGTCCGAGCGCCTGGCCATTGCGGAAGCGGTAGCTGCCGCCTGCCTCATAGAAGACCCTGCTATCGGCGAAGATGCCTTTCGAGCCGCTTAGATCGATGTAGCCGGCACCTGCAAAAAGCGTCGTCTCGACGGTGGGGCGCACGAGGAAGCGCCCACTTAGACCGACGCCGGTCTCGTGAACGTCGCTGTCGAAGCGATCTGTAACGGCGAACGCGGAAAGTAGCAGCCGTAGCGAATCGATCCCGCTGTTGGGCAGTCCCTTGTCCAAGGTAATGGCGGCGTTACCGTGGGTAAAAGTCTCCTCGGCACCGGGAACCGACAGGTCTTTGGTGAAAAAGCGCTCTGTAGCGGCCAACGAGCCCGAGAGGACAAGTGCATCAGCACTTGGCGTGCCGAGATCCCATCGGACAAAGCCTTCCGCCCGCCCATAGGGCGAGACCAAGGTGCGGTCGTCTTCGGCCCCGCCCGGCTCAAAATCGGTGGATGCGCTGAACATGCCGCCAGTCAGAGCGATTTCCCAGGTGACGCCAAGTAACGCGCGCTCGATGCGGGCGAGCAGGCGAACGGCTTCCTGCTGCTCATCGGCGGACAGGTCCCCGACCTCGAGGCCGTACTGCACCTGCCGCCGGGCCAATTCATAGGAGCCGACATGATAGTACAACCGGCTGGCCGCGAGCCGGGCGCGCGCATCGCGAGGATATTTGATGAGATACTGCTCGATCGACGAGATCGCCTGATCGTACTGCCCTGCGTTGACGGCAACTGTGACGAATTGAGCTAGCGTTCCATTGTCGGTCGGATTGGCAATGCGGGCCGAAAACGCATCGTCATAGGCCGGATAGAGACCTTGTGCGCCGGCCGGCAATATGCCGGTACAAAGCAGCGCCGCGGCGAAGCCGAAGATCATTGAAAACGAGGAATGCATGCCGAGAACCCCACCCAACCCGACTAGTGCAGCGGATCTAGCACGCCTACACGAAAAAAAGCGACAGAACTGTCACGAGACCTCCGAGTCTTCAGCAGCTGTTGCAGCTGCGCAACAAACTATCGGGTTCATTCGCATTTCGCCTACGCTGGTTGGTCAAACATCTTCTCAGCGTTGCTTGACTTCGAGAAAGTATTCGCTACAAACGGCAACTAAGACAAATCATAATCAGCCGTGGATTGCGCAGCCGACAAGATCAATATTGTTTGCGCGATTCTGCACGTATCTGGTCGCCGCATGACCCATCAGGGTCACATGCAGCTCATCCGAAGGTCTTCCGTCGCGTTGCGCAGCGGTCGGAGAGGGCTGGCGGGCGATGCTTCGCAGGACGCCCTGCGCAATGTGCGGCCTAGCCTTTGTTATCTTGTTGAACACCGACGAGGTCAGCTTATAGGCCACAACGTCCTCGTCCGCGATCGCGTCCGTCGAGCGTGCTCGCTCTGTCAGGAAACCCATCTCCCCCACCGTGATGCTCGCCAGCCGGCGCCGCCCGCCAGGCGTACTTACCCAGACGCTGATACAGCCGCGCGTCAGCATCCACAGCCGGCCTGCCGGATCGCCAGCACGGCACAGCACGGCGCCTTTGGGGAATTCGACGTGGTCGAGATAGCTCATCAGCACCTTCAAATCTTCCGGGACGCGTCCGCGGACGCGACCTACAGCACGAGCATGGTGGCCAGTCCCAGCATCAGACCCATGCCTACGATATCGGTCACGGTGGTTAGGAAGATGGCCGAAGCCACGGCCGGATCGGCGCCGACACGCCGCAGGCCCAACGGGATCAGCACGCCGGAGATTCCGGACATGAGGCACGATCCGGACATTGCGAGCAGGATCACAAGTGCCAGCATGGGCGCCTGGGATGCCGACTCCGGCTGCCGTGAAGCGTAGAACCACATGGCCGCAGCCGCCACCAGACCGACGAGCAGGCCGTTGGCGATCCCGAGCGCTCCCTCCCTCAGCACCAGGTGCAGCTTCGGTCGTTTGTCCACATCCCCTAAGGCGAGGCCACGCAGCGTAATAGCCAGCGCCTGGCAGCCGGTGTTTCCGCTCTGTCCGGCCAACACCGGGAGGAACGCCGCCAACGCGACGATCTTCTCGATCGTGCCTGTGAACGAGCCGACCACGAAAGCGGCTATGAAGGCCGTCAGCAGGTTGAGCTGCAGCCACGGATGACGTTTCAAGAAGGCTGAAAACAGCGGAGTGAAAGAACGCTCCTCCTTCTGGACACCCACCATCTGGCCAGGTTGGGCAGAAATCTCGATGATTTGCTGCTCGAACAGCCGCCAGCCGCGAACCTGCCCGAGCAGCCGGTTCTCCGCGTCCACGACGGGATAGACAGGGTAGTGACGGCGTACCGCCGCCTTGCAGGCTTCGCTCAAAGGCATATCGACGTGAAGGGCGAACGGACTTGCCAGCATGATCTGATCCACCGTCGCGTCGGCCTCGCTCAGCATCAGATCGCGCAAGACCACCAGGCCAACCAGTCTATCGCCCTCGTCCGTGATGTAGAGGTAAGTCAACTCGGTCGGCACCTGCGCGCGCCTGACGGCCTCGACTGCGGCGGCTACCGTCGTCCCGACAGCAACGCTGGCGGGGATCGGGTCCATCAGCTCGACGATGGCCTCGGGGATCGCGAGATCCTTGCCGTCGGTATGAGATTTGATGGGCATCCTTTGCGATGGCAAATACTCCGCCACCTTCCGGGCGTGCCTATCCGGTAACAACTTTAGTGCGTCGCGGATTAACTCGGGAGACTCTCGGGCTAGCAATTCAGCCGCGTCGTCAGGTGCCCGAGCACGCAGCGTGCGCACCAACTTCTGAATGTCGTTCTCTTCCCTCATCTATTCCCCCAACCTCTAATGTTGCGCCTCTGAGCTTATAGACGGGACCGGTTCGCTCTGCCCAGGCGCACGGTGGCCCAAGCGCCTCGATCCGGAAATCTTCGCCTTCTCAGGGCGCCCGAGTAGACCGACCCAGGCAAATCTGAGCCATTGCGTGGGTGCATACAGGCGGGCTGTAACGTCAGCGTGTCGCCAAGAGAATTGACGTGTTGCCGAACTTCACCGTCGATTCCTGGGCTCTGCGAGCACGTCGCAACCCATCAACGAAGTAAGGTCGGCAATGGGCCGTCGTGGCCCTGCTCATTGGGGTGCGCTCAGCCCAACAGTTCGCGGTGTGAACGGCCGCGATTTAACCTGGGAAGATGGTGAAACCGCCATCGACTCGGATGATCTGCCCGTTGATGAAACGCGCGCGCGGACCGGCGAGGAAGGCCACCGCTTCGGCGATCTCTTCAGGCTCGGCATACCGGTTCAGCGATTTCTTGCTCGAATCCATGCGCTCCGGATCGACCACGCGGCTCGCTTGGAACCGTGCCGTCTTGGTGGCGCCGGGGCTCACCGCATTGATGCGCACGCCGTCGTCGATCAATTCCTTGGCGAGGCAGCGCGTATAATGGACGACGGCCGCCTTAAGCGTGGAGTAGACTACCTCCGGCGAGCATCCGATATGCGCTGCCGCCGAGGCAATGTTGATCACCGAGCCTGAGCCGCGCTTGACCATAGGCGGAATGAACGCCTGGCAGACCAGCATCGTGCCGATGAGATTGTTCTCGGTCAGAACCTTGATGTCATCATAGTCGATGTCGAGCGCGTTGTTGGGGCTGGGCTTTACCCCCTTGGCGCCGATGTCACCGCCGGCGCAGTTGACCAGAACGTGCACATCGCCGAGGTCCGCCTCGATCTTCCTCTTCATTTCGGCGACGGCTTGCCTGTCGCCTATGTTGCCGGTGACCGCGGTCACCCGTGTCCCATGTTTTTCCAAACCCCTGGCGGATTCGCCGAGGTCTGCGAATTCGCCATATTGCGATGGCCGGGTCCAATCGAGATCATGGATCGCGACGTTTGCTCCAAGTTCGGCCATGCGGTCGGCCATGACGCGGCCGAGGCCGCGTCCCGAGCCAGTCACGAAGGCAGTCAGGCCGCTGAGTTCTCGGGCAGTCATGCTGATTTCTCCATTGCAATGAAATCGAACTTCTTCATGTTGGCAGCGCTGCGCCGGATCATGTCGAGCTCATACGAAACGAGCGCGCCGTCATCGTCGCGTTCCCATGGCGTCCGGTAGTCGGCGTCGTCCGCAAGGCGGTTTACGCGCGCAGCACTCAGGCAGGCCGCGAACTCGCGCGCGGTCTTAGGCGCATATCCGTTCCACCAGTCGTCGGTGAGACAGCGAACGTGGCGGGCCTCCAGCGCGCCCGGCTCGAGCACGGCCGTCAGCGTGTCGTGGTGCTCGCCAAGGATGGCTGCCAGTTCGGCGAAAGGCACGGCGCCGTCGCCGATCGCGCAGCGGACGAGACGATAGCCCTCATCCGTGAACTGCACGCGATAGTCCTTGAGGTGGACATGGCGGACATGCGGCGCGATCCGCCGCGTGAAGACAAGCGGTGCCTCGCCGACAGGGAACGTGTTGCCCGTATCGTAGGTGATGCCGACACCAGGCCCGCCGAGTTCGCAGAACGCGACCAGTTCGTCGCTGTCGAAGTCCTGATGGTTCTCGATGCCGAGCACCCGGCCCTCCGCCGCCGCACGCGGCCCCCATTCCGTCAGGGCAGCGCGGATCGTCGCGTTGAACTCGCTCCATTTCCCACCCCACACGTTGCGGTCGCCGCACAAGACGGGGGTCAGTGCGATACGGATTATTGTCGCCTCGAGCAGGCGCGCAGCCCGAAACGCGTTGTCCAACGGACCGGCCACGAGCAGTCCGCCACTGACCACCGGGACGATGTCGAGCGCGGCCAGACGCCTGCGCAGCTCGACGACCGCGGCGTCCGGCAATTCGGTCAGCCACGGTTCGTAGATCTCGAGCGTGCGTGCGCCCAGTTCCTGCGCGAGCGCTATGAAGCCTTCCAGCCCCGCGCCATCCGGATTGTGCCGCGGCGTACCGCGTCCCTGCAGGCCGAGAGTGTAGGTCAGTCCGTAAGGGTTGAGGCCGAGACGAAGCATCAGTTTGGCAGTTCCGTTGAAAGATATGGAAGCGATCGCATCAGCGCAGGCCGGCATCGACGGCGATGGACTGCTTCGTGATCATGCGGCTGTCATCGGCGGCAAGGAAGAGCACGGTCCGTGCAATCTCCTCGCCCAGGAGGACGCGGCGGATCAATTGCCGCTGCACCGTCTGGTCGATTGCGTCCTGCGTCTTGAACCACAGCTCGCGCTGCCGCTCGGTGATTACGGCGCCGGGTTCGACTGCATTGACGCGGATGTTGTCGGATCCAAACGACCGCGCCAGTGCGCGCGTCAGCGCCACCACAGCCCCCTTGGCGGTGGCATAGGCCACCATCTGGTCCGCGCCGAAACGCCAGGCGATGGAAGAGAAGTTTATGATCGAGCCGAAGCCGAGTTCCTTCATATGCGGATGCACCGCCTGCGCAGCGAAGAAGTGATGCCGGAGATTGACGTCGAAACTGCGGTCCCAATATTCGGCTGTCACCGCGTCAACAGGATGGCGCTGATCATCGGCAGCGTTGTTCACCAGGACGGCGACCGGACCAAGCTGCGCGCGCACGCCTTCTACCGACGCCTGCAGCGCAGCGATGTCGGTGACATCGCAGTGGAGGTACAGGGGAGCTCGCCCGCCGGCACCGCTGAGCTCACGCACCAGTGCCTCCGCGGGTCCATCCTGCACATCGAGAAAGCCCACATGGGCGCCATTCGCCACGAAAGCACGGACCATATCGGCCCCGATCCCGGAGGCGCCGCCGGAGATCAGCACGACGCGATCGGTCAAGCTCGGATAAGTCGCGAATTGTATGGACATCAGATCACAGAAGCGCCCTGGTTGTTGGATCGAACAGACAGGCGCGCGACATGTCGATGCCGAGCGTTATCGTCTCGCCCATGACGGGAGCGTCATCCGGCTCGAATCGGCCGGTGATCTCCAGGTCGCCTAGCCTGAGGACGGCAAGCGTCTCGGCCCCGGTCGGCTCGACCAGTTCGACCGGCGCCTGCATGGACTCGACAGCAGGTTTGCGCGACTTCAGGTCCGTCGTGAAACGGTAGATGTGTTCCGGCCGAACACCGAGCACCACGTCCTTTGGCGCACTGGCGGGCAAAGGCGCGGCAAGGGCAAGAGTAGCGTCGCTGCCGTCAGCGGCGCGCACCGCGATGCTGGTCGAACCGGTAAGCCGGGCGGGGATGAAATTCATCGCCGGCGACCCCATGAAACCGGCCACGAACATGTTGGTCGGCCGGTCATAGATCCGCTTCGGCGTGTCGAACTGCTGCACCGAGCCCTGGTTCATCACCGCAATGCGGGACGCTAGCGTCATCGCCTCGACCTGATCATGGGTGACGTACACCGTCGTCTTGCCGACGCGGTGGTGCAGCTTCTTGATTTCGGTGCGCATGTCGACGCGCAGCTTGGCGTCGAGATTGGACAGCGGCTCGTCGAACAGAAACAGCTTCGGGTCGCGTACCAGTGCGCGCCCCATCGCAACACGCTGCCGCTGGCCACCTGACAGCTGCCCCGGCTTGCGTTTGAGCAGCTGCTCGATCTGCAGGAGTGCGGCAACCCGCTTTACCGCTTCCGCTTGCTCCGCCTTGGGCACGCCCCGGCTTTCCATGCCGAAGGTGATGTTCTGGCGCACCGTCATCGTGGGGTAGAGGGCGTATGACTGGAACACCATCGCTATGTCGCGGTCCTTGGGCTGGACGGAATTCACCAGCCGGTCGCCGATCCAGATCTCGCCCGAGGTGACGGTTTCCAGGCCGGCGATCATGGCGAGCAAGGTTGATTTGCCGCAGCCGGAGGGACCGACGAGCGCGATGAATTCTCCGGTCCGAGCCTCGAGATTGATGCCGGCCAGGATCTCGAGCCCGCCATAGCTCTTGTGAAGGTCGCGGATCATCAGCGCGGACATGGGCGATGCCTCATTTGATGGCGCCCTGTGTCAGGCCGCGCACGAAGTACTTTCCACCGAACAGGTAGATCAGCAACGGCGGCAGCGCGCCGATCAGCACGGCTGCGCTCATCACATCGTAAGCGCGGGCGGTCGTGCCGCCGGCAGTGAGGGCGACCAATGCCGCCGTAATCGGCTGCTGCTGGCCCGAGGTGAAGACGACGCCGAACAGATACTCGTTCCAGATACCGGTGAATTGCCAGATGACGGTGACAATCAAAATCGGCGGCGACAGGGGCAGGATGATCTTGCGAAAAATCCGCCAGAAGCCAGCGCCGTCGATGCGTGCCGCCTTGATAAGATCGTCCGGTATGCTGACGTAGAAGTTGCGACAGAACAGGGTGGTGAACGAGATGCCCTGGACGACATGAATCAAGACCAGCCCATACGTCGAATTGGTCAACCCGAGTTTGCCGAGCAGGAACGCCCACGGCATCAGCGAGATCTGGCCGGGCATGAAGACGCCGAGCAGCATCAGATTGAATAGAGTTTCCGAGCCCTTGAAGCGCCATTTCGACAGCACGTAGCCGTTCATCGCCCCGAGTAGCGTGGAGATGACCGTCGCGGGGATCGTCATCCAGAGCGAGTTGAAGAAATTGCGCTTCATGCCTTCGCAGGTGCCGCTGACGCAATAAGTGCCCCAGGCCTGCGCCCACGCGTCGAGGCGGAAGCTGCGCGGCAGGGAGATGAGGCCGTTGCGGGCAATCTCCGACTGCTCCCGCAACGAATTGAAGACCACGACCAGCAGCGGTGCAAGGTAGATGACAGCAAAAAGCGTCAGCACCGCATAGACAAAGAAGCGGTTCCAGAAATATCGCCGGGTAGCCGCGGCCGCTTCGGGATCATGCCGGGCATTGAGGGCAATGTCAGCCATTGCGACCCTCCGCCCGCCTGCGCCAAACGATCCATAAGGAATAGGGCACCAGCACAACCGCAAGGGCGGCGAGCATCATCATCGCCGCAGCGGCACCCTCGCCGATTTGCCCGCGCTGGAACATCAGATCGTAGACGTAGATCGCCGGGAAGGTAGTGGAGACACCTGGTCCACCCCGCGTCAACGCCGCCACCAGGTCGAACGTCTTGATGGCGAACTGGATTTGAATGACCGCCACCGCCAGAAAAATCGGGGCGATCGTTGGCAGGATGACCTTCCGATAGGTTCGGGAAACCGACGCGCCGTCGATCTGCGCCGCTTTGATGAGATCCGGATCGACGGACCGCAGGCCAGCCAGGAAAAGCGCCATGGCGAAGCCGGACGACTGCCAGATACCGGTTATGATCACCGCATAGATCGCGGTGTTGCGGTTGGCCGTCAGGGCGAAGCTGAAGTCGGTCCAGCCGAGCCCCCGCACGAAGGCCTGAATGCCGTCGACGGGATTATAGAGCCAGCTCCACACCGTACCGGTGACGATGAAGGACACTGCCAGCGGATAGAGGAAGATCGTGCGCCAAACCGCCTCGCCGCGAACGCGCTGGTCGATCAGGATCGCGAGAAGCAGTCCGATGGCCATCGAGCCGACAATATAGAAGCCGCTGAACAGGAAGAGGTTGGTATAGGCGATGTTCCAGCGCCGGTTGGCCCAGAGCGAAGCATAATTGTCCAGACCGACGAACCCATAGGTCGGCATCAGCGACGAATTGGAGAGCGAGAGATACAGCGTCCAGAGCGTGAAGACGAAAACGTAGATGAAACTCACCGCAAGCGACGGCGCCAGCACCAGAATGGGCACCATCGTGCCCAGGCGCTGCCGCCACGGGGCTGCGGGAGGCGCAACCGGTACAGTCAGGTCATGCGTGGACATCGGCTGCTCCGGCGAAGTCAGGCCGGGCGCGCCACGCCGGGCCAATCATCGGCAGCTTCTTCACATCTGCGCTTCGGCCGCATCAGCCATCGCACTAGCTGCGTCCTGTGCGGTCATGTCCGGCGTCGCCACGAATTCGGTGACGGTATCCATGATCGCGCCGCGCACCTTCTGCGGGATCGTCATGTTATGCGCCATCGAACGGACAAGCGTGCCGCCATCGATCGACGCCTGCAGGTCCTTCTGGGAGAGCTGCTGGCAGCGATTGAAGCCGTTCGAAAGATCGACGTCGAGACGGGCCGGGATCGAGCCCTTGGTCTGATTGAAAATCGTCTGGAACTCGGGCGACAGGATGGTGCTGGCGAGCAGTTTCTGCCCCTCGACGTAGTCCGGATCCTTCTGCTGGAAGAACACGACCGAGTCGGAATTCAGGATGAAGCCCGGCTTGCCCCAGTCGGTCGGCGCCTGGGCGCAGACATAGTCGGTGCCCTCCTTGAAGCCGCCGGCCGTGAGCAGGCCGAGCGTCCAGTCGCCCATGATGTGGAAGGCGGCCTCGCCGCGGCCGACCAGATGCGACATGGTATCCCAGTCGCGCCCGTTCATGCCGGGGTCCATATATTTCGTCGTCATGGTGCGGAACTGTTCGAAGGCCTTGACCATGCCGTCGCTGCGCATCGCCTCGACGTCACCCTCGACGAAGGCCTTCTTGAAGAGATCGAGATCCATTCCGTAGACCACGACCTCGAAGACCGTCGAATCGGTCCAGTCGGCAGTCGAGTGCGAGATGCAGATCTTGCCTGACGCCACGATCTTGTCGCAGGCGGCGTTGAAGTCTGCCCACGTCTTCGGCACCTCGGCGACGCCTGCTTCCTGCATGACCTTCGGCGATGCCCACAGCCAGTTGATGCGATGGATGTTCATCGGTGCCGCCACCCAGCTGCCGGTCGGCTTCATCACCGGCAGCAATTCGGGAGCGACGACCTTCTCCCAATTTTCCGTTGTCGCCAGGTCGTCGAGATTGGCTGTCATGCCGGTCTCGTTCCATTCGGCGATCTCGGGCCCCTTGAGCTGCACCGCGGGGGGTGCGTTGCCGGCTATCACGTCGGCGCGCAGTTTCGCCAGCGTGTTGGCCGTGTGGCCTGCGATGGAGGTCTGCTGCCAGGTGCCACCCTTGGCGGTGAACATCTCGCCGAGCTTTGCAATAGCCTGAGCGTCCGATCCGGTCGCCCATTGATGCAACAGGTTGGTCTTGGGCTCTGCGAGCGCGGCTCCCGCAACAAAGGTGTACGCCGCAGCGGCCGCAACGGCCGTCCTCAGGTATTCCATCGCTTCACTCCCATATGTGATGTGCGGTTCGCATCGACCGCTTATGGACGCAATTTGAGCTCGTCGCAGACGGAGATGCAGTAATCCCCGTTCTTTCCAAGATGACATATTTGAGCTATCAGTCAACGTCCTTTGCGCTTATCATGAACAAACCTTCGCTTAGAAATTGGCTGATCGACAAGCCCTCCGCATCACCGGAGAGCCTGATCGTGCGATGCCTGCGTGAGCGCGGCGTGCTTTCTGCGTCGCAAATCACCCGAATCACCGGCTTGGCGAGATCGACGGTTTCAACCGCGCTCAATGGCTTGAGAAAGTCCGGAATGGTGATCGAATCCTCGGCCCACCATGACGGGGCCAGGGGCATTGGCAGGCCTGCCGCGACCTTGACGCTCAATCCCGCTGCGGGCACCTGCGTCGGGATCCATCTGGGCCTCGACGAGATGCGGTGCGTCGTCGCCGACGTCTCGCATTCGGTCATTACCGAACAAACTATCCCCATGGGTCTGGACTACCAGCCACAACAGGCGGCCCAGCTCGCCAGGTCAGCAATTGCCCAATGCTACGAAGAGAACGGTCTGCCGATGGCGGGACTCCTGGGGGTTGGGGTTTCCGTCTCGGGCCCTGTCAGCCGCGAAGGAGTGGTGCAGCGTGCGAGTATTGTTCCGACCTGGGCTGGGGTCAACATCCGCGACGTATTCGGGCCGGTTCTCGAACAGCCAATTTTCGCCGATAACGAGAGCAACTGCTCGGCCATTGCCGAGCTGATGTGGGGCGCGGCCGTCGGCCAAGACGATTTCGTGCTGTTCAAGATCGATCTGGGCGTCGGTGGGGCCATTGTCCAGCATGGCCGGCTGGTGACCGGCATCGCCGGCGGCGCCGGCGAATTCGGTCACATCAGCATCGATCCCGGCGGCGATCTTTGCCGGTGCGGCAATCGCGGATGTCTGGAGCTCTATGCGAGTTTTGCCCGGCCGCTCGAGCAGATTTCGCGCATCGTGCGGCGACCGGTCACGATGGACGAGGTGATCATGATGGCTGAACAGGGCGACGTCGGGGCACTGCGTATGATCGAGGACACCGCCGAGTTCGCCGGCCGTGGGCTTGGCTTGATCAGCTCGGTGATCAATCCGCCGCTCATCATCATCGGTGGCCGCATGGCGTTGGCAGGTGACATTCTCCTGGCACCGCTGATCGCGTCATATGAACGCCACACGCTCATCAAGTCCCGCGATATCGCGCCCGCCCTGCGCACGCGGATAATCGTTGGCAAGCACACAGAGAACGATGCATTGCTCGGCGCAGTCGGCCTCGTGCTGCGCCACAACAGCCGCCTGCAATGATCTGGCTTTGCGCCGGGTGGCTTTCAGATCGACCAAACGACTTCGAAAAGGTGGTTGAACCGGCGCGAACCGACCCCCATGCAGAGGGATACGGAGGCCTAAACCTCGCCAAGCGTCTTGACTAGGCGCGGGAACAAAGGGAAAACATTCAAAGTGAGTCCGGGAGGCGGCGATTGCCTATCCAAATTGCGAATGACCCGGCGGATCTATTTCGTCATGTGAGCGCCGAGAAGGCCGTATTCTATCGCTGCATCATGGACGTCTTCGCGGCGGCCAAGCGGCAATATCGATTGCAGTTGCGGCCAGACGAAGTGCTTGCCGAAGCCCGATGGCCGAACCGACCGCCGCGCATTGAGGACGTGAATACGGCGCTCACCCAGCTCACGGAATGGGGCAATCTCGAATCGCACCCCGACACCGCGCGGGTTTCCAGCCTTAGCGACTTCTACCGTGCGCGCTTTCTCTACCGGCTCTCGCAGGGCGGCGAGGCCGTGGAATCGGCCTTGGCGATGTTTGTACAGACCTTGCAGCGCCGCGCTGAACTGCAGACGGTGGCGCTCGAGGACATAGCGAGCCGACTGCAGGCACTGCAGGCGCTGGCCGAAGCAACTCAACCCGACGTCGCCAAGGTTCACGAAACACTGCGGGATCTTGTACGTGTCTTCGAAGGTTTAGCCGAGAACGCGCAGGCGTTCATGGCCGGTGTCGCCCGCAGCATCGAGCTGCAGCAAGCCGAGGCAGGGGCGGTCGCAAACTACAAGAAGCGGCTGATCGACTATCTCGAACGCTTCATGGGCGATCTGGTGCGCCGTTCCGACACGATCGCACGCCTCATCCTGGCTTTGGAGCCGGGCGTCGAGGCCCTGCTTGGGCAGGTGGCAGAGCGCGAATCGCGGGACGCGGCTCCCGACGGCGCACAGGATCAGGCCGAGGCGCGGAAAGGCTACCTGCAAGCATGGCGAGAACGCTGGAAGGGTCTGCGCGGCTGGTTCCTCAGCACCGGCCACGAGCCGCCGCAAGCCGAACTGTTGCGGGCGCGGGCACGGTCGGCCATCCCGCAGCTTCTGGCCGCTATCGCCGCGCTGAATGAGCGGCGCAGCGGCCGCAGTGATCGCTCTGCCGACTTCCGCCTGCTCGCCGGCTGGTTTGCCGCTTGCGCAGACAACGGCGAGGCGCACCGGCTTGCGCGGGCTGCGTTCGCTCTCAATCCAGCGCGGCATTTCTCGCTCAACGCCAGCGTGGACGCCGAGCTACCGGCCAGCACCTCCTGGGCCGATGCCCCGCCACTCAAGATTCACCCGCGTTTGCGCGAATATGGCGAAGCGGCCCCGCGCGGACCGCTGCCGCGCGTGCGAGACCGCGCCGAAGAGCGCGCGTTCCTGGCGCTTCAGCTCGCTGAGGAATCACAGCAGGTCGAAGCAGCGCGCAAGCGTCTCGCCACCAGCCGCCCGGCGCGGCTTTCGGATCTTGGGGAACTTGACCTGCATGCCTTCGGTCTGTTCCTGGGCCTGCTCGGGGAGACGCTGGCCGAACAAGCCGGGCCGGAGACGCCGGTGCAACGCCAGACGAGCGACGGCTTGCTGCACATCCACCTGAAGCCGCTTGCCCCCGACAGCCGCGCCACGATCGACACGCCGCATGGGGTCTTTGCCGGGCGCGACCATCTGATCACCATCACCCCCTTGCAGGACGGTCGATGAAGGCGGCGAGCGACTACAACGACAGTCGCGGCATCGGCTTGGTGCAGCAGCGTTTCCAGCGCGAGGAGTTTCGCGCCTGCGTGCGCGCCCTGCTGATGACGCCGATGATCGGCCCGACGCATGAGGATTTCGCCGCTATACGCCGCCAGGCCGAAGCATTGCGCGAATGGTTTTCTCGCGAGACGGGCTGGATACTGCAGGTTGAGCGCGAGGGCGCGCGCCTCTACAAGCGGCCCGGAAACCTGACCGACGCCATGCGCGGCATCCCCGGCTACGATCGCCGGCGCTACGTGCTGCTTTGCCTCGCCTGCGCGGTGCTCGAACGCGCCGACCCGCAGATCACTTTGCGCCTACTCGGGGAGAGGCTGCTGGAGCTCGCCGCCGAGCCGACGCTCGACTTCACCTTCGCCCTCGAGGCGCAACACGAGCGGCGCGAACTCGTCTCGGTGTGCCGCACATTGCTGAGCCTCGGGGTGTTGCATCGCGTGGCCGGCGACGAAGGAACGTTCGTGCAAGCCGGAGGCGATCAGGCGGATGCGCTCTACGACGTGCAGCGCCGCATGCTTTCCGGCATGCTCGCGGCCGTGCGTGGCCCCTCCACCTGGACTCCGGAAGAGGCGCCGGCAACGCTCGAAGAGCGGCTGTGCGCCCTGGTCGGCGAACATGTGGCGGACAGCGAGGAAGGTCGGCGCACGGCGCTGCGCCACCAGCTCGCACGCCGGCTTCTCGACGATCCGGTTGTCTATGTCGAAACGTTGGACCCGGAAGCCCGTGCATACTTCTTCAACCAGCGCGGAGCGATGGCGGCGCGCCTGTGCGATGCTGCCGGCCTGGTGGCGGAACAGCGCGCGGAAGGGCTGGCGCTGGTCGACGAAGCCGGTCTGCTGACCGACGTGGCAATGCCTGCCGAAGGCACCGACGCCCATGTAACACTGCTTGTCGCCGAATATCTGGCAGCGGGGCAAAGGAAGCGGCGAGCCGATGGCGGCGACACGACGCAGGCCTTTTCCCGCGGTATCCACGAGCATGACATTGCCGGCTTCCTGCACGAGGCCAAGGCGCAGTATGGTCGTTACTGGCGTAAATCGGCACGCGAACCAGGCGCCGAACGCGAACTCGCTGCCATCGCGATCGAACGATTGGAAAAACTGCAGCTCGCGGTGCGGGAAGCCGGTGCCGTACATCCACTGCCGGCGCTAGCGCGCTTCGCGTTGGGCGAAGCTGACATCCGCGAAACTCGCAATGCACCGACAGCGGACGTCGGCTTTCGGCTCGAACCGACATGAACGATAGCTTGAACCTGCTCGCCTTGACGCCGGAAAAGCCGCCTTTGCCGATGCCCACGCGGCAGCGCTGGCAGCCTCTGCGCCTGGGCTTGGTGGAGCTCTTTCACTACGACACCGAGGAATTCTGGTTCCGCGACGGTCATCTGTTGCTGCGCGGCAATAACGGCACGGGCAAGTCCAAGGTGTTGTCGCTCACGCTGCCGCTCCTGTTCGACGCGCAGCTCAAGTCTTCCCGCGTCGAACCCGACGGCGACGGCGGCAAGAAGATGGCCTGGAACCTGCTGATGAACAGCTACGACCGGCGCATCGGCTATGCGTGGATCGAGTTCGGTCGCGTTGCGGAAGACGGCACGCCACGTTTTCTTTCGCTCGGCGCCGGCCTTCTTGCGACAGCAGGTCGTCCGCAGGTCGACAGCTGGTTCTTCCTGCTGGAAGACACCGACGACGCGCCGCGTATCAACCAGGATCTGTGGTTGACGAGTCCGCAGCGGGTAGTGCTGACCAAGGAGCGCCTGCGCGACGCGCTCGATGGCCGTGGCCAGGTGTTCGACACTGCGAGCGGCTACCGTCGCGCCGTCGACGAGCGCCTGTTCCATCTGGGCACCAAGCGCTACGACGCGTTGATGGACACGCTGATCCAGCTTCGCCAGCCGCAGCTTTCCAGAAAGCCGGACGAAACCGCGCTTTCGAATGCGCTGACCGAGGCACTTCCGCCGCTGGCGCCCGAACTGCTCGGCGACGTTGCCGAAGCGCTCGGACAGCTGGAGGAAGACCGCCGTCAGCTCGATGAATATCAAAGCCTGGCCAAGGCCGTCGGCCGTTTCGAGGAGCGTTATCGCGTCTACGCTGGCACGCAGACCCGCCGGCAGGCACGCTTGTTGCGCCAGGCACAGACGGAGTTCGACAACGCCAGCCGAGCACGAGGTGAGGCCCAGGCTCGCTTCGACGAAGCGCAAAGGCAGGAAGCGCTGGAGCGGACCGCTCATGATAGCGCCGAGATCGCGCTGACGCGCGGGCGTGCACGGCTCGACACCTTGCGCTCCGACCCGACGATGCAGGACGCCAACCGCCTCGAAAATGCCGAAAAGGAGAAGGCGGCGCGACTGCAAGCGATGCAGAGGGCCACAGCAGCCGTCGAAGAAGCGGGCCGCCGACTGGGGCTCAGCACCGAAGAAGCCGGACGCGCAACCCGGCGCGTGGAGCAGGCGGAACGCGCATTGGCTGATCTGCGCCGGGAAAGCGCAGTTCAAGCCGATGCGGCGGGCATCGCCGGCCAGCACGCTGGAAATCCCCTCGCCAAATTGGAGGCTTCCGCGCTGGTCGAACTGACGCAGCATGCTTTCGACAGGGCCTGCGCCGAGCTTCGTAACCTCGTCGCCGGCCGGCGTGAACAGATCGCGTTGCTGCGTCGCCGCCACGGCGAAGTCGCTCAGGCCGAGGCCGCCCACATGCGGCGCCGCGAAATCCGGGATGAACGGCAGGTCGAAGCCGAAGAGGCTGCCGAGCGTCGGACCCGAGCTGACGCCGAGGTCGAACGGCAAGGCCGGGACCTGGCGGAAAGCTGGGACCGCCATTTCATCGGTCTGAAGCAATTGCAGATCGACCCCGACAGCAGGTCCGCGGCATTGACGGCCCTGGCGGAATGGACAGCGTCGCTGCAAGGCGACAACCCCGCTCGCCAGCTCCTGCAATCGGCATATCAAGGAGCCAGTCTCTCTCTGACACAGCGTGGCGTGGCGCTCGACGGCCAACGACAGGCGCTGGAGATGGAATACGGCATCCTCGAAGACGAACGCGGACGCCTGGAAGCCGGCGACGACATGGCGCCGTCCCTGCCCTACACGCGCGACGCCTCTGTCCGGGACGCGCGTCAGGGTGCGCCGCTCTGGCAGGTGATCGATTTTCGTGGCGCAGTGGCCGCCCCGCAACGTGCCGGCCTTGAAGCCGCACTCGAAGCCGCCGGGTTGCTCGACGCCTGGATATCGCCCGATGGACACGTCCAGGCAGGCGACGGCGGCACCCTGCCTTACGATACCCAGGTGCTGGAACGGCAAAAGCATTCTCCATCGCTCGTCGACTGGCTGGAAGCCACCGTGCCGGCCGGCTGCGCCGTGCCGGCCAATATCATCGAGCGGGTGCTGTCTGGCATCGCCTCGGCGGATGAGGAACCTATTGATAGCGAGGCCTGGATATCCGCCGACGGCCGCTTCCGCCTCGGCGCGCTGTCCGGTGCGTGGGGCAAGCCGGAGGCGGTCTACATTGGCCACGCGGCCCGCGCCGCAGCCCGCGAGCGGCGGTTGGCCGAGATTGCCGGCCGCCTTGCGCAACTCTCCGATGAGTTGGCGGCCGTGCGAGGCAAAGCGGAGCAGCTCGCGCTGGATCGCGAACAGGCCGACGAAGAATGGCGCCTTGCGCCT
The DNA here is from genome assembly GCF_002284575.1 of Mesorhizobium temperatum. Lineage (GTDB taxonomy): Bacteria > Pseudomonadota > Alphaproteobacteria > Rhizobiales > Rhizobiaceae > Mesorhizobium > Mesorhizobium temperatum. The sequence goes on from NZ_NPKJ01000066.1 coordinate 241,661, forward strand.
TCTGACGAGATATTGCGGCGCGCTCATATGGCCGCTACCGCCGCTGCCGACGCCGCGCGCCTGGCCAGCGAAAAACTGACCGAAGCGGATACGCGCTGCCGCGAGGCCGAACAGGCGCTCAAGGCCTTGCGCGAACAGCTCGCCGCGGATGCCATGGACCTGCGCCTGCCCGCAACGCCCGATGCGCTGCCCACCGTCGAAGCGGCGCTGGATCATTACCGCGATGCACAGGCCCGGCTCGAGCAAGCAGCTCACGAGGTTTGTCTGGCACTGCCCGAGTCGCAACGGCAGCATGCTCGCGAGCGTGAGGCGCGCAACGACGTGCAGCAGCGCGAAGAGGAACTCGTGGCGGCCCGCATTGAAACGGAAGACGCCACTGCCCGGCTCGAGCTGCTGCGGGAAACGGTCGGCGCCAAGGTCGAGGAACTGCAGCGAAGGCTGACCGATGCCCGCCGCGCCGTCGAAACCGGCGAAGCCGAGCTGAAGCTCGCCGGCGATACATTGCGCAAAGCGGGAGAGGCACGCGCGGTCACCGGGCAACGGGCAGAGACAGCGAACGCCGTCCTTCAGGAACGCGGCGAAGCACGCGCCCAGATGATCTCCAGATTTCAGCAGTTTGCAGGCACCGGCCTGCTATCTGCGGGGCTGCCGCATATCGAACTGCCTGACATCGGCAACCCGTGGACGATCGACCCGGCGCTGACGCTGGCCAGACGCGCGGAACAGGAACTGTCGAACCTCAAGGACGACGACGAGGCGTGGGCGCGCATCCAGCGGCAGATAGCCGAGGAACTGACCGAGCTGCAGCGCGCGCTCGGCGCGCTGGGCCACCAGGCCCAGGCTGATCCCAACGACTGGGGTTTCAGGGTGGATATCGTCTATCAGAACCGGCGCGAACGGCCGGACCGCCTCGCCATGCGGCTGGCCGAAGAGATCGCCCAGCGCGGCGAACTGCTCAGCGCGAACGAACGCGCCGTCCTAGAGAATCATCTGCAGGCCGAAATCGCCGCAGAGATCCAGCGCCTGTTGCAGGCCGCCGAACGCCAGGTCGATGCCATCAACGGCGAACTGCACAAGCGCCCGACCTCCACCGGCGTGCGCTATCGCCTGTTGTGGCAGCCGCTGTCCGAAGAGGAAGGCGCGCCGGTGGGTCTTGACATGGCGCGCAAGCGCCTGCTCAACACCAGCGCGGACCTTTGGTCGACAGACGATCGTCGCATCGTCGGCGCGATGCTGCAGCAGCGCATCTCCGCCGAGCGGGAGCGCGCTGATTCGATCGGTGGAAAGGACAGCGGCGGCACCTTGCTCGACCAGCTCGCCCGCGCCCTCGATTATCGCCATTGGCACCGCTTCCGCGTCGAACGCTGGCAGGAGGGCCATTGGCGCAAGCTTTCCGGACCCGCTTCAAGCGGCGAGCGGGCGCTCGGCCTCACGGTACCGCTCTTTGCCGCAGTCGCCAGCTTCTACAGCCAGAGCAGCTATGCCTTGGCCCCACGCCTGATGCTGCTCGACGAAGCCTTTGCCGGCATCGATGACACGGCGCGAGCGCATTGCATGGGGCTGATCCGCGAGTTCGATCTGGACTTCGTCATCACCAGCGAGCGCGAGTGGGCTTGTTATGCGGAGCTGCCGGGTGTCGCCATCTGCCAGTTGCAGCGGCGCGAAGGCATCGATGCCGTATTCGTCTCGCGATGGACCTGGGACGGACGAGAGAAAAAGCCCGAGGCCGATCCCGATCGCAGATTTGCGCCGGCATGAGCGATCAAGTCGACCCGCGTCTTCAACGCCTGCTCGGTGGTGACGATCTTGCCTCGCTGCGCAAGCGGCTGCGCCAACGTTTCGAGCGCGCGCCGCTCGAAGGCGCCGTCGATCATATTCGCGTCGTCGGACTCAGTGCAGAGGAACACGCTGCACTGGCGGCGCTGCTCGGTCGCGCGCAGCGCCGTTCCAAATCCCTGCAGATCGACGTCCGCCGCGTCGATGCCGACCTGCGGCGCGCCGGCATCGCCACATCGCTGCGCGATGCGTTGGAAAGGCTTGACGGCTCCATCCTTCATCTCGCCGGAGCACGCCTTCGACAGCAAACATTGTGGTCGAGCGTAATAGATGGTTGCAGCCATCCCGACTTGGCCAGACTGCTGCTGACGCCGGAAGGCATCGGCCTCGTCAAGCGGCTCGCTCGGCGGGATACGGTCGCGGCAGCGGAGCTTTGCCGGCGCGCCGAAGAGGTGCTGCAGCACCTGCCGGCTAAAGGCATAACACGTTCGCAACTGGCGGCGGGCGTGCTGGGCGATGCCCATGCGCTTGACAATGGTCGCGGGGCCGCGGCACTCGTGCTGGCGGTCTTGCGCCAGACCGCCATGCCCGCTCCTGACGCCGCAGCACCGATTGCCGACGAAGATGGCGAGACGGAACGGAAATCGAGAGAGGATGTCGTTCTGGAAGCGGCCGCCGGCGCGGAGCGGATACGCGAGACATGGGCCAGAGCAGGCGTTCTGGTCAACGAACTGGCACGCCCGGCCCTCTTCCTGAACCTGCCGACAAACGGGACCGAAAGCGACCGTTTGCCCCTGGGAGAACCGGCCTATGCATCGCTGCGATCGCTGCTGCGATCGCCGCCCCGATGGGATGTAGCGGGCCGCAACGTCTACGTCTGCGAAAATCCCAACCTGCTCGCCATCGCCGCGGACCGATGGGGGGCAGGCTGCGCCCCGCTGGTCTGTACCGAAGGGATGCCAGCCGCCGCGCAACGATGCCTTCTGGCTCAACTGGCACTGGCGGGCGCGCGGCTGCGCTATCACGGCGATTTCGACTGGCCCGGATTGCGTATCGGCAACCAGGTCATGCGAGAACATGGTGCGGAGCCATGGCGCTTTGGCGCCGCGGACTACATTGCCGCCGTGCGGACGGCGCCGGGCCTGGCGCACCCGCTTGGGGGAAAGGTGGCCGAAGCATCATGGGACGGAGCGCTGGCGCCCGCGATGCGTGAGCACTGCGTGGCCATCGCCGAAGAGGCCCTCGCCGCCTCGTTGTTGCCGGATCTCGACGATCGATAAAGCTGCATTCTTCAAAGAAGGCACGTTTTCAGAACGACAGCAGCACTTCGGACACGGCACGTTCCCAGACTCATGTCATAGAGTTGCTGCCGGGTCAGAACGTGATGCATGAAAACCTCTCGCTGAAAGTGTTAAGCGCAACACGCTGCATGACCATCTACATGGTCAGGAGCGTGACAAGGATGTGATCAATCTGGCACATGCCAAAGCCCATTTGAGCGACCTCGTGGATCGGGTCGAGGCGGGAGACTCGATCGACATCACCCGGCGGGGTAAACCGGTCGCACGGCTCACCGCCGTGGCGAAGCCGCGGCAGCGGATCGACGCGACCGTCCTGCAATCCTTGACCGCGACCATGCCGCCTCAGGCCGAGAGTTCTGCCGATCTGGTACGGTCGATGCGGGATGGCGACCGCTACTGATGCACTATCTCGACCGTCGCTGATCGTTGCCGCTCTTTCAAATGAAGCGATGACGCTGCGCGTTCAGAGCCGGCTGGCGGAGCAGGATCCGGCGCAGTTTCTGATCAGCGACTGGACCATCACCGAGATACCGTCTGCCATGGCGATCAAGCTGCGAACCGGGCAGATCAACCTGGAGCAGCGCTCGCGATGTTCCACAAGCTGGTCGCCGAGAGCTTCACCGTGCTGCCGGTCACGGGCGGGCATTTCCGCACGGCGGCAAAGTTCGCCGATCAGCATGGTCTCGGGCTTCGCGCTGGCGACGCGCTGCATCTCGCCACGGCATCGGAGCATGGCGCCACGGTGCATACGCTCGACCAAAAGCTCGCCGAGGCTGGACCGGTTCTCGGCGTGCCGACGCAATTTCTGGCATGATGCGAGCCGCGCCAGAGTCGCGCTCAGGTGACGTTGAGACATAGCCTCTCTGGGCGGAAGGTAATTTACTGTATTGGAGAATTCGAAGTCAGTCCTCGATGTGAACCTGCTTTTTCAGCAAGCCGAGCAAGAGCTCGACGTCCGTCGATGAAGCTACCCTCACCGAACCTGTTCTCGGCTGTTCTTCACCAGATCCAGCGCATTTTCGCGCGGCTGGGCAGGCTCGCGATCAGCCTTGATCTTGCTTCCTGCTTCGCCGGAAACGTCACCGGCAATCACGTGGTCGATCGGATCGCATCGAGCCGGCGATCTTTGATCCGCCTAGCTGCCTTACCCAGCCAACCACGTAACTTACATTCCCCCACTGTGCTCCACGCGATAACCTTACGCTAGCCGCCCGGTCGTCACCGAAAGCCGCAAGAAATGAGAATTGCTCAGGTCGCGCCCCTAGACGAATCGGTCCCGCCGCGCTTCTACGGGGGCACGGAACGGATCGTGTCGTTCCTCACCGAGGAGCTTGTCAGAAGAGGTCATGAGGTCTCGCTGTTCGCCAGCGGGAACTCCGTTACCACCGCCAATCTGGTGCCGCAGGGCAGCACGGCGTTGCGCCTTGACCCAAACGCGCGACGGTCTTCCATCGCCGCCCATCTCGCAATGCTGGACGAAGTGATCGTTCCGATGCGGCCGAGCTTGTCTGGGGTGATGAAATGACTCCGCGGCAAATCGCTAACGATGCCGCCCTGTAGGGCGGCGACGCGGATCTGGCTTGGACTGGAGCCGCGTTGTCGGGATCGGGAGCAGATGTGCGCACGCAAATGAACGAAGCCCTGCACGCAAACGAAGCACTGTTTGAGAATGGTCCGCCAGTCGGGCTCCAGCGGCGTCTCGGCTTCGTTAAGGGTGCTCAACTCAATGTTGGCCGCCGTGCGATGATCGTCGGTGCGGTAGGCTGGGTGCCCCTTCTCGTTTTAGCCGGCATTCAAAATGTGACTATGCACACCGACGGAATGACGCCGCTCCTTTGGGATGCGGGTATGCACGCGCGGTACCTGATCGCCGCACCACTACTCGTCTTGGGCGAAGCGCAGTGCGCATCAAGGCTCAATGCGATCGTACGGCATTTTGCCGATGCCGGGCTTATAACCGAGAAGGACCGTGGACCATATGACGCTGCCGTCGCATTGACCCGTTCGCTCCTCAATTCGAGCGCAGCGGAAATTGTCGTAATCGCTCTGGCCTATCTCCTCATGTGCGCGGTGGTGTTTTCGCTGCCGTTCGATCAGGTTCCAGTTTGGCACAAGACCGGTGGCCTTGCTCCTGCCTTCTCGCCAGCCGGCTGGTGGCACGTGCTGGTGAGCCTCCCTTTGCTCCTGACTTTGCTGCTTGGCTGGGGGTGGAGGTTTGCGCTGTGGGCGCACCTTCTGTGGCGGATCGCCCAGCTCGACCTCCGCCTCTTGGCATCCCATCCGGATGGCGCAGCGGGCCTTGCCGTGCTGGGATATTCGCTGCGGGCATTTTCCCTCATAGCGATGGCGCTTGCCACGATGGTTGCCGGACGTTCGGCGCATATTGTCTTGGTCGATGGAGCGCTGCCGAGAGAGCACACGATCTTCAGTGCCGGCCTCTTGGTGGCGGTCGGCGCCTTGTTTGCCGCGCCATTGTTCTTCTTTACGCCGATGCTGATGAGGGCGTTGCAGCGCGGCTCATTCGAATACGGCGCTCTTGCCACCCGGGTCGGGGCGGCGTTCGAAGAGAGATGGCTTGGACGAGATAGACCCGCCGACAAGTCCGCGCTCGAGAAGCCAGACTTCTCGGCGACTACCGATTTGTACGCGATCGTCGCAACTGTCTACGCACTTCGCTTAGTCCCGATCGACCTCAAAAGCATCGCCATACTCGGCGTCGCACTGCTGCTGCCTTTCGTTCCGATCGTGTTCCTGGCACTACCCATGGATGAAATCTTGGCAGGACTGAAGGGACTGCTTTTCTAGAGGTAGAATGACAATCCGACCAGGGTGGCGATACGGATTCCGCATCTCAGCATCCAAATTCTCCTTGCCTTGCAATAGCACCTGTCAGGTAGGCTGAGACTCCCGCACCTCGGCCAAATCCCGCTCGAGGAAGTAATTGAGGAACGTTCGGATCACCGCAATCGCCGCCAGTCGTCCAATGTCATCCCAGCCCGGTGCAATCGAGGTTTCTATGATGTCGGCCGCGAGCTGGAAGGTTAGGCCGGCGACCAGCCAGCGTGCATAGCGCAGCCAGACGACGCGTCCCTCCGTGCGCTTCGAAGGGACAAACATGGCGCGAATGGCGCCGACGAATGCCTCGATTGTTCCGTACACGATTGCAATGAGGGCGATTGCATCGATAAGCAGGACGGCATACCCGGTAACGACGGCAAATGCCTGTTCCATCACTCCCTCGAGCGTGAACGAACGATGCAGCGCAAGCCGAGATGGCAGGTCGAGGTATCAACTGGCTGCGACATGCGCGCTGCAGGCCGATATCGCCGACAGTAATTGGGCGCGCATAGATAAGAGCCGCCTTTGGTTACCTTGCGGGGGATCATGATCTCAGGGGTGTGGGGATCAAAGCTGGCTTCGCGCTGACCACCCCGCGGATTGTCGATCGTACAGCACGGGCTGTCGATCCGGGAGTGCTCCTGATACCAATCCGTAGTCCACTGCCAGACATTGCCCGCCATATCGTGGAGGCCGAAGCCGTTGGCCGGGAACGAACCGACCGGAGCCGTCCACTCGTAGCCATCCTCGTTGCGATTTTCATAGGGAAACTCGCCTTGCCAAGTATTGGCCAGATGCTTGCCGCCTGGCGTCAGTTCGTCCCCCCAGACAAATTCGGCGCCGTCGAGCCCACCGCGGGCTGCGAACTCCCACTCGGCTTCGGTCGGCAGTTCCTTGCCCGCCCATTTCGCATAGGCTTCGGCATCCTCGAACGCAACATGGACCACCGGGTGGTCGCCCAGTTTCTTGATGGAACTCGCCGGGCCGCGCGGATGGCGCCAATTGGCGCCGGCTACATACACCCACCAGTTGTAGGAGTTCCGGATGTCGACTTTCTGAGCCGGCTTCTTGAACATGGCGGACGACGGCACCAGGAGTTCTGGTATCGCTCCGGGGTAGTCTGCGGGATCTGCCGGACGCTCGGCGAGCGTGACATAGCCGGTCGCGGCTACGAAACGCTCGAACTCGCGGTTGGTGACGGTGTGGCGATCCATCCAGAAGCCACCCACCTTGACGCGGTGCGCCGGCGCCTCTTCCGGGTAATGCTCGTTCGAGCCCATCAAAAAAGTGCCGCCGGGAATCCACAGCATCCCTTCGAAAGGCGGCACGCCGTTATTTCGATCGCGCGTGGTCAGATCAACAGAGTCATTCACAACACGGCACCCTTTGTGTCGTCCCAGCCAGCGAAGGCGATCATCATCAACGCCATGGCGTTGATGATGATCACTGCGTGCTCTGTCATGGCGGTTAGCCACTCCTTCATCACGTTCTCCCAAGTATCTTTTTGTTAGGCCAAACGCGCCAATCGCCCGGCAGTCAATGCCGGGTGGCGCTGCCCGCCTCCCGGAACCTCATCGGTCGACCGCCGCGGTCCGTACCTTCGCCTCGTCCCCCTACCCTCCTTTCGAGGCTTCCGCCATCTTCGCGATCACCTCGTCGAGGCTGAAGCTCGCCGCCTTCTGCCGTGGCGGAAACTCCTTGAAGGTCGCCAGAAACTCTCCGACGAGGGCCTGTGCGGGCACGAGCAGGTAGATGTGTCGGAACATCCAATCGTAGTAGGTATTCGACGTGATCTGCGCATGCTCGTACGGATCCAACCGCAGATTGAAGATATATGGCGCCCGAAGCGTCACGAACGGATCTTGCCAGATCTTGAGTGTGCCCTGGACGCGCTGCTCCATGAACAGGATCTTCCAATTGTCGTAGCGGAGCGCTGCGACATCGCCATCGTCGGTGAAATAGATGAAAAGCTCGCGGGGGCTCTTCTTCTCCTTTCCTGTGAGGTAAGGCAGCAGGTTGTAGCCGTCGAGATGCACCTTGAAGGTCTTGTTGCCGATCGTGTGGCCGTTCTTCAGCTTCGCGGCAATGTCGGAGTCGCCGGCCACCGCCAGGATGGTCGGAAACCAGTCCAGGTGGCTGACGATTTCGTTTGATTCCGAGCCGGCTTTGATCATGCCGGGGAAGCGGACCATGCAGGGCACGCGATAGGCGCCCTCCCAGCTCGAGTTCTTCTCGTTCCGGAAGGGGGTATTGCCGGCATCCGGCCAGGTGTTCATGTGCGGCCCGTTGTCGGTGCTGTACTGCACGAACGTATTGTCAGCGATACCGAGCTCGTCGAGGAAGTCGAGCATCTCGCCGATGCACTTGTCGTGGTCGATCATGACGTCGTGGTACTCGGATTGCCAACGGCCGGATTGCCCGCGACTCTCTGGTTTCACATGCGTCCAAGCGTGCATGTGCGTCGTGTTGAACCAAACGAAAAACGGCTCGCCGGCGTCGTGGGCCGCCTGGATGAACTTCTTGGCCGCTGCGAGGAACTCGTCGTCGCAGGTTTCCATCCGCTTTTTGGTCAGGGCACCGGTGTTCTCGATCTTCTGGCCGCCCTTGCCATCCGCCCAGCAATGCAACACTCCGCGCGGTCCGAACTTCTTCTTGAAGTTGGGGAAGTCCTCCACATTCGGATAATCGACTTCCTCGGGTTCCTCTTCGGCGTTCAGGTGATACAGATTGCCGAAGAACTCGTCGAAGCCGTGCATCGTCGGCAGATGCTCGTCGCGGTCACCGAGGTGGTTCTTACCGAACTGGCCAGTGCGATAGCCCAGCGGCTTAAGCGCTTCGGCGATGGTGATGTCCTCGGCCTTGAGGCCAAGCTCGGCGCCGGGAAGGCCCACCTTGGTGCAGCCAGTGCGCAGGCCGCACTGGCCGGTGATGAACGACGCGCGGCCGGCGGTGCAGCTCTGCTCCGCATAGGAGTCGGTAAAGATCATGCCTTCGTTGGCGATGCGGTCAATGTTGGGCGTCCGGTAGCCCATCATGCCTTTGGTATAGCAGCTGAGATTCGACTGACCGATGTCGTCTCCCCACATGACCAGAATATTCGGTTTCTTGTCTGCCATTTTCGTCTTCTCCTATGTTTTCGTGTTGCCACTCGGATGCTGCGCCACCTTGCCTTCAGACCAACCGGAACAGCACGGCAATGAAAGTGAAAATGCCGATGAGCAACAGTACGATCGTGACGGCAAAGAGCGGCGTCTTGTGCGGGTCCTTGTCCACCCCGGCGAGCTGAGCGAACTGTTTGCTCCACAGATAACGAAGTAGCGATCGGTATTGCCACAGCGAGACAGCAAGCGCGCCCACGCCGGCGAGGATGAGCGCAAGGCCGAGAACGCGCGGCGCCTGCGGGCGAAGCGCCGGGGCGACGCCTTGCATGTCCTGAAAACGCTCGAAGAACTGGACGATCGTGAAGCCGAAGCCGATAAGCGAGACGGCCGTTCGCACCCACGACATCAGCGTGCGCTCGACGCTGAGACGCGTACGCAGCCAAGAGAAATGACTGTCCGATGTCACACGGACTTCAAATCTTGGCGGGTTCTCATCCACGGGCTGGCTCACCATTCTGATCCCCCTTGAATTCCCTATTCAACGACATTGTTTCAGCGTGCGAGATCGGCCCCAAGGCTTTTTGATCACTCATGATTTGGTCCGAGACGGCCGCTGCTCCACCAGCGCGCGATGCGCGCCGCCGGCCCCCGGATCAGGAGATAGGGAACGAAGGCGAGAACAATCGCGACGACCACAGCTTCAAACGGATAGAAGGTGCCGAGTTGCATGATTTGATAGACAGCATCCAGGATCACGGCGAGCACCATAACCTTGCCCGTCGATCTGACCCCTTCGACAAGGCGCGCGCGGCGCTCGTCAGGCTTTGACAGGACGGTCCAGAAATAAGGCGAGCGCCCGTCGCGCGCGTCCTTGATGCCGTCGCGTATCCCGAACAAAGTCGCCATCACCGGCTGAAGCAGGAACCGAAGCGCCAGTGGCCCACTCGGCCGTGCGACGAGGTCTTCCCAAAAACGTTGCAGAATGTCTTCGATTGCCATCCCTGTTCATTCCTCGTGCGAAGACGGTAGCCCACGTCCGGCTCTGCGCCTCTGGGATGCTTGATCAGATACTCTAACGTCGGTGATTCCGCTCATGGCTCGACCTTGGGCTCGACCTTGTGAAGGTTCGGGAAAATGGTGTTCCAGTCGTCCTTCATGTCCACGACGGTCCAGCCATTCGCCTCGGCTTCATCAAGCGCCTTGTCGAGAAGGCCGATGGACGATTGCCGGTCATAGGCCCATTCGCGTTCCGCATCGGTGTGATGAACGATCAGTCCGAAGCGCGCCCCAGACGCGGCCGTCGTCCATTGCAGCATCTGCAGATCGCCGTCGGAATTGCCGAATGCCGCGATGGGCCGGCGGCCGATATGCTTCTGGATGGCGACCGGCTTGTCGGCCTCGTTGTCGATGAAGTCGACCTCCGGCAGCTTGACGAGAACCGGCTTGCCATCACGGATCTCGAATTTCAGCCTGCCGCTGCTGCCGATCACCTGCTCCGGCGGAATGCCGTAGACTTCTTCAGCGAAGACCCGCATGAACTCGATGCCACCGCCGGAGACGATGAAGGTCTTGAAGCCATTGGCACGGAGATAGGCGAGCAGTTCGAGCATCGGCTGATAGGCCATTTCGCTGTACAAGCGGCCGGTCTTCGGATGCTTCGCGGTGGCGATCCAGGTGTGGACAACACCCGCAAATTCCTCGGATGTCATCCCCGCATGGGTCGCGACCATGATCTCAAAAACTGCCGGCTTGCCACCGGCGAGCGCAGCTTTGAGGTCGCCCCTGAGCAGAGAGGAAAAGGGTTCCTTGTCCTTCCACTCGGGATGCTGTGGAGCCAACGCCTTCACGCGATCGAGTGCGAAAGCAAGCTGGAAGTATATCGGCTCCTCGGACCAGAGCGTGCCGTCATTATCGAATGTCGCGATGCGTTCGGACTCGGGCACGAAATCGGGAGAGCCTTGCGATGTCACCCGCTCGACGAACGCGACGACGGACTGCTTGGCTTGACCTTCGTTCCAGGATGGAAGTGCATCGGCAGCGTGTGCATTGGTGGTCGCAGCCAGAGTGCCAGCGAACACAGCAGTCATAAGGCCGTCTTTGATTTTCATTGCACTTTCTTCGTTCGCTAGGGCCGCGCCCGCCATCGAGACGGGCGCATCCTTTGAATGGACTTGGCGTTTTCTTCAGCGCGGCATCACTGCCGCGCCATTGCGACGCGCAGGGCCTCTTCCGGCGAGACGTGGTGGTCGGCATGCTCGGCGTCTTCGCCAATGGCGAGTTGCACGCCCTTTATGACTCCATTGAACTGGTTTCCACGCGGGCCGTAGTCTGGCGAAACGGGCGCTCCGGTGTCGCAACCGATATCGCAGCCATCGTCCGCCGAGAAGACCGAGGGCGCGGTTGCGCCCACAGCGCCTTCTCCGACCTTCTTGCTGTCGATGAACAACGACACCGTGCCGCCCTTCGCAGGACCGCCGCCTGCATAGGCGAATTCCATGCGGACCTGATGCGATCCTGGCGGGATAGCGTCGGCGGATTCGGCGAAGAAATGCTGTACGCCGATCAGGTTGTAGCAGTATTTGAGCTTGCCGCCCTTGGCGTAGAGGCTCCAGCCGCCGATATTGGCGCCCTGCGAGATGATCACGCCTTCGGCGCCTCCGTCCGGCACCACGATCTCGGCGGTCACCGAATGCGACTTGTTCTTCATGTTGAGAACGGAGTTCTCCGAGAGCCGACCCATGCCTCCGAACAGGATCTGGGATTTCCCCTTGATCAGAACCGGCCGTCCCGCCAGATCAGAATCAAAGCGAGCGGCGACATTATCGTCCAGCGGCAGCACATTGTAGCGGGTGGCCTCGATCAGCCACAGGCGCTGAAGCTGATGCAGCTTCTCCGGCATCTGCTTTGCCAGATTGTTGGCCTGGCTCCAGTCCTTGCTGGTGTCGTAAAGTTCCCAGACGTCGTCGTCGAAGGGGGGAACCGTCTCCCCATGCAGCAGCCACGGCGTCTTGTGCCGCGTCACCGCGGTCCAACCCTTGTGATAGATGCCACGGTTGCCGAACATTTCGAAGTATTGGGTCTCGTGCCGCTCCGCTGCCTTCGCTTCGTTGAACGAATAGAGCATGCTGACGCCTTCGATCGGCATCTGGGCAACCCCGTCCACCGCCTGTGGTTGCGGAAGCCCGGCCGCCTCCAGTATGGTCGGTGCGACATCAATGACATGATGAAACTGCGAGCGAATCTCGCCCTTGCCTGCGATCCCGTTTGGCCAGTGCACGATCGTGCCATTTCGGGTCCCGCCCCAGTGCGAAGCGACCTGCTTTGTCCACTGGTAAGGCGTGTTCATGGCGTGCGCCCAGCCGACAGCATAGTGGTTGTAGGAGTCCGGTCCGCCGAGCTTGTCCAGCCGCTCCATGAGGAATTGTGGCGTCTCGAGAGCGGCCAGGCCATTGAAATTGGCCATTTCGTTGTAGCAGCCGATCAGGGTTCCCTCGGCCGAAGCGCCGTTGTCGCCAATGATATAGTAGATCAGCGTATCGTCCATCAGCTTCATCTGGTCGAGGCTGTCGAGGAGCCGCCCGACGTGGTGGTCGGCGTATTCCAGGAATCCGGCGTAGACCTCCATCTGACGCCTCAGAACAGGCTTCATCTCCTCGGGCATTTCATCCCAGGCAGGAATCTGCTCGTGGCGCGGCGTCAGCTGGCAGTTGGCAGGGATGACGCCGAGCTTCTTCTGGCGGGCGAAGGTCTCCTCGCGCAGTTTGTCCCAGCCCTGATCGAACTTGCCCTTATACTTGTCCGCCCACTCCTTCGGAACATGGTGGGGAGCGTGGGTTGCGCCGGGCGCGAAATACATGAAGAAGGGCTTGTCCGGTATCAGCGCCTTCTGCTGGCCGACCCAGGCAATCGCCTTGTCGGTCATGTCCGCCATGAAGTGGTAGCCTTCTTCCGGCGTTTTGTGCACCTCGATCGGCGTGGTGCCCTCATAGAGAGAGGGATACCACTGGTGTGCCTCGCCGCCGATGAAGCCATAGAAATATTCAAAGCCACCGCCACCGGTGGGCCACGCGTTAAACGGTCCTGCCGGGCTCGTTTCCCACACAGGGACCTCATGGCATTTGCCAAACTGTGCGGTCGCATAGCCGTTCAGCTTCAGCGTCTTTGCCAGTGGAGCAGCCGTGTTCGGCAGGACCGAGCAATAGCCGGGCGACCCGCTGGCGATCTCGGTAATGCCGCCCATGCCGACAGAGTGGTGGTTGCGACCCGTGAGCAGCGCCTGGCGCGTCGGCGAGCAAAGAGCTGTCGTATGGAAGCGATTGTACTTAAGACCGCCGGCAGCCAGGCGTTCGGCGTTGGGCGTCTGGCAAGGACCGCCGAAGGCGCTTGAGGAGCCGAAGCCCGCATCGTCGATCAGGATCACCAAGACGTTTGGGGCGCCCTTTGGCGGACGCAGTTGCTCGATAACCGGATACTTCGATTCCGGATCCTTGGCGTCGTAGGTGATGAGACCGGTTCGCGGACGTGTCGGTATTGGAAGGACGCTACGGTTGATCTTGTCTGTGCTATCGCTCATCGTGATCTCCCCTTTGGCGGCGCCTGCCACTTATCTTTGGAAGGCAGGTGGGTTGCCCTTCGTGAGGTTTGCCTATTGTCGCTTAAGGCGGAAGGTAATTAACGGTAACCTACGGGCAGAATCCGCTCGGCCGCGCAAAAGTCGGTCGTTGAGGTGAGTCCGGCTTTCCTCAATGAGCCAAGGAAGAACTCCACGTCCGGCGCCGCCGATGTCATATCTGCTACAGCGCCGGCCGTTGAGCCGACGGTAAAACGACGGCTGGACCTTTTCCGTCACACCCTATTTCTGGGCCGCGGGTCTATCGAGGAAGACGAACTCGCTTGGGCTTCCCGTTGTTGAGATCGACGCAGATTTAAGCGACATCCTCGACAATCTCGATTTCGCTGCCATCGCGATCGTCGACGCGCGCTACGGCCGCTACACTATCTCCTCTTGCTGCGTGTTCTTCATCAAATCCGGCATTTTTTTCGAGCCAGGCACGTTGACGCTCAGTCTCGTATCCGCCTTCGCTGAAAATCGCTGCCGCCATCGCAGCGAGCACTCCGCGTGGCGTGGCAGCGTCTGCCGACAGCTTGGTGTAAATTACATCCGCGGCGCAACGTGAGCATGGCGCTGCAAGCGACAAGGCGCTTCATGTCTGTCGCATGGTGACCCTCTTCTCCGCAGCGCAGGTGTTGCTGATCGATTCAAAGCCAACCCGATTTTCAATCCATCGATATTGTCCGCAGGCAACTTGAACGCTTTTCTCTCAGTCGGCCGCGACCTGCCAGGTATCGTCCGGGTTGAAGCGGTCGATGTATTTGACGATCTGCTCGGTGGTTGGGCCGAGGTCGGTCTCGTAGACGACGCCGTGCTGGTTGACGGCGAAGGTTTTCACGCCGGTTTCGCCGTATTTGGCAGGCCAGGCGATGAGGCCGAAGCCGGCGATCATGTTGCCGTTTATGACGTAGTCGTAGGCGCCGCCGGCGATATGGTCGCCCTGGCCGGTCAGAATCTTGTACTTGTAGCCGAAATAGCCTTCGCCCTTGGCCGCGTCCTCGAGCTCGGCCTGATCGATATTGCCACCGGCCGGACTCTCGCCGTTGATGTCGTCGCTCGGCCAGTAGAGCCCGTCGGTCGCGCCTTCCGAGCTTATCAGTTTCTGCGCGAACTCCTCCACCCCATCCTCGTCGCGGTCCTGCGATGAATAGTCCTCCTGCGCGTCGACAAAGGCGCGCATCGTCTCGATCGCGGTGAGCTCGTTCTCGCCGACATACCGGTTCACGATCTCTTCGAGCCCGGCATAGGTGTCGAAAGCCCACTTGCCGTCCTCGCCCTTGACGATCGGAAAAGGCAGCGGCCACAGCTTGTCGCCGATCTGCAACGTGCGGCGGTCGCCTTCGCCATCGAGGACAAGCTGCTTGGCCACACCCTCCTTGATCGCCGCCAGCGTCTCGTCCGCGTTCTCGTCGGCCTTCAGCTTTTCCGCATCGAGGCCGAGAAGGGCGGCAACCGCACCGTTGCCGGCGTCGTTCAGCGCCTTCTTGAACGACTCGACAGCCGCCTCCGGCGTGTCGAAGACGGGCGGCTCGGCGGCGGCCGCAAACGCAGTGATCTCCGGCGCTTGCGGCGCGTCCTGCGCGGATGCCGGCTGCGAGACAGCGATGCCGGCTGCAAGCACCACGGCACAGACAGAGCGGAGAACGATCGTATGCAAAAGTCCCGTGTGACGGGTGGTGCTGAACATCTGTATCATGATCCTGTCCTCCCGTTCCGTTAACGCCGGCGTCCGCCACTGGGGCGCCTGATCTGCTTGTGGCCGCCGCCACGGCTGCCGCCGCCCATCGACTTGTTGCCGCGGTTGGAACTCACCCTCGTCACCTTGCCGCGATCGACATTGCCGAGCCCCGACGGTTTCTTCGGCCGGTTGTCGACCCTGGCTGCGGGTTTCGGCTTGCCGGCCGGGCGGTTCACCTTGGCCGGCTTCGCCGCTGGGCGATTGGCGGTAGGCTTGGCCGCAGGTTTCTGGATGTTGGCGGGCTTGGCGGGGCGGGTCACGTTGGCGGGCTTCGCCTTCAGCCCGTCCAGCGTGCTCTTGCGGATGTCTCTCGTTCCGGCCGTCTTGCCCGGCACCCTGTTGGCGAGTTTGTCGTTCTTCTTGATGTCGCGCGCGCGGTCCCGGATGGCGTTGTCGCCATTCTTCTCGATCCGGCTCTTGATGTTGCTCTGGTCGAACTTATTGAACTGGTTGCGATCAATGTTGATCTTGTCGCGGTCGATGTTCTTCCAGTCGACGTCGTTGAAGTTGATCTTGCCGTTGAAGTCGCGATTGTTGAAGCAATTGTTGCAGTCGATGTTGATGTCGTTGCCGTCCCAGCGACCGCCCCAGACGCCCCAGTCGTTCCAGTCGACGGCGGCGCCCCAGACCGCGCCCGTCACCATGCCTGCGAAGAAGGTCGCTGTCGGATACCAGTAATAGGGGTACGGGTCGGGATAATAGCGGATCGGCTCCCACACGTAATTCGGCTCATAAAACATCTGCGGCGGATATTGCGGGACGTAGATCACTTCAGGGCTCGCCGACTTGATGACGAAATTGTCGTTCTCCTTGACCACCTGGATCTTGTCGTCGGTCTTGATGACGCCCTTAGCGACCGCCTCGTCGCGCAGCTGCTGGATGGCAACCAGCACGTCCTTCTGCTGGTAGGCAATGGCGTCGCCGAGCGCCTGCGTCCACTCGAGGTCGTCGCTCATCATCTTTACAATGTCCGGATAGTTGAGCAGCGACACAACCGAGCCGTCCCAGCTCTCCTTCGGCTTCAGGCCCTTGTCCTTCTCGTACCGCTCGAGGAAGCGCGCCGCCTCGACGATCTGCAGCGGATAAAGCGCAGCCGCGGTGATCACCGCGATCAGCTCGTCCGGGTAGAGTGCGATCCGCGCGACCAGCACCTCCATCTCGTCCGCGCTCAATGGCTCCGGCGCCGTCACGTCGGCGGACGCGCCAGCCGCCGCGACCTGTTCTTGTGCAAGGGCAGGATGCGCCGAACCAAACCCGGCAAGCAGCAGCGTCAGCGCCGCCGCGCCGACCTTCAACAAGTCATTGCCCGTCATGCTTCGATCCTCCCTGTCTGTCTCTGTCCGGGCAGGCTTTGCGCCGGGCCTTTTTAGTAGTGTTTGTCACGTTCTGCGTGCAATGCAGCGGAAACCTAAATGGCACGGGTAACGTCTCCGTCCTCGCAGAGGTTCCGCCACGGGAATTCGCCCTGCCACGTGTTGGCCATTCGGCTTCGCCACAGCGTGCCGTCATTGTCGAAGACGGCGACGCGCTCTGCTTCGGGCACGAAGTCTGCCGCGCCTTCCGCAGTCACGCGTTCGACGAAGGCGACGATGGACTGCTTGGCCTTTCCGTCATTCCAAGATGGAAGCTGATCGGCGTTCTGCGCGGTGGCAGAGGCAGCGACCCCCAGTAACAGGAGGATGGACAACAGGTAGCGCTTCGCGGCGTAGGCAAGATTGGTCATAGTTTGATGTCTCCTCCAGGTCAGCGCCCCTCGGGAGCGCCATCATCAAACATGCCTTCGACAAAATCGTCCTTCGTGAGGTTTGCCTATTGCCGCTCGGGGCGGAAGGTAATTAACGGTAACCTACGGGCAGAATCCGCTCGGTTGCATCGAAAGCCGGGGTGTCTAGGATACGGTCTAGCTCGACGGGACAAATGACCGGTAGGGAGATCCAATTCCCGGTGTCGATATCGCGCAATAGCCTTGGTTGGGTCGGTAAGACGTTGCGGGTTGTTGGGAACCGCCCGCTACAAGCATGTCAATCCTCGGTCATGGGCAGATACAGCTTCGCCAGCAACAGTCCGACTACGTAACTTACATAGTGATACTGGCACCATCAAAAAGACTATGCGCATTCTAGCGAAGGGATGGCGCTATGGCAGCAAACGGCAAACCTCCTGATAGGGAGCAGACATATTCGGCGACGCCTTTCGCATCCCGAATTTGCGATCCGCAAATTGATGAGCCGTAGTGAGGCATTCCGCGACAGCCTGTCGAATCCGATCGCCTCAAACTTTGCGGCTGTCGATGATGTAGCTGACCGATCAGTTTGACGGCGGGATAAGCTATTGGGCTGAAGTGAACGGATCGGATGGATTTTGCTTTCGCACCGGTCACGCTCCTGTTTTCCGAACTAAGAATCGCCGAGCACTGGATTGGAGATGAAACATGAACCAAGCAATCCTGAAGTTGCACTTTAGATCGCGGCCGCGATCTATCGGAATAGCGGCAATCTCAATCGGGCTGGCACTTTCCGTTTCGCCGTCGTGGGGCCAGAACGTCATCGACGCCGATGCTGACGGTATCCTTAAGGCGATGACGAACCATCTCAAAGGCTTGCAGGCGTTCACGGTCGACTATGACACCGATCATGAGATCGTCGATCTGGCCGGCCAGAAGCTGCAGTACAGCGCTTCCGGCTCCGTCCAGGCGTCCCGCGGCGACGGCTTCCACATGACCCGCAAAGGGCCTTTTGCCGATGTAGAACTCACCTTTGACGGCAAGATAATCTCGCTCTACGGCAAGGGCATGAACGTCTATGCGCAGTTGGACAGTCCTGGGGCGTCGATTGATGAGGCGGTCGAGGAATTCAGGGTGTCGACCGGGCTCGACGTTGCGGGCGCCGATTTTCTAGTCACCGACCCTTATACCGTTTTGACCGAAGGCGTTACGTCGGGGAGACTGGTCGGCGATGCCTTTGTCGGCGGCGTCGAATGCGATCACCTGGCTTTTCGCAATGACGACGTGGACTGGCAGATCTGGATCAGCAAAGGCGCCCAGAAACTGCCTGTCAAATATGTGATCACCACCAAATGGGTGACGGGCGCGCCGCAATATTCGTTGCGGTTCGGCAACTGGAAAGCCGGCGAGGTCGACACCAGGCTGTTTTCGTTCAAGCCTCCAGCCAACGCGAAAAAGCTGGAACGGATAGACTCCGACGAGGTCGGCGAACTTGTACTGGAGGGCAGCAAATGAACGCGCGGCGCATGTTTCGTAGTCATCTCTCGGTCGCCGCTGTTATGACGGCGTTTCTTGTAACCGATGGCCTGATGGACGGTTACTTCATTCCGGCAGGTTCGATCGTTCCCACCGCGGAAGCGCGCGTCGGCAGGCCGCTTACGCCCCGCAGCGTCGCCGGCGTCGCGCGGCGCACAACGCGCAGGGTCGTCCGCCGCTCGACGATATACGTGGCGACGCTGCCCCCCGCCTGCTTTCGGACTAGCATCAACGGCGCTACGGTTTGGCAGTGCGGCGGCACATACTACCAGCCCTATGGCGGCCGTTACGTCGTCATCTACGTGAACTGATCGTAGCCGCCCAAAGCGGGAGGGTCTCCAATGACAGTACAACGACTGGGGCTGAAACGACCGGTCGGCGGCGTTTGCAGGAATGTTGATGGCGGCCCGCTTTTCGCAAGGGCTGTGATGCCAACCGATAATCTCTGCTTGTGACCGTAAGCGGCGAACACCATAATTGACTGCGCCCTTAGCTTGCAGCCACTCTCCCCGGAGACGTAGCATGCAGCCACAACAGTTGCCCATAAAAGGGCGAGGAGCCAATATGTGCAGCTGCGGCATTCAAAACTCGAGGCGCTCATGAAGAACAAGCTACGGCTCGGGTTCTTGCCAGTTGTCGTCGTGCTCTTGCTAGCGCTCTTGCAGGGAACTTCGCTAGCTCAACAGCCTTCCCCCGACCTTCCGCCCGAAAAGGCAAAGCAGTTCCTCGAGCTTTTGTCCGATCCGGAACTAAAGGCATGGCTCGAGGGAAAGATTCCAGCGGCCACGGACGAGCCCGGCCTGTCCATTTCCGAGGACATCTTGAGCCTGGAGGCGGGTATTCGTGCCCGTATCGGTGCGCTCGGCGCCGCGATCCCGCGCCTGCCGGAAGAACTGTCACGCGCCGCCGACGTTGTCTCGCGTGACGTGAACTCCGGCAGGCCAGGGCTGGTTATGGGCATCCTGGCGGTCTTGATCGCGGTCGGATTCGGAGCCGAGTGGGCGGTCCGACGAGCGCTCGCCAGGACGAGGAGCGCGGTTGCTCAGGAAGACGCCGGACAAGCGATCCTCTTCGAGACTGTCGCCCTGCTGACTTTTGCGCTTGCCAGCGCCGGTTCGTTCTTGGCGTTCGGATGGCCACCCTTACTCCGCAGGATCATTCTGACCCTGCTTCTTGCGTTCATCGCGTTCCGTGTCGTTCGCGCGGCAGCCCGATTGCTGTTTGCGTTCGGCGGTGCGACGAGCGACCCCTCGGACAGGCCGACTCCGCTTTTCGAAAGCGAGGCTTCGACCCGTTTCTGGCGTTGGCGAGTCAGCCTTGTGGCCGGGTTCCTGTTGTTCGGCTGGGCGATCGCCAGCCTCATGCCTGGCCTGGGCTTCTCTCGAGAGGTTGCAGGGCTCGCCGCCTTCCTGTTCGGGCTTGGCATTCTGGCGACCGCAATCGACGTCGTCTGGCAACGGCCCGACGGGCGAGGCTCTCTGGTCAAGCAATCGTTTCTCACCTTGTTCCTGATCGTGCTCTGGGTGGCGTGGGTCGCCGGCCTGCTCGGCGTCCTGTGGCTTGGGATTTTCGCCCTGGTGCTGCCGACAGCCTTGCGCGGCGTCGGCGCCGCGGCACAGGCCTTCGCCGGCAGGTCGAAGCGCAGCGGCGCGATGGGCGTCGTACTCAACGTGCTCATTGTCAGGGGCGCCAGGGCGGCAGTCATTGCCGCGGCGGTGGCATGGCTCGCCTATATCTGGCGGATCAGGGCCACGAGCCTCGCCGGCAGCGAAACCGGCGGCTTCCTGATAACCGGGCTGCTCAACGGCATCATCATTTTGCTGATCGCCGACCTGCTCTGGCAACTGTCGAAGGCCTTGATCGAATATCACATGAACCTGGCGCCGGCGGATGGGAGCAGCGCCGACCAGCTGGCCCGCAGCGGCCGGCTGCGCACGCTGTTGCCGATATTCCGCAACGCCCTTGCCGTGTTCATAGCCGCGGTCACCGTGCTAACGATCCTCGCTGGGCTCGGCGTGCAGATACTCCCGCTGATTGCCGGCGCCGGCATCTTCGGCATCGCCATCGGCTTCGGCTCGCAGACCCTGGTCAAGGACGTGCTGAGCGGCGTGTTCTACATGATGGACGACGCCTTCCGGGTCGGTGAATACATCCAGAGCGGCAGCTACAAAGGCACGGTCGAATCCTTCAGCCTGCGTTCGGTGCGTCTGCGTCATCATCGCGGCCCCATCTATACCGTCCCGTTCGGTGAGCTCGGGGCAGTCCAGAACATGAGCAGGGATTGGGTGATCGACAAGATGATAATCAACGTTACCTACGATTCCGACGTGGATCTGGCGCGCAAGCTCATCAAGAAGATCGGCCAGGAGCTGGCGGCAGACCCGGAATTTGCGGCCGACACGATTGAGCCGCTCAAGATGCAGGGGATCGACAGTTTTGGGGAATACGCGATCGTTCTGAGGATAAAGTTGACGACGAAGCCCGGGACCCAATTCGGCATCAAGCGGCGCGCATACATGATGATCAAGGCGGCATTCGCGGAAAACGGTATCAAGATGGCGGTTCCCACCGTTCACGTCGAGAGTGGCGGGGAGACTGCGGCCGCTGCTCATCAGGCAAACCAAACCTTGAAAAAGAGCAAGGCCCCCTTGGAGGCGGTGAGGGACACGCCATAGAGCTGCGCGGTCGGAGGTCCAATTGCGGGCCAATCGATTAGGGCTGGTGATGGACAAGGGCAGGCATGTCTTCTGAAATTCGCCGAGTGGCTCGCTTCTGAATTTTCCTGGCGGTGCCGGCTTCATTTCTTTGGAAACAGAAGTGTAACGCCGGTGCGGAAACCGAATCCTTCAGGCCCGCCGTCCGGGCTCTCGGCCCAGTAGCGCACGCCCGCGCTCAGGCTGATTGGCTGCTTGTCGATCACAACCAGCTTCGAGACCTGGACGTTGATCGGGACCGACCATTGATGCGTTTCCCAATTGTAGGCACTCTCGGTATTGAGCGTGAAGGTCCAGGCATCCTTCGTCGTGTAAGAGACGAAAGGCTGCAGGAACGTGGAGTTTATATCACTGCGGTCGCTGTCGCCTGCAAATGACCAGATATGGTTGGCCAGCATACCGACCGTCCACCCATCGAATTGCTTCAAGACGACGGCGGTCGGTCCCGCCCCCCATTTTTTCCCGCCAAGCAACTCGTCAGTCGCAGTCGGCAACAGAAACACCGGGCCGACACCCCAGATGATCCCGCTCACCGTGGGTTGGGAAGGCGAGAAGAACAGGCTTTGGCTTATGTCGCCAAGCCCGGACTGGTCGCCGGATGGTCCTGCAATGTCGTGCTGCCAGGCAATCGGCAAGATGGTGCGCGATATCAGGTTCCAGTTGTCGTTGAGCGTGATCGGGATGACCGGCTGCACGTTGACATAGGCTTTGTCACCATCGTTCGGGCCATAGCCACTGTCGTAGTTGAACTGGAACGGCACGCTGATCAGCGAGGCGATCGGATTGGATAGCTTCTTGGCGAGGTCCTGGGTGTTATCCTGGGCCCACGCGGCCGTGACGACAAGCAGGGCCGGGAGCAAGGCTGCCATAGTTTGCAGAGGTCGATTGCCAGACAGAAATTCCAACCCAGCCTCCGCTTAGTTCTGGCCGCTCACCGTGGCGGCCAAGGAATGACACGCGATTTGCGGGCTGCGTCCGCGTGCAGCACGGCTCCGACTTCCCCAACCAGCCGATCCACCAGTTCCTGCCATTCGGCTCGTCTGGACTCGCGCAATGCCGGCGGGACCTCGTCGATCCTCGAGAGTGCGAGCTCCGCTTCAGCAAGTTCCTCGCACATATCCTGAAAGCCCTCACTTCGGTCCATCAGCCGATGGATCGGCAATTCAAATTGCGGGAACCGACGCACTGCCGCCGAGACCGCTCTTTGTCTATCAGCCGGTTCGTCGTCCATCCTCATGGCGCAAATTCGTGTTTTCCCGAAACAATCCTAGCCTATCGCATGGAGGCGGCTGCGGAATGTAAGTTACGTGGGCGACAGGGTAATTTCTGAATATCCATAGCGAGCTCGGTCGGCACCAGGCCTGTGAAATCGCAAATTCAAATTGCGCTGCCGGCGAGGCCGCCTGACTATTTGATCCGTTGTCATCCGCCCGCGCATTGCGCGAACCGTCGTCGCCGTCATCCCAGCGTTATCCGTTCAGACTACTAGGAGTATTGCAAGAACAGGCTCGCGGATATAAATTACGCAGCGAGGGTAACCGGCGAAAATGAAATATAACTGGGAGTGGTCACCCCCAGAACGTCAGGTGAAGGAACCAAGGTGATCCGGGCGCAACCAGCCATAGGGAGGGGGCATGGGCTCGCCCCAGAGGATTGTCGTGCCCAGCTTGCCCTGATCCTCAACAGCGCGGACTTCGATGCAACCGGTCGCGAGCGCCGCTTCCTCAGCCATGTGGTGGAGGAGACGCTGGCGGGTCGCGGTGATCGTATCAAGGCCTATTCGATCGCAGTCGAAGTGTTCGGCCGCGATATGTCCTTCGACCCGCAGACGGATCCGATTGTCCGCATCGAGGCTGGCCACCTCCGGCGCGGGCTCGAGCGTTACTACCTGACTGCCGGACACGCCGATCCAATTCTCATCACGATTCCGAAAGGCGGTTACGTTCCAACGTTCTCGGCGCGATCGCCCGCCGAGATCATTGAGCCGGCCTTGCCGGTTGAGTGGGCAGAGAAAGTCCCGACTCCTCCTCGATGGATGAAGGCATCATGGCTGACAGTGGTTCTCGCGGCTACCGTCGCGGCATTGGCTGTTCTGGCATTCGGATTGGCGAGTGGCGGCGTCCGCCCAACTTCGCCTGAGATTCCGCGACTGCTGGTCGAGACATTTGACGATCTGAACGGCACTCACGCCGCGACGGCCATCGCGAGTGGATTGAAGCAGGAAGTCGTCAGCCAGCTTTCCAAGTTCAAGGACATCGTGGTCGTGGAGTCGGCCGCAAAGGGGGAGGATCCGTCGATCTCGCCGGCACGATTTGTCCTGGCCGGAAGCGTGAATCTGTCGACCGATGCCTTCCGGCTTCGGGTCCGGCTGCTCAACCGGGCGGACAACTCGGTTCTGTGGGCCGAAAGCTATGATGGCGGGCTGAAAGTGGCGGAGCTTGTGGAAGCCCAGACGGACATCGCGCGCAATGTATCCTCGAGCCTGGCCCAGGCATATGGCGTCATCTTCCAGGCAGACGCCAATCTCCACGTCGACAATCCGCCCGACGATTGGGCCGCCTACTCTTGCACGCTTTCTTTCTACGCATATCGGATCGGTGTCGATGCAGAAAGCCGTTCATCGGTACGCGCGTGCCTTGAGAAGGCGGTGGACCGCTTTCCGACCTACGCCACCGCCTGGGGTCTTCTTTCGCTGATCTACATAGATGACTATCGATTCGAGTTTTCAGGCGACCCCGCAGAATCCGCCGCTGCGCTCGAGCGCGCCTTGGTGGCGGCAAGGCGATCTGTGGGGGTTGACCCTGTCAACATCCGGGGACGCCAGGCAGAAATGGTTGCGCTCTATTACCACAAGGAGATCGACGCCGCATTGAAAGTGGGCAAGCAGACGTTGACCATCAATCCGAACGACGCCGAGTTTATGGGCGAATATGGAGAGCGCCTGGCGGTTTCCGGAAATTGGCATGAGGGATGCCAGTTGATCGCGGAAGCGCGTCAGAAGAACCCAGGGTCAGCCTACTACGAGGTGGATCTGGCCCTTTGCTCCTATTTCAGCGGGGATTATCCGCAGGCAGCTATGTGGATCAAGAAATCGCCATTTCCGTCGAATCCGGTCTATCATTTGCTTGCCGCTGCCATTTTCGGCGAGGGAGGATACAAAATCGCGGCTGATCGCGAGGTCGCATGGCTGAACCAAAATCAACCTGATTTGGTGAAGAACATGCGCCAGGTGGTTTCGGCGCGGTTGGCCCGTTCGCAAGATGTCGAGTTTTTCCTCGGCTCGCTGAGGAAAGCGGGCCTTGGCATCGCAGACTGACCGAAATTCTGCGAATAGAATGCCAGTTAGTTGGTCCGCGCAGAGCATGCCCCGACGTCACTCAGGCGCAACAGCCTGAAAGGTGACTACCATGAAAATCGACAGACGGTTTTTAACGCGGCGGGCGGTCGTGGGCAGTTTTGCGGCATCTGCCGCGGCAGTACCTCGCCTTTTGCTAGGCCACCTGCTCAATCCCGCTCCGGCTCTCGTCAGCATCTTGCGCGCTCAAGAGCAGTTCGTATCGTCCTATCAACCGCTTTGGGAACTGCCGCACGATAGCGGCCGTAGCCCGCCTTAACGAGCAAGCCTGCCTCGCACATCCGGGCGCGAGGTAGCAACGCCGATGTCGGTCCTAGGCTCGCAAAGCCCTCATCGTGGATTCGGCGGCGACCTGCGGCGTTGGGTGAACCACTTCGAAAAGGCGGCCCGGCCACAGGAGCCAATGACGCCGGGTGACCTCAGGCCGACACCACGGTACCTGCATATCTCGGGATCGGATTTCACTCGCGCCCCGTAACTGCTATCTTGATGACGTGAATGGCAACCCGCGAGTGCTCTGCACTTGAAATGATGATGGGCGATTCCTCAAGGACGTTGTGGTATGAGGCTTGGCTGGTGGGAGCCTTCCTCTTGTTTTCCACGCTTGGGGCGAACGCAGCAGACCCAAAGCGCGTACTTTTACTGCACTCGTTCGGTCGTGATTTTGCGCCTTTCAGCGAGATGACCAAGAGTTTTCAGGCGGCGCTCGTGAAACGATCGCCGGAGCCCCTTGATATTTATGAAGCGTCGATTTTTACGGCACGGTTTCGGGAGCCCGAGAACGAAGGTTCGCTGGTCAAATATCTGCAGGATCTCTTTTCCGGGCGCAGGCTTGACTTGATTGTAGCTCAAGGTGGGCCGGCTGCGGCCTTCGTTGAGAAATATCGGAAACAGCTGTTTTCTGACACAGCCATGGTGATAGCAGGGGTAGACGCGCGGCTCACGGCCGCCGCCGCCCTTACACCCAATGCCACCTACATCGGGGTCAGGCTCGGTCTGCCAGCCTTCGTCGAGAATATTCTGCGCGTGCGGCCTGAGACAACAGACATTGCAGTCGTCATCGGAAATTCTCCAAACGAGCAATACTGGGCCGGTGAATTGCATCGTGAGTTTCAGCCGTTTGCGGATCGCGTGCATTTCGAATGGCTCGACGCGTCGTCGCTCGACGAAATGCTACGCCGGGTCGCCCGCCTGCCGCCGCAATCAGCCGTCCTCTATTTCATGCTGGCGGTGGATGGAGCGGGTGCCGTGCACCCGCTGGATGCCGCCTTCACACGGATAAGTGAGGTCGCTGCCGTGCCTGTTTTCGGTTATGGCGACTACCATCTGGGGCAGGGCTCGGTTGGCGGGCCTGCGGATCAAACTCAAGCTCTTGGCCAGCAAACCGCCGACGTTGCTCTCCGTATTCTTGCGGGCGAGAGGGCGGGCGACATCAAGACGCCGTTATTTGGACTTGGGATTCCAGCCTACGACTGGAGGGAGTTGCAGAGATGGGGGATTAGCGAAGCCATCCTACCGCCAAATAGCGAAGTGCGTTTTCGGTCGCCGGGCGTATGGGAGCTCTATCGCTGGTACATTGTCGGAACGATTTCGCTGGTCGTACTTCAGACACTTCTCATTGCGAGCTTTCTCCTGCAACGAGCCAAGCGTCGCACGGCCGAGATCGGCATTCGCGTAAAGGAAAGCGAGCTTCGCGTCAGCTACGATCAGGTTCGCCAATTGGCTGGCCGGCTCATCTACGCGCAGGAGGAGGAGCGGACCCGAATTGCGCGGGAACTCCATGATGATGTCGGGCAGCGCGTCGCGTCCCTGTCAATCGGATTGAGCAGCCTCAGGCGGCGCGTCTCGAATCCTGATGGCGATACCACACGAAGCGAGTTGTCGGGACTTCAGCAACAAGTCGTGGGATTGGCGAAGGACCTGCGGGATTTGTCGCACGAACTGCATCCAGGAGCGCTTGAGCATGTCGGATTGCTGGAGGCGTTGCGGGGCCGTTGCGAGGAAATCAACGGCGAGTCCGGCACAAGGGTGGATGTCGAGGTCGCCGATGGATGGTCCGAAGTCGCGGACGACGTCGAACTTTGCCTTTACAGGGTCGCACAGGAAGCGCTTCGCAACATAACGAAGCATGCCCATGCCAGGACGGCCCGCATATCGCTCGCACGTGGGAATGGTCACGTCGTGATGCGGATCACCGACGACGGAGGTGGGTTCCAGGAGAACGGCTCGAACGGGCTCCATGGAATCGGGCTGCTGAGCATGCGTGAGCGCGTCAGAATGCTTGAGGGGACGTTCGAGATGGAATCGTCCAGTCGAGGTACCGTCGCCACCGTCGTCATTCCGACGGGAGAGGGGCATTGAGACCGCGGGTGATACTTGCGGACGACCATGTGATGGTTGCTGAAGCACTTGGCCGGTTGATCGATGAGGTCGCCGACCTCGTTGGACAAGCCGCCGATGGGCAGCAACTCGTCGAGCAAGCGCGGCTTCTCAAGCCTGACATCATTGTTTCGGATATTACCATGCCGGTGATGAGTGGTTTGGACGCCCTGCGTCAGCTCAAGTCAGAGCACTCCAGCGCGCGCTTCATATTCTTGACAGTCCACACCGAGGCGAGCGTTGCCGCGGAAGCCATGCGCGCCGGGGCATGCGGATATCTTCTGAAGGCGGCGGCGGGCGAAGAACTGCTCGAAGCCATCCGCGCCGTCATGGCCGGCCGCATATATCTGACACCGCATATCGCCGGGGATGTCTTGCGGACGATTTCCCGGTCTGCGGATCGACAAGAGCACCACCTCACCGGCCGCCAAAGGGAAATCCTGCGACTGGTCGCACAAGGCAAGCGCATGAAAGAGATTGCGGCTGACTTGAAGATTTCCGTGCGCACCGTCGAGGATCACAAATCCCAATTGCTGCACGTCCTCGGCGTCAAGAGCACGGCTGATCTGATCAGATTTGCCGTGAAGCAGGGGCTCATTTCCGACTAATCTGATTTCCGGGCTCTTCCCGAACCCTGAACCCAGCGATTTCCAGGCCCTCTGACCCCGTGATTTCCGGCCCGTCAACCCCGGGATTTCCACGCCTTGGCCACCGGGGTTTCCCCGATGTGCCGGCCTGGCTGCGGCCGTAGCATCCAACCAGTGGCACCAGGCCCGATACTCAAGCCGAGAGAGCTCACTTGGCACGCAAACGTCTCGTACTCGCCGAGGATCATACTGAAATGGCTGACCACCTACGATCCCTGCTTGGCGACTATGACGTCGACATCGTGTCGGATGGACAGGGATTGATTGCGGCAGTGAATGCAAACGTGCCCGACATCATTATTTCCGACATCGCGATGCCAGGCATCAGCGGGCTGACGGCAGCACGCGACATCCGCGCCGTGCATCCGAACGCCCGCATCATCTTCGTGTCGGTTCGAGATGAGCCGGCCATTATCAGAAAAGCAATCGACGATGGGGCTGCCGGATACGTCGTGAAGTCCGATGCGGGCGACGAACTGCTTGACGCTGTCCAAACGGTTCTTGGCGGCGGCCAATACGTTTCCTCGTCTGCACGTGCTGCACTGAAGGGTGGACCTTGAGTTTAACCAGCAAGCCAGGTTCGCGATGAAGCTTGCCCGGTCTGCCCGCAAGGTCTTGCAAATTAAAATACATCTCAACGGAGGAACCTCTGATGAACCGAGCAACCCGGAAATCATTCGCACGCGCCGCCACTGCGGCATCCGCTGTGGCGCTGGTCCTGACGATCGGCCTGGGAGCTCCGACCACACTGGCCGATGAAGCGGAGGCCAAGACCCTTCTCAAGGCGATGTCCGACTATCTCGCCGCGCAGAAAACCATTTCGTTTGGATACGACACGAATCTCGAGATCGTCACCAAGGACCACCAGAAGCTCCTGCTGGCGAGTTCGGGCGCAGTCGACCTCAGCCGCCCCGACAAGTTCCGCGCCACCCGCTCCGGCGGCTTTGCCGAGGTCGAGATGGTTTTCGACGGAAAGACGGTGACGCTGGTCCGCAAGGACGCCAACCTCTACGGCCAGGTCGACATCCCCGGCAATGTCGACAATCTGGTCGACGAGTTGAGGAACAAATATCAGCGGCCGGTTCCAGGCGCCGATCTTCTGTTGTCCAACGTCTATGACGAACTGATGCGCGACGTCATCGACATCAAGGATCTCGGTAGCGGCATTATCGGCGGCACCG
The DNA here is from genome assembly GCF_002284575.1 of Mesorhizobium temperatum. Lineage (GTDB taxonomy): Bacteria > Pseudomonadota > Alphaproteobacteria > Rhizobiales > Rhizobiaceae > Mesorhizobium > Mesorhizobium temperatum. The sequence continues at coordinate 270,562 of NZ_NPKJ01000066.1, forward strand.
AATGCGATCATCTGGCGTTTCGGACCAGCGAGGTCGATTGGCAGATATGGATCGCACAAGGCGAGCATCCCTATCCCTGCCGCTACGTGATCACGTCCAAAGGGGTGGACCAGGGCCCGCAGTACAGCGTTCAGATCAGCGGCTGGAAGACAGGTGATCAGGCGGTCCCAGGCGACTTTGCCTTCAAGGCGCCGACCGACTCCAAGAAGGTCGATGTGAAGGAGCTTACCGACACCGATGAACTGCCCTCGGAGTTTGCCATAGGAGGTGGCCAATGACCACGATGAAGAGACTGAGAATCATACTGCTGGCTGGAGCCATCGGCTTCATCGGACTCGAAACCTTTGAGCGGCCTTCGCTCCCTGGTGTCTCCGGCATCATTTCCACGGCCGAGGCCAGGGTCGGGCGCCCGCGCACGCCTGTGAGCGTCGCCGGCGTAGCGCGGCGTACGGTTCGTCGCTGCGTGGCCGGGGCTTACTGCTAAGTTCAGCAAGCGATGGTTCGGCTTGGACGGGTTCACGCTGCGCCTTCAAGGCATTCCTTAGGCGCAGTTCGACAAGACGTGGGCGGCTTTGTGTCGAGCTCGTAAAGCGAAGGCCGACATGTGACCCTAGGGAGGAAACCATGAAAACAAAAATCGCGTCGGTCGTTGCAACGCTCGCGTTAATTTCCGTTTCTAGCCTCTCGGCGCAGGAGGCGACCCGCCCAACCATCGCCAAAGAGAACATCGCGAACATCACGGAACCCTTGGGCGGCAAGCCAAGCGCGGGCGCCAAGCCGTCGGTGGCGGACCTCGCCTATCAAGTCGCCTATCAGCGTGCCTTCGAGGCTGTGATCTGGTCGATCCCGGCCGTGGGAGCCTACGGCTTCCATCGGGGCGCGATGGATATCGGCGCCAAGGACAACACCATCCTTGCCTGGTCGCAGCCCGCAAAGCCGAACGCTGAACTCCTGACTGCGAACAACCAGTCGCCTTACATCCTTTCACAGACCGATCTGCGTAAGGGGGCGGTGGTCATAGAAGTTCCGGCGGCAACCGAAAAGGCCAGTCTCTATGGGCAGATCGTGGATCATTGGCAGATCACTATCGCCGATGTCGGGCCCTCCGGCCTCGACCAAGGCAAGGGCGGGAGGTTTCTGCTCACGCCGCCAGGATACAACGGCCCGGTGCCCGCCGGGCACATCGAGGTGAAGAGCCCGAGCTATCGGATCTGCTTCGCTATTCGCTCGGTGAAGAGCGCGAACGCCACCACGGAGGACGCTTACGCCTACGCCAAGACGTTCAAGATGTATTATCTCGATGATCCAAAGCCTACCCAGTTCATCGACCCTACGGACATTCGCTTTTCAACGCTGCCGTTCTACGACGAACGCTATTTCGAGGATCTATACGCCATCGTCAGCGTCGAGAACCCCAATCCCCGCGACAAGGTGATGATAGGCATGCTCGCCACACTCGGTATCGAGAAGGGCAAGCCCTACAAACCGAACGCCAAAACCAAGCAGGCGATGCGGCAGGGTGCAATCGACGCCTACTTCTATCTTTTGCAGCGCTTCATTCACCCCGATGCATCGAAGATCTGGTGGCAGGGCAAACACTGGTACGACGGTCTGTTCTCGGATGCCAACCGTGAATTCCGTTGGGAGACGGACGCGATGATCGAGCTCGATAACCGCGCCGATCGTTACTTCAGCGCGGTGAATTTCCCCCGGAAATTGCCGAAGTTGCCGGCGACACAGTATCTGTTCGCGCTGGCCGACAAGGACGGTAACGAATTGCAGGCCGGCGCAACGTACTCGTTCGTCATGCCCGCCAGAGTGCCGGTCAAGCAGTTCTGGTCATTGATCATCTATGACCTGGAAACATTCGCCTTCATCTATAACCCGCAACAACGGCCCGGACTATCTTCCTTCGACCTGCCGAAAATGAAGAAGAACGCGGACGGAAGTACCACCCTCTACTTCGGGCCGAAACCGCCCGACGGACTGGAAAGCAACTGGATCCCGACCGCCGGCAAGCGGCCACTCCCTACCGTCCGAATCTACGGCGGCACGGAGGAGTTCTGGGACAGGTCCTGGCAAATGCCGGACGTGGAGCTGGTGAAATGATCGTGCAGGCGAACGACACGAATACGCGGTCATCCTGCGTCTCTACGGCGCGCCGGAGCCGCGGTTCGACAAGACATGGCGGCTTTGTGAGGTCGAGTTCGTAAGGCGAAGGCCGACATGCGACGCTTGGGAGAAAACCATGAAAACCAAATTCGCATCAGTCGTTGGTGGAGCGCTGGCGTTCATGTTTGTCGCGGGCGTATCCGCGCAGGAAGCGGCCGGCAAGACCGACTGGCGCGAGCAGTACGCTTACACGCTCGGCGTACAGGCTTACGTCTTCGGCTTTCCTTACGTGTATTTGCCAAGCCTGCGGGCGGATTGGGTCACCCGGCCGAAGGCGGCTAACGATATAACGCCGTATGCGCCCATCAATCATTTCAGCCATGTGCGAACGCTGGCAGACGCTTCCTATCGGGGCGGCGGTTCACCCAACCAGGACACGCTTTACTCCACAGCTTGGCTCCACGTCGGCAAGGAGCCGGTGATCCTCTCGCACCCGGACATGGGGGACCGCTACTTTTCGTTCGAATTGGCGGGCATAGATTCGGACAACTTCGCCTATGTTGGTAAACGCACTACCGGCGGCAAGGCCGGAAGCTTTGCCATCGTCGGCCCCGGCTGGAAGGGTGCCCTCCCCGCCGGAGTGAAGCCGTTGCCCGCGTCGCTGACACCGTCTGTGCTGATCTTTGCCCGCACGCTGATCGACGGCCCGGCCGATGCGAGGACCGTCAATGCGCTGCAGGATCAATACACGCTGATCCCGCTCAGCCTGTGGGGCAAGAAGGACGCAGTGCTGCCGGCAAGCCGCGACGTCTGGAAACCCTTCGATTCAAAAACCGATCCACTCGCCGAGTGGCGGACCATGAATAGGGCAATGACGGAGAACCCTCCTGAAGCGCGCCTCGCCAAGTTGGTCGAACTGTTCGCGAAGGTGGGCGTGGGTCCTCGGCAGGACCTCGATAAGATGGACGAGGCGACCAAGCTCGGGCTCGCGCGCGCCGCGGTCGATGGCCGACAGTTAATCAAAGCCGCCATCGACTCGGGCCAGCTCGGCAGGCAGGTCAACAACTGGAACATTCCGCCGCGCACATTAGGACGCGCAGGGCTCGTCGACGATTTTCTGCTGCGTGCCTCGATACAAGCCATGGGTGGCATCATCTCCAATGAACTGGAGGAGACCGTCTACTACAACACGACCAAGGACGGCGCAGGACAGGCCTTCGATGGCGCGAAGAAATATACACTTCGGTTCGCTCCTGGCCAGCTTCCGAAGGTCAACGCGTTCTGGTCGCTCACGATGTATGACCCGACGTTCAACTTCACGGACAACCCTCTCAATCGCTATTCACTAGGCGATCGCACCAAAGGCTTGAAGAAGGACGCCGACGGCGGCTTGACCCTATACATCCAGCGCAACTCGCCAGGAAAAGACAACGAGTCCAACTGGTTGCCCAGTACCCAGAGCGGCGCATTTTTTCTGATCCTGCGGACCTACATGCCCGGCCCCGAGATCGTCGAGCAGAAGTGGGCCCCTCCTCCGGTAACTGAATTGGTGAGGTGATTTTATGCGTCCCGGGCCGACTGTCCCGCGCTGCCTCATGTCGCCGAACTCGATGAATGTGGTGCCAACTACAAGCAAACGTGATTCAGAAGGGAGCACATCATGACTCAGCGATCCGTGAGTCGCCGCGATGTATTTAAGACAGCGGGTCTGGCTGGAGCCGCGGCTCTAACAACCAGTGCCGTATCGTCGGCGCAGGCGGCTGAGGAGACGCCACTCGCAATCCAGGCAAAGAATCCTTACGGCGGCGTGCCAAGCGGCGGAATTACCCTTCCACCCTACTATCGGCCGACGCCGAGCCTGGTGAGCAACAACGTCTACTACCCGGGCCAGGAACAGCTCGGACCCGACGAGATGCGGATTTCCTTCATCGGCAGCACGCCGATCCCGGTCACCCGTGCACAGGCTGGCACCTGCATCATGGTCGAGCTCGGAAACGGCAAGCGGTTCTTTTTTGACTTTGGCTCCGGCTGCGTGCGCAACATCATCGCGATGGCGGTCCCGTTGTCGGTGGTCAACGACATCTTCTTCACCCATCTCCATGTCGATCATTACGCCGATCTTCCGTACCTCTTCGCCTTCGCCCCGTGGATGGGGCGCTGGAAGCCGCTGCGCGTGCATGGGCCGTCGGGCCGCACGCCAAAGGACGGCATCAAGACGATGATCGAGGGCATGAAGATGATGACACATTGGCACACAGACTCCTTCAACGCCTGCCCGATCGGTGACGGCTATGAGGTCGAGGTCAACGAGTTCGATTTTCGTGACGACAATGGCGTCTGTTACGACAAAGACGGCGTGACCGTCCGCCACTGGCGGCGGTCGCACACCAAGGATGGCGCCTCGGCCTACCGGCTCGACTGGAATGGGCTGTCGTTCGTCTGGACCGGCGACGGGCGGCCCGACGAACGCTCGCTGGAATTGGCCAAGGGGGTGGACGTGTTCGTCACCGAGGTGCAGCCGGACACGGCCAACCTCCAGGCGATGAAAATGGGCATGCCGTCCGTCATCATGAGCACGACAATCGACCAGGCTCACAGCCCACATTACGCGGTCGGCTACATGTTCGACAAGATCCAGCCGCGTCTCGCGATGGTCACGCATACGGCTTACGACGAGGAGCTGATCCCGGAGATCACGGCCGGGATTCGCGTTCATTACAGTGGATTGTTCCAGTTCGGCGCGCCCGACGTCGTGGTCGTCAACGTCACCAAGGATGCAATATGGACGCGCAAGGCAGCAATCCCCGATGCCGGCAACATGGCGCGCCCGAGCCCCGCAGAGGCCGTCGAACTGTTCGGCCTTACCCCGGCAAACCTGAAGGTCACATTTCCAAATCCCCGTAATCCGCTCGCAGACCAATTGGAGGCGGAAATTCTCAACGGCGACATCGACCCGAAGAAGTATTACCCACCGGACGTGTATCGCGAACCGAAGAAGGATTACCCGAGGGACTACACCATCGATGTCCGCGAAATAGCTCTCGTGAAGGCAAAGAAGGCCCAGACCAAGCTCGCGGAAAAGGCTGCCCAGATCCAGGCCGTCATCGACGCTATTGAATCGGCTAAGTAGTGCTGGCCATGGATCACGATATCACCCTCACGCCTGGCGATTCGGAAACGGGGTCGTTCTTGGCGCCCGTCCAGCAATCCGACATGCAAGCGGTGCCGTTGACCGTCCTCACCGGATTCCTCGGCGCGGGCAAGACGACGCTGCTCAATCGCATTCTTGCGGGCGATCACGGCCTTCGCGTCGCGGTGTTGGTGAACGACTTCGGTTCGATCAACATCGACGCAGAACTCGTCGTCGGAATTGAAAGCGATGGTGACATAATCAATCTCGCCAATGGCTGTGTCTGCTGCAACATCCGCGACGATCTGGTCGCTGCGGTGACGCAGGTCATGGCTCGTCCCGAGCAGCCCGAATACATTCTGCTGGAGGCCAGTGGAGTGGCCGACCCGTCTGGCATCGCTCTCACTTTCATGAACGAAGACATGCGGGACCGCATCAGGCTGGACAGCATTATGTGCGTCGTGGACGCGGAGCAGATATTTGCTGCACCCGAGATGATGGAACTGAAGCTTCGCCAAGTGGCGTTCGCGGACATGCTCATCCTTAACAAGGTCGATCTTGTTTCCCGGGAGGAGATCGAGCGGATCAAGGGTTGGCTCGACGACCGGTTCCATCGCTATCGGCTCGTCGAGGCATATGCCGGAAATGTGCCTCTGGAAATTCTGTTGTCGGTGGGCCGGTTCGATCCCACCCGACTCAATGGAAGGCCTGTAGAATACGAGCCCAATCACTCTCAGGACTGTGATGATCCCCATTGTGACCGTCACGTTCATGACCGTTGGCACGATCACTCGCAGGTTTTCGAAACGTGGAGCTACGAAGCGGAGGAGCCTCTTTCCCTGGACGCGCTGCGGGAAACGGCGCGCAACCTCCCGGCCGGCGTTTACCGGTGCAAAGGGGTGGTTCATTGCGCTGAAGAACCGGGACGACGGCTCATCCTTCAGGTCGTAGGCAAGCGAGTTGATATCTCAGTTGGGGATGAATGGCATGGCCGAGAACCACGGACCCGGATAATCGCCATCGGCACACATGATGCAGTAGATGGGAATGCGCTGCGCGAGGCTTTTGACGGATGCCATGAACGGAGATCACGACCATGAATGCCAACCACAGAGTTCAACTCGTCACAGTGGGATTTGTGAGCGCGCTGACGTTCACACTCGCCTACGCAGACACGCCGCCGAAGATGAAGATGAGCACCGACATCCCGGCGCAAATCACCACGCCCGATTCGGTTGAGACGCGCATCGGTTGCCGCGAGCTTGTCCTATCGCGTTGAGACCCGGTTTTTGTTCTCGTGCGGGTAAACGCATGCCCACGTAACTTACGTCCCGCTGCCAGCTTTTTGCAAATACAGTGGGACGGCACCTACTACCAATGTCGTCGTCTACGTCGGCTGAAGGCTTCGTACCAAGTGGGGACAAAAATTTGTTGAGAGGAACTATCTGCACAGCCACGTTGAGGGGCAACATCGATGCCGTTTACGCCAAGCTGTCGGCCGGCGCGAGAAAATCGTTTTTGACATCAAAGGCCCTGGGCGTTGCGCTGGGTTTGTCCCTGGGGCTGACGGCGTGCGCGTCCCGCCCGACGAATGTGCTGCTGCCCGTGGCCGATACGTCACCTTCCTCCAGCAAGGTGGAGATGCTGGTGGCGACGACCCGCAGTCGTTCCGCCAATCCGGCCGAAATGTATACCGGCGAGCGCGGACTGGCTCCTTCGTTTGCGGACATTACGGTGTCGATCCCTCCGGCATCGGTCCGCAAGGTCGGCGAGGTCGCCTGGCCCAAGAAGCTGCCATCGAACCCGGCAACCGATTTCGCGGTTGTAAGAGCCGAGGAAATAACACCGGAGACCGCGAAGGGGTGGCTTAGCGCCGCTGTCAGGAAGAGCCCGGACCGCAGCGTGCTGGTCTTCATCCATGGCTTCAACAATCGCTTCGAGGACTCGCTTTATCGTTTTGCGCAGATCGCCAAGGATACCGGCACCGACAGCGTCCCGATCCTGGTCACATGGCCCTCCCGAGGCAGTGCGCTGGCCTATGGCTATGATCGCGAAAGCACCAACTACACGCGAAATGCCCTTGAGCTGCTGTTCCAATATCTTGCACGCGATCCTGACATAAAGGAGGTGTCGATCCTCGCCCATTCGATGGGCAACTGGCTGGCATTGGAAGGCTTGCGCCAGATGGCCATCCGCAATGGCGGCCTGCCGGCGAAGTTCAAAAACGTCATGCTGGCGGCGCCTGACGTCGATGTCGACGTGTTTCGCACTCAGATTGCCGACATGGGCAAGCAGCACCCGCAGTTCACCCTCTTCGTCTCGCAGGACGATCGCGCGCTCAAAGTTTCGCGACGGGTCTGGGGCAATATCCCCCGGCTCGGATCGATCGACCCGGAACAAGCTCCATACAAGGAAGAACTCGCGAGCAACAACATAACGGTCATCGATCTGACGAAAGTCAAATCCGGAGATCGTTTGCATCACGGCAAGTTCGCGTCGTCACCGCAGATCGTGCAACTGATCGGGGCGCGAATGGCCGGCGGCCAGACGTTGACCGACAACAGGATAGGCCTCGGCGACACGATCGTTCAGGCGACGACCGGAGCGGCAGCAGCGGCGGGCAGCGCGGCAGGGTTGGTGATTGCGGCACCTGTTGCAGCGGTCGATCAAAACAGCAGAGAAAATTACGGCGATCAGATCGGCGCCTTGACGGGTTCCCAGACCAGCCAGAAAACCAGTGCTGGTTGTAGTGCCCCAACGGCGTCCGCCAAGGATTGCAAGAAGTAGAAGCGGCAAGACAACGAGAAAGACATGACGTTTTTCAGGGAACCTCTGCTGCATTTCGCCGTCATCGGCGCGATCCTGTTTGGCGGCTATTCCTGGCTGAACGACAAGCAAGCCGAAGCCACAATCGTCGAACCGGTCCGAATTGGAGAAGGCGACGTGCGCTGGCTCAAGCAGACCTGGGCGAGCCAGTGGCTGCGCGAGCCAAGCGCCGACGAGTTGAAGGGCCTCGTTGATGATCTGCTGAGCGAGAAACTGATGGCGCGCGAAGCTCAGCAGATGGGCCTCGAACAGGATGACACCATCATTCGCCGCCGCCTGGCGCAAAAGCTGAAATTCCTCGTCGAGGACACGGCCCGGCTTGCCGAGCCGACCGAAGCGGAGCTGCGGCAGTTCTATGCCCTCAATCTTGCGCACTTCGAGACGCCCGGAAGGCTCTCGTTCCGGCAGGTCTATTTCAACCCGGAGCATCGCAAGGACGCCGCGGCGGACGCGACCGCCGCGATGGGTGCGTTGACAGCGAATGTCGAGGACGACTCGATAGAGGGCGACCGGCTGCTGTTCGGCGACAGCTTCGCCGATACCGACGAACTGGCGCTGTCAGGAATGTTCGGTGCCGATTTTGCGCGCGAAGTGTTTGCACTCGAACCGGGCGGATGGCGGGGGCCGGTTAAATCCGGCTATGGCTTTCATCTGGTCCTCGTCACGCAACGCACCGCGACGGCGCCGAAGCCCTTCGAGACGGTCAGGGATGCCGTCCTCGCGGAGTGGCGCTCTGCGAAGCAGACCGAGTTCAGCCGAGATTATCTGACCGCGCTGCGCAACAAGTATGGCGTGGAGCTGGACGGCAGCACGAAAGCGACGCTCGGGCCAGAGACCACTCCGAAGGTGGCCGCGCAATGAACCCGCTGACCAAATGGTCTACACTCGTCCGAGGTGCCCGCGCCGCGATGGAGTGCGTTCGGCTGGTCGTGCTGGCAGCGGCCATCGCCATGCTGTTCCCGGAGGTTGCCTCGGCGCATGAGGTGCGCCCAGCCTACCTCAGCGTTCAGGAAGAGGCGCCGAACGAGTTCAGCGTGCTGTTCAAGACACCGATGCAGGGTGACGCGCGTCTGGCGCTGTCGGCAGCATTCTCGGGCAAGGTCGAGAACCTCACGCCGGTCGTCTCGCGCCCGACCGGCGACGCAATGGTGCAGACGTGGCAGATGCGCGCGGTCGAGCCGTTGAAAGGCCAGGTGGTATCGATTGACGGCCTGCAAAACACGATGACCGATGCGCTCGTGCGCGTCGAGTTCGCCAGCGGCGACGTGTGGATCGAGCGGCTGACGCCCGGCGCCCCGGAAGCGACGATACCTGCAACTCCAAGCCGCTGGTTTACGGCGGCCACCTATCTCAAACTTGGCGTCGAGCACATTCTGCTCGGCTTCGATCATCTCCTCTTCGTGCTAGCCCTGCTCATCATCACCGCGGGTACGTGGCGGCTCGTCAAGACGATCACCGCCTTTACCGTCGCGCACAGCATCACGCTCGCGCTGGCGACGCTCGGCTTTGTTCACATCCCCTCACCGCCGGTCGAGGCCGTGATCGCATTGTCGATCGCGTTCGTTGCCGTCGAGATCGTCCACGTGCGCCAAGGGCGCAGAAGTTTAGCCGCCCGCGCACCCTGGCTGGTAGCCTTCGCATTCGGGCTTCTCCACGGTTTCGGCTTTGCCGGGGCCCTGAGCGAGATCGGATTGCCGGCCGGGCAGATTCCGGTGGCGCTGCTGTTCTTCAACCTCGGCGTTGAAATCGGACAGCTTCTTTTTGTCGGAGCCGTACTTGCGCTGGTCGCACTGATCCGGGTCCGCAGGCGGTCGCTGCCGGCCTGGCTGGATCTTGTACCGCCATACGCTATCGGCACGATTGCAATGTTCTGGGTGATCGAACGTGTCGCGACCTTTTGAGATTGTCAGGAAGGACGGCATATGAACACCTCGCGCAGGGATTGGCGAACCGGGCTGACAAGCGCAGCACTGGCATCGCTGATGTGCATGATTGCCGCGGCGTTCCTACTGACCGCGACGCCGGCACATGCTTGTGTGCTCTGTATGCCCTATCCTCAAGTGACGAATGCCGACCAGGTCGTCGGGAGCGGCACGGCGGTCTTCGCGCGCGAGAATCCGGCAAGACCTTTCTCCTACGTGGTCCTGGAAACATTCAAGGGACGCTACGACGGCAGCGCCATCCCTCTGTTCCTCGATTCGACAACGGCCCGCGCCCTCCAGCTGTATCCGGCTCTCCAGGTTATTCTTGTCCAGAACGGTCCCGGCGGAGCCTGGAGGGCGCTTGGCATGGCGGGGCGCGAGTATCAAAGTGTAATGCGCCAGGTGGCCCAATGGGACAAGAGCTCGAAGACGCTGGCCGAACGCGCGGTGTTCTTCGCCACTTACCTCCGGCACGAAGATCGCAGGCTCGCCGAACTGGCCTTCCTCGAGGTCGCGCGCGCGCCCTACGCAACGCTGCGCGATCTCAAAACAAGAGTTGCGCGTGACGACATCTATCGAACCGTCAACGACTTGTTTCATGTCGAATGGCATGGGCTCTACATCCTCATGCTCGGCATGTCGGACCGCCCGGACGACATCACCTTCGTTCGCGGAAAACTGAAGACCGCGGCCAAGTATGGGCTGACGATCAACCTCGGTGCCTATGCCACTGCTCTCATCGAAATGACGGGCGCGGACGGGGTGACGCAGCTCACGGAAGAGTACTTCGTCGAGCCGGGACGAAGTAATGCTGAGCGGCTCGAAATCGTGAAAGCACTGTCGGTACAGGGGACGGGCGGGGCAGTCGAACTGCGGTCCGCGATCGTCGAAGCTTACGGTCGCCTACTCGCGCATCACCCCGAGCTTGCCGGGAATGTCGCAAATGACTTGTCCGATTGGAAAGTGGTTCGTTTCGTGCCCCGGCTGCGTGAAATTCTGAATGCAGGCGTTGGCCTGGACGAAGCATCGCATTTCGCGATCGCTATGTACCTTTCAAGCGCTGATGAAGGCGGGAGTTCCAAGGCCGTATTCACGCGGTCCGGTGGTCTCCGATGACCAGTTTTCCAGGGAATAATTGGCTTTGGCATGCGCCAAACAGTTGGAGGAGGACTATGATGAGAACGCTCGGACTTTTGCACTTTGTTTCGGTCGCCGCTCTTGGAGCTGCCAGCATGATAGGTGCTCTGCCAGCAGCAGCGCAGGATTCCGGCACCCTGGACAAGGAAGCGGCAGAGAAGGTCTTTCCCGCCAAAAAGCCCTATTCGCCGGCGGCCGGCCGAAATTTCCCGACGCGGCCGCTGTTCGGGGACACTCACCTCCACACCTCATTCTCCATGGATGCCGGCGCCTTCGGTGCGCGTCTCAGCCCTCGCGACGCCTATCGTTTCGGCAGGGGTGAGGAGGTTACGGCATCCTCCGGGCAACTGGCGAAGCTGTCGCGGCCACTCGATTTTCTGGTCGTCGCCGACCATTCGGACAATATGGGCTTTTTCCCGGATCTGCTTGCGGGAAAGCCCGGACTTCTCGCCGATCCGCTCGGCCGGAAATGGTACGACATGATCCAGTCGGGCAAAGGCGCGGAAGCTGCGATCGACATCATCGTCTCCTTTGGCGCCGGCAAGTTCAAGGGACCGATCCTCTATTCCCCCGACTCCGCCCCCTATCGCTCGGCATGGCAGGAGACCATCGACGCAGCGGAGGAAGCAAACGAGCCGGGACGCTTTACGGCGATCATCGGTTACGAGTGGACGTCCAACACGGGCGGCAACAATCTGCATCGCAACGTCCTGTTCCGCGACAATGGAGACCGCGCCGGACAAGTCGTCCCATATACGGTTCTTCCTCCTGGTAGCGACAATCCGCGCGACCTGTGGAAATGGATGTCGGCCTATGAGGAAAAAACCGGCGGCGACGTGCTGGCGATCGCGCACAACGGCAATCTCTCGAACGGCATCATGTTCCCGATCGTGGAACCGGGCGTTAACAAGCCCATCGACCGGGAATATGCCGAGACCCGCGCCAGATGGGAGCGGCTTTACGAAGCCACTCAAATCAAGGGCGATGGAGAGGCGCATCCTTTCCTGTCGCCGAACGACGAGTTCGCGAATTTCGAGACGTGGGACAAAGGCAATCTCGACCTGACGGTCGTCAAGACGCCCGACATGCTGGAGTTCGAATATGCGCGCTCGGCGCTGAAGAATGGGCTCAAGCTGGAGAAGGAACTCGGCATCAATCCATACAAGTTCGGCATGATCGGCTCGACCGATGCGCACACCGGGCTGGCTGCCGTCGAGGAGGACAATTTCTTCGGTAAGACATCGAGCAGCGAGCCCAGCGCCGAGCGGGCTACGCACCCGTTCGTCAAGACCGAGAAGGCTACCATCATGGGCTGGGAGCAGACATCGTCCGGCTATGCCGCGGTGTGGGCGACCGAGAATACGCGTCATGCCATTTTCGACGCGATGGAACGCCGAGAGACCTATGCCACAACGGGTCCGCGCATGGCAGTCCGCTTCTTTGCCGGTTTCGATTTCGTCGCCGCGGATGCCAATTCGCGGAGTCCGGCAGTCGTCGGTTACTCGAAAGGCGTGCCGATGGGTGGCGATCTCACAGTCGCGCCGGAAGGCAAGGCGCCGACCTTCCTGGTTGCAGCGCTGAAGGATCCGATCGGCGCAAACCTCGACCGCTACCAAATCGTCAAGGGGTGGCTCGATGCCGCCGGCGAAGTGCAGGAAAAGGTCTATGACGTTGCGTGGTCGGGCGACCGCAAGCCGGGCGCTGACGGCAAGGTGCCTTCGGTCGGAAGCACTGTCGATGTCGCCAATGCCACCTGGACCAACACGATAGGGGCGCCGGAACTGATCGCCGTCTGGGTCGATCCCGAGTTCGATCCGGCCCAGCGGGCGTTCTATTACGGCCGCGTGCTGGAAATTCCGACGCCGCGCTGGACGGCCTACGACGCCAAATATTTCGGCGTAAAAATGCCGCCGGAAGCGACGATGGAGATGCAGGAGCGCGCGTACACCTCGCCGATCTGGTACAATCCGGCGAGCTGATCGAGTCGCATCGTGCAGGCAGCCAGCAGCCGGGCTCGCTTCGTCGAATCCCCGGGCCGCGCCGGTTATCTAGCAGTGCGCCTGGATTTCGATGCGGGGAGCGAGCAATAATGAGTTTCGTTGACAACACGAGGAGGGGAAATTGAAATTGAAGGTGCTCGCGGCTGCTGGTTGCAGCCTTGCTATTTCGATCAGCGTGGCTGCTGCTGCCGATGTGATCTATCCCGGGGCCGAGACAGTCGAATATCAGGCCCCATCGGGCTGGACATTCTCGGTCGCCGGCTATGGTTGGCTGGCTGGGCTTGAGGGCACAGTAGGGACGGGCGGCAGGACAGCCCATGTCGACGCCAGCGTCGGCGACATACTTTCGAACTTCGATATAGCGGTCATGGGACTGGCCGAGGCGCGATACGAGCGGTTCGGCATCTTCACTGACTTCAACTATGTGCGACTGTCGGCCTCCTCGGATACCCCATTCGGCATTCTGGCCAGCAGTGCGGACGTCACGAGCCAAAGCCTGATGTGGACGACTGCGGCAGAGTATCGGCTTGTCGATGCGCCTGAGGTGAGTCTCGACGTGTTAGCAGGCTTCCGGCTCTACTCGCTCAAAAACGAGATCGATTTCAATGGCCCCGGCCTGCTCGCCGGCGTCTCCTTGTCGGACCAGCAAACCTGGGCAGATCCCATCGTAGGTCTGAAGGCCCGCTACTCTTTCACCCCGCAATTCTACCTTACAGGTTGGGGATTCGTGGGGGGTGGCGTTTCCGCCGACGTGACCTGGGACGTCATGGCCGGCGCTGGCTATCAATTCACCGACTCGTTCTCTGCGGTGCTCGGTTATCGCGCCTCGGGCGTCGACTACGAGAATGACGGCTTTGTCTACGACACCGTGCAGCAGGGTCCGATAGTCGGTGCAGTGTTTCGCTTTTGACGCATCGAGGGAGAGCGCTCCTTCGATTGAGTGCTGGATGTCAGGACCTGGCGCTACGTGAGGGAAATCGGCAACACAAAGTTCGCAGTTTCGCTCAGCTCGGGAGCCAGCCTTCATCGGCCGGCGCGTTTCTTGCGTGAGGCGGACTTCGCTCTGCCGGCGGGATCATTTCGGCGGATAGGGCCGCGAGGGCGGCGTCGCCAGCGTGAGCAAGTTGCCGTCAGGATCACGCACCTGCGCCAGCGTCGAGTAGTCGCCCTCAATATCGTCCTCAAGCACGATCCCTAGGCCCTGCAGCCTACGGCGCTCGGAAGCGACATCGTCGATGATAAGGAACATCACGCCCCTGCCGGCGATCTCGCTGTCGGTTGAAAGCGCTACCCCGCCTGGTCGAAGAGCTCCTACTGCACCAGCGTGTCCATCGGCCGGTAATCCGGTCCACAACCGAGCAGCTTCGTATACCAGCCTTCGGCCGCCACAAGGGCCATGGCTCACAGCGTCCGAAAGGGTCACAAGCTACGAGTTTCGAGAGACCGCTCGGCAAGCGTGAGGAACAAAGGGAATAGCAACTGTACGACAGTGAAAATCGCCGCCGAAACTACGCTATTGCCGCCGTTTGCCCCTACTCCCACTCAATCATCAATTAAGCCCATAACCTATTTGTTTTAATTGATCAAATTTTATCACCTAGCCAAGGAGTACCGCCAAGAATACCGTCAGATTCTTACGCTGTTGAAAAGACTGAAACAATGTGGTCGCCGCCGCGGTATGCACACTTTTGACTGCATTATTTACGAGCTGCCATTCGGCGAGGTCGAAGCTGGAGTTCTCAGACCATAAGGCAAGGACGGGCTTTGCTCATGCTCGACAGCCCTAGGTCGAGTAGACGAGCGGCTGTATGGAAGATCACAAGTGGTCACTCGATTCACCCCACACTTAACGGCCCCCAGCTGGCGGTCACAACAATCCCACTCGACACCCCACGCGCATGCTGGATCACAATGTTCGACGCGTCGATCTAAATTCATAGATGGCTTACGAGTTTCCCTGCCGCCGGCTCTATCGCCATGCGACGGGTGGTAGAGAGCGGACGGGCGGTAGAAAGCGTAGCCTAGTTGTCCTGCGACGGCGTTGTTGGGGGCAAGACATGCGCCCTTCCCTGCCCCACAATGCTGCGTCGATTTCGCGCCTCCGCACATTTTGACGAACCTGCTGAACGCCGGAGCTATCGGCAATCGCCGCTCTGAAGCGGACATTCCGCAAACGTGAACTCTTTGTCGACATTCCGCCCCTGCTGTCACTGCCCAACACCTGTCGTCGGTTCAGCGAGGCTGAAGTCGGGACAAAACCCAATTTGAGGATGGCCTCGGATTGGTTCAGACCGGCCATTTGTTATCGTCACGGCGCGATGGTCGGTGCTTCCGCGTTTTGTTGTTGTCCGAGTGTCGTCGCCTCATCCATATGCGGGGAAATAGTCAGCGAAAATCAACCGCCATTCGTCGATCGCCAGCTTTGCATAACCCTGGTTCGCGTAGTTTTCCGCGGTAAGGGCCCTCCGATATGCCTGATCGAGAGCGGCGATCATCCTATCGGCTTCGGATTTGGCGAGATATGAAGCGACATCGTCGCTGTAGCCGGCGGGATCTGCTATTTTCTTCCAGACCTTGTCCCTCATCTTGTCGAATACCCATCGAGCACCGCTCGGATAGTCGGTGATTGTGACGTCCTTCAGAACATGGCGCACTAGAACCTCCAGATGAAAGGAGCGGAAGAGAACTCCCTTCCTGCGGTTCCAGCACTTCAGCATCTTGATCAGTGGCACCAGTGAGCCGTTGTGAGCCTTGTTGGACGCAGACCACAAGTCGACGTGCTTCTTCGGATCCGTCGAAATCCATCTCTTCAAATTCGCGTCGGGAATGAGAAACCCACCACCAGTTCGATAAAATCCCGGAACGACATCAACCTTGAAATCCGTGAAGGTGATGGTCACCGCTTGGCCGTCGGGCTTTATTTTTGGTGTCGTAGGATACCTCTTCCTGAGTGTCTTCATCACAAATGACAGCAGTGCATGCTGGTTTTGGTCCGCGTAGTATTTCGGATCGAGCACGATGAAGATGTCGATGTCTGCCGTCGTGAGGGGTGCGATCATCGTGTTCCGGCGATAGGATCCGGTCAGAAAGGATTCGAGGATTTCGAAGTCTTCGGCGACCGCGTCCCGCACGTTCTGCTGACGGGTGGCTGTGGTGCTCTCCTGAAGAGTTGTGATTTCAAGGTTGGTCCTGAATTGGCGAAAGGCCTCAGATATGGTTGTGACCATCGTTCGCCTCAGATCCCGAGACGACCGCGAATCTGCTCCCATTCCCTCGTCAGGCGCGCGTTGTGCTTGTGAAACAGCCTAGATGAGAGAAGGATCGCGGCCGTGGACTTGGTCGTCTCATAGAACGAGAACAAATCTATCGCCTGCGATTGAGCTGCAGGTCGCGAGAAGGCCTGCTTACCCGTGAACAGCCGGTTTAGATTATCGAAAACCTGCTCGCTGCGGATACGGAGCCATTCCATCCGGAGCCACCGCGCGATGATATCCTCGCTGAAGACAGCCTGCGCCGCGACAGCAAGAACTTCGAGGTTCGTGGAGCGATTCAATACGGCGACGAGGTAGATGACGAGGTAGCCGACGGTCTTCGTTCGCTGTCCGACGAGCATCATCCGAACGATCTCGCGCGTGAAGAACGCGCTTTCCATGACCGACGCCGCGAGGCGCTTCAACGGGTTTGTCTGGTCGTTATTGTAGTAGCCGACTGTCTCTTCATGCGTCAGCGCCACGCTGTAACTGTTCGACAGCAATTCCTGCCGGCGTTTGTCCTCGGCGCGAGGAAAAAGATAGAGCTTCTGGATCTGCCCCTGAAAAAAGAACAGCAGCACGCAAACGATGAAGACGATCTGCAGGATGTCGTAGGCAAGCGGATAGGTCGCCTTGTCGACGAAGAGTGCCGCGATCGAGAGGATCGAGACCACCCAGAACAGTCCGGCTCCGACAGCTTCGGCCTGCTCGAGCGGCTTGTAGTAGTTGTCACCTACCGTATCTACCTTGGGCATAAATAGCTCCCTCTCTCAAGCTACTTGATCAAAACGTAGAACGGCTCGCTGAAACCAACGAGCCGATCATCGCTTTCACGAATGATGAATGCTTCCGCCATGTGAACGCCGCGGTATTCGAGCGCTTCCCACCGACGGTCACCGTCGGTAGGCTTCTCGAAGCCGCCCCGCCCTTTCTTGAGGGCCATCGCCACCGCCCCGGTATTGGTGATGCGCCATCGCACGTAGCAATCAGCCGGCACGGTCTGGAACTTGTTGACACGGACGTTGAGCCAGAGACCGCCCCGCGGGGGCAACGCCTCGCCTGAATTGATCGGATATCCCTTGCCGGAAAACTGGGACGCGCGATATTCGGCGAAGACCTGGACATTGCGGGAAACGTGTTCGGCGGGCTGCCAACGCGGGGTTTGGAGGTGGGCTGGCGTCCGGAACCACGACGGGAGGATGCTGATACCAAAGTCGATTACGTTGTCGACCAGGCTATCAAGATGGGCTGCCCCTTCCATAAGAAGCGCACTCGCCTGATGCATCGCAGAAGCCTCTGCCTTCTTTACGTTCTCTCCCTTTGCAAACTCGTCGCCGAAGACCTTGCGCCATTTCTCGATGCTGTCGGACCGGGTCTCGGCATCGATCGCTTCATCGATCCATTTCCGGTATCTGTTCACGAAATTTCGAAAGTTCGCGTACTGGATGTCGTTCCACAGATCGGCAAAGTCCTCGGTGGGGAGCGAAGGGTTGCTGACCACCGGCTTGTCCGGCCGTGCTTGCAGCCAGTCGTCGAGCCTACCCATGATTGTCTGCAACGCGCTTGGCGTGTCCGCGAAGGCGTCCGAATCCTTATCGAACCACTCGATCCGGTGACCGATGAGCGTCGTTAGAAGAACTGACTGGCAACTGAAACGCTTCTTGATGTCCCGGATATACTTGATGAGCCGGGTCGCCTTGCGAAAAGAGTTGTTCCCCGAGTACCCGTTCTTCTCGCGCATCCACCGCGTGTATTCGATGGGCTGCGATTCGTCGAACTTATCGTTGCGCTTGTCGCAGACCTCGAGCGTTCCCTGGTAATCGCGGTCCATCACCAGCGGAGCGACATCGATCTTACAATCGTCGGCATAGGTGATCGTGACGCAGTAATCGTAGACGACTGTGTTGTCGGAATATCGTCCGCTTTCAAGGAAGACGCGCCCAAGGTCCTTCACGTATTGAGCGGCACTCCAGCCATCTACCGGCCGAACCTTGACGAGCAGATCGGCATCGAATTCTCCGCCGTCCACCGGGCGAATGATGGTGTCGTGCGCCCAGGAACCCTGCTCGATGAAAGTGGAGATTGTCGGTTCCCAGTCGGATGCTCGAAGGAAGCTCTTAATCGTCTCCGCTCGGCCCTCAAGCAGTGTAATACGGGTTTGATTGAGATTGACGGTATCGGATAGAAAGTCCTTGAAGTCACTTACAAGTTTCATACTGCCCCCCGCTAAACGAATTATTTCATCCCGGGGCAGATTTCAATCGACGGCGAGAACGGAGGGCTTGTTGTCCACTTACATCTGATGGTTGCCCTAAAAGAGGAGAGGCGGGAAGCCACCGTACCCACGCAGGATCTTGTTGAGTATCTCCTCGCGGTCGATGGCAAGCTTTAGCGCCATCGTCAGATCGTCAAATGGCGCGGTGTCGCAGAATGACCTTCAGGTGGGTAAGCGCCTGATCATATCCACGACCTTGATATAACCGTCGAGGACGTCGGCGGATCGAGACTGTCGGCTGCCCCAGCACTACTAAGGCCGCCCCTGATGACACAGCCGCGGACCGGCCCCTGCGCGCGCGCAGCGCTGGCGAGGATCTAATTTGCGAACGTCGCTGAAACGCCGAGCGCCGTCGCACGTCCGAGAAATTCACGTCGGCTCAGCCGACCCGCAGCTAAACGGCGGCTGAGATAGTCGAGTTCCTGCGACATTGAGATGCTCCTCACTCGGATGGGTGTCCCTGTGGCCTATATCGAAGCCATATTTCAATAATATCAGCTCATTGAAGCGCTTTACGGAAAAAAACCTGCTATTAGCGCAGGAAATCGGCGTTCTCTCCTTTCCTCGTGCACAGTACCGTTTAATCTCGGTTTATGGTCAAATCGGCGTGGGGCCCACGAGTGTGGTCAAACCGGCGTGAGGCCCCTCAGGGTGCGAGCCGCAGAATATCGCGGCGAACCTGTCAGTTCCCCTCGGAGATGCCGCAGAGCAAAGGAAAGGGCCGAACGAAGCTCTTACCTCTTGGCCAACGTCTCAGTGCTCGATTGGTCTTGTGAACTCCGAGGCCACAACCGCAACGCAACTGTGAGGCCGATGGAAAGTCTCGGTCTCCCGATCGCAATGACGTCAAGGCCCGCGTGACCACCTACACATCGCAGCACACGCCAGTACCCGGCATGATCGTCACGGCTTTCCGGTGCCGTTGCGGCTCAACGCGCTGCGTACACGGCCGAATTCGTGCAGGGAGAGATCCTCGCAGAAGGCGCACTGGACGGGCTCAACGAGGAGGCGCGTCATCTTGTCTATCTAAACGCCGACACGGGACTCAGGCTCTCTGAAGCGGCAAACCTCGCCACGGAAACAATCCACCTCGATCGCGAAATCCCGCATGCGCAGGTGCATAGTCGGCTGCGCGCTTGAAGCGATGAAGCTCCATCCGAACGGCTTCCCGCCGTATCGTGACAAGGCAGCCTCGCTTTCGGCCCTCGTCAATAAGGTGCTCACCAACAAGAAACTGCTGCCGACATCGGAGCATACCCTCTATAGCCTGCGGCACATCTTCGAGGATCGGCTAACGGCAGTTGAGGCGCCGGAGCAAGTAATCGCCTCCTTGATGGGCCATAAATGGATCCGGCCGAAGTACGGCGCCGGACCGTCCTGGCGCAGAAGCGCCAGTGGCTTCAAAGGATTGCGTCCACCCCGCCTGAACGGGGCTGATGCCACGCTGTGTGGCTACAACTTTTTGATTTGTGCGGTTGCAAGTTTGATGCCTTGCAATTCATCGGTGCCGGACAGCTGTCACGTTGTACAAGAGGCCGGGTTGGCCATCATGCCGCTGTCAATGGAAGCTTGGAGCGCATATTGCAGCTTTGCAATTGCATTCGCACCTACGTGCCCGCCATTCTGCATCAGTTCGGCCAGCACGGGCCGAGCGCGGTCTCGGTTTCCGAGTCGCCGCCGCGCCTCCTCAAGCTCGTGCTCCAACCGTTCGAAGGTCGGCGTATAGGCTTCGCCGTGACGAACGACCAAATAGGCCGCGACAGCCAGAATCCGTTCTAGCTCCGCGGGCGATGGTTGAGGCCTGAGAAATTCGGCGGAGCGCGCCATGGTTTGGCTTGACCAACCTTCTGCTTCACCTACTCAGAACCTGAACCCTGCAGGCGTCGCGATCTCTCCGAGATGCCGGCAGGCGGCAGGCCTTCTTTCCGGGCCTTGGCAAACGCTCGGTCGCCTTCCAGAAACCCCGCCAGCATGAATGGGATAAGTTCAGCCACCGTTTCCGACTCGCCATAGGTCTGACGGTAAAGCGCCGCATAGTCCTGGAGCGCTTGGCTCAGGTCCGCGCTAACTGTGATGGTGATCTTGGAAGGCGTCCGGTCGGGGAGCTTCCCGAGTTTCAGGTTGGCCATGACTACTCCTGTTCAACTCGGGTACGGCCGCAGCACGAGATCCTTGTGTACGACGACGCGCAACGGCCAACCGGGGCGGACGGTGATGGTGGGTTGAATATTGAGGTTCTTTTCGGTGATGTGCTGGCCGGCCCGACTGACGTTCTGCTGGGCGGATTCGCGGATTGCCTTCATCAGATCGCTTTCGTCTTCCCCGAGGCTCAATTCCGTGCCGACGCCAAGCAATGTGGCTAATGCAACGCCCTTGATCAGCTGCCAGGTGTGGAAATCCACCTTGTCCTCAAGGCCAGCATAGCCAGCGATGTCGGTCGCGGGCAGATTGTCGATCTCGATGGAGGAGCCGTCGGGCAGCAGAATGCGTTGCCAGACCAGCAGCGCGCGCCTTTGTCCAAAGGCGACAACACTGTCATAGGTGCCGATCAGGCGAGACCCCTGTGGGATCAGCAGGATTCCACCGGTGACTGTGTCATGCACGTTCTCGGTGACCTGTGCGACGACGAGGCCGGGCAAGTCGGAATTGATGCCGGTGATGAGGCTTGCTGCGATCACGCTGCCGGCCATCAGCTGATACGGCGAAGCCGGCGTCTGCAAGGAATGCGGATTGTAGATCCCGCTTGTGTTCCGCTGGCTGATAAAATCGAGCTTGCGCTGCTGATTGTTCTGGTCGCCCTCGGCCGGGGCAACGGAAGCCGAGGCGCGTGCGGCATCGGATTGCGGAAGCGGCTCAAATGGCCTCTGCACATCCTGCCCACTGCCGGCCACGTCTATCTGCCGGGGTCGATTCTCGATCGAAAAAAAGACTTTCGATTCACGTGCCTCAATCGCCTGCTGAGCAAGGCGCTGTTCCTGGTCGGAAATCTCGTGCCCCGGCGCGATGCCGAGTTGGCGCTGGCGTTCGAGGATCGGCCGGCCCAGATCGCCTGGTAATGGCGGGCCGAGCACAGGCGCGTTCGGCTTGATGCCGGAATAGTCTCTTGGAAGCGTTTCAAGTCCCTCTGCGGTTGGCTTACGCTCGGTGTTGTAAAGCTCTTCCGCCTGCTCTTTGATGCGCAGTGCCGGTCCCTGCAACGCCAGCATGGTGACGCCGAATATGGCGCTGGATCCGAGTGCAGCAATCGCGATGATCACACCGCGCTTGAACCGCACCGCACGACGGGGTGAGGCCCGTAACTGCAGCTGTTCGGGATCGAGTTTTGGCGGAGCATTGGAGTGGGAAGTATCGGTCATGAGCGCTTCCCCCCTCACCTGCCGGAACGCGCAAAAAGTGCTATCCGCCGGGGCGGTTGCCGGCCGTCAGTCCTCGTGATGCGGACCACCTGCTGCTGCTTGGTGCCGAGCCGCAGTTCGGCCGCGGCAAAGAGGCGATCGACGATGTAATAGTTGCCGCGCATGCGGTAATTGACGAGCTGGCTGTCCCCGTCAGCTCCAACGACGAAGAGCGGCGGCGCCTCGCCCTGATCGATGCGGCGCGGAAATTCGATATAAACGTTGCGGCCATCGTCGAAGGCACGCGTCGGCCTCCAAGGCGGCGCGTCGCCGGTAATCGAATAGCGGAAGCGAATATTCTCGAGCGCCACATTCGACGCCACCGGCATGGCTGCCTCGGCCTGAGCGTTGCGCCGGCGAAGCGCGATGATCTGGTCCTCGCTGTAGGTCCAGGAAATCGCCGCCATAGCCGTCTTTTCCGTGCTTTGAAGCTGCAAATGATAGGTCCGCCGGTCGGTGCTGATGACCAGATTGGTGCTGAGCCCCGGTGCGAAGGGCTTCACCAGCACATGGGTTCGCTGGTTGTCGCCGGAACCACTGACAGTGTCGCCAATCACCCAGCGCACTGTATCGCCGGCCGACACAGATGAGAGTTTCTCGCCTGGTTGCAGGGCGATGTCGACGACGCGCTCGGGTGCTGCGTAGAGCTGGTAAAGTGCGCCTTCCGTGTAGGGATAGACCTGTACCGCGTTGACATAGCCATACCTTGTGGGTTGCTGCGTCGCCGCCTTGTTGGCATCTGCGACGCGTTCTTCAGGGGAGCGCTTGTCTGCGACGACTTTGACCGGTTCGGGCTGCAGCTGGCCGGGTAGCGGCAGGGGTTTTGGCACCTCGACGACCCTGACCGGTTTTTCCGGCGCCTTCTCAATCGCTGCCGGTTTGAAGTCAGCAGCGTCATAGGAAATCTCAGGTGGCGGTACCTTCGAGGCACAGGCGCAGAGGACCGCTGCCGAGGTCGACAGGATCAGCGCGGCACAGACCGATGACACTTTATTCTTCATTGTCGGGCTCCTTCGGGGAAACGGATGTCGGCGGGGCACTGTCGAGTTCGCGCGACCAGTCGATGGCATTGATGAAGACGCCGAGGGGATTTCGGCGCAGCTGGTCTGAATTGCTTGGCGGGCGGATCACCACTGTAAGGATCGCGGTCCAGCGACTGGTGCTGGCGAGGCTGTCGCGCTCATAGACCTGTTCGGACCACTTGACCTGAAAGGAGCTGTCGGAGGCTCTCACGACACTGGTGACCTGCACCGAAACGCTGCGCGTACCGATCTTTCCGAACGGGTCGTTCGCCTTTGCGTATTCATTGAGGAAAAGAGCGGCACGGTCGGTCGCGAAGTCGTAGGCTGAAAGCCAATTCTGGCGCACCAGCACCGGATCGGTGGAGATGGCGCGAACACTCGAAATAAAGCGGCCGAGATGCCAGGCGATCTGTGCATCCGACGGTTCATAGTCCTGGATCGCCGGCGCGACGGCGCGTGCTTCGCCGAACCGGTCAACCTCGACGACGTAGGGAACGACGCGGCTTTGCGTCGATTGCCACATCAGCCCGCCGGAAAGCCCGATCGCCAGTGCTAGGCTGCCGAAGGCCATAAGCCGCCAGTTCCTGGCTTGAACGCAGGCGGAGCCGATACGCTCATCCCAGAGCTGACCGGCCTTTTGATACGGTGTGACGGGTTCGGGTGTCTTCCCGTAACGCTGAACGGGTCGCTTGAAGAGCATCTAGTCGTCCTTATCGTTGAGGGAGGGATTGGCGCTGCCGCCCGGCCGATCGCCCTCACGGAGGGCTTGCATCGCGGTGTGACGATGGGCTCGCGCGGTCTGTTCGGAGCGAAGGCGCCTCGCCCAGGTCGGCGCAGTGTCGGAGGTCGCAGCGGCAGGACTTCCGGTCATTGACGCGGTCGGCGTACCGCCGGTCGCAGTCCAGGCGGCCTCACGGCCGGCATCGGCGCTGCGCCTGACAGGTTCGGCAGCTGATCGCGCTCTGCCTATCGCGGCGCCGGCGACGGCATTTGTGACACCGTGCATTCCAGCAGCTACGCCGGACAAGCCGGAGTCGGGCGAGGTTGCACGTCCGATCTGCCAAGCCGTGGAAGCAGCCGATCCCATGGTTGTGCCGGCGCGGACTGCGGCGAGACTGCCGCCGGTTGCCATCCGCGCGCCGGCAAACGCCGCGCCTCCGGCAACGAGCGATGCACCGGCGGCGGCCGCGGTAGTTCCGAGCGCGGAGCCCGCGCCAAGCTGCGGTGCACCAGAGACAAGACCCGAGGCGATCCCCGGCCCGAAGATGCCAAGCCCAAGCAGGGCCAGCGCGCCAAGCACCTGTGCCATGGCGGCGGCCAGATCCGGCTCCTTGCCTTGCAGCGCGGAAGCGAACTCGCCGAAGAGCGTGGAGCCGATGCCGACGATGACGGCGAGGACCATGACCTTGATGCCCGATGAGATCACATTGCCGAGCACGCGCTCGGCAAGAAAGGCCGACCGATTCCAGAGTGCGAAAGGCACCAGAATGAAACCGGCCAACGTCGTGAGCTTGAACTCCAGGATGGTGATGAAGAGCTGGATGGAAAGAATGAAGAAGGCGATGATGACCAGGAACCAGGCCACAAGCAGCACGAAGATGGTGAGCGCGTTGCCGAAGAACTCAGGGAAGCCAAGAAGCTGGCTTGCCTGATCGAGCAGCGGCCAGGCGCTCTCGAAGCCAGTCGCGGCAATGCGGCCGGGGCGCAGGAGATTGTCCGGGGAGAGAGTGCCTGATGAGGCATTAATGCCGAGACCGGCAAAGGAGCGGTAGATGATGTCGGCGAGATTCTTGAAATTGTTCAGGATGAAGGCAAAGACGCCGACATAGAGCACCTTCCGGATGAGCCGCCCTAGAACATTGGGTTCGCCGCCGAGCGCCCAGGCCAGGCCTGCCAGTGTGATGTCGATGCCGATCAGGATCGTGGTGAGGAAGGCGACGTCGCCCGAAAGCAGACCGAACCCGCTATCAATATAGCGGATGAAGGTCTCCATGAAGCGATCGATGACGCCGAGGTCGTTCATGCCGCCGCCTTCCTCGTTCGAAGAGATGCTTGGTCAGTTGCCGGAATAGGCCGTGCCGGAGCCAAGGAAGCGGCGCGTTGTCTCGCGGGCGGCTTCCTCGGACTGCGCCTTGCGCGCCGCATCCTCAGCCTCAGCCCGAAACTGCGTCGCCAGCAGCGTCTGGATCTGCATCTGCTGCTTGGTGGAGAGGGCGATCAGCTGGTTGGTGGCCTGGCTTGCCTGAAGCGAACCGGCCGCGCCCTGGCTGCGGTTGACGAGATCGGCAAGCAGGTCGCCATCGGCACGGACGTTCTCGACAATCTGCGACTGGACGCCCATGGTCTGGCGGAATGCCTGCATCGCGCTATGCCAGCGCTCGCGCGCGGCGCTCGCCACATCGCTGACCTTGATCGCGGCGTCGTAGCTTTCCGGATATTGCTTGCGCCACTGGTCTTGAAGCTGGTCGAGATCAAAGCTCAGCCCGCTCGCCTGCTCCATCAGCCCGTTGACGCGACGGAGCGCGCCGGTGAGTTGACCAACCGAGGAAAAGTCCAGACGCTGAAGGTTGCGCGCCATGTTCTGCAGCATGGTCGCCTGGTTTTGCAGCGACTGGATTTGGTTGTTGATCTGCTCCAGCGAGCGTGCCGCTGTCAGCACGTTCTGCGCATAGTTCGACGGATCGAACACGATCAGAGCGGAGGCCGGCTGGATGTAGTCGGCCATCGGTTTGGCGATCAGGGAAACGGTGATCAGGCTGGTGAGAAGGCGGCGCCGCATCATGACGATTGCTCCTTGTTTGGTTGATGGAACTGCCGGAGAAGCTCGGCGGCCCAATCGAGGCCGCGCGCGCTCAGGAAACGGGAGGCGAAGCTGTCCTGCCCGTGCTCGGACAGGATGGTGTCGATCAAGGTCTGCGTGGCCGGATCGGAGGTGCCGCACAGCGCCAGAGCGATGGGGCCAAGCCCGAGTTCGAAAAGACGGTTGCCGCGGCGGGACTGCAGATAGTAGTGGCGCTTCGGCGTGGCACGGGCGATCAGTTCGATCTGCCGCTCGTTCAGGCCGAAGCGCTCGTAGGCTGCCCGCGCCTGCGGTTCCACGGCACGATCATTGGGAAGAAAAATGCGCTGTGGGCAGCTCTCGATGATCGCCGGCGCGATCGAAGAGCCAGCAATGTCGGCAAGCGACTGCGTCGCGAAGACAACCGACACGTTCCTCTTTCGCAGCACCTTCAGCCATTCGCGGATGCGGGCGGCAAAGAGCGGGTTGTCGAGATACACCCACGCCTCATCGAGCATGAGCAGCGTCGGCCGGCCGTCGAAGCGCTCCTCGAGCCGGTGGAACAGATAGGAGAGCACCGGCAGAACGGCACCTTCTTGATGCATCAGCTCCTCGGTCTCGAAACACTGCACATCCGACAGAGCCAGCCGATCATCATCGGCATCGAGCAGCCGACCGAAGGGGCCGTCCAGCGTGTAGGGCATCAATGCAGACTTCAGTTCATTGGACTGAAGCAGGATCGACAGGCCGGTCAGCGTACGTTCCTGCGCCGGCGCGGTGGCAAGGCTGGTCAGTGCCGACCAGATCGCCTCCTTCACCTCCGGCGTAACGGTGACGTTTTCATGGGCAATGAGGCCGGTGATCCATTCTGCCGCCCAGGTGCGGATAACCTGGTTGTTGATGTTGCGCAGTGGCTGAAAGGCAGACGTCCTGTCGGCGCCCAGCGCGTGGTGCTCTCCACCCATGGCGAGTGTTGCTGCGCGCGCCGAATTGCCTTTGTCGAAGATATAGACCTGCGCGCCGGCATAGCGTCGGAACTGCAAAGCAATCAGGGCAAGCAGAACCGATTTGCCGGCACCGGTTGGGCCAACGGCCAACATATGGCCGACATCGTCGACATGGGTGGAAAGCCGGAACGGTGTCGACCCGCTGGCCTGGGCAAACAGAAGCGGCGGGGCCTCTCGCCGGGTGACCTTGGCGAGATGCTCGTTCGCCGCCGGGCCGGCCCACACCGACGACAGCGGCATGAGATGGGCAAGGTTCAGCGTGTGAACGAGCGGCTGGCGAATGTTGCCATAGACATGACCGGGCAACGAGCCGAGCCACGCCTCGACCGCATTGGTGCTTTCACGGATTGTGGTGAAGCCGAGTCCGTTGACGATGCGTTCGACCGCGCGAAGTTTTTCCGCGGCGGCTTGGTAGTCCTCGTCCCACACCGTCACGGTTGTGGTGAGGTAGCCGAAGCCGACGTGATCGCCGCCCAACGCTTGAAGTGCTGCGTCGGCATCGAGTGCCTTGTTATCGGCATCGCTGTCAAGGAGTGGGACGGGTTCATTGGTCACGACCTCGCGCAGGATGGCCGCAATCGATTTGCGCTTGGCAAACCACTGCCGCCGCAAGCGCGTCAGTGTCCTTGTGGCTTCGGTCTTATCGAGCGGAATGAAGCGCGTCATCCAGCGATAGGCGAACTCCTGATGATTGAGTGCATCGAGGATTCCGGGCCGCGTGACGTTCGGGAAACCGAGGATTGTGAGCGTGCGCAGATGTTGGTCGCCCAGCATCGGCTCCAAGCCACCGGTAAGCGCCGCATCGACCAGGACGCCGTCGAGATACATCGGTGTTTCCGGCACGGCCACTGGCTGGCGGCGGGTCGAGATCGTCCCGTGGAGATAAGTCAGCGTCTCTGCATCTTCGAGTGCGCGCACTTCGGGCATGAAGCCCGACAGGAGGTCCAGGACACGGTCGGTCTCGTCACGGAACCGCGCCAGCTCCTGGCGCCAGTCTCTCTCGCCGTCGGAACGATGCGCATCGACCAGCGCGCTTTCCGCACGCGCCTGGCCATCCGGCGGCGGCATGAACAGCAAGGTCAGGTGATGACGGCTCTCGAAGTGCGCGACCTTGCCCTCGAACGCCGCGCGCCGTTCTTCGTCGACCAGCCATGACGCTGCATCGGGAAAATGCGAGCTCGGATAGTCCAGCGCTTCGATGCGCTCGGCCTCAAAGAACAATGCCCAGCCGGAGCCGAGCCTTCTCAGCGCATTGTTCGCCCGCGCACAGATGCCGACAAGTTCAGCTTCCGTCGCGCTTTCGAGATCGGGCCCACAGAACCGGAAGGTCCGCTGAAAGCTGCCGTCCTTGTTGAGCACGATGCCGGGCGCGACCAATGCGGCCCAGGGCAGTTGGTCGGCAAGCTTGTCGGCTTTGCTGCGGTATTCTGAAAGGTTCAGCATCTAAACCAACCCTTCTGACGAAGATGACGGACAAGCACGCCGGCGAAGTCCGGATCGCGTCTTGCGGCAAAGACCGCGAGCGTGTGTCCCGCGATCCAGAGCACTAGCCCGGCAATCCACTGCTGCAAGCCAAGGCCGATGGCGGCGGCCACCGTGCCATTGAGGATCGCCACCGCTCGCGGCGCACCGCCCAGCAGGATCGGTTCGGTCAGGGCCCGGTGAACGGGGACTTCAAAGCCCTCGATATGCTGCTCTCCGCTCGCCATCAGACGAGCGCTCCGCCGCCGAAGGAGAAGAAGGAGAGGAAGAAGCTCGATGCCGCGAAGGCGATCGACAGGCCGAAGACGATCTGGATCAGCCTGCGGAAGCCGCCTGCCGTGTCACCGAAGGCAAGCGTCAGACCGGTGGTGATGATGATGATCACCGCGATGATCTTGGCGACCGGTCCCTGCACCGACTCCAGGATCTGCTGCAGCGGCTGTTCCCACGGCATGCCGGAGCCAGCCGCATGAGCCTGGGCTGTGAGAAGAAGCACGAGCGCGGCTGACGGAAGAAAGCGAAGCTTCTTGCGCATGGAAGTGACCTTTCAAAGTTGCTGAAGTTGCGGGAGCGTGAGTTGAGTGACTGCGTAGTCGCCGCTGCCGTCGAGGCCGGCGACCTCGGCGATCGCCTCAATGCGGCGCGAGGATCCACGGCCGGCGATGAAGACTATCAGGTCGACGGCATCGGCGATGAGGCGGCGGGGAACGGTGACGACTGCTTCCTGTGCGAGCTGCTCGATACGGTAGAGGGCGGAGCGCGCAGAATTGGCGTGAACCGTGGCGATGCCGCCGGGGTGCCCGGTGTTCCATGCCTTCAGCAAGTCGAGGGCTTCCGCACCTCTTACTTCACCGACGATGATGCGGTCGGGCCTGAGCCGCAGCGTTGAGCGCACGAGATCGGCGAGCGTGACGGATCCGCGCCTCGTCCTCAAGGCAACGCAGTCCTTCGCCGCGCATTGCAGCTCGCGCGTGTCCTCGATGAGGATCACCCGCTCGTCGCATTCTGCGACCTCCGCCAGCAGCGCATTGGCCAGCGTTGTCTTGCCCGAAGACGTGCCGCCGGCGACCACGATGTTGCGCCGCTCGCGGACTGCCCTCTTGAGCGCATCGACCTGCAGCGGCAGCATGATCCGGTCCGCGACATAGTCGTCCAGCGAGTAGAGCTTTGCCGCTGGTTTACGGATGGCAAAGCATGGCGCGAGCACGACCGGCGGCAGCAGACCCTCGAAGCGCTCGCCCGACGGCAGTTCGGCACTGACAATCGGATTGTCCGCATGCGCCTCGACCCGCACATGGGAGGCGACCAGGCGGATGATGCGTTCCGCTTCGGAAGGGTGCATATGCACGCCGGTATTGACTCGGCCCTCGCCCAGCCGGTCGAGCCGCAGCGCACCGTCGGGATTGACCATCACCTCGATGACGGATGGTTCGGCAAGGGCTTCGGTGATCGCCGGCCCCATGGCAGTGCGCAGCATGGCACGGCGGCGATGGTCGGCTTCCGGATGAGAACTCATTGTTTCCCTCCACCGACATTGTCGCCACCAAGCGAGCGTTTCCCGGAAGCGATCTGCCGGCCGACCTGCTCGACGAATTTGTCGAAGCGCTCCTGCGCAATCGCCTGCGTCGCCTTGTCCGGGACCGGCGTGTGAGCATGAAGCGTGATGGAAAAGCGGATGAAGAGCGCCAGGCTTTCCAGGATCATCTCGACATCGCGCCTGACATGTCCGAGGTCGCGGGAAAGACGGTCGAGCCTTTTGCCGTAGCGCCGGTCGAGCTCGTTCTCGCCTCGCCGCTCGATAAAGGCCTCGACCGCCTTCGCCACGACAGCGGATTTGGTGGTCGATGGATTGCGGCTGAGGTTGTCCAGCTTCTCGCTCAATTCGGGTTCAAGCAGAAACTGATGACGAATGCGGTGTGGCTTCATGCGGCTCGTTCCAACTAGCCGGCGCTGCTGCGCCGGGCGGGAACAAGCATCGCCGAGGCGCCCGAAATCGCTTACGGCCGTTATCTACGCTGAAATGCGCCTACGCAGCGGAGCTCAGAAGCCGGGCACGACGTCCTTGTCGTCGCCCATTCCCTCGTTGATGCCATAGGCGCGCGCCGCGATGGAAATCCGATCCATCACGCGTTTATCGGCAGCCGCCTCGCTATCATCGTCAGCGGGGTTGAGCAGATCGCTCTCATCAGGCTCTTGGGCAACGAAGCTGTGTTCTTCGGGCAGACCTGGATGACGCTGCTGCTGAACGCCTCCGTCGTCTTCGATTGCGGCACCAGCGCTTTCGTCGTCGGCGGCAAGACGGCGGTCGACGCTGCGTATCTGTCCGACCCAATCGTCCGGGCGCGACGCAGGGCAGTCCGCGTAGGAACCCTCGCGTAGGGCCGGCGAAGGCAGCACCCGTTCGGTGAAATTCTGATCCTGGTAGTAGCGCAGTTTCTTCGCGCGGATAGGCGGCAACCCCGAAACCAGTACCAGTTCGTCTTCCTGCGGCAACTGCATCACCTCGCCCGGCGTCAGCAGCGGACGTGCGGTTTCCTGGCGGCTCACCATGACGTGCGAAAGCCAGGGCGCCAGCCGATGGCCGGCATAGTTGCGCATGGATCTGAGTTCCGTCGCCGTGCCGAGCGCGTCCGAGATACGCTTGGCGGTGCGCTCGTCATTGGAGGAAAAGGCAATCCGCACATGGCAATTGTCGAGAATGGCGTTGTTCTCGCCATAAGCTTTAGAGATCTGGTTCAACGATTGCGCGATCAGATAGGCGCGGATGCCGTATCCGGCCATGAAGGCGAGCGCCGTCTCGAAAAAATCGAGACGCCCGAGCGCCGGGAATTCGTCTAGCATCATGAGCAGTTGATGCTTACGGCTCTTCTTTGGGTCGCCCTCCAGCCGCTCCGTCAGCCGCCTGCCGATCTGATTAAGCACCAGTCGCACCAGCGGCTTTGTGCGCGAGATGTCGGATGGCGGCACGACCAGATAGAGCGACAGCGGTCGCTCGGCATCCATCAGATCGGAAATGCGCCAGTCGCAGGCCGATGTTGCCGCGGCCACGGTTGGATCGCGATAGAGTCCGAGAAACGACATGGCGGTCGAGAGAACGCCCGAACGCTCGTTCTCCGACTTGTTGAGCACCTCACGGGCCGCCGATGCTACGACGGGATGGACCTCAGGCCTATTCGCAGTGCCAAGGTGGTTGGTCGTCATCATCCGTCGGAGTGTCGCGGCAAACGAGCGCTGCGGGTCCGACAGGAAGGTGGCGACACGGGCCAGCGTCTTTTCCTCTTCGGCGTACAGCACGTGCAAGATGGCGCCGACCAGAAGTGAATGACTGGTCTTCTCCCAATGGCTCCGCCGCTCCAACGCACCTTCAGGATCGACGAGGATATCGGCGATGTTCTGGACGTCGCGGACCTCGTTCGGTCCCTTGCGCACTTCCAGTAGAGGATTATACCGCGCCGACCTTGGATCAGTCGGATTGAACAGAAGGCAGTACGAGAACTTGGACCGCCAGCCGGAGGTTAGCTGCCAGTTCTCGCCTTTGATGTCGTGAATGACGGCCGAATCGGTCCAGGCAAGAAGCGTCGGAACAACGAGTCCGACGCCCTTGCCCGAACGTGTCGGCGCGAAGGCCATGACGTGCTCCGGTCCGTCATGGCGCAGATAGCGATCGTTCAGTTTGCCAAGAAAAACGCCAGCCGGCCGAAACAGCCCTGCCTTGTCGATCTCCCGTGTCGCGGCCCATCGGGAGGACCCATAGGTGGTGACCAGTCCGCGCTGCCGCGCGCGCCAGATCGAACCGGCGATCGCGGCGGCACAGCCCACGAACCCACTGGCGCCTGCAAGCATACCGGCCTTGTCGAAGGCCTCCGGCGCATAGGCGTCGAATTGGAACCACCATTCGAACAGTTTCCAAGGCTTGTATATCGGCCAACCGACAACAAGAAACCATGGCGCGCCGAGTGGAGGCTGATGGGCCAGCATGTGGGCGCACCATTGTGTTGCCGCCCATACGCCGAGAACGACCACGGCGAAGACGACGGTGATCTGCCCAACCAGCAGCTTCGTGGGCGTCATTGGCTTTCTCCGCTGTTCTGTAGGGGCTCAAGCATCGCGCCGCGAGGCCGCAATAGGAATGCGCGCTATGTACGACATGGTGCGATGAGAGGATTGATTGGAAACACCGTTCGCCGGCCGTTGAGAAAGCTCTCTCCGGAACAGGAGGCGGGGCTTCGCCATGCGCTAGTGCCATTGGAAGTGTAGCGAGCTGGGTTCAGACAGCGGATCTTCGATACTCAGTGCCTCGATGACATGGGCGACGAAAACTACGATTTGTCCTTCCGGATTTCGGGCATCGCCATTGGTCCGCTTGCCCTTGCGCAGCCGACCAAGCGCCTCGTTGATGATGATGCGCGACAGCCAAGTCGGCAGCGAGGCGTCGCCCCCAAAAGCGTTTGGCGCAGGCCCGGCACCAGCCTCGCGGGCCCGAGCCCGGTCAGCTCGCGCAGGCCCACGGCGCCGGCCAGGGCCCTTGTCTTTCGGCTCTTGCAGATCTGCTTTTCCATGTTCTGCACGCGCCACTCGCGCGCTCCACTTTGCTGCATGTTTCAGAAATTCCCGGACAGCTTTTTCGCGAAATCCCGGACAGTAATTCAGAAACTCGCGGACAGCGGTTCCGCTAAATCCCGCACAGTTTTTCGGGAGCGGATTTGGTGGTCGGTTCTCGGCTGCGCCGTTTTGGGAGTTTGGCCTCTCACGATGACGTTGCGAGGGGCCATGCCGAGATGGAAGCGAGCGAGACGAACGACAGTGAGGGACGGCCGCTACTGTGTGTTGCGGATTGCGCGGCCATTCAGGTCGCCTCGCCGCAGCCATTTTCGGCGCACGCACACAACAATAAAGAAGGCAACTCCAATTTGCAGCCGCAGGGGCAGTACGCTGGCCATCATGTTCACGCGTCCGACGGCAACATTGAGGAGCACGGTTTTGTGGCCGTAGTTGACAAAGTCCGTAAGTTCTTGATGCTGCGTGCTAGAATAGATGTTTGAAATCGCAGGGAGTTTCTGATGGCCGACCTCAAGGAAAGCGAGGCAACCCAGGCAGCAGGCGAGGTGCCCGTGAAGGAACAGACACCTCATATAAAGGCGCCGAAGACGAGGAAGCGGACCGCACAGCGCGCAGGTGCTGTACGAACCAGAGCCGCCAACTCGGCCCCACAGGCGTCTTCATCTAAAGCGATCCCTTCGCCTACAGTCCGGACAGCGCGGAGAAAGAGCGCGCCCAAAAGCTCGGCGAGATCGAGAAGCAGATCGGACGGGGAGAGAGTATCAAGGCAGCCGTCCAGAAAGCTGGAATATCGGAACAGACCTACTATCACTGGAAGAAGACTGCAGGGCAGACACAACACAGAGCGATGAGCTCAAGGATCTGGTGAAGCTTGAAGAAGAGAATGCCCGTCTGAAGAAGCTCCTCGCTGACCGACTCCGGAAAGAGAACGCCGAACTCAGGAAAAAGCTCGGCCTTGCTTGAGCCCTTCGCCGCCGTGGCCAACAAGCCCGAAGGGCGACTGAACTAAGCTCCAAGGCGACCTTCCTTTTCGGCACAGCGAACGGCGACTGCCTCCCGTTCTCCTTCATCCGGCAAACAATTCCTGTAACCGGTCGTCACCATCCATTTTCCCCGATCGAGATGGCTTCGCGCCGCTTTCTGGGCGCGCTCCGGTTCTTGCACCGGATCGATGCCGAGAATGGCCTGCTCATCTCCTCATAGCTGGCATAGTTGGTGGGTGCGTCCCGGAGCCTCAGTAGGTCGTGAAGTGCTGCTTGTCGTAGGACATCGCCCCTAAGACGATCTTCCCGACCTGGTCCGTAAGCGTCCGCTCGATGCCATATGGCACCTTCTCGATCATTCGTCCCTGAGTTAATTACAGAAAGCTCAAGACGGTGCGGCTTCACATCGTTTCCTGCGGGCTGCTCGGCCATCCAATTTCCTATTCCCAAAGAGAGGATGGCGAAACAAAAACCGCCCGCTTCGTTTCGAGCTCCTGATAATTCTGCCTCAGCTTACGGCCGAGAGGTGGAAGGCAGAGGCGAGAGGTTGGGGAAGACAATCGTCATTGACGTGTTCAGGGCGATGGCTAGATTGCCTCCGCGCGGGCGAAGATTGCCCGCCTTGCCAAGATAAGGAATAGGCGCGTGGCTACAGGTACGGTGAAGTGGTTAATGCGACAAAAGGCTTTGGGTTCATCCAGCCCGACTCCGGCGGTACGGACGTTTTCGTCCATATATCTGCCGTTGAACGTGCCGGGTTGAGGAGCCTCGCCGATGGCCAAAAGGTCAGCTATGAGGTCGAGGAGGACCGGCGCACTGGAAAATCGTCTGCTGGCAATCTCAAGGCGATCTAAGTTGCTCAAAGGCCGCTCATTTTGGAGCCGGCCTTTGCAAAATCACCCTCCGCGCCGGTAGGTGGCTGAGTATTCTGGCCGGCGCCAACCCCCGGCTGCGATTCGGTTCTCACAGCCGAGCCATGACCGGCACTGCCGCAGTGACCTCCAAGCCTTACCAACCTGGCCGGTATGCGCAATTCCACACTGCACTCTTATGCGACTTTCGAAGTGTAGCAGCTAAGTTAAAATGTCCGGATCTGGCAAAGTAGGAATGTCGCTCCTGCTTGTGCCTTGCCAATCTTCTCGCCTTGGAGAGTGCGGGAGATTGTGGGTTGGGACTGGTTCTGATGAGCGAGCGCGAGCTGCATCGTATCGAGGTTTGTCGAAGGTCGTTGAGCGAAGGATAACGAGTTCGGCGGCTGCCGGATTGCTCGGCCTCACTGCCAGGCAGGTGCAGCGGCTACTCAAGAGGCTGCAACTCGAAGGCGCGCCAGCTCTACGGCACAAGGCCCGCGGACGACCGTCCAACAACCGCATCCTTGATGGCGTCCGCGACTTTGCATTGGAACTTATCCGGGAGAACTACGTCGACTTCGGTCCGACGCTTGCGCGGGAGAAACTGCTTGAGCGACATCAGCTTGCGGTGAGCAAGGAGACGCTGCGCAAGTGGATGACGGAGGCCGGGATTTGGACATTGCGCCGTGAGCGCAAGCGCCGGCTGCACCAGCCGCGCGGACGACGCGACTGTCTCGGCGAGATGGTGCAGATCGACGGCTCGCATCACTGGTAGTTCGAGAACCGGGGTCCCAAATGCGCCCTGCTCGTCTTCATCGATGATGCGACCGGCAGGTTGCTGCATCTGCGCTTTGCCGGGTCGGAGAACACGTTCGACTACTTCCATGCGGCCAAGGTTTACTTGCAAGAATGGGGCAAGCCGCTGGCCTTCTATAGCGACAAGCATGGCATCTTCCGGACAACGCATGGCTCTGAACTGGATCGAAGCAGCGGTCTGACGCAGTTCGGCCGGGCGCTCTACGAGCTCAACATCGACATCATCTGCGCCAACTCCCCGCAGGCAAAGGGTCGCGTCGAGCGCGCCAACCAGACGCTGCAGGACCGGCTTGTGAAGGAGTTGCGCCTGCGCGACATCAGCACGATCGAGGCGGCGAATGCCTTTGCGCCGGATTTCATGGCGGACTTCAACGCACGCTTCGGCAAGGAGCCCCGCAACCCGAAGGACATGCACCGTCCCCTCGCCGATCATGAGAACCTGGACGGCGCCCTGTGTCGCAAGGAGGTCCGCACGCTGACGCAGGCTTTGACGCTGCGCTACGACAAGGTGATGTTCATTCTCCATCCGACCGACACGGCGAAGAAGCTTGCCCGCAAAAAGGTGGTTGTCTGCGATTATCCGGACGGACGTCTCGAGATCATTCATGAGGGCATCGCTCTGCCCTACAAGGTCTTCGATGAGCTGCGTTCGGTTCACCGGTCGGCAATCGTCGAGAACAAGCGGCTCGACGCTGCCTTGGAGATGGTTGCTCAGATGCAGGTTGGCCGGGATCTAAAGCGCAGCCAACGCGCGCCGCGACGCGCCGGTCAGACCGACCACATGTTCGGCATTCCGGACGGCGCCCAGAGCAACGGCTATGTGAAGCGCGACCGCAAACCAGGCAGGCAAGCTGGCTCCGTCACTCGACGTGAGCAGGCATCTACAAAGGTGGCCGCCCCAGAGGATAGTTCGCCCGTCAAGGTCGATCTGAGGCTGACGGAGAGCGACAAGCTTCGCATTGCAGATGTCGTCGCGATGCTGGACGAATATCGGATCACCCCGCAACCGACACCGGCCAACGAAGCTCGCCCGTAAGTGGCCGCTCTCAAAGCTAGTAAAGCCGAAGTGCCATACTGGATCGCCCCCGATCGGGCTGCGCAACCCCGACCAGCTGACGCCCGATCGGGCGCTCACGGCGAAGCCAGTATGCTCGTCACCCCGCAATCCTGACCTGGCGCCTACCTCTGAAACTTCCCAATGCGACATTTCTACTTTGCCAGCAACGCGACATTCGAACTTGGTTGCAACATCGAAGCACAGAGCGTGAACATCGAAGCCGGCTTTGCTACCCGACCTTGGAAGCTAGTTTCGCGCCCCAAGGGAAACAGCGATCAGCAGCGTGGCATTGGAGGTCTCGGTTGGGGCCGTTAGCGGACTGGCAGCTTCCAGATGCAGCTCTTTTGTTGAAGACATTCAGGTCGGTGTGGGCATCGTAGTGACATGACCATAGGCGGTCGTTGGTTATCCCCAACCAACACCAGGCCGAGCGTTGGCGAAGCCGCTCCTGACGCTATCGCGTCAACGTGTCCGTTGCAGGGGCAACCGTACTCGGTGGCTTGCTCAGGAACGCGTGCAGCGCCTTCAACTTGGCCAGTAGCTCATGGAACGTGATGACGATTACGTCGCGCAGGTTGTTCCGATAAAGCTCGAAGCTTTTCTTCTCGTCGTCCGTGGCGGGTTCGCAGCCGGCGATCACGATGCAGGGCACGGCGTAGGTGAAGACATCGTATGCCTTCGACGCGACCTTCTTGCTATTAATCTCGTTCTGCAGTTGATGGCGCTGGTCGAGTATCTGGGTGACGGCGCCCACTAACTCCTGCGACGGCGCGTGCACACCGCCTCGATACGTTTTTCTCTCCAGCAACGTTGTCTTCGGCGTCTTGATCTCGATCAACGCCAAGTTGCCGAACAGACCGAGCTTGATCGCGTAATCAGCCAGCTTGCCGCCGGAACCGTCGAACTTGGTGCCTCCAACCGCGACTTGGTCGCCGAAGGCCAAAGCCGGTAAGTTGAAAGCTAACTGCAGGACGAAAGCATTGCCGTTAAAGAATTCCTGCCAATGACGCTCTTGTAGACCCGCCTGACCGAGCTTCTTCTCGAACAGCTCAATCAGCTCCTCAAGGGACACCAATTCGATCTCGCGACGTAGGTCCAGGAGCTCAGCCGGTTCTTTCTCCGCGAGCGTCTTGACCGACTTCTTCACGGTGCGGGCCGCAGCCTTTGCCTCTGCTTCCGCCGATCGAGATCTGCCGATCAGCGTCTCGGCAAGGATGTCAGCCACCGGCTTCGCAGTCCCGTCGCCGATCGGCAGCTCGAACTCCGGATCGAGCATCAGGTTGAGCGTGGCGTCTAGGTATTCACGCTTGGCCTTGTTCGCCAAGTCGAGGGACCGCCTGTGGGTGCGGTTAATGTCGCGGCGCAATCTTTTGAAGAGTGAGTACGACATCGAAAGCGTGTCGCCCTTGCGCGACACGCCTTTGTCTTCCGAAAACCGCAACGTCGTTACGCCGGACTGCCGCTCGGCTGACTCGACAATGAACCGCATATCAAAAGCCAGCCCGAAGCCCGCGAGTGGCTCGCGGATGATGCCGTTGGGCAGCTCCTCGTAGTAGAGGTAGTCCCCATCCTCCATCGCTACCATCGGTGAGACCACACCCTCCAAAATGAGGGTCTTGAGGTGTAGGTACTTGGGCTCCAAGAAATAGGCGCCGAAGGTGGTGCCGACCGGATAAGTCGTCAGAGTCCTAGTCGACTTCTTGTACCGAGCGAGGATAATCGGCTCAGTCGGCACCTCGAAGTCCGAGTTCGCCTTCATTGCCCTCTCCAATCCGTCGCCCGTCAGCTGCAGCTCAAGTTTGTAATCACCAAAGTCGAGCGGATGGTACGCGATGCGAAGGCCCTCGTCCGCTCGATCCGGACCCAGCTTCGGGATGATGGGTCCGATACTCATGACGGTTCCTTCGGCTTTTCTCGCAGGGGCAGCTTTCGACCAGGATGTCTTATCTGCCATATCTCGATGATTAAGAGTGCTATCGCTGATGCCGAGTGGATGGCCACCTTGGCGATGCGGGCGTCGATACGACGGAAGCCCTTCTCTTTGCCATGGGCGCCACCGACGTGTGTACGCAGCGAGCCGATGCTCTCGACGGACGTCACCAAACCTGAGAGCACAGCCTTCACGTCGTTCACGATCTCGGGCGCCGCACGTTCTCTTGTAGGGTTGAGGCCCAGTGGATCCCGCACCGCCCGGTAAAGGCTCGTGATGTCCTGCTTCGCAGGGAAGTAGATCTCCAACTCGACCAAGATGGACCGGCACACGCTCTCAACAACAGCGCAGGCTGCAGTGACCGCGATCTCCGGGTCGTCGGCGGCCGCACGAAGAGCTCGATCTAGATCCCGGCTCACGGTGTCGAAGTCGATACCGGCGGCCATGTCCGACAGCTCGCCGGTCACCGGCGCGGTCACAAGAACCTCGACCAGTCGCATAGTGCGGTCCGCCGACTCGAGCTTCAAGCCGTCGTAGAAAAGGTGCTCGTTGAGGTAATCGACTACGGCAGCGTGCCGCTCCGGCTCCTTGATGAAGTCGCGGGGATCTGCGGCGCTTTCGATGATCCGCTTGAGCACCTCTCCGTTGCCAGTATCG
This sequence comes from Mesorhizobium temperatum, assembly GCF_002284575.1. Classification (GTDB taxonomy): domain Bacteria; phylum Pseudomonadota; class Alphaproteobacteria; order Rhizobiales; family Rhizobiaceae; genus Mesorhizobium; species Mesorhizobium temperatum. The sequence continues at coordinate 309,754 of NZ_NPKJ01000066.1, forward strand.
ATGAAAAATGGCCCAACGGATCGCTGTCTTGGTGGCCGGCACCCTGCTCTCGGCTTTCACGTCGAAGGGTACACCGAAGCGTTTGAACAGGGCTTCCAGCCGCCAGCCCTGACGATACAGGCCAATCGATGACTCATAGCCACTTGCCGAGCCGCCAGAGATGATCTCCGCGAGCGCATCAACGGATTGCTTTGGAAGGTCGATTCGCACGCACGAATTCTACACCAGTTCAGCGCGAAGACTTATAGATGCCCAACTTGCGATGAGGATTAGGGGCTTTGGCGAGAGTTTGAATTTGGAAACTGGTAACGTCCGCTTTTGCACGTACAGCGGGATCGGCGGCAAGGTCTGCTTTCAGGAAGTTACGAGGTCGATCTCTTCGGCCGACATTGAGGCGCCTGGCCTCTCGGCGTAACCGGCCAGCAATGCTATCCATTACACATGGACGACAGCCCCGATAAACCCGCATCGACGCCGTTCGACGAAGCCAGCGAAGTGCCCGAACGCGCGCTGCGCATCTACGCGCGGCTTTGGCAATTCGAGACCTGGCTCCGGCGGATGGTCTATGTCGAGTTGCGTGCTCTGCTCGGCGACGATTGGAGCAAGTCGATCAAGCCCAACGACAAGGCCTTCAACAGCGACAAATATCTCAAGCACATGCCAACGCCAGAGATGAATGCGCTGAGCTACGCGCCGCTCTCCCAGCTGACTAGACTGCTGGCAGTGTTTCGAGCCCTATCTGCCGCCGCTGCCGCTTTGGAATGCCAAGCTGACGGAGATCGCTCAGATCCGTCACCGCATCGCCCATTTCCGGGTCGGGCATGCAGACGACTATCCGAGGCTCCTCCAGTTCCTGCGCGACGTTGACAAGGGCTTCTGGACTTTCTGCACCAGCTACAACGATGCCGTTCCGGTTCTGCCGCAAGCGGACGATCCGGTGACCATGCACTTCATCGCGCTTGACCCCTTGCCGTGGGGTGAGATCGAGCCTGGCAAATGGGCACGTATCGGCCATGTCGATAAGTCGCCGGTGGTCGGCATGACTGTGGAAGTGTTGACACGGCCTTGGGCCGCGCGGACCAATCAGCCCGAATGCAAGCCCGGCCATCTCTACAACTTCGCGCTGATGGCGCATGACGGGCGAAAGTTTGACTATGGCAGGCTTCTCGAAACCACGCGCAGGCTCCATCCGAAAGTCGTCCATATCTGCCTCGACAATTTCGAGGACTCTCTGCGCTTGACGATCCCCGCCGTTCTGGGCTCAGCTGCCATTATCGCGATAGTCGAAGAGCTGCTCGAACGAGCACGCACACATGTCAGCCGCTCGCGCAACCCGGTCGCGCCCGATGCGGACAGCATCGCTTCGGAGTGGCCCGAGTATGTGCTGGGGCCGAAAGATCCGTTGTCCTTCCTAGGGCCCGACATGCCCTGCAGCTTCTTCAGTGTCTAATCGTTCCTCAACGTCATCTGCTGGTGGTATAACTATAGTCCAAGCTTGCTGAAGAATATCTTGTTTCGCATTTCCGCATCCCGAAGAAGCTTCGTCCAGCTGATGACCTCCATGTAGAGGTTGTTATTTCCGAACCAGCGGAACCATCCCATGCCGTCCGGCATGGGTGTGAATTCCTTTTCAGTGTGAAGCCATTTCCTAACCTTGGCGGTGAGGTCGCACACCACATATCCGTAAAACGGCGTGGTGTCGTTCACGAGAATGTCGCGCCCGCTTGGCGTCTTGAACTTCCCCTCTCTGATCTGATTCACGTAGCGAACAATCTGTTGGACCGGGTCTTCCTTCGAGGACGGATCCGCAAAATTGTCCCTCTGCGGCTTTTTGAACTCGAAGATGGTGATGGCATTGCTGGCCTCGTTTTCGCCGCGAAACGCGACGCGCCTGTTGAACACAGTTATGTCCGTACGGTCACTGTTCGCTTTGTTCAGCGGCTTGTCCGACGACACATACGATGAAAAATTCAAGCGCTCGTCGAGAATCCAGAGATTGTGCGCATCGTAGTCGAGGTCTTCCGAGTCCTTCTTACGCCGCATGATGATGTCATGGACATCTCCTTCCGATTTGTGTTTGCCATCGCCGTCTATCTCCAACGACTTGGAAAACAGGTCGAGCACGCATTTGCGCATCGAGACATAGTGGATGAGATCGTTCTTGCTCGTCTCCGAAATGCTTTCCATCAGCTGCGTGATTTTCTCGCTTAGCTCGCTGGGATTGTCGGATTTCAGCACCGCAGCAACCTGACTCCGCGTAGCAATCTCTTTCTCGTATTTCTTCTTTTGAAGGTGCAATTCGATATCCTGATTGGATGGGCGCATGGGCAATGCGGTGAAATCTATTTTGTTCGCGAGCGTGCGGTGCCAGGGCGCATCAGACGAAACATAGTCCGCGATGCGCGCCTCCTTGCGGCGCTTTCGCTCTGCAATCTCCGACCCGACGGCGGACCGGGCTATCTCAGCGGCCTTCTGCTCGATATCGTTCTGCGAAATCCCATTGAGCAGATCCGCATCGGTCTGGAACCGAAACTCGCCCCGTTCCAGCGACACGTTGTCGTTGAGGTAGTCTCCGAACACATAGGCTTTGATGACGAAGTTTCGGCCTTTGGACACGTCCCCGTCCGGACCCGGCTCGTAGAATTCTTCGCCGAACTCGGGAATCTGGGATTGCAGCGGGTTGTCAGTCACCTCGCGGCGATGCGCGACAAGGCTGACTTTGCTCTTGGCCACCCTCGGTGAATAGAACTTGAAGACGCGAACATGGAACGTCTTTTCTTCGTCATTCGCCTTGAGCGAGAACGTCCCGTTCTCAACCTTCATTTCGACAATCTGGCTGCTGTCCTTGCCCAGATAGTCGTTGAGCGACAGCGTGCCGGAGGCGTCCTTCGCCTCGCGGATGACGACGGAAGGGCAGGCGCAATCTTTGTCAACGAAGTAGGGAAGAAGCCGCTCCACCACCACGCGGCTGATGGTTTCGAGCCGCTTGTCCGGAAACTTCACCGACTTAATGCCGGAAATCTCGATGACGGTTCCGGTTTCCTTTGCGGTCGACTCGGCGACTTTCTCGTCAACGATGATATCCTTGTCTAGGCCCATCCTGAACGAACGGTCCTGAAAACCGCTGCCGTTCTGAAACGTGCTCGACACCTTCACCCGGTTGAAATACTTGAGGCAGGTGAAGCGTCCGAAACCCTTGCCGCCGTCGGCGATCTTCTGCTCGGTGTAGAGCGTGTCGAATGAATCCCGGTTCGCCTTGGTGAATCCGACGCCGTTGTCCTTGACCACAAACCCGTCAACATCTTCGAGACGGTCGATAATGTCTGCTTGGCCGCTTCGCAGGACCTCAATCTGGACGAGGCCTTTCCCTGCGGCTTTCTCGTCAATCGCCTGGATCGCGTTGACGACCAATTCGACCAACGGCGTATAAATGTTGGTACCCGAACGGATGTTATCGACAAGCCGTTTGACGTTGACGTTGCTCATTCGAGGTCACCCAGCGCCGAAGGATGCGAACGCTTTTCATCGCTTCCCAAGCTGCGCGATTCCTCTGCATCGGTCAAACTGATTGCCTGGATTGAGACAAACCGTTGGTGATGTCAGCTTTTGACGGTTGCCCGCTTCAGCAGCAACGACCGAGATTGGGCGCGAAGCGGCCACCCAAGGTTCGGCCTACGGAAGTCGTCTTTGATAGCAGGGGCATCAACTCATGCCACGCGACAGCAGGCAACTATCCGAGCTCGTGGATCGTTACGCCCGGCACAACAGCCTTGGCGATCTCGCATAGGTGCTGGTGATGCGTGAGGTAGATCACCTGACCCGCACTTGCCATCTCACCAAACAACCTGAAAACCTCTTCGGACCGGAAATGGTCGAAGGTTTCCATAATGTCGTCGGCAATGAATGGCACTGAGGGTCGGAACTGGGCAAACTCGTAATAGCCGGCAAGCCTCAGGGCCAGGTAGAGCTGAAAACGCGCGCCCTTTGACAACGCGTCGGCGACCTTGGACTGCCCATCGCGCTGCAATGCGATGAGGACTTCGCCGCCTTTCACCGGTTGGGTTGCCAGACCCGAGTACTGACCGCGCGTGATGAGCGCGAAAGCGTCAGATGCCCGCGCCATCATCCCGGAGCGATGACGCTCGCGGTATACGCGCAGAGCGTTTCCAGCCGACATAACTCCCAGTTTCAGCTCGATATAACGGACGGCCTTTTCTTCGATTTCCAGAAGGACGGTGCGACGTTCGGCATCTATTCGGGCAACAGCACTATCGCCGCCAATGGCGTCCAGTTTGTCCGCCGCTCGCGTCTGCCGGATAAGCTGTTGCTTTATCGCTTCATCAAGATCCCGAAGCCGCTGCTCGCCTTCAGCCTTTTCGATTGCAAGGCTATCGAAATCGAGAGCATTCAATATTGAACGCGCCTGCCCGGCCCCCTCGACCGCGAGCTCGGCCGACAACTGCTCCTCAAGGTCGGCTACACTAGCGCGCAGACGATCCCTGTCCCGCAGCAGCCCGTCGCGTTCCACGACTTCGGATAGAGTGGTTACGCCAAAGACGCCCAAGACCTCGTTCTTGCGGCGTTCATGCGCCGCGATCTCGACATCGAGGGTGCCACGAGCATCTTGAAGGCGCTGCAGGTCATTGACGAGGTTTGCCTTCGCCTCGCGAGTGCGATCGGCGCGCTCCAGGCGCTCAGCAAGCCGGATCGCCAACTGTTCCGGTTCGTCGTCGTTCGCCGGTTCACCCGCTTCGGCTGCAGCTGCGGTAGCCTCGACAAAGAATTTATCTCTGTCTGCCTCCATCTTCCCGATGCGGAGCTGCATGGCATCCCGATCCTGAAGGGTTTTGGACAGTTCAGCCAATTGATCGAGTACGTTCCCGACTCCGGACGCCGAAAGCCCGCTCTCGAGCCAAGTGCCCTTAAGCGCTTCGGCAATGCCGGCGAGCCATTCTTCCTCACGCCTTTCTGCCACATCCACAGCGCGTCGTCTGGCTGCCAGATCCTCCTCCTTCGCGCTAACTGTTCTGACCGCCTCGGCACGTTCAGCGTCCACTTTGAGCTGCCTGTCGAGGAACAGCTCTGTAACGGCCATGATCGTCTCCAAACTCTCTTCGGAGTCAGACTGTATTCCGACGCTCTCCAGCGCCCCGCTCAACTCCAGGCGGATCTGGTCTCCCTCGTCAGCCGCCCGCCCAGCCTTCTTGCGTGCGACCTCGATCTCCTCCCAGGCCGCAAGCGCATCGGTCCGGGCAGAAGTACGATCCTCGATCAGTTCGACCAGTCGCTCAGGCGAAGATTCCAGGCGGTCTCCGAGCAGATCTCTCACCGCTACGCGGATCTCCGACAGTGCTGCTTCCACGTCCAAGTCGATCTGGGAAAGTTGGGCGCTCGCACGCGAGATGACGGCCGCAGCTTCGGCAAGGCTGCGGGTCGTTGTTCGGATCTCGGCGAGCTCCCGCGTGTTGGCCAGCCGAACTGCTCCAACACTGTCGTCACGCGCCAGGACGACCGCGAAATCGTCGGCTGTTTCGCCACTGAGCTCACCTCGATGCTTCGCCCAAGCCTCGTCCCGGGCGCGGCGAATGGTGGCGGCCTCTTCATCGTCAGTTACATCGACTGAGGTACGAAGGGCATCCAGCCGCGCGGAGAGCAATTCATGATTACTCTGGTATTCGGCAAGACGTTCGGAAAGGACGGACCTGCTCTTTCCAAGCTCTGCTACGAGCGCTTTCCATGCGCCAACCTGCCCAGCACTCGGGACTGACACCCTGGCTAGCGCCCCAGCATCCCCTGACCAGGGATGCAGGCGATTAATTGCCGTCTCCCATCGACTTGTGCTCGCGTCCTCCGCGTCCCGTGCCATCTTGATGTCTCTTAGGTGCCCGCTCTCCCGCGCTTTCGATAGAGCCGAGGCTAGCCTTGCCCTGGCAGGTTCGGGCACGGCCCTTTCTTCGCCGACCCGCTCGCGTGCCGCCTGAAGCACATCGCGGGCCGCCGCGGCTTCGTCACGGGCGACGCGCACGCTAGTCGCGATTCCGGATCGCTGCTCGACCATATTGCGAACAGCGCCAGCGGTGGCAGCAGGCAAAAGCAGCGCAGCAGGGTCTGGCTCGGAGGACCTTCCAAGGGCGGCAAGGCAAGTCGCCACGGCATTATCGAGTATTTGCAGGTCCGTCCTTCGATTTGGCAGATCCAGGCCTGCGGAGACATAGCGCACCTTGCGATCCGCCAGGCCGCGAACCTGCTCGGAGACCGCAAGGATCACCTCATCCACCTCAACCGATGCGATTTTCATCGTCACTCGTTCGACTTCATCAACGTTCGCTGACAGCCGCGTTCTCAGGCTGGCGTCATCATCGATCAATTCGGCGACACTGCCTGTCCAAGTCCGCGGCGGTGAAGCGATGTCAGGCAACTCAGCCAGCCGGGCTGCCTTACGTCGGATATCCGCGAGGATCGGGACTGCGCGGAGATACTTCGCAATGGTATCCAGCCGGGCCGACAGCACCGACCGTTCGGTGATGCTGCGATCGTATTTTTCCGTCGCGTCAAGACGTTCGGCCTCGAGGGTCTCGAACGTCGAAGCCAATGTGTCGATCGCATCCTTTCGGGACTTCAGTTCCGCAAGTCGCTTCTTGAGCAGCGCAAGTTCGGTCCCGTGTGCCTGCTTCCGATAGAGCCCGTCCGCTTCGGCGTCGAGCGCACTCAATGTGTCGCTCGCATGCCCAAGACCGGCGCTGGCCGTGAACAGAAGCTTGCCCAGGTCACCGCGTGACTCCAGTATCGATTTTCCGCCTGCTTCCAGCGTCTCGTCGTCCAACGAGAACATGGTGCCGTAAGCGTCCCGGGACAGACCTGCGAGATGTGCCGTAATCGCCACTTCGCTCACCGGTTGGCCCATTGCGTTCAACAACGAGTTGTTCCGCTGTTTCGTGCGTGAGAACGCATGCTCCTCTCCCCCGAATTCGAGCACGCCGCCGATGCGCATCGCGCTATACTCATGAAGGAAATTGTAGCGGCTGCGTTCTTCTATCCCGAACAGCAAGTCCAGATAGCCGGAAAGCGCGGTCGACTTGCCGGCCTCGTTCAGCCCGAACACGATATGCAGGTCGGGCCCGAAATCCGGTTTTGGTCCGAACTCGATCGTCCTGTCGGTGAACTTTCCATAACGAATGAGATCAAGGCGCCGGAGCCTCATTGCGATCCACCTGCCTTGAGGCGGGCCGTGACCAGGTCAGCGCCACTGGCAAGAACCCTGTCGAGGAATAATTCCAGCGCGGCCTCGTCTTTTCCGGCGAAGTCGCGGCCGTCGGGCGGAAGATCCGCAATCGTCTTCAGGACCAATTCCCTGGCTTCGGCACGGAAGGCTTCCGAGCTGGCATCTGCGCGCATCGCCTCAGCGAGTTCGAAAATCGGATCCGCAACGCCTTCGGGTGTTTCCGTCCTGGGCGGAGCGAGGCCCAGCTCGAGCTTTTCTACCCATGTGTCACCCACGTGTTCCGCTGCCTGCTCGGCTTCGGCCAGGAGCAGGTCCCTATCGCGGATCAATGTCCATGACAGAGGCGACGCCCCGGTAAGCCCGAGACGGACCACAACATGACGGGATCTGACGGAAGCCCGGATATCTTCGAGCGCGGATCGGATTCGTCCGACGACTTCAGACCATTCTGTCATCCCGGTTAGGTCGACGCTCACCCGCTCGAATTGCGCGACACTCGTCAGCCTTTCCTCGACCTCGACGGAACGGTCGTCATGTATCGTTACCAAAGTGACTGACTTTTCTCCGGCCTCGTTGATGTCCCTGCCTTGCGGCATTCCCGGCATCACCACCGTGCTCGCTCCAGGATGAACCTTGCGGACGTGGATGTGCCCGAGCGCCCAGTAGTCGAAACCATGGCCGTGCAAGTCAGCGACGCTGCAAGGGGCGTAGACGTCATGCCCGGGCGATCCGGCCAGACTGGTGTGCATGATGCCAACATTGACCGCCCCTTCGCGGGGAGCCGTGTATTTGGGCAGCAAGCTCTCTGGCGCCTTTGGGTTTGCGAAGCTCAAGCCATGGAACATGACGTCAAGCCCGCCGGCTGTCTGGAGCACGGACTGGGGGCGGCCGCTGAAGATCGTTACTGTGTCGGGAAAGACGAGCTGTTTCGATATCCGCGACATGGCGTCGTGATTTCCGCGGATCTTGAAAACTTTGATGCCGGCCTGGTGAAGACGCGTCATCTGCGATGCCAGGAACCGCGCCGTTTTCATCGAAGTTTGATCGCCATCATAAAGATCGCCGGCAATGACGAGCGCATCGACGCGCTCGGCAAGGCAGAGATCCACTATTGCGACAAACGCCTGGCGACTGGCGTCTCCGACGAGTTCCGCAAGATCAGGGTTTCGCAGCGCCAGCGAACGCAACGGCGAGTCGAGATGAATATCGGCCGTATGTAGGAATCGAAATGCCATTCGGAGTCTCCAGCCACGGAGCATACGGAGGTTTCACCGCGGCTCGACAAGAAATAACTAGGGAGTGTTGGTTGCCCAGAAAGTGCGCAATCACTTACGCTTCTTTTCGCCTCTTTCTGCGTGGCGTATAAACGCTGTGCAGTCGTCTGATCGTTCGTCCTCGGCATTGTTCGGTTCCTTGAAGATTGTACGCCGCAAAGTATCGTTGATACGATCCTGCCAGCCCGGCCCATCTTGCTGGAAATACTCCAGCACGGCTCTATCGATCCTGATCGAAACAAGTTCTCTGACATTTGGAGCAACCGACGGTTCGCGAACCGGCGCCGCCGGCTTCTTGATTGGCTTGAAGGCGGCTTCGGCGGCTGCCATCGGATTTGTGGGTCGGCGTGGAGGATTTGCCATTTGATGATCCTGACTGGTCATAATGCTTGTCGAGCGGGACTGTGAATGCGCACCATAACCCATGCGCAGGCCACCGAACGATGGGACAAAAAGAAAAAGGCCGGACTGTTGAGCCCGGCCAAGTATAAAGGCTTAAGCCCCAGGGGGAACGCGCCTGGACGAATGGAGGGGACATCCGACGCGATGTCGATGTGGGTCAACTTAGCAACCTTTCAATGAAATTGCGGTGGGCGATTGGGCGCCGCCAGACGCTACGACGAGGCGACCCCGGGCACAGGTCGTCGTTGAGTTCCGCACTGCACCCTTATATAATCAGCGATCGTGGCCCCAGGACCGTCGTCGCAAGGCACGAAGTTGCACTCTTCGCCGCAATATCCGTGCGATAGCGGAAACCCACCACCGCCAAGCGGTGGATCTTTGACGCTCCGTCCGGCGTAGTTCCTCATCCATGCAATTTGCAGAAAAGGACAGGCACTCCTATAATCCTCCAGTGTGATTTTGACCGAAAGGCAGCGTCAGTTGACAGTGGCAGTGCGAGGGTTCGCACAACCACGTGACGCTATGGGTCAACTGTGGAATTCGGTTTAGACACCTAACATGTCGCGCACCGTCTCTTCATGGAACGTCGCCGCTGGCAGCTGATCTCCAAGCAGCGCGCCAAGATGCCCACGCCAACGCTTCACCGTGGCCGTAGATTGCGCTTTAGGCGGGCTTTGCTCGAACTCTAGGATCCCCGCCCTAATAACCCGTGTGATCGGCATCACCACAAGGGCGTCGATGGCCTGTTTCTGGGCTCCTATGACTTCCATAACCTGGACCAGCAAAGCGTCAAACGTCTGTTTGTCCCAATCGGAGTTGGGAATGCAAACCATAGCCTTCTCAGCAATCGTATAGGGGTCGGAACAAGAACTGTTCAGAATCTTGCGCTAAGGTCGAACGGAGTGAGAACTTATGCGGCACGCCGTAGCCCAACC